>JACKNE010000001.1 GCA_024235035.1 Gammaproteobacteria bacterium
TTAAAGGCTTGATTGGCTTTCCGGCTTTGCAGGCGGTTCGCGCCTGGAGGATTGGATAATGCCACAGGTCATTCCAGTTGTTCTGGGGGCTGTGGCCTCCAATTTTGTCAGCGGCGTTGTCGGCGGCGGCATTATAGGTGCCATTGTCGGCGGGGTTGTGGGATCGGCGGTGGTGTCCTTTACCGCGCCTATTTTCGCCCCGAAACCAAAGCAGGCCAAATATTCTGCGCCATCTGTTACATCAATTTCTACAGGCAGCCGTGGCCGCACAGAAATGGTGAACCAGCCGATTACGGCGCACCGTATTGTTTATGGCCGAACGCGCGTATCCGGCCCGCTGGTCTTTACGCATAGCCGTCCGGTCAGCGGCAGCGATAACAAGCTGGATATGCTGCACTGGGTCATTGTGCTGGCCGCGCATGAGGTCGAGGAGATTGAGGATATTCTCTTCAACGATGAAACAGTGCCGCTGGATGGGAGCGGCGCGGCGACATCCGAGCCTTACAAACGCGATGGCACCGTCTATGCCAGTATCTATAAGCATCTGGGCGCAAGCGATCAGACAGCGGATCAAGTGCTCGTTGATAATTCCGGTGGGCAATGGACGAATGCTCACCGTCTTCGCGGTCTGACTTATATCCACGCGGAAATGCGCTATGACGATAAAGCCTATGCTAGCGGTACGCCGAACATCTCGGCAATCGTCAAGGGACGTAAGGTCTATGATCCGCGCCTTGATGATTATGCCTGGTCGGATAATGCCGCTCTGTGCGTACTGGATTATTTACTCTCGGATTTCGGCCTTGGCGCTTCAGCGGAAGAGATTGATATGAATTCGTTCATCGCCGCCGCTAATGTCTGTGATGAAACCGTTGCCACGCTGGATGCCACCGAGAAACGCTACACCTGCAATGGCGTTGTTGATCTGAATGACAGCGCGCGCGATGTTCTGGAATCCATGCTGGGCAGCTGCGCTGGATATCTGACCTATACGGGCGGGAAGTGGCGGCTGCAAGTCGGTGCCTATTATGAACCTGTTAAAACCTTTGATGAAAGTTTCCTGCGTGATGCCGTTGTTATGCGCCCGCATCGCTCACGCCGCCAGTTGTTCAATACGATCAAGGGCGCGTTTGTC
>JACKNE010000002.1 GCA_024235035.1 Gammaproteobacteria bacterium
TCGGCACGTTTTTTGCGCCAGGTGATTGATGGGATATACCTTCTGCTTCTGAGGTTTCAAGCTCATGGAGGCAGGCGATGGGACGGAAGAGTCGGAAGGGTGTCGAGAAGACCACGAAATTGCAGGGGCTGAAGTATTTCCAACTGATTGACGACCTGTTGGCAGGGCTGCGTGGACAGGCGACGGCGCGTGACAAGGCAGGAAATCGACAGTTGTTCTGCGATCAGTATATCGCACTGTTGCTGCTCTATTTCTTTAATCCGACGGTCACCAGTTTGCGTGGGCTGCAGAAGTTCACCACGCTCGAAAAAGTCCAGAAGCTGTGTGGCGTCAAACCGACATCGCTGGGATCGCTCAGTGAGGCGGCACGCGTGTTTGATCCGGCGGTGCTTGAACCGATTATTGCACAACTGGCAGCTCAAGCCCGGACATCACCCTCAGCTATGCCTCCCGCCCAACAGGCCGCACTGGCGGGACTAACGGCAGTCGATAGCAGCCTGCTCAAGGCGTTGCCCCGCATGGCCTGGGCACTCTGGCAAGATGCCGAACATCGAGCCATCAAAATGCACGTGGCGTTTGGCGTGTTCGAGCAGGCACCGCTCGAAGTGGCGGTGACGCATGGCAACGGTGCAGAACGCGAACAATTGCGGAACATGGTTCAGCCCGGCGGGTTCTATGTGGCCGATCGGGGCTACGCGAACAACGCCATGTTTCGCGAATTTGATGCACAGAACGTGCGGTTTCTCATCCGGGTGCAGGAGAACACCACCTTCGAAGTCCAGGCAGAACAGCCACTCTCTGACGCAGATTCTCAGGCGGGTGTCGTTCGCGATTTGCTGGTGCGGCGACTGGGCACGGAAAAGCACAACCGGCTACTGGAGGAACCATTGCGGATTGTCGAAATCCGGGGCACCGAACCAGACCAGGTTTGGATTCTGGCGACCAATGCCCGCGATTTGCCAGCGGAACTCATTGCGGTTGCGTACCGTTATCGCTGGCAAATCGAACTGTTCTTCCGCTGGCTGAAATGCGTGCTGGGTTGCCGACACCTGCTGAGTCACTGCGAATCGGGCGTGACGCTGCAGGTGTACGCCGCCGTCATCGCATCCCTGCTGATTAGCCTGTGGACCGGCAGCAAGCCCAGCAAACGGACTTGGGAAATGCTCTGCCACTACTTCAGCGGCTGGGCCACCCTGGAAGAACTCCACCAACACCTAAATCTCCCCTCACCCCGCGACCCACCACGCAAATCCTGAGCCGA
>JACKNE010000003.1 GCA_024235035.1 Gammaproteobacteria bacterium
CTCCGGGAGGTTTATTTTTGCAGGGGAAATTGTATACTAAAATCACACACCATCAGCAAACAACATACCATACACCACGCCCACATACTGCTATCTATCGGGTAAGAAACATATGAAACCAATCAAGAAAATCGCCATCAATACAGGCGGCGGCGACGCGCCAGGATTAAACGCTGTCATTCGCGCCATTGTGCTGGCGGCACTCAACCGCGGCTGGGAATGTATCGGCATTCGTGAAGGGTACAACGGGCTGCTGCTGCCGCATGAGTATCCACAAGGGGGCATCATCCCCCTCGACCGGCAATCTGTACGCGGCATCACACACCTGGGCGGCACCATCTTAGGCACCACCAATCGCGGCAATCCACTCAAGTTCCCGGTGGTCGGCGAAGATAGGCAGGTACAAGAAATCAATCGCTGTGCCGAGTTGGTTGACCTGATCCACGCACAAGATGTGGATGCCCTCATCGCCATCGGCGGCGATGGGTCGCTGGGCATTGCCAATGCGCTGCACCAACACGGGCTGCGCGTGGTTGGCGTCCCCAAAACGATTGACAACGACCTGGATCAGACGGTGATCACGTTTGGCTTTGACACGGCCGTTTCCTTTGCCACCGAATGCATGGATCGCCTGCACGCCACCGCCGCCGCTCACCGCCGCATCATGGTTGTTGAAGTGATGGGGCGCTATGCGGGCTGGATCGCCCTCAATGCCGGCGTCTCCTCCACCGCCGATGTCATTCTCATCCCCGAAATCCCATACGACATCAACAAGGTTGTGGAAAAGGTGCAAGAGCGTGAGCGAAACGGCCGTTACTTCACCATGGTCATGGTCGCCGAAGGTGCCAAACCCATCGGCGGCGACTACACCTACCAGGGCGACCGCCTTGGCGGTGTCGGGCAAAAAGTCGCCGCCGCCCTGGAAACGCTCACCGGCAAACAAGCGCGTGTCGTCGTGCTGGGGCATCTGCTGCGCGGTGGCACGCCCACCACATTCGACCGGCTGCTCTCGCTGCGCTTTGGCGCGGCGGCCGTGCGTGCCCTGGAAGAAGGGCAAGATGGGGTCATGGTCGCCCTCGATCCGCCTACAGTGCGTTATGTCCCACTGGAGCAGGCAACCAGCCGCCTCAAAACGGTGCCGCTCGATTGTGACACCATGCTCACCGCCCGCGACCTGGGAATTTGTTTCGGCGATTGACACGGCACAGCAAACCGTCTACGATCCGCAACCTGACTAACGAAAATCCGTAATCAATGATCGGTAGTCATGAATTGGGTACCATTTAGTACCACTTGCCGTTTACATTCCTCTGCCACACCTGGCTGGGATTGTTTACGAGCGAATACAAGGAGTATTTTGTGAACAAGAAAATTTTTATTCTGGGGCTTTTAATGAGCCTCATTTTCATGGGTGTGCTCAGCGCCTGTAACAGCACAGACGTGACACCTACCCCAACGGAGGTTGCCGTCATTGAAGAGGCGACGCCTGTTCCTGCCACGGAAGAACCAACGGCCGTTTCCACAGAAACGGCCGTGCCCACAGAGACGGCTGCACCCACAGAAACGGCCGTGCCCACAGAAACGCCAGAACCAGAAGCCACGGCCACAACCGAAGCCGAACCAACTGAAGCGGCAACAACGGATACATTGTTCACCTTCGTCCCGGCAAGCTGCCAGTTCGACGAGCCGGTGGGTTTTGATGTGGAATGCGGATATGTGACGATGCCGGAAACACATGCCGACCCGGAAAACGGCCGTACCGTTCGCCTGCACGTCGCCATCTTCAAAAGCGACAGTGACAACCCCGAACCCGACCCCATCGTTTACCTGGAAGGTGGTCCTGGTGCCGATGCCCTGGAGACCGTTCCCCTCGTCTTCGCCGACCGCTTCGCCCCCTTCCTCGCCAACCGCGACTTCATCATGTTCGATCAACGTGGCACCGGCTACTCTGAACCATCGCTGGCTTGCCCCGAATACACCGAGTTAGCCTACGACAGCCTCGACCTGGACCTGCCACAGGAAGAAGAAATAGCCATGACTGTGGGCATCATGCAAACATGCCATGATCGCCTGGCAGAAGAAGGCGTCAACTTTGCCGCCTACAACAGCGCCGAAAACGCCGCCGATCTGGCAGCATTACGCATCGCACTTGGCTACGATGAGTGGAACGTTTATGGCATTTCCTACGGCACGCGCCTGGCACAAACGCTCATGCGCGATGATCCAAGTGGTGTGCGCAGCATCATTCTCGACTCCAGCTACCCCTTATCAGCTAGCCTGGTCACAGATTTTGCCACCAATGCCGATCGCGCCTTTGACACCTTCTTTGCTGGCTGTGCTGCGGATGCAGAATGTAACGCCACCTACCCCGATTTGGAAACCGTCTTCTTTGACCTGGTAGCCCAACTCGATGAAACGCCCATCACATTGCCCGTGACCAATTTCCTGACCGGAGAAAATTATGAAGCGCTTCTTGGCGGTGATGATTTAATCGGCATCCTCTTCCAGTCATTGTATTCGGCAGAGATTATTCCCATCTTGCCACAGCTCATTTACGAGGTGCGTGATGGCAATACACAAAATCTGGGCTTGCTGCTCTCCAGCTTCATGCTTAACTCCGAGTTTTTCAGCATCGGCATGCAATACTCGGTGCAGTGCAACGAGGAAAACTCATTTAGCGCACCCGGTGAAGGCGAAGCGTCTATTGCCGAATTCCCGAACATCAGCGAGGCGTTCATTAGCGGTGCCGAAGTTGATGACCAGGTATGCGCCTTTTGGGGAGCAGGAGAGGCAGACGCAATTGAAAACGAAGCTGTCCAAAGCGATTTGCCCACGCTGATCCTGGCAGGCGAATATGACCCCATCACACCACCAGCCTGGGGTGTGTTGGTTGGTGAAGGGTTGAGCAGCGCCTTCTTCTACGAATTCCCAGGCTTGGGGCATGGGGTAAGCGTCTCCGGCGATTGTCCGCTCAGTGTGACACTCGCCTTCCTGGACGATCCGACTGCTGCGCCCGATGCTGCGTGCATTGCCGAAATGGGTGGCCCCGCCTTCGAAATTGCCGGAGCGGCAGACGAGGAAATCACGCTGGTTCCCTTCACGGCCGATTTATCGGTGGCAGTAGTAGCTGGGGTTGTACCAGAAGGATGGACAGATTCGGGCTTCGGCATTTTTGCGCGTGGGAGAACCGCATTGGATCAGACATTGATTCTACAGCAAGCAGTGCCGGGCTTTGATAGTGCCATGCTCGTTGAACTGCTTAGCGGCCAATTAGAGCTTGAAGGCACCACGGAAACGGTGGGCAGCTACGAGACGGAAACGCTCACCTGGTCGTTATACGAATTGGAGTTGCAAGGACTGCCGGTGGATATTGGCGTCGCCGAAGATGACTCTTATGCTTATGTGGTGCTGCTTATCAGCAGCAGCGAAGAGCGTGACTTCTTGTATACGGCCGTTTTCCAACCAGCCATGTCCGCACTCAACGTTCCATAACAGATAGCAGAGCGGCGGAGTTGCTATCTCCGCCGCTCTACCCATTATCAAGGGGTGGGCGTCGGCACGACAATG
>JACKNE010000004.1 GCA_024235035.1 Gammaproteobacteria bacterium
CGCGATTCAGCGCGAGAAGCAAATGAAGAAGTGGAACAGGCAGTGGAAGATTAACCTGATTGAGAAAGAGAATCCTGAATGGGATGATTTGTATGAGGGTTTGTTGTAGGGGAAGTATACACTGTAACCTGTCATTCCCGCGTAGGCGGGAATCCATGTTGTTAGTCGTGGTGGATTCCCGCATTCGCGGGAATGACATATGAAGGAACACATATGATCCAGTCCGAAGCCGAACTTGAAGCCAGTCTCATCGACCGCCTCACCACCCTGGGCTACGGCCGTGTGCAAATCGGCAACGTCGCCGCCCTGCACGCCAACCTGCGGCAGCAGCTCCAAATCCACAACGCCGCCGCCCTCAACGGCCGTCCCCTCAGCAACGGCGAATTCGCCAAAATCCTGAACCATCTCAACAAAGGCACCGTCTTCGACCGCGCCAAAACCCTGCGCGACCGCTTCCAGCTTACCCGCGACGACGGCAGCGCGGTCTACATCCAATTTCTGGACACCGAACACTGGTGCCAAAACCAGTACCAGGTGACGAACCAGATCACCGTCGAGGGCAGCTACAAGAACCGCTACGACGTGACGCTGCTGATCAACGGCCTGCCGCTGGTGCAAATCGAGCTGAAGCGGCGCGGCATGGAGATGAAAGAGGCGTTTAACCAGATTAACCGTTACCAGCGCCATTCCTTCTGGGCCAACAGCGGTCTCTTCCAATACGTGCAAATCTTCGTCATCTCCAACGGCGTCAACACCAAATACCTGGCCAACAACCGCTTCCAGTCATTCAAACAGACTTTTTACTGGGCCGACGCCGACAACAACAAAGTGACCCAGCTTGATGATTTCGCCGCCCAGTTTCTGGAGAAGTGCCACCTTTCCAAAATGATCAGCAAATACATCGTGCTGCACGAATCGACCAAAACGCTGATGGTGCTGCGCCCTTACCAGTACCACGCCGTCGAAGCGATTGTGGAGCGGGTGAAGACCAGCACGAAAAACGGCTACATCTGGCACACCACCGGCTCCGGCAAGACACTGACCAGCTTCAAGGCGGCGCAGTTGCTTACCGCCCTCACCGACGTGGACAAGGTGATCTTCGTGGTGGATCGCGCCGACCTCGACTACCAGACCACGAAAGAGTTCAACTATTTCAGCCCCGACAGCGTGGACGGCACCGACAACACGCGGCAACTGGTGCAGCAGATGAGCGACGACACGGCGCTGATTGTGACCACCATCCAGAAGCTGAACACGGCTATCAGCCGCGCCCGCTACCAAAAAGCAGTGGACGGCCTGCGCGACCAGCGCATTGTCTTCATCTTCGACGAATGCCACCGCTCCCAATTCGGCGACACCCACAAGCGCATTGTCAAATTCTTCAACAAGGCGCAGCTATTCGGCTTCACCGGCACGCCCATCTTTGAACCCAACGCCGTGCGCAACGTCCACGGCAAGCGCACCACAGCGCAGCTATTTGGTAAATGCTTGCACAAATACGTGATCACCGACGCCATCGCCGACGACAACGTCCTCAAATTCTCCATCGAATATTGGGGCAAGCTGAAGCGCAAAGACGGCAGCCTGATCGATGAGCAGGTCCACACCATCAACCGCAAAGAGTTCTTTGAACACCCGGAGCGGATTGAGCAGATTGTCGATTGGGTGATTGCCAACCACAACCGCAAGACCCACAGCCGCAAATTCGCGGCGCTGTTCTGCGTCAGCAGCACCGACGCGCTGGTGACGTATTACGAAGCGTTCCGGCGCAAGCGGGAAGAGGGTCAGCACAATCTGCGCGTGGCCACCATTTTCACCTTCCAGGCCAACGAAGAGGACGCCGACGCCAACGGCTACATCCACGAACCAGATTTCGACATCGGCAATGGAGCCAACGGCAACGCGCCCAACGCCCACAAGCGGGACAAGCTGGCGGCCTATGTGGCCGACTACAACGCCCTCTTTGGCACCAACGAGTCGGTAAAGGACGGCACCGCCTTCTACACCTACTACCGCCAGGTCGCCAAGCGGATGAAGGCGCGGGACTACGACGGCTTTATCCCGACTAACGGCATTGACATTTTGCTGGTGGTGAATATGTTCCTCACCGGCTTCGACGCCAAGACGCTGAACACGCTGTACGTGGACAAGAATCTGAAATATCACGGCCTGATTCAGGCCTATTCGCGCACCAACCGCACGCTGGATCAGGTGAAGTCGCAGGGCAATATCGTCTGCTTCCGCAATCTGAAGGGCAACACGGATACGGCCGTGGCGCTGTTTTCGGACAAGGACGCGCAGGAAGTGATTTTGATACGGCCGTATGAGGAGTACATTGCCCTTTTCAACCAGTACGTCAGCGAACTGTACGGCATTGCCGACACGCCGCAGGCGGTAGACGGCCTGATCAGCGAAGACGACCAACTGAAGTTCGTGCAAAAGTTCCGCGACATGATGCGCACGCTCAACGTCCTGCGGTCGTTCACCGAATTCCGCTGGGATGAACTGGATGCCGGCGAGCAGGAATTCGAGGATTACAAGAGCAAATACCTGGACATCTACGACCGGGTGCGCCAGAACCCCGGCGAAGGGGCGTCGATTATCGACGACGTGGACTTTGAGCTAGAGCTGATCCAGCGGGATGAAATCAACGTCGCCTACATCCTGAATCTGCTGGCGCGGCTGCACCAGGCGGAATCCGAAGACCAGTACAGCGAGGTGAAGAAGTCGATTATGGCGCTGCTGGGTCAGGAGCCGCGCCTGCGCAGCAAGCGGGAGCTAATCGAGCGCTTCATCAACGACTACATGCCGCAGTTTACGGCCGATGCGGTAATCGCCGAGGAGTTTGTGGGCTACTGGACGGCCGAGGAGGAAGCGGCGCTAACTGCGCTGTGCGCCGATGAGGGCATGGAGCGGGAGGCGGTGGACGCGCTGCTGCGGCAGTACCGCTTTACGGGCAAGGAGCCGCTGCGGGATGATGTGTTTGGGGCGCTG
>JACKNE010000005.1 GCA_024235035.1 Gammaproteobacteria bacterium
GCCATGCCGGTTCGCTTTCCGAACTGGCGGGAGGCTCCAGCATGACGGAAACCACGCTCTCGATTCGTGCACCAGTCGCGGACCGAACCTTGGGTTGATGTTGCAGGATCCGGATTCGTTCCATGATACGTAGATCATTAGCCAAATCGTGGGATGCCCGCCAAAATCGCAGGTGTGGATTGGCGACCGGACGCAGCCAATATTCGCCAGTGGCATCGTCCAGCATGAAACTGGCCTGCTGCTCCGATCCAGCCCAGATTTGCCAGAGCTGATTCTGCTGTTTCTGGAAGTTGATGCCAGCCCGTGGCGATTCCACATCCTCCAACCCTTCCAGCAGCAGGCGGGCACCACGCTCGACCATCAGATGCTTCAGCCCGAGCCGAGAACGCTCGTTGTTTGTATAGGTCGCCTTTGGGAACAAGCGACGGTCCCGAGCCAGCAACCTCAGATTGCGCCGGGCACGGGTGGCGGCGACATACAGCACCCGCACCTCCTCTGGATTTCCAGCCGATTCTGAGTCCGGTTCCAGCAGCAAAACCCGGTCGAATTCCAAGCCCTTGGATTTATGGATGGTGGAAATGATCAAACCATCCGCAACCTGAACCAGCCCGGCATTCCGGTACGGCGCTCGCCAATTCATCGCGTCGGTCAACGCCTTTAGGTCTAGCAAGTTATCATGGAGAACATCCTGCCGTTCCAAAAAGGTTAGCGCCTCCTCCAGGAGCAGGCCGGCGCTATCGCCGATATACTGTTGCCAGCGCGCGGTCAGTCGGTCCCGCGACATCTCTCTGCCTTGAAATCCGTACACCAGTCGGGCTATCCAGCCGGGCCAGTGATCGTGATCGCGGCCACGCCAGTGCGTATAGGCTACACTATGCTGGCGGCACCACTCCGCCAGTTGAGCCGCTTCGAGATTGGTTCGGACCAGTATCGCCGCACGTTCGCCGGACTCGGCCAGTTCCTGCAGATTGTCCAGTTCGGCCGGCGATTCCAGATCGTCCAGCAGGTGTTCCAGGGCGGTACCGTCCGGGTGCAGTCCATCTTCACCCATGGCCGCCCGCGCCCGTTCGGCCAGCGTGATCATGGATGACTCGACAAACCGGCGATATTGGGTCAGCGGTCGGGACTTAATATCGGCAACCAGCCGCCCGCGAATGCTCTCAAGAAAATCGGCGCAGCGGAGCGAACCCGGTTCATTTTTGGCCTGAAAGTCATAGATGGCCTGCGCCGGGTCGCCCAGCAGGGTCACACTGCCACCGTTGGCGCGAACCCGTTGGATCAGATTCAGCACCATGGCGGCGCGCCGTCCCACCAGATCCTGAATCTCGTCAACCAGCAGGACACGAATTTCGCCGAGAGCAGCCTGCGCTTCCGGTAGTTGCGTCGGATCGTGCAGCCGCTCATTCAATAGATCGATCCGTCCGTCATAACCCTGTCCCTGCAGATCTTCGGGGGGAAGATCGCAGCGTAACAGCGCGGTGGCCAGCGAATCGAAGGTACGGACGTTCACAAACCGCAGATCGTCCGCCGCGCCCTGTTCGACTCGCAACTGCAGACGTCCCATGATTTCGGCCACTGCGGCCCGTGTAAAGCTCAGTACCAACACTTCCTGTGCCTGACAACCACCCCGTTCAGTCAGGTAAATCAACCGTTCGATCAACACATGGGTCTTGCCAGTACCGGGAGGAGCAATAACCAGTATGCTGGCATCGGCTGGAGTGTGGACTGCCGCGTATTGTTCGGAATCTAGAGCGACCACTGGGCGTGGTGGCTCTATGGAAGCTGGCGCAGGGTAATGGGGGACAGGGCTGGGTGCTACCAGCTTCAACGCTGACTGCACAGCCGGTTTGGCAGGAATGTCGGTCTTCAGGGCCACAACCCCCTGATCAAGAGAGGGCAGGACTGGCGGCGCGGGAGTAGGGAGCTTCGTAGGGGCCGCTGGCAGCGATGGTTTTACTACTACAGCCGCCACGGCTGGTGATGCTGATTGAATTTTCTCCGAATATTGTGCTGGGCGTGGTTGGGGTTTCGGTGGTGGCAGAGGTTGCGTTTCTGGTGATGCCCCGAACCGTATCAGCTTGAACTCGGTCACCCTCGGCCAAATACCATCCTGAAACGGTTGAAGATAGGCATCCCGCTGCTCTCTTTGTCGTAGAGTCAGTTGGTCATCCGCCAGTAACTGCTGCGAAAACCGCAATGGGAACTGCCGGCTGAGTTCCAGAAGTTCCCAATAGCCGATCCGTCGTACCATCTGGCGATCTTCCAGCCGAAACAACCGCTGGTTATTTTTTTCATCCACCAGCGATTCACAGATAATGTTAACGCAGAGGCGGATGTTTGGGATTTTCATCGCACCACTCCGATTCAGGTACCGACCCGTATGGCCAATGGCACACCCTGGATGCTGTTCTGCACACTGCATTGACTGATCTGTGTTTCGGCATGTACGGCCACTTCCAGATTACGGTTAATTCCAATGTGCAGCCGTACCCGTTCGCTAATCCCTGCCTGCTTCAACTTCGGCTGACCGGCACTAATGAACATTTGATGAAGACTTTGAAATCCATCACTACCGGCGGCACGCATGGACCTCTGGTTATCAGAAACTTGGCATATACCGAAATCAAAGATGGCTTCGGGCGCATTCAAATCAGTCACCATGAACTCGGCACAGCGGCAGGACCCAAGTTCAACCCTGATGCCTCTGGGCAGCAGCGTGAACAGATGGTCATCGGCTTCTCTTACCACCAGATCCGCCGCCAGTTCCAACTGGAAGCCGGCCTTTAGCAAACGGGCGCAACCAATGCCGGTCAGCAGTTGTGGATTGCGCGTTCGAAGGATTCTCGCAGCGGGGAAACGTGCCGCAATCTGTTCGCGGATCACCCGGGCTTTGCAGGTACCACCAGCAAACAGTACATCGGTGATATGAGTCGCACGAAGATTGGCGCGTTCCAACATGGTTTCGATACGCTGAGTGGCGCGCCCTGCAAATCGGCGCAATGTCTCGACCACTACTGCGGAATCTACCTGCAGATCCTCATCCAGCCATGCCGGTGCGATCCAGCCGGAGAGCGGTAACGATTCTGGATCATCCTGGCTGTCCAGTTCATCCAACATTCGAATCTTTTCCAGCTCAACTTCCTCCTTGAGCCGCTCGAAACCCTGCGGTACTCGTTGCAGTGCCTTGCTGACGTGGGGCTGGCCGCGCAGCAGGCTGCTGGTGATGGCCTCATCGATCAGGGTTCCCCCCAGATCCGCAACGTCGCCCTCCACATCAAGATCGCGGTATAAACGATTCTCATGCCGGACTACCGACAAATCCAGCGTACCGCCGCCCCAATCAACCACCAGTGCCAGCGCTTCGCGACTCAGTTCCTGCTGGTCCAGCGCGCCTAACAGTGCGGCTGTGGGCTCATAAACAAATTGTAGGTCGCGGAAGCCGGCCCGGCTGGCGGCCTCACGCATCCGGTCCCGCTGAGCGGGTTCAATATTCACCGGGGTACCGACCACCAGCATACCGACGGGCTCATCGCCGATCAGCAGCCGACGAAGGTGTGCCAGCAGTCGCGCGACCAGTTCACGAGTATCCCAAATACGGTCGCCTAGAGTGCATTCATCCTGCCGCAGCAGCAGCTTTAGATCACGGACCGGGACCACCTCCCTGCTATCGGACAGCAGCCGATCCCGGGCCTCCTCGCCAAAGAATACCTCGTCTTCGCATAGCGCCCCGATCGATGGTACAGGTCCCTGCTGGTGAATGCCGCCATCCGGCCGTACCCGGGCCACCGTGCAGTTGGTGGTACCAAAATCAATCCCCAAGTCGATTACTGGGTTCGCCGCCGGTAATCCGCTGTGGGTCGAGCGATCCGATTTCTCGTTCACCGAATATCCCCTTTCGGCGCAAGCCGTTGCACAGATTGTTGAAATTGATGACCAGTTTGCGGATATCACGTGACGAATTGGCCCGTTCGGGTACAACCTCCAGGATGTCGCGAATATTCGTCAGTGGGGACAGGATCATTTGGCGCAGATCGTCGCGCAGCCGGGCTTCGGTCTGCTGCACATCAACACCAGCGCTGTGTTCGCTGATACGCAGCTCACGGGCCAGCCGTTCCTGTTCCTGAACTGCCTGCTCCAGTTCGCGGGTGCTTTGCTGAAGAGATTCATGCGCTTGCCGATTATCAGCAAGCAGCCTTTCAACCCGGTTTTCCAGATCCCGTACACGCTTCTCCAGTTCGATTTCGCGATTTTGGGTCTGATCGAGTTGCTGCTGAACCTGGGCTAGCTGTTTTTCCAAATCCAGCCGTCCTCGGCGGGCATCCTGACCCAGTTCTTTCCACAAATCCTCGACCATACCGGACAGACGTTGTAGTAGTACTGTGTTTTCGGCAGGTCTGGCGCTAGGCGGACGATGGGATTTTTTTGACTTGCCGGTTTTGGCTGAAGCTGTTTTAAGTGCGGCAGAATCCTGGGAGAGTTCCGCTTCAGCAGTGGCTTCGACAAGCATGGTACTGGACCCAGGCTTTAGTGCGGTGGGCAAACCTTCAGGATGAGCCGGTACATCGGCCGAGGCATCTGGCGCCACTGCAACATCGGGCTGAGTTTCGGTATGGTTATTATTGGATTGGATCATGCAGACCTCACAATTGTAATCAATTTAAGACATGAAATGGGCTTTAGCAACCTGAATGTCTTTAGCGCGGTGCGCTTGATGCGGTCGCCCCATGGTGACCCCATGGTGATATGAACAAAAATACGACCCAAACCAGTCGCTAGCACAGGGGGTTAGAAGTCCAACGGTACAGAAATGTACGCTAAGGGTCTGTCCAGAAATAAAAAAACCATTTATTGTCTAATGAGTTAGAGGCGATCAATGGAGAGGGGCGCCGTCATGATGCCTAATCCGATTCAGCAACGCCACGAGTG
>JACKNE010000006.1 GCA_024235035.1 Gammaproteobacteria bacterium
GTCAGATCCTGCCCCGCCAGGATGACTCTGCCGGAAGTCGGCGAATCGAGACCTGCCAGCAACGCCAGCAGGGTCGACTTGCCGGCGCCGGAGGCGCCGACGATAGCGACCGACTCCCCCTCGCGGATACGCAGCGAGACATGGTCGACGATGGTCAGGGAACCTTCCGGGCTGTTAACCTGCCGAGTCAGCTCTTCAGCGGCAAGGACGGTGTCGGTAGCGGTGTCGATCGTATCGTTCAAGGCGAAACGGTCCTTCGTTGGTGCGTGCGCCGCGTGGGTCCTGTGGCTCGGATTCTGCACGGCCGGGCTTGCCGCCGGATCCACGGCGCCCACCCGTACGATCATGGTGCTCGGCGACAGCCTGAGCGCCGGTTATGGGATCAGCCTCGAACAAGGCTGGGTGGCCTTGCTGCAAAAGCGCCTCGCTGCCGAAGGGTACGGATACCGCATCGTCAACGCCAGCGTCAGCGGCGAAACGACTGCCGGCGGGCTGCAGCGCCTGCCACGCGCTCTGGCACTGCACAAACCCGAAATCCTGATTCTCGAGCTGGGCGGAAACGACGGACTGCGAGGCCTCTCCCTAGCCGCCACGGCCGACAACCTCAGCCGGATGGTGCAGCTCGGCGAGGCGGCCGGCGCCCGCATTCTGTTACTCGGCATGAAGATGCCCCCCAACTACGGGGCCCGCTACACCCAGGGCTTCGAGCAGGTGTTTTCTGATCTTGCCGGCCGGGAAAAGCTGGCGTTCGTACCGTTCTTCCTCGAAAACGTCGCCCTGAAGCCCGGTATGATCCAGACGGACGGCATTCATCCCACGGTGCAAGCCCAACCGCTGATGCTCGAATCCGTCTGGCCGACGCTGCAACGCCACCTGCTACGGCGCTGATCCCGGATCAAGCCGGCGGGCGTTGCGCACGGCGGGGCATACAACCAACGCGCGGACAGTAATTCCCTGCGCGACGCCGCCCTGCCAGTATGATGGCCTGCGCTGCGCAGGATTAGTTCGAGAGCGCAACGAGGGGACGGCAGTGGCCAACGAGAAAATCTGGCTCAAATCCTATCCGCCCGGCGCGCCGACGACGATCGACCCGTCGCGCCATGCGTCGCTGAAGGAGATGATTGAGGAGAGTTTCGCGGCCTTCCCCGACCGCATCGCCTACGAGCAGATGGGTCGGAAAATCACTTACCGCGAGGTCGATGAGCTGTCCCGTGCCTTTGGCGCCTGGTTGCAGGCAGACGCCGCCTTGCAGCACGGGGGGCGCGTGGCACTCATGCTGCCCAACACGCTGCAATATCCCATCGCCATGTTTGGCGTGTTGCGCGCGGGCGGTACCGTAGTCAACACGAACCCCCTCTATACCGCCCGCGAGCTGGAGCATCAGCTCGTGGATTCCGGCGCCGAGACTATCGTAATCCTCGAGAACTTCGCACATGTCTTGCAGGAGGTTATCGAGAGAACTCAGATACGCCACGTCGTCATTACCAGCATCGGCGAGCTGCTCGGCTTTCCGAAGGGCGCCATCGTCAACTACGTGGCCCGGCGTCGCGGCAAAGGCGTGCCCCCCTTCCAGCTATCCGGTGCGATCCGCTTCAAGGATGCCGTACAGAAAGGCCGTCGCATGGCGCTCACGCCTGTGGCTCTCGGGCATCAGGACGTCGCGTTCCTGCAGTACACCGGAGGCACTACCGGCGTTTCCAAGGGCGCGATGCTGAGCCACCGCAATATGGTAGCTAATGTGCTGCAGGCCGACGCATGGATGCTGGATACCTTCAGCAACGCGCCGCGAGCGACGACCATGACCGTGCTGCCGCTGTATCACATCTTCGCGCTCACGGCGAACTGCCTGCTTTTCCTGCGCCTCGGCTGGCACAACATCCTGATCAGCAATCCGCGTGACCTACCTGGACTGGTCCGGGAGATGAAGAAGAACCCGATCACGTACCTCGCGGGCGTGAACACCTTGTTTAATGGGCTGCTGAACACACCCAACTTCCAAGATATCGACTTCAGCTCACTGCGCTGCACACTGGGAGGCGGTATGGCCGTACAGGCAGCCGTTGCGGAGCGCTGGAAGCAGGTTACTGGCAATGTACTGACACAAGCATGGGGCCTTACCGAGACCTCGCCCGCTGCGTGCATCAATATTCCGGGCGAAGACTTCAACGGCTCCATCGGGTTGCCGATTGCCTCGACCGAAATTTCTATCGTCGATGACGCTGGCAACCCCCTGCCCATCGGCCAGATTGGCGAGATCTGCGTCCGCGGACCGCAGGTAATGCTCGGGTACTACAATCGGCCCGATGAAACCGCCAAGGTGATGCTGCCAGACGGTTGGCTGCGAACC
The DNA here is from genome assembly GCA_024235035.1 of Gammaproteobacteria bacterium. Lineage (GTDB taxonomy): Bacteria > Pseudomonadota > Gammaproteobacteria > Competibacterales > Competibacteraceae > UBA2383. The sequence goes on from JACKNE010000006.1 coordinate 2,348, forward strand.
GGCGACGTCGGCCATATGGACGAGCGCGGCTACGTATATATCGAAGATCGCAAGAAGGACATGATCATCGTGTCCGGCTTCAACGTTTATCCCAACGAGGTCGAGAGCATCGTTGCCGCCCACCCAGGGGTTCTTGAAGTGGCAGCCGTCGGACAGCCTGACCAGAAATCGGGTGAAGCAGTAGCCCTGTTCGTGGTGCGCAAAGACCCGAACCTTACGGAGCAACAGTTAATCGAGTACTGCCGATCCCAGCTCACCGGCTACAAGATTCCAAAGCACGTGTATTTTCGGAAAGAACTTCCGAAGACGAATGTTGGGAAGATTCTTCGTCGTGCGTTGCGGGATGAGATTAGTGCTTAGCGCCTCTAGGTGAGGGCGTTACAAATGCAAACACATGTACGCCGGCAGTCACAACGCCATCCGGCCTAGAGCCAGCCTGAGACCCGTGTTTTCTTCGCGTTTCTAGCCAACTATTGGCGCTCGCAATAAGGCTCTCGCCTTGCTCTGCAGAATATTGACGAAATCTCGGAATCTCTCGAGCAGGGAGATCTTGGACAATCGCCGCCCTCTCGAGCAATGGATAGCCGGCCTCGTTCCCATAATTTGCCTGGAGAGTGGATATAAATTGTAGAACTGATTGCCCGATATAGCCAGTTAGCTCTGGACCATTTGTGCGAATTCGCGCGACAGATGCGGTTGGCAGAAAGTATCCGGGACGCTTTAAGCGAATCAGCTTCTGAGATTTCAGAGAATCGACTATTTTTTCAAGCGGTGCGCGCGTACTCGCATGCTGTAATAATGTTTCAATCGATGGTTCTCTTCCCCGAAGGCGCAACGGTCTCGGGCGTGCCTCCGTATCGATATAGCTCGGATGCTGATGCCACGCATAAAGCACCTTAGATATTTCCACGTAGAGACTCTGCAGTGACTCAGCGTTCTTGGATAGCTTTTCAGCCTGCACCAAGGCTCGATTGAGGGATGTGGATATCGCGGATTTTTTCGCCCCTTGGCTGACTAGAAATAAAGCAACAGACTTCACCAGTTTCTCGAATAGCTCCAATTCATAGCGATTCTTATCAACTTTCCTTGAGCGAACGGAAACTGGGGGTCTATCATTCTTTGGCTTTAGTGTTTTTTTCTTTCTTTGAGCCATGATGTTTCTTTGAAGTTGACACAAGCGTAACGGTAATAGCAATTCGGCGCGAGGCTCCATCTGCCCCCCGGTCATCCTTAGCCTCTGGAAGGGATGACAGTGCAGATATGGCCGCCGCTAGCGTTGAAGCTGCTTGATTAGTAAGCATTAGCTCACGAGTTTCATCCCTGGGGTACAAACTTAACTGATGTGCATAGTTCAATTTTGAACCAGGCATGGAGACGGATCGGAGTAGCTCATTTACGTACGGCGCAGACTCCAATAAGGTTAAGGATCCAATCACCGAAGGGCGTACTCGTGCTTTCGTTAGCTGAACCCTGGCGTTCTTGACTACTACAATACCCCTTGATTTGAGCGTCTCAAGAACCGCGCGCGGAGGCACATCCCCACTATGCCGACGGACAAGGTCCGCAAAGCTGGGATACGTACCACGTATGGCTAAAGTCTTAGGCTTCCCGCGAGAATCGTGAAATGTTGGATCTCGGATCCATCCAGCAACTACTCGGCTGCTGCGATCGAGGGCTCGAAGAGGCGTTATCGTCTTCTTAAAACAAGGATGAAGGCGCCGCCTAATATCGGCACGTGTCATGCCAATTAGCGCAGCGACTTTAGAATGATTCACCCTGCCGGACGCCATGCGAGAAAGATTGGCGGCCTCATGCAGTAGCGCATCCTTCGCTATTTCATTGATCTGATGAGCTGTAATTCCGCTCTCCAGAAGCACTGGAGCAATGGCAAGAAAAAGATTCTGCAACAATTCATGCGTCGCAGAGGTATTCGATGGACGATCAACGCATGCTTCTTGCGGCGACTTAGATTTCTGCACGCGTCTCACAACTTCAGCCTTCAAGCCCCTCTAGATCACCCATCAAGAAGCGAACTAGAAATAGCCCAGCGGAGGCGGAGCATCACAATATGGGGCGAAGCTGGCCACCCTCTTGGGCAAATCTGGCCAAAAGCATCAATTATTAAAGATGCTTAACTGATACTAAGCGGATCAGTATTGGCGCATGAACACATGCGCTTGCCAAACCCCAGCCCGGATACGTCACGTCCGAACTGGAGGGTACTATTCAAAAATTAGTTCCGGTGATACCAAGCACGTTAGTACCGGTAACACCCTGGACGTTGGTGCCCGTCACACCAGCGATATTCGTCCCA
>JACKNE010000007.1 GCA_024235035.1 Gammaproteobacteria bacterium
TATCCACAATTGCTGGGTGACATGGTCGCCTGGTGAGATGAATTGGGGTAAGAAGGCCGCGAAGAACACCATACCTTTTGGGTTGAGCGCGGTGACCAGGTAGGTATTTGCGAACAGCTTCCAGCGTGAACCGGTCACTATCGGTGCTGAAAGCACGGTGGCTGGGACACCAGACCGAAACAGCTTGATCCCGAGATAGAGCAGGTACACGCCACCCACGGTCTTGACGACCGTGAACCACAGCGCGGATGCGGAAAGCAAAGCACCGAGACCCACTAGCGATGCGAATAGGGCCGTCGAATCGCCGAGGGCGACGGCGATGATCAGTGGAACATTTGCACGGCGACCGTGCGCCAGCGAATAGCTGATGACTGCCAAAATCGTGGGGCCAGGGATTACGAGCAGGATGATCGATGCGATAACAAAGGCGAACCAGACTTCGATGGACATGAAGCTACCTAGTGCTTGACCAGTTATTAAGAAAACGATAGGTAAATTGGGCTGAAGAATTTGGCATTGGTGGAGTACTAGACGGCGCTGTCCGGTTTCGCACCGAGTTGATCGGCCAAACGGGCGATTTTCGAACCAAGCGCCAAGCGCTCCAACCAACGTGCTGGAACACCTGGCTCGCCGTAATAGGCGCCCGCAACTTGGCCGCACACAGCCGCTGTCGTATCGGCATCCTCGCCAAGATTGGCAGCCATGAGAATCGCATCTGCAAAGGTGTCGGTCCGTGCGAAGGCCCACAAGGCCGCTTCTAGATTTTCCACGACATAGCCGGACCCCCGAACCTCCGCTGCTGATTTTTTGCGGTAGGATGCGCGAGCAATGGCCGTTATCCGTTCCCCAGCGGCGAACGAGTCCGCATCTCCCAAAAGAATTTCATCCTTAGATCTGCCAAGAAGCGCCCGGTAGAGAATCCTGGCGAGGAGACGACACCCATCGATGCATTCTTGAGCGCCATGTGTGGTGCGCGAACTGTCCGCAGCAAAATGTTCGATGGCGTCGAGATCGGGAAAAAAGTACATAGGAATCGGAGCGAGTCTCATGATGCACCCGTTGCCAGCCGCCTTCGGATTGTTGGACCCTGCATACGGGTTTCCATCGCGTCGATATCGCCAGAGTGCGGACGCTACTGTGTGACCTATATCGAAACAAGCGCCCGTACTGCTCAGGTAACCGGTGTCCGTCCATCGGCAATAGCGCTCCATTTGATCGTGGGCATCGAAACCACTGCACTCGATGAGACTGGTCGCTAGACAAAGCGCCATCGAAGTGTCGTCCGTCCACTGGCCAGGCTGCAATCCAAACGGCCCTCCGCCAAGCATATCCGTTAGGGGTTCGAAGGTTCCTCGCCGGCGAAACTCCACAGTAGTGCCGACGGCGTCACCAACTGCAAGCCCAAGGAGACATCCGCGAAATCGATCACTTTGATTCATCGTATGTCCGGGTGGCTTGACAAGGCAGTGCGGCGGAGCCATGGGGCGTCTTCGTGAGCAGAGCGAGCGACTGCATCACGTTGCCAATACCCCATGAATAATGAGATTTTGCAAGCACTTAAGGCCATCGGCTAATGCATCCGCTCCGTTGGCGCTGGCGCTGGCAAATCGGCAGCGGTCGCCGCCCGCAGACTCCGCCCGTTCTCCGAGTACAGCAATTGACCTGGATGCAGGACTTGACGCTGAGTTTCCTGCTCCGCACAGCGTTCGATCAACCGGTCAATGATCACGTTCAAGCCCTGTGGCCGTAGAGGATAATGATGCTCCAAACGCAACAACCGACCGTCGGCATCCAAGCTCATCACAGTATAGGCCAGCGTTCCCAATTCCACGTCGGCATGGTTGGTGATCGTCATTTGCTGTTCCGGACAGGCACTGTCGTTCTGGAAAATCGCCTCGACCAGGTAATCCCCCGATAAGCAGGGAATCTCGCGCATCGCCGCTTGCGCTGCTTCTCCTGCCACGATGGCGAGTGTCTCCTCCAACTGGGGATTAGCCAGCACCCAGCGCACATGCAGTCCATAAGCTTCCAGCGCCATGGTGTATTGTCGTTGCAAGCGCGCCCAACGCCGGTAGCCTGCACCCAGCTCCACCCCGGATAATCCGCGGCCTGGGCCAAATTGCGCCCAGTCGTCGAAGGTGTAGAAGAGGGTATGCGCGTGATCGTCAGCGACCAGGAAGCGGTTGCCGCCTGCCAGGATGGTCGAGTGAACGCCGGGTCGCTCGAACCAGGCTTGTTCCAGCAGCTCCCACAACGGCAACAAACCATTGCCATCCAGTTGTACTCGCAGCAGGGCGCATAGATCACCGATGGTGGCGAAGGACATATTCAACGCCGTCAGACCGAAGGCCTGCTGCATCGCTTCGCGCGTAGCCAGCGACACTTCACCATTCTGCAATAGGCTATCTTCCATGATGCGCGCCAAGTGAGCCAAATCATCCGCTACACCGACGAAGCAGAACGGTAACAGTAATAGAGGACCTGAGCCGGGCCGACATTGTGGGCTGATCGCGCCCACTGGAAAATAGCCATCGTCAGCGCCCAAGGCCATCAGTTGCGGAGTAAAGCCACCGCGTAGGCTACCGCGATACACATCGGCCAAGGCGGTGATCAGTGGGAAGCCAGGCTGTAAAATCTCCGTTTGATCATATAACGCGCCAGGCAGAACCAATCCCAGGTGTTCAATGCCGTCGAGAATCTGGTTTAGATCCTTGGCGAGATGGCCCGCCAGCGCCGAAGCAGCGGCGACGCCGAGTGGTGCGGGCGGCGTTCCGGTGAAATCGGTACGTTGCGGATCGAGTTCGATTGCCAGTAAGCCAGCATAATGCCCAAGGGTGGAGATGGCGATGTTGTCGGTAGCCACAATGAATCTCTTGAAGGTCTCACCCGGAATCCGGGGAATGGATGGCGAAAGAAAAAGATGAAAGTGAGTGCGTGAGTCTCTACTTCCCTACCCGCAGTAACCCGCTCAGGCCCTGCTGATCGAGAAAAACATTGGCGCGTTCACGGACAGCGCTTGCGGTGTCGAGGTCGATGACTTCGGTCAACAGCGCTTGCGCCTCGTCATAGCGGACACTGCGAGTCATCCATTTAATTTTCAGTAAACTGCCCAGATTCATGCTCAGGCTATCGACGCCCATCGCCAGCAATAACAAAGCCGCTGCTGGATCGCCAGCCATTTCGCCGCACACGCTGATCGGCCGACCCGCCGCCCGCGATTGTTCGATGACATGGCGGGTCGCAGCTAGCACCACTGGATGCAATGAATCGTACAGCTTGGCGACTCGATCGTTGTTGCGGTCCACTGCCAGCAGATACTGGGTCAGATCGTTGCTGCCGATGGAAGCGAAATCGACCATGCGAATCAGCTTATCGATCTGCCAAACGGCTGACGGCACCTCTACCATGATGCCGATTGGCGGCATCTGTACCGGAACGCCTTCCTCCTGCAACTCTGTTTTGGCGCAGTGCAGCAGTCCGAGTGCGTCACTCAGTTCGCTGACCGTGCTGATCATCGGGAACAGGATCGACAGGTTCGCATAAGCGGTTCCGGCCCGTAGCATGGCCCGTAGCTGGCTCTTGAACAAGTCTGGCTGATCTAGGCTGATGCGGATGCCGCGCCAACCTAAAAATGGGTTCTGCTCAGCAATCGGGAAATAGGGCAACGGCTTGTCGCCACCGATGTCCAAGGTACGCAACACCACCGGATGGGGGTCCATAATCCGCAATACCCGAGTATAGATAGTGGTCTGCTCCTCCTCGGTCGGGAACCGGTCGCGCAGAAAAAAATGTAATTCTGAACGATAGAGTCCAACCCCTTGTACGCCGCTGCTGCGGGCAGCGGCGATATCGGCGAACAGCCCGGAATTGGCGTATAGATCCAGTCGATGGCCATCCAGGGTTTCCGCCGGCAAATCGCGTAGATGCTGCAAGCCACGCGACAGCTCGGCTTCCTCATGAATCAGCTTCAGATATTCCTGGCGCAGTGCCGGATTAGGTTGGATGCAAACCCGCATCGTGTAGCCGTCTACTGCGACCTCACGACCGTTCAAACGACCCGGCGGCAGATTGCTGACTCCAAACACAGCTGGAATGCCCAACCCGCGTGCGAGCAGGGCGACATGTGAGGTGCTGGTGCCGCGCACCGATACCAATCCCTTGATTTTTTCCTGCGGTACGTCCAGTAATTGCGAAACGCTGATTTCGTTACCCATCAGGATGGTGCTGTCGGGATAGGGTCGATTGACAATTTGCTCTTCTTGCAAGCGATCTAGCAGGCGTTGTCCCAGGTCGAGAATGTCAGCGGCGCGTTCTCGTAGATAGGGGTCATCCATTTCCGCGAAAATATTGGCATATTCGAGCACGGTAGCGCGTAAGGCGCCCGGCGCCCAATTGCCGGCGTAAATCCGCTCCAAGGTGCCGTTGACCAAACTGTCACTGCTCAATAGCAGCGCGTAAGCATCGAACAATGCCCGGTCACCGGCTGACAGCAACAGCCGCATTCGCTCGCTCAGTCGCTGCAATTCCGCCAGTTCTGCCGCGACCGCCTGGCGAAAGCGCGAAGCTTCCGCATCGGCGTTCTCAATATCTTTGTCTGGCACTCGATCCAACGCCGTCGCTGGAAAGACCACGACGGCTTCGCCCAGCGCCACGCCTCGGGCGCTGGCCACGCCTTCGAGAAACAGGGTGCCTGACAATGCATCGTCGTCGAGTCGCCCCAGCGCTTGGCGGATCTCAGCTTGCGTAATACAACCCGCCAATTGCGCCGCTAGGGTGACCAGGAACGATTCCTCGTCGGTGGTGTATTTGCGCTGTTCACGTTGTTGCGCCACCAGCACGCCCAATACCTTGCGTCGGCGGACGATGGGCACCCCGATGAATCCGTGGAATGGCGCCTCGCCGGTGGCGGCAATATAGCGGAAGGCGGGATGCGCGGGAGCGTTATCGACGTTGACGGGTTCAGCTCGACTAGCGGCTAGGCCAGTCAGCCCTTGCTCGAATTTGAGCCGCACCTTACCGATCGCACCGGGCCGCAGACCATCGGTGGCCATCAATACATGCTCGCCACGTGTGTGATCGGTCATATATACCGAGCAGACATCGGTATGAATGGCAGCTTTTACCTCGACCACAATGAGATTAAGCGCCTCGCTCAGATTGCGGGTGGCGTTGATGTCTTGCACGATGCGCCGCAAAATGTCCAGCATGGAGCCGTCCTCAACAGGCGACAGAGACTTTGAGATACCGATCTTAGCGCGGCAACTATCAGCGCGGGCTTGTTGCGACTGTGCGTGGCGGTCGCGCTTCACGGCCTTCATCCAGAGCAGTCGCATCCGGTAAGTCCAACGCCAGCGTGGTGGCCGTTTTTTCCAAGGTGCTCAAGCGCCGCGTCGCTACGACCATCCGAGTGATGACCGGATTCTGGCTATTCTCGACCTGCCGCATCTGCAGGACGGTGACCTGCTGGATGCCGGTGCTCAGGCGAGGCGATTCCAAAGTCCGGGACCGGATCGGAGAAGGCCAGATCGGGCGCTCTTCCGGGTTACGCAATACGGATTCGATACGCCGCGTCGTCGCGGACCGCGTCGGTGACGATGCCATGGACAGGAAAGGTGCCAGTTCGTGCAGAGCCCGCCAATAAACATGGCGCTTGAACGCGACTACGGCGCGCAACGGATACCAGTAATCCACCCATTGCCAGAGATCGAATTCTGGATGTTCGGACAAATCCAAACGGACTACATCCTCATCGCACCGCATCCGCAGCAGAAACCAGATCTGTTTCTGGCCAATACAGGATGGCCGGCAACCCTGCCGGACCAACCGCTTGGGTAGACGATAGCGCAGCCAGCCGCGGGTAGCACCGATCACCTGAACATGTTCCGGGCGCAAGCCGACTTCTTCAGCCAGTTCACGGAACATGGCCTGCTCTGGCGACTCATCCCGACGGATGCCGCCCTGGGGAAATTGCCAAGAATGTTGGCCGATTCGCCTCCCCCAGAACAGACGTCCTTCCGCATTACACAGGATGATGCCAACGTTTGGCCGATAACCCTCCGAATCGATCACGCTAAGAACCAATGGTTTGTAATGGATTGTTCATACTTATTCTTTCACAACGCAATGCTTTTGACTATCACGAACCTATGGACGGGCTATCATGTCAGTCATTCAGTCAACAATTCCCTCATCCCCGATTCGTTAGCAATCCTTGTTCCGAGGAGTTATTCGCGATGCGCTATTTATGGTACCCGATTTTTCTGTTGGCATGGCTGCTGTCGTCGAGCGCCTACGCGCTTGATGACAGCTCGTTGGCTGTGGCCGCAGCCCAGTACCTGCAATCGATGCGTGACAATCACGATCCCGCTGGCCAATCGATCCCGACCTTGTTACAACAAGCTGAGCAACAGACACAGAAAAAGAACTGGGCGGACGCCATCGCTCGCTATGAGGCCGCCATCGTCGCTGGGGCTGGTCAGACGGCGACCTGGCTGGTGCTCAGCCAAGTTTGGCAGACTCAGGCGCAGCAGCAAAAAGAGCGTAATGAGCATTATCCGGTCCAACAACGCTCCCGTGAACGGATGCAACAATCAGCCTGGAACGCCCTGCAAACCGCCCGTGCGCCCCTGGAGCGCGCCCGTGCGCTGTTTCGGCTCGGTGATTTGTATGACCGAGGGCAGGAATCGAAGAAAGCCATCGCTGCCTACCGCGAGGCATTGGATCTGGAAGACAATCCGCGTATCGCCAAACGCTATCAGGTATTGATGGATGCCAATGCCTTCCAAATCAAAGGTGTGTCGGTCGAGTCGGACAGCGCGACCCCGAAAGTCTGTCTGAACTTTTCCGATGACCTGGCCAAAGGCCGAGCGCTGCATTATGAGGATTATCTGGTCATCGAGCCAGCCATCCAACCGGTCGTCACGCCTGAAGAGCAACAGCTGTGCGTGGAAGGCGTCAGTCACGGCCAGAGCTACACGATCAAGGCGCGGGCCGGTATCCCTGCGGCGGGCGGTGAGAAAACCCTCGTCAGTCAGGAATTCACCGCCAAAATCGAGGATCGCAAGCCGACTCTGGGGTTCCGGGGCGCCACCTATGTCCTGCCGAAGACCGGCAGCCAGCAATTGCCGCTGACCAGCGTCAATCTACAGGAGGTGCGCTTGCGCGTGTTGCGCATCAATGATCGTAATCTATTACGGGAAATCGAGAGAGATCGAATCACGAATCTTTTGGATGGCTACGATCTCAATAGCATCGCCAAGAATTCCGGCGAGCAGATTTGGGAAGGTGTTCTGACTCTGGCCAGCGGCGAGCGCAACCAGGAAGTCACCACCGCTTTACCGATTAGCGAGATCCTGCATGATCCACAGCCGGGTGTTTATATTGTCGCTGCGCAGTCGGTCAAAGCAGACCCGGATAACCACTGGGAAAACCAAGCGACTCAATGGCTGGTGGTTTCCGATCTGGGCCTGTTCACGATGCGCGGCAACGACGGCCTGCATGTCTTCGTCCGCTCCTTGTCCAGCGCCCAACCGTTGTCGGGTATCGATCTACGGCTGTATGCCCGTAACAATGGCGAACTGGGTGCAGCGACGACGGATCGGCAGGGCTATGCCCGGCTCGATCCAGGGTTATTGCGCGGCGAGGGTGGACGAGAACCGGCAGCGTTGATGGCTTTCGGCAGTGGCGACTACAACTTCCTGGATTTGACCCATCCGGCTTTCGATCTCAGTGACCGAGGCGTCGAGGGCCGCGCTGCACCAGGAGCGGTGGATGCATTCCTCTATACCGAGCGTGGCGTTTACCGTCCTGGTGAGACCGTGGAGTTGATGACCTTGATCCGCGATAGCCGGGGTTACGCGCTACCGGAGGCGCCGCTGACGCTGAAAGTGTTCCGTCCTGATGAGGTGGAATCCGCGCAATTGCGTCCCGGCCATCCGGCGCTCGGCGGCTATCACACGCCGATTCCGATGTCGTTGAACGCGCGCACGGGGACCTGGACCGTCAAAGCTTACCTCGACCCCAAGGGCGAGCCGATAGGCCAGATCAGTTTCCAGGTCGAGGATTTTGTACCGCAGCGCTTGAAGTTGGAGTTGAGTTCGGCAGCGCCGGTGTTGAAGCCAGGCGAGCCGGCGGTGGTGGATATCGATGGTCGCTTCCTGTACGGCGCGCCGGCAGCTAATCTCAAGGCGGAGGGTGAATTGGTGCTGCGCGAAGACGCCAATCCTTACCCGGCTTTCCCTGGCTATCGTTTCGGGTTGACTCAAGACAGTTGGACCGCCCAGCGGTTTCCAGTGGTGCTGGCCGGCACCGACGACCAGGGCAAGGCCCAGGCGCAGATTAGTCTCAGCGAGACGCCGGATACCACGCGCCCCTTGCTGGCCCGAGTGCGCGTCTCGCTGTTCGAGCCTGGTGGTCGCCCGGTGACCCGCAGTCTGGATCTACCCTATCGCGTTCAACCGTTCGCGATCGGCATCAAGCCACGCTTTGGTGATGGCGGCGTCAAGATCGGTCAGGAGGCAGCGTTCGAGCTGATTGCCCTCGACTCACAAGGTCAGGCTCAGGCGCAAAGCGGATTGAGTGCCAAATTGGTGCGTGAGGAGTACCGCTATTACTGGTACTACGACGAGGGGCGCTGGAACTATAAGCTGATCATCCGTGACAGCGCTTCGGTGGCCAGCCAAACCTTGAACATCGTGGCCGATCAGCCCGCCGTGCTGACCCAGCGGGGTCTGGATTGGGGTCGCTACCGACTGGATGTGCTCGATGCGAAGACGGGCGTCGCCTCCAGCGTGCGCTTCAACGTCGGCTGGTTCGAGAGTCCTGGGGTTAACGATACGCCGGATCAGATGAAGGTCACGCTTGATCAGCCGCGCTATCCGGCGGGTGCGACCGCTAAGATCTTTTTGCGCGCGCCGTTCGCCGGCGAGGTGCTGCTGAACGTGGTTGGTGATCGGTTGTGGCTGAGCAAGACGGTGAGTATTCCCGCCGATGGCGCCACCGTGGAGCTGCCGATCCCCGCCGAATGGGGGCCAGGCGTTTATATCGCGGCAACTGCGTTCCGCGTTCCGACCAAGACGGGGACCGCGGCGGAGGCCGCCAGTTCGACCACGACGCGTGGGCCGGGCCGAGCCATCGGCGTAGCCTGGGTAGGGCTTGACCCTGCGCCACGCACGCTGAACATCACCCTGGATGCCCCGACGGAATGGAAACCACGTCAGACCGTGGAACTGCCGGTGACCGTCACGGGACTCGACTCTGGTCAATCGGCCTATCTGACCGTGGCAGCGGTAGATGAAGGTATCCTGCAACTGACCGATTTCACCGCTCCAGATCCGGTCGATTACTTCCTGGGCAAGCGCCGATTGGGGATGCAGTTGCTCGATCTGTACGGCAAGCTGATCGAAACCGGCGGTCGCCCCGGTGCCCTCAAGGTTGGCGGCGATGCCGAGGCTCGGCAATTGGACCCCTCCGCCATTCGCACGGTCAAGACCTTAGCTCTGTTCTCCGGGCCGGTCGCGCTCGATGCCAACGGCCAGGCGAAAATTCCCTTGGTGTTGCCGGATTTCAACGGCCAGGTGCGGTTGATGGCGGTGGCCTGGGATCGTAACCGGTTGGGTCGAGCTGAGATGGCGCCGCTGGTGCGCGATCCGTTGGTGGCGCGGGTTTACCTGCCGCGCTTCCTGGCTCCGGAGGATCAGAGTCAGATCAGCGTCACCGTACAGAACTTGAGCGCCCCGCCCGGCGACTATGCCATCCGCCTGAGCGCTGCTGGCGCGGTGGCGGTGAATGAGCCGGCGGCGTTCACGTTCAGCGTGGCGGATTCCGCGATACAGAGCCGTGAAAGCCGCACCTTCACCCTACGTGGATTACAACCGGGAGCAGGCAAGCTGCAATTGCATGTGCAGGGTCCGAACGGTTTCAATCTGGTGCGAGAGTCGGATATCGGGGTACGTCCGGCGCAGAACCTGGTGACCGAGCGCACCGTGCAGCGATTGAACCCTGGCGAAAACTTGCGATTGAACAACGAGCTGTTAGCAGGGTATCTACCGGGCACGGGTCGGGTGCGGCTGAGCGTCGCTAGCCGGCCCAACCTTAACGTCCCGGAATTGCTGGCTCAGTTGGACCGCTATCCCTATGGCTGCCTGGAGCAGACTACCAGCCGCGCTTTGCCATTGATTTATTTCAACGAAGTGGCCGAGATCTGGGCCGGTCAGAAGGCGACGGAAGCCGGCTTGAGGGAACGAGTGCAAGAGGCCATTCAGCGCATCCTGACCTTGCAAGATGCAGGCGGTGGCTTTGGGTTGTGGGGGCCCGACAGTTCCGTCGAGGATTGGTTGTCCGCTTACGCCATGGATTTCCTGGTGCGCGCTCGACAGGCCAAATATCTGGTCCCAGACAGTGCTTGGCGGCGAGGCTTGGCCCATTTGCAGGAACGGCTGCGCACCGATGATTTCGCCGATAAGGAATTGGGTTGGCGGGCTTATCAGCTTGATGTCCTGGCGCGAGAGCAGAAAGCCGCCATCGGCGACTTGCGTTATCTACATGACAACTATTTGCTGAAGATGCCGAGCGCACTGGCTCAAGCGCAACTGGGTTCGGCGTTGGCGCGCTATGGTGAGCTGGAGCGGGCCAAGGAGGCGTTTACGGCGGCCCTAAACCGGACGACCGATCGGACGATCGGGGTGCGCGACTACGGTAGTCCGTTGCGCGACCGGGCGGCGTTATTGGCGCTGTTGGCGGAAGCGAAATTGCTGCCAGAGCGGGTGCCGCAATTAGCCGAAGAAGTGGCGGCCGACTTCAACCAGCGTCGCTACACCAGTACTCAGGAACAGGCGTGGCTGCTGCTAGCGGCGTATGCATTGTCGCAACAGACTGGCGCCTTACGGCTGGCTGTGGACGAGCAGGCGACCACCGCTGATCCATTCTATTTGAAGCCGGTCGCCGAGCAGTTGGTGCGGGGTGTCGCTGTCGCCAATCAAGGCGAACACCCGGCCTGGAGCGTATTGGATCGCAGCGGCGTACCGACGGCGGAACAACCGTCGGCTCGTGAGGGTTTCACCATCACCCGTCGTTACTACACCCGCAGCGGTCAGGAGATCGATCCAGGGCAAATTCGCCAGAACGATTTGCTGGTGGCGGTGATCACCGGCGAGGTGCAAGGCAGCGAGGAGCAGCAGGCGCTAGTGGTGGATCTGCTGCCGGCGGGATTGGAAATCGAGAACGCCCGGTTGGGGCATGGCGCTTCGACGCTGGACATTGCCTGGTTGCCGAAATTGACCGAGACGCTGCACACTGAAATCCGTGACGATCGTTTCGTGGCGGCGTTGGATATCGACCGAGGTGGGGAGCGCGCTTTCACCTTGGCCTATCTAGCGCGGGCGGTGACGCCGGGCGTGTATCGGCAACCGGCAATCTATGTGGAGGACATGTACAAACCGTGGCAGTTCGGGCGCGGAGCGATGGGGATGGTGAAGGTGGAGTAGAGTCGAGGTTTTTATCCAGTCTGTGGAAGCGTCATACCCGCTGACGTGGGTATGACGCTTGCCATTGCTCCGCTCAATCATCATCTGGTCCTACTTACCAAGGCTTCCGCATCCTCGACCGGTATCTGGCACGCCGGGCAACACAGCCCCTTCGAATGCAGAACCTCGATTCGATATGCGTAGCATTTCTGCTCGTTCATCCATGCGACCGTTGAGAAACGGATCATCAGCTCCCCCTTTGGCGCTTGATGACGGGAAGCGCATTCTCTTTTTAAACGCTGCGGCTTCTGCCCCTCACACGGTTAGCCCTATGAGCCAAACTGTTTATAGTGGTGGCTCGGACGGTCAATTTTACAACCCGGCGCCGCTTATCCAAGATTGGTGATCGGCAGGTTGAGCAACTAAACTTTTCGCGGACCACGCTCGACAGGAGTGGAGACAATAATGCTCGGCGAACAGCAAGCGACCCTCTTGGTCGTCGATGATATGATTGAAAATATAGAAATTTTGAATAGCATGCTGTCCGAACGCTATCGAATCCTATTCGCGACCAATGGCCTAGATGCACTGGCCGTGGCCCAGAAACAGTCCCCAGATCTCATTCTGTTGGATGTGGTCATGCCGGAAATGAACGGATATGAGATTTGTGTTCGACTCAAACAAAACCCCGTGACTCGGGCCATACCGGTCATTTTCGTGACTTCCAGGGACCAGGAAGAAGACGAGGAAATCGGTTTAAAACTCGGTGCTGTCGATTATCTGACCAAGCCAGTGCGCCCCAGCATCGTCAGGCTGCGGGTTGGCATCCACCTGGAATTGAAACGCTATCGGGATTTCTTGACCGGCCTTTCTATGACCGATGGTCTGACCGGGATTCCTAATCGCCGTCGCTTCGATGAGTTTCTCGAAACGGAATGGCTGCACGCGATTCGCGCCAAGACGTCTTTGTCGCTGATCATAACGGATGTGGACTATTTCAAGGTGTACAACGACCACTACGGTCATGCTGCCGGCGACCGGTGTTTGAAAACTGTCGCGCAAGCACTTGCTAGCGGTTTAACGCGGCGCACCGACTTAGTCGCCCGTTATGGCGGTGAAGAGTTCGCCTGTGTACTGCCAGGGACCGATCACACCGGTGCTCTGGCCATCGCAGAACGGTTACGAGAGCAAATTGCAGCCCAGCGGCTCGATCACCCCCTTTCTCCAGTCGCTTCTTTCGTGACCGTCAGCATGGGCGTAGCGACGCTGCAACCCAACCAACAGCTTGAAATTCAAGCCTTGATCGAGACAGCTGACCGGCGTTTATATCAAGCGAAACAGACAGGGAGAAACCGGGTTTTAGGCAGTGACGAAAAATCATGCGTTTAGTCTATGGAACAACAAACAGATCGATTGAGCCTGGTAGCGCTTCTATCCCAGAAAGGTATCGAATCAAATAGTCCATCCGTGTGAAATAGGATGATGATCAGCAAAACGACGACTCTCTTGGGGGTTTTCCGAAAAATCGAGAAAGCCTACGCGGCAAATTTTGGCCACGATTGCGGTTACTGGCTGCGATTGCTCTCAGTCGTCGTGTGCTTGTTGTTCACCGCGCTTTCGTCATTGGCTGAAGAAAGCTCTGCTGATGTCGCCGCAGTCACGAGCGAAGATGAACAGTGGCTGGGAGAATTGATGCAGGTGTTGGATGAGAGCACCGAGATTGCCACCAAAAGCCGACTGAATGCCGACTACGTGCCAGGCACGGCGACGGTCCTGCAAGGTCGAGATCTGGAAGCGCTGGGGATGCGCACGGTCTGGGAGG
Source organism: Gammaproteobacteria bacterium (assembly GCA_024235035.1). Lineage (GTDB taxonomy): Bacteria > Pseudomonadota > Gammaproteobacteria > Competibacterales > Competibacteraceae > UBA2383. The sequence goes on from JACKNE010000007.1 coordinate 13,285, forward strand.
CGCTGGCGCTGATTCCTGGGGTGATGATCAATCAAGGTGACCAGGGAGATTTTTTAGTGGCAGTCAGGGGATTCAGCGCTCCGTTCAACTCTGGAAATATCAAGGTATTGTTGAACTCGGTGCCGATGAGTCGGGATAACTCCGGGCTTTCTTCTCAGGCATTATCGCTACCCATTGAACAAGTGGATCGCATCGAATTCATCCGCGGTCCCGGCGCGGTCCTCTATGGTGACTACGCCTATCATGGAGTGCTCAACATACTGACCTACAAGCAAAACCATCGAGCGTTCACGCGCGTGGACGAGCATGGCACGACCACGCTTGGAGGACAGTATGCTTACCAGAGCGAGGATGGCGTCACCCGGTTCAGTCTTAATGTCACGGGCCTAACGGGAAATTCGGTGGAAGCACCTGTGGGTGTCGATGCTCAGGAGGACCAGGCAACCGGTATCATGGTCTTCGCACATCGAGGATTTCAATTCACTGCTCAAGCGATCGATCACGACTATCAAGGCAACCAAGAGGGTCATGATGAAAGCACCGAAGCCTTCGAGGTACGTCAGGCGTTTGACTTGGCGGCAAATGCCGAAGTCAATTTATACGCCTCTTATCTGAACAATCACTTCGAAGAAGAGGATATGCGCTTTCTAGGACATACCTGGGAAGGGGGTGCGGATTTTTCCTGGCAGATGCTGGAGCGCCATCATTGGCTAGCCCAGTTTTCATACACGGATACCCAGATCGAGGAGGCTTTCAAAGCACCGCCACCAGTTTCTCGCCCTAATGCGCCTCGCCCTCCGGCCGTGAATCAACACGATATAAGCCGTCGTCGTTATGGCGTCAGCCTGCAAGATCGCTATGAAGCGTCCGATCAGCTGTCGATTACCGCCGGTCTACGTTTCGATCATCTCGATGACCTCGCTCTGAACCTCGTGACGCCCCGCTTGGCCGGGGTATGGCGTCTCTCAGAGGCCCATATCCTGAAAGCCCAGTATGCCGAGGGCTATCGGGCGCCAACCTTCTGGGAGCTTTTTCCCAACAACGTCCTGATCGGTTTGGAGCCGGAAACTGTGGCTACCACCGAACTGAGCTACATCAACCGGGTGGCCGACCGAGTCGTGCGACTGACGCTGTTTCATTCCCGGTTAAAAGATCATATCAGCCCCATGGGACAGCCTAGTTTCGATTTTGGTAACTTTGGCGCCTCACAGACGGCAGGGGTAGAGCTGGAGTGGGAGCAACAGTGGTCTTCACAGCTAAAATCCTGGTTCAATCTCTCTTACAGCGACAGCCGTGATGGTCGCGTGCTACCCACGAGTGAAGCCACCAATGAACAAGATGCTAGTACCACCGATTGGTTGGGAAATCTGGCTTTGTTCTACCGACCTACGGACCGCATGTTACTCACGGCCTATTGGAACTATATAAGCAAGCGCCATGCCCAGAGCGTGGATTCTGTGGGAGAACATCGGGTCGCCGTTACTATGAATCTATTCGATGTCTGGACAAAGGGGCTGACCTTGCGTCTAGGGGTGCGTAATCTGCTGCAAGCGGAACAACGCTCCCTGATCGGTGAGCCCATCAGAATTCAAGTGACTGATTTTCCTGATCGTCTAGTTTGGGGACAAATTTCCTATGATTTCTAACAGAGCCTGAGCGTTGTCCTCAGTCACTGTAAGCTGTTTAGCGATCTCAAGAGATTTAGTGACCTTATGAACTTCAATGATCGACCAAAGCACCGACAATGGGGACTGGCCTTGGTATCTTGGCTAGCCGCCGGTGTCTATCCATTACAGGCTGAAGAGGCCTCGATCGATCTGGCGGCGAATCTGGCCCACGAGGACCAGGAATGGCTAAGCGAATTGACGCAGGTGTTGGATGAAAGCACCGAGATTGCCACCAAAAGCCGGCTGAATGCCGATTATGTGCCCGGCATGGTGACCGTGCTCCAAGGTCGGGATTTAGAGGCGCTGGGCATGCGCACGGTCTGGGACGCATTGGCCCTGATTCCTGGGGTGATGATCAATCAGAGTATCCGGGGAGAGCCTTTCGTTGCCGTTCGCGGCTTCAGCTCCTCTTTCAACTCCGGTAACGTCAAAGTATTACTGAACTCAATACCGATGAGTCGGGATGAATCCGGACTTTCCTCGCAAGCCCTCTTGCTACCAATTGAACAGGTAGAACGTATCGAATTTATTCGAGGTCCCGGTGCGGTTCTCTACGGGGATTTTGCCTACCAAGGTGTGTTGAATATTCTGACCCGTCAAGGAAACTCACGAATCTCCATGCGTGTGGACCAGCATGGCACCACGACTTCGGGAGGACTGTACAGCTACCAGAGCGAGGATGGCCTAACCCGGTTCAGCCTCAATATGGCTGGATCGACGGGGCACTGGGTGGAAGCGCCGGTGGGCATCGACGTCGAGAATGAGCAGCAGTCCGGCATCGTCCTGTTCTCGCATCATGGATTTGAGCTGACGGCGCAAGCGATCAATGAGGACTATGACGACGATCAAGGAATAAGCCGTACCCAACGTACCGAGACGATCGCTGTACGTCAATCCTTTGACCCGATGGCCGATACGCAGATCAGCCTGTATGCCTCTTACCTCAATAACGATTTTACGGAAGCGCGCGAGCGTTTTCTGGGGCAGGTCTGGGAAGGGAGGGCGGAGCTCGTTTGGCGCGGAATGGAGCATCATCACTGGTTGCTGCAGTTTTCTTATACGGACAGCCACACCGAGGAGGCGCTCAGGGGAACTTCTCCGCCCAACGACGGACCAGGATTTTCACGGTACGATATCAGTCACCGTTATTATGGAATCAGCCTGCAGGATCAATATGAAGCCTCTGAGCATGTGACGTTCACAGCAGGATTGCGCTTTGATCGTCGCGATGATCTGGATGAGAATCTCTTCCATCCCCGTTTGGCGGCGGTGTGGCAGATTTCCGAAACGAATATTTTGAAGGCGCAGTACACCAGCGGCTATCGAGCACCGACGTTCTGGGAACTGTTCTCGCCTCCCACCTATGCCGACACCGATGTTGATCCTGAAACCATTAGCACATCCGAACTCAGTTATATCCATCGGCAGATGGGTCAGGTACTACGGTTGACCTTGTTTGATTCGCGATTGAAAGATCACATCACTCCCGTCAGGCTGCCAGGCGGTGGTCTCGATTTCGATAACATCGGCGCCTCAGAGACCACAGGTGTGGAGCTGGAGTGGGAACAACAGTGGTCTCCCCGACTCAAGTCCTGGTTGAATCTCTCCTATGCCGACGCTCGGGATGGCCACGTTGGCAATAGGCTTGAAAAAAATCCGACCACCACGGATTGGTTGGGTAATCTGGCCTTGTTCTACCGACCTACCGACTGGTTGCTGTTCACCATGCATTGGAATTACCTGGGCAAGCGTCATTCCGACCAGGTCGACTCCGACGCGGAGCATCGGATCGCCATGACCTTGAACTGGTTCAATGTCTGGACCAAGGGGCTCACTCTGCGGCTGGGAGTGCGCAATCTATTGCAAGCAGATCAGCGTTACCTGATTCGCGAGTTTCCGCCTCTAGGCATCACGGCGAGCACATTTCCCGATCGTCTGATCTGGGGGCAGATTTCATATGACTTTTGATGTTGCTCAAACGAGATGATAGGCACAGTCATCGTCCGATGTCTGCTTCCGACTTCCCCAAATATTGGCCCTTGTTGCTGGGAATCCTGCTTGGCCTTTTGAGCGCTTCGTATGGCGCACTAGGTGATCCACAGGAACAACGGGTTCAGATCGGGCTGCGCCTATTTCGCACCTTGCTGGCGGCAGACCGGGACTTGGAAAAGAAAGTAAATGCTGCTGGTCAGTTGGAGTTGGCGCTCTTGTACCGGGATGACCGGAAACGGGCTGAAGAATTCGCTACGGCGCTGCAAACATCTGGTCACGGTGGCCAGCAAGGTAAAGTCAAGAATTATCCTCTCCAGTTCATCCTGACCGACGACAAGCATCTCAAGGAGCTACGTCAGACACCAGCCGCCATTTATCTCATACAGCCTCTGTCGGATGCGGCGTTGGAGACCGTGATCCGATATGGTGTCGATCATCAGCGAATCGTGTTTTCGCCATTTGCCGGACATGTGGAAAAAGGGATTCTAGCCGGATTGGTGATCGAGGTGCGGGTCATGCCATATATCAATCGGACCACCCTGCAGCAGTCCGGCATTCAGTTGAACCAACTTCTGCTCAAGGTCGCCAAGATTCATGATTAACGGCATCCATCATCCTATCGGGCAGCAGACCAACCGGATTATTTTCCAGCTCACGTTGTCGTTTATCTTGTTGGCGTTGGCGGTGGCAAGTGTAACGGCGATCTATTGGTTTGTCCTGCTACAGCCTCGGCTGCTTTTGGCGGCGGATGCCAACGCCAAACTCCTGGCCCAGGCGCAAGCGATTCCTCTGGCGGAAGTACTGCAACCGCGCGGCGATAGAATTTCCGTCAACGAAGTGACGGTGGCGATGGATAAGATTCTGCTGGCTACCGATCCGGCCACTAACCAGCCTTTTATCGTCGGCTTGGCTTTGGAGTTGGACTATGAAATCGTCCCGGCAGTGCGGGGAACGCTGGATTTGCACCGTGGGCAAACGGATCGCCAGCCTTGTTTTTGCGTCGAGATCCCGCTTTACGCGCCCCTGACCGATGAATTGCTCGGCGTTGCCCGATTTTATATCCAGTCTCTTTTTTTTCAAACACTGGAACAAGATATCCTGCAAACCCTATTAGTCGAGTCCCTGTTGATTCTAGTATTGCTGCTGGTGGTTTGGCGTTGGGTGCTGACGCTGGGCCATCGCCTGCACCGCGAAGTACTCGACCGGCGGCGAGCAGAACAGGAGGCACAAGAGGCCAGTCGGGCCAAGAGTCAATTTCTGGCCAACATGAGCCATGAAATCCGTACGCCGATCAATGCCATTCAAGGCCTGCTTTATCTAGTCCAACAGGATGAGTTGCCTTTCCGGTTGGCAGGGCAGTTAAAAAAAATGGAGCATGCAACACACACATTGCTGACCCTGATCAACGATATTCTGGACTTTTCTAAGATCGAGGCAGGACGTTTAGATCTCAACGTCATACCATTTGACCTATATGCGGTTTTAGATAGAACCCGCAGCGTGGTGGGATTACGCGCCATCGAAAAAGGCTTGATGTTGACCTTTCACGAAGATGAGCGAGCACCGAAATATCTGCGTGGTGACCCTGATCGCCTAGGACAGATACTCATCAATTTGGTGGGAAACGCCGTTAAGTTCACCGAACATGGGGAAGTTAAGGTAGTGATCCGGATGCTGGAAAGTTCTCTGGAACAAACCATCTTGGAATTTTCCGTGCAAGATACAGGCATCGGCATTGCTCCAGAGCAGCAGACTCGGTTGTTTCAACTATTCAGTCAGGCGGATGCTTCAATCACCCGTCGTTTTGGCGGTACTGGACTCGGCCTGGCGATCAGCCAGCGCCTAGTGGAAAGGATGGGCGGGCAAATTGTAGTAACCAGTACCTTGGGTCAGGGCAGCGTATTTCGTTTTACCGCCGTTTTTGGCCATGCGGACCCGTCCGAAGTTGAATTTGCGCAACCATCAACGCATACACTCGAAGAAGCAGCTCGGCTGCGCGGAGCACGCGTACTGTTGGTGGAGGATCAACCGATCAATCAGGAAGTGGCCGAGGAGATTTTGCGTCAGGCTGGATTACACGTGCAGATTGCCAGTAACGGCCAGGAAGCGCTCGATAAAGTGCGCACTAATCCTGATGGATTCGATGTCGTGCTGATGGATTTACAGATGCCTGTGCTGGATGGCTATGAGGCCACTCGGCGGTTACGAAGTGATCCATGCTGTACCAAGTTGCCGATTATCGCCATGACTGCCAATGTATTGACCGGGGAACGAGAACGCTGTCTGGCTGCCGGCATGAATGATTATCTGGCCAAGCCGATCGATGTGCCGGTTTTATTTCAGACGTTGCGGCAATGGGTAAAAGACACGCCTGTCATCCCTGAACAACAGATAAAAAATCCAGGCCTGGACGTCGGGATAAAAACCCCACCAGATGCCATCGCAGGGTCTCTTTTACCTAATACCGCACCGGGTCTCGATGTTGCGGTCAGTCTTCGGCGGCTTGGGGGCAACGAGACCCTTTACCGGCGACTCTTGGCGCGGTTTCCGGAACAATATCACGATGTACTAGCGGAAATCCGCTCCGCTCTGGTCGCCGGCGATAGAGAGCAGGCAATACATCGCGCCCATGCCATGGCAGGGGTGGCAGGAAATCTGGCCGCCATGTCATTGGAGCAGGCGATGCGGCGGCTGGAAAGAGCTCTGATTGAGCACACTGGCGATATTCCCTCGCTCTTGGACGAGGCGGAGGCGAGATTACACGAAGTTCTAGCTGGCATCGATCAATTGGATTTAGAGACTGGAGTGACAAACAAGACCGGGGGATCGGATGACGCTCAAACCCGGCAAGCGCTGGATCGAGAGTCATGGGCCCAGCAGGTTGCCGCCTTGGCGAAACTGCTTGCCGCACGCGATCTAAGAGCCAAAGATCAGTTTGCCGAGGTCATGCGGCAAATGACAGATCCGTCGGCTCGTCAGCAATTGCACCCTGTCGGCCAACAGATCGAACGGTTGCATTTTGCCGACGCTTTGCGGACGCTGAACGAGGTCATGGCGTCCCTAGGAATTGCGGCGATTTCTCAAACGACCTGAACAACTCGATATGAGCCGGTTGTTCAGGGGAAAGCATAGGTCGTTTTAAGATACGACTGGTACTGATACTTGGCTATCGGGAATCAGTGCACAGCCGTGACCATAATGGTATTGCAGAGTCTGCCAGACTTCGAAAAAGTACTGATGGGATTCGTCATCGCTCACTGATGATGTAGGAGCCTCTGTTCCGATAGGATCTAACACTGCTAGGGCATTACCTGGTGTTGGCAAGTGGCGAGCATCGAGCAAAGCGACTGCTTGGTGGGCGTAGCCGCCGTTCTCCTGCTCACCGACACCGATGCGATATAAGCGAAAGTCCTTCATCCGCGCCATCCGCGGCAGATAGTGAAGCAGCCGACGAGTAGCACCGTCTTCGCTGGTTTGAGTCGTGGCGTTGTCATTGAAACCGAAATGGGTATAAACCTGTTCGATCCGGCGTAGCTCATTGGCCTTGTCCGGATCGATACTTTCGAACTGCTGGGCGATTTGCTGCAAGACACTGGACATGATGTTTCACCTCACTCGACCAGGATATGGGGAACCGGCCTAATGCAAATGAGAAGAGGAGAGCATGCTCCATGCGGGTGAATTATTCAGGCTGAGAACGACAACATCATCTTTTACAGGTCATCGCCACTGCTTGAATGTGATGATTGTAGCATTCACAAGGCATTTTACTAGGGAGATGCGAAAAAATTTCGCATCGTGCAATCGCACAACAGCCCGGCGAAGCCGGGCCGATAGCCATTGAAAATTGCTTAGATCGATAGGGTTTCCGCCTTGGCGACTGCGTCTTCCATCAATTTTTGCAACTCACCGTTCTGGTGCAGTTCCAGGGTAATGTCACAACCACCAATCAATTCGCTGCCAATATAAATCTGTGGAAAAGTCGGCCAGTCAGCGTAGCGTGGCAGATGGTCAAAAATTTCCGGATCTTCCAACACGTTCACATAGGCGAAAGGTAGACCAGTTGCCGCCAATGCTTGCGACGCGCGGTGCGAGAAGCCACAACGCGGCGCCTCGGGAGTACCCTTCATGTAGATAACGACTGGATTGGATTCGACCTGTTGCTTGATACGTTCCAAAGCATCCATTGAATGACCTCTTGAGTGAGAAGAATTTTCAATTCAATTATTGACCCGCGTTGCTGGGTCGACGTTCAATTGCAACCAGAATTCCAGCAGCGCTGAATGCCACAGTTTGCTGCCCAGTAGTCGGGTCAGATGCGCTTCGGGTTCGGTCAGCAGGGTGTTCAGATATGCCCGTTGGAATAAGCCACGCTCTTGGCAGGCGCGTGAATTTAGGATATCACGCATGAAATCGAGGAACGGTCCGCGCACGAATTTGAGCGCTGGCACCGGGAAATAACCTTTGGGTCGGTCGATCACGGCATCGGGCAATAGGCCACGGGCGATGGTTTTCAGCACTCGCTTGCCACCATTACCGATCTTCAAGGCCGGCGGTAACTGCATCGCCAGTTCCACCAACTCATGGTCCAAGAACGGCACCCGCGCTTCCAGCCCCCAAGCCATGGTCATATTGTCCACTCGTTTCACCGGGTCATCGGTGATCAAAGTGGTCACATCCAGCCGTAACACTTGATCGAGGTATTCTTCGGCATCGGGTTCCGCGAGTCGCTCGGCAATCAGTTGCGCAGTATGGTCAGGACCCTGGTAATTCAACGTGACCGTTTCCAGGAATTCGGCCTGATCACGGTCGAAATAGTGCCGCCGAAACCGTTCCAGATCGCTGCCTGTCTCGGCAGCCATGCGTGGATACCAGAAATAACCGCCGAAGACCTCATCGGCGCCCTGACCACTTTGTACGACCTTGACCGCTTGAGAAACCTGCTCGGCCAACAGAAAGAACGCCACCGCGTCTTGACCCACCATCGGTTCAGCCATGCAGGTAACCGCTTCCGGCAGGCGTTCAAGCACCCGATCGTTGGGGATCAGGTATTTGTGATGATGGGTTTGATAGCGAGCCGCGACTGGATCGGAATACTCGAATTCGCTACCTTTTTCCTCTGGCTGGTCTTCGAAGCCCACCGAAAAGGTCCGCAGATCGCGAACTCCAGACTCGGCCAGCAGCGCGACCAGCAAACTGGAATCTAGTCCGCCGGACAACAGTACGCCGACTGGCACGTCGGCGACATCCAGCCGCCTACGCACTGCCCATCGCAAAGCCTCATGCACCGCCTCGGTCCACTCGGTTTCACTACGCGGTTCGGCAGGGCGTCGAGCCTGCAGACGCCAGTAGATTCGGGACCGTTCATTGCCCCGAGCGTCGATGGTCAATGTCGTGGCTGGCGCCAACTTACGGATGCCTTGGAGCAGGGTCCGTGGTGCGGGAATGACCGCATGCAGGGTCAGTTGATGGTGCAAGCCTACCGGGTCTATCGCTGTGTCCACGTCCGGCGCAGCCAATAGCGCCTGGCTGTTGGAGGCAAAGCGGAAAGCACACGGGGTCCGGCTGTAATACAGCGGCTTGATGCCCAATCGGTCGCGGGCCAGAAACAGCGTGTGCTCGCGCAGATCCCAAAGGGCGAAGGCAAACATGCCGGTCAAATGCTCGACACATGGTTCACCCCATTCGGCGTAGGCTTTGAGAATGACTTCAGTATCGCCCTCGGAAAAGAACCGATACCCCTTGGCTTGCAGCTCTCGGCGCAGATCCCGGTAATTATAGATGGCGCCGTTGAAGATCAGCGCCAGCCCCAGCTCGGAATCGACCATCGGCTGGTTGGAACGGTCGCTGAGGTCAATGACCGACAGTCGGCGGTGGCCGAACAGTAGAGGTCCGTCAGACCAGACGCCTTCGTGGTCGGGACCACGCCGAGCTAGGTGTTGTAACATCCGCCCCATCAGAACCAAATCAGGTTCGCCGCCATCTAGACGCAGTTCACCGCTAATGCCGCACATAAAGATTCTAAGGTTCCAAGCATGCAAAGACGTATAGAGGTTATTCAGGGATGTATTCGATGCTGGCCCAAATGACCCGGCGTACGCCTGGCGCCGCGCGAGCGACAGACACCGCGCGATTGGCAGCGCGCGCGCTGAGCCGACCGCTGAGACTGACCACACCCTGATCTGAGTTCACCGAAATATTCGACTTGGACAGCAGGTCATCTTGACCGAAGGCGTTCCGAATGGTGGAAGTGATTTCCGAGTCGCTGACTTGAGAGATGCTGCGACTACTGCCACTGGAGTTGGCAGAGCCAGTCGCGCTGCTCTCGTCGGCAGAGCTACCCGGGTTGGCGCAACCGGCAGCGCTCAAAGCGGCCACAAGGGCAAAAGCGAAGGTGGACCTGTTCATATGTTCGATCTCCATGGGCTGAAACGAAGGGCGCGGAGCGGCTTCGCACCGGTCCGGCACACGGGGCGAGGGCAAGAATAGCACACCCTTGCCGCATGGAGCCTGCGTTGCATCGTCGGGGAGCGACGACTAGACTTGCCAGGCTGTTATCCGCCCCCTTGGCGAAACTTCATACCGCCACCGGGTTCCAATCGGGCGCGATATCCCTTCATCTGATCTGCGAGGAGAATATTCATCATGGTTCATGAACTGCCTGCATTGCCCTATGCGCAAAATGCGCTGGAGCCGCATATTTCCAAGGAAACCATCGAGTTTCATTATGGCAAGCATCATCAGGCCTATGTGACGAATCTGAATAATCTGATCAAAGGTACTGAATTCGAAAACCTGTCGCTCGAAGAGATCATTCTGAAAGCCTCTGGTGGCATCTTCAACAACGCGGCTCAGGTGTGGAATCATACCTTCTATTGGAATGGCCTGAAGCCCAACGGCGGCGGCGAACCGAGTGGCGCACTGGCCGAAGCGATCAACCAGAAATTCGGTTCGTTCGCAGCATTCAAGGAAGAATTCACCAAGGTGGCGGTGGGCACCTTCGGTTCAGGTTGGGGTTGGCTGGTCAAGAATCCGGATGGCTCCATCGAACTGATGAGCACATCCAACGCGGCCACGCCAGCGACCTCGGGCAAGAAAGCATTGCTGACCTGCGATGTCTGGGAGCACGCCTACTACATCGACTATCGCAATCTGCGTCCGAAGTACGTCGAAGCCTTCTGGAATCTAGTCAACTGGGATTTCGTCGCTCAGCAGTACGCCTGAGATGGTGAGGCAAACATTGATCAATTCAGCGGTTGATTTTGCCTAGAGATTTTCCGCCAGCGCCTTGCATGGGCGCTGGCTTTCCTTAAAGCAACGGAAACACTAGACCTAGGCGATCACGAAGATGATCAGCGAATGGCTCAAGTCGGCTTCGGCGCTCACACAACACACAAGATGCCGGCTAGGCATGACGACCAGGATGATGGCTTTTCGTAATCCTGGTCGTCATCTCAAGCCTTAAGCGGCTTCCACCACAGGGATCTTACCGATCTTCATTTGCCATTCTCTCGGCCCGGTTTTATGCACGCTGCTGCCCTGTGCGTCCACTGCCACCGTCACCGGCATATCCTTGACATCGAATTCGTAAATTGCTTCCATGCCCAAATCGTCGAAAGCCATCACCTTGGAAGCCTTGATCGCCTTGGAAACCAGGTAGGCCGCACCACCAACCGCCATCAGATAGACCGCTTTATTGTCTTTGATGGCGTCGATCGCGATTTGGCCACGCTCAGACTTGCCTACCATGCCCAATAGACCGGTCTGCTCCAGCATTTGCCGGGTAAATTTATCCATGCGGGTCGCCGTGGTCGGGCCGGCGGGACCGACCACCTCATCACGCACTGGATCGACCGGGCCGACGTAGTAGATGAAGCGATTGGTGAAATCCACCGGTAGCTTCTCGCCTCGATTCAACATATCGGTCATTCGCTTATGAGCGGCATCGCGACCGGTCAGCAATTGACCGTTCAGCAATAACACTTCGCCGGGTCTCCAATTCGCCACGTCTTCACGGGTAACTGTGGCAAGATCGACTCGACGGGCGTTGGTCGGTGCGTAGGTCAGTTTCGGCCAGTCATCCAAGCTTGGCGGCTCCAGCTTGGCCGGACCGTTGCCATCGAGATGAAAATGTACGTGGCGGGTTGCCGCACAGTTCGGGACCAGGGCGATGGGTAGGTTGGCGGCATGCGTTGGGTAGTCGAGCACCTTGACATCGAGCACCGTGGTCAAACCGCCAAGCCCCTGAGCGCCGATGCCCAGCGCGTTCACTTTCTCGTAAAGCTCAATGCGCAGTTCCTCAGCACGATTCGCCGGCCCCCGAGCGATCAGCTTCTGAATATCGACTGGCGCCATCAGTGATTCTTTCGCTAGCAAGAACGCCTTCTCCGGCGTACCGCCGATGCCGACACCGAGAATGCCCGGTGGGCACCATCCAGCACCCATGCTGGGAATCGTCTTCAGCACCCAGTCCACCAAGTCATCGGATGGATTCAGCATGGCGAATTTGGACTTCGCCTCGGAGCCACCGCCTTTGGCCGCGCAGATCACCTCGACATGGTGGCCGGGGACAATTTCGTAATGCACGACGGCAGGGGTATTATCCTTGCTGTTCTGGCGCTTGCCGGCGGGATCGAGCAGCACGGAGGCGCGCAGTTTGTTATCCGGGTCGAGATAGGCGCGGCGCACGCCTGCATTCACCATTTCCTGAACGCTCATGGTCGCATCCCAGCGCACGTCCATGCCCACTTTCAGAAATACCAGTGCGATGCCGGTATCTTGGCAAATCGGTCGGTGACCTTCAGCGCACATTCGGGAATTGATCAGAATTTGAGCAATGGCGTCCTTAGCTGCTGGACTCTCTTCACGCTCGTAGGCGGCAGCCAACGCCTGGATGTAATCGACCGGGTGGTAGTAGCTGATGTATTGGAAGGCATCAGCGATGGATTGAATGAAATCATCCTGACGAATCGTAGTCATGTCGTGTTCCCACAGGCGAGTGAAATCATCTTGGCGAATGGTGCTCATCTTGTTCCCTCACGGGCAAGAAAGGGGGCGCAAGCATGCGCCTGAGATGGTTGAAAATAATGATTTTAGCAGCTCTATACAGTTTCTTGAGCGAATGTCAGTGACAGTCAAGTTGAATGAGGCATGGTTGCTGCAACGACCGCTTCATCGGCATCCGGTATCGTCACTCCGAATCGTGCGGGGATTTGGGCATAGAAAACACGGATTTTTTCTGCCTGAAGCAGAGCAAGCAATTGCTGCGCTTCATTATCGGTCACGATAAATTCCACTTCCACTGTCAATGTTCCCGCCAATTCGAAGAAATGGTCTTCATGCAGGTGATGGTGCCGACCAAAACCGGCCATGGCTCGAAAGGCGGACCCTCCGCGAATTTCCATGCGATTTGCTTGTTCCAGCAGCCATTCCCACAATAATCGGCCATGATGACGCTGGTTTTCGCGCAGGTAAAACCGGAGAAACGAACCTTCCATCGTTGATCCTCCTATCATGAAAAAATAACGATTTTCTTTCAATGAGTTAAATTGAGTAACGCTTAGGATTTGGGCAGAAATCCCCGAACGGTCAGGATACCGAGGGCGGTCATCGCCAGCGAACCCAGCAGGTGTGCGCCGATCGCCGCCAACGCCCAGCCAAACTGACCGCGGGTGAGCGAGGTCACGATTTCGGCGGAAAAGGTGGAAAACGTCGTCAGCGCTCCCATGAAGCCAGTGATGACGAGCAACCGAATCTCTGGTGGCAAGCTCGTGTTAAGGGAAAAATAGGCCATCGCTACCCCGATCAGATAACCGCCGAGCAAGTTTGCCGCTAGGGTACCAAGGGGCAACATCGGAAACAGGGGGTTGAGAACCATACCCAGCCACCAGCGCAGACAGGCCCCAAAACCCGCGCCGCTGAATATAGCGAGAAAAGCATACCAGTTCATAGGGCGCCCTTGAGTGAATAGCTAAGAATCATTGTCGTCTTGATAACGAGATTTCACTGAAAAATCTAGGTGTGTGGTGCTTGGCTTTTGATAAGTTGGATGGCCCGGAAAATTTTCGTGCATGCCCTGAGTATCTTCATGAATCGGCGACTCGGTTGGTCAGCTCTCCAGTTTAAGGATTATGATCGCCTGAAAAATCGAACATCGCATATCGGAAATTTCTTGGTATGCCATACCGTCCTCTATGCAGTGATCGATTTTCCTACAGACCACACAATTTTGTGGCGTTAAGCGGCTTCTGTGCCGGATATCTTCTTGATTTAGTCAGGCATTACATTCACGTTAATGATCTGTGTGAAGCGCACCTGCTGGTCTTGCAGCGATTGTGGGATGGCGCGGATAGCGCTGCCTATAATTCTAAGTAACGGCAACGGCTTTTCGCTCCAGGCAGTGATCGAGACCGCCCACGCCGTCACCAGGTGCGACATCCCGGCATGACTCATGGCGGATTCACAGCGAGCAAAGACAGAGCTGTGGGTTGGACTCTGCATTATGCCGATCTGGCGACGATCATCGCTCACGCCTGGCAGTGGGGAAACACGAGATTAATACGTTGATTAGGCTAGACCAAGGCAGTCCTCCATGACCGTCAAGGTGCGTGGCATCCTGTCAGTCACATTGGGTATTCTGGCGACTCTGCTGATCCTTTGGGAAACAGACCGCTGGATGACGCCATTGATGATCAGCGCTATCTACCCGACTTACCGTTGGGTGGCGGTGGTGGGGATTCTCATCGTTTTTCTGGCGGTGCTGTACCTGTGTCTGCGACAGCGCACGCGAGCAGCGACGGTGCGAGCGACAGGCTTGAGAGAACGCGAGCAGTTGTTCCGTACCCTGTTTGAACAATCCGACGACGCCAATCTGCTGCTCGATCACGAGCGCTTCTTCGATTGCAACGCTGCCGCGCTGCGAATGTTGCGCGCGACCGACAAGGCCCAAGTACTTAGTCGCCAACCGGCTGAACTGTCGCCGGAATTTCAGCCGGACGGACGCTGCTCCATGGAAAAGGCGCAGGAAATCATTACGGCGGCTTTCCGGGAAGGCAGCCAACGGTTCGAGTGGGTGCATTGCCGCTTGGATGGGAGCGAACTTTGGGTGGAAATATTGGTAACGGTGATTCCGTGGCAAGATCGGCACATTTTGCATGCCGTCTGGCGCGATATTACCCAGCGCAAGGATGCTGAAGAAGCATTACGCGCCAGCGAAGCGCGATTTCGCGATCTGTCAGCGCTGGCGTCGGACTGGTTCTGGGAACAGGATGAACAGTTCCGGTTCACCTATTTTTCATCGAGTGAAGCAGCCATGGTGGGGATGGAGCCAGCTGGTATCAATTCTAACCAATTGATCGGTAAAGCCCGCTGGGAGATGCCGATTGTCAATCTGACGCCAGAACAATGGGCGACGCACCGTGCTCTACTTGAGGCGCATCAACCGTTTCGGGATTTTGAGTATCTGGTGCGTTCGGATTTGGGCGAGGAACGCTGGTTTTCTGTAAATGGCATCCCTTTGTTTGGTGACGCAGGGCATTTCATAGGCTACCGCGGTACTGGTCGCGATATTACCGAACGACGGCGCATGGAAGAAGCGCTAACCAGTCGCATCGTGGCGCTGACTCGTCCCTTGAATGAGGAAGAAGGCATTCAGTTTGAGGATTTGTTCAACCTTGAAGAGATTCAAAAGCTACAAGACCTATTTGCCCAGGCGACCGGAGTCGCATCCATCATCACTCGCGTCGATGGTTCTCCGATCACCCGGCCCAGCAGCTTCTGTCGACTCTGTATTCAGTTGATTCGCAACACGGAAAAGGGTCTTCACAACTGCTATCATTCGGATGCGATCATTGGCCGGCATAATCCAGACGGTCCTATTATCCAGCCTTGTCTAAGCGGCGGCCTGTGGGACGCGGGAGCCAGCATCACAGTGGGCGGTAAACACATCGCCAACTGGCTCATCGGTCAGGTTCGCGATCAGACCCAGAATGAAAATCGGATGTTGGAATACGCCCAGGGAATTGGCGTTGATCAACAAAAATTCATTGAAGCCTTTCGCGAAGTACCCACGATGTCTAGGACTCAGTTTGAGAAGGTCGCCTGGGCATTATTTGCCTTGGCCAAACAACTTTCGACCCTAGCGTATCAGAACATTCAGCAGGCGCGCTTCATCACCGAACGCCAACAAATCGAGCAGCGCATTGAACATCTTGCCTACTTCGATCCTCTCACAAATTTGCCAAACCGGGCGTTATTGGCGCAACGGGCGGATCTGGCCTTGGCGCTGGCGGCGCGCCATCATACCAAGTTGGCGGTTTTTTTCCTGGACCTCGATCGTTTCAAGGAAGTCAATGACTCACTCGGCCACACGGAAGGCGATGAACTCCTGGTGCAGGTTGCGCAACGGCTGCAAGAAGCTATCCGGGAAACGGATACCGTTTGTCGACTCGGCGGTGACGAATTTGTCCTGTTGTTGCCCGAGGCCAATCTCGACGGTGCGCGGCAGGTTGCAGATAAGCTGTTGACGCTATTCCGGCAACCTTTCATAGTAGCCAGCCATCATTTGCATACGACGCTTTCGGTGGGCATCGCCCTCTATCCTCACGATGGCGCTGACTTCGACGAGTTGTTGAAGAACGCCGACACCGCTCTGTATCGCGCCAAGCAAGAGGGACGCAATACACGGGTGTTTTACGCCCGGGAGATGAATATCGCCAGCGTCGCCCGATTGGTGCTGGAAACAGAGCTGCACCAGGCCATTCAACAGGGTCAGTTGTGCGTGTATTATCAGCCCAAGCTGCGGTTGGCTGATGGCGTCGTAGTCGGCGCTGAGGCTTTGGTGCGCTGGCGACATCCTGAACGGGGATTGATTCCACCCAACCAGTTTATTCCGGTAGCGGAAGCCAGCAACCTGATTGTTGACCTGGGCGACTGGATGCTGGATGAAGTCAGTCGGCAGTTGGCAACCTGGCGCAAAGTGGGCCTGCCGCACCCCAGCATAGCCGTGAACCTGGCTGCTCGCCATTTCCGCGAGCCAGGACTGGTCCCCCATATTGAGAGGCTGTTAGCTATTTATGGGCTCCCACCCGAAGCGCTGGAACTGGAATTGACCGAATCCACTCTACTCGAAACTGGCGCGGGCACCATGGATACCCTGAGAATGTTGCGACAACTGGGTATCGGGTTGGCCATTGACGATTTTGGCACCGGTTATTCCAGTCTGGGCTACCTCAAGCGCCTGCCGATTACGGCATTGAAGATCGATCAGAGTTTCGTGCGCGATCTGGAGCATGATTCGGATGACCGGACGTTGGCTGCGACCATTGTGGCGTTGGGTCATAGCCTGGGACTGAAAGTCATTGCCGAGGGCGTCGAGACCGAGCAGCAACGACGCATTCTGTTGGAACAGGGTTGTGATCTGGCGCAAGGTTATCTTTTCAGCCGCCCGCTACCGGCGGAAGACTTTGTGGCATGGCTCGTTCGCCAATCAGTGACTTCTACTGCCACGCATCGTGAATATGCAGTGGTCAGTCATTGACCCTTCGCCTTCGATGCGGGAGCCAGCGCTAGCCCTGGCTACGGATGAAGTACACCTTGACATAAAGAGACATAAAGAACCTCGATACCGACGATTCGCCCTTCAGCGTCGTAGTCTATGCTGCTGCTGGATTGAATTTACTTGGACTCTTCGACTTCGACTTCGACTTCGACTTCGATCAATTCCAGGTAAACCGCATCGGCTTACGCATCGAACGCGAGAGATCGGCTTGTAAGGCCGGGCACCGGACGTGCCCGATATGTGTTCCCCCAATCCCCTGAGCTGTACGGCAGGTGAGTTTGTCAGACTTATCTGATTTAATCGGCTCGCAGTTCTCTCAGCGCATCGGCGTTTCCAGGAAAGCGTCGATAACGGCGACCCAGGCCTTACCGACATTGCGTAGATCATAGCCACCGCCGCCGACCCCGAGAATACGCCCTTCAGCAAACTCCTCGGCAATCTGGCATAACCCGCTAGCGGCACGACTGTGCGCGCGGGTGGTGTAGTGCAGGTGAGCCAGCGGATCACCGTTCAAGCCATCGGCGCCGCAATTCATTAGAATGAATTGCGGTTGCCACTGGCGTAGGAACGCCTCAACCTTGTCCCACATCATCAAAAAGTCTGCATCGTTGGATAACGGCAGCAATGGAATGTTGAGTTTTCGGCCTTTGGCATCACCCTTGCCGACCTCATGCGAAAAGCCGCTATGTGGAAAGTTGTAGCGGCCATCTTCGTGGATGTCGGCAAAGATAACTATCGGGTCGGACTCAAAGGGATAAAACACCCCATCGCCGTGATGCGCGTCGATATCCACATAAGCAATACGCTCAAGGGCGTATTCTTGTTGCAGGGTCTTGATAGCCACGCCTGCGTCATTAAATACGCAAAAGCCGGAAGCTGTATCAGGCATGCTATGGTGCAAACCGGCAATTGGAACGAAGATGCGCCGTGCTTCGTTGTTCATTAGCTTGCGGGCAGCGTCGGCGACCGTGCCTACCACCATCGAGGCATCCTCGAATACACCGCGATAGGCCGGTGTGTCCCCATAATCCAACAGACCCTCGCCGGTCTCGGAGAGAGTCTTGACTTTTTCGATATAGTCGGGTGTATGGAATAGCGTGAGTTGTTCTTCAGTAGCCATCACCGGGTGGAATATCCGTACCTGGTAATCGAAATGGCGAATATGCATTTCATCCCAAAAAGCGTGAATGCGATCTTCACCAAAGGGATGGTCGTCGAAGCCATAACGGCCCAGTTCTTCGCCGGTGTAGACAGCCACCGTCCTACTTCGTGACATTACGTTCAGTCCTCATCATTATTACGACGTGTGGGCGCTTCCAATACTGATGGATGACAATTTCATGATAGTTCAGTCTGAGGTGAATTTAAGCCATCGTAAAGCCAAAACTGGCTACGGATGAGCGCCGCATGGCCAGTGGGTATCCATGGATATGCGTAGACCTTCACGCCAGTCTGACCTGAAACTGACAGACAGCTGTAAATGGATGCGGTTAGCTACGCTTTTTTGCTCGATAATCGTTTACAATTTTCATCTCGACTGTAGTTCCCCATGAACGGTTGGTTTTGACCCCTATGGCAAAACGGATTTCCGATATCGAGGCAGTGCATGGCGCGAATCAAACTAGACCTACCGGTCAATTTTCCATTCACCACTGAACTGCGGGTACGGATTACCGATGTCAATTATGGCGGACACTTGGGCAACGATGCCATGCTGGGTCTGCTGCACGAGGCGCGGGTTCGCTTCCTGGAGCATCACGGACTCAACGAAGGAAACATCGACGGCCTCGGACTGATTATGACCGATAGCGCCCTGGTGTATAAATCTGAAGCGTTTGCTGGCGAGACGCTGGCGATCTCCATAGCGCTTGCCGATTTCAACAAGTACGGCTGTGACTTCATGTACCGGATCACCGAGAAAACCAGCCGTCGTGAAGTGGCCTGGGCCAAGACTGGCATGGTGTTTTTCGACTACGCAAAGCGCGCCATACAAAAGATTCCGCAGCCCTTTCGCGACCTATTTTCACCTGATGCCGCTGTCTAAACTATCGTTGTCGCCCGCCGCGCGGGCGTTGCTTCCGGTGCGTTTGTTACTGGCGATCGGCGCCAGTATTGGCGTGGCGTTCCTGCTGGTCATGGTGTTGTACATTACCGATCTGGGATTATCGGTGTGGGATCGATTGCAGCGAGCACCGACGACTTTCTGGATGGTCTACCTGTTGATCTTGGGTGCTTTGAGCGCGGGTGGCGCTTACACGGTCTGGCGTGTGTTCCGTTGGGGCCGTCCTGTGGAAAAATCCCGTACGGTAGCGCCGCCACCGGATGAAGCTACCCTGCGCCGGCAACTGGAACGTAGTGAGGCGGCTGGGGTCGTGGTGCATGAGATCCGCCAGGAGCTGGAAGAATTACAGCGGCGGCGGGCGGCAGGCGAGATCGTAGTCGCGGTGTTCGGTGAAATCAGCGCCGGCAAGTCTTCGCTGATCCGCGCTCTGTTGCCAGGAACGGACATTGCGGTTGATGTGTGCGGCGGCACCACCCGTGAGGTGAGTTATTACACTTGGACCAGCTCAGCAGGCGACCGACTGGTGCTGGCCGATCTGCCAGGTCTCAATGAAGCGGACGGTAGTTTGGATCGATTGGCCCGCGATGAAGCTTTGCGCGCCCATGTGATTCTCTATGTCTGCGAGGGCGATTTGACTCGCAATCAGTATGAGGCTTTGCGGACGCTGGTCGATCTCGGTAGTCCGCTGATCGTGGCGCTGAACAAGATCGATCGACTGGCCGAGCATGAATTGGCGCTGGTGCGCGCACGGTTGGCCGAACGAATTGGCGAACAGGTCGAGGTGGCGCCGGTGCAGTGTGGTGGCGTGGAAGAAGTGACCCGTATCTACCATGATGGTCGCGAGGAAACCTCCCTGCGTGAGCGCAAGCCCGAGGTTGAGGAGTTGCGCGGCGCACTGCAGCGCTATCTGGACACTGATCCTCAGGTGCTGGACGCGCTGCGTGACACTGCGGTGTTCGTGCTGGCTCAGCAGAAGCTGGATTCGGCGGTCGCCGAACATCGACGCGCTAAGGCCGATGCGATTATCCAGAGCTATTCGCGCAAAGCGGTGTTTGGGGCGTTGGCGGCGGTCAGCCCAGGGACTGATGTGTTGATCCAGGGCTATCTAGGTTTCAATCTGATCAAGGAACTGTGTGGGCTGTATGAAGTGCCGGCGCGCGAGATGGACATGCAGCGGTTCCTGGATCTGGCCGGCAACCAGATCAGACGCAATTTCAACCTGCTGCTAGCGCTGGTCGGCAATGTATTCAAAGCTTTTCCAGGCGTCGGTACGGTAGTAGGCGGCATGATGCATGCCGTGGTTTATGGACTGATCTTCGAGAGTTTGGGCAAAGCAGTGGCCCGCTCTTTGGAAAGCCGGGGCGATTTGGTGAGCGGACCGGCGTTGCGGATGTTCGAGGATAACCTGAGTGAAGATTTGGAAGCGCGTGCAAGACGTTTGGCCCAACTGGTTTGGACACGGCAGCGAGAAGGCACCAGCGCCAGCGCCGGAACCGATTGACGGCGACGAACATCTAGCTCTGGCTCGCGAGAGCCTGCGCGAGTTGCTGGACGATCAACGTGTGCCGCCGCCGGTGCGCAGGGCGTTGGCTGAGGAGTATCAGCAGCTCCAGGTATTGCTGGAAAAAATCGAGCAAGGTCATATTCATATCGCTGTATTTGGTCGGGTCAGCGTCGGCAAGTCGGCGCTGTTGAATGCGCTGCTGGGCGAGACGAAATTCTCGACCAGTCCTTTGCACGGCGAGACGACTCGCGCGGATCATGCTCGTTGGCAGGAATATGACGCGGGTGGGGTGTTTTTGATCGATACGCCCGGCATCAACGAGGTGGCCGGTGAGGAGCGAGAGCAACTTGCGCATGACGTGGCCAGCCGCAGCGATCTGGTGATGTTCGTCGTAGACGGCGACATCACCGATACCGAGCTTAAGGCCCTGCGGCAGGTCAAAGGCGTGGCGCAGCGGTTGGTGCTGGTGCTGAACAAGATCGATCGCTATACCCGAGCCGACCACGATGCCCTGATGGCGACCTTGCATCAACGCACGGTAGGTTTGATTCAGCCGCAAGATATTCTGACCGCTGCGGCTCAACCGGCGGAGCGCATTGTGATCTTGGTGGACGCTGCCGGCAATGAAACCGAGACCCGCCGTCGGCCACGACCGGACGTGAACGCGTTGCGCGAGCGGATTTGGGACATCCTCAAGGCGGAAGGCAAGACCATGGCGGCGCTCAACGCTGGCTTATTTGCTGGGCGTTTCTCCGACCGGTTGACCCAGGAAATTGTCACAATCCGCCGTAATGTAGCGGAGAAAGTGGTGCGTAATTACTGCTTGGGCAAGGGCATCGCAGTCGCGCTGAACCCGATTCCGATTGCGGACATGCTAGCGGCGGTGGCTACCGATGCGGCGATGGTGGTTCACTTGGGTCGGGTGTATGGTTTGCCGATCAACCGCAGTGAAGCCGGTTCGCTGCTCAAGACCATTTTTACGCAGCTGGTGTTCTTGATGGGTACGGTCTGGAGCATGAATCTGGTGGCATCCGCGCTCAAGGGTGTCAGCCTGGGCCTATCTACCGTCGTGACCGCCGGCGCGCAGGGCGCGGTGGCCTGGTACGGGACTTATGTGGTCGGTAAAGCCACCGAACAGTATTTTATCCAGGGCAAGTCCTGGGGCGAAGGTGGGCCGAAGCGAGTCGTGCAGGATATTCTCGACAGCTTGGATCGGGAGTCGCTGCTGGCTCAGGCGCGGGATGACATTCTGGCCCGGCTGAGGCCGCTGTTGTGAATCAGCTGGAACGGGATTCTGGTCTGTTTAATTCGGTAGGATGCCAACACTACGCTTTAGTCGATTTCCTTCAATAAATATCCGTAAGGTGGGCGCCGCCCACCATTGGCCTTGTGCATGAGGTCAAGTCTTTGCAAGTCTTTGCAAGTCTTTGCGAAGGTGAGCCATGCCCACCCCAGAGTTTGGCAGGTAGGCCCTTTTTGGAAATCGCTTTAGACGATGATTACGCAGGTTCAACCTCATTCAGGATTATCCTCTATGCATCCAATCCCCATCACCCGCGAATGGTTCGATGAGGTCATGGTCCCCAATTACGCCCCGGCAGCGATCATTCCGGTGCGTGGGGAAGGCTCCCGCCTATGGGATCAGCAGGGGCGGGACTATATCGATTTTGCCGGCGGTATCGCCGTGACCGGGCTAGGCCACGCCCATCCTCAACTGGTGGCGGTGTTGACCGAACAGGCGCAAAAACTCTGGCATGTCAGCAATGTTCTCACCAATGAACCGGCGCTGAAGCTGGCCCGCCGACTGTGTGAGCTGACCTTTGCCGAGCGGGTGTTCTTCGCCAATTCCGGCGCCGAGGCCAACGAAGCGGCGCTGAAGCTGGCCCGCAAGTACGCTGCCGATCACTTCGGCCTAGACAAGCGAGAGATCATTGCCTGTAACCAATCGTTTCACGGCCGCACGCTGTTCACCGTAACCGTCGGTGGCCAGCCCAAGTACACTCAGGGTTTTGAACCGCTGCCGCCGGGCGTCACGCATGTCCCGTTCAACGATTTGGAGGCTTGCGCAGCGACCGTGTCCGACCGCACCTGCGCGGTGATTGTCGAGCCGGTGCAAGGTGAGGGTGGCGTCACCTGCGCCACCCCAGAATTTCTGCAAGGACTGCGTGAACTCTGCGATCGCCACCAAGCGTTGTTGATCTTCGACGAAGTGCAATGCGGCAATGGGCGCAGTGGTCATCTCTACGCCTACATGGCTTATGGCGTCACTCCCGATATCTTGACCACAGCCAAGGGATTGGGTGGGGGGTTCCCGATCAGCGCCATGCTGACCACTCACGCGATTGCCCAAAGTCTCAATGTCGGAAGTCACGGCACGACCTATGGTGGCAACCCATTGGGCTGTGCGGTAGCCGGTGCGGTGTTGGATCTGATCAACGATCCCGAACTGTTGGCTGAAGTGAGTCGCAAGCATGATGTGTTCAAAGCCGGCCTACATCGAATCAATCAACGCTTCGGTTTATTCCGTGAACTGCGTGGTATGGGGCTGTTGCTTGGCTGCGAGCTGGTCGAATCTTGGCAGAGCCGCAGCCGGGAGTTCATCAAAGCGGCCTTGGATGAGGGATTGCTGATTCTGGTCGCCGGTCCAGACGTCATCCGACTGGCGCCGTCGTTGATCATCCCTGACGAGTTGATCGCAGAGGGTTTGCGGCGTTTTGAGCAGGCCATCGCTCGTCTGCTCTCTGCGACGACTTCGTGAGAGGGATTCCTAACCGGCTGGGGATTTTTGCAGCCCACTGCATTCGCCATGCTCGTGAATGAGTAAAGCCCGCACGCTCTACGTTTGCACCGAGTGTGGCGCACAAGCCAATAAATGGTCTGGCCAATGCGGCGATTGCGGAGCCTGGAACACGCTCCAAGAGACTCTGGCGACACCGCCGACTAAAACCGGGGTAAAGCCCGTCGGTTACGCCGGCGCCGCGGCGGGAGAGGTTCGCGCCTTGGCCGAGGTCGATGCGGCGACGGAAATCCGGCAATCCTGCGGCAATGGCGAACTGGACCGAGTGCTGGGCGGTGGGTTGGTGCAAGGTTCGGTGACGCTGATCGGCGGTGATCCTGGCATCGGCAAATCTACCTTGTTATTGCAGGTACAGGCAGCACTGGCGGAGCGTGATCGCACCCTCTATGTCAGCGGCGAGGAGTCCCCCCAGCAGATCAGCCTGCGCGCCCAGCGTCTGCATCTGTCCCGAGATCGCTTGCGCTTGCTACCGGAAATCAATGTCGAGCGGATTCTGGCCACCGCCGAGATCGAGCGACCGCGAGTCATGGTCATCGACTCGATCCAGACCGTTTATACCGAACGACTGCAATCCGCGCCGGGTTCGGTGGCCCAGGTCCGCGAGAGCGCGGCGCAGCTGGTGCGCTTCGCCAAGGCGACCGGCACTGCGCTGTTTCTGGTTGGACACGTCACCAAGGAAGGGGCGATTGCTGGGCCGCGCGTGCTGGAACATATGGTCGACACGGTGCTGTATTTTGAAGGTGATCCCAGTGGTCGACTGCGGGTGTTGCGGGCGGTGAAAAACCGTTATGGGCCCGTCAACGAGTTGGGTGTGTTCGCTATGACCGAGGATGGGCTGAAAGAGGTGAGCAATCCTTCGGCTATCTTTCTTTCCCGCCAT
The DNA here is from genome assembly GCA_024235035.1 of Gammaproteobacteria bacterium. GTDB lineage: Bacteria > Pseudomonadota > Gammaproteobacteria > Competibacterales > Competibacteraceae > UBA2383. Next base: position 37,745 of record JACKNE010000007.1, read on the forward strand.
GATACACCGGTCGCTGGCAGCGTGATCATGGTGACTCGCGAAGGCACCCGGCCATTGCTCGTGGAAATTCAGGCGCTGGTCGACGAGTGTCATGGCGGCCACCCTCGCCGAGTGACGCTGGGGCTGGAGCAGAATCGATTGGCCATGCTGCTGGCGGTATTGCACCGGCATGGCGGCGTTGCCATGTACGATCAAGATGTCTATGTCAATGCGGTCGGTGGGGTGCGCATCAACGAGACGGCGGCGGACTTGGCAGTGTTGCTGGCGGCGCTGTCGAGCTTCCGTGACCGGCCATTACCCACCGACCTGGTCGTATTCGGTGAAGTCGGATTGGCCGGCGAAATCCGTCCAGTGCCCAATGGCGAGGAGCGGTTGCGGGAAGCGGCCAAACACGGCTTCAAGCAGGCTATCGTTCCCCGAGCGAATCTGCCGCGACGCGGCAGCAAACAGGTGGAGGGACTGGAGGTGCGTGGCGTGACTCGGTTGAGTGAGGTGATGGGGGATAGTTGATGTGCAGAAAACCCACTGGCGGGCGACTACTGGTTAAGTCAGCCCCTATACAGTTGCAGTTAAGGGAGGGTAGCGGCTCTATTCAACCAGTCACGAGGTTGCAGAAAGAACTCGTGGAGCCGAGCTTCGGGGCTGCCCGGTTCCGGTCGCCAGTCGTATTCCCAGCGCACCCGTGGTGGTAGTGACATCAGGATAGATTCGGTTCGACCTCCGGATTGTAGACCAAACAAGGTGCCCCGATCGTAGACTAGATTGAACTCGACATAGCGCCCGCGTCGATAAAGCTGAAACTCTCGTTCCCGCTCACCATAAGGCTGTTCACGCCGCCGTTCGACAATCGGTAGATAGGCTGGTAGAAAATGCTCACCGACACTGCGCATGAAAGCGAAACAACGCGCAAACCCCCCCTCGTTGAGATCGTCGAAAAACAGCCCGCCAATTCCACGCGGTTCGTTGCGGTGCTTGAGAAAGAAATACTCGTCACATCTTTGCTTGTAATCTGGATAGACCTGTGGCCCGAACGGTTCACAAGCAGCCTGCGCCGTGCGGTGCCAATGAACGCAATCTTCGGCAAAGCCGTAGTATGGAGTCAGATCGAATCCGCCGCCGAACCACCAGACCGGCTCGACATCCTGCTTGGACGCATTGAAGAAACGCACATTGGCGTGAGACGTCGGAACATAGGGATTACGTGGATGGACCACCAGAGAAACACCCATCGCTTCAAAATGGCAGCCGGCCAGTTCCGGGCGCTGCGCGGTCGCCGAGGGTGGCAGGCGGGTTCCCGTGACATGGGAGAGATTGATCCCGGCTTGTTCGAACAGCGCGCCCTCACGCAATACCCGGCTGCGGCCACCACCCGCCAGGGTGGAATCATCAGCTGTGAAACGCTCCCAGATATCCTCATGAAAGACCGCTATGCCATCGGTAACCTCCAGCGCTTCGGTCAGCCGGTCCTGCAATTCACTCAGATAGGCTAGCACCGCCCGACTATCGACGGATGCAACAAAATCCATCTTCAAGGCAGCAGCTCCTTTGGCATCCTCTTCGCTCTGTGTATGATTAATGTTCAAGGAAAACACTTTTTGCGAAAATTCTCTACTAAAATAAACGATCCATAAAAAACAGCCTGAAGTATTGAAATATGAAAATCACGATTTTCGGCTCGGGCTATGTCGGGCTGGTTACCGGCGCCTGTTTCGCTGAAGTGGGCAACGATGTGTTATGCGTGGATGTCGATCCGCGTAAGGTCGCTATGCTCCAAGGTGGCAAGATACCCATTCATGAACCCGGCCTTGACGAAGTGGTTCGGCGCAACAGCGCCAGTGGCCGATTGCGCTTTACCACCGAAGTCGCTGAAGGCGTGGCGCATGGGTTGTTCCAGTTCATCGCAGTGGGTACCCCACCCGACGAGGATGGTTCCGCTGACTTGCAACACGTTCGGGCGGTCGCTCGTTCGATCGGCCAGCATTTGGAGGACTATCGGGTCGTCATTGACAAATCCACCGTGCCGGTTGGTACCGCTGACATCGTGCAGGAAACGATTGCAAGCGTTCTCGCTGAACGTGGCCGAGAGATCCCCTTCTCCGTGGTTTCCAACCCGGAATTTCTGAAAGAAGGCGCAGCGGTCACAGATTTCATGCGCCCTGACCGCATCATTGTCGGTAATAACGATCACCGGGCTACCTTGTTGTTGCGTAATCTTTATGCGCCCTTCAATCGTAACCACGACCGGCTGATCGAGATGGATGTGCGCTCAGCGGAACTGACCAAGTACGCCGCCAACGCCATGTTGGCTACCAAGATCAGCTTCATGAATGAGATGGCCAACCTGGCGGAACGACTGGGCGCCGATATCGAGAAAGTCCGCATCGGCATTGGCGCCGATCCACGCATCGGCTATCACTTCATCTATCCAGGCGCTGGGTATGGCGGCAGTTGTTTTCCAAAAGATGTCAAGGCCTTGGAGTACACAGCCCGCTCGATAAACTATCAAGCTGTATTGTTGCAAGCGGTAGAAGCGGTCAACGAACGGCAGAAGACGGTACTATTCACCAAGATTCAGCAGCACTTCCAAGGCGAACTGCGCGGACGAACGTTTGCGCTATGGGGGCTGGCTTTCAAGCCCGGTACCGACGACATGCGCGAAGCGCCCAGCCGTATTTTGCTGGAAGCCTTGTGGCAAGCAGGTTGCTCAGTCCGGGCCTATGACCCAGCAGCGATGGACGAAGCTCGGCGCTTGTATGGTGAGCGACCCGGTTTTCAGTTGTGCGAACGGCCCATGGATGCCTTGGATGGTGCGGATGCACTGGTCATCGTCACCGAGTGGAGTCTGTTTCGCAGCCCTGATTTCGAGGCGATCCGCCAAGCCCTCAAGCAGCCGGTGATCTTCGATGGCCGCAATCTTTACGATCCCGAGTATCTGCGTGAACAAGGTTTTGTCTATTACGCAATTGGCCGAGGCGAAAGAATATGATCATTCCCGTCATTCTTTCTGGTGGTAGCGGTACTCGGTTGTGGCCTCTATCACGCGAAAGCTACCCTAAACAGTTCCTGCCACTGGTGGACCAGAACACCATGCTGCAAAACACCGCGCTGCGAGTGGTTGGCTTGCCAGATATCGCCGCGCCATTGGTCGTCTGTAATGAAGAACATCGCTTCATGGTGGCGGAGCAGTTGCGGGCGGTGGGTATTCATCCAGCAGCTGTGATCCTGGAACCGATGGGACGCAACACTGCGCCGGCGGTCGCGGTCGCTGCGCTGCATGCGCAAAACAGTAGCGACGATCCGATTCTGCTGGTGCTGCCTTCCGATCATGTCATCGCTGATGTCGAAGGTTTCCACACAGCTGTGCGCCAAGTCACCTCACAAGCTATGGTCGGTCGGTTGATCACTTTCGGTATCATCCCGACAGCGCCGGAAATCGGTTATGGCTATATCGAGGCGGGTGCGCCGCTGGATGGCTCTGGGGTCCGCAAAGTGGACCGCTTCGTCGAAAAACCCGATTCGGCAACCGCCCAGAGCTATGTAGAATCCGGCCATTATTACTGGAACAGCGGGATGTTCATGTTTAGCGCTTCGACATTCTTGGCCGAACTGGAACGTTTCGCCCCGGCCATGTTGTCGGCTTGTCAACAAGCGCTGGCGACCGATCGAGTCGATACCGATTTTCTGTGGTTGGGCCGCGAGGCGTTCGCCGCCTGTCCGAAGGATTCCATCGACTATGCGGTGATGGAGAAAACCGATCATGCCGTGGTGATGCCGCTAGCGGTCGGTTGGAACGATGTCGGTTCCTGGTCAGCGCTTTGGGACGTCGGGGAGCGGGATGAGGAAGGTAATATCGAGCGTGGCGATGTGATCAGCGTAGCGACCCGTGATTCCTATATCGACGCCGCTTCGCGCCTGGTCGCCACAGTGGGCGTGGAGCATCTAGTGGTAGTGGAAACCGCTGACGCGGTGCTGGTCGCCAGTAAGGATCAGGTCCAGGAAGTGAAGGCGGTGGTCGATCAACTCAAGACCCGCCAGCGCTCGGAAGGACGGATGCACCGCAAGGTCTACCGGCCCTGGGGCTGCTATGATTCCATCGATTTCGATCAGCGTTTCCAGGTCAAGCGTATCACGGTCAACCCCGGTGCCAGCCTGTCTTCGCAAATGCACCACCACCGTGCTGAGCATTGGGTCGTGGTGCGCGGCACAGCTCGGGTTACCCGGGGAGAGGAGGTATTCCTGCTGACGGAGAATCAATCCACTTATATTTCGGTCGGCGTGCGTCACCGGCTGGAGAATCCTGGCAAGATTCCGCTGGAGATCGTCGAGGTGCAGTCCGGCAGCTATCTGGGCGAGGACGATATCGTGCGCTATGACGATGCCTACGGGCGGAAAGCATCAAGAGGTCAGGAGTAACCATGAATGAGCTGACTTGTTTCAAGGCCTATGATATTCGTGGGCGGATTCCCGATGAACTCAATGAAGATCTGGCCTATCGCATTGGCCGAGCGTACGCGATTTTTCTGCGACCTCGGCGGGTAGCGGTTGGCCATGATGTGCGCTTGAGCAGTCCAGCGCTGAGCGCCGCCCTGGCGAATGGGCTGTTGGATGGCGGTGCGGACGTGCTGGACATTGGGCTGTGTGGTACCGAAGAGATCTATTTCACCACCTTCGATCATCGTCTCGATGGTGGGATTATGGTGACCGCAAGCCATAATCCTTTGGATTACAATGGCATGAAGTTGGTACGTGAGAAGGCCAAGCCGATTAGTGGCGACAACGATCTGTTCGCAATCCGTGATCTGGCGGTTGCTGACGATGATTTCACCATTACTAGTCGACGCGGCGTTCTCGTCCAACGACCGGACAAAGACGATTACCTCCGACACCTGCTCGGCTACATCGACCCCAACGTCTTACGGCCACTGAAAATCGTGGTCAATGCCGGTAATGGGGGCGCTGGGCCAATCATCGATCGTTTGGAGCCACATCTGCCGTTCCAATTCATTAAGATTCACCATGAACCGGACGGGACCTTTCCCCACGGTATTCCCAATCCGCTATTGCCAGAGTATCGCGACGCCACTGCCGAGGCGGTGCGTGAGCATGGCGCTGATCTGGGGCTGGCCTGGGATGGCGATTTCGATCGTTGTTTCTTCTTCGACGAAACCGGGCGGTTCATCGAGGGTTACTATCTGGTTGGCCTGCTGGCGGAAACTTTATTGGCGCGGCATCCAGGGGCAAGGATCATCCATGACCCCCGGCTGACCTGGAATACCCTTGTGCAAGTTCGCGCCGCCGGCGGGATTCCGGTGCAAAGCAAGACCGGCCATGCCTTCATCAAGGAACGGATGCGCAAGGAAGATGCGCTCTACGGTGGTGAGATGAGCGCCCACCACTATTTTCGCGAGTTCGCTTATTGCGATAGCGGTATGATTCCCTGGCTACTGATCGCCGAATCGATCAGCCAGCGCCACTTACCGTTGTCAGCGCTGGTGAATGTACGGATGCGCGCCTTTCCCTGCAGTGGCGAGATCAACTTCCGGGTTGTCGATGCATCGGCCAAGATCGAGGAGATTCGCGCCGCTTATGCCGACCAGCAGCCGGTTGTGGATGAGACGGATGGTCTGAGTCTGGAATTCGCCGATTGGCGTTTCAACTTGCGTTCGTCCAATACCGAGCCATTATTGCGGCTGAACGTGGAGACACGCGGCGACGCAGCATTGCTGGAGCGGCGCACCGAAGAATTGCGAGCGTTGATTGCCGCCTAGTTTTACGGTTACGAGCGTTGATTGCCGCCTAGTTTTACGAAGGAATCGCTGATGTTGATTCAATCCCTGGCTGGCCTGCCCGCGTTCCTGATGTATTTCGCTACCGCCATGGGTATGTTGACGCTATTTGCCCTGATCTATGTCTCGATCACGCCTTACCAGGAGATTGTGCTGATTCGCAAAGGCAACACCGCTGCCGCCGCCAGCTTGAGTGGCGCTATCCTCGGTTTCGTACTGCCGTTGGCCAGCGCCATCGCTCACAGTGTCAGCCTGCCGGATATGGCGGTTTGGGGGCTGGTGGCTTTGAGCATCCAATTGTTGGCTTATGCAGCGGCGCGGTTACTTTTGCCCAATCTGGTCCACGATATTCCCGCTGGGCGGATCGCAACCGGCATTTTTGCCGGCGCCTTGTCGCTGACGATTGGTATCCTCAACGCCGCCTGCATGACCTATTGAGTGGTTGCAGAAGTCGCAGACGGCGCTGGCTTCACAATCGGAGATCCGTCCGAGGTGAGTGGTAGATACCAGTAAGCTAGTATTCCCCCCAATCCCATCAGTAGGATGGCAACCAGAATCCAGGGCAGCCAGTGTTGAAATAGCTTCTTGCCTGACACCATAACCGGCGGTGGATAAGCAAGCTGTTGAACAGCTTGCATGAGATCTTCGGCGCTGGTAAAGCGTGCTGCAGGATCTTTGGCTAGCAGCTGGTCGATGATCGATTGAAAACGGCGTAATGACTCCGGTAAGACGGGTATCGGCTCCTTGATTTGCAACATGGCTGTTTCGAACACATTGGCGCCCTGAAATGGCCGGCTTCCGGTCAACATCTCATAGAATAAGATTCCCAGGCTATATAAGTCGCAGCGCGCATCCACGGGCTTGCCCAAAGCCTGTTCCGGACTCATATAATTCGGTGTTCCAATCCGCCAGCCAGCAGCAGTGAGTTGGGTCTTGTCTTCCAGGTTCTTGGCAACGCCGAAATCGGAGAGGACCGCTGTCCTCGCATCACGGAACAGGATATTGGCGGGCTTGATGTCCCGATGGATGCAGCTCTGGCGGTGGGCGTGACCGAGTGCTTGAGCGATCTGACCGAGGAAATCCACGGCTTCTTCGGGGGTCAGGCCCGCCCGAATTCGCTCCTTGAGCGTACCGGCCTCCAGATATTCCATAGCGATATAGTATTGGTCTTCGATATTGCCGGCATCGAAAATGGTCACGATATGCGGGTGGCCAAGTCTGCCGACGATTTTTGCTTCCTTGACGAAACGTCGACAGAACGTGTCATCGCGGATGAGCTCCGGTGACAATATCTTAAGAGCCACGGGGCGACCTAACGATTCCTGGACCGCCAGATAAACGGTGGACATCGCGCCTTTACCGATGATTTTTTCGATCCGGTAACCGGGAATCTGGGACGTTTCCATGAATTATCGATTTTGTCATGATCGGATATCGAAGTCGGAATAATGGAGCAGGCTGGTGAAAACGGCAAGCCGATCCAACTTCGTGCGGTGATTTGGCGATGATTCGCTAGGGTAACCGCAGCGACCTTGGCCGGAAAATCTGGATGAGCGCACCGCTCGATCCAGCCGCGCTGACGTTAGGCGATGTTCTGTAGCGCCTTTACGCGGTTTGCCGATCAAAAGGCAAAAAAATCCGCGCTTGGCGGATTTTCAGGCTTCACTGGAATGTCGATAAACCGTATGAATGGTGGAGCGGAAGGGGATCGAACCCTCGACCTTCGCATTGCGAACGCGACGCTCTCCCAACTGAGCTACCGCCCCATGGCAAGATTAAGACGGCAATCATACAATCTCGGCTAATGACTGGCTAGCCCCGCTTGGTAAAAAATCATGCACCGTATTTCCATCATCCTACCGGTTTTGAATGAACAGGCACATATTGTCGGTTGTCTGGATACTGTGCAGAGATTGCGCGATCAGAATTGTGAATTGATTGTCGTGGACGGTGGTAGTCGGGATCGAACGGTAAAATTGGCCAAGCCACTGGTGGATCAGGTCATCGTCAGCGCCAGGGGTCGAGCGGCGCAGATGAATGCTGGCGCTCGGCAAGCCAACGGTGCCATTCTCTGGTTTTTGCACGCCGACAGCTTGCCGCCATCGAACGCGGCGTACTTGATTCGCGCCGCCCTGAGCGACTCGAACTGCCACTGGGGTCGTTTCGATGTGCGCTTGTCCGGTCGCCAACCGGCATTGCGGGTTGTAGAGACCCTGATGAATCATCGCTCCCGCCTCACTGGTATCGCGACCGGCGATCAGGGTTTGTTCGTTCGCCGGGCACTGTTCGAACAGATCGGCGGTTATCCGCCGATCACGCTTATGGAAGACATCGCCCTCAGTCGATCCTTAAGGCGGCATAGCCGACCGGTTTGTCTGCGGCAGCGAGTGCAAACTTCCAGCCGGCGCTGGGAGCAGGATGGCATTGCTCGTACCATCTTACTGATGTGGCGCTTGCGGTTGGCCTATTTCTTGGGCGCTGACCCTAACCGACTGGCCCGGAGCTACTACCGTTCATGAGCGATCTTTATCCGTTTCCTAATGCTCGGCTGCTGATTTTTGCCAAGGCGCCGGTTCCCGGACAGGTTAAAACCCGACTGGCGGGACGACTCGGTGCGTGCGGTGCAGCGAATCTGTATAAAAAACTGCTGCGCCGGACCCTAGCCCTTGCGGTTTCCGCCCGTTTGTGTCCCGTGGAGCTGTGGTGCGCGCCGGAGACACGACACGGTTTTTTCGCTATCTGCCGGCGCGAATACGGCGTGCGCTTGCGCCGGCAGGGCGCCGGCGATCTAGGCCAGCGCATGCATCATGCGCTGAGCCGGGCGCTGGCAGAGGGGCATCATGCCGTGTTGCTTGGCGGAGATTGCATCTCGCTAGGTGCAGCAGAGTTAGGTGAAGCCCTCCGCCAGCTCGCTGCCGGACCAGAGGCCGTGTTGGGTCCGGCCAGCGATGGCGGTTATGTGCTGGTCGGTCTACGCCGGCCTTGTTCTCGGATGTTTCAGGGAATTGTCTGGGGGACAGCGACTGTCATGGCGGCCACCCACCGACGGCTACACCGGACAGGAATGCAATGGGCCGAATTACCTATGGGTTGGGATGTGGATGTGCCTGCCGACTTGCGGCGGTTGCGCCGCACTCAGGCTGAAGAGGCTGTCTCGTGTGCATCGCCGAAAGATTCGGTTGTATAGCGCTCGGCTTGCAGTTCCAGCGACCAGAAATCGGGAGACAGTCCCGCTTTTTGCTTGAGATGCGCGAGGAACACAGGCGGATCGGCCAGCTGTTCCCAGACCGACGGTAGGAAGGTGGCGCGGTGCTGGCGAAAATGCAGGATCAATCCATCCACGCCGGGCTGCAGTTGCGCCAGTAATTCCTGTTCGGAGCGGAATGACAGAGGCTCTGGCGGTGACAGCACCGAAAGATGTATCTCCAGTTTTGGGAATTCCTCTGCGTGCAATTTCGGAAAACGTGGGTCCTCGAACGCAGCGGCGTAGGCATGAACGGCAACATCCCGAACCAGCGGCTGGTAAGCGATGAGCGCACCGATGCATCCGCGCAACCGCCCCTCGATTTCCAGGGTCACAAAAGTGGCTCGCGCCGATCGCAGTGTTGCCGGGTAATCACTTGGATCGACCGGTAACGCTCGATGATGGTACAGGCCATGCTGGATGGAAGCACGGGCAACTTGCAGTAGCGTCGCCCGGTCCTGGATGGATAATGCATCAATGGAAAGCATAAGCGCCGTACCCCACCACCTGATCGCGTGAGCCGGCGGTATCCCCGGAATTGCGGAGGTCGAGGGTCTCACCATGCAGGTCCTTCCGCTGCGCCACCCACAGCAGGCCATTGACCGGATTGCGCCCACAAGCCTGCTCATAGCCGATATCCTGAAAGCGCAGCGTCTCGATGGCTTTGGACGTCTCGCTATCTAGATAGCGCGCGGTCTGGTAGTCGTGATAGTGGCTCAAGTCGGAGCTGATGACGATCAGCGTTTCCGGGCCGCCCCACAAAACTTCCAATATGGTTCCGACCTGCTGTGGGCGAGCATCGCCAACCACCAATGGCACCAGTTTGAACGGACCCAATACCTCTTGCAGGAACGGCAAGTGGACCTCCAAGCTGTGTTCCTGCGTATGAGCCTGCTCCAGAAAGCTGACATCCGGTAGTTGCCGGATCTGTTCGATGGCTTCCTGGTCCACTGGAACCAGACCCAGCGGGGTTGCAAAGGCTTGCATGGAGCTGACGGCAATTCCTCGAAAACCGACCCGGTGGCTGGGACCCAACAGCACGACGCGCGTGACGATCTCGCTGATGGCTTTGATCCGAGCGTAGGCGGAAGCAGCGATGGGTCCAGAATAAACATAGCCAGCATGTGGTGCGATGATCGCCTTGGGTGGCGGTCCAGCCATTGGCTGGACTTGGTTGAGAAATGCTTGTATCTGTGCGTGCAGCTCGGCAGCGCTCGCTGGGTAGAATAATCCCGCCACAGCGGGTGTGCGTGTGGTTTGCATGACGATACCCTCCCGGATCAATTTGCCAACAAGGTAGTCAGAACATAGGATGCAAATATGGCTACTCTCTAAATATCAAGTATAGAGTGTCATTCGACCAGAAAAGATCAAAACCTTATCAAAAACCAGTTTTTTATCGACTGGAATGATTGAGAGCCTTTGCGCAGGAGGCTGCCATGACGATCAAGACGACTCATACCCCGATGATCAGTTCTTCCATTACTACTACCGATTTCTTTCCAACCCGATACTGGCATGTCTTGGACGATGGCCGTGTGCAATGCGATGTTTGCCCGCGTTATTGCAAATTGCACGAAGGTCAACAAGGTTTGTGCTTCGTGCGCGGCTGCCACGATGGCCAAATGATGCTGACCAGCTATGGCCGCTCCAGCGGCTTTTGCATTGATCCGATCGAGAAGAAGCCACTCAACCACTTCCTGCCGGGTACGCCGATCTTGTCGTTCGGCACGGCTGGCTGCAATCTGGCTTGCAAATTCTGTCAGAACTGGGATATGAGCAAATCGCGTGAGATGGATACGCTAGCGGATGAAGCCTCGCCGATGGAATTGGCGCGCGTCGCTCACGAGCTAGGTTGCCGCAGCGTGGCTTATACCTATAATGACCCAGTGATTTTCATGGAATATGCAATCGATACCGCAATCGCTTGCCGGGAGTACGGCATCCAGTCGGTGGCAGTGACCGCCGGCTATGTCTGTGAGGAGCCACGCCAAGAGTTCTTTCGCCACATGGACGCTGCTAATGTCGATCTTAAGGCCTTCACCGAGGATTTTTATTGGAAGCTCTGCGGTGGTCACCTGCAGCCGGTGCTGGATACCTTGATTTATCTAAAGCAGGAAACGCAGGTATGGTTCGAGATCACTACGCTACTGATTCCCGGTGAAAACGACTCAGATGCAGAGTTGGAAGCGTTGACACAGTGGGTGATGGAGAATCTAGGGCCGGATGTGCCGATTCATTTCACCGCCTTTCATCCAGATTGGAAAATGATGAATCATTCACCGACTCCGCCTTCGACCCTGAGCCGAGCGCGGCGGATCGCCATGAAAAACGGTATTCGTTATGCCTATACCGGCAATGTGCATGATGAGAAAGGCGATAGCACCTATTGCCATCAGTGTGGCCAGAAACTGATCGGTCGTGACTGGTACACGCTAGGGGTTTGGAACTTGACAGCGGAAGGTGATTGCAATGCTTGTGGCGCACGTTGCGCGGGGGTGTTCGAGGCCAAACCAGGATGTTGGGGTGCGCGTCGGCGTCCCGTTCGCCTTCGGCAATAGGCTGCTTGAGCAGTTGACTGGTTCGCTATACTTGACCTCTGACCTCTGACCTCTGATTTCCCTTCATGACCTACACCACTCTCATCGATATCGCTACCCTGCGAGTTCACCTCAACGACCCCGATTGGGTGGTCGTGGATTGCCGCTTCAAGCTGATGGATACCGAAGCGGGTCGGTGCGCCTACCGGAACGAGCATATCCCTGGCGCCCGCTATGCGCACCTGGATGAAGACTTGTCCGGCCCGATTACGCCATTGACCGGACGGCATCCTTTACCTGACCCGGTGCGATTGGCGCATCAATACGGTGCATGGGGCATCGGCGAAAACACTCAAGTGGTCGTCTATGACGACTTGGGCGGGATGCTGGCCGCTGCGCGATTATGGTGGTTGCTGCGCTGGCTGGGACATGAAACAGTGGCTGTGTTGGATGGTGGCTTGCCTGCCTGGCAACGAGCGGAATTACCATTGACTGCCGATTTGCCAGTCGTGCGACCGGCTGCTTTCAACGGTCAGCCGGACCATCGGTTATGGTTGACGACGGAGCAGGTCATGGCGTTGTCACCGAAGGAAGCGGTGCTGGTGGATGCGCGGGCTGCTACCCGCTATCGAGGGCTAGCCGAACCCATCGACCCGGTGGCTGGGCATATCCCCGGTTCGATTAATTTGCCCACCGAGGGTAATTTGACGCCCAATGGGTGTTTTCTGCCTGGGGATGTCTTGAGGGCGCGCTTTACGGCGGCGCTGACAGGGCGAGCGCCGGCAGCGGCGGTTCATAGTTGTGGTTCTGGCGTAACCGCTTGCCACAACCTGTTGGCGATGGAAACAGCTGGATTAAGCGGTTCACGGCTATATGCGGGTTCATGGAGCGAATGGATCAGCGATCCCAGTCGCTCCATTGCCACCGGTTAGCCACAAGCGATATTCTCTGTCGTCAGCCCGTTCGGATATAGAGCTTCCAGCGCTTCCGACTCGACGCGGATGACCTCGATGTCGCCCTTGCGGGTGAAATTCCAACCGTGAGCATGCTCCAGGCCGAAGATGGCGTAGGATTGGATGGAATAACCGCGTAGGCCAATGCGATCTGCGATTCTCATCGTGCTGCTTGCCTGGTCGAGCGCTTTACTTTGGATGTTGTTCCCGTTCATGACTGTCCCCCTCGAAGGCGTTATTGGCATTCGGTTAGGTTGTAAATCAGATTATCGGCAATAGCCCGCCAAGGCTGTAGCTGTTCTGTCATCATCCTGGCATCGCAAGCGGATGCTTCGAGTATGATTGCTAATTTGTTTAGCAAATATTACGCCATGATCCATGGGAGCCGTCGATACTCTTCTCCTGCAGGCGAACAGAGATAGACTCGGTTAACAGTGATATTTCAGCGATCGCCATGCTGGGTTTCAGGTGCAGGCGATGGTGGGATGGAAAAAACGTGTGTCGCCTGCCATTCCTCGACCTTACGTTTGGCCTCTTCTATTTGGGAGGGGGTCATTTTTTCGATGACTTCCTGTTTGGCTTGTGGGGCTTGGCTGTCGCCTTGACTGTCGGCCATTGCGTACCAGAAATAGGCTTGCACGAAATCCGCCGGTCCGCCTTCGCCTTCCTCATACATGATGCCGAGATTGATCTGCGCCTGCGGCAGGCCTTGCTGGGCAGCCTTGCGATACCACTCCATCGCTTGGAGGTCATCCAAAGGCACTCCATAGCCGTTGTCGTACAACACGCCCAAGTTGAACTGCGCGAAAGCAAAGCCTTGTTCCGCCAGTGGTCGGACAATCGCGATTTCAGTTGTGTAATCGCCGCGTTCATGGGCCGTCCTGGCCCGATCCCAGTCACCCTCTGTGGCCCAAACTGACACAGTGCTGAGCAAACTACCTGCCAGCAACAGAAATAACAGCTTTTTCATGCAGAAATACTCGCGGGTTCAATGGGTGAATAGGAAGGATTTGCCCTCTTTCAGGGAGAGAAGTCGGTCGTATGCATCAGGATGGGTCTTGTTCAGCGCCTGTTTGGCGCCAGCCGGACTCACCGTCCGGAGTAGACTCAGAGTCGGAACCAGCGATGGTAGACGAGACCACCCTATGCGAAGCAGACGGCTCAAGCCCAGCGCAGATCGTCGTTATTATTCCAGGCGCGAGCCAATGAGGCCCACCCTGCCATCCAGGCGTGGTAAAGGTGACTGTTGGTGACATAAGGATTGCGATCCTCGCCTCGATTGGCCGCCTCGACGCCTTGCCGGAAGGCTTGACGCAAGAGCGGAGCCAGTTTTCTAGAAAAATCGGGAGTATTGCGCATTAGCTGTTTGATGAACCAAGCCGGATTTTGCATCGTCGCGAAACATTGTTGTGTAGTTGACAGTATTTTTATTTATTTTGCAACTTTGTTGTGTCGTTGCTATCCGTCTGCATCCGGTACAGGCTAGCGTAGAGTCCGTTGCGAGCCAACAATTCGCTGTGGCTACCCGTCTCGACGATGGCGCCCCGATCGAGAACGATGATGCGGTCGGCATTCTCGATCGTGGACAAGCGATGGGCGATGACAAAGGCGGTGCGACCTTGGCGCAAGGTGTCCAGCGCCTGCTGAACCTTGCGTTCGGACTGAGTATCCAGTGCGGAGGTCGCCTCGTCCAGGATCAGGATCGGTGCGTTCTTCAATAGAGCGCGGGCGATGGCGATGCGCTGGCGCTGGCCACCCGATAGTCGTGCGCCGTTTTCACCAATGAGGGTATGGAGTTCCTGGGGTAGCTCGCGGATGAATTCCATGGCATGGGCATGCTCGGCGGCTTGGACGATCTGCGCTTCGCTGGCCTGGAATCCGGCGCCATAGGCGATGTTGGCGGCGACCGTATCGTTGAACAGGACGATCTCCTGGCTGACGTAAGCGATATTGGCGCGTAAATCGGCTAGGCGCAGCTCCCGAATCGATGCGCCATCCAATAGAATGTCGCCGGAAACTGGCTCGTAGAAACGCGGTAGTAATGCCATCAGCGTAGTTTTACCGCTTCCTGAAGGGCCTACCAAAGCGATGGTTTCGCCTGGGCGCGCTTCGAAACTGAGGTTTTGGATCACTTCAACGCCTTCGTCGCGGTAACGGTGGCTGAGGTGTTGGAAACGAACGCCGCCCTGCGCGCGACCGATGGTTTGGGTCCCACGATCCGGTTCCGGTGGTTGGTCCAGCAGAGCAAAGATGGTTTCCGCACCAGCCAGTCCACGTTGCAATTGTTCGTTGACCTTGGTGAGCCGTTTGATCGGCGCCAGCAGCATGGCCATGGCGCCGAACAGTGAGACGAAACCGCCAACGGTGATTTGGTCCGCCATCGATTGCAGAGAGGCAAAGTAGATCACTGCGCCCAGGGCGAGAACCGCGAGCAATTGCACCAGTGGCCCACTGGCCTCGGCGGTGGCAACCAGCTTCATGCTGAACTGGCGCACCCGATTGTTGGTCCGATGGAAACGATCCCGTTCGTAGTCCTGGCCGCCGAAGATCTTGATCACCTTGTGGCCTTGCAGGACCTCGTCGATGACGTGGGTCAGGTCGCCCATCAACTCCTGCAACTCCCGGCTTAATCGCCGCAGTCGCCGACTCACCACCCGGATGATCAAGGCGATACCGGGGACGATCAGAAACGCCATCAGCGACAATTTCCAGTTGAGGTACAGCATCCAGCCCAGCAGACCCACCACAGCCAACCCATCCTTGACCAGGGTGACCAAGGCCTGGGTGGTGGCGGTCATCACTTGATTGACATCGTAAGTCAGGCGAGATAGCAGATTACCGGCGGAGTGATCGTCGAAATAGCGGGTGGGCAAGGTGAGAATCTGATTGAACATGGCATCGCGCAGGTCCATGACCACGCGGTGGGCAATCCAGTGCATGCCGACCGAACCGGCGAAGCCGGTGATGCCGCGCACGATGAAGACCGTGACCAGGAGGATCGGCATCAAGCGAATCGTCTCTGGATCTTTTTCGACGAAGCTGCCGTCCAGTAAGGGCTTGATCAGGGCCGGGATCATCGGTTCGGTCGCGGCGGCGGCGGCGGTGCCCAGAATCGACAGGATGAAGACGCGCGTGTAGGGTCGGACGTAACGCAGTAGCCGAAAATAGAGGTCTTTGCTGTTCATTGAGGTGGATTATAGAGCCGCGGCGCTCGTTATACTGCCCGTCCGATCGTGATACCCATGCCATAGCGCGGCCAACTTCACATCCCCCAGCCGGATTTCCTGGAAGGTTTGGATGCCAATACAGGCGTTCAACCTCCTGGTTTCGGCTTGACGTTCCAGAGTCCATCCGCTAGAGCGACCCATGGTTCAGCCGGTTGGGACAGGGTCGATCTTCTAGCGCATGAAGACCCGTCGTGCGGCGGCGACGGTGGCGTCGATATCTTCTTCGGTATGCGCCGAAGACATGAAGCCGGCCTCGAAGGCGGAGGGCGCGAAATAGATCCCCTCCGCCAACATGCCGTGGAAGAAGGTCCTGAACCGTCGCATGTCACAGGCCGTGGCCTGGGCGTAATTGGTGACCGGTTCCGTCGTGAAAAACAGCCCGAACATCCCGCCGACGTGATTCGTGGTCAACGGTACGCCATTTTCGCTGGCCGCTGCGGTCAACTCCTCGCACAGTTGTTGGGTCTTCGCAGCGAGGTGATCGTGGAAATCCGGCATCGAAAGCAAGTCTAGGGTCACTAAACCGGCGGTCATCGCCACCGGATTACCGGACAAGGTGCCAGCCTGGTAGATCGGCCCCAGCGGCGCTAGCTTATCCATGATGTCCTGCCGACCGCCGAAGGCACCGACGGGCATGCCGCCGCCGATGATCTTACCCAAGGTGGTTAGATCCGGCTTGATCTTGTACAAAGCCTGCGCGCCGCCCAGCGCCACCCGGAATCCGGTCATGACTTCGTCAAAAATCAGCAAGCTACTGTAACGGTCGCAAATCTGCCGCAATCCAGCCAGAAACCCCGGCGCGGGTGGGATGCAGTTCATGTTGCCGGCCACCGGCTCGATGATCACGGCGGCGATTTCCTCGCCGATCTCAGAGAATACCTGCCGAACCTGGAGCAGGTCGTTGTAAGTCAAGGTTACCGTGTAGGCTGCCAGCGCGGTGGGCACACCGGGCGAGGTCGGTACGCCCAGCGTCAACGCCCCGGAACCGGCCTTGACCAGCAGCGAGTCGGAGTGACCGTGATAACAGCCTTCGAACTTGATAATCTTGTTGCGCCCCGTGAAGCCGCGCGCCAGACGGATGGCGCTCATGGTCGCCTCGGTGCCGGAGTTGCACATCCGCACCCGTTGCATGGAGGGCATCAATTCCTGAATCCGCGCCGCCATGGTCGTCTCGATCTCGGTCGGTGCGCCAAAGCTCAGGCCGCGACTGGCCGCTTCGCGCACCGCGCGGATCACCGCTGGATGAGCGTGACCCAGGATCATCGGCCCCCAGGAACCGACGTAGTCGATGTAGCGATTGTCATCTTCATCATGGAGATAAGCACCTTCGCCGCGTTTGAAGAAGATCGGCGTACCGCCGACCCCGCGAAAGGCGCGGACGGGCGAATTGACGCCGCCGGGAATGTAGCGCTGTGCTTCAGCGAACAGTTGTTCGGAACGAGTCTTCATGGCGGATATCCTTCGAGCGATTGCGTTTTCCCACCTCGACGGGGGAGCGGTTCAGGTTGAGGAAGTGCACAGGGCCGCATAGCGGGCGGCGGCGGCCTGAATATCGGGTTGGCCGAACACACTGCTGATGACCGCCAGCAGGTCCGCGCCTGCCTCCAGCAGGCGCAGCGCATTTTCTGGCGTGATGCCGCCGATGGCGATGATCGGGACTGTCAGTACGGATCGGGCTTCCCGCAACAATGCGAGGGAGGCTCGGATCTCGGTCGGTTTGGTCGGTGATGGAAAAAAAGCACCGAACGCGACCTGATCGGCTCCGGCTTGTTGCGCCTCCAGCGCCAGATCCAGCCGGTCGTAGCACGAGACGCCGATGATCGCGTCCGCGCCCAGTCGGGCGCGGGCCGTGGCGAGCGCCGGGTCATCCTGGCCGATATGCACGCCCGCTGCGCCGACCTCGGCGGCCAGTTCCACATCGTCGTTGATGATCAGCGGTGCTGCATAGCGTCGGCACAGGGTATTCAGCGCCTGCGCCTGCGCCCGCCGCCGCGCGTCATCCGTGCTTTTATCTCGATACTGAATGAGTCGCGCGCCGCCGCGCAGTGCTTGTTCCACGGCAATGGTCAACTGCTCGTCGGGAATCAGTCGAGCATCGGTAATGGCGTACAGTCCGCGACCAGGCAAGGGGGTGCTCATGATAGACCTTGGGAAGTTCTGGCCCAGTACAGCCGGTTGGGGATGAGTTGCCCGCCGCCGACGCGATAACCCGCTTGTAGAGATCGCCAGGCGTAATCCTGGGCGCGATGGATCACGGTGGGGATGACTTCTTCCAGGAGCGGGCCGCGGCTTTGGGCGAGCAAGGCGGCGATGGCGGCGGCCAAGGTGCAGCCGGAGCCGTGATAATCTGCAGGCAAGCGCGGCCAACGGTGCGCGTCCAGCAGCCGATTGTTGCCGTACAGCCGGTTGACGACTTCGCTGGACGATTCGGCTTCGTGGCCACCGGTGATCAGGACATAACGGCAGCCGCGCGCTAGCAGGGCCATGGCGCAGGCTTCCAAGGTGTCCGCTTCCGGGGCTAGGCGGCGGGCTTCGATACTGTTGGGCGTCAGTACGGTGGTCCGGGGGAGCAGCAGGGTTTGCATGACTTCGATCAGCGCCGAGCTGGCCAATTCGGTCCCGCCGCCAGCGGTCAATATCGGGTCGAGCACCACGGGAATATTGGGATGGGTATTGAGTAGTGTGTGCAGGGCAAAGGCGTTGTCGGCATGGCCGATCATGCCGATCTTGAGCGCCGCCACAGGCAAGTCTTCCAGCACGGCCTGGGCTTGAGCTAGCAACTCTTCCGCAGCGACCGGCCATGACGCTCGGACATTGCGGGTATCCTGGACGGTCAGGGCGGTGATGACTGGCGCTGGATGGCAGCCCAGACTGATCAAGGTTTCGATATCGGCGGCGATGCCGGCTCCGCCGCTGGGGTCGTTGCCGGCCAGGGTCATGACGACAGGAGGGGGGGAAGCGTGGGTATCAGTCAAACCATGGCTCCAGTGAGAATGTGGATAGGCAATTGGAATGGCTATTAAGGCGGATAGTGCCTGAAATTCTAACAAAGCTGAGGGTTTTTTCGGGGTGTGCTAACGTGGGACAATGCCTGATGTGAAAGCGTACAACCGTAAAGAGTGAGCCGATGAAAAAGTATATCTGTTTGATTTGTGGGCTTGTCTATGATGAAGAGAAAGGTTGGCCCGAGGACGGCATTCCCCCCGGCACCCGTTGGGAAGATGTGCCCGAGGACTGGACCTGTCCCGAGTGCGGGGCGGCCAAGGAGGAGTTTGAGATGGCGGAGATTTGATGAGTGGTCTTATCGAGGAAGTGACGGCTGAATGATTTCCACGGGTATGGACGGCGCGCCCGATCAGCGGACGGCTATGGGCGCTCGCTTCCGACGTGCGTATCGATTCCGGTTTCCGCTGCGCCCGAGCTCAAGCGTGAGCCTAGCAGGTAGATTAAGATGAAACCAGCCCCTCTTGAGCCGCTGCACCTGGCAAATTTGCGCAGCACCCTTTCAGGTGGGTGGCTGATCCGCTGGCGCAACCTTATCCCCATCCTGACTATCGTCCTGTCAGCCGTTCTCCTGGATCGTTACGCGGTGCAAAGCTTTCAGGAAGCTAACCACCGGCAGATGCTCCAGACGCTGGCGCAGTTTCGCGCTGAACTCGAAAAAGCCTTGAGTTCCAGACTGCTCCTGGCGCACGGCCTGGCAGCCTTCGCCAAGGATCGGCCCGATATGACCTATGCCGAGTTTCTGAGCTTCGTGCAAAACCTGCTGGAGCAGCAGGAGGGTATCCGCAGCATTCAATGGGCGCCTGACGCCATCGTCACCCATGTCTATCCCATAGAGGGCAACGAAGCAGCGATTGGTTATGACCTGCGCACTGCCGATGTGGCCCAACGCGCAGCGGTGGAGCGTGCTATTCGCAACCGGCAATTCGTCGTTTCCGGTCCGGTAAGTCTTCGCCAAGGGGGAGTCGCCATTATCGCCCGCTTACCGGTTTACGCCCATTCCAACGTCACCGATCAAGACCAGCCATTCATCGGCTTCTCCACCATCATCGTGGATATGGATTATCTCTACCGAGCGAGTCGATTGAGCGAATTCGAACAAACCCTGCGGATCGCCATTCGTGGTCAGGATGGGTTAGGGGATCAGGGCGCGGTATTTTATGGCGAGGAACGCTTGTTTTCCCAATCCACCGCCGAGACCAGTGTAGTCATCTTGCCTAACGGCGCTTGGCGAATCGCTGCGGAGAGGCGTCATCCCCATGCATGGCCAGGCCATTTGCCCTTGGCGGTCATCACTCTGCTGCTGATTGCGCTGGTGGTGTGGCTCAATCGGCAAACGAAATTGACCGAGATGGCCCTACTGGCCAGCATAACCAACCTCTGTCAGCAATGTCAGTGGGTGCAGACCGCCAATACGGCGTTGCAATATAACGAAGAAAAGTTTCGCCAGATCTTCGAAGCAGTGAGCAATAGCGTCGTGATCTATCAGGTCATCGATGAGGGGGCAGATTTTCTGTTCAGGGAGGTTAATGCCGCTGCGGAACGGACCGAATCCATCCATCGAAGCGCATTGATTGGCAGGCGACTACGAAGCATGTTCCCTGGCATGGAAGCGTTTGGCTTGCTGGGAGTTTTGCAGCGCGTCTGGCGTACTGGAGAATCCGAGCAGATTCCTCTGCGTTTTTACCAGGACGAGCGTATTTCAGGCTGGCGGGAGTATTTTGTCTGCCGGCTCTCATCAGGGGAAGTAGTCGCTATTTACGACGATGTCACCGCACGTAAGGCGCAGGAGGAGGCGCTCCAGCAGAGCCAGGAGCGCTTGCAACTGGCGACCGAAGCCGCCGGCGTCGGTGTCTGGGAATACAACCTAATCACTGGCACTCTGGTATGGGATCAAGCCATGTTTACGATTTATGGCTGCGACCCTGACGCCTTTACCGGGGTTTACGCGGAATGGCGGAATCGTGTTCTGCCTGAAGATCTCTCCAAGGCGGAAGCGGAGTTGCAAAAGGCCCTACAGGATGGCGCACCTTACAACTCCCGTTTCCGCATCCTGCGAAACAACACGATCAGGATCATCCAGGTCATGTCCAGGGTGCTACGGAATGACGCCAGCCAGCCAGTGCGTATCATCGGCGCCAACGTGGATATCACCGAAAGTGAAAACGCCGAATCCGCCTTGCGGGAAGCGGAAGAACGGTTTCGCGGCGCCTTCGAGACTGCACCCCACGGTATGGCCCTGATCTCGACCGAGGGGCGCTGGCTTAAGGTGAATCGGGCCGTCTGTGAGATCGTCGGCTACGATGAAGAAGAGCTATTGGTGACCGATTTCCAAACCATCACCCACCCTGATGATCTCGATGCGGACCTTGGCTATGTTCAGCAACTGCTGGAGGGTCGCATTCCTTCCTATCAAATGGAAAAACGCTATTTCCACAAGGATGGACGGATCGTCTGGATTCTATTGAGCGTATCTCTGGTGCGCGACGATGCCGGACAGCCGATCCATTTTGTTTCGCAGATTCAGGACATCACCGAACGCAAGCAGGCCGCGCTGCTCCAGCGACGAGCGGAGGCGGCATTGATCGAAGCCAAGCACGCCGCCGAACAGGCTAACCAGGCGAAAAGCGAATTTCTGGCCAATATGAGCCATGAAATCCGCACCCCCATGAATGCGATGATTGGCTTGACCCAGTTGACACTGGATACCGACCTGAACCCCCAGCAGACAGATTATCTGCAAAAGATTCTCAGTTCATCGAAGGCGCTTTTGAAGCTTCTCAACGACATTCTCGATTATTCCAAGATCGAAGCCGGTCGGTTGGAAATGGAAGCGCTCGATTTTGCACTCGACGAGATACTGTGCGACATCGTCGGGCTGTTTGCGATTAAGGCGGAGGCAAAGGGCATCGACCTGATTTTCGAGGTAGCACCTCAAGTGCCGATGAGCCTCAATGGCGATCCATTGCGCCTGGGTCAAGTGCTCAACAATCTGGTAGGCAACGCTATGAAATTCACCAAACAAGGGAAAGTCCAGGTCCAAGTGGAAACCACGCAACACGCCTTTGGAATGCCGATGTTGCGCTTCTCGATCCATGATACGGGCATTGGCATGACTGAAGAACAGATTGGTCGGCTTTTTCAGGCTTTCACCCAAGCCGATGCTTCGACAACCCGCAATTTCGGTGGCACCGGCCTGGGGCTGACGATCTGCAAGCAACTCGTGGAATTGATGCAGGGGAACATCGGCGTCGAGAGCGTTCTTGATCGAGGCAGCACGTTCTATTTCACGATCCCTTTGCGTCCTGCTTCCGCACCCTTACCGTCGCGCAAAGAAGATCAGTTGTACAAAGCGCGCACCATGGTCGATGCAAAAAATAACCAAGTCACCCCGTTCAATCCCTGTTCAGCGCGTCGTCACCCTCTGTTCGAGATGACCCGGCCGATTCACGGCGCCCGTGTGTTGCTGGTAGAAGATAATGCCGCCAACCAGCTCGTTGCCCAAGGCTTCCTTGAGAAAATGGCGCTGGTCGTGGATATCGTCTGCCACGGCCAGGAAGCTGTAGAAAAGGCGATGACTCAGGACTACGATGTGATTCTCATGGATTTGCAGATGCCGGAGATGGACGGCTTCGAAGCGACTCGGCGGATTCGAACCGCTGCACGCGGCTACGCCTTGCCGATCATCGCCATGACCGCCGCCGCCATGCCCGAAGATCAAGCGGCAGTGGCAGCGGCGGGTATGAATGACCATATCACCAAACCGATCGATAGTGAGGTATTAGCAGAGACCTTGCTGAAATGGGTGTCGCTCCGATCCCAGGCCGGGATGACCGCCCCGCAACCAAAAATAGCCGGCGCTGCCGAAATCGGGCGTCCCTTCACGATTCCCGGACTCAACCTCAAGACCGCGATCCAACTCGCCGACAATGATTGGTCGGTTTTACGGCTGATTCTGGATACCTTCCAGCGCGACTTCGCGGATGCAAACGATCGGTTGGATGATTATCTAGCTAAGAGTCAGTACGAAAAGGCTATCCGCCTGGTGCATACGGTTAAAGGACTGGCGGGCAATGTTGGTGCAGACGATCTGCGCTCGCTGGCCAAACGCTTTGAACAGGAGCTGCGCACAGGGCAAAAGCATTCTCAATACCGATTCAAGGCGGCTCTGCAAGCAGTCCTGTCGGCGATCGGCGCCATTCCAGCAGTGGACGAAACGGATCGAAAGGCCATCGAACCGCTGGATGTAGGCCACCTGAGCGAGATCCTGCGCGAACTGAGGGCAATTCTGGATGCAAGCACCTTGACTCCGCACCCGCTGTTGGAGGCGTTGCGCACCGGCCTAAGCGGTCATATTGAAGCGCATCAACTGAAGGTGCTGCTGCAACAGGTGGATGGCCTCGACTATCCGGCGGCCCGACAGACCTTGGAGCAGATTGGCGCGATGCTGAAGATCGATATATGAGCGACTGGATATGCCGATGATGCATGACGCGGCGAAAACCCATGAGCCCAACCCGTTGCTCCTGATCGTAGACGATACGCCAGCCAATATTCAGGTTCTGGCGCATGCGCTGATGGGGAGCTACCGGGTCAAGTTCGCTACCAACGGCCCTGATGCTCTGGCGCTGGCTAGCATTGACGAGAAACCCGATCTCATTCTGCTGGACATCATGATGCCTGGGATGGATGGCTACGAAGTGTGCCGGCGGCTGCGCGATCACCCAGGAACCCAGCATATCCCGGTGATCTTCGTGACGGCTAGAAATGAAGTCCACGACCAGGAACATGGATTTCATGTCGGCGCAGTGGATTACATCGGTAAACCGTTTGAATTAGCGATCGTCCGCGCCCGGGTCCGCACCCATGTTGCGCTCAAGCGACGGACAGAACTGCTGGAGAGACTGGCTTTTCTGGACGGGCTCACGGAAATTCCGAACCGGCGGCGTCTGGATGAGGTGCTGCAAATCGAATGGCGGCGGGCGATGCGCAACCAGTCCACTCTGGCGTTGCTCATGCTGGATGTCGATCATTTCAAAGCGTTCAACGACCATTACGGTCATGGCGCTGGCGACGAGTGCTTGCGCAAGGTCGCCCATACTTTGCAGGCCATGTTGTTGAGGTCAGCAGATTTCATCGCCCGCTATGGTGGCGAAGAATTCGCCGTGCTGTTGCCGGAATGCGATGACCAAGGGGCGCGTAGGGTAGCGGAACGCTTGAGAGCCTCGGTAGAGGCTTTGGGCATCCCCCATGCTTACGCGGAAACTGCTCCACAGGTCACGATCAGCGTAGGTTACGCCACGCAGATGCCTGCTCAGAACGGAGAGCCTACAGGGTTGACGAACGCCGCCGACCAGGCGCTTTATCTGAGCAAACAGCAGGGTCGCAACCGCGTCTGCACCAAAGCCGTGCTCTAGCTGATTGGGGAGCGATATGCGTGCTGGATCGCCCACAGCGACATGAAGCCTGATGTTCTCGCTAGGCATTGAAAAGGGCAGCCTAAGAGCCGCCCTCACAACTTCGCTCAGCTAGACGCCCCTCCACTCTTTCTGGGAGTCAAGAGGGCAAAGCTTTCTTGCTCAGGCCTGATGACAATCGATTATTGCAGGCCCTGTATATAAGATGAAACCGCCTTGATCTCCGGGTCGGTCATCTTTCCGGCGATGCTACGCATCATCTGACCCGCGTCGTTGCCGCGTTCCATGGCGCGGAAAGCCTTGAGCTGCGTTTCGGTGTATTCCGCATGTTGTCCAGCTATGGCTGGGAATTTGGCTGCCGGGTTGCCGGCTCCATTGGGGCCGTGGCAAGCCATGCAAGCCGAAACGCCGCTGTTCAGATTGCCGCCGCGGAAAAGCGCTTCGCCCACCGGAGCCAACGCCGGATCAGCGGCGGCGCGCGCGAGTTGCTGCGAGGCGAAATAAGCCGCCAAGTCTTCCATATCCTGGGGACTCAATGGTGCGACCATGCCGGCCATGATGGGGTTGACCCGAGTGCCGCTTTTATAATCCTGAAGCTGTTTCAGCAGATAATCGGCGCTTTGTCCCGCCAGTTTGGGATATTGGGGATTGGCGCTGTTGCCGTCCGCACTATGGCAGGCGGCGCAAGTCGCTGACTTGGCCTTGCCGGCAATCTTGTCGCCCGCAGCCAGCGCAGCGGTCGCAGAACCGAACAACGCGCATGTCGCGGCGATCACAACGAGTTTTTTCATTTTTTGAAGGCTCCTGTACGATGACGGAATTCGGTTCAGGCGACCTGCCGCCGGTGTGAATTGGATCTCGCATAAACCAGCGACCGAGCCTTGCTTGATCGCGGCGGAACCGGTATGGGATGGATCGATCCTCACCTGCGAAAGCAGCGATTTTATATATCAGTTTCAGCCTTCAAGTTCAATGAAAAACCCTGACAAGCCTGTTCCCTTTACCCCAGTGACCGAAGCGGCCAATCGCTATCGCGTGGTTGGTTTCATCAGTAGTGTCAATGGGTTCGAGCAGCTATTGCCCGATGTCGGCTGGGAAGTGGCCTTTGCTGGACGCTCCAACGCGGGTAAATCCAGCGCCCTCAATCTGTTGACCGATCAACGTCAGCTCGCCAGGGTCAGTAAGACGCCAGGACGCACCCAGATGATCAATTTTTTCCGGGTCGAAGCGGATCGCTATCTGGTCGATCTGCCTGGTTATGGTTATGCTCAGGTGCCCGAAGCGATGCGCCGTCACTGGGGAGCGCTACTGGAGCGCTATTTGCGCGAGCGGCAAGCGTTGCGCGGCCTTTTACTTTTGATGGACATTCGCCATCCACTGACTCCACTGGACCAGCGGATGTTGGACTGTTGCATCGCCCGAGAACTGCCTGTGCATATCTTGTTGACCAAGGCGGACAAGCTGAGTCGGGGCGCCGCGCAATCCACCTTGCAACAGGTCCGCAAGGCATTGCGGACCGCCTATCCACAAGCCACCCTTCAATTGTTTTCGGCCACGACCCGTCAAGGTGTCGAGGCAGCTCATGCACAGATGGATGCATGGCTCGGCTATTAATCGATCGACCGATTCCCCATGTTTCACACCCATCAAGGTAACCATCTCGAAATCCTGGCTGACCGACTGGCTGAGCTGCTCCGCCAACCGCTCCATTCTCCGTTGGCGCGCGAAATCATCGTGACCCAAAGCAACGGCATGGCGCGCTGGCTATCCTTGCGCCTGGCGAATCGACTAGGCGTCTGCGCCAATGTCGCTTTTCAGTTTCCAGCGACTTTTCTCTGGGAGATAAGCCGGGCCGTGCTGCGTTGGCTGCCGTCAACCTCGACCTTCGACCGGATGGTATTGAATTGGCGCATCATGACGCTGTTACAGGATGTCGAGGAAGGGGCGTGCTTTGCGCCGGTGCGAGCCTGGCTCGGCGCGGGCGACGACGATTTTCGCCGCTACGAACTGGCTTGCCGGATCGCCGACTGCTTCGATCAGTATCTCATCTACCGACCCGACTGGATCCGGCAATGGGAAGAAGGTCGGGAGGAACACTGGCAGGCGGAATTGTGGCGACGACTGGCGCGCGGCGGTGAGGCGCACCGGACCCGGGTGCAGGATCAGTTGCGCACCGCACTGCGTCAGGGTCAGGTCGATCTGCGCCGATTGCCTGAGCGGGTCGCCATCATCGGCGTGTCGGCGTTGCCGCCGCTGTATCTGGATTTGTTGGCGGAACTGGCGCGCTCGATCGAGGTCCATTTGTTTTTGCTCAATCCCTGCCGCGAGTATTGGGGCGATATCCGCGCGGAACGCGATCTGGCCCGTCTGGGGGAGGATATCGATCCAGAAACGGAATATCTGACCGTCGGCAATCCACTCCTGGCTTCGCTTGGCAAGCAGGGACGCGATTTCATCGATCTACTCCCCGGTTATCCGCACATCGAATCGGAACACTTCGTGGAGCCTGAGGGCGATGGCGTGTTGCAGCGTCTGCAAGCCGATATCTTGCATTTGCGGGACCGAGGGACTGAGGAGTATCGGCCCCTACGACTGTGTCCCGATGACGATTCATTACAAATTCATGTCTGCCACGGGCCGATGCGCGAAGTCGAGGTATTGCACGATCGGTTGCTGGCGCTGTTCGAGGCGCACCGCGATCTGCGCCCATCGGATGTGATCGTGATGGCCCCAGACATTGCTCGTTACGGGCCGCTGATCGAGGCGGTATTCGATGCCGCGCCGCGTGAACGGCGTATTCCATTCAGCGTCGCCGATCAAGGTCTGCCCGTTGAAAATCCCCTGGTCGAGGTGTTCTTCACCCTGTTGGATCTGAGCGGGGAACGCTTCGATGCTGCGCAGGTGTTGAGTCTGCTGGAACCGCTGGCCGTGCAACGCCGATTTGGCTTGAACGAAGATGACCTGGAACACATCCGCAACTGGGTGCGCGGGGTCGGTATTCGCTGGGGGATCGATGCCGAAACCAAGGATGCTTGGAAATTGCCCGTGACAGCGGAGCATACTTGGCGAGCGGGATTGGATCGACTGTGGCTCGGCTATGCGCTGCCGGGACAGGGACGGGATTTATATGCGGGCATCTTGCCCTATGATGAGATCGAGGGCAGTGAGGCGCAGGCGCTGGGAGGATTACACCGCTTCCTCGAAGCGCTGTTTGAGCTGCACGACTGGCTGCGGGAACATCGTCCGCCGACCGACTGGATCATCGCCCTACGAGCCTTGTTGGAGCGGTTTTTCGAGCCTCGCGAACGCGAGGAGAATGAATTGCAACTGGTTCGCGCGGCATTGGATACGCTGGGTGAACAGACGGAACTGGCTAGATTGACCGAACCGATATCGCTGGCGGTCGTGAAATCGGCGCTACGCGATCTGTTGACGACTCCTGAAAGTGGGGCAGGACGATTCTTGAGCGGTGGCGTGACCTGCTGCGCGATGGTGCCGATGCGTAGCATCCCATTTGCGGTGGTATGCTTGATCGGCATGCATGATGACGCTTATCCGCGCCCACAGCAACCGATAGGCTTCGATCTGATTGCCCGTCGGTTCCGGCGCGGCGACCGTTCGCGGCGTCAGGATGACCGCTATCTGTTCCTGGAAACCCTGCTCTCCGCTCGGCGTTGTCTGTATCTGAGCTATGTCGGCCAGAGTATCCGCGACAATGCCGTCCTGCCGCCGTCGGTGCTGGTCAGCGAGTTGCTGGATGTGGTGGATCGAGGGTTTCAAACCATAGATGATGGCGGTCGGGCGAGTGTGCAGTTGACGATTCGTCACCCTTTGCAGGCGTTCAGCCGACGCTATTTTACAGGTGATCAACGGCTGTTCAGTTATGCGCAGGAATGGGTTGAGGCCAGCCGCCAGGCCGGGCGCGGCGAAAGAGACGCCGCACCGCTGCTGACCAGTGAGTTGTCGGAGCCGGAACCGGCGTTGCGCTGGGTAACGCTAGAAACGCTAGTGCAGTTTTTCAAGAATCCAGCGCGCTGGTTACTGCGGGAACGCCTGGGTATCCGTGTCGATGCACGCGAGGAAGCGTTGGAAACCCGCGAACCATTCGTGTTGGATGGACTGGAGAACTATCGACTACTGGGCCAAATGCTGGAACTGCATCGTGAAGGGCGATCTGTGGCGGAAGTCGAAACGATCATGCGCGCGAGTGCAGCGTTGCCACATGGGCAGGTCGGTGAATGTGTATTTGCCGGCGCCAGCGAGCGGGTCCTACGCTTTGCCGGGCGACTGGGGCGGGTTCTGCCGCGCCGCGACATGGAACCCCTGGAATTGAATTTGACGCTGGGCGCTTTCCATCTGACCGGGCGATTGCCTGGTATGACCGCAACTGGGTGGGTCGGCTACCGGCTGGCCAAGGTCAAAGCCGGGGATTACTTGAATCTGTGGCTACATCATCTGGCGCTGAATGCCGCCGCACCGGAGGGTATTGCCCAGCAAAGTCATTGGATCGCGGAAGATCAGGATATTTTGTTGCATCCAGTTGAAGCGGCGGAAACTTCACTGAGAAGATTGCTCGATTTGTATTGGCAGGGATCACGACGGTTGTTGCCGTTCTTCCCCAAAAGCGCGCTGACGTATGTCGAGCGATTGCGCAAGGATAAGGAGCCAGACCCAGGCAAGGCGTTATGGGCTGCGCGACGGACCTGGGAAGGAGATGAGCGGCGCACAGGATCGGCGGAGCGGGAAGACGCCTATTATCAACTGGCATTTGGAGAAACCGATCCGCTGGATAGTGAATTCATTGCCTTGGCGATAGCGGTTTTCGGAGCGTTGTTCGATGCGATTGACGCTAACCGCCGTTCTATGGACGAAGATCACTGAAAGTTGGGTAGGTCGCTCTACATTGAACGGCCATTTCCGGCCGACGTGCCGGCCACCCTCTTGCACCCCTGCTGTAGCTAGAGAAGTGAATGACTACTGCTTGACTAAATGCATGAAATGCATTGCCAAACATGGCCTTTGACCACACGGGGACTATTTCACGATGTCGCAAGAAGCTACCGTACCTCATCGCCCGCTCATGCCACCGAAACCACCGATCCCTGGCGAGTGCTGCGAGCGTGGTTGTGAGAATTGCGTCTGGGTGTTCTATTACGAAGCGCAACGCCGCTATGAGGCGGCGCTACTGCTTGACCAAATTGAAAGCGATAGGTAGGTTCGACTGAGGAACGAAGCCTAGCATCTTGGAACCGGATTGATGAGGCAGGCCAGCGCTGCGAGCAAGCGGCGATATTTCGGGCGGGCGTTCATCCATCTCAGCCTGTCATCACTGGATGACTCATCGCGCGGGTTTGCCGGTTTCGGTGGCGTCAAGATCAATTACACTATGCCGATCATCCTATCTGACTTCCTCCTTGCACCGTGACTGTTCAAACCATCGAACTCAAGATTCTCAATCCCCAGCTGGGCCAAGCGATTCCATTGCCCGACTACGCGACTGCTGGCTCAGCTGGCCTCGATCTGCGCGCTTGTCTGATGGAGCCGCTGACTGTCCATCCTGGGGAAACGCATCTGATCCCGACCGGCTTGGCGATTCACATCAGCGATCCTGGACAAGCGGCGTTGGTCTTGCCCCGTTCCGGCTTGGGTCACAAGCACGGCATCGTCCTGGGTAACCTGGTGGGATTGATCGATAGCGACTATCAGGGCGAGTTACTGATCTCCTGCTGGAATCGCGGCCATGCGCCGTTCACGATTGCGATCGGCGAACGTATCGCGCAGCTCGTTATCGTACCGGTGGTGCGGGCGCAGTTCGAGATCGTTTCTGAATTCACACCCAGCGAGCGCGGAACCGGCGGTTTTGGCCATTCCGGGCGGCACTGAATCCGCATGAAAAAATCCATCTTTCGGGAATATGACATCCGAGGAGTCGTGGACCGCGACCTGACCCCTGACGTGGTGCGCGACATTGGTCAGGCGGTGGGCAGTCTGGCGGCTGAGCGAGGCGAACACTGCATTGCTGTAGGGCGCGATGGGCGGCTGTCCAGCCCGGCGCTTTGCAAAGCGCTCAAAACCGGTATCTGTGCGGCTGGTCTGGAGGTGATCGATCTGGGTATGGTCGCCACACCCTTGTTATACTACGCTACCCATACGCTGGCTGACACGCATGCGGGAGTCATGGTCACCGGTAGCCACAACCCGCCGGACTACAATGGTCTGAAAGTCGTCATCGACCGGATCGCCCTGCATGGCGAGGTTATCCGCGACCTGCGCCGACGTATTGAGACCGGCGATTTGCGCCATGGCCAAGGCGGCCAACGCTCGGCTGACATCCGCATCGAATATATCCGCCATGTCGGCGAGGCCCTGCTCCTGTCCCGACCGCTCAAAGTGGTCGTGGACTGCGGTAACGCTATCGCCGCGCACACGGCTCCACCCTTGTTGCGGAATCTGGGCTGTGAGGTGGTGGAACTGTACTGCGAGGTGGATGGCCGGTTTCCCAACCACCATCCCGATCCGAGTATTCCCGAGAATCTGGTTGACTTGCAGACGGCTGTCCTTGAGCATCGGGCCGATATCGGTCTGGCTTTCGACGGTGACGCCGATCGGCTGGGAGTGGTCACCAGCATCGGTGAAATCATCTGGCCAGATCGGGTGCTGATGCCGTTGGCTGAAGAAGTATTGGCTCAGCATCCCGGCGCAACTATCGTTTACGATATCAAATGTTCCCGACACCTGACCCGGTTGATCGAGCGTTGCGGCGGCCAGCCGATCCTATGGAAAACCGGCCATTCGTTGATCAAGGCCAAGATGCGCGAAACCGGCGCGTTACTGGGCGGTGAGATCACCGGTCATTTGGTCCACGCCGATGACTGGTTCGGTTTCGATGACGCCTTCTACGCCGCCGCGCGGTTGCTGCGGTTGCTGGCCAGACAGAGTGGCTCCAGCGCCGAGTTCTTCGCTGCTTATCCAACCGGCTTGACCACCCCGGAACTGCGCGTGGATATGGCCGAGGATGAACCTTGCGCGTTTATGGAACGGTTGGTGAGTCAAGCCGATTTCGGCCCGGATGCGCACCTTGTCACCCTAGATGGGTTGCGAGTGGAATTTTCGCAGGGCTGGGGATTGGTGCGCGCCTCCAATACCACGCCTAGCCTGGTGTTACGCTTCGAGGCGGACCATCCTGACGCCATGAGCGACATTCAAGAGCGATTTCGCCGCCACTTGTTGGGATTACAGGCGGATCTGGTTCTACCTTTCTAAACGGACGTGGAACGGTAGCGTGAATTTCGCTACGCTACCCACCCTGCACTTCGATGCTTTTCCATCCAGAGGTTAATCCACGTTATGGCTCTTGACGCCCAGGCCGCTATGCAAGTAGCGCATGTCCTCACCGAATCATTGCCCTATATTCGCCGCTTTGCCGGCAAGACTTTCGTGATCAAGTACGGTGGCCATGCCATGGAAAACGGCGAGCTGAAAAACAGCTTTGCTCGTGACATCGTGCTGATGAAGTTGGTGGGTTTCAACCCGGTGGTGGTGCATGGCGGTGGCCCACAGATCAGTGATCTGCTCAAGCGCATTGGCAAGGAAAGCCGCTTCGTGGACGGAATGCGCGTCACCGATAGCGAGACCATGGATGTGGTCGAGATGGTGTTGGGCGGGCTGGTCAATAAGGAAATCGTCAACAATGTCAATCGCCACGGTGGTCGAGCGGTTGGTTTGACCGGCAAGGACGGTGATCTGATCCGCGCGCGCAAACTGACTATCTCCCGTAAGAGTCCAGAACTGGAAGCGCCGGAAATCATCGATATTGGCCATGTGGGTGAGGTGGCTAGCATCGATACCGCGATCATCCAGACCTTGATTCATGATGATTTCATCCCGATCATCGCTCCGATTGGGGTCGGTAATGATGGCGAGTCCTACAACATCAATGCCGACTTGGTTGCCGGCAAGATCGCCGAGGTGCTGCACGCCGAAAAGCTGATCCTGCTCACCGATACCACTGGCGTACTCGATCAGGATGGCCATTTATTAACTGGCCTTGATGCCCGGCAGGTACAAACTCTCATCGATAACGGCGCCATTCACGGTGGCATGTTGCCCAAGATCGCCTGTGCGTTGGATGCAGTGCGCGGTGGGGTCAAGGCGGCGCACATTCTTGATGGACGGGTTGAACATGCCGTACTGGTGGAACTGTTCACCGACGCCGGCATCGGGACGCTGATTCGAGGGTAGTGTTCCAGTTTTTAATACCGATCCTCAATTAGATACCGTAGATGAGACTCTGGAGACGATCGCGTCGCCCCTTGACCCTCGACCCTTCTCCATCAAGGGTAGAAGACAGACTGACCCCGATGGCGTTGGTCTGGTTGCTATTGACGCTGGCGCTGGCGGTCGTCCCGCATGCCGCCGAGCTACCGGTCTGGTTGGCGCCGGCATTTTTTGTCATCGCCGGATGGCGAGGATTCATCGCTATCCGGGAACGACCGTTGCCGCCTCGATGGGTGCTGCTAGCGCTCGCGACACTCGCTACCGCAGGGGTACTGGTCAGTTACAAGACCTTGTTTGGCCGCGACGCTGGCGTCACGCTGTTGGCCGCGATGACCGCTTGCAAACTGCTGGAAGCGCGCAATCTGCGTGATGGCGTCGTTCTGGTCTTTCTCGGCTATCTACAGGTCATGAGCAATCTGCTCTACAGCCAGGAAATTCCACTGGTCGTTTATCTGCTGATCTTAGTGACGCTGATGCTGATTTCGCAGATGCTCATTCATCGCCAACATGCTGGTCTGACTGCATGGGCTCCCGTGCGGCTGGCAAGCAAGATGGTGCTGGTGGCCATCCCGATCATGCTGGTGTTGTTCATCCTGTTTCCACGCATCCCTGGCCCATTGTGGGGATTGCCCAAGGATGCTTACCAAGGCCGAACCGGCTTGTCCAATGCAATGGAACCCGGCTCGATCGGCGAATTGATTCAATCCAGCGCAGTAGCCTTTCGAGTCCGCTTCGCGAACGCCATGCCACCGCCACAGCAGCTTTATTGGCGCGGACCCGTACTGTGGAACTTTGACGGGCGACGCTGGACCCATCGTGATGAATTGCCGTCACAGACCCCGTTCCCTTTCACACCGGAGGGATCGGCGCTGGACTACACGGTGATCCTGGAACCGAACAACCAACGCTGGTTGCTCGCTCTGGATTTGCCGGCCAGTCTGCCGCCGCATGCCGGTATGACCCGATCGTTTCAATTGCTGCGCGAGCAGCCAGTCAATGAAGTGTACCGCTACGCAGTGCGCTCCTACCCACAATACCGGACCGGCGAATTGACGCCCTCCGAACGGTTTCTCGGCCTGCGCCTGCCCGCGCAAAGCAATCCACGTTCCCGCGAACTCGCCGAGCAATGGCGAGCGCACGACCCGCGGCCGGAGAGTCTGATCAATGCGGCGCTGACCCTGTTTCGCGAGGAGGCGTTCTACTACACCCTGACTCCGCCACGACTTGGCTTTCACAGTGTCGATGAATTCTTGTTTCGTACTCGTAGTGGTTTTTGTGAGCATTACGCCAGCGCCTTCGTATTTCTGATGCGGGCAGCGGGCGTGCCGGCGCGGGTCGTGACCGGTTATCAAGGCGGTGAGCGTAATGCGTTGGGTGAATATCTGATGGTCCGCCAATCGGATGCCCATGCTTGGGCCGAGGTCTGGCTGAAAGAGCGTGGCTGGGTGCGAGTCGATCCCACGGCGGCGGTGGCCCCGAGTCGAATTCAGCGCGGTATCTATGCCGCCTTGGCCGATACGAATACCCTACCGTTTCTGGCCCGTCGCGGCGGCGATCATGAATGGCTGCGACAATTGGCGCTGAGTTGGGATGTGTTGAACATTCGCTGGAACGAGTGGGTGCTCGCTTACGGCAGCGATCGGCAGAAGGAATTCTTGTCAGGGCTGGGCTTTGGAACGGTAGATTGGGGTGAAATGACCGTGGCGATGACGGTAGTGCTCGGTGGCTTGGGCGTCATCTTCGTCGTCGTGCGCTGGCGAGATCATCAACCCCGCGATCCAGTGGTGCGTGCTTGGCAGCGCTTCTGCGCCCGACTGGCCCGGCGCGGGCTGGCGCGTGGTCCGCACGAGGGTCCGCTGGATTTCACCGAGCGTGTGGTCGCCCGCCACCCGGAATGGGCAGGATCGGTTCGGGAGATTGCCCAGTTATACGCGGCCTTGCGCTATGGACCCACCACTCCGCCGCTCGCAGTGCGCCAGTTACAGCGGCAGGTGCGACGATTTCGAACTTGAAGATCAGTCGCCCCATGCCTCACCGACTATTGCTTTCAACGCGCCTCATGGCGCAATCCGGCATCGCCGAACAATGCCAACACCTCCAGGCAGCGGCGACGATGTGCATCACCCTGCCCTGGAGCTATCTGCGTACCGGGCAACCGTAAGCCATAGCGATACCCTGCGCTTTCCGCCTTCAACACCCACTGGCAAAGCTGCGCCAACCGCGCCTCGACCGGATCATCGCCCAGCCACGCCCAATCTAGCCATAGTTCCGGTCGAGCCTGGTCGGTAAAGTGTTTGACCAGGAGTTGCTCACTGCGACCCACCGCTTTCCAAGCGACCCGGCGCGGTGAATCGCCAGGTACATAAGGTCGAAATCCGGCATAGTCTTCACTGCCTGGCCCCTGTTCGTGCAAACCACCGCCGGCGCTGCTGGGCGATGCCGCCGGTAATGGACGTCGTCCCCGAGGTTGCGGATAAATCAAACCGGCGGATTCGAATTCCACCCAACTCCACGATTGCAATAGTCCCAGCGGAAAGCGAGTCAATACCCGAATGCGCCCTGGTCGCAACCAACCCCGTCGCGTCGCCGGAACCGTCAAGTTCACCATGGCCAGGCCGGAAGCAGGCACGTCGACATAGCTGGGCAGTCGATCACGCCATTGTAGGGCAACTCCATAGCGCGGTCTCGGATCAGGGTTTTCCAGGCGGAATTGAAACTGGGCATCCTGACCGACGAAGGCGGGTTTCACCTCGCCAGGATGGACGATCAGCCCCAGCAGGGTATCGTGCGCCTGCCACATGCTGTTGTGTGCGACCGCCGCCAGCAAGAAGGTAAAGGCAAACCCCATGCTGTTGCTATAGTTGGTCGACCATAGAAACAATACGAACAGCAATGCGGCGAAAGCATAACCGTAGCGCGTCGGCAGAATGTAAATGCGGCGTCGCTCCAGCCGCACCGGATCGCAGACCGGTCGCTGGCCACGAGTCACCCAGGCTTCGAAGCGTGGCCGTAAAGCTTTGAACATGGGAACGGACTTCAGGCTGGCAAAGCCACCGCGTCGAGTAACTGATGGACCAATGCCACAGATGCTTGCTCCAGGTTGTCGTCGCCTGGATGCAGCCGGTGACCGATCACAGCCGGTAACACCGTTTGCACATCCTCCGGCAGGACATGTCCGCGCCGGTGCAGTAGCGCCCAAGCCCGTGCGGCCCGCAATAGTCCCAATCCAGCCCGAGGCGACAGCCCTCCCCGAAAGCGGTTGGATTGACGGGAAAACGCCAGTAACGCTTGTACATAATCGAGCAATGGCGGTGCGGCATGAATGCCGGTGATCTTAGCCTGCGCCTCATGCAACTGCGCCGGAGTCATGCTCACCGGCAAACGCGCCAGCACTTCGCGGCGATCTTCGCCTTCCAGCAGCATTCGTTCCGCTTGAGCATCGGGATAGCCCAGTTCGATGCGCATGAGGAATCGGTCGAGTTGCGACTCGGGCAAGGGAAAAGTTCCAATTTGATAAGCGGGATTCTGGGTGGCGATCACGAAGAATGGTTTCGGCAGCTCACGACTCTCACCCTCGATCGTCACTTGCCCCTCCTCCATCGCCTCCAGCAGCGCGCTTTGCGTCTTGGGCGTGGCGCGGTTGATCTCATCGGCCAGAATCAACTGGGCGAAGATGGGGCCGGGATGAAACACGAAGGTCTCGCGTTGGCGTTCGTACACGGCAGCGCCGAGAATGTCCGCGGGCAACAAGTCGCTGGTGAATTGGATGCGTTGATATTGCAAACCTAGGCAGTGTGCCAGAGCATGAGCCAGAGTGGTTTTACCCATGCCAGGCAGGTCTTCGATTAGCAGGTGGCCACGCGCCAGCAGACAAGCCAGCGCCAGCCGAATTGCTCGTTCCTTACCCAGGATGGTGGTGCCAACCTGCTGGATGGTCCGTTCCAAGTAGTCTTCAAGCGTCGCCATCGGCTCAGCCCTGCTGGCGCAAATCACGCTTGAAGCGTTTGAAGTTCTCGACATAACGCCCTGCCGACTGGCGTATACCTTCGATCTCCTGCTCGGTCAACGTGCGGATGATCTTGCCCGGCGAACCCATGACCAGCGAACCATCCGGAATGACCTTGCCTTCGGGGATCAGGCTGTTGGCGCCGATTAGGCAGTTCTTGCCGACCACCGCTCGGTTCATGATCAGGCTCTTGATGCCGATTAGGCTATTGTCGCCAATCGTGCAGCCATGCAACATCGCCAGATGACCAACGACGACATCGCGGCCAATGGTCAACAGAATGCCCGGATCGGTGTGCAGAATCGCGCCGTCCTGAACATTGGAGTTCTCGCCGATGGTAATCACGTCATTGTCGCCGCGCGCCACGACATTGAACCAGATACTGGCGTTTTGCTTGAGGACGACTGAGCCGATGATGGTGGCGTTGTCGGCGATGAACCAGTCTTCGCCATGAAATTCGACCCTGCGGTCGCCAAGGGAATAGATCACCGGAGCCTCCTGAGATAGGCGAGGGACTTGGGAAAACGCGGACAGTATAAATGAGCTGAACGAGATTGGTGGATCGGTGGCGATGCGGGTGGAAAAAGCGCCAGCGGGGAACACCAACTCGCCCTGCCCTACTGCGCAATTTAGCGGTCGAATAAGCAGGCCAAACGCGGCGAGCATAAAAAATGCCGAACCCCTGACGGAGTCCGGCTCAGGCGGATAACGGCAGGCCGTTAAATGCAGACTTTACGGCTTGTAATAACCCACAGCGCAGATTTGATCGCCCACTTTCTCGGCATAAACCACCTTCTCGGACGGTTTTTCTTCACCTGGACGCGGCCACATGTAAGTTACTTCGACAAACGCGCCTTCGTGCGCTTCCTTGTAAATCTCCTCGCCAAGCGCCTTGCCAGCCTTGTCTTTCAGACCTTTCAGGCTCTTGCCCACCAGCTCCGCCTTAGCGCCATGCGCCGTGAAATTACCATCGGCGCCACCGCAGAAGACGTATAGATCCTTCTCCTTGAATCCGCCTTCACCTTTGTTAAACGCAGCCAGGGCCTTGGCTTCATCGGCCTGTACCGCTGCAACGGCTTTTTCCAACATCATCTTGGCTTCATCGGCGGTGCCGAAATCAGTCGCCCAGACACTGCTGGAAAGTCCCATGACACAAAATGCAGCAAAACCCGTCAGTAGTTTCTTGCTCATCAACCAACCTCCTTTATATGTTATCGCGGTGATTTTCAGTTTTGCATCGCTGTTCGGGGAAGCGACGCTCCTAAACTGTAGACGCCGAATCGGGGTAGGACAAGAGATACAAAAAATATATGATGCTTCGTTATGCGATGATGTGACATCCATGATTGAGCCAGTGCCGGGTTTCTCTCCAGCAAAGCGATGCTTGGCATAAGTCAGCCCCTCAATCGATGACCCAGATCGCCTCAGCCAAAATTGCTACGCTGGCAGCGCCTACCGTCAACAGGATGGAAGTGAGCGAGGCTGGCATACTGAACCAGCGACGAGATTTAGTTTTTGGCGTTTCCATGGTTTCAAGCGCAGCCTGGAGCCAAATCAGCTTCTGTTCAACGTCCTGCAAGCGCTCGCCCTGGGTGGTCTCGGTGGCGACTAACAAGTTTTGGATTTCATGAATCCGTTTGGCTACGTTGGTGGCCATGGTCACGACCGTTTCCTGAGCAGATTTAGCATCGACCCGAACACCTTCGACGATCGTCGCCAATTCGTTCAGGCGTTCCTGCTGCTCGTCGAGTCGGGCAGTCATTTCAGCGACCGGCGACTCAGCGCCGCCCTGCTGAATCATCTCACCCATTTGTTGCGAATCTACCTGGATCCGTTCCAGGTCCTTGCGCAGTTGGGCGATATCCCGCTGATGAGAGGCCAATTCTTGATCGATGCTCCCAAATGGTGACGGGGAAGCTTCCAGCTTGGCCAGTTTTTGTTGCAATGCGTGAATTTCGGCGTTCAGGCTGCGAAATTGCTCAAAATGACCGCTGAACGCCTGAGACTGGCTGCTCAGGCGGGTTTCAAGGGCAGTTACCGTGTCCTGAAGGCTTTCCAAATCCTGTTGGAGCTTCTGAGAGTAGACCTCAGCCGTTTCCAGGCGCTGTTCGATGACGGTATTTGGCGAATCTTGTTGTTGAATCTGCTGGATTTCTTGCTGGAGATTACCGAATTCGCTGGCGATTCCTTGCGCTTTCTGCTGCTGAGCTTCGAAAGCGGCGCTGAGATCGGCGAGTTGTTGCTGCATCGTATCTCGCAGTTTGTCGAGGGCGCCACCCTGGGCCAACAAATCCTGGCGCAGGTTACCGATCGCGGCTTCATGCTCTGCATCGGTCTCGGTTTCGGACGTTTGGCGGAAGACATCGAGGGTCGCCTCAGTCGCACCCAGGCGATGTTGCAAGGCCTGAAGCTGCTGAATCTGCGACTGCCCCGCCGCTTGCAATTGCTCCAAAGTGACCATTTGACCCAGCTGACCAGCGATCTTTTGTGCTTCCTGCTGCTGGGCTTCGAAAGCCGCATTGAGATCGGCGAACTGTCGTCGAGTCGCATCCTGCAGTTCACCGAGCGCGTTGGTCTGGGTTGACAGATCGTGACGTAGACTAGCGAGTGTGGCTTCGAGGTCAGTGCCGGCGTGCGTTTCAGAGGGTTGGCCAAGATGGTCGAGCGTGGCTTCCGCCTCACTGAGGCGTTGTTGGAGATCTTGGATCTGTGACCAAGCCAATTGTTGCGTTTCATCCAGCGTCTCGGTCTGTACGGCCAGATCTTGGCGCAAGCGGTCGAGTGCGGCTTCGGCATTTGTGCTGGCGCTGGATTCGGTTGCAGACGTTGAGTGGAGATGATCCAGAGTCGCTTCCGCCTCGCTGAGGCGTTGTTGGAGATCTTGGATCTGTGACCAAGCCAATTGCTGAATATCCTCAACGGTTTCAGTTTGGGTCGCTAGATCCTGGCGCAGGTGGTCGAGCGCAGCTTTAGTGTCCGCACCGCCATCGGGTTCGGGTATTTGACGCAAGCTGTCAAGCGTGGCCTCCGCCTCGCTGAGACGTTGCTGGAGATCCTGAATCTGCGACCAAGCCAACTGTTGGGTCTCATCCAGCATCTCGGCCTGTGCCGACAAGTCTTGACGGAGGCCGTCAAGCGCTGCTTCGGCGCTCGCGCTGGAATCCGGTTCAGGCGTCTCGCGCAGGCGGTCGAGGGTAGACTCGAAGCGACGCATCTGTTGTTGCAGGGTGTGTAATTGCTCGGTGAACTCGGATACTTTGGCCGGAAAAGCGGTGGTCTGCGCCGCGGAACCAGAAGCCGTGATTTCCAACTGGCTCAACCGATCATGGTGCGAAGCCAAACTATCTCGCCAACTCTGATCGAGTTCACGCAGAGTGTTGCTTTGCATCGTCAGGTCAGTCTGTAGGACATTCAATATCTGGCGGGTAGAGTTGGTGTCCGCGGATACTTTGCCGACCAGTGTTTCCAGGTGCTTCACCCGTTCCTGTTGTGTTTGCAATTCCTGTCGAGCTTGCGCGGCATCCGTCAGTCCATCGCGCTGGCTTTCGAAGCCGGTTTTGAAGGACGCAAGGTCCTGTTGAAGAGCACTCGAAGATTCGGTCAGTGCGTCCAACCGGCGTTGTTGATCCTGTAATTGCTGGCGGAAGGGTTCATTGGTCTCGAAAGCCTGACTTTGCCTTTTTAGATCGGTTTTCAGCGTCGTCAGCCATTGCGTGGTTGACTGGGTGCTCTGATCGAGATTTTCCAGGGCGACTTCCAGTTGGAGCAACCGCTTGTGTTGCGTTTCGACAATAGCGGCGAACTCTTCCAGCTGTTGTCGATGGGCGCGGTCGGTTTTCTCCAGTGGCTCGAATTGCTCTTGATATTGCTCGATCCGCGCTTCCAGGGCGGTTACGCGAGTTTGCAGAGTGTTCGCACCTTTTTCCAGCGCTTGGCAAGAACCCAGCAGACCAAGTTGTTCTCGCGTCTGGCTGGCCAAGCGCGCTTCCAGGGCAGACACTCGTTCGTCCGGCGCCGTCTGCTGGGTGAGAGCAGATTCGAGTTCTTGACGCAGAGCGGCGCTTTGGGTCTGCAAGTCACCGGTCAGCGCCGCCAAGGTTTGCCGTACTTCCTGCTGCTGCTCCTGGAAATGGGCGACCAATGTCTCGACGGTGGTCAACTGCTTGTCCAGCGCCTGACTGTCGGTTTGTAGCTTGAGCAAACGAGCATCTTGCGCACTCAGGTCACCTGTCAGGGAAATCAACATTTGCCGGTCGGACTGCCGATCCTGTTCAAGGGTGACGAGGCTGGTGGAAAGCGAATGTAACTGGTCATGCTGGGCGTAGGTATCCGTTTCCAGAGCGCCCATCTTGCGGTGCAAATTCTGAAAAAAATCGATCGCACCGGCGAGGGAGGGTTCAAGTTCGGTTGCGTCGTTCATGGTGTCACATCGTTCAGGTTGGATTCAAGGCGTCTTGATAGAGGATGAGTATGAATGATTTTTGCCTTTTGCGCCTGACTTGTGGATCGGGACAAGGCTCGATCCGCAGCCGTCGATGAGGAAAAATGCAGCAGCATTCGACAGTGATTTCAGTAGAAACTATAGTAGCTAAGAACCCTGCACTGGAGTATTGGCAGCGCCATTCCGCCAACTGGTTTCCAGTGGAGCGGTTTGCTCCATCCGGTTTCGCCAGTATTTCAACACACTGAATAAAGGAAGCTGTCCATGTCTGTTCCCAGCAACCTGCCGGTTTGGCAAGAACTGCAAGCCCACCACGCCGCTATTGCCAACCTGCATCTGCGCGATTTGTTCGCCGCCGATCCGGGGCGTTTCAACGCGTTTTCCCGGCGTTTCGGCGATCTGCTGGTCGATTTTTCCAAGCATCGCATCACCGGAGAGACTCTCGGCTTACTGACCGAGCTGGCCCGCCAAGCGCAGTTGCCGGTTTGGATCGAGCGCATGTTCAGCGGCGAGATCATCAATCACACTGAACAACGTGCGGTGTTGCATGTCGCGCTGCGCAATCGCAGCAATCGACCGATCCTGGTCAAGGGTCAGGATGTCATGCCGGGCGTGAATGAAG
This sequence comes from Gammaproteobacteria bacterium, assembly GCA_024235035.1. GTDB lineage: Bacteria > Pseudomonadota > Gammaproteobacteria > Competibacterales > Competibacteraceae > UBA2383. The sequence continues at coordinate 79,261 of JACKNE010000007.1, forward strand.
TTCTGGAGCACATGCGCAAGTTCTCCGAGCAAATTCGTCGGGGCAAGTGGCGCGGCCACACCGGTAAGCGCATTCGCGACGTGGTCAATATCGGCATCGGCGGTTCTGATCTGGGTCCGAAAATGGTTTGTCAAGCATTGGAGCCCTACGGCGATCCCACACTGCGGATGCATTTCGTCTCCAATGTGGATGGCGCCCATATCAGCCACGTATTGGCGGATTGCGACCCGGAAAGCACGCTGTTCATCGTCGCCTCCAAGACTTTCACCACCCAGGAAACCATGACCAACGCACATACCGCCCGTGCTTGGCTGGTTCGGGAATTGGGCGACGAATCGGCAGTGGCCAAGCATTTCGTGGCGGTATCCACCAACGCCAAGGGCGTCAGCGCTTTTGGCATCGATACCGCCAATATGTTCGAGTTCTGGGACTGGGTCGGCGGACGCTATTCACTGTGGTCAGCCATCGGTCTGCCGATCATCGTTTACCTGGGCATGGAGAACTTCCTGGAATTGCAGGAAGGCGCACACGAGATGGACGAACATTTCCGCACGGCGGCATTGGAAGAAAACTTGCCAGTGATTCTAGCGATGCTCGGGGTCTGGTATATCGACTTCTTCGGGGCCGACAGTCAGGTCACGCTGGTTTACGATGATTACCTGCGCTCGTTGCCGGATTATCTGCAACAGTTGGATATGGAGAGCAATGGCAAGTCCATCGACCGGGACAGCCAAGCGGTCCAAATCAAGACTGGGCCGATTCTGTGGGGTGGTTTGGGAAATAACGGCCAACACGCTTTTTACCAACTGCTGCATCAGGGCACGCATTTGGTGCCGGCAGATTTCCTGGCCCCAGCGCACAGTCCGAACCCGATAGGCGATCATCACCCGATTCTGCTGGCCAACTGCCTGGCCCAGGCTGAAGCGTTGATGGTCGGCAAGACCGAAGCCCAGGCCCGTGCTGAACTGGAGAAGCAGGGCTTGAGCGGCGAGGCGCTGGAAAAGTTGCTGCCCAATAAAGTCTTCCCCGGCAACCGTCCTAGCACCAGTTTGTTCTACCGGCAGTTGACTCCAAAGGTTTTGGGTTCTCTGCTGGCGCTGTACGAGCACAAGGTGTTCACTCAGGGCGTGATTTGGAATATCAATTCCTTCGATCAATGGGGCGTGGAACTGGGCAAGCAGCTGGCGAATGCGATCCTGCCGGAACTGAAGGGCGAAAGGCCGGTCACCGGGCATGATGCCTCAACCGTTGGGTTGATCGAGTTCTGCCGCGCGCCGGACTAGGCACGATGCTGCAAATCGCCCTCTCCCCTCTCGGAGAGGGCGGGGATCATTGGGCGCGTCTAGAGATCCAGTGAATATCAGGATCGATCTTCCGTGGCTCTCCCAGGGCGTCTTTCTACCCACAATCGATCGCGCAAACCCGACGAGCGCCGTAAACGCCGCGCGACCGCCGCTTCGAATACTTCCGATACCCCGTAAAACACCGCCTGCTGCTTGGCTCGGGTCAGCGCCGTATAAATCAGCTCCCGACTCAGCACCGGCGATGGCTCATGCGGCGTCACGACCAGCACCCGCTCGAATTCGGAGCCTTGGCTCTTATGCACGGTCATCGCATAGACCGTCTCATGTTCCGGCAATCGCGCCGGTGCAAAACCCCGCAACGCCCCATCGTTGCCCAGAAAGAAGACCTTCATCCGCTCCGGCTCTTCTGGATCGGGTAGAGTGATGCCGATATCGCCGTTGAACAGGCGCAGATTGTAATCGTTGCGAATGACCATCACGGGCCGACCCGAATACCAAACTTGACGGCGATCGATCAAGCGCCGGTTGTGTAGCGCTTCTTCGCATAACATATTCAATGCCAGCACGCCAAATGGCCCATTGCGCACCGCACATAAAACCCGGAAACGGTTGAACTGCCCGAAAGCCGTTTCCGGCCCGGCCCCGCTGCGTACCGCATCCAAATACGGGGCAAATCCGGTCGCGATCGGTTCCGTCAATTGTGCTGGCAAAGCTTCCGCGCTGGCCAAGGCGCGCCAGTCGATATCCGCATGGCGACCATCCAACAAACTCACCGTTTCCGTCGCTCGGCCCCGATTCACAGCTTGCGCCAAAGCGCCAATGCCGCTGGCGGCGTCGAATCGGTAGCTGTGCCGCAGCAACACGATCGCATCGACCAGGGATGAGGACGAAGCCTTGCCATGCGGCAAGGCTTCGCCGGTCAAGGTTGCCAACTGTTCTCGAAACGCTGGGGAAAACCGCCCAGCGCCGGCGCACAGATCGCCCAACACCGCTCCGGCCTCCACCGAAGCCAGTTGATCCTTGTCGCCCAATAAAATCAGCCGCGTCGAAGGCAGCAGCGCATCCACCGTCTTGGCTAACAACGCCAATCCCACCATCGACACTTCATCGACCACCAGCACATCCAAGGGCAATGGGTTGTCACCGTTATAGCGAAAATACACCGAATCGGGTCGACTGCCGAGCAGGCGATGCAAAGTGAACGCTTCCTCAGGGATCTGCGCGGCTTGCTCCGTCGCCAATTTCAATCCTGGCTTAGCGGCGCGAATCGATTCCTGCATGCGGGCGGCGGCTTTGCCGGTGGGTGCCGCCAAGGCGATGCGCAGGGGTCGTTCGGCCTGTCCGGTCAACAGCGCCAGAATCCGCAGGACCGTGCTGGTCTTGCCCGTGCCGGGGCCACCGGAAATCACGCAAACCCGTTTCAGCATCGCCACCACAGCGGCAATCTTTTGCCAGTCTGGCCCCTTGAGCGCTGGGTGGCGGGGAAACAGTCGATCGAGATCGCTGCGCAATCGGCGCTCATCCATTGACGGCGACGCTTCTCTGGCTCGTTGCAGCAGATCGCTGGCCAAACGCTGCTCATATTGCCAATAGCGATAGAGATACAGCCGCCCACGCCGATCGAGAACCAACGGCTGACGCTGACCGGGTTGGCCTACGACGGAACGAGTGTGCAAAGTCTCCAGCCATGCGCTGGCAGGCGGCGGGGCATCTGTCGAGGGGACTGACAGCTTGTCTGCCGTGCTCTGCCAACGTCGCGCCCATTGACGTAGATTGACGCAAATATCGCCCTGAGCGGTGGCATGGCTGGCGAGCGCCGCCGCCAGCGCCAATTCCGGTGCGTCGCCACCCGCCAAACGCTCTATGAAGCGGGCGAAATGCCAATCCAGGTGAGTCAACCATCCTGAATCGTAGAGAGCCGACAGCGTAGCCTTTGCCGCCTGTGCTACAGGTTCGTTCAGATTCTCATCGCTCATACACGATGCCTCATCGTCATCTTGGGATTGCGAGATTCCAGCAGCCAGCGAGCAGGAATGCCGTATCATAGCTGTCGCCCCAGGGGGTGAACTCTAAACATCGATCGCGAACGATGCTCACGTTTCAGCTGAACCGGACGCTAACCACGCCTTATGCCTTCTGACATCACCCGCCGTTCCAGTTACGATATCTTGCGTATTTTCTTCAGTGGCCGGATGCTAGTCGCTCTGTTGATGGGCTTTTCTTCCGGCCTGCCGTTGTTGCTGACCGGTTCGGTGTTGCAAGCCTGGATGAGCGGAGCAGGCGTCGATCTCGGCACGATTGGCCTGTTCGCTTTGGTTGGCTTGCCTTATACGCTCAAGTTCGCCTGGGCGCCGTTCCTGGACCGTTATACGCTGTCGGCGGCGCTGGGTCGGCGGCGCGGCTGGCTGCTACTTATCCAACTCGCACTGACCCTGGCGATTGTCGGTTTGGGTCTGGCTAATCCAGGTGTGAATCCTCTCGGCGTGGCGGCGGCGGCGCTGCTAGTCACCTTTTTCTCCGCCTCGCAGGACATCGTGATCGACGCCTACCGGCGTGAGTCGCTGGCCGATGATGAGCAGGGCCTGGGCGCTTCATTCTATGTCAATGGCTATCGGGTAGGGATGTTGCTGGCCTCCGGCGGTGGATTGATTCTCGCGGATTTCATCCCTTTTTCCTGGGTCTATTTTTTCCTGGGGAGCGCCATGCTGGCGGGAATCGTCACCACGCTCTTTGCCCGTGAGCCGGAAGTCGCGATGGGCGCACCCAAAACCCTGTATGAAGCCGTCGTGCAGCCGTTCCTCGAATATTTTTCTCGCCAGGACGCCATATGGATTCTGCTGTTCATTCTGCTCTATAAGATCGGCGATACCATGGCGACCCATATCACCACGCCGTTTTATCTGGATCTCGGTTTCAGCAAGACCGAGATCGGAACCGTAGTTAAACTGTTCGGTTTTTGGGCAACGGTGACCGGTGGTCTGGTTGGCGGCATGCTCATTCTGCACTGGGGCATCTATCGGTCGTTGTGGCGCTTCGGCCTCTTGCAGATGGTGACGATTCTCGGCTTCGTGGCCTTGGCGCAAACAGGCCACAGCGTTCCAGTGCTGGCTCTGGTCATCACCGGCGAAAACCTGGCGGGTGGCATGGGCACCAGCGCCTACATCGCTTTCATGGCCAGCCTCACCAACAAGAAGTTCACCGCCACCCAGTACGCCTTGCTGTCCAGCTTGATGGGCATTCCCAGAGTCGTTCTCGCTGCACCGACTGGCTATCTAGCAGAATTGTTCGGCTGGGAAGGATTCTTCTGGTTCTGTACCCTGACCGCTATTCCCGGCCTGTGGTTGTTGACCCGATTTCGGGTGTGGATGGAATCGAATCACGATGCGTCGGCAGGAGAATCAATGATTGGAATCGGTAAGCATTGAAGTGTGAGCGGTTCAGGAGCGATTCACTGCACCGGCTTTAGGTTTTTAGCCTACTTTTAACTGATAGCTGCGGCGAGGCCATGACCATGAAGAAAAATCTGATGTTGCTAACAGCAGGACTCATGATGACGCTCGGGGTACAGGTGCAAGCAGAAGCCATGCAATGGAACACGATCCGCCCCGGTTCCACTTTTCGCTCGTTCAATCTACGGGCAGCGGCGCCCGAAGCCTGCCGCAAAGCCTGTTTGAACGATCGCTATTGCCGGTCCTGGACCTACGTCAAGCCCTATACCTTGTATGGCGCACGGCCACGCTGTCTGCTGAAAAGTGCGATTCCACGGCCTCGACATGACCGTTGTTGCGTGTCAGGGGTCAAATCCCGGCGTTATCGTCGTTACTGATCCCAGTGACCCGAACGACTGCGCCCTTCGCCCTCGATCCCCGAGATCGGGAATTGTTCCGGCAGACGGTCGGCGCCGTCAAGCCGTTGCGCTGTGACCGGATTGAGCCGGCGCCGGTCCATCCGGCGCCGATTCCTCGTTTTACCCAGGCTGACGAACGGCAAGTCCTGGCCGATATGCTCTCGGATTATTTCGAGCCGGCGGATATGGAGATGGGCGAGGAATTGTACTACCGCCGCGAAGGCGTACAGCAGGCGGTGTTGCGCAAGTTGCGGCGTGGCCACTTTCAGGTAGGGGCGGCGCTGGACCTGCACGGAATGACGGTCATAGCGGCTAAAGGAGCGCTCACCCACTTTCTGCAGCATGTCCGTCACGACCACATCCACTGTGTGCGGATCATTCACGGCAAAGGAAACGGTTCTCGCCATCGCGGACCGATTCTGAAACAAAAGGTCAACCACTGGCTGCGCCAGCGCGACGATGTGCTGGCGTTTTGCTCGGCGCGCGCGATGGATGGAGGAACGGGAGCCGTTTACGTGTTGCTGCGGCGAGTGTAGATCCTCCTGGCCATGCGCCAATGGAGCGAGGTTTATATCGGGCTCAGCCTCGTATTATGAACAACCACTCCGGAACTTATCGCATGACGCCAAGTGTGACGTCACTTCAGCGCCGAGCGAAAGAAGCCTGGAGAAACGGTAGCCACGTATTGAAGAAACGCATGGCTTCCGGATCTTGTCGCAAACCGTCGATGACGTGTGCGCCGATCGCACCGCCGCCCACGGCGTAATAGCCGAAGGCGCCACCGCCAATGGCAATGCCGCCAATCGCACCACCGCCTACCGCAATACCACCGATCGCCAATCCGCCCAAGGCCAGTAACCCGGTGCAAAGGCCACCCATGCCGAACAACAGACCCAGCGCCAATCCGCCGATGGCGACGATCCCGCGAGCGATGCCACCAAGAGCAAGTATGCCTGTGGCAAAATCACCGATGGCGATGACGCCACGGGCATGACCGCGCATTTCGCCTTTCTCCGGATCGGGGCCCATGGCGATGTCGTATAAGGGAAGACCCCAAATTGTTTTGTCAGCGCGCTTGCGAATGCCGCGGTAGGGATAACCGCGCTGCTTGAGTGCGGTCATCTCACGTTCGAGGATAGCGATACGTTGTTTGAGTTGGGCCGTCTCGTCGTCTTGCATCATCGGTATGCTCCCGCGAAGGTGGGTAGGTTGAACTGAGGAATGAAGCTCAACAGCTTGAAACAGCAAAGCTTGTTGGGCTTTGCTATGCTCAGCGCCAATCTATATTCAGCATTGGTGGAATACTATGCCCCTCAAGAATTCGGCCACGCATTACGGCGCAGTGACCCGTTTCCTACACTGGTCGGTCTTCATGCTGTTCATCTGGCAATACCTCAGCGCCGCGATCATGACCCATCTGGCAAAGGACCAGACGTTACTGCATCTGACCCAAGGCGATTACTACCATTGGCACAAATCCATCGGCTTGGTGTTACTGGCGCTGGCGCTGGCGCGCTGGATCTGGCGCAAGACCACGCCATTGCCGGATTGGGCGCCCGCCCTGTCGCCAGCGGAACGGACTTTTTCCCACTGGAACGAAGTCCGGCTCTACGGATGCATGTTCCTGTTGCCCATCAGCGGTTATCTGTTCGTGATGGCCGGCGGTTTTGGAGTCAAGTTGTTTGGTTTTTACGATTTGCCTAATCCGATCGGCAAGCAGGGCGGGCTGGCGACCATCATGATGGTGACTCATATCGTTCTTGGCTACGCTGCCGTAGTGTTCATCGCTTGGCATACCAGTATCGCTCTCAAGCATCACTGGTTCGAGCAGGACGGATTCCTGAACCGGATGCTGCCGTTTCGGCGACCTTGAACAGAATCGGAGCAGGCGTCGTTAAACGCAAAACCGGTTTAGAGCGATCCGAAAACAACCCGTATCCAGATTCAGGTTCTTCGATGGTTGTTGTGGAATGGATGCTGCAATCGGTAGGTCGGGCACAGGACGTGCCCGACAGGTGCGTTCCCGTCGGGCAACGCGGTGCTTATGCCCGACCTACGGTGTGGGTTCTACAAGAATCCTCGAAGAACCCAGATTCAACCGCAGTGACCTCTCAGCGCTTGACCGGGGTCGGCACGGATGCAGCACAACTCCACAACTCCAGCTGGGGGGAATCTGCGCGTGGTGAGCCGAGCCAAGCACTCAGTGGATGGCAGGCCTGTTCGAAGCAGAGTTCGTAGTCACCCGCTTCGGGAGTCCGGGCAAGGCGCAACGGCTGCAAGGGCGGTAAGGTGCGCCGGTAACTCCAGAACCCCTCGCGCCACATGGCATCATTCGGGATTTCCATACCCGCGCCACTACCCTTGACTCGCGCCTCGCCGAGCACTAGACCTGCGGCGGTGACGCGGTAGTCTTCTTCCCAGCGAATTTTTTCGATCGTATGCTCCCAGGCCAGGGTGAATTGTCCCAGCGGCAGCAGCGCCCAGACCACCCCGCCCAAACCCATGCAGAGCGCCGTCATGCCAAGTTGGTCATGGCGGCAGAGCGAGTACGCCATACATGCCAGCCTACGGTGAGGCTGCCTAGAGCGAAGCCGATTTCATCGGTCAGCGGCAGGGCGACGATCAGGGTGCCCCCCGCGACAAACGCCAGTAGGCGTTCATACCAAGTCAGGGATGCCCGCCAATGTCCGATGGACGCCACACCCCAGAGCCCGATAGCGAACAACGCCTTGACCACGATATAAACGACTTCCAGCAGATGACCGTCCTGCAGCATCAGCGCCGGCGTGTAGACCGCCATGAACGGTACGACGAACCCAGCCATCGCGATGCGCACTGCCCACAGGCTGATCTTCAGACCCCGTTCGCCGGCAATGGGAGCGGCGGCGAAGCAAGCCAGCGCCACCGGTGGCGTGAGGTCGGCGAGAATGCCGAAGTAGAACACGAACATGTGCGAGACCAGCAGTGGCACGCCCAATTCCAGCAACGCCGGTGCGGCGATGGAACTGGTGATGATGTAGTTGGGAATGGTGGGAATACCCATACCCAACACCAGGCAAGTGAGCATGGTCAGCAACAACGAGAGAAACAGGCTGCTCTTACCCAGATCAAGCACGAAACCAGCAAACATGGTGGCGACGCCGGTCAGGGTGATGACCCCGATGATGACCCCGACCAGGGCGCAGGCGATGCCGACCGGTACGGCGTGGCGCGCGCCTTCCACCAATGCGTGTAAGCACAGACGCAGGGTTTCCCGACCCCCCGTGACGAATGCACAACCGACCACCAGTCCGGCGATGACGCCGAAGATCATGCTGATGCCGAGCGGAAAAAAGCCGGCGCAAAGTAGACCCAACGCTACCCAATAAGCGATGCGCAAGCCGAGCGCGGATACTCCGAGGATGATGGTCGAGCCGAGAATGACGATGGCAGTCAGCGCCAGGCCGACGGTCCCGGAGAACAGCGGCGTGCGACCGGAGAATAGCAGTCCGATCAGCACCAGCAGTGGAATCAGCAGATACCAGCGTTCCCGTACGGCCTTCCAGGGATTCGGGCATTGCTCTCTGGGCAAACCGGCCAACCCAGCACGCCGGGCTTCCAGATGCACCATCCAGAACACCGAGCCGAAATACAGCAGCGCCGGAATTAGCGCCGCTTGAGCGACCTCCACGAAAGGCGTGTTGATGGTTTCGGCCATGATGAAAGCCACCGCGCCCATCACCGGTGGCATCAACTGGCTGCCCATACTCGCGGTGGCCTCGACACCGCCTGCAAAGGCCGCTCTATAGCCGAAGCGTTTCATCAACGGGATGGTGAATTGTCCGGTGGTGACCACGTTAGCCACCCCAGAACCGGTGATCGTGCCCATCAACGCCGAGGAAAACACGGCGACCTTGGCCGGGCCGCCGAGCCGGTGACCGAACAGCCCCAGAGCAAAATCGGTGAACAGCTTGATCATGCCGGCTTGTTCGAGAAAAGAGCCGAATAGGATGAACAGGAAGATATAGGTAGCCGATACATAGGTCGGCGTGCCATACAACCCTTCAGTGCCGAAGGATAACTGATTGACGATCTGATCCAGACCGTAGCCGCGATGGGCGAAAATACCGGGCAAATACTGACCGAACAGCCCGTAAGCAAGAAACAGTCCGCAGATGATCGGTAGCGCCGGCCCCATGACCCGTCGCGCGGCTTCGAAGACCAGGACGATCACGGTCAGACCGATCGCCATGTCGGCGTCGGTCAGTTCGCCGGATCGCTGAATCAGGTCGGCCTCGAATATCCACTGGTAAAGCGCCGTACCCATGCCAGCCAATGCCAGCAACCAAGCCAACCCTGGTTGGGGACGACCACTTCCGTATCCAGGGATGCTGAGAAAAATCAGCATCAGCAGAAAACCGACATGGCCGGCGCGCAAGATCTGAGTGGAGATCGGATGATAGGCGGCAGTGACGATCTGGAAGATCGAAAACAGCAACGCCACGGCGAACAGCGTTCTTGGCCACTCGCCGGGGTGGTCCGACAACGTCTGCCGTGTTTCGCTCATCGCTTTCGATCTCCAAGGTGATCCTCAGGGCAGTAATCCTTTTTCCTTGTAGAAGCGCTCAGCGCCTGGATGCAGCGGCAACGGCAAATTTCGCGGTGCTTGTTCCAGCGTGATAGCCTTGGCGGCGGAATGTGCGGTCACCAGTCGATTCAGATTATCGAACATCAAGCGGGTCATCTGATAAGCCAAATCATCGGAAACAGCGCTCTGGGTGACTAGGATGTTGGTGATCGTCGCTGTGGGCACGGCTTCGCTCTGTCCATCGTAGGTGTTGGGTGGTATGGCGCCTGGCTGATAGGCGGCGTTACCGATTTTTTTCACTATCTCCTCGGGGATCGGGATAAAGTTGATCTTCATCACGGAGGCCAGATCACGAATAGCCGCCATGCCCAGACCCGAGGACTGCAAGGTCGCATCCAATTGGCGGTTCTTGATCAGTTCCATCGACTCGGCGTAGGGTAGAAATTCCACCTTACTGAGATCTTCGTAGGATAGACCCGCTGCTTTGAAAATCGCACGCGCATTCAGTTCGGTGCCAGACTTGGGCGCACCGACCGAGACTCGTTTGCCCTTGAAATCGGCGAGAGTCTGGATGCCGGAATCGGCATTAGCCACGATTTGGATGTAGTTCGAGTAGGTGCCAGCGATGGCGCGCAGCTTCTGCAGCGGAGCTTTGAAACCCGCCTCTTCCACTCCGTTCCAAGCGTCGCTCACCGAATCGCCCAAGGCCAGCGCCAGTTCGCCCCGGCCTGCTTGCAGCAGATTGAGGTTTTCCACCGAGGCTTTGGTGGCCTGTACCGAGGTTTTGGCGCCTTCGATACCGTGGTCATAGATTTGCGATAAGGCTACGCCAACTGGGTAATATACGCCGCTGGTGCCACCGGTGAGGATGTTGATGAAGGTCGTCGCAGCCAGGGCACCGCTGCTGATGGTGAGGATTGCGGCGGCGGCGAGCAGGCTTAGGCGTTTGGCGAGCAGCATGGTTGGGTATCCTCCATTGGTTCTTGTGATTGAGAATGTTCACTCGTTTAAAGATAGATGAAGAACATGGCTTGGTAACCTGAGATACCCGGATGGTGTTTAACGCTGCGTCGTATCCCCATTGGGTAGCGTAGTGCGGTCATCGAAGTCCAGATACTGGTCAGTGGCTGATCACCTCCGGTCGTTGGAACGGGATGGTAGAAACAACTCCGACCAATGCCGAACCCGGCATGTTCGGCACAGCAAATAAGCCAACGTGACCACATTCCCGAGCAGAAAGAGTGCGATGATCCACAAGGATGCCCGCCGCAGACTGGATTCCACCAACGCCATCCAAGTGGCGATGAACAGTAATCCCACGCCAAGATCGAGTAAGGTCACGATCCCCCAAGGGTCAGCGAGCATGTGGCGTAACCCGACCAACACATGACTCTGTTTACTGGCTATCAGGATGGCGGCGATCAGCAGGCCGAGTAGAATTCCACAGGCAATGACGACAATACGCAGCATGAGATTTCCCAGAACGGTCAAAGGGGCTTTCCAACAAGACCACGGTAAGGGCGGGAAGTGCGTCGCTTGGTGTGATTTAACCCCTTGCTTCGACTCCACCTCTTTAATCCACAGCACTCGATTTCTATGTCAACGGTCGCCGGTGCATCGCTTGGCGTGATTCGAACCCACGCCCCAGCCTTCCTCTCGAATAAAATCGAATATCGCCTATACTCCAACCACCCACGATAATCACGTACTACACCGAAGCCATCATGCTGACCATCAGAAAAGAGCAGATGGAGATTCTCGCCGCCGCCAGTGGGCGACACTTCGAGAATCGCCTGCTGGCTGAACTCGAAATCCTGTTCCCCGAGGAAACCGCCCGTATCAGCGAACATGCTGACGGTCGCGAGAACCTGCGTCGCTTCATCCGCCAGGGGTTTGACCGAGCCGCTTCTTACGGCATCGAAAACGAAGACGATTACACCGTGTTCGTCGCCTTGATGCTGTTCAATCGGCGACCCGATCTGAACGATGGGCGACAGCGAGCCGAATTGTTGACCTGGTCGCGAGTGTTGCTGGAACGACCGACCACCCCCGGCCATGTCAAGATGGCCTTGATCGAATACCGACTGCAGCAGATGGCCCCTGGTAATCCAAAAGCCGCGCAGTTGTGCGCCATCATCAATACCCTGCGGAAGCGCTTCTAATGTCAGATTTTCTCCAAGAGACCAAAGACGCCCTCCAGGAGATCAAGGATCGATTGGCGAACAAGGCGCCCAAGAAAAAAGACTCGCCGGTCCAGGAATGCCCTTATAAGAATAAAGACAAGTTATTGGGCGCAGCGGTGGTCATCGTCAGTCGCGAAGACATCTACCAAGGCATTTCCGGTGTGCAGGTGACTTTGGAAGGCCCAACTCCCGGTAGCGACAGCACCGACGACATCGGCTTTGCGCAATTCGACGACCGCGAGCCGGGTGCCTATACCTACAAGGCTGATTTTCCCAGCGGTCGGTTTCAACCCTACAACATCGATGGCAAGGGTCAGTACGTGCCGGTTGTCGAAGGCCGGTTGTCGGTGGCTGGTGGCAGCGTCGCCATCGCCGAGATCAAGGCTTATCCGACCGGCGATCTCAGCGTCGAGGTGGTCGATGAGAACGGCAAGGCGGTGCCGGCCTTGGATGTCAAGAGCCTCTATACCGATCCACTGTCCCCGCAAACGTTGAGCGAGAAAAATCAGAACAGCTATACCTTCAAACGCGTCAAGTGTGGCAACTACACGGTGTCGGCATCGGTTCCGGGCACCTTGTATGCCGACACCGTCGCAACGCGGACCGATGTCAATGTCCCTGAAGGCGGCGTCGGTCAAGCCAAGCTTGTCGTCAAGCTGTTGAACATCGTCGAGCCGCAGCTCGACGCCGATCGCGATGAACTATGGTTCGAACCCAAAGCCCAGGATACCGCCTCGACACCTCCGCCACTGCACCTGGCCAAGGCCGACGCGGCCCCGCCCCCTGAAGAAGATCAACCGGTCAAACTGCATTTGAGCTATACCGAGACCCGACCGGAAAAACCCTTCAAGGAAGATGGCGTACTACGCTTCAGCAATGGCAACGTGGCTGTCTTCACCGATGTCGACTGTAAGACACCGCTGGTGCTGGACGGTGGCCACTCGGCACAGATTCCCAATGCTGACTTGAAAAAAGGTCTGGATCTCTACCTCAAAGGCGTGGCTGCCGGTTCGGTCACCGCCACGCTGACCCTCAAGTCGCCGGAGGATACCTCGATCCGGGTGCGCGGTACGGCTGAGCAGAAGGTGACTGTCAAAGCGCGCAATGTGGTCGAGCCAAAGTTGGAGGTCGAGTACAAGGTCGTGCTGCTGGACCGCAAACTGTCCGATCACCAGGAAGCCAGCGAGAAGAAGATCTTCGCTGAACCCACCTATATTCTGGTCAGCGCCAAGCAGCATCGGACCGAGCCCAAATACACCAAGGGAGCCTTGCTCAAGGCAGCGCCGGCCAATGTCGAAGTCTTCACCGATGAGAAATGCGAGGACAAGGACAAGCTCGATCTCAGTCAACCGATCCCCAATGACAAGTTGTTCGGCGGCTCGCCCTGGAAACTGTACCTCAAGGGTAAGACCAAGGGTAAGTTCACCCTATCGTTGGAGCTGGAAGACCCTGATGACTCGAAGATCCGTAAGTTAGGGCCGGTCAAGATCGAGATGGGCGTGGTCGAGCTGGAAATGAAGCTACACCAGCACGATGTCTCGGCGGTCAAGGCCATCCAGGTCGATCCTGACACCGACCCAGTGGATACCTATTACACCAATCTTAAAAATAAAGCCTTACCCGATCAGAAGGCCATGACCGACGAGGAAAAGGTCAAGACAGGCCGACTGTTGCATGCGCAGAGCAGCAACAATAACGGTCGCGCCAAGCTGGTGTTGCAGAAGCTCGATGCCAGTCAATGGCCAGACGGTACCGACGAGTACGAGATTTTCATCAATCGCACCAATACCAGCGGTGCGGTGGAAGTCTGGGACAGCGAATGGGAGGGCAAGGTGCTCAACTTTCCAGCCGGCCCGGTCACGGTCAAGGATCTCAAGGCAGCCGAAAAAATCTACTGGGTGGAAGGCAAGACGGTGACCAAGGATTTCCGTCAGGTGATGCTGGATATGACCCTGGATCGGCCCGATAAGGATGCGCCGGCTAAGACGCCCAAGCGCTACGCCGATTGGGCGCGTTTCACTGTGGTGCAGATCAAGGAACTCAAGATCGACTACACGGCGGTGGTCGGCCAGGCTGTGGCCTGGGATGAGCCGAAGAAGCGCTTTTACATCAACCTCAAAGCGGATGCGGATGGGCGTAAGATTACCATCGGCGCCCAGCTCAGTGAGAAGTTGAAGGACGTGGTGATCCATGTCATGTTGGCGCCGGACAAGGACAATATGAAAACGGCCAACTGGGGCATCGACTTGCCTAACGCTGCGGCTGTGACGGGCAAAGCGCCGCTGACTTGGAAATGGAAAGACATAGATAAGGCGGTCAAGCACACGGACAAGACCGATCGCAAGGATTTGCTGCATCTGTCGGCGAAAACCGATACCGAAGGCTACGCTAAGATCGAATTGACCCTGTCGCGCTTCGGCGGCGATAAATTCCAGCCAGGCGCTTATATCGAGCAGGATCCGCACCTAGCCAAATATATCCACGGTCATACCGACCTGGAGAAGAAAAAACCGGTGTTGTACAAGGACACCCTCCAGGTCTGGCGCCGATTCTGGTATCAGATCGTCAAGGTCGAGGGCATCAACGCACCCGGTTTCGGTCCTGCCGAAGGGCAGTACGAGCGGGTCAAAGCGGACATGCAAGCCTGCCCGAATCTACAAGTGACGCGAACCACGGTCAACGGCTTCAATCCGCAGGCGATCTATCCCATGTACATGGTGCGCGTCAATGGCGGCGCCGGCGATGCGCTGGTGGTCTCGGACACCAACAAGGCGCAATTTTTCACCGGCTTTACGGCGGAAGCCGACAAGCCGATCAAGGTGCCGATTCTGGTCTGCGATGCGCAATGGGATGCGGGCGGCAATAGCGCCGCTGTGACAGTCAACAAGATCGCAGCAAGCAGTTTTCCGCGCGATGTCGCCACCAGTAAACTGGTGCTGAATCCACCGCTACAAGGCGGCAATCTGCTGGTCAGCGGTACCTGGATTGCCGCCGAGTGGGATCCAGCCGCCAATGCCGGCGCCGGCGACTGGGTCAACGTGCGGAATGGCAATCTCAGCAATGCCGATCTGTCCATCAATCAAACCCGGGACCACTTGAGAAAAGTCACCGTTGCCCTGCCTGCCGGCGTTGGACCGACCACGCCGCAGACCAAGGTGTGGATTCAGAATCTGGTGGTCCAGGGCGCCGATGGTCCGTATTTGGGAGAATCGTTCAACCGCCGGATTTTGGCCGTCTACGACCCGCAGACTCCGTTGAAAATTGCAGACTTTCAAAACACCATCGTGCATGAGCTGGGCCATGCCTTTCATCAGGTGCGGCACGGTGCGCCGGCCACCGGTATCCCGGTGCATCCGATCCAAGTGGATCTGGGGCAGGGTAATCACTGCCATCAAGACACCAATAAATGCGTGATGTACGATTCCGGCCCGATTGCGGGTTCACATAATCGCTATTGCGATATCTGCCATCCCTATCTGCTCGTGGAAGACATGTCGAATATCGTATGAGCGCCCGACGGAAGATTTGGGTATGCGGTCTGTTGCTATTCATGGCGATGGCCGTCCATGCCGAGCAGACAACGGTCGGTCCAGGCCCAGGAGAACAGATTATGAATGACGCGCAGCGTAAAGCGGTGCAGCTACTGACATTGCCAGATCGAGATTATTTCGCTTTCGATGAACAACGCGCGCTTGCCATTCAAGCACAGTTGGCTGCGTCGTTCGACACCGGTGTTTTGCCACCGCCGACAGCCGCGTCGGAAACCCCTATGTTCGTGGCGATCGGCGCACCGCACCAGATCGATTTCGCTTACGACGCTGAACTACCGGTATTACTTGCACTGCGCTATACCGGTCAGCGTGAATGGGAAGCCCATTATCAACAAAATATCTGGTTGGTGGCGGTCGAATTGGACAGCGGCGACGCACGCATCGGTCGGTTGTTCAATCCGGGCAAGCGCGAGTTGCAAGCAGAGCCTTCGCTGAGTGGCGCGCCGCCCGATTCGATCGATGCCGAAGCGGTCTATACCGACGTCCAACGCATCGATCTGCGCCGGGCCGTTGCCCATGACTGGCGACCTGCGCGGTTTGCCGTGACGGCAATCTTCTACGATTGGCCATCGAACACAGTGCTGGTGGAGCCACGGGGTGGAGGCAAAGATGAAGGTGCGGACGAAGCGACCCGGCAACTTCAATTTGGTCGGCCATCGTCCTTCTTGACCGCCATCGATTTCTCTGCAGCCCCGGCGCTGGTCGACGGTATCGCCTTTACCTTGCAATCTGATATGGGTCGCTCAGCGACCGTGACCCTGGCCCTCGATCTACCAAGCGGCCAACAGGCGCTGGTCATGGACCGCGAACAGCAAGCCTTGCTGCTGAAAACCACGTTGTTGCTATTGCGGCTCGATGACAACGCACCGATGCAGATTGAGCTCTTGATGCCGATCAATTTGCTGAACGCCAAAAACGGCGGGTCGCGCCTACGAGGCGCTGTACAGTTTGACCTGCGCGCGGCAGCGACTGGGCAAACGCTAGCTGGCGCCTACCAGGTTTATTTGCTGGCTGGCGACCGGGTCATCGGCCCGCAACCTATTATCTTGAAGTAATGGAATCCGTGTTGAGCCAAGATTCATTAACCATCCAGCTTTTGCAACCGTTTGAGCTCAGCCAACGCCTGTTCCGGAGTCAGCGTTTCGAGATCAAGGTCCGCTAACGCCGCGACAACCGGGTGAGTCCCCTCGCCAAACAGCGACAGCTGCGGCTTGTCCTCGGACCACACCGGCGCTTCCCGTCGTAGCATCTGCCGCTCTAACAGGCGTAAACGCTGGCGAGCCTGGCGAATCACTGCCAGCGGCACGCCGGCTAACGCGGCGACTTGTAGACCATAACTGCGGCTCGCCGGCCCCTCCTGCACCCGATGCAGGAACACGATACGCTCGCCATGTTCCACAGCATCGAGATGGATGTTGGCGATGCCGGATTGCTCATCCGGTAAGCGGGTCAGCTCAAAGTAATGGGTAGCGAATAGCGTCAATGCGCGCACCGTGCTGGCCAGATGCGCCGCGCAGGCCCAGGCTAACGCCAGCCCATCGAAGGTGCTGGTGCCGCGGCCAATCTCGTCGATCAGCACTAGACTATGGGGCGTGGCGTTGTGCAGGATATTGGCTGCCTCGCTCATTTCCACCATGAACGTCGAGCGACCGCTCGCTAGATCGTCGGAAGCACCGATGCGAGTGAAGATGCGATCCACTGGCCCGATCACCGTCCGCTCGGCAGGGACGAAGCTGCCGAGATGCGCCAGCAACACGATCAAGGCCGCCTGGCGCATGAACGTGCTTTTCCCCCCCAGATTTGGGCCAGTGACGATCAGCATCCGCCGCTGCTCGGATTCCAAGCGCAAATCGTTGGGCACGAACGGCTCGTCCAGGACCTGCTCGACCACGGGATGCCGCCCGGCGATGATGAGCATGCCTGGCGTTTCGACCAGTTCCGGTGGATTCCAGCCTAACGCGGCGGCGCGTTCCGCCAGATTGCTCAATACATCCAGCTCCGCCAAGGCGGCGGCGCTGGCCTGTAAAGCAGGCAATTGAGCAATCAATTGCTCCAATAGCCTATCGTACAACGCCTTTTCTCGCGCTAGCGCCCGCTCCTGAGCGTGCAGGACCTGATGCTCGAACGCTTGTAATTCCGGGATGATGTAGCGTTCCGCGCCTTTTAAAGTCTGTCGGCGATGGTAGTCGAGAGGCACGGCCTGGGATTGGGCGCGGGTGACTTCGATGTAATAGCCATGCACTCGGTTGAAACCCACCTTGAGATTGGCGATCCCGGTGCGTTGCCGTTCTCGCGCCTCCAGATCGATCAGGTATTGATCGGCTCGTTCGCTCAGGCTGCGCAATTCATCCAGCTCCGCATCGTAGCCAGGCGCGATGACGCCACCATCGCGGATGATTTGTGGAGGGTTGGCGACGATGGCTTGGTTCAGCAAAGCGCAGATTGCGGGGTGTGTTCCGGCGTGGCGCGCGAGGTCTTGCAGTAAGACGACGTTCAGCGTTCCGAGAAGCGCTTGCAGGCCAGGCAGGCGGCCCAGCGCATCGGCCAAGGTCGTTAAATCCCGAGGCCGAGCCGATTTCAGCGCCACTCGCGCCAGAATGCGTTCCACATCGCCTACTCCACGCAGCAACCCGCGTAGGTATTCGTAGCCGCCGTTCTCCAGCAATAGCCGCAAGCTTGCATGGCGCTGACGCAAGGTAGCGCGGTCGCGTAGAGGTCGGTGCATCCAGCGTCGGAGCAACCGTCCGCCCATCGGCGTCACGCAGCGGTCGAGGATGCCCAGCAAGGTATGCGCATGCTGGCCGCTCAGGCTATGCTCCAATTCCAGATTGCGCCGGCTGGCGGCGTCGAGAATCACGCTATCCTCGTGGCGCTCGACCCGCAGGCCGGTCAGATGCGGCAGCGCCCCACGTTGGGTATCCTTGACGTATTGCAGCAAGCAGCCAGCAGCGGCGACGGCGACCGGTTGATCGGCGCAGCCGAAGCCATCCAGATGCTGGACGGCGAATTGGGCGCACAACATGCGCGCCGCGCTGTCCTGGTCGAAATGCCAGGGTGCTTGTCGGCGTAGACCAGGATGCTCGCGCCAAGCGCCGGGCGGAGTGAAATCTTCGCCAATCAGCAGCTCCGCCGGCTTTAGGCGTTCCAGCTCGCTGAGCAGCGCCGCCTCGCCCTGGAGTTGCGTCACGGTGAACCGGCCTCCGCTCAGGTCGAGATGAGCCAGTCCATAGGTGCTTTTCACCTGATGCAGAGCCAATAATAGGTTATCGCGATGCTCATCCAGCAGCGCTTCATCGGTCAAGGTGCCGGGAGTGACGATCCGCGTGACCTGCCGCTCGACCGGTCCCTTGCTAGTGGCGGGATTGCCGATTTGTTCGCAGATCGCCACGGACTGGCCGAGCTTGATCAGTTTAGCCAAGTAGCCTTCAACAGCATGAAAGGGTACACCGGCCATCGGAATCGGCGCACCGGCGGATTGGCCACGGGTGGTCAGGGTGATGTTGAGCAGCTCAGCGGCGCGGCAAGCGTCATCGTAGAATAATTCGTAGAAGTCTCCCATCCGATAAAACAGCAGAATGTTGGGGTGTTCGGCCTTGATGCCCAGGTATTGCTGCATCATCGGGGTGTGTTGGGAGAGATCGGGGTTGGGAGAGTGAGCGGCGGGTTTCTTCATAGCAGGAGTATCGTTTAACGCCAGTCGTGTGCACTCCGGGATTATAAGGATTTTCGATGCTGAGAACCCTCATGTGCGGAAATCGCCGCTGGGTGATCCAAATCTCGGCATTCACCTAAGAGCGACAGGGGTTGTATTGCTCCACCTCCACCAATACCAAACCATCGCTTTTTAATTTGATCAAGTGGTATACATCTGGAACATGTTGTGGCTTTGTACTTGGCAAATCACAACAGAACGGTTCTAATCTTCGGCCCTTGGAATTCCTAACCTTCCTAAACACTTTTTTTTACGTCCGCTTTGAATAGGACTACCATGATCGAGCTTGACCAACTGCTGACCCTGATGACTCGCTTGCGCGACCCGCTCAACGGCTGTCCGTGGGACCGGGAGCAAACCTATGCGACCATCGTCCCCCACACCATCGAAGAAGCGTATGAAGTGGCCGACGCCATCGCCCGCGAAGATTGGGCGGAATTGCGCGCAGAATTGGGCGACCTGTTGTTTCAAGTGGTGTTCTACGCCGAGATCGCTCGCGAGGAAGGTCGTTTTGACTTCGCCGACGTAGCAGGCGGCATCGTCGAGAAGATGACCCGCCGTCACCCGCATGTCTTCGGCGATGAACGCTATGCTGATGCGGCGGAGCAAACCGCCGCTTGGGAGCGAATCAAGTCGGCGGAGAAAGCCGGGGAACTGGAATCCGCCGCCAGCGCTCTGGATGGCATCCCATTGGCGTTGCCGGCATTGAGCCGGGCGGTCAAGTTGCAGAAGAAAGCCGCACGGGTCGGCTTCGATTGGAGCACCGTGGAGCCGGTATTGGCCAAGATTGAAGAAGAAATCGCTGAGATTCGTCATGAACTCGTCGGCGATGCTCCCCCAGAACGGTTAGCCGATGAACTGGGCGATGTGCTGTTCGCCGTCGCAAACCTGGCTCGTCACCTGAAACTCGACCCTGAAGCGGCGCTACGGGGGACCAACGCCAAATTCGAACGTCGCTTCCGGCAGATTGAGGCGTGGCTGACCGAGGATGGCCGCACACCGGAGGAAGCGACGCTGGTGGAAATGGACACGCTTTGGGAACAGGCGAAGCGCGAGGAGGTTTATGCTACTGGCAAAGCGTGACAATGCGCGTCTCCGGTGATCATTCAAGAGTGATACTCAAACCGTCATGGGCAAATCTCAAGCGTGACGAGAGATAAACCCTGCTGTTGCGTAGTCGCCAGACATCCAGTTCATGGCTGATATGCGTCAGCCAAACTGTGGTGGGGGCCAAGCTTTCTATCAGTTGCAGAGCGCGAGCCAAGTCATTGTGATTGCGTGGCGGATCGGAGTGCGGTGGATGGCTGCAATCAAGAGTCAGCAGGTCTGGTTGCCAATCGCCTAAGAAGGCCAGCGTTCGTGGCGGCAAACCCACGGTATCGGTCAGATAGGCGAAGCGCTGGCCTGAGGAGTCCTCGATAGCGTAGCCGAAGGTCACCTTGGAGTGAATCAAAGGGAGCGGCGTCAGCGTGAGAGTGCCGACGGTGATCGGCTCGAACTTGGCAAGTTGCCGGAATTCGAGCAGCCCATGATTCTTGTAAAGGTCGGCGCAGCCTTCCGCATCCGGCGGGGCGTAAACAGGGATGGATGCACCGATGCCCCAGCGCAGATGAAACAAGCCCTGCACATGGTCAGGATGAAAATGTGTCAGCGCAATAGCCGACAAGTAGCCAGGTGGAAATCGTTCCGTAAGATCGGTGAGGCCAGCATCGAGCAGAATGCGGGTTTTATCCGCTTCCAACAATGCTGTGCAGGGGCGACGCCGAAAGTCGACGACGGCCCGCGCCCGCTGACAGACCAGACAATCACAACCGTAAAGGGGCACGCCGCCCGCGTCGCCCGTACCGAGAAAAGTGATCCGCATCTCAGCCTATTACCCTGGTTAAACTGCTGGTAACCGTGGGTAATTGCACGAGCCGTTCGCCGCCGGCCTCGCACAATTTGCTATCGTTGTGGATGATTTCCACTGACTCCTCAGAACGCATGCATTGTTTGGCTCTTTCCAGCCTCCGGACGATCTGCTCTTCCATTGCCCGACTGCGGGTAAGCTGATTTTCAGCCATGCTCAAAACGCGCCTCGAAAACCAATTGGCCTGCTGAGAAGATGCGACTTGCCTGAGCCAACCCATTAATTTCGATGACAGACACGAGGTCAGCGCGTTTGCCGACGGCGATTTCGCCGCGATCCAGGAGTCTCACAGCATGGGCCGGGTTGGCGCTAACCAACCGCACCGCATCAGCAAGACCGATCCCCGCCAGGTCCGGTAGACGAAAAACGGCAACGATGAGAGTCGCCGGATGATAATCCGCGCATAGACAGTCGGCCACGTTGGCGATCACCGCATCCAACGCGCGCATCGCGCCGGATTGGCTTTTGCCACGCAGGATGTTGGGTGCGCCGAACACGGTGCTCATGCCACGGCGGCGAGCAGCGCGGGCGGATTCTAAATTAATGGGAAATTCCGAAATTCCTACGCCCAGACCGTGTAGGGTCGCTACTTTCTCTGGCGTATCGTCGTCGTGGCTGGCGATGCAGATACCCTTGGCCTTAGCCGCCTCGATCAAGCGGCGAACGCGTCCCATAGCTCCTTCCGCCTGAGTGAGCTTATTTTGCACCAGCGTGTCCAGTTCAGTGTCCGACTTCTGGTAGGTGCGCGCCAGATAATCGCGGAACGCGGCGATGTCCTGGAACTGTCCTTGACCAGGGGAATGATCCATCACCGAGAGCAGTTGCATCTCGTCGGTGGCCATGAGGTCGAGCAGGATTTCCGGGGCGGTCGGGTCGGTGACTTCATAGCGGCAATGCACCCGGTTATCGACCAATCCATGTGGGTTCCAGGCGTGGACCGCGCGCGCTACTCTGGCGGCGAAGGCGTTGTTGCGCACGCCGAGCTCCTCATTGGCGAAGGATAGGGCGTGAAAAACCGTGGTGACGCCAGCGGCTGCATTGCGCTTGTCGGCTTGGGCGCAGGCGAAATCGAGTGGAAAGTGCACGTTTGGGCGCGGCTCGACTTCCTTTTCCAAAGCGTCGCAATGCAAGTCGATCATGCCGGGCATCAGCGTTTGGCCCCGAAGGTCGAGCGTATGCGCGCCGTTACCCGATTCAGGATCGATGGCAGCGATAATTCCCTCCTCGATCAATACCGCAGCGTCTTCGAGGACGCCATCGCGGAGCACTACGCGCGCGCCGGTGAGATAGAGCGGGTTCATGCCGCATCCTCAAGGCATTCCTCGACGACAGGCGGCAGAGCCAATTCAATGACCTGATCGGCCAGTCGACGGATGGTTTCTGGGTGATGAAAAATGGCGAGCAGGGCCGCGCCCTCGGCCTTGAGTCCTGTGATGAGATCGATCACGCATTCCGCAGTGATAGGATCGAGGCTGGCTGTTGGCTCGTCGAGGAGCAACAAACGTGGTTTAGCGATGAAACCGCGCGCCAGGTTCACGCGCTGCCGCTCACCGCCGGAGAACATGGCGGGCGAGATGCTCCACAGGCGCTCTGGTAGATGCATGGCCGAGAGCAGTTCTGCCGCGCGCCGCCGGGCTTCCGGACGCGCCACGCCCAGCGTGAATAGCGGTTGTGCAACGACGTCAAGAGTCGCCTGGCGCGGCAAACAATGTAAAAACTGGGTGACGAAGCCGATTTCGCGGCGGCGCAGCTCTAGGATCTGGTGCTCGCTGGCCAAGGCCAGATCCAATTCGTGGCCCCTGGCATCGCGATAGAGAATGCGGCCGGCGCTCGGCAGATAGGTGCGGTAGACACCCTTCAAAACCGAGGACTTACCCGCTCCGGTTGGGCCGATCAGGGCGGTGAGTTCACCCGCGCGCACCGTGAAATGGACATTGTGCGAAGACGGAATCCGTTTGCGCTGCTCGTGGAGTTGAAACTGTTTGCCGTAACCTTCGACCCGGAGAATCGTCGGCGCCATTGCGAGCTCCCTAGAGTGCAGAAGCCACCAGCTGCTGGGTATAAGCGTGCTGGGGATCTTCCAGAATTTGATCGGTCAGTCCCGCCTCGATGACGCGACCGTATTTCATGACGATGGCGCGTCCGGTCAGCAGCCGGATTACCCCCAAGTCGTGGGTGACAACGATCATGGCGGTCTTCAGCTCTTGCTGAATCTCCAGGATCAAATCGAGAATTCTGGCTTGCACCGAGAGATCGAGTCCGCTGGTGACTTCGTCCAAAAAGAGTAGCGGCGGTCGGGTCGCTAGCGCTTTGGCGATCTGCACGCGCTGCTGCATACCTCCAGAAAAATTCTTGGGCCGATCGTCGATTCGAGAGAGCAACACTTCCATGCGTGTCAGCAACGCTTTGGCCCGCGCGCGGATGGCGTTGTAGTCCATCAGATCGCTCATCAGCAAGCGCTCAGCGATGTTGCCGCCAGCGGTGATGTTGAAATTGAGGCCTTGATGTGGATGCTGATAGACCATGCCGAAGCGGAAGTTACGCAGCCAGCGCTGTTGGGCAGTGTTGAGGTTGAACAGCGCATGTTGTTTTTCGGCGTCGAAAAAAATCGCTTCGCCTGCCGAGGGCGCCTGATCGAAGTAAAGCGCCTTCACTACCGTCGATTTGCCACTGCCTGATTCGCCCATGATGCCTAGAATTTCTCCCTCGTGCAGGTCTAAGGAGACATCGTGGATGGCGATCACACTGTCGCAATGCGGGCAGAGATTGGTATGCGCTTCTGGTCCTGTGGATTCAAAACAATGCGGGCAGCCAGGACCATAGATTTTGCCGAGGTTGCGAACCTGGAGAACCTGGTTCATGCCGATTTTCTCCGCAACCGTTCGATCTGGAGTAATTGCTCGTCGCACCAATCGCTGTCCGAGCATTGATAGGTCTTGTCACCCGAATCACTGACGAATTCGTCAAGGAAAGAGTTCATACAACCACAGCGGGCGCAAGCGCGGCGGCGTCCGGCGGCATCACGGAAATCCTCGACCCGGAACGGTACGTCGTTGAAAGCTAGCGGTGTCGCCTGCGTGTGCGGTGGCACAGCGTAAATCTTTTTTTCACGCCCGGCGCCAAGCAAGATCAGCGCTGCCGAGTCATTGAGCTTTGGGACATCCCAGCGCGGAATCGGTGAAGGGTCGATGATATAGTGGCCATTGATGCGCGTCGGATAGCGATGCGAGAGGGTGATTTCATCGAAGGTGACAAGGTCCTCGTAGAGCTTCACCAACAAGCGCGAATAATCAGCTTCGCCGTGCATGGTCTTACGCTTATCCTCGGAGGGTTCGACCACTACCAACGGATCGGGGTAGGGCACCTGCAAAACGATGATCTGTGCGGCAGTCAGCGGGCGTTCCGGGATACGGTGGCGTGACTGGATGAGAGTACACTCTGCAGTTTTCGTCGTTGTAGAAACGCCAGGACACATCATCTCGATAAACTGACGCAGATTGACGGCATTGACTGAATCATCCGAACCCTGGTCGATGACCTTGATCACCTCGTCAGGACCGATCAGCGACAAGGTCAGTTGCAGGCCGCCTGTGCCGAAACCTCGCCCCATGGGCATTTCCCGCGACGCGTAGGGTACCTGGTAGCCAGGGATGGCGATCGCCTTGAGGACCGCACGGCGCACCTCTTTCTTAGCATATTCATCGAGAAAACCAAATGTGTAGGCGTTGCCGGCGGTCGTATGGGCGGTAACGTTCATACCGGCTCCTCAGACTTTCGCTGCGTGGCGCGCAGCCGGTCCATGTCAGATTGGAAGGTGACGTAATGCGGCATCTTGTAGTGCGCGGCAAAGCCCATCGAATCGACACCATCGACATGCAGCAAAACGAATTCCGGGTCTTCGGAAGGATTGCTAGGGCCGTTCTGCATGCCCTTGCGCAGCGCACGATCGAGAATAGCCATGGAAATCGCTTTGACCTCGTTGTGACCGAAACAGGCGCCATAGCCGACGGTGAAGGTAGGTTTGTCACTCGTATTATCGGCTTCGTACATCGCCACAACTTCGCACTCGGTTATTAGCGCTTCGCCTACCTCGGTTAGTTCACCAGTGACCGGGTGAGGGAGCAGCACGGGCAGGTAGCCGACTCGGAGTTCCGCCACCGTGGGATGCACATCGCCGTAGCCGCGCATGTTGGAATAGGCGATGGCCAGGAGTGAGCCGGTTTCCGCCCGCGCCAGGGTGGCCAGTACCGCTGAACGCGGTACCGGAAAGACCAGCGGCTCGCGGGTAATGTCGAAAGGCGTTGCACCGTGTGGGGGGGAAATCGGGGGCAACAGACTTTCCCTACGTAGGGCGTCGAGCACTTTGGGGAAAGTATCGGGTAACTGCGCCTCAGGGTAGTTTTGCAACCAATTACGGGCTATGGCCCGGAAGGCTTCCGGCGATTCATCCATCAACTCCAAGCGCAGCAGGCGCAGCGCGTAATCCGGTGTTGGCCCAAGCATCTGCCCGCCAGGGATTTCCTTGAAGGCCGACGAGATGCGGCGAATCAGGCGCATGCGTGAGCTATCGAGCGCTGGCGTCGCTGCCAAGCGCGGCCGTGTTGAACGCCAAGCGCGCAGCACGAAAGCAGCCTCCAGTGTGTCACCGAGGCTCTGCTTGATGGCGAGCGCGGCGAACTGCGGATGATAAACTCCGCCCTCGGCGATGACACGATCTACTAAATGTCGCAGTTGATGAAGAATCGCATCAATGGCTAAAGGTTCAGCGACGGTATTGAGCAATCCTTCTGCGGTGCGCAGATATTCGGCGGCGGCGGCGGCGGCGGCGATGGCGCGGCCACCTCCTTTGATCGCGACATAACTCATGTTAGTGAACCTCTCAGGAAATCGCGATGCGTGTGGTGCGCGGCAGCGCGACGATGCAAGTCGCATCGCACAGCAGTAGATCGACGCCGAGCGGAAAACCACTGACCCAGTCCGCTCGATGGAGAAGCCAGTCAGTATGCAAGCCCTCCAGACGCAATTCACGTTGACCGTCGATTCCAGGACCGGCGAGATCCAAGGATAAGAGGCCGCTGCCGATGGCGATGATCTCGATCAGCAAGGTTGCGCCGAATTCCGGACTCTCCAGGCGACCCAAGGCCGGTCGAAAATCGGGGGTCCGGCTTCCATCGATGGCGACATAGCGAGCAGTCTCCGGCGCGCCTCGCTGGGCCTGAAGCAAGCGCCAATCTGGCGCAGCAATGCTTCCATGAGGATCAGCCAGTGTCGCTTCCCCGTCCATCAGGGTAGCGAGCACAGCGCGGTGCGCGGTGGCGTTTCCAATCCACTGTGTCAGATCACGCACCACGCCAGGGCGTGAAAAGGTTTCGACTAATTCGCGGAAAACTTGTTGTTGCACCGCCGCCTGCCAGATGCTTTCAATATTCATCGGTATCCTCATCGGCGTCGCTCAGCAAGGCGAAATCAACTCGGGTCGCCGCCAGCATGGCGCGGCGGCGACCGTTCTCTGCGCCGCGTTGCAAGGCGCCAGACGTTACCAGCTCGGCTACTTGTTCCCAGCCGGGAAGCCTTGCCGCAAGAATGGCATCGAATATCGCCAGTGAACGAGCGAGCTCCGCATCGTCAGCCATGACCTGAGCACCCCCTTCAGCCTGACGACCATCCGGAAAAGCGAGTTCGACGCTGCAAGTGGACAGTGGAAATTCACCAAGGTAATAGGATTCGTGAAGTGCACCGTCAATCAGACTCAGCAAGCCTAAACCTGCCTGGGGCAGACGGGTGAGTCGAACTGTACAAACGGCGGCTAACTGATCCGCTGTCGCGTTCAATCGCGAGACGGGATGAGCGGTTAGCGCCCTAACCCAATCTTTTCTCTCCACATCCATTAAGTTAATCTCCGTCGCAACCACGCCGAGGCGTGGTCGATGATCAGGATAGTCGCCAGGATCACCAGGATCAGCGCCGCTGATTGACCATAATCGAACAAACGTAAAGTGTCATGGAGCGCCAGCCCGATGCCGCCGGCGCCCACCAACCCAAGCACGGAAGCCATGCGCACATTGCGGTCCAGAATGTAGAGGGTGTAGCCCGATGCCTCGCGCAGAATGGACGGCCAACCCGCGTACATGACCCTCTGAGGAAAATTGGCGCCGGTGGCGGCCACGCCCTCGCAAACGCTTTGATCAACCCGTTCCAGACTTTCGGCAAAGAACTTGCCGAGAAAGCCGGAAGTATGCACCCCGAGCGCCAAGGCGCCAGGCAGCGGCCCCAGCCCTAGCGCTGCGACAAAGATGAGGGCCAGCAACAAATCCGGCATGGCGCGCATGAAATTGAGCACTTCCCGCACGATCCGGTAAGTTGTCGGATGAGGCGTGAAATTGCGTGCCGCCAGCGGTGCGAGGAAAAATGCGGCGATTAGCGCGAACATCGTTCCCCAGAGCGCCGTGGCCAGGGTGACGCCCATGAGAGCTAGATATCTAGACAAGTGGGTGAAATCAGGTTGCCCATAACGGCTAAAATACTCAGCCATGTCCTCGACACCATAGACCAGGGTCTCGAACGAAATCTCCAGATCCCGGACGATCAACCAGAGGATGACCAACGTCGCAATCAGCCAGGTCGGTATCAGATTGTGCGGTTTTGGCGGGAGTGGTTCTACCGACGAGCGCCCCAATTTCAGATCGTGGACCATCATTTCCATCTCCCGTGAATGATTCGGCTGCGCAAACGATCGGATGCACGATCCAGGGCAGTGACCACTAGATAGATGGACAGGGCAATCAGGAGCAGTCGGTCGTACTGGAAGAGACGCATAGACATCACGAGGTCGTAGCCGATGCCACCCGCGCCGACTAGACCGAGAATAGCGGCCGCCCGCAGATTGTGATCCAAGATGTACATCACGGTGCCGACGAAGTCAGGTAAGGCCTGGGGTAATATGGCGAACCAGCGAACCTGCAACCAGCCCGCGCCATGTGCTCGGACGCCTTCTACTGCCCGATGGTCCACGACTTCGATGGACTCCGCAAAGAACTTACCCATGAAACCGACTGTTACAAAAGCTAGAGCCATGACTCCCGGCAAGGGGCCGAGGCCGACTGCCGACACGAAGACCAGCGCCCAGACCAGTTCCGGCAGGGCGCGCATCAGACTCAACAGATCCCGCGTGAGCCGATAGACGATGATATGCGGTGTGGCGTTGTGGGCGGCCAGAACACCCAGCGGCAGGCTGAGGATAATGGCGATGGCAGTACTCAACACCGTCATCTCGATGGTTTCGAGCATCTTTGCCAATAGCTGCGGCAGGTAGCCCCAGTCCGGCGTCACGAACATCTGACTAGCGAAGGTGGCCATCCTACCGATGGAACCCATCAGGTGGACGAAGTCTATCTCCACGATTGGCGCCGTCAGCCAGAGAGCGCACAGCAATACAAGCACGCCGCTGACCAGCGGTAACGGCAGCCGACCATTAGGCGTAGGCCAGCGCCATGTCAAGGCTGGGGTCATCTTCGATGCCTTCCCGTTGGTAGATGGTGCGTAGCACAGACGGCGTCATGTGTTCGGGCTTGCCGTCAAAAACGATCTTTCCACTGTTCATGCCGATGATACGATCGGCGAAACGCCGCGCCAGTTCTACTTGATGCAAATTGACGACGACCGTAATACCATCCTGATCGCGGATTTCCCGCAGCAATATCATGATCTCCTCGCTCGATATCGGATCGAGGCTGGCGACTGGCTCATCGGCCAGGATAACCTTGGGCTGTTGGGCCAGTGCTCGGGCAATGCCGACGCGCTGTTGTTGCCCGCCCGATAACTTGTCCGCGCGGCTCCAGGCTTTGTCGGTTAGGGCCACACGGGACAAGACTTCCTGGGCGATGTCTATGTCCTCCTTGCGGAAAAGATAAAACACACTGCCTATCCAGGAGCGGTGCGCCAGGCGTCCAGTCAGCACATTGGTCACGACTGAAAGTCGATCCACCAGATTGAATTGCTGGAAGATCATCGCTACCCTGGATCGGATGTGGCGTAGATTACGTCCATTGACGGTTTCATCACCGATGCATATCTCGCCGGTCGTCGGGGTTTCCAGACCATTCACCAGGCGCAGCAGAGTCGACTTGCCGGCCCCGCTGGGACCTAGCACGACCGTGAAACTGCCGGAGCGAATTTCCGCGTCGATGCCTTTCAAGGCTTCGAAACCGTTCGAGAAGCGTTTGGATACAGAGCGAATGGAAATCGTTGGCATGCTGTTCTCCTGTGTTGGAAAAGGCCGACCTAGCAGCCCGCCCTCTCCGCAGGGATTACTTGAGCATTTGCTCTTTCTTCAGGCCGAGTTCCTGCACCATATCGCGGATCATCTGGTAATCCTTGGGGGCAATGGCTACGTAATGGCTCAGATTGCCGTAACCGGTCACCTTGATCTCCTCATGCGCGTTCAGGACGGCATCCCGGATGTTCTTTTTCATCTCTTCCGGCAGATCACCGCGATAGACAAGCGGCGATCCTGGCAACGGGTCGGATTCCATGATGACGCAGTTGGTCGCTTTGGTAATGAGGCCCTTGGCCAGCATCTTCCCGTAGGTGATGTCATTATCGGCGGCGGCATCGACCGTCTTGTTCTTGACAGCCAGCTCGGCGGCGTCGTGGGAGCCGGCATAGGTGAACTTGCCGAAGAATTGATCCGGCATCATCCCCGTCTCCTTCTTGACCATATAGGTTGGCATTAGCCCGCCTGAAGTGGAGGCTGGATCGACGAAGGCCACGCTCTTGCCTTTCAAATCCTTGATCGACTGAATGCCGGAATCGCAGGGCGCAATGAAAATGCTCTTGTAGGTATGCGAGTTGCTACCTTCGCGGATACCGACGGCGAAGGCTTCCGCGCCGGCTTCCTGTTCGGCCAGATAGTAGGAAAGCGGCCCGAACCAGGCAATGTCCACGCGCTTCTTTTTCATCGCTTCGATGACGCCGGTGTAGTCAGTGGCAGTAAATACCTTCACTGGCTGGCCCAATTTCTTCTCCAGTTGGGCGCGCATTGGCTCGAACCTCTGCACCATCTCCTCATTATTTTCCGCTGGAATGAGGCCCATGATGACGTCGCGCGCCCGAGCGGGCGTAATGGTCAAGGAAAGAGCCAGCGCTAACACGCTTGCCGAAAGAATAGGCTTCACATACATTGCGATTGCTCCCGTAAGGTGGGTCGTTCAGGCGATCTATAGATTGATGCGCAGTTGGATCCGGTCAGCGCGAAACCGGGTCAGGGCATATTCGAGCGGGGTATCGGCCCGCTCGTCGACGTTGACGCTTTTTACCCGCAGCACGGGCTGATTCTGGGGCATACCCAGCAGCGAGGCATCGTCTCCTTGCGGGAGCGCCGCACTGACCAGGCTTTCGATGCGCCGCAGTTTTAATCCATAACGGACGGCCAGATGTTCGTGCAGCGAGCCGCCATGATATTCCGCGAGCAGCTCTGGCAGCTTGTGTTGCGGCAGGAAATGCGAAATGACACAAATGGGACGGTCGTCGGCCAGACGCAGGGATTCAATCCAGATCACGGGAGCGTTTTCCGTCAAGCGTAGGCGGGTTGCCACACCTCCCCGCGCCGGGATAGACAATTTGCGCAAAATCCGGTTGCTGGCAGTTTTGCCCAGCGATTCGAAAGTTTCGGTGAAGCGGCTACGGCTGCCTAACACATAGTCGGTGAGCGCATCGAGCACGAAGGTGCCCTTACCGTGGCGGCGTTCCAGTAAGCCAGCGGCGATGAGCTCCTCAATGGCCCGGCGAATCGTGTGACGATTAACACCAAAGCGCGCCGCTAGTTCGTTTTCCGAAGGTAGGCAGTCGCCAGCGGCAAAGAAGTCCTTAATGTCTTCCTTCAACAAGCGGGCGATCTGGCTGTACACCGCCTCACCGGTTCCTCTTTGCAACGCAACCAAACTCATCTAGACATCCCCACAACAAGATGGGGGAGACTTTAGCAATACCAGGTGACGAACTCGTGACCGTTCGATTTCAGAAAAGGGATTTAGCGCTCACTGTGTGTCACCGCAGAATCGCCTCCTTGTACGTTAAGGAGGCAGCGGTTCAAAAGCGTTCAGGATTCATCGAAAAATGAGCGGCGACCAAGGATCGATTAGCCGTTGCTGCTGGCGCCGCCGCGGATCCAACTGGCAAAGGCATTGCGGTTGCGTGAACAGATCACGACCCGCCCGCGCCCGGAAAAGCGCAGCACGATGCCTTCTCCGCTGGTCACGCTGCTCACCAATCGGTTGAACAAGCCACCACCGCCCTGCTGGCTGGGTACGGTGATCTCATAATGCAATTGGCTGTCCCAGGCCACGACATGCGAGTTGTCGATAATGACATCCTTGCCTGGCTCCACATCCAGGATAAAGCCGGAGCCAAATCCGGAAACCGCCAATTGACCATTGCCGGTGGCCTCACCGACGAAAAAACCACCGGATTGAGCGAATAGCGCGTTACCCAGGTTTTGAGTGCGGACGCGCAGATCGACACCGCTTTCCGCCGCCACGAAAGCGCCATCGCTGAGTAGGTAGCAAGTGGTCCCGACCTCCAGAACTTGAATCGTCCCCGGCAATACCGGTGACAGTAGACAATCCCCATCGCCGCGATTGGCTTCGATATGCTGTTGGAAAAACGATTCGCCGTTGGCAAATCGGCGCATGAGGGCGCTGCCCAGTCCACCGCTCATCTTGCCAGTCAGATCCAACGTGTCTTCCATCATCACCATGGCGTCGGATTCGCAATAAATCTTCTCACCCTTACTCAGGGAGACGTGCAGGAATGGGTCAACATCTCCAGTCACGGTAAATATCGCCATGCGCTAATCCTCGTAATCAAAGATATGGATGGGTTTTGGTGGATGGGTTTGGACGTTTGGCGTCTTTTAAACCCGCACCGCCCACTGCCGGCACAACCATTCACGCTGGCTGGATTGCAGAGGCCGGTTTTCCGTATGGCCATTGACAGTCAGCGCTAGTTCCTGCATATCCGGGCGACCGTAGAGCACCGGCGTAAACGTCACGGTGCCTTGAGGATAGTCGCCGGCTTCGGTGATCTCCATCCGAAGTCGTGCGTCTTCAATCACCGCCGAAATGTGGGCGACGCCATAGTCGCCACGCTGGTAGCGCCGAGTTTCTCGGTCATCCAGACCGTAGTCGAACTGTGCGGCCTGTGCGCGGCAGAACAAATGCAGCTCGACAGTGCTCAAGTCCATAAAACCGTTGCGCAACGGTCCGGCGTAATACGGCAGTATCGCTCCGTCGCGGACGAACAGTGGCAACTCGTCCAGGGCGGCGGCATAGTGCAGCACGCAGTCACCCTCCAACCAGGCGCCGCGATTCAGATCGAACCAGCCGCCCGGCGGCAAGCGCACCGACCGTTCTTGCAGCGTGACCCCGTGGCGGGTGATCTCCGGTCCCTGCCCTTCGCCATGCAGGATCGGTGCAACCAGCAAAGCGTCGCCGACCAGGTATTGATCGTCCAGATGCGCATATTCAGGCCCGCTATAGTGGTAAAGCAATGGGCGGATGATCGGATCGCCGTCCCGCCAGTGGCTGAAAAAGCACTGATACAGATAGGGCAACAAGCGGTAGCGGGTGCGGATCGCGCCGCGAATTGCCGCCAGCGGCCCCGGCCCGAATTGCCACGCTTCCTGCTGCCGGGAATGTTGAATCGCATGGTTGCGAAAGAAAGGAAATAGACACCCGGCCTGGTGCCAGCGCACCAATAATTCCGCATTCGTGTCATCCATGAAACCGCCCACATCGGGGCCGTTGAACGCTACCCCGGACAACCCCAGATTCAAAGAGCATGGCAGCGCCATGCGTAGATGTTTCCAGTTGCTGGCATTGTCGCCGGTCCACACCGCACTGTAGCGCTGAGTTCCAGCGCAGGCGCTGCGGGTCAGCAAGAAAGGCCGACCATCGGGATCAAGCCGATCACAGGCGGCGCGACTAGCCATCGCCATGAAATGCGCGTACTGATTATGGTAGCGGTCGTGGGAAATTGCGCCGTGGTCGAAACGCATTTCCTCACTGCGGCTGTAGCCGGTCGCTGGATCGTTCATGTCCAGCCACACGCCATCCACGGCGCTGTCGCGCAGAAAATCCGCCAGCCAGCCCGCCCACCAATCACGGGCGCTTTCCAGGGTAAAATCGGGAAACACCGTGTCACCAGGCCAAACCTTGCCGACGTAATCGCGACCGCTGGCGGTTTGGCAGAATGCCCGCCGTTCCCGTCCGCTATCGTAAACCGCATAACCCGGTTCATACTTGACGCCAGGATCGACGATGGTCACTGCACGGATGCCCGCCGCCTGCAACTCATGGTTCAACTCGGCAGGATCGGGAAACGCCTCCCGATTCCAGGTGAACAGCCGGAAACCGTCCATGTAGTCGATGTCGTACCATAAGGCGCTGACTGGCAGATCGGCAGCGGCGAATTGCGCCGCCAAGCGCCGAAACTCCGCTGCGCTGCGATAGCTCCAGCGACATTGGTGATAGCCCAGCGCCCATAACGGCGGCAACGGCGCCCGTCCGGTCAGCGCCGCGTAACGCCGGACGACTTCAGCCAGGGTGGGGCCAGCCAGTGCGTAAAGATCGGTGAGGCCGCCGAAGGCTTGATACCAAAACTCGCCTGGACGACTCTTGCCGGCGTCCATCACCGCGTGGCCTGGGTTATCGAAGAACAGCCCTAGAAAGTTCTCGCCGATCTTGAGGATCGCTAGAGGAATCGCCACATAGGTAGGATCGTAGTCGTCGCGAGCGTAGGTATGACGAAATACGGCGACGACATCCACGGTCAGACATTCGGCGCTATCGCCGAGCTTATCGAGACGCCGGGTGCGCTCGCCGAAACCGTAGCATCCCTCCACGCCGCTGAGCGCGAAATTCAACAGCAGGCTTTCTCCACAGACGCCGACGCCTTCGGCAACGGTGTGTAGCGCAACACCGGCCAGCTCCAGTCGTAAATAGGAGGTGCGCAGTTCGACGCTGCCAGCGGCGGCGACAAACTGCGCACTGTGGAGCTCGTGACTCTTTGGTAAGGAAGCGCGGGGGGAAGATGTTGCCACCGGCGCAACCGAGCGCCCGGCGCGCCATTCCGGCAATACGGCGTCCGAATGCTGCGTCAGCTCGATGCTCCCATGCTCGAACCGCAGCCGTAGACAGCCATCCGCGATATCCGCGCAGCGGACATGCAATCGAATCTGCGCTCCGCTAAGATCGACTGCATCTTCACCGACCGTCAGTTGCGTAGGGTAGTCGAAATTAAGCGGATGGATTTTTTGGCCGAAGAACATGGTCGATGATGCTCAACGCGGGTTCGCGGGTTCAAACGCCTGATCGCGGCCTCGCGCCAGCAATTGCGCCAGTTGGGTCGGTGGCACGTAACCTGGAATCATCTCGCCATCCTCCAGGATCAGGCTAGGCGTCCCGCGCACGCCCAATTTCTGGCCCAATTCAAACTGGGCCTGCACCGGGTTGTCGCAGCTTTTACGCTCGATCGCTTCGCCGCGTTTGGCCTTGGTCATCGCGTCCTGCCGGTTGTCCGCACACAAAACCGCCACCGCCTTATTGAACGAGTCAGAACCGATTCCCTCGCGTGGAAACATCAGGTAGCGTATCTTGATGCCTTCCTTGTTGTAGGCGGCAACTTGGCTATGCATCCTGCGACAGTAGCCACAGTCGACATCGGTAAATACGGTCACCGTATGTTGAGTGACGCCTTCCGGCGCGAAAACCACCATGTCTTTCTCATCGATCGCCTCGATGGCTTTATGGCGCAATTCGCCGCGCCGGCCATCGGTTAGATTGGCGCGGGAGTCCAGGTCAAGCAGATCGCCCTGCAATACAAAGCGGCCATCTCCACTCAGATAGAATACTTGGCCGCCAACGATGACCTCGAACAGACCGGGAATGACCGTCGGCGCGACACTGTCAGCCTGTTCACCGTTCAAGGCGGCTTGTAGTTTGGTCAGGTTCGGTGGTTCGACCGTCACCGGTACACCCAAGGCAGGCGCGGTCGGCTCGGAATTCGGGCTTTCAGCGGCCAGGACACCGGCAGCATACAGAGCAGCGAAGATCAGCAGGGTTTTTCGCATTGCAATATCCACATGGCAGTAACGGAATGACCATTCAGAGTTTAGACGGTGATCAGGGTTCCACTGGAGCCGATCCAGCGGCGTTGATCCATCCATTGCGGCGGCAAGATTTTCATTTTGATTTGCCATCGGAACTAATTGCCCAGCATCCACCGCCGCGACGCGGCGACAGCCGGCTGTTGGCCTTGGATGGCGTCACTGGCCAATGCGGCGACCATCGGTTTCGTGACTTGCCGGATCTGCTGCAACCCGGCGATTTACTGGTCTTCAATGATACCCGAGTGATTCCAGCCCGGCTGTTCGGACATAAGGCCAGCGGTGGACGATTCGAGTTGCTGGTGGAGCGGTTACTGGATGAGCAGCGCGCCCTGGTGCAACTTCGGGTGAGTAAGGCGCCTAAATCCGGTGGACAGTTACGGTTCGATGCCGGTTTTACCGCAACCGTTCTTGGCCGCCAAGATGATTTGTTCGAGATTCGCATCGATGACGATCAATCGTTGCTGGCGCTGCTGGAAAGGCATGGTCGCATCCCCCTACCGCCTTATATCACCCGTGAACCGACTGGGAAAGACAGGGAGCGTTATCAGACCATCTATGCACGCGAGCCTGGCGCAGTGGCCGCTCCGACCGCTGGCTTGCATTTTGATCAGGCGCTGCTCGATCGGCTGGTTGAGCGCGGGGTGGAGCAGACATTTGTCACTTTGCATGTCGGCGCCGGCACGTTCCAACCGCTGCGGGTGACGCCAGTGGCGGAGCATGTCATGCACGCTGAATGGGTTGAGGTCAGTGCAGCCGCTTGCGCCTGCATCCAGGCGACGCGGGCGCGCGGCGGGCGCGTGGTCGCGGTCGGCACCACGGTCGTGCGAGCGCTGGAAACCGCTGCCGGTGCAGAGGGCGTTCCGCAGCCTTGGAACGGTGAGACCCGAATCTTCATTTATCCTGGTTACCGCTTCCGCAGCGTGGATGCGCTGATCACCAATTTTCATCTGCCAGAATCCACCCTGTTGATGCTGGTGGCGGCTTTCGCTGGCCGCAGTCGAATTCTCGACGCTTATCGCCATGCGATCGCACAGCGCTACCGATTCTTCAGCTATGGCGATGCCATGTTGATCACTCCCGCCCTGTGAGGTGGCGTTCCACCTCTGCTAAATGTAGGTTGGCGCTGAGCGTGGCGAGTCCAACAAGATTTTTATTTTCAATAGGTTGGATTTCGTTCCTTAGTCCAATCTGCTTATCGCTTTTTAATTTGGTCAAGAGTAGAGCGGCTTGCGATTGCGACTGACTGGAAAAGCCGTTCCACAGGCTTGAAATTCCCTCCAGAGCATCTTATAGAGTCGCCAAGATCATCCCTACGGAGCGCAACCATGAAGCGTATTTTGCTATTTGTCGTGACCAATCTCGCGGTAATCGTGCTGCTTGGCATCATCACTCGTTTGCTGGGAGTGGATCGTTTCCTGGTCGGAACCGGTCTCAATCTCACTAGCCTGTTGATCTTCTCAGCCATTTTCGGCATGGGCGGCTCCCTCATCTCACTGCTCATGTCGAAGTGGATCGCAAAGATGTCCGTCGGCGCTCAGGTCATCGAACAGCCTCGTACGCAGACCGAGCGGTGGCTGGTGGAAACGGTCCACCGCCAAGCCCAGAAAGCTGAGATTGGCATGCCGGATGTCGCTGTTTACGACTCGCCGGAACCTAATGCCTTTGCCACGGGCGCCAGCCGCAACCATGCCCTGGTCGCCGTCAGCACTGGCTTGCTGGAGCAGATGAGCGCTGAGGAGGTGGAAGCCGTGCTGGGTCATGAGGTCAGCCATGTAGCCAATGGCGACATGGTGACGCTGGCTTTGATACAGGGCGTACTCAATACTTTTGTGATCGCGTTGTCGCGAGTCATCGGCTACCTAGTGGATCAGGCGCTGTCACGCAGCGAGGAGTATCGCGGTCCCGGGATCGGCTACTACATCACCAGCTTTGTGATGGAAATCGTGTTTGGCTTCCTGGCTTCGCTGGTGG
The DNA here is from genome assembly GCA_024235035.1 of Gammaproteobacteria bacterium. Lineage (GTDB taxonomy): Bacteria > Pseudomonadota > Gammaproteobacteria > Competibacterales > Competibacteraceae > UBA2383. The sequence goes on from JACKNE010000007.1 coordinate 116,469, forward strand.
TGATGGGGTTCAGCCGCTACCGGGAGTTTCATGCCGACGCAGGTGGCGCCCAACTGGCGGGGCGCGGCAAGATGATCGCTGCATTGGAGCGGCTGCGGCAGTTGCACGAACCTTCACAACTCCCCTCACAGATGGCCGCGTTTGGCATCCATGGTGGCTTGAGTGAGGGTTTGCGCAAGCTGCTGCTGACCCATCCACCGCTGGAAGAGCGTATCGCCGCCCTGCGTCAGGGCGGTGGGAGATAGGCAGTGGGTGATGGGGAGATGGTCATTGGCTACTCCCCATTCCTTGGTTACCCAGCATACTGACGGAAATCGAAGTCCAGTTGTTCACCCGCTTCCGCGACCATGTTACCTTGCACCAAGGTGACGCCAAACTGCCAAATACTGGCCATCTGCGGCGCCGTCATCACTCCGGCGGCCACCACCTGCGTTTTCAGCTCGTGCGCCCGCTGGGTCAGTAGCGCCATCGCCTGGCGGCTGTTTTCATCCTTGGCCTTGGCCAACCGCTCGATCAGGCTACCGTCCAGCTTGATGTAATCGGGCACCAATTCTCCAAGCAGCCGCTCGGAATGGGGCTTGCCGCCGAAATGGGACAAGGCGGTGCCGCAGCCCAACTCCCGCAGATTGACCCTCAGCAATAATCGAGTTTCCTCGAAACAGTCATCGGCGTCGTCCTCCTTGATCTCGAACACCAGGAGTTGCGGCGGCAGTCGATTCTCCTTGAAACGCTTGACCAGCCAGTCAAAGAAATCTTTGTCTGACAAGGAATTGCGGGATAGTCGTACGAAAAGAATCGGTGGTTTTTCTCCGCTTTTCTGGACTTCGATCAAGACGGCTATAGCTCGAATGATCGTCCATTTATCCAGGGTGCCCATCATGCCATGGCGCACCGCCACGCTGCCCAGCTTGTCCATCGGTTGGCGATTGCCTGCATCGTCGACAATCCGCAGATAAACCTTGTAACGGGCTTCTTCAGCGTTTTCGAAGCTGACGATCGGTTGATAGTTCAGGCTGAAACGACCGTTGGTCAGCGCATCTCGAATCAGGTGGATGGTGGCTTCGTCTTGCTCGCTGATCGCCGCACTGGTCCTTTCCGATATATGCTCTTCCTGAGGGGGTGTATAAACCTCAATCTGATTGCCTCCTTTCTGGCGGGCCGCTTCGCAAGCGCGATCGGCGTGGGAAAGGATTTGTAGAGCGCTTTCATGGCTGTCGCGCGCGTCGTAAACGCCAATGCAGCAGGTGGCCGTCAGCAACTTGCCACCGATTTTGAAATTGTGTTCAGCGATCTTCTCACGGATATGCTCGGCCAAGGCTGACGGGTCCGTCGATGAGCGAGCAGGCGCATAGATCACGAACACCTCGCCGGCAAAGTAGGCAGCCATGTCGTCCGGCGCCAACATAGGCTTGATCAGACTCGCAGCGTCGCGCATGAACTGGCCGAGCGCTTCGAAACCCATGCCGTGACGAATGGTGGAATAGTCGGTGAACAGGATATACAGCACCGTGCCATCATGTTCGATCTCCAGAGATTCGAGGAAAAACCGTCGACTGCACAGACCGGTGACTTCGTCGAATTTGAGCATTTCCTCCAGTTGCTGATTGTAAGGACTCTTCTCTGGCGTCGCGTCGCGAACGATGATTTGGGTACAGGGCTCATCGTTCATTCGGGTCGGCGCGCATTCCAGCAGAATCGGGAAGGTTTGGCCATTACTGCGCACCCCGACCAGTTCCACGGGTTCGATGGCCTTGCCAGAACGGATGCTGCGGCGCAATACGCTTTTCAGCGCATCCCGATAGCCTGGCGGGACCATGTGTACCAGTTGGATGTTGGCCAGATCCTCCTTGCGTTCGTAACCGAACAAGCGAAGGTAGGTTGCATTAGCGTAGGTGTGAACGCCCTCGTGAATGTAGGCGATCGCTTCCTGGATATTTTCCAGCAAGGCTTGGCTGCGAGTTTCCCCTTCCTTGAAGCGCACCTCAAACGACTTTTCGCGCTTGCGATCCTGCAGATGGCGTAGCTCTTTACGAATGACAGCAACCAAATGATCAGCATCGTCCAAGTAGAAATAGTTGTCGGCCCCTTCTTCGAGCAATCGGGCGGGCCGATGTCCTTCACGATGCGCATCGTCGACGACGGCGACGATGGGAATATCCTGCTGGGCTTCGGCCACCATCAACCGTACTTCAGCGATGGTGGGTAATTCGTCGGTCAAGCGCAGCAAGATGAGATCCAGAGGTTGATAATCGATCGTACTCCGGGCTTCTTCCGCTTGGTCGGTCTGGATCAGCTCAAGCTGATAACCATCGCCCCGCAGGGTCTTCACGATATGGTCGATGTCGGATCGGGAGCGATCCACGATCAGCAAGTTAACGATAGAAGGCTCAGACACGCGCTCCAACCTCTGCTGGGGGCCAGAATCCAAACGGGAAGGGAAACTCTATCATCAGCGCGACTCCACCAGGGTTTTGGCCAATTGCCCCGGTTGTTCCCGCACTAGCCGAGGCACCAGGTAGCCTGGCAACCGCTGACGTAATGTATTCATGATAGCTAATGCTACGCTTTCCTTCACGGCAAAATGCGCTGCGCCCTGCACTGGGTCGAGTAGATGCAGATAATAAGGCAGGACCCGCGCCGTAAACAGCGTCTCACTCAGCGCCGCTAGGGTTGTCGCCGCATCGTTGACCCCGCGCAGCAATACTGATTGGTTGAGCAAGGTGACGCCAGCCGTTGCCAGCCACGCCAGCGTCTGGCTCACCGTTGTGTCAATTTCTTGTGGGTGATTGGCGTGAACGACCAACACCGGACGCAGGCGGGAACCGAGCAACACTTTTAGCAGCCCGTTATCGACTCGCTCAGGCAAGATAATCGGCAGTCGACTGTGAATCCGCAGTCGTTCCAGATGCGGAATACTTTCCAATGCCGCCAGCAGCGCGCCCAATCGCCGGTTGGATAATGCCAAGGGATCACCACCACTCAGAATGATCTCGCGTAGACTGACGTCGCTTGCCAGATAATTGAGCGCCGGTCGCCATTGGTTCACCCCAGCCCAAACTTCGGTGTAGGGAAACTCTCGGCGGAAGCAGTAGCGACAATGCACCGCGCAAGCATTGGTGACGATCAATAGGGCGCGGCCATGATATTTGTGAAGAACACCTGGCGCGGCTTGCGTCGCCTGTTCGTCTAGTGGATCGGCTACGAAGCCTGATACCGATTCCAGTTCTAGCGCCAATGGTAAGACTTGGCGTAATAGCGGATCATCCGGAACCCCCCGATGCATCCGGGCGACAAAACCGCGTGGTACGCGCAGCGGAAACTTTGACGCTGCCGCCTGCGCCGCAGGCAATAGGGCCAGATCGAGACCCAGTTCCCGCAGTAGTTGCTCCGGTTCGCGGATCGCGTCGGCCAATTCCCGTTGCCAGCGCGGAACCTGACGGGACATTGTCTTTGCAGTTATCATATTAGGCTTTTATCGCTCAATCACTTTGATGGAAGGCAGGTTTTACATGGCAATGTATAGTACCAATGAATTCAAGAGCGGGCTGAAGATCATGCTGGATGGCGATCCCTACGCCGTGGTCGAGAATGAGTTCGTCAAGCCCGGCAAGGGTCAAGCATTCAATCGCGTCAAGGTCCGCAATCTGAAAACGAATCGAGTGATCGAACGCACCTTCAAGTCGGGTGATACCGTGGAAGGCGCTGATGTCATCGATATCGAACTGCAATATCTCTACAACGATGGTGAATACTGGCACTTCATGGATCAACAAAGCTTTGAGCAAGTCACCGCCGATGCGGCTGCCATGGGTGATTCTGGTAAGTGGTTGAAAGAAGAGGCGATTTGTCAAGTGACATTGTGGAATGGCGTGCCTCTAAGCGTTGCTCCCCCCAACTTCGTGATCATGACGATCGTCGAAACCGACCCAGGTCTACGCGGCGACACTTCGGGTGGTGGCGGTAAACCGGCAACGCTGGAAACCGGTGCGGTCGTCCGAGTGCCGTTGTTCGTTCAGGGGGGCGAAGTCATCAAAGTGGATACTCGGACGGGTGAGTATGTATCCCGTGTCAAGGAATAAAGAGTGAAGGGCTGCTTTTCGTGCAGGATAGGCTCGAATGGCTAATTATTGATCCTGTGCTCGGTTGGAAATAGATGGAGCAGGGTATGGAGAGACTCTGCTGCCTGTAAGAACTTTCGATGTTGGTGACCACTGAAACCGATCGTACCGCATGGAGAATACCTTGATAGCCTCCTCTGGCAGGATTGACGATCTTGAACACATCGATACCCACCATGCGGTCCAGGTCGCTGATCGAGTCTGGTGGGTCGGACATCGTCAGGAAGACGACATTTTTCAATGTCACGTTTATCTGATCGAGCAGGGTGATCAATCGGTATTGCTGGACCCCGGATCGGTACTGACTTTTCGCCATACCTTGCGGAAGATCGAGGAAATCATCCCCCTTTCCCACATCCGCTATTTTGTTTGCCATCATCAGGACCCGGATATTACCGGCGCGTTGCCGCTCATCGATCAAATCGTGAGCCGCGACGATGCGGTGCTGGTCACGCATTGGCGAACGCAGATGCTCGTCAAGCATTATGGATTCCGACTGCCATTCTGGCTGGTGGAGGAGCATGAATGGAAACTGCCGCTGGCCGATCGTACCCTGGATTTCGTGTTCACCCCCTATGCTCATTTCCCCGGCGCGATCTGTACCTTCGACCCTGTATCGCAGGTGCTGTTTTCTAGCGACCTTTTTGGTGGGCTGACGTCGGAATTTTCGTTGGTGGCCAAAGACGAACAATACTTCGAGGCCATGCGTCCATTCCATGAGCACTATATGCCTAGCCGAGATATTCTCGGCTACGCGCTACAAGCTATCGAGCGGCGCCCAATCCGGATCATTGCCCCTCAGCATGGCTCAATCATTCCCGAAGCGTTGGTCAGGTTCATGATCGACAAGCTGAAAACCTTGGATTGTGGGCTCTACCTGATCGCCCGTGGCGATACCGACATCCGGCGTTTGTCGCAACTCAATCGAATGTTGCGCGATATCACGCACACCATGCTGATTTATCGAGATTTTCAGGATATCGCCAGCAACCTGTTGGAGATTGCCCAGCGGATCTTGCCAGCAACTTTGCTGGAGTTTTATGCGCGGTTGGATGAACAGACAGTTCTGCATCTTTCGCCAGAAAGTCGTTACCGGGGTATCGAAATCGAACCGCCCGCCGCCGTCGCTCGTATCCTTGATCTGGATCATAAGCAGTGGAACGAATTAAATGTCACCGGCGCCACGGCGTTCATCCTGGCGGATGATAGTGATGATGCTCCAACCCTGAGGCTACCGTTGTTTTCACCAGCCCAAGGAACGGTGCAAGCGGTGGCCATCATTCATCTGACCGAGTGGGTGACGTCCAACGATGAGTTACGCCAAGTCATCGAGCAAATGAGTGTGCCGCTGCAAGTGGCGGTAGAGCGAGAAGTTATCTATCGCCAACTCGATATGGAGCGACAACGGATTTATGAGCGCTCGATCCGCGATCCTCTGACCGGACTGTTCACTCGCATCTATATGCAGGAAGTCGTCCAGCGACTGTGCGATATTCAAGACCGCAGCCCCGGTAATCGGGTCGCAGTGCTCATGCTGGATATTGACCACTTCAAGAGCGTGAATGACACCTATGGGCACAATCAGGGTGATGTGGTGCTGCGCCGCGTCGCAGCGGAAATCCTGAGATCTACCCGGGGCAGCGATATTCCGATGCGCCTGGGCGGCGAAGAGTTCGCTATTTTCGTGGTGGGCGATGCGGTCGCTTATGCCGCCCAGTTTGCTGAACGACTGCGAATGCAGGTCGCCGCTATCCGCTTTGAGGCGCCGATGACCGAGCAAGTCGTCACCGTGAGCATTGGCGTCGCTACCCGCCAGCCGCCGGAGACGTTGCTGGATCTCATGCAGCACGCTGACACAGCGCTGTACGCCGCTAAGAATAGCGGTCGCAACCAGGTTTGCGTTGCCTCGGACAGTACGGTGCAACGGCAAATGGTCTGACTGTAGAAGAGGCAAATGGTGATTGGAGCATCTCTTCCCATCTTGCGACTGAGAGCTGAATTACTGGCGCGAACCCGAACTTTTTTTGCGGCGCGCGGTGTGTTGGAGGTGGAAACGCCGATGTTGTCAGCAGCGGCAGTGACCGATCCCCATCTGGCCAGCTTGGTTACGGTGTATTCAGGGCCAGGGCCGCGCCACGGTCAAACGCTGTACCTGCATACTTCGCCGGAATTTCCCATGAAGCGATTGCTGGTGGCGGGTAGCGGCTGCATCTATCAAATCGCCCGTGTGTTTCGTGACGGTGAAGCTGGACGTCGCCACCATCCTGAGTTCACCTTGCTGGAATGGTACCGGGTCGGTTTTGATCACCACCGATTGATGGATGAAGTCGTGGAACTGGTATCGGAGTTACTGACTGACCGGTTGTTGTTGGCGGCGCCAGAATGGTTGAGCTATCGGGAGGTGTTCGAGCGGTACCTCGACCTCGACCCGCATCGAGTGACGGTCGCGGAGCTGGCGACATGCGCAGAGTGTCTTGAGGTTCCTATTCCACCGGGCATGCCGATGGCTGATGTCGATCCCTGGCTGGACTTGTTACTGACCCATTGCATTGAGCCCCATCTCGGTCAGGGGCGGCTATGCTTCGTGTACGACTATCCCGCCTCGCAAGCGGCGCTAGCGCGGTTGCGGCCCGGCGATCCGCTGGTCGCCGAACGCTTTGAGTTGTATCTGAACGGCATCGAACTGGCCAATGGCTTCCACGAATTGAGTGATGCCGCCGAACAGCGCCGCCGTTTCGAGGCAGAGAATGGGATGCGGCGGATACAAGGTTTACCAGCCATGCCGGTGGATGAAGGCCTGCTGGCGGCGCTGGAAGCAGGGTTGCCAGCTTGCGCCGGGGTGGCGTTGGGCTTCGACCGACTGGTGATGCTGACGGCGGGGAAAGACGCGTTGGCGGAGGTGCTGGCGTTTCCGTTTGCGTGGACGTGATTGACCAAGAGAGGTCTTTACAACCCCTAAACTTTTTCCGGGAGAATCACGGTGGCGATGTTTCACGAACTGCGCGGCCAGCAGCGCGAACTGCTGGATCAACTGGATGAACTGGAAGAGGCGATCAGCGAACTGAGCGATCTCTTGGACGGTGCTGGCGAAGAGGATGAGGGGCATGAGCGACTGGCTTGGCTGCATCGCCAACAGGCTGGGGTGCGGGTGATGCTGGGTGAGACGGAGCGGGCGTTGCTGGCATTCAGCGAGTCGGAGGTTTGGGAAGAATAGCCATCTTTCAATCCAATCCTAGCAAGCGTTCCTCTTCCCGCACAGCCTGCTCCTGTTGCTGCAAGGCCCACATCTGAGCATACATGCCCTTTTGTTGCAGTAACTCGCGGTGGGTGCCCTGCTCCTGCACGCGGCCATGATCCAACACCAAGATCTGGTCAGCATCGACGATGGTGGACAACCGATGTGCAATGACCAATGTGGTGTGATTCATGGCTACCGCACGCAACGCCTGCAAAATGGCCTGCTCGGATTGGCTATCCAGCGCCGAGGTGGCTTCGTCGAAAATCAGGATGCGTGGCTGTTTGAGGATGGCGCGGGCAATCGCCATACGCTGTTTTTCACCACCCGATAATTTCAAACCACGCTCGCCCACGACGGTATCATAGCCGGCGGGTAACTCGGCAATAAAATCATGCAGCTGGGCTGTGCGAGCAGCAGCGGTGATTTCTTCGCGGCTGGCTTCGGGTCGAGCGTAGGCTAAGTTGTAATACAACGTGTCGTTGAACAGCACCGTGTCTTGCGGGACGATGCCGATGGCGGCTCGCAGGCTTTGCTGGGTCACGCTGGCGATATCCTGATCATCGATTAGTATCCGCCCGCCGTTTACCTCGTAGAATCGGAACAGCAACCGCGCCAAGGTCGATTTCCCAGCCCCACTCGCACCCACGACCGCCAATTTGCGACCGGGTGGCACGGTGAAACTGACTTCGAACAAGATTTGCCGGTCTGGTTGATAGCCGAAACTCACCTGCTCAAACCGTAACTTGCCTTGCCTCAGGTGTAGTTTGTCGGCAGTTGGCGCATCGCGGATTTCCGGGGTCCGCTCAAACAGGTCGAGCAGATCATCCATATCGACCAGCGCATACTTGATCTGCCGATAGACAATGCCGAGAAAATTCAATGGGATGAATAATTGTAGTAACAGGGCATTGACTAGCGTCAAATCACCCAAGGTCAACTGCCCGGCTGCGACTTGATGGGCAGCGACGAAGAGGATCAACGTCACTCCAACCGCGATGATAGCGCCTTGTCCGAGATTGAGCACCGACATCGAGGTTTGGCTGAGTACAGCGCTGTTCTCCCAACGAATTAATGTAGCGTCGCAACGCCGTAATTCCCAGTCTTCATTGCCGAAGTATTTGACCGTTTCGTAGTTGATCAAGCTGTCAATGGCTTCGTTATTGGCCTGCGATTCCAGTCGGTTCATCCAATGCCGATGTTCCATTCGCCAATGGGTAATCATCAGAGTGAAAGCGACATAGGCGGTGACGCTTCCCAATACGATCACAGTGAAGACTGGTGGATAGCGACCCAATAACAGTACCGTGGCCAGCAGAAATTCCACCAGCACTGGCAAGATGCTGAAGGCCAGATAGTTCAGCAAGGTGCTCAGGCTGCGCGCGCCCCGTTCCAGGTCCCGGCTGATGGCGCCGGTCTTGCGCTCCAGGTGGAAGCGCAGCGAGAGATCATGGAGATGGGCGAGGGTCCGAACGGTCAACCGACGCATGGCCCGATAGCGGACCCGGGCGAACAGGACATCGCGCAGCTCACTGAACAAAGCGTTGCTCAGTTTCAGTGCGCCATAGGTCAGCAGCAGAATCGTGGGCGGAATGATGACCGCCTGATGATAAGCATCCAGGCGGTCCACGATCTGCTTGAGCGTCAGTGGCACTCCAATGTTGGCGATCTTGGCCAACACCAGGCAGCCGATCGCTGCCAGCACCCGGCCTCGATATTCCCAGAGGTACGGCAGCAAAGCGCGAATATTTGTCCAATCACGGCGTTTTTGAGGAGAGGATTCAGTAGGGTCGAGCTCAGGGGGCATGATGGCGCTGCTCGTTTGAAATAAAGAAGGGCCATCCGCTAGGGATGGCCCTCTTTCATCGGAACGAGGTTGACGATTGGATGGCTTTAATTCGATTCAGCCGGGGCTGGGGGTGGAGTCGGAGCCGCTGCCGTGGGTGCGGGTGTGGTCGCTTCCGCAGGCGCGGCTTCTACCTTGATGCCGGATTCACCCAACATATAGACGATAGCATCCTTCATATTCCCTTCGGTCAGCGAAGGATCGCCACCCTTGGCAGGCATGGCGCGAATGCCGTTGAGCGCATGGTTGACCAGGGTATCCATGCCTTGTGCAAGGCGGGGTTCCCAAGCAGCTTTATCACCGACTTTGGGCGCACCTAGCGTGCCAGCGACATGGCAAGCTGCGCAGACCTTGTCGTAAACTTCTTTTCCAGACAATTGCACCGCCACAACGGGCTTGGGTTGCTCGAAGGAAACCTGACTGACTGGCTTGATCCGCTCGAGGATAGCGGCTTGCTTCCGCGAACCATCGTCAAGAGGAATGTCGCCAATGACGCCAATGAGGGAGGCGCCCATGAATAAAACGGCAGCGAGTAATACTAATGCTGAGATCAAGGTGACGGTCGTGGTCACGACGGAATTATCGACTTGCGGGTTCACACTCTTACCTCACTGAGCACATTCTCAACCTGCCCTTCCTCGCATGCGCCGCGGCAGACCATCGATATCGAGGCTCTCCATCGCCAGAGACGAATCTTTGCGTGAGCACCGTGGGTAGGAAGGTTTTGATTTGGGTTTGTTATCTTGTGGTTTGGGCAGGGCCGAACACGCCAATGATAACGTCATTTGGCTTTATCTGGAAATCGTGCATGTTCTGCCAGGTTATCGACCTTTCAGAAAGATGCATTTTAGTGGAATTGAGGATCGCTATGGGTTTCACAGCTCGCGGCGACCAGCAAAAGCATGCGCCAGTGTGCCTCCATCCACGTATTCTAGCTCCCCACCCAGCGGTACCCCATGGGCGATACGGGTCGCGCGGATGCCTCGTTCGCGGGCCAGTTCAGCGATGTAGTAAGCGGTCGCTTCGCCCTCTACCGTCGGGTTGGTGGCAAGAATGATTTCACGGACCTCACCTTCATCCAGCCGGGCCTCCAGATCTTGCAGCCCCAGTTCCGCTGGGCCGATGCCATCCAGCGGTGACAAATGACCCATCAGCACAAAGTACCGACCCTGAAAACCGGTGGCTTGCTCCACCGCCATCACGTCGGCTGGAGTTTCGATCACACACAGTAGGATAGGATCGCGTTGCGGATTGGCGCACAGGGCGCAGATTTCAGTCTCACTCAAATCACGACAAAGCCGACAGTGGCCAATTCGGTCCAACGCTGTTCGCAGCGCCTCGATCAGTCGTCCAGCGCCTTTACGATCTCGTTCCAGAAGATGCAAGGCCATACGCTGGGCAGACTTCGGCCCCACTCCCGGTAGGCAACGCAACGCCGCCATCAACTGATTCAACAGCGGCGAGGCGGCCATGGAAAACCTGTCAGAATGGTAGCTTGAGGTCGCCCATCATCCCTGGCGGCAACCCCATACCGGTGGTGAGACCAGACATCTTATCCTGCACGGTGCGTTCGACTTTATGCACAGCATCGTTGAAGGCGGCGGCGACCAAATCTTCCAGCATATCCTTGTCGTCGCCGACCAAGCTATCGTCGATATGGATCCGTCGAACCTCATAACGACCAGTCATCACGATGCGGACCAGCCCACCGCCTGATTCACCATTGATTTCCATCTCTGCAATTTCCGCTTGCGCCTTTTGCAAGTTTTCCTGCATCTTTTGCGCCTGCTTCATCAGGTTGCCCAAACCACCTTTCATCATCTTTCCTCCATACATTAACCATCACTTTCATCAAGTGGGTGGATCGCGGTAATCCGCGCATCGAACATTTCCTGCATATCCCGCACATGCGGGTCCTGGCGAGTCTGCTCAACCGCTGCCTGTTGCCGTTCAGCCTGCTGCTGATCCTGATGATGAGCCGGCGTCGCCGTCGTGCGGCCAATCTGAAACTTCAGGCTAACGGACGCACCCAGATGCTGCTCCAATGCCGCTTGCAACCGTTCCTCGGCAGGTTTGGTGAGCAATTGAGCATGACTAGGCGCCAATACCAGCAGAAACCGATGACCTTGGCGTTCAGCCAGTTCACAGTGCATCGCCACTTGCTTAGCAACACCACTCAGTGAGAGTTGCGCTACCAACACTTGCCATTCCGAAGCGGATGAGACCACTGTTGGTGGCAGCGAGGTAGAGTGTGGAACAGAGGTAACCATCGTAGGAACCGGCGCCGAGGAATTTTGCCTTGCCGCCAACGAAGTGGGTGGCAAATGCACTGCTGTTTCCAAAATCGCTGGTCGGAAACAGAGCATCCGCAACAGTACCATCTCAAAACCGCCGTGTGGATCGGGCGCCAGCGACAAGTCGCGTCGTCCCAGCAAGGCAATTTGATAGAACAGCTGTACCTCTTCGGGCAGCAACGCTTCCGTAAGCCGCCGCACTTCCTCTGGATCGGCGATTTCATCATCCATCGGCGCATCCGGTGCGACCTGGGCCAAGGCTATTCGCTGCAACAGCGACAGCAATTCGGCTAGGACTGCTGTATAGTCAGGCGCATTTTCGTCCAGTACCGCAATCTGCCGCAACAACTCTGGCGCATCGTTAGCCGCTAGTGCTTCCAAAAGTCCAATGATGCATCGCCGATCAATACTGCCGAGCATGGCGCTGACTGCTGCCATTTCCACTTCACCACCACCGAAAGCGATAGCCTGATCCAGTAAGCTCAAGGCGTCGCGCATACTGCCATCGCCGGCGCGAGCGATCAATTGCAACGCCGCTGCCTCATGCGGGATGTTTTCCTGTACCAGCACCTGATGCAGATATCCAGCAATCATGCTGGTCGGCAGACGCTTGAGACTGAACTGGAGACAGCGAGACAGAATGGTCACTGGCAATTTCTGTGGGTCGGTGGTTGCCAGTAGGAATTTCACATGTGGTGGAGGTTCTTCCAAGGTTTTTAACAGCGCATTGAAGCTGTGATTGGAGAACATGTGGACTTCATCGATAAGATATACCTTGAAGCGCCCGCGACTGGGCGCATACTGCACATTTTCCAACAATTCTCGGGTTTCATCGACCTTGGTGCGGGAAGCAGCGTCCACTTCAACCAGGTCCACGAAGCGGCTGGCATCAATCTCCCGGCAGGCGCCACACTCACCGCAGGGTGAGGAAGAGATGCCGACCTCGCAATTCAGCGACTTAGCAAAAATCCGGGCGATAGTTGTCTTGCCTACCCCTCGGGTGCCAGTAAATAAAAAGGCGTGATGCAAACGTTGCCGGTCCAGGGCATTCGTCAAAGTGCGAACGACATGCTCTTGTCCAACTAACTCATGGAAGGTGCGTGGTCGCCACTTACGGGCCAGAACCTGGTAGCTCATACCAATCCTCTATGGCTCGATAAAGCGACAGATTCTTGGCTTTTAATCTCTAACCTTTCACCTTTCACCTTTCACCTTGAGAAGGGTGGCGACCCTTATCCACCACACCCCGGCGCCCGAGGTCGCTGCTGCCGCTGCTCCCTTCCGGGCCTGACGGGGTTCACAGCTTTTCGTCGCGAGGGGGCCGATACGAGTCGCCATTGAAATCGGTTTTCAGTGCGGTTATAGCATAACTTCAAGAAAAATATTCCCGTGAAGGAGTTAGTGAGAAAGATATTTCGAATTACCTAATCTGATAGATTGCCTCAAAAAGCGACTTTCTCATTGCCGATTTCTCAAGATAATGTTGAAAAGCAACCCATGGTCCACCATATCTTAAAACCGACCTATGATAATCGATAATGACCAAGGATGCTATCCTTGTTTACCCACAATTCATCCATTTCCAGCATAGACAGCACGAGTAGCCTCAAAAGCAATGGCAAACGCTCTGACTTTTTGCAGGCCTTCCCAGATCGCTTTAGGGCTGGGAGGCGCGTCGTGCTTGCGGCCTAGAAAGCTCCCAAAGCCGGGGCGATCAGCCGCACCATTTGCCCCAAGGAGGGCGGGGTTTCTGGGGGTTTCGTGCGATGAGCGACGATCCAGGCGGCCTGCCATTCCTCGGGATCGAACACCACGTTGCAGGGCAGGTTCGGGCAGTCGCGGCCCCAAGTGACCACGTGCAGAATGCGCCAAGTGATGATCAGATAAAGCACCAGCGCCCGCTCCAAGCGTTCGAACATCCCCATTTGCAACGCCTCAACCCGGCAGCCCACTTTCCAAATCTGGAAGAAAATTTCGCTCAACCGCCCCAGTCCCGCAATCCCCGGTTGCGAAGTGAAATCCAATTCCGTCGTGTCCTGAATGCACAACACCACCGCCTGGCCAGCCAGTCGCTCCACCGTCCGCGTGGTATGGACCTCCAGAATCTCCCGCCACTCCACCGCCGGGTTGTCCAGCAACCGGTAGGCCGCCTTGGTCTCGGGCCAGCCCTCGCAGGCCAGCGGGATGCTCCCAGTCGGCTGGGCCGACAGATCATCCACCAACCTGATCAAGCGCGCAGTCCGCCGCGCATCCCCCAACTCCAGATCGTGAAACTCCACCTGTGCCCAACTCATGCACCATACCTACTATTGGATGAAAATAACATCTTAACAATGAGTTGGAATTTGTGGGCAATCGGATGATTAAAGGTCCTATTGACTTTGAATATCGACTGTACGCTGCTCTGCTCAAACTACAGAACTTTAAAGAAAGAATTCAGTCATTCTTTAAACTACCCGACACTCAATATGCAGGCATTAAACCCTCTTCAGCATAGACAATATGGGGATAGCTATTGGAAAGACTATAAGAATTTTCTCAGAAGATATTTTCATGAGGGTGGAAGTTTTTATAAGGTAAAAAGCCAATTTTCAACTTCATTAATAAAAGAGTGTTTAACTTTAGAAAAAGTGGTTGGTATACAAATATTCCACAATCTACATAGGATTTCTATTTTGGCATTTTATCCATTATTATAGCAATTCTCTATCGGTCGTTACTGCATGAGGGTTACTAAAATATGCAGGACTACCAACTCTTTATAGATTAAAAGGTAGGTCTGAAATGAATTATGAAAGAATCAATCTCAACGAGATGCAGTCTGTTTCTTCTGCCGAGTTTGCATTAGCGATCAACATTTGCAAACAAATCGCTAATATTGTCTCCTCGAGAGAGGAAACTGTCAAAAAACGTATGCTTAATCTGGAAATTGCTCTTCCTCAAAACCGTTGGGCTAAACATTCGATAAGCGGCAATGATATACATGATATATATCAACTTGTTTCTTTAGCTAAATATGAAATAATCAATCGATTAAGACTTTATTGTCGGCCTTTCACTGGATATTTTTTGCGACAAGAATTAAATGCTGAAAACCTTGCTTCTACTCGAGTTTGGTTAGACAATTTTTTGAAGATAACAAAGTCAATTCCCGGTCACATGATTGCAAGATTTCCGCCTGTTTTAGGTGAAATCGGATGGAATGTTTCAGGAAATCCCGTAAATCACGATGTGTATGTGATACAAGAGCGATTGAACTGCCTTTATGAGTCAGGCATCATAGATTATCTCCTAAAGAAATCCTATAAAATTAGAATTCTTGAAGTTGGTTCAGGTTATGGAGGACTAGCGAGATGTTTAAAAGAAATATTTCCAGCGAGCGTGATATATCTCTGTGATATACCTGAATCGCTTCTGTTTTCCGCATTGTATTTAGGTATTACGATGTCGGATTCAGACCAATTTATTTACGATGGAACAGGCGCATCTATCTTGCAAAATCCTCCAGATAATCAGTTATTTTTTATTCCTAACTTTCTTTTTGGTAATCTTAAAGATTGTGGACTCGGATTTGATCTTGTAGTAAACACCCTTTCTTTCTCTGAAATATCAGAAAAACAGTTGAGTTGCTATGCAGAAGGGATATCTCAAATGTTGGGAGAAGATGGCGTTTTGTTCGAGCAAAACCAAAACAATGAATCTATCGGCCTGCTGAATGCCAAAACGATCCTTCAGAGATATTTCTCTCACCGCCGAAGCATTCGGCCAGATTCTTTCCCTGCTTTGACTCAGGGAGAAGCGGATATGTGGTCGAACTTAGGCTTTGATGGATTATCGCCATCACTCAAGAGCGAACAAACTATTGACTATTAAAAACTAATTCATCCAAATATGTGCAGCACCTTGAGTCAAATTGAAAATAGAAGAATAAATTGGAGTGCATTTAACAAAATATTCATTGATAATGTCTGAAGCATTTAACATGCCACAATGTATATTGTTTTGGTTTTGTTCGAAGAAAAAACCGTTACGTCCAATCAATTTTGCGATTCCTTTACAATACCTTCGGACTTGTACTTCTGTCATTTCAGACATTGAGAGGGTATTAATAACCAAATCAGCATGATAATTTTTTTCAAGTAAAATATCAAAATCAAGATCAGATAAAAACAGCATTTTTTTATTATTTATATTTTCTAGCGCAGACTCGTGATTAATAAAAAAATAATATATATCGGATTTAAACATAATGCAAAGGTAAATTGCTGCATATAACAGTGATTCTGGAATATCCACATTAACAAACTGAACATTTGGTATAATTTTTTTTATATAATAGGCAAGGCCACCATACCCACCTCCAATTTCTACAACTACAGGATTTTTGATTTCTTTTAATTTATAAATTAAACCTGCCTCATACAACAGTGATATCCGCTCCAAGTATACACAAGTATCGTTATTTACTAATTGGCCATTAATATCCCATCCAATTTCACCAAAATATCTCGGAGCGCCTAAATGAAATTCTGTTGGTAGTTTTTTTATTATGCTCTGATATAAATTTATCGAGTTATCTCCTAATACTTTGTCCCCAAGCAGTTCACTTAAACTATCAGGTATTTTGTTGGTTGGAGGGATTTTTCCGGCGCTACTACTCAATGAAATTAATTGATAGCCTGTAAACTGCTGTGAAAACAGCCTTAGATTATTAATGACAGCATAATCTCCATCTAATATATATTTAACACTATTATAAAATTTTCTTCTATAATCCCAACCAAGGCCTAACTCTATAAATTTATTCTCTATATTATCTAAACTCGCAAATGCTTCACGTTTAGCTATTAAAATTTTTATTTTCTCGCATATATCCAATGCAGTATTGTATTCCAGATCTGTAAGTTCGTTGAGTTCAGGCAAATCAACAAATTTATAATATTTTTGAGTAAGCATTGAAATGGTCACCAGTCCTTTTAGGTCATTCAGTATGTCTCAAAAATGGCACTTATCTTGCTGGAAAATTTTTTCCATGCCGATAATTTGGATCGTTGGTTTAATACGTATCCGTTTACCCACAATTCATCCATTTCCAGCATAGACAGCACGAGTAGCCTCAAAAGCAATGGCAAACGCTCTGACTTTTTGCAGGCCTTCCCAGATCGCTTTAGGGCTGGGAGACGCGTCGTGCTTGCGGCCTAGAAAGCTCCCAAAGCCGGGGGGCGATCAGCCGCACCATTTGCCCCAAGGAGGGCGGGGTTTCTGGGGGTTTCGTGCGATGAGTGACGATCCAGGCGGCCTGCCATTCCTCGGGATCGAACACCACGTTGCAGGGCAGGTTCGGGCAGTCGCGGCCCCAAGTGACCACGTGCAGAATGCGCCAAGCGATGATCAGATAAAGCACCAGCGCCCGCTCCAAGCGTTCGAACATCCCCATTTGCAACGCCTCAACCCGGCAGCCCACTTTCCAAATCTGGAAGAAAATTTCGCTCAGCCAACGTTTGCGATACCAATCAATGAGCTGAACCACATCCTCCAGGGTTTCCGCCGACCGGTTGGTCAGCAGTCGCCACACCAGCGCCGGTTGACCGGCGGGGGGCTGTTCTTCCCGGGCCAGGAGCGCGGTCACCGTCACCGCCGGTTGGCCGTGATGGGCCGGCAGGGTCGCCGCTTGACGAGACAAGGTCTGGCGCACCCAGCACGCGGGGCGGTCCGGGGCGGCGGGCAGGGTGAAGAAGTGAGAGAAGTACCGTTGAAGGCGGTGCAGCAGATACTATCGCAGGACCTGCTATGGCAGCGACATTGAGGCGTTCTGCTAGGGTTAGGAGCAGGTTTTCCGGAGCGGCGGACATCGTTTGCCTGTTGCGACCCTCTGTGTAGGATGATTGCCTCGAAATTTGGAGCAAAAAGCTTGCAGTGTCGAAGATGCTCAGTATAATACACTGTCATTCTTAAATCGTTCAAACCTTGATTAACCTATGGTAACCAAGGTAACTAGAGTGATCTATAGTGTTATCTTCTTAATGCATTTTCGAAAATCTGGTTTTGTAGATTTGGAAATATTCCAATAAAAAAGACTGGGATTACCCGGCCGATAACCACCAAGAGAGGGGCATGCGATAAATTCCATAAGGTCAAAAGCCTGCTGCATAGCACCCATTACAGGATTTTGGATCAAAACCAATACCCCCAATCCCCAATCCTGCCTCCAGGACCGGTCCTTGTGGATCGGTCTTTTTATTTCTGTCTGGTTTTTTAAGAGCTTTCGACAAGCGCAGCGCAATCCAGCGATCCACGGTCTTTTTCCTGTCTATTGATTGCAGTGTTTTAAAAAAGATATTTATAAATCAGCTGTGTGAGAAAAAGAGAGCGGGAATTTCTGAATGTAATCTACGCAAATCTTTAGTCTGTTTTATGAATCGATGGGAGAGGCTTCATTAGGATGTTGATGACTATTGCCAAATTCCAGGCGCGTCCTGAAGCTAGACTGAAGTTGCTGGAACTGGCGCAAGCACTGGTTGAGCATTCGCGCACCGAGGCTGGTTGTTTGGAGTACGGTTGCTATCAAGACACTGCGAACGGTGACCGACTGCTACTAGTTGGACGTTGGATCAGCCAGGAAGTCTTGGAAAGCCATTATGAGAATGCGCGCTTCCGGGAGTTGGTCACCCGGTTTGCGGATTTGGTGGTAGAGGCGCCACCCTCGGTCAGCCTCTACGAAGTAGTGGAAATGGATTGCCTTTGATGCTGGGCCAAGCCATGCACGATGCACGCGTAGGAATCGGCGAAGCAGTTCACAATTAAGCTACCGAATTAAGACGCTCGGCCAAGTAGCGTTCGCAGCCTGCTAGCGTGGACAACTTGGGGTAGTCGAAATCGAAAATTGTGACACTCAAATCTTTCTCTAGGCTCATCATCAACCGGAGGAAGTCAATGGAGTCCAGCTCAAGTTGATCGTGAAAACTGATGTCAGGATGAAGCGTTTGGGTGTCGGCATTCGGTATGACATCGCTCAGAGTGCGCAGAATCGTATCGCGAATCTGCTCGTTGCTTATGGTATTCATCATATTGTTCCTTCTCATGAGTAAGGGAAATTGGATCCAGCCTCGTTTCATCGCTATCGGCATGCTGCATCGCAACATGAGTTTTGCATTGATCGTTCAAAAAAGCAAGCGACCCTGCATTTGGGTTAGATGAAATAAGCAAATTTAAAGCCAAATATTGTTTTCTCTGCCGATAGTCATCACTTTTACTCATAAGAATTAGAATAAACTGCCTATTCATCACCGGAATTTTCGGGATATTCGCCTTCCAGGGTTGAAAGGTCGCCCAGTGGTACTCCTAACTCGCGAGCGCGCAACAACCGGCGCATGATCTTGCCGCTGCGTGTCTTTGGCAAATCAGGCAGAAATTCCAGCTCCCGCGGCGCCACCGCCGGCCCCAGGCGGGTGCGGGCGAAGCCGAGCAATTCCTTACGCAGCGCATCACTAGGCTCATAGCCAGGCTTCAGCGCTACGAAAACTTTGATGATTTGGCCGGCAAACTCGTCTGGCTTGCCGATCATGCCGGCTTCAACCACCGCCGGATGTTCCATCAGTATATTCTCTACCTCAAATGGGCCGATCAGATGGCCTGCGGTTTTGATTACATCGTCGTTGCGGCCGACAAACCAGAAATAGCCATCAGCATCACAGGTCGCCAGATCGCCGCTCAGATACCAACCATCGGCGAAACATCGTTGGTAACGTTCCTCATCATCCAGATAACCCCGGAACATAGAGGGCCAACCTGTTCGCAACGCCAGCTCCCCTTCCTCGCCCGGCTCCAGTCGGTCCACACGGTCATCAGATCGGCGCCGAACAATCGCGGCTTCGATGCCTGGCAGTGGTCGCCCCATGGAGCCAGGCCGAATATCGAGGGCGCGGTAGTTGGCGATCATGATAGCCCCGGTTTCGGTCTGCCACCAGGTATCGTGGAACGGTCGACCTAGAGTAGCCAACCCCCAGATCACTCCTTCGGGATTCAACGGTTCACCGACGCTAGCCACTAATCTTAATGCGCTTAAATCATGCTCCCGCACGGTTTTGGCGCCAACCTTCATCAGCATCCGGATCGCCGTCGGAGCGGTGTACCAGATATTGACCCGCTCCCGCTCCAAGATGGCGTACCAGCGCCGGGCATCGAATTCTGCCTCGTCCACCACCAGGGTTGCACCATTGGCCAGAGGTGCGATGATGCCGTAGGAGACACCGGTGACCCAACCAGGATCGGCGGTACACCAGTAAATATCGCCAGGCCGCAGATCTAATACCCAACGTCCGGTCAATTGGTGAGCGATCACTGCTTGGTGAACATGGATCGCACCTTTGGGGGCGCCGGTAGTTCCGCTGGTGAAATGCAGCAAAGCCCAATCTTCGGGTTGGGTGCGAGGTGGAGGTCGGTGGTCCGATTCAGCTTCCAGTAGGGCATGGAAAGAGTAAAGACCGAGTTCAGCTTCACGGCTGTCGGTGAGCAGCACGTACTGCAAATCGGGCAATTCACCACGCTGTTTCCGAACCTTGCGCTGATAGAGCAGAGTCGTCGTGATCAGTACTCGCGCTCGACTTTTAGCCAGACGCACTCGGATTGGCTCCGGGCCGAAAGCAGAGAAGAGAGGGCAGAAGACGGCGCCAACCTTTAAGACACCCAACGCGGTGATATAGAGCTCAGGAATCCGTCCGGCCAGGATACAAACCCGTTCGCCGGGGGCGATGCCCAGACGCTCCAAGCTATTGGCAAAACGGTCGCTCAATCGGGCCAGTTCAGCATAGCTGAGATCCTGTCGCTCACCGTTCTTACCCAACCAGCGCAATGCGATCGCTTCGCCGCGACCGGCAATGACCCAGCGGTCTACAGCCTCGAAGGCTATATTCAAACCACCATTGGGCGAGCCTACCCATTCAGCGCAGGCTGCCTCCCAGGAGAAAGCAGCCTGCATCGCCGAATAGTCGGCGAGGTTCGGAGTCGGTTCATTGGGATTCGGAATTTGACCTATCATCTTGATCTCTCCAAGCGCCTTTCGACGAATCAGGTTATCATTAAACCATTCTGACTCGATCGACTGGCCCAATTTCGGCACTGGTCCTCGCCTGAGACCCGCTCATGACCATTCGTAATCTCAAATATCTATTCAACCCTTGCTCCATTGCGGTCATCGGTCGCGGCAAACAGCCTGGTGGTTCCGACGCCACCGTGGAATTCAATCTGATCGAAGGCGGTTTCAAAGGACCGGTAATGCCAGTCAATCCGGATCACCGCTCCATTTCCGGGGTGCTGGCTTACCGGGATATCGCCAGCTTACCAGTAACCCCAGACTTGGCTATTTTGACCACGCCGCTCGATGAAGCGCCGGCTCTCATCGATGAACTCGGGCAACGCGGTACACGGGCTGTATTGTTGTTGAGTCGGGAAGTATTGCAGGATCATCGTGGCGCCAAGCCCGCATTGCTCGATCAGGACATGTTGCGCAAATACCCAGATAATGGGGAGGCGCTGAAGCAGAAAATTCTCGATACTGCCAAGCCTTATTTGCTGCGGGTCATGGGGCCGGACCACCTCGGCTATGTGGTGCCATCGGCCCATGTCAACGCCAGTTTGAGCGGCAATCGGCCGCTGGCCGGCCATATTGCGTTACTGTGTCAATCAGCGGCAGTGATGCGCAGCGTGATCGACTGGGCGACCAGCCGTAATATCGGTTTCTCCTATGTCATTTCAGTAGGCATTCGCTGGGACGTGGATTTTGGTGATCTGCTGGACTACCTGTTGCGAGACTCGCATACCCATGCCATCTTGATGTATATGGAGAGTACTCGCAACCGCCGTAAATTTGTGTCCGCGGCCCGTGCCGCTGCTCGAGTCAAACCGGTGATCGTCCTTAAGCCTCGTGATTTTCGCACTGGCCCAGTTGAGGATGCGGTTTACGATGCTGTGTTTCAGCGTGCAGGCATCCTAAGAGTGAACAATATCGAACAATTGTTCGGTGCGGCAGAGACGCTGGCCACCGCCAAGCCAGTCTATAGTGATCGACTGACGATTGTCAGTAATAGTTACAGTCTGGCGCTGATGACCAGTGATACCTTGCAACGCTATGGTGGCCATCGGGCTGAAATCAGCGAAGCGACTCGCGAGCAAGTGGCGCAAACCTGCCGGCCGGGCTATGCAATCGAGAATCCGGTGGATCTTGGTGACACAGCTGGTCCTGATGAATACGGAAAATCCCTGGATCTGCTATTGCAAGAGCCGGGAGCGGATGGAGTGCTGGTGATTCACGCTCCAGGTTCGACGGACCGTTCCCTGGACTGCTCTAGGGCGGTGGTCGAGCGTGCGGTCAAAAGCCGCCGGATGGTGATGACGTGCTGGCTGGGTGAGTCATCTGCGGAACCCGCGCGCGAACTGTTCAAGAACGCCCATATTCCGACCTACGAAGCGCCTGACGAAGCAGTTGAGGCATTCATGCGGCTCGCTCAGTATCGGCGTAATCAAGAGTTATTGATGGAGACCCCGCCTTCGGTGCCCGAGGAGTTCACACCGGATATCGAGACAGCGCGCCGGATTATCCAGATTGCGCTGACTGCTGGTCGTCAACGATTGAACGCCTACGAGGCCAGCCAAGTCCTGAGCGCCTACGAAATCCCCACTGTACCCTTGCAATTTGCTGCCACTCCGGAGGCGGTGACTGACGTCGCATTGGAACTGGAAGGGCCGGTCGCGCTCAAGATCCTTTCACCTGACATCACCAACAAATCCGATGTCGGTGGAGTGGCGTTTAGTCTGAAGAATCCATTAGAAGTGTTGGTGGCGGCGACCGAGATGCTGCGGCGAGTGCGCGATCTAGCTCCAGAAGCGGTCATCGACGGTTTCGCTGTGCAACCGATGCATTACCGGCATAACGTCTACGAACTGATGATGGGGGTACGGACCGGCAAACGATTCGGACCGGTGATCTTCTTCGGTCAAGGTGGCACTGAAGCCGGGGTGATCGATGATGTCGCCTATGCGCTACCGCCGTTGAACATGCAGTTGGCTCGCGATTTGATATGGCGAACCCGGCTGTATCGTCGCCTCAGCACCAATCGTGCACGGCCGGTTGACTTGGACGCCATCGCGTTGACCCTGATCAAGATCTCACAAATGGTGATTGATCTTGCGGAAGTCGTTGAATTAGATATCAATCCGATTTGGCTGAATTCGGATGGGCTGCTGGCGCTGGATGCCAACGTGCTCATTGAGCCTAACAGCGAGCCACCAGCGAAACGACTAGCGATTTTACCCTATCCCAAGCAGATGGAGCGGCATTATACCCTGCCGGATGGCCGCTCTTTCCTGATGCGGCCGATTTTGCCAGAAGACGAACCGGAGTTGCGGAATCTGGTGAGAAGAATGCCGGCGGAGGACGTGCGGATGCGGTTTTTCCAGCCGATTCGGGAATTATCGCATGAGATGGCGGCGCGATTGACTCAGCTTGATTACGAACGCGAGATGGCTTTCATCGTGACCGATCCGGACAGTATTGCCGGTAAAGGCAAAATTTGGGGGGTGGTGCGTTGCAATGCTGATCCAGACATGGAAAAGGCCGAGTATGCGATCTTGGTGGATCGGGCTATGACCGGAATCGGACTGGGGCCCATGTTGATGCGTTATATCATCCAATACGCCAAGCAGCAGGGTATCAAGGAAATCTACGGTGAGGTCTTACGGGAGAATGAGTCGATGCTTCGGCTTAACCGGGCACTCAATTTCAAGGTTGAAGCGACACTCGACGACCCCGGGGTCTTGCATGTGAAGTTGCCGCTAGTTTGAAGTATTGCAGCTAGAAAATACTTTTTCCTAAATTAGGGAGCAAAAAAAGTAGGGGTTTGAGACGATGAGGCGACCATGGTTTTTCGGCCATCATGAGTAGGAGGCAGGGTCGTGAATGAATCCGACCGTCGTGCATCAGCCCGACGACACACGGCGAAATTGCTGAAGATGTTGCGTGGCTACGGTCCTAAGGAATCGCTGCCCGCTGCTGAAAACCGGGCTGTGGTCACTAAGCTGGCGAACGTTCGCTCTGCTTTCTCCTCCCCCTCGCCTCAAGGCGAGGGGGAGTCCGACCCTTCGTGGTCTCTTAAAGCCTCCCCTTTGTCTACCCTCAAGGAAGAGGAGAAAAGCGTAGAGGACGGGCAGTCGACGACTGCTAGCTCAAAACCGGCGATGGTGGCCGACACTAAGGTTTCTTATATTCAGTGGACGGAGGCGCCCCCAGATCGACCATCGCTTACCTCTCGATCCCATTCATTACAGCGGTCTCTCATACACCGTTCCATTCCGTCGGTCGGTGAGAGTTTGCACCAGCAACCCGGCGTACTGGGACAGTTGATGATGCGGGTCGACCAATGGGCGCAATCCAGCCGGATTTTCCAGGCTTATCTACCGCCACATCTGCGCGAACATGTCGTGCTGGTCCGGATGGATGAGGAGGCATGGACCGTGCGGACCGATTCAGCCAGTTGGGCGACCCGGTTGCGCTATAAGCTGTATGACATTCGTCAGATGCTCGGCCAGCAACTCGGTATCGCGCTGCCCAAGCCACATATCCGAGTGGAGCCAGCGATGACTTCCTTTGCGTTGCGACGGCGACGATTGACGCTGACTCAGGAGAGCGCCCGATTGCTTAAGCAGACCGCACATAATGAACCCGATCCGCGCTTGAGCGCCGCCTTGCTCCGACTGGCGCAACATACCGATCCAGAAGGCTGATAGTTTCGTCTCTATTTCCACTATTTTCATATGGCTATATGGATCGAGAACGGTACGCTTTATCGGGTTGGCCATGTCAGCATCAGCGTTCCTGTCACTCACCCCCCTCGGGCTGAGGGTGGATCGGGCGTGGCTCGCCATCCTTCCGCCAGCAACCGCGCCTGCAATGCCTGGCTGACTAGCTGACCGATCCGTTCCAGGAACAAGGTTCCCACCCTAGGGTGAAAGCGGCTGGCGTCGCCACTGCCCACGGCCAGCAAGCCACGCCACTGGCCACCATCCAATGGGATCAGCGCTGCCGAGACGGCATGACAAGCGCCATCGCCAAACAAGGCGGCGGCCTGTTCCAGACTCAGCCGACCGCATTGAGGACGACCCGCATGAAAGATTTCCTCGAACAGCCCGACCACATCCGGACGCAGCAATTCGCCGACCGCACTGAGATCCACGCTTGACGGCGCGGTCAGACACAGGGCGACACAGTCAGCCTTGAATTCGTCGCGCAGGATCGCTTTGATGCCGTGTAATAACTCATCCAGGCCACCCCGCGCATCCAGCAATCCCAACGCCAGCCGCTGCACCCGCTCTGCCAATCGATCGTTGTCACGGGCGATATTGACCAGCTCCATCAGCTTGTCGTGCAAGCGCTGGACACGCTCCCGCAGCAGACGGTTTTGATATTCCAGCAGCGATACAGCTGGCCGACAAGGATGGGGAATTCGCAAGCTCTCCACCCATTCAGGATGATGGGTGAAAAAATCGGGATGATCGCGCAACCAAGCCATCATCTTGGTCTGGAAATCGAGTGATTCCAGGATTTCCAGGGTTTCCGGTGCTTCTTGTTCCTCGTTCACCATTCGATCCGCCCTTCGAATACGGTGGTCGCCGGTCCGGTCATTATCACCGATTCGCCTTCACCAGCCCAATGAATCTCCAATTCGCCACCGAGCAGACTCACCCGGACGTTTGGCCACAACCGACCCCATAACCGGCCTACAACGACAGCGGCACAAGCGCCGCTGCCACAGGCCAGGGTCTCGCCAACGCCACGCTCGAAGACTCGCAGCCGGACGTGATTCGGAGTCAAGATTTGCATGAAGCCGACGTTGGTTCGCTTGGGAAATCGGCCATGCCGTTCCAGCAATGGCCCCAGATGCGCGACCGGCGCTTGGTCCACATCGTCGACCAGCAACACAGCATGCGGATTGCCCATTGATACGACGCCGATCTCAAGTTCCAGGCCATCAGCCGCGATAGGATAGCGTAGAGCGCGCTCGGTAGCGAAGAATGGCGCATCGGTGGGTTCCAAGCGCGGCTGGCCCATGTCTACCGCCACCTGACCATCCGGTAGAAGGTGCAGTTGCAGTAGACCCGCCAGGGTTTCGACACAAAGTGCGCTCTTCTCGGTCAGGCCCCGGTCGCGAACAAAACGAGCGAAGCAACGGGCACCGTTGCCGCATTGTTCGACTTCTCCACCGTCGGCATTGAAAATGCGATAGCGAAAATCAGCCTCCGCTCGTTGCGACGCTTCCACCAGGAGCACTTGGTCGCAGCCGATACCGAAACGGCGATCGGCCAAACGACGAATTTGTGTGGATTCCAGCGCCACGGTCTGGCCGATACCGTCGATGACCACGAAATCGTTGCCGAGTCCGTGCATCTTAGTGAAATCCATTTTCATGGACACAGATTCTGTCCTCTCTTGCACGAAGCGGTTGGAGTTAACAGATGAACCGTTGTCATGAAGTCCTCAACCTCGTCCTGTCCAGGCAATCTTGTACAAATCCAGCCGTCGATCGCGGAAGTTGCGCACACTGCCATGCATGCGTAGTTCCTTGATATTGTCCAGATCCAGATCGACGATTAGCGTCATCTCGGTGTTCGGCGTGGCTTCAGCGGCAATCGCATCATGCGGAAAAGCAAAGTCGGACGGGGTGAAGACTGCCGCCTGAGCATACTGCATGTCCATATTCTCCACTTTCGGCAGGTTGCCGACGCTGCCGGAAATCACGACATAACACTCGTTCTCAATGGCCCTGGCCTGGGCGCAGCGCCGCACACGCAGGTAGGCATTCTTGGTATCGGTCCAGAACGGCACAAACAGGATTTGCATCCCTTGATCCGCTAATAGACGTGGTAATTCGGGAAACTCAACGTCGTAGCAGATCAGGATGCCGACCTTACCGACATCCAGTTCGAACACCTGGAGTGAATCACCGCCCTGCAAGCCCCAGTAAGCCCGTTCATCGGGCGTGATATGTAGTTTGGATTGTTTGTCCCACGTCCCGTCACGGCGGCACAGGTAAGCCGCATTGTATAATGCGCCATCGCCATATTCCGGCATGCTACCCGCAATGATATTGACATTGTAGGCAATCGCCATTTGCAGTATGGCTTCGCGCAGAGGTTCGGTATATTCAGCCAGTTGTCGCACCGCTTCAGCGGTATTATGTTGGTGAAACAACGCCATCAAGGGGCCGTTGAAAAACTCTGGGAACAGCACGATATCGGTCTTGTAGCCGGCGACTGCATCCACGAAATATTCGACCTGCTGCAAGATATCCTCCAGCGAGGAAATCTGGCGCATCTGCCATTGCACGGCGCCGACCCGCACCACTGACTTTCTGCCACCAATCAAGATTTCCTTATCTTCGTAGTAGATGTTCAGCCACTCCAGCAGCACAGCGTAGGCCCTGGACTCGTCATCATCCGGCAGATAACCCGTTACGATCTTGCGGACATGAAAATCGTTGGCCAGCTGGAAGGTGAGAATGGGGTCCACCAGCTCCTTGGCCCGCACCTGTTCCACATATCGCTGTGGGGTCATGTTGTGAGCATACTGCCCATAACCGGGGATTCGCCCACCGACGATAATAGCGCGCAGATTAAGCTTCTCGCACAGCTCCTTACGAGCGTCGTACAGCCGTCGACCCAACCGCATATCGCGGTAATTGGGGTGGACGAAGACATCCACGCCGTACAGGGTGTCGCCGTTGGGATCGTGCGTGGTGAGATAACCATCACCGATGATCTGCCAGTAGGTATGACGGTCGCCGTAGCGACCGTAATCGACGATCAGGCTGATCGTCGCCGCCACAACCTTGCCGTTATCTTCGATGCACACTTGCCCCTCGGGAAAGCGTGCGATCTGCGAGGCAAATTGCTCGCGGCTCCAGGCGCCGTCCATACTGGGATAGACCATTTCCATGATTTCCTGCACATCGTCATAGTCGGACAGGCGCAAGTTACGCAATTTTAGCCGGTGCTGGACCGGATGTTCAGTAGGTCTTTCGGTCATGTCAGGCTTAGTAGCAAAGGGATAGGAACAAAATGACCACCAAGAGCGGAAACCGCATGATCGTAAAAGCGATTCAACGCATCAACCGCATGTAATCCCGGTAGATGCAGCGATCCATCACCATCGTCATACCCGCCTCGCAGGCTTGCAACGCCGCTGCCTCATCCACCACGCCATCTTGTAGCCATAGGGCCGGCAGCTTCAAGGCTATGCACTCCGCGACAAGACCGGCGACATGGCGCGATTCACGGAACACGTCTACTAAATCCACGGGTTTAGGCGCGTCGTATAGACTCGGATAAGCCTTTTCGCCCAGTACTTCCGATAGAGTGGGGTTGATCGGGATGATACGAAAACCGAAGTCTTGCAGTGCTTTGGCAACGCCGTAGCTGGGCCGGCTCGGCGAAGCGGACAGTCCAACCACAGCGATGGTCTTGACCTGCTGCAAGAGGGTGCGGATTTCAGCGCTGGAGGGATTAGCGAACGACGTGATCATGCACAGATTTCCTTTTGAAGCGTGGCTGACCGGCGCACCACTCTGACACGGCGCCGAGCATTACGGCAACATCAACTCGCTCGTATACAATTCCAGCACGTTTTCCCGCTGGCGCACGATATGAAACCGGTCGCCATCGACCATCACCTCGGCGGCGCGGGGTCGCGAATTGTAATTGGAACTCATGGCGAAACCGTAAGCGCCGGCGGAACGCACCGCCAACAGATCGCCAGACTGAATGTTTAACTCCCGGTCCTTGCCGAGAAAATCGCCCGTTTCGCAAATCGGCCCCACCACATCGTAGCAGCGCAGCTCCCCCGACGTGCGGGGTTCAACCGGGATAATCGCTTGCCAAGCCGAATACAGCGCCGGGCGCAGCAGATCGTTCATCGCGGCGTCCACCACGGCAAAACTCTTATCCTCGCCGTGCTTCAACAATTCCACCTGCGTCACCAGAATGCCCGCGTTCCCCACGATCGCTCGGCCCGGCTCGATCAGGATTTTATAGGGCTGATCGCGTAGACGCTCCAGTAATGCAGTGGCTTGTTCAGCGGGCAGTGGAGGTTCTTCGTCGCGATAGCGGATACCCAGCCCGCCGCCCAGATCGAGATGCTGGATATGCATGCCCTGCGCTTCCAGCTGTGCGACCAGCGCCAGCACCCGTTCCAAGGCATCCACGAACGGCGCCACCTGGGTCAGTTGTGAACCGATATGACAATCCACTCCGACGATCTCCAGATAGGGCGAGATAGCTGCATATGCATATAGCGCCAATGCTCGTTCCGGAGCGATGCCGAACTTGTTCTGTTTGAGTCCAGTGGAGATATAGGGATGGGTCCTGGCGTCCACGTCTGGATTGATGCGCAACGACACCGGCGCTTTGCGGCCCTGGGTCCCCGCGATCTGCTCCAGCGACATCAGTTCTGCCTCGGACTCGACGTTGAAACAGTGGATTCCCATTGCCAACGCCCGAGCTAATTCATCGCGGCGTTTGCCGACACCGGAAAACACCACTTTGTTGGCATCGCCGCCGGCGGCCAGTACGCGCGCCAATTCACCGATCGAAACAATGTCGAAACCGGAACCCAGTCGAGCCAACACATTCAGCACCGCCAGATTGCCGTTCGCCTTGACCGCATAGCACACCTGATGCGGGTGATCGCCGAAGGCCCGGTCGAAAGCCAGCCAATGGCGCTCGATGGTGGCGCGGGAATAGATATAGCAGGGAGTGCCGACCGCCGCCGCGATGTCAGCGACCGGCACGGCTTCCGCATGAAGCCGACCCATGTGATACGCGAAATGATCCATGACTCAAGGTTTCTGTGTCGGATTTTGTGGGGAAGCCGGGGCTTGTGGCTCCGATGGAGGGTTCTGCTGGGTCGTGGAGACCTGCGGTTTCTGCTCAGGTAGGTACAAAGCGCCTTTCTGACCGCAACCGGCCAGCAACATCGCCGCCAACAGCCAAACCGGCGCGAATCCAGGGTAAAACGTGGACATTCACAGGTTCCTCGGATCGAACAGCAGGAAATGAGCGCCAGTATAACGCGCCTTGAACGGGTCGGCGTGGCTTGACAAACAAGAAGGCATTTTGGCTAATGCCCATCATCCATTCCTCATTGAGACGAGAATTGTACCGATGACCGACCTACCGTTGACCACTGTCGAAATCGAACCAGCGGGTGCCGCCTGCTCTAGTGTGATCTGGATGCATGGCTTGGGCGCCGATGCGCACGATTTCGAACCGATCGTCCCGGAATTGCGCTTGTCGGCGGAACTGGGCATCCGCTTCGTCTTCCCGAATGCGCCGGTCCGTCCGGTGACCATCAACAATGGCATGCGGATGCGCGCCTGGTATGACGTTCTGAGCATGGATTTACCGCGCCAGGAAGATCCAGATGGCGTGTATGCCTCGGAACGGGCCATTTGCACTTTGCTGGAGCAGGAGAAACAGCGCGGCATCCCCGTTGAGCGTATCGTACTGGCTGGCTTCTCCCAAGGCGGCGCCATGGCCTTGCATACCGGATTACGCTACCCGGAGCGGCTGGCCGGCATTCTGGCGTTGTCCTGTTATATTCCGCTGGCAGGTCGGTTGAGCAGCGAACGCCGGCCCGCCAATCAGCAGACGCCGATTTTCATCGCTCACGGCGACTATGACGCGGTTATTCCGATGCGCTATGGCCAACAAAGCGCTGAAGCTTTGCAGGGACTGGGCTACGCTGTGGAATGGAGCGACTACGGCATGGGCCATGAGGTGTGCTGGCAGGAAATCCGCGACATCGCCGAATGGTTGAAACGAGTGCTTGCTACACCGACCGCTTGACCAGCGAGGAGAACCGGCCATGCTCGATATCGTTGCCCTGCTGATTACCTTGACCGCCCTGTTCAGTTATCTCAATCACCGCCTCATCAAGCTGCCGACCACCATCGGCGTCATGGCGCTGGCGATGCTGATGAGCCTGATCCTGATGAGCCTAGGCGAATTAGGTTATGCACCGGTCGAACGGCAGGCCGAAGCCATCATCGCCAGTATCGATTTCAACCAGGTGCTGATGCAGGGTATGTTGTCCTTGCTGTTGTTTGCCGGCGCGCTGCATGTCGATTTGGAGGAATTGGCCCGGAAGAGATGGCCGATTGGCATCCTGGCGACGGTTGGAGTGGTCGTCTCCACCTTCCTGATCGGCATTGCATCCTGGATCGTTCTCGATACCGTGTTCGGTGTTTCGATCTCTCTGCTCTACTGTTTACTGTTCGGCGCCCTGATCTCGCCGACCGACCCCATCGCGGTGCTGGGTATCCTGAAATCCGCTGGCGCTCCGAAAGGTCTGGAAATCAAGATTGCCGGTGAATCGCTGTTCAACGATGGCATCGCCGTCGTGGTCTTCGCCATCCTGCTGAGCCTGGCGCTGGGTAGCGCGGAGGTGACTGCCGGTGGCGTCGCACTGCTGTTCGTTGAGGAAGCGCTGGGCGGCATCGGGTTCGGTCTGGCCATCGGTTATGTCGCCTACCTCCTGTTGAAAAGCATCGACAGCTACGATGTCGAAATTCTGATCACCTTAGCGCTGGTGTTGGGCGGTTATGCCCTGGCGATCCATATCCATGTTTCTGGCCCGATCGCCATGGTGGTGGCAGGCCTGATGATCGGTAATCACGGTCGCCGTCTGGCCATGTCGGAGATCACGCGAGAACACCTGGACACGTTTTGGGAAATGATCGATGAAATTCTGAATGCGGTGTTATTCGTGCTGATCGGGCTAGAAGTAGTAATCCTGACCTTCGAGCGCGATTACCTACTGGCATCCCTCCTGATCGTACCGCTCGTACTCCTAGTCCGGTTGGTGTGCGTCGGCATTCCCGTGACCGTCATGCGACATCGGTTCGGCTTCGCATTCACCCCACATGCTATCAAGATCATGACCTGGGGAGGATTGCGTGGCGGGATTTCCGTAGCCTTGGCTCTGTCGCTTCCCGCCGGACCGGAACGCCATGTGGTATTGGCGCTCACCTATATCGTGGTATTGTTCTCGATCCTGGTGCAAGGATTGACCGTAGGGCCGCTGATCCGGAAAACGGTCGCCGCTTCATCGCCAGATGCACCGATCGGAGCAAAACCGTGAGCTATCTTCTTATAGATGGGTTACTTCACGACGCGCATCGGTACACCCTCTCGCCAGCCCTGGATATTTTCCGCCAGTTGTTCGATCAACCGTTGGCGGGATTCGCGGCTACCCCAGGCACTATGTGGAGTCACGATCAGGTTGGGAATGTCCAGCGCCAGTAATGGATTGCCGTCCACTGGCGGCTCCAGGCTCAGCACGTCCACGCCCGCGCCACCCAATGCGCCCTGACGCAGGGCATCGGCCAGCAATGCTTCGTCCACCAGCCCACCGCGCGCGGTGTTGATCAAGATAGCGTCCCGGCGCATCAGCGCCAGTTCCCAAGCGCCGATCAAACCTTGGGTTTCCGGGGTCAACGGACAATGCAGGCTGAGTACGTCCACTTGTGGCAACAGGATCGGCAGTGGAGTGCGTCCTTCCTGCTCCTCGACTGCACCGGGCCGCCGAGCAACCCGCACCTGCATGCCAAAAGCCTCGGCCACTCGCGCCACATTCCGTCCCAACTCGCCGTAACCGACGATGCCTAGTGTCTTGCCCGCCAACTCGCGGATCGGAAAATCCAGCAAGCAAAACTGGCGAGCCTGCTGCCAATGCCCCTCGCGCACGATCTGCCGGTAGTCGGGCAGGCGGGTCATCAAACTGAGCAGTAGGGCGAACACATGCTGGACCACCGCGCTGGTTCCGTAACCGCGACAATTACAGACAGTCACATTGCCCTGAGCGGCAACGTCCAGATCGACATTGTTGATCCCGGTCGCGGCAATGCAAATCAATTTCAGCCGTCGAGCTTGTCGAAGGGTCGTGGCGTTCAGCATGACCTTATTGCTGATCACGACTTCAGCTTCGGCGATGCGCGCGGCCACCTCATCGAGTGCAGTAGCCGGATAATAATGCAACTCTGGCAGGATCCGGTTCAGGCGGCTGAAGTCGAGATCGCCACAATCCAGCGAATCCCGGTCAAGAAACACACCCAACATGGCAAGCAAACCTCCACTTTATAGCGTTCACGGGATCATGGGATCGATTATGGCGGAACCTGTCTGGCCGGAAAGCAACCAACAGAAACACAATTACAAGGGCAGGTTCGAGCGTCAGCCCGTAACCCGCCTTGCATGGGAGCCACAGAAGCGGTGGATTACGCTGCGCTAACCCGCCCTACGGGCTTATACCCTACTTGGCTTGGGATGTGGTTAAAATTGTCACAATAGCTCAATATGACCGTAAAAATGCTGGTTGGTAGGAAATATGAATTATATTTTGAGCGATCATGCTCACAAGTGAATGATCAAAAGGAAAATTCGTATCTATGAAACTCGAATTCGATGCACAAGCCGATGCGGTTTACCTGGAATTGATTGATGTCGAGGTCGAAGAATCCAAGGAAATTCAGCCTGGCATCATTATGGACTACGACGCTGAAGGGCAAATCGTCGGTATCGAGGTTCTTTATGTCAGCAAGCGCGCTGAGTTACCGTTGAGGAAAGCCGCGTAGGCGTCAGGTACGCACCGCGTACCACCATTCCGCCGTCGTCAGGAACAGGTACGCCATGCGTACCCACCTGGGTGTAGCAGTTTAGGTCGGGCAAAAGCGCAGCGTTACCCGACAGGTTCATGGGGTTGGAGGATGCATGTCGGGCACACCTGTGCCCGACCTACCTGGCTGGCGCTCCCTCGCCACGCCGATAGGCTTGGGCGAGTTCATAGCGTCCGCCGAGATCATCTTGCTACGCGGCTTTGGCAAACCAATAGACAGCCCATTGCGCTTGGCGCGGGACACCCCATCCCAAGCGATACAACAGTCCCAACCGGAACTGAGAAGGGGCATGACCGTTCTCCGCCAGTGCGGTCAACAGCACCGCGCCGGTTGCCGCATCGCCTTGCGCCAGGTGACGCAGAGCACGACGATATTGATCTTGCTGAGGATCGCAACCCAGCAGGCTTAGACTCAACAGACCAAGCAATGACCAGCGCCGGAGAAATCTGCTCCTGTTCATAGTTCGGAATCCACCGGCGGGTAGGATGGGGTTGGTGACGCCACCTCGGTCAAGGCGATACGTCGCAATAGGCCGCCAAGGATGATCAAGCGGAGAAAGGCGCCATGCAGGGATAACCACATCAGCAAAGGCGCAACGACTGGCAACACCAGCATCGCCAGTTGCCGACCCAATCCCCAGAGATAGAACGCCAGTGGTGTTTCCGGCAAGGCCAGGGCGTAGACAGCCGGCGGCGTCTCCGTCAAAGCCGGCAGATGCGTTCGATACAGTACCAGTTGAAATTGCGCCGCGAGCAGCGCCATCCCTAGAGCCACTGGCCACAAGATCACCGTCCCCCACCAGCAGACGACGCAGGAGTGCCCGGCCCGGCGTGGCCAGCGTCAGCCCCCAAGACAGCGGGAAGATCACCGCGGCGCGATTGAAGGACACGGGGAGCACCATGAACAGGCGCGGTGGGTCCAGCAATGGCGGCCACAGCGCAATGAGTTGCCCCAGTGAGTTGCGCCAATCCACGCCAAGGACCGCCTCTGGCCACAGCCAAGGACTTAGCCCATCGACCGCCCATGCTAACCCTGCAAGCAACGGCTCTCGCAAAAGCCACCACCAGACGCCCAGACACAGCGCCAAACTGAATACGGCGCTCAGCAGCCAACGGAGCAATGGGTCAAGCAGCAGGCGCATCAGGCAAGGTCGGCAACGGCAACCGGCGCAACCACAGGAGAAAAATCAGCAGTACATCCATCAGAATCAGCGCGTCCCAGACGTACCAATGCACCCAGTAGAACCAGTCCGGTTTCCACACGCCCAGGTAAGCCAGGCTGATTATGCGCAACAGATTGAGTATCTGGACACCCAGAAAACCCAAGAACATTCCCCACAGCCGGTAGCGCCACGGCGCTGGAAAGGCCAGCAGCGTTGTCCACAACAAGAGGGTCGCCTCGACGCCGTTGCACAGATCCAGGATACGCACGCTGAAGCCGGGAATGGCCAACACATTGCCCTGGACCCAGACCTGCCCACCGCACAGCCGAATAACGCTACCAGCGATTTGCGTCAGACCGTCGGTAAAGGGCGCGATCACGTTGGCCCGCACCGGCGGCAGGTATGCCAGACCGTATAACAGCAGCCCAATGCCGCTGAAGATCAGCAGAAAACGACGCATGATCTCAAGCTGCCGACTGCAATCGCGTCAGCAACTCACCCAAACGCTGGTTAGCGGCCAAATCCACTTCGGCGCCATCGTGGAATCGGGCATTGCGTTCCGCCAAGTCCAAGTAGGCGCGAATCCAGTCCGTGTAATAATCCTGGTCGTAAGTGGACTGCCGTTCGTTCAATTGCGGGCCACCACGAGGTACGGCTCGGGGTGGGAATACGGGACGGGGACCATCTCCCAGCGCTAACTGGGGTCGTTTCTCCAGCGCCAGTGCGTCATAGCCCAGAAAATCCACGTAGCGATTGAGCAGATTAGCGGTCAAGCGGGCCGGCAATGCCACGATTTGCTCAAACTTCATGCGGAATCCAGTCACCCGCCGGGTTTGCGCCACGATGTGTTCTTCCAGCTTCAAGCGTTGTGCGCCACTGATCAACTCCTTGACGAACTCGGCCATCAGGGCTTCCGGCACTCGATAATAGTCGCAACGCGACTTGTCACCGCTCAAATCCTGCAAATCTCGCATCCATTCCGCCACTGCTTCGCGGGCAAACAGCGCCGCATCATCCTTGCGAGCATCTTCTTGCGCCCCCTCATCAGCAGAGCCGCCCAGTCCCAGGAGCGTCTTCATCTTCCGGGTATCCACCGCCGTGCCGATGGTCGGCGCGCTGACGGCCTGTTTCTCATCCGGTAACCGGGTTTCAATGCGATAGTAGATGCTTTCCAGATCGTCACTGTCCGTTTGCAGCGCGCGCAGCAGCTCACCGAAACGTTGTTCGCCGGCGCAGTCGATCAACCGGGCGGCGACTTGCCGCGCCGTGTCCAAGCGCTTTTCCAATTCCTGTTCCGGATTGTCGCTGACATAGTAATGATCGATGCGCTCGGCCATCTGTTCCCGCAATTGTGCAGCTTGCCCAGTCAGTTGCCGGCGCTTGAGTTCGGGGTTGCACAACGGGCGCAGGCTTTGCGCCAGATAGGTGACACCACCGTCGTTGAGCGCGAAGCCGGCATCCCAGGCTTCGGTGGGATGGCGAAAGTGGCGATTGGCGTTTTGATCCTGCAGAAAGGCTTTACGGAACATCTCGATACGGGCTTTCTCGCCGGGCCGGACCCCCAGTTCTCGACCGCTTTCATCATAGTCGAACATGTGTTTGGCTTTGAAATTGGGATTACGCAGCCAGTAGCTGTTGCGAAAACAGCCCTGTACATCCCATTGACGCGGCCATTCGTGTTGTTTGCCGAAGAAATTGAGCAGGGAGCTTTCCAGACGGGTGGTCCAGCGACCTTCCGGAGAACGTTCACCCGCCTTCTCCTCGAATTCCATATCGAACTTGGTCAACACCAGAAAGAGCGCCGTCGGCTGTTGCGTCCTGTGTTCAGGCGTGGCGCCGTGAGTGCTGACGATCCAGTCGTAAACCATCTCCGGTAGGGTCTTGACTTCCTGATTGCTGGGGCCGATGCACAGCAACATGCTGGTCAATTCCTGCTCGGCGCAGTAGCGTTCGAACAGGTAAGCGACCTTGCCGCGCAGAAACAAGCTTTGCAGGGCGTCATTGCCTTGCAGGAACGTGGGCAAATCCTTGATTTGTTCACGGGAACGTGCACCGGGAAAGTCCAACAGATCGGTGTGTTGAAAGAAATCCCAGGGCTGCTCACTGATCACGATGCGCAACTCCGCGATCAGCGCGGCCACCTCACTGCGCGGCAGCGTCACGCGCGCCCCATTGGCGCCCATCAGGGTCAAGGTTCCGCCGCCGCCGGTTCCCAAACCCTTGAGCGTTTGTACGTCGATGATGCTTTGCTCGCGGGGAATCAGCGCTTCCAATCCGGCTTGGGCGTCGGTGGCGAACTGGAGACTTTGCAAGCCGTTGTACAAACGCATGTAAAGCTGGCTGAAGGCATCCACTTCACCCCAGATGAGGCTGAACAAGCGAGCGCGGTCCTGAATCCGCAGCCGAGGCGCCAGTTGCGCCGCCTGTTCCCAATAGCCATGCCGCAACAACCGCACTCGCTCCTGACCTTTAAAATAGCGCTCGAAATACGCTTGCAGGTCGAACACATCCTCGGCGGTCAATGGGTCCACGGGCGAGGTCTGCACCGCCGGGACCAACCCGGCCAGCAATTCACTTAAGCGGGCCTGGCTTAACGGCTCGTCATCGCTATGGTCGCAGTCGGCGTAGTAGGTGTTGCCCAGCATCTTGACCAGGTCGGTCTGTGTCAGCAGGCGCATCTGCACGGGGGCCGCCGGTGTAGCACCGGCTGTGGTTTGCAAGGTGAAGCGGGTGACCAGCCCGGTCGATTCACGTCCACCCTCAGGATTGAGGTCACGAATGAAATCGATTTTCTGGCTGGCGAAATCGGCCAGCAACGGGGCATTGCCTTTGCGGGCCAACGCTGAAATCAGATAGGACTTGCCAGACTGGCTGGGACCGAACACGCTGGCGCACATCGGGCGTTGCGCGGCCTGATCCAGGCGCCGCGCCTGGGCGGTGAGACGGCGAAATTCCTTGGTCAGGCCCGCTTTTTCCTGTCCAACCCGGTCAGGATACTCGTCCAACCAATTCAGGAAACCGAGACCGGCTTGTTCCAGCTCACGGTACTGGGCGCTGAGCTGGGCGCTGGAAGCGACCGATCCAGCGGTAGGCGGTGGCTCCAGCGCTTCTCCCTCCAATATCCTCCTGCTGAGGGGAGGCGGCAGGGGTGGGGTGGGAGTAGATAGCTCAACTTCGACCGGCGTGGGAGACGTGGAAGATTCCTTTTCTCTTAATGGAGGAGGGCTAGGCGGGGAAGATGCTGGCTCAGCATCGTCGCTCACATCCACACCGAAGTGGCGGGCCAGCGCGGCTAGGCCACCGGCAAAACCTTGGCCGACCGCTCGAAATTTCCAGTCGGAGCCACGTCGGTAGAGTTCACCTAGGATAATCGCCGTTTCAAGCATCCCGGTCGTGTTCAGCGTAAAACTGGCGATGCCCATCTGGTTATCGCCGTCACGCAACTCTAGCCGGACCTGCTGTAGAGCCGCAAAGGATTGGCCACCCTCGGCATCCAGCGTCACGGCGATGGCGACTCGGGCAATCGCTGTGGGCAAATCGGCAAGACGTATGGCGAACCGTTGGCCACTTTCTTGAAGTGCAATCCCACCATCGGCCAATATCGGCTGGTTGTAGAAAATGAAATCGCCGTCGTCGCGCACCTGAACTTGAGCGGTCAGCGCAAAGGCGCTGGCGTCTAGCGTCCAGGGACCTTCCACAGGCTCCCAACTCACATTGAGCTCAACGCGTTGGATGCCAGGGGTCTGTTGGCTCAGGGACAAGTTTTGGCCAGCCTGGAATGTCAGCATAGCGGGATCCCTCCAGATGGTATGGCGATACGGCAAACCTGATGGATTGTAGCGTACACCGCTTCAAAGCGCGTGCATCAGGGCCATCGTGAAAGCGTTGCCCGATCCTTGTGGCGTCAGCAGAGCCAGCGAGTCAGGAATTCTGCTTCCGGTATCGGCTTGTCGAAATAATACCCCTGACCATGCGGGCAACCCTCGCGTAACAGAAAATCCCTCTGCTCCGCAGTTTCCACGCCTTCCGCGATCACCGATAAACCCAGGTTGTTCGCCAAGGCGATGATGGTGCGCACGATGGCTTCATTGCTGGCATCGCATCCGATATCCATGACAAAGGATCGGTCGATCTTCAGTTTCTGAATCGGTAGTCGCTTCAAGTACATTAAGGAAGAATAGCCCGTGCCAAAATCATCGATTGATAGCTGAACGCCCAACGCCCGCAGCGCCTTCAAGAACCGGAACGCTTCTTCCGCCTCGACGATAAACGACTCGGTAATCTCCATCTCCAGGCATTCCGGCGGTAAGCCCGCTTTGGCCAGAATACCGGCAATCGACTCTAGTAGGCTGCTGTGTTCGAGTTGCCGGATCGATAGATTGATCGAGATTCGGGGTATTTTGAGACCAGCTGCTCGCCAGCATTGAAGTTTTCGGCAAGATTCACGCAATACCCACTCGCCCAAATAAGTAATGAAGCCGTTCTCCTCGGCCCGCGGGATGAATGTTGCCGGAGAAACCAAGCCCAGCTCCGGATGCTGCCAGCGCACCAACGCTTCAGCGCCTACCAGAGCACCGCTCTGCATATCCACCTGTGGCTGAAAGTAGACGACTAGTTCGTTGTTCTCAATGGAGTGCCGCAACAGTGTTTCAAGATGCAGCTTCTCCAAGGCGCTAGCCGTCATTTCCCTGGCATATAAATGATAATTATTACGACCACGCGCCTTGGCCTGATACATGGCGGCGTCGGCATTTTTGATCAAGTCATCCAAATCTCGTCCATCGTCCGGATAAAAACTGCTGCCGATGCTAGCGGAAATGAATAGTTCATGTTCGGCGAGTGCAAACGGGTGTTCAAAAATACTCAGCAATTTCCGAGCGATGATCGCGGTGTCCGAACCATTATCGAGATCTTCAATCAGCAGGGTAAACTCGTCGCCGCCCAGTCGAGCCAGCGTATCACAGGCGCGCACCGCTTTTTGCAATTCCTCGGCGACGGTGCGCAGTAACTGATCGCCGAACGGATGGCCCAAGGTGTCGTTGACTTCCTTGAATCGATCCAGGTCGATGAAGAATACCGCCAGCCGGGTGTTCTGTCGGGCAGCGCGACGGATGGCGTGTGCGAGGCGATCCTTGAAAAAAGTGCGATTGGGCAGGCCCGTCAAGGGATCGTGATGAGCAAGAAACGCCAACTGCTCCTGGGTGCGTCGCTGCTCGGTCAAATCGGTGAAAATCCAGACACTGCCGGCATGGGGTTGGGTCGAATCCAACGCTCGGCCATGCAGACAACCCCAGAACAAAGCGCCACTCTTATGTCTCAGCCAAAGTGGTTCCTCATAATGATGGTTTTGCGTCAGCGCCTGATAAGCGCGTTCACCGACCATCCGGTAGTCCTCGTCCGTTGGGTAGAGTAACCGGCTCGAATGACCCAACATCGCGCCTTCTTCGTAGCCGAACATCTCCTCGAAGCGGCGGTTGCATTGGGTGATAATGCGATTCTCAAGCAGGACAATGCCAACCAGGGCATTGTCGAGCAGCGCTTCCTGCTGGGCCAGCAAGGTTTTGAGATTCGCTTCGTCGGTCTTGCGTCGAGTGATATCGCGGGCAACCGACAGTACCGCCCGCCCCTCGGGGAGCATGATGCTACTGGTGGTGACCTCAACCTCGACGGGAAAACCGCTGGCCTGTAGATAACGTTGCTCCATAGCGGGCAAAACGACTAAACCAGCGGTTCCTTCGATGAGTTGAATTTGTTTTTTTACTGTGTTGTGAAAAGCCGGATCTACTCGTGCCGTCCATGGCAGACCCAGCAACTGCTCCTCACGCTCGACGCCGAATAGCCGCATGGCCGAGTGGTTGGCCATCGCCATGATGCCGTCACGGTGGACGAAGATAGCGTCCGGGGACAGATCCACCAAGGTACGATAGCGCTCCTCGCTCTCCCGTAGGGCCTGATTGGCTTTTTTATGAGCGTCGATGTCGCGTACCACTACCAGCAACCGGCGTGCAGGGCCGATTTGCACTGCCCGCGCGTGAATCTCCACCCAGAATAAATGGCCATGCGCGTCCTTGGCGCGCCATACGAAGAATTGTGGCTTGCCGTGCAACGCTCGTGCGAAGCATTCCAGCGCATCCTGCCCGGTATAGGGCGGACACCCTTCGCTGAGATTGCCCATGGTGAGGTGCTGAAAAGTTTCCCGACCATATCCATACAACTCGCTGGCTGTGGCGTTCACGAACAGAATCGCGCCGGTCTCACCGTCATGCAGCAGCACGGCATCGTTAAGTGAGTCGACAATAGCCTCAAATTTCTCTTCGTTCTCATAAAGCGCCAGTTCCGCCTGCTTGAATTCGGTGATATCGAAGACGATAGCGATGATCGGGCGACCTTCTGGCATGGGAGCGAAGGCCTGGCCTCGAACCATATACCAGATGGCTGTCGTCCCCGCTGTTGCGCCGCGAAACTCAACGCGGAATCGCCCATAAGCAGCGATATCGCGTGCCAAGGTGGCGGCTACACGCGTGCGATCTTCTTCATTGACGAGATTCAGCAGTGGGCGGGCAACCGGTTCTTCCACCGTTGCTACCCATTCGACGAAGCGTATGCGTGCTTCTTCCAGAACGGCATCTAGATGGGAACGATATTCATGTAATGACGATGCACTCTCGGAGACAAGAGCCTGAAGCCAGTGATGCAATCCCCGCTGTGGTATGGCCATGAGTAATTTTTCTCCCGAGGCAATCGATCTGGACTGTCTTTTCGAATGCAGTCTTTCAATTCAGATCGAGAGCATATTGCTTGAGGTCCGCCAGTGAGATGACCTCAAGTGCCGCCTCATGCGTCGCTGCCAGCAATATCCGTGGCGCCATCCTCGCATCCAGAGCCTCTTTCCAGCGGGCGGCGCACAGGCACCAACGGTCGCCGGGGCGTAGCCCGGGAAAGCCGAATTCTGGCCTGGGAGTACTCAAATCATTACCGCGTGACTGGCTAAAGAGCAAGAACTCGGCGGTAACCTGGGTGCAAATCACATGGCGCCCAAAATCCTGGGGGCCGGTTTCGCATTTGCCGGTGCGAGTAAAACCCGTCATCGGCGAGGTGCAGCAGGTTTCCAGTCTGCCACCCAAGACATTCTTAGCCGTCATCATTAAGCTTCCTCTGGAATGAAGCATCGAAGCAAGCGCGCATGGCCGCTCTTTGACAAAAGCGTGTGGAAATCTCCCCTAATCCCTCATTTTCAATGGGAGGATTATATGGATATACATCGAATACGGACTAAACGGAAGGGTGTTATCACAACATAATTAATGAATGGGCGGAGCAACGAAGCTTTTGACCAGGGGGTTTACGCCAAATGCTGGCGGAGTGTGCAATGCAGCGAGAGCTGCTCGTGAATAGTGCAATAATGACGCGACCTGAGCTTGGGTGAGCTACAGGTCACGTTGGCATTGGAGCAGGATAAATAAGTGTTGTTGCAACAGGTCGGTTAGACATAGCGGATCTCCGCCGCGCCTAACCGACTCCAGAGGTTAATGATTTAACCAGCCGCGCCCGCAATAATTGCACCGCCTCGAACATTTCCTGGGCCGTTTCCACATACAGCGGTCCCGCTTCGCGATAAACACTCCCCTGGCTACCTATCAACCTGACCGCTACTCGGGTTTTCTGCACCATCCGAGTTTGTTGTTTGTCCCAAATCAGCGCCTTGTCGGCAGTAATAGCGAATGTCATGATTGCACCTCTCCAGCTTGATCGTCATTTCAACCTTAATGCGTCGTTCGGATTGAATGGCGCATTGGCGTCAAGTTGGCGATGCATGTTAAATGCCAATTATCAGAACTTGAACTCTTCGATCAGTAATTGCAGTTGCAACAATGCTGACGTACCAATGTTCAGGATGCGGAAACCGGTATCGTAGAAGTCCGGATTGATGTCCCGGCCGCACCACAGGCTTTCTGCATCCAGGAAAATCCGCTGGTGCGAGCTGTTCTCCTTGGGAACATCCAGCCACAGTCGGAATGTCCGGTTCAGCGGAACCGGCTTGTCGCTGACCAAACGGATGCCTTCCTTGTTGATGTCCACGATGTGACCCAACAACTCCTGGGTGTCCTGGTCATGGACTCGCAGGTACATAATGAGATACCAGCGTTTGAGTCGGCGCTTATCCGCATTGGATTGATCGGTGGAACTCATGGCAACCTCGTCATGGATGGGGGAAGAAGGGCAGGGATTGCCCAAGTATTCAGGCCGGTACGCCCGGGTTGAGACTATAAGTCGCGGTCAAGCTGGCCTGATCCAGCACATGACCGGCCATCGCCGCCAACGCTTCGGGACCGGTGAAATCACCCTCCACCGGACAGCGTTCCACATCGAGCGCATACAGAGTGAAAATATAGTGGTGAACGATGCTGTCATTCCAGGGCGGACAGGGACCATCATAGCCGAAGTAGCGGCCCGCCATGGCGGGGTCGCTGGCGAACCACTCGCGGTAGTTGTTGATGCCTTGGCGGGCGTCGCGCGGGGCTTCCGGTCCCGATTTGCCGCCGGGCGTCACTCCTTTCGCAAATTCACCCGCCAGGATATGGTTTGGCGTCGGAGCTAAATCCACCAGGATCCAGTGATAAAAATCGGTGCGTGGCAGGTCAGCCGGCACTTGCCGTCCTTCCTGGTTGACATCGTCCGCTCGGGTCGGTACGTCCGGGTCATGGCAAATCAGCACCAGGGAACGGGTTTCTGGTGGCAATTCACTCCAGGCAAGTGGCGGGTTGATGTTGGAGCCAAGCACGACATGCTGTTCGGGATCGACGACGCCAAAGGCATAATCGGCAGGGATCGGTTGATGGTCGCGCAGAACGGGGCTGGTGAGTTTCATGTCGTTTCTCCTTATCGATGGCAAGGCATAAAATCGCTAAAGCTGGCGATCGGTTCGGTACGCCAGAAGGCCTTGAAAGATGTTGGCTTGACCGATCTTCGCCATTTCCTCAAGAATGGTTTGGGTCTCTGAATATCCTGGCAGACAGAACTGGATTTTTCTAACCATAATAACTCATACATTCGATAACACGATAAATTCACCACGCTGGCCAGTTTCTCAGGCGTAGGACGACATCCTGCCGGTTCGCTGATCCCTCAAGGGAGAGGCCTCGGGCGGCGTTAGGAAACCGAGCAGGATAATCGGGCTACGTATACGGCTTCTGAATTTGGATACATGATGAGCGATCAAGCTGCGCAGGGTGAAACGACTGAGAGCCTGTCCCTGGGTAAATACAACGAACCGTATGGGCAGTGGACCGGATCGAAGTTTCAACGAGGTGCTTATCGGCGGGCGCCTTTCAAGACTTGGCTCTATATGGTGGGGTTGTTGCTGATGCTGTTCAGCGTCACCATGCTGCCGCCGATGGCCGTGGCTTGGTGGTGCGACGGCAGTACGGTGATCTTGCCTTTCGCGGAGACATTGGGGGCAACCCTAGGTTTGGGGCTGCTGTGCTGGTTGCCCGTCTGCCGGTTCAAGATCGATTTACGCAATCGCGATGGTTTTATCCTAGTCGTGGTGTTCTGGGTCCTGTCGTCGCTGCTAGGCGCGTTACCGTTCATGTTATCCGACCAGCCGCAAATTCGGTTCGTCGATGCCGTGTTTGAAACCGTTTCCGGTCTGACCACCACCGGCGCAACGATCCTCTCCGGGCTGGATAAGATGCCCAAAGCGCTCTTGTACTACCGGGCGCAACTGCACTTTCTGGGTGGAATCGGTATCGTGGTGTTGGCGGTCGCCTTGTTACCGATGCTGGGAATTGGCGGTATGCAGCTCTACCGGGCATCGACCCCTGGGCCGATGAAAGATGAAAAGCTGACGCCTCGCATCACCGAAACCGCCAAGAACCTGTGGTATATCTACGTTGGGCTGAATTTCCTGTGCTTCCTGGCTTATTGGTTAGCAGGAATGAGTCCATTCGATGCCGTCTGTTATAGCTTTACCACGGTGGCATTGGGGGGATTCGCACCTCATGACGCCAGCATTGGCTATTTCCAGGACCCGGTGATGGAATGGATCACGGTTCTTTTCATGTCGGTGGCGATGGTCAATTTCGCCTTGTACTTTTTAGCTTGGCGTTTGCGTAGCTTGAGCGCCGTGTATCGCGATCCTGAATTCCGCTTTTGTATGCAAGTGGTTGCCGGGATTGTCGCCATCGCTTGCCTGCATTTATATCTAGACGGCGAGATATTGTGGAAGTCCATTCATCTGGGCGCCTTTCAGGGTATCTCGATCATTACCGGCACCGGCCTCACTACGGCGGGCTATCCCGCCGAGAGTTGGCCGGCATTCGTGCCACTGCTCTTGTTGCTGGGTAGTTTCTTTGGCGGCTGCGT
Organism: Gammaproteobacteria bacterium; assembly: GCA_024235035.1. Classification (GTDB taxonomy): domain Bacteria; phylum Pseudomonadota; class Gammaproteobacteria; order Competibacterales; family Competibacteraceae; genus UBA2383. The sequence continues at coordinate 161,208 of JACKNE010000007.1, forward strand.
CGGTTCGACCTGTGGCGGTATCAAAGCCATCCGCTTTCTGCTGCTCTACAAGCAGAGCGTGCGTGAGAGTCGTCTGTTGGTTCGTCCAACCGCCCAGATCGCGGTCAAACTGGGCGATCACCCCATTCCTGATCGCATCATGCAGGCGGTATGGGGGTTTTATTATCTGTATATCCTATGCTACTGCGCTTTCTCGCTGGCGCTGGCGGCGACCGGTGTGGATTTGGTGACGGCATTCGGCACGACAGCAGCGTGCTTGAATAACATGGGTGTCGGCTTGGGCGATACGGCGGGCGGTTTCAGCGTGTTGAACGATAGCGCTACCTGGTTGATGTCGCTCGCCATGTTGGTTGGACGCTTGGAGGTTTTCCCGTTGCTGCTCTTGTTTCTGCCAGATTTTTGGAAGTGAGCTGGAAAATGCAAACGCTGGTGGGTGGGAAGATACAATATGCGGTGCAACGACCAGCACCCTTCAAGACTGCGCTCTATATGATCGGTTTGCTGATGATTTTGTTCAGCATCAGCCTAGTGCCACCCATCGCAGTGGCCTGGTGGTATGACGGCTACGATGTGGTTTTGCCATTTGCGCAATCCATGGCGGCCATGTTGACGACAGGTCTTTTGTGCTGGTTGCCGGTCTGCCGCTTCAAAGCGGATCTACGTAACCGGGACGGTTTCGTGGTGGTGGTGATGTTCTGGTTTTTGCTGTCGCTGCTGGGGGCATTGCCGTTCATATTGAGCAAACATCCCCACATGCCGCTGGTGGATGCGGTGTTCGAAACAGCATCGGGCCTGACCACCACCGGTGCGACGATTCTCTCCGGTCTGGATGCATTGCCCAAGGCCATCCTGTATTACCGGGCGCAACTAAACTTTCTGGGCGGTATGGGCATCGTGGTGCTGGCGGTGGCGTTGCTGCCAATGCTAGGGATCGGCGGGATGCAACTCTACAAGGCAGAAACGCCAGGCCCCATGAAAGACGAGAAGCTGACCCCACGCATCACGGAAACCGCTAAGAATCTCTGGTACATCTATGTCGGCTTGAACGTCGTTTGTATCTTGTCTTTCTGGGTAGCCGGCATGAGTTTCTTCGATGCGATCTGCCACAGTTTCGCCACCCTGGCGCTGGGTGGTTTTTCCACTCACGACGCGAGCATCGGCTATTTCCAGAGCCCGGCTATCGAATGGATCGCTGGTGTTTTCTCGCTGGTCGCGGCGATCAACTTTGCACTGTTCTTTTTGGCGTGGCGCACGCGCAGCCTCAAGGTGATATTCCACGACGCCGAGTTCAAATTCTGCATGGGGGTGATGGGGGGTATCATCGCAGCGACCTGCCTCTATCTGTATCACAGTGGCAAATTTTCCCTGTGGGACGCGATTCATCATGGATTTTTCCAGGCGGCTTCGATCATCACCGACAATGGCTTGACCGCCGCCGGTTACCCAGGGGATTGGCCGTTCGTCGTGCCTCTATTGTTGTTGTTGGGCAGTTTTTTTGGCGGTTGCGTCGGTTCGACCTGTGGCGGCATCAAGGCATTTCGTTTTCTGCTGCTTTTCAAGCAAAGCTGGCGCGAGATTCGGTTACTGATTCGGCCTGCTGCGCAAATGGCGGTCAAGGTGGGCAACCGTCCGATGGCGGATCGCGTCATGCAAGCGGTGTGGGGGTTTTATTTCCTGTACATTCTCAGCTACTGCTTTTTCTCACTAGCATTGGCGACGACCGGTGTAGACCTAGTGACGGCATTCGGCTCAGTGGCCGGGTGTCTGAACAATATGGGGGTGGGATTGGGCGCAACCGCCGCTAATTTCGCACCCCTGAATGATGCGGCGACCTGGTTGCTCACCTTATCCATGCTGGTGGGTCGCCTGGAGGTTTTTCCGTTGCTATTGTTGTTTGTGCCTGACTTTTGGAATTGAGCATGAATGATCGGATCGGCTGTAATGAGACGATGCCGGACATATCTTCCGACCAACCGGATAGCGAATCTAAGCTTGGTAAAGATAGCGGCGAGAAAGGGTTTGCCAGATCTTCTGTGACGCCAAACAAGACTGGTTGGAAAGCGCAGCAAGCCCTCCCGCAACGAGCGCCGTTCAAGACCTCGCTGTACATGGTGGGTTTGTTACTGATCCTGTTTAGCGCCACCATGTTGCCACCTATCGCGGTGGCTTGGTGGTATGACGGCTATGATGTGGTGATGCCATTCGCGAAAACCTTCGGGGCGACATTGGGGCTTGGATTGCTCTGCTGGTTGCCGGTGTGCCGACTTAAAGCGGACTTGCGCAACCGGGATGGTTTCGTGGTGGTGGTCGCGTTCTGGGTGTTGCTCTCCCTGCTGGGCGCGATACCGTTCACGTTGGCTGAGCATCCACACATGCGGTGGGTGGACGCGGTGTTTGAAACGGCTTCCGGTTTGACTACCACCGGCGCGACCATCCTCTCCGGTCTGGATGCATTGCCCAAGGCCATTCTGTATTACCGCGCGCAACTGAATTTGCTCGGCGGTATGGGTGTCGTCGTACTGGCCGTGGCCCTACTGCCCATGTTGGGCGTGGGCGGCATGCAGCTCTACAAGGCGGAAACGCCAGGACCGATGAAGGACGAGAAGCTGACGCCGCGCATCACCGAAACGGCTAAGAATCTCTGGGTCATTTACTTCGGCTTGAACGTGGCCTGTGCATTGTCCTTTTGGGCGGCGGGTATGAGCCTGTTCGATGCGGTCTGCCACAGCTTCTCCACCTTGGCGCTGGGCGGTTTTTCGACCCACGATGACAGCATTGGCTATTTCCACAGCCTGCCCATCGAATTGATCTCGGGAATTTTCACCTTGATCGCGGCGGTCAATTTCGCGCTGTACTTCATGGCGTGGCGTGCCGGCAGCCTGCGCGTTGTGCTTCGGGATGCGGAGTTCCGGTTTTTCCTGGCCGTGATCGGCGGAATCATTGCGCTCACTTCCACCTATCTCTATCTCAGCGATACATTTTCGTTATGGGAAGCGCTTCACCACGGTTTTTTCCAGAGCCTTTCCATCGTGACCAGCAATGGCCATACGACAGCTAACTACGCTGGCTGGCCGTTTTTCATTCCTTTGCTGTTGTTGCTGGGCAGCTTTTTCGGGGGCTGTGTAGGCTCGACCTGTGGTGGCATCAAGGCCATTCGCTTCCTGCTGCTCTATAAACAGAGTGTGCGCGAGATCCGGTTGCTGATCCGCCCTACCGCGCAAATCGCCGTCAAGTTGGGCCATCGCCCGATTTCCGACCGTGTCATGCAAGCGGTGTGGGGATTTTACTATCTCTATATCTTTTGTTACTGCGCTCTATCGCTGGCACTGGTAGGAACGGGCCTGGATCTGGTGACGGCATTTGGCTCGGCAGCCGCTGGTTTGAATAACATGGGCGTGGGGCTGGGGGAGACGGCTGCCAATTTCAGCTCGATCAGCGATACCGCCACGGTTTTGTTGACCATCGCCATGATTGTCGGTCGATTGGAGGTGTTTCCGGTGTTGTTGCTGTTCCATCCCGACTTCTGGAAATAAAGCATCAGGTGAAATTGATGAGCCATCAGCGAAGATATGCTGGCGAGCTACCGCCAGCGCGGTTCAATATGGCGCGGTATTGTCTGGAGTCGCAGGCGCGCGCGACTCCAGACAAGGTGGCGTTGCGGGTCGTCTCCGATGCACGCGCGCCCGTGACCGACGCGGAATGCTGGACGTATCGGCAACTGGATGACGCCGTGCGGCGAACCGCCACCGGGTTGCGCCGCCGGGGTTTAGTACCGGGCGCACGAATCATGATCCGTATGGGCAACACCAGCGATTATGCCTTGCTGTTTTTCGGGGCCATTGCCGCTGGCTGCGTCCCTTTACCTTCATCGGCGCAGCTGACCGAGGAAGAAGCCGATTTCCTGTTGGCTGATTCCGGCGCTCGGTTATTGGCGCTGTCAGACGATCTGGCGATTCAAGCGCCGCCGGGGGTGCAGGTACTGGGATCAGCGGACATGGCAGCGTTGCGGGGAGGTAACGAACCGCTGGATTACGCCGATACGGCTGCCGATGATCCGGCTTTTTTGATTTACACCTCTGGCACCACCGGCCAGCCCAAAGGGGTGCTGCATGCCCAGCGCTCCGCGTGGGGACGGCGGCCTATGTACCAGGGATGGTATGGTATTCGTCCGGACGATGTGGTTTTACACGCCGGTGCGTTCAACTGGACCTACACACTGGGAGTGGGCTTGACCGATCCTTGGGCAAATGGGGCGACGGCGGTGCTGTACAATGGCCCGCGTGCTGCTACGGTCTGGCCGATGCTGATGGAGAAATTCCGCGCGACCTTGTTCGCGGCGGTGCCAGGATTGTACCGACAGGTTTTAAAATACAATGACCTGCGTGCTTTCGATTTATCCAACCTGCGCCATGGTCTCACCGCTGGCGAGGCGTTGAGCGTGGCGTTGCTGGAGCAGTGGCGATCGATCACCGGTAAAGAGTTATATGAAGCGCTGGGCATGAGTGAGTGTTCCACATATGTTTCCTCATCGCTTCAAGCGCCCGTCAAACTGGGCAGTCCTGGCCAAGCCCAGCAAGGCCGCTGTGTAGCGGTGCTGCCGGTCGATGATGGAGAGGAACCCTTGCCGCCGGGCGAAATTGGTTTGTTGGCGGTGCATCGCAGCGATCCAGGACTCATGCTTGGTTACTGGAATCGACCGGATGAGGAAGCGCTGGTGTATCGGGGCGACTGGTTCATCGGCGGTGATCTGGCGCATTTCGACGCTGACGGCTATCTGTACTATCACGGTCGCAACGATGACGTGATGAACGCGATGGGTTACCGAGTGTCGCCGCTGGAAGTCGAGCATTGCCTGAGTCGGCATCCGGCGGTTGCGGAGGTTGCGGTGACCGAATTGCGGGTGCGTGAGGAGGTCAGCGTGATTGCCGCGTTCGTAGTGCCGCGCGATCCCGATGAGCCAGATGGAATGGATGCCGCACCCTTGCTGGCCCATGCCCATGCGCATCTGGCCGCTTATAAATGCCCGCGCGAGATCATTTTTGTCGACGCCCTGCCGCGCACCGCCAATGGTAAGGTCCGCCGCCGTGATCTAGCGCAGTGGCGGCGCTGAAAGCACTGACCGATGCTCGATAGGCAAAGATCTTTTTTCGATATTTCTACGGTGTTTTGAGAGCGATGTTCTCACTTGAAAAGCGTTATCTTGCTACATGACTTCAGTGTTGGAGAACGGAGATCGCTTGATCAATCTGGATTTGTTGTGATGGGTTATTAGAAGGCTTCGGACTATGCTGGAAGTCTCGCTATTTTCCGATGCAAAAGCTGCTAAAAATCCGCCCCAGTAAATCCTCGTTGGTAAACGCTCCGGTAATTTCCCCTAGCGCATTCTGTGCATGACGCAATTCCTCCGCCGCCAGTTCCCCAGCGCGAAATAGGGTCAATTGCTCATCCGCCGCCGCCAGCGCCGCCGCCGCCCGCGTCAGCGCTTCCAGATGCCGCCGTCGGGCCATCAGCGTACCCTCGCCGCCGTGGTAACCCATGCAGGCTTTCAGGTGTTCGCACAGCAGTGGCAGCCCCGTGCCGGTCTTCGCCGAGAGCCACACTGCATGACTGCCATCCGCTAACTGCAACATCGGCTCGCGACCGGTGAGGTCGATCTTGTTGTGCACAATGGTCACCTCAGTTTGGGCCGGCAACCGTTCCCGCAGCGCCCGATCCTCGGCGGTGAATCCCTGCCGATCATCCACCAGCAGTAAAATCCGGTCGGCGGTTTCAATCTCCGCCCAGGCGCGGCGCATGCCCTCTTGTTCCACGAGGTCGAAGCTGTCGCGCAGGCCCGCGGTGTCGATGACGTGCAGCGGCATTCCATCGATAGCGATTTGTTCTCGCAGAACATCGCGGGTCGTGCCGGGGATATCAGTGACGATCGCGGTCTCGCGCCCGGATAGGTGATTGAGCAAACTGGATTTGCCGGCGTTGGGTCGTCCAGCGATCACGACGGTCATCCCATCGCGCAACAGGCGGCCCTGGCCGGCAACGCGCTGCAAGGTATCCAGCCGTTCTCGTAAAGCATGGAGTCGCTCAGCCATGAGACCGTCCGCCAGGAAGTCGATCTCTTCTTCAGGAAAGTCGATGGCCGCTTCGAGATACATCCGCAGTTCAATCAGCGCCTCGACCAATGCATCGATATGTCTGGAAAATTCGCCTTCCAGCGAGCGCACGGCGGCGCGGGCGGCCTCGGCGGTCGTGCTGGCGATGAGATCGGCGATCGCTTCGGCTTGGGCCAGATCGAGTTTATCGTTGAGAAAGGCGCGTTCGGAAAATTCCCCAGGCCGGGCCGGACGGGCGCCCAGCTCCAGAACGCGCGCCAGCAGCAAATCCATGACCACTGGCCCGCCGTGACCATGCAGTTCCAGCACGTCCTCACCAGTGAAGGAATGCGGAGCAGGGAAATATAGAGCGATACCCTCGTCGAGGATGCTGCCGTCGTCAGTACAGAATCGGCGCAAGGCGGCTTGACGAGGTGTAGGGAGTGTGCCACAGACTGCCTCGGCGATGGTGGCGCTTCGTGGGCCAGAGATTCTTATGATACCAACCCCACCTCGACCGGGTGGAGTGGCGATGGCAGCGATGGTGTCCATGCTCTAGTGCTGAAAAGAAAGCTGATCGAAGGGAGTTATTGTATCTTTAACAACACCAGCAACCCTTCTAACAACCGTGTCGGACTTGGTGGGCAGCTAGGAATATGCAAATCCAGCGGAATAACCTCGGCCACCCCACCGGCACAGGCATGACTCCCAGCGAACACTCCGCTGTCCCACCCGCAATCGCTGATCGCCACCACCCGGATACGAGTGAAAGCCAGCGTATAGGTCGCAGCGCTCGGAGTCGTTTTGCAGTTTCAAAAGATCATCTGTGTCGTAATCATACTACCCGACTACTTCAGGGGCTGAGGATAAGCATAGTCCCAAAGAACGGTTGCTCAATGAAGGCTTTGTTATGACTGTGCCTCTTGTCAATTCGCATACTACATTTGATTCCACCAGCGTGATCTTGGTGTTGGATGATGAACTCCACACCCTAAAGGCTTGGTACCGTCAACTGTATCATGAACACCAGATATTCACCGCCACCACGGTCGAGCAAGCGCTGCTCTTTCTCGATGAGCAAACCGTGGACACGGTTGTGATCAACCAACGCATGCCTGGTGTCACCGATGTCGAATTCCTCAACGCAGTGCGACAACGCGTTGCAAACACTGTGCGAATTCTGTGTGTCAACGATTCGGATCTGGATACAGCGATTCGGGAAGCGCATTTTCGGGCTGAAAATCAGTGGGTGCTCAGCGAACTCAACGAAGCCAAGCGACAACTGGAAAAGCAAGTGAGTCAGCAAGCACAGATGTTGCGCGAGAGAGAGGAAAATTTTCAGAGTGTGGTGCGAAAGAGCCGTGTCGGTATCCTGCTGCTGGACAGAAATGGCGTCATTCTGTTCGCCAACCCGGCGGCAAGCACTCAGCTGGGACGTGATAATCCGACCTTATTGGGCAGTCAGTTCGGTATTCCGGCGCTGAGTGACAAAGCAGAAATCACTATCTTACGCCCCGACCAGGCGCAGGGCATCGCTGAAGTCACTGTTGACGAAACGCAATGGCAGGGCCAGGAAGCCTATCTGTTGATGCTGAACGACGTGACCCGGCACAAGGAAGCGGAAGCCCAAGCCAATCATCTAGCCAACCATGATCACTTAACCACTTTGCCTAATCGCGCCTTGTTTACCGATCGCATCAACCAGGCGCTCCTGCGGGCGCAGCGCAACAAAACCAAGATGGCTGTTTTGTTCATGGATCTAAATCGTTTCAAGGAAGTTAATGACACTCTAGGGCATCGAGTCGGCGATCACTTGCTTCAGCAGTTTGCGTCCCGGTTAGCTAAAGCGGTTCGTAAATCCGATACGGTAGCGCGCTTGGGTGGCGACGAATTTACAGTGCTACTGGAAGGATTGAACCATCGGGAACAAGCCGGCGTCTTTGCTAAGAAATTGCAGAAGCTCTTTAGGCAGCCTTTCACAATAGAGAATAGGGAATTGTTTGCCACTCCTAGCATTGGCATCAGCATTTATCCCGATGATACTGAAAACGTCGATGGTCTGTTGCGTTGCGCGGATAGCGCCATGTATTACGCCAAAAATAATAAAGGGATAGATTACTTTTTTCATTCCGAAGAATTGGATAAAAACGCTCTTAACCATCTGAATCTAGAAAACGACCTGCGCCGGGCATTGGAGCGACAGGAGTTTGTTCTGTATTACCAAGTTCAAGTACGTCTTCGCGATAGGCGGCCCATCGGTATAGAAGCATTGGTGCGCTGGCAACATCCCAATCGAGGCTTGGTTCCAGCCAACGATTTCATCCCCTTACTCGAAGAGACTGGCTTGATCGTGCCTGTCAGCGACTGGATTCTGGCGGAAACCTGTCGACAAATCGTGGAGTGGCGCGCTATGGGCGTCGAGCTTTTGCCGGTGGCGGTCAATATTTCTCCTAAGCAATTAGTGGATAAGGATTTTGTTGGAATGCTTAAGGATTTGCTGGATTACAGTAATACGCAACCCCACCTGCTGAGATTGGAATTAACCGAAAACGCAGTCATGCAAGATCAATTTCGTGCTGAGCAAACCCTGAACGCTCTGCGCGAGCTGGGTATCGAGTTGCACATGGATGACTTCGGCGTGGGTTATTCATCCCTTGGTCTGTTAAAGCAACTCCCTTTTGATGTGGTGAAGATGGACCGGAGCTTTATTATCGACGTATTGACCGACTCTAGCAGCGCCCTGCTGAGCCAAGCGATCATCAATATGGCGCATGGCCTGAAAAAACCGGTGACTGCCGAAGGTGTCGAAACCGCCGAACAGGTTGTGTATTTACTAGATATCGGCTGTGATTACGCACAAGGTTGGTACTTTGGTCAGCCTATTTCCGCAGCCAGCATGGCGGATGACTTGCAAAAATGGACGAAGCATCTCAGTTCACCTGCGCCCGGAGAGAGTGGATGAAGCATGCAAGGCGTATCTTGCTGGCCCTTTTTATCCTGACGCCAGGAATGGCGGTAGCGGCGCCAGTGACGGAGTCCCCACTACGGTTACGGCTCACGACCAGCGAAGCTCCTCCCCTGATCAAGCGAACTCAGGATGGCTTTCTCGACCAGGTTATTATCGAAGCGATACGCCGGACCGGAATCGAAGCCGAGATTGTATGCTTACCCAACGTACGCGCGCTCAAATCCGTGGATGAAGGCGATTACGATGGTAATTACGCGCGTATCGCGGGCATTAAAAAACACTTTTCGCACCTGATTCCGGTACCAGAAAAAGTGATGGACATGGTCTTTGTCGCGTTTGCTGCTCCGGAGCTGATCGTTTACGGAGACGGTTGGGAGATCATCCAGAATCGTAATGTGGCGCTGGTCCGTGGTTGGAAAATCTATGAGGAGAGTGTATTAGCGCATCAACCCCGCACCGCATTGACCGTCACCGAACCCGAACAACTTTTTCGCATGCTGCAAGCGGGGCACGTGGAACTGGCGCTGTATGAACTCTGGTCGGGCCGCTATTTGCTTAATCAACTAGGCATTGACGATATCGATGCGGTGGAGCCGCCACTCGCGATACGTGAGATGTTTCTCTACCTTCACGAACGCCACGCTGCTCTGGCGCCGCGGATTGCCGCCGCGTTGCGCGGTATGAAGCAGGACGGAAGTTATCAACAGCTAGCCGATAAATTGCTCAAGTCCGGCGCGGGCGAATGACGAGCGTACTTTCCCTGCCGCGACACCGGATTGATCGGACGCTGATTGCCGGCATCGCTCTGTTAAGCTTATTGGTGATGCTCGGTGCGACTGTCGTCCAATTTTATCGCGACTACCAAATTGCTCGGGCTGGGCTGATGAATACTTTCGATCAAGCGCGCCGAATTGCCGACTCCAGCCTGAGCTTGGCGCTCTGGACCGAAAATGACGCACAGATTCAGGCGTTACTAGATCTTCTGGTAAAGATGCCCCATCTCTACTATGCAGAAATAGCGGAGCGCGGCCAGATTCGAGCGCGGTCTGGTCAACCTTCAGTCCAATATCCTGTTGAATGGGAAATTCCATTGCACTTCACTCTAGACGGCCAGCCATTGGAAATCGCTCATCTGCGCTTAGTGGGTGGCGAAGATGCTATTCGCGCTCAACTGATCCGTCGTTTTCTGCAGCGGCTGAGCACCACCGCCGTGGAAATACTGGCATTGGCCCTGTTTATCCTGTTGTTCCTGTCCCACTACCTGACCCGTCATCTACAGGCCATTGCTCGCTATGTCGGCGCACTGGATTTCGCCCATGATTCGGGCGACTTGCAGTTGAATCGCCCCACATCGGCGCGCGGTGAGGATGAACTCGATATTGTGGTTGCCAATATCAATCAAACTCGTCGTAAGTTGATGGGCCTTTATGCGGATGAACACGCCCGCTCCAAAACGGCGCTTCTGCATCTTGAATACGCCCTAGCTAACATGACCGAAGGGCTGGCATTGATGGATGCCGAGGGTATGGTATTGTTGGCTAATTCTCAATTGAACGCGCTGTACAACGTGGGCAATGCTCCACTGTGGGTTGAGGGGCAACCGCTGGCCGCTATCAACGCTGCGCTGATCGAACGGATGATCGTCATCGAGGGAACCGCGATTGAAACGGCAGCGGACATGCGCTTGTTGGAACGTCGCTTGTCCGATGGACGGTGGGTGCTGGTGCGAGATCGCAGGTTGCCCAGCGGACGCCGGTTACAATTGCACACCGAGATTACCCTGCTCAAGCAGCGCGAGTTGGATTTGCAGCGCAGCAACGCGGATCTGGAGCAATTTGCCTATGTCGCCTCCCATGATCTGCAAGAACCTTTGCGCATGATTACCGGCTATCTGCAACTGCTGGAGCGTCGTTATTGGGACAAATTGGACGACTCAGCCCGCGAGTTCATCGCTATCGCGGTGCAAGGGGCCAAGCGCATGCAACAACTGATTCTCGACCTATTGACCTTCTCGCGGATCAGCACGCGCAGCCAAGTTCACGCGTCCACTGATATGGAACAGGTGCTCTCCGAGATTCTCGCCAATCTCGAAGCTGCCATCCATGAGCATGCAGCCCTCATCCAGCACGATCCGTTGCCCACCGTCGCCGCCGATCCAGGGCAAATGCGCCTGCTACTGCAAAACTTGCTGACCAATGCTCTCCGCTTCCATAAACCGGACCAGCCGCCACAGATCACGATCAGCGCTAAGCATCTCGAAAAAACTCATCTTGCCGCACTGGACGGATGGATTTCTGGCTGGGTCTTTTCCGTGTGTGATCAGGGTATTGGCATCGAAGCGCGTTTTTTTGAACGCATCTTCGTGATTTTCCAGCGTTTGCATACCCAGGAGGAATATCCAGGCACTGGGATCGGATTGGCGCTCTGTAAAAAAATCATCGAGCGTCACGGCGGGCGGATTTGGGTCGAATCCACGCCAAATCAAGGAACATGTTTTCACTTCTTTCTCGCGGATCATTATCCATCGCCGACCCCGCTTAATCCTGCGTCTGTTGCTAACACCTAACATCTTGGAGTCATAGACTGTCATGGAAAGTGCCTACCACGCGATTCGACCGATCGATATTCTGCTGGTTGAAGATAATCCTGCAGACGCACGGCTGACCTGTGAAGTGTTAAAAGATGGCAAGATCGCTAACCATATCCATATCGTGGATGATGGGATTAAAGCGTTGGCGTTTCTGCGTCGGCAAGCGCCTTATGCAGATGCGCCCGTTCCTGACATTATCCTGTTGGATCTGAATATGCCGCGCATGGATGGACGGGCTGTACTGGCGGAGATCAAAGCCGACCCCGTGTTGAAAGTGTTGCCGGTGGTCATTCTCACCACCTCCCAGGCAGATGAAGACATCTTGCGTTCCTATGAATTACAGGCTAATTGCTATATCACCAAGCCAGTGGATCTCGACCAGTTGATTAAAGTGGTGTCCACGATCGAGGAGTTTTGGTTTACTATCGTGCGTCTTCCCACCCAGAGGAGATAAGCCAGCATGGCTGTTTCATGCGCGTTGGGCCAACCGCTGAACCTATTGCTGGTTGAAGATGATGGCGGCCATGCCCGGTTGACCAGGGAATGGCTCCAGCAGGCCGATCCGCTTGGCTTTACCATCACGCACACGATGACTTTGGCTCAAGCCATCGCTGCACTGCAAGGACAGGTTTTCGATCTTATCGCATTGGATTTGGGGCTACCGGATAGCCAAGGATTGGCGACCATGGAAAAAATACGCGCTGTGAGATCGAATATCCCGATTGTGGTATTGACCAGCCAGTCGGATGAGTTCATAGGCATCGCTGCAGTCGAAGCGGGCGCTCAGGATTATCTGGTCAAAGGCTACTTTGAACCTGAATACATCCTCTCTCGCACCCTGAAATACGCCGTAGAGCGCTATCAACTGCAACAACGAGCGAATGCGGCCCGCGAGGAGGCGGAACAACAGCAGGAACTGCTGGCGCTGACCGAGAGAATCAGCGGTCATACCCCTGTGACGCTGTCGGTCTATGGTCAAAAACCCTTGGCTGATCATGACGCGGCGCTGTTCCAAACACTGGTCAACATCTATCGCGATTTGTTGGAAAAGGCGGTGGAACAACAAGCATTCAAGGTTGAACATCCCGTCGATCACGGCTTGACCGCACTGGCTCAGCAATTGGGCTTTTTGAGAGCCGGGCCGCGTGATGTCATTGACCTACACTCCCAAGCCTTAAAAAGCGTCTTGCAGAACCGGGGTAAATTCGCCGCCAGGTTCTATATCGACGAAGGACGGCTGATGGCGCTGGAACTGATGGGAGATCTGGTCAGTTACTATCGGCATTTCTACCGGAATGCGCTGAAAACCGAACCGACTGGAAAAGCATCTCTTTGATGGACTCTATGCCATGAATAAGTACTTGCTCAAGCTCTATATTACTGGATGCACTCCACAAAGCGAACGCGCCATTAGTAATCTGTACCGAATTTGTGGGGAGGAAATGCCGGGCCAGTTCGAGGTGCAGATCATTGACGTCTTGCAATCACCTGAACTCGCTGAGAAAGACCGCATTATTGCTACGCCGACCCTGGTCAAAGATTTGCCGCCACCTCTGCGCCGCATTATTGGTGACCTATCCAATGTCGAGCGCGTCCTCAGAGGACTGGATCTTGAGCAAACCAACGGATAATCATAAGGAATGACGCATGCCTTCCCATCACTTTAGCCAGATTAGCAAGCTGGCGACGGGAATTACCGGCTTTGACGCGATTGCCAGAGGCGGACTGCCTGAGGGGCGCACCACCCTGCTTGCCGGTTCGGCGGGCAGCGCCAAGACGGTGTTCGCGGTCCAGTTTCTTGCTGAAGGCATCCGCCAATTTGACCAACACGGTGTGTTCGTGACGTTCGAGGAAGCGCCGGCTGATATCCGCCGTAATATGGCCTCCCTGGGTTGGGACATCGCTACCTGGGAAGCGGAGGGACGCTGGGTCTTCGTCGATGCCTCACCGCTGCCTGGTGAGACCGAGGTGATCGTCGGCGCTTACGATCTCGGCGCGCTGCTGGCCCGGATCGAAGCCGCGGTCAACCGAGTCGGCGCACGGCGATTGGCCATGGATTCACTGGGTTCTCTGTTCAGTTATTTCGAAAATCATGTGCTGATCCGCAACGAATTGTTCCGTATTTCAGCTGCGCTGAAGCTGATGAAGATCACGGCGATCATGACCGCCGAGCGCACGCAAGAATACGGTGACATCAGCCGCTACGGAGTGGAAGAGTTCGTGGTCGATAATGTCATGATTTTGCGCAATGTGTTGGAAGGGGAAAAGCGGCGGCGCACCTTGGAGCTGCTCAAGTTTCGCGGCACCGAGCACCAAAAAGGCGAATATCCGCTAACCGTGCTCCCTGGCCAAGGCATCGTGGTCATCCCGTTGTCCGCCATCGAACTCAAGCAGCGATCGTCGAACACGCGCATCACCTCCGGCAGTCTTGAACTGGATGTCATGTGCGGCGGCGGCTTCTTTCGCGACTCGATCATTCTGGTGTCCGGAGCCACCGGTTGCGGCAAAACGCTCATCTCCACCGAATTTGCCGCCAGTGGCGCGATCGGCGACGAACGCTGCTTGTTTCTGGCCTTCGAGGAGAGCCGGGATCAGTTGACGCGCAACGCCACCGGCTGGGGCAAAGATTTCGAGGATCTGGAATCCCGGGGTCTGCTCAAGATCGTCGCGACTTATCCGGAAACCATGGGGCTGGAAGATCATCTGATCGCCATCAAGACGGCCATCGATGAATTTCAACCCAGCCGTGTAGCGGTAGACAGCCTGTCGGCCCTAGAGCGAGTTTCTACGGTGAAGGGTTATCGTGAATTCGTCATTGGTCTGACCTCGTTCATCAAGCACCGCGAAATCGCTGGTCTGTTCACCTCGACGACTCCGCGTCTCATCGGCGGTGAATCGATCACCGAAGCCCATATTTCCACGATCACCGACTCCATTATCCTGCTGCGTTACGTGGAAATGTTTGGAGAGATCACCCGCGGCATCACGGTGTTGAAAATGCGCGGCTCGGCCCACGATAAGGAGATCCGCGAGTTTTCCATCGATGCCACCGGCATGCATATTGGCCAAGCTTTCCGTAACGTCACCGGTATCCTGTCGGGCCACCCACGCCATGTAGAGCCTCAGGAAATCGGGCGCTTAAACACCTTGTTTATTGATGACGAGGTCTGAGAGTAACTGCTTTTTCAGGACTTCTCCACCAATGCGGCTACAACAACGCCAGCAACCCCTCCAGCAACTGCGTCGGACTGGGTGGGCAACCGGGAATATGCAAATCCACCGGAATGACCTCGGCCACCCCACCCACACAAGCATAGCTCCCGGCGAACACGCCGCCGTCCCGTCCGCAATCGCCGACTGCCACCACCCATTTAGGATCGGGCGTCGCTGCGTAGGTGCGTTCCAGCGCTTCGCGCATATTCGCAGTCACCGGCCCGGTGACCAGCAGGACATCGGCATGCCGCGGCGAAGCGACGAAGTGGAAACCGAAGCGCTCCAGATCGTAAAAAGCGTTATGCAGCGCATGAATTTCCAATTCGCAACCGTTGCAAGAACCGGCATCCACTTGACGGATTGCCAGACTGCGCCCTAACCGCCGCCGGGCCGCTTGATCGACCTGCGCTCCCAGTTCAGCCAACGCCTGTTCGGAGGGGGCCGGGGCTGGAATGGTCATCGGCGACCGCCAGAGATTCTGCAACAACAATTTGTGCATGGCCGGATCGCCTATAGATCGTGGCCCGAATATGAGCCGTTGAACGATTTATTGCACAGCGGGAAATCCGCTACGATGTTGCCTTCAATGGCCGCTTCCAGCAGCGGCCACTGGAACCAGGATGGGTCACGTGGATGGCAGCGCGCCACCGTCCCGTCGCCGTTCAATCGCAGCCAAAGCAGGATATCGCCACGAAAACCCTCGACCAATGCCAGACTTTCACATGGTTGACCGGGTGTCTTCAGCGCCACGCGCACCGGTCCAGACGGCAATTTTTGCAAAATCTGTTCGATTAAGCTCAGGCTCTGCTCCACCTCGCAGATGCGCAGCCACACTCGGCCGTTGACGTCGCTATCAGTTCGCAAAGGAATCTCAAATTTCAATACATCGTAAGGTGGATAGCCCAGTGTGCGGCGTGCGTCAAAAGCGCGCCCTCCGGCCCGTCCGACATAGCCGCCACAGCCAAATTGCCGAATCAGCGTTGGTTTGACGAAGCCGGTTTTAGCCGTGCGATCTTGCAGCGAAGCGGTGTTATCGTACAACGTGACCAGCGCTGGAAACTGGCGGCGAATCTCGGCGACCAGGGATTGGAGAACACTGACGCCTTCCACCGACAAATCAGCGGCGACTCCCCCTGGAACGACGCGATCCATCAGCAGACGGTGGCCGAAACCGGCGGCGCTGGCGCGCAGAATCTGCTCGCGCAACACAGCGCAATGGGCCAGCATCAGAGCAAAAGCCGCATCGTTGCAAATCGCGCCGATGTCACCGCAATGATTGGCCAGCCGCTCCAGCTCCGCCATCAGCGCGCGTAACCAATGCGCCCGCGCGGGAACCTCGGTTTCCGTGGCCGCCTCCGCCGCCCGAGCGAAAGCCAAGGCATAAGCGACGGTGCTGTCACCGGATACCCGTCCGACCAGCCGCGCCGCCCGCTCCAGCGTTGCGCCATTCAGCAGACTCTCGATGCCTTTATGGACATAGCCCAGCCGTTGCTCCAGTCGCGCCACCGCTTCACCGTTAGCGGTAAAGCGGAAATGACCGGGTTCGATAATGCCGGCGTGAACCGGTCCGACCGGAATCTGGTGCAGACTCTCGCCCTCCACCGCTAGAAACCGATAGGGTGGCATCGTGGTGGTTGGCGCGGTTGCTGCGCCGAGCGGATAGCGCACCGGCCAGCGACCATGATCCAGCCACGGACGAATATCGGGTGCATCGACCGGTTGCAAACCGACCAAGTCGGCAATCGTGCGTTCCAAACGCTGCGCCGGTGGATGCCGACGACCCACCGAAGGAAAGCATCCAGCGGGACAGGGCAAGCTGGCGACACCCAACATCCCACTCCCTTCCTCGTGCACGGCCAAATGCACGAGTCCCAGCTCGCCCCATAGTCCCAGCAGCGTCCAGGCGCTATCCGCCAAGCCTTCGATCAAGGTATTCCAGATGTCAGGAGTCACCACGAACCGGGGCCAGGGGCGATGTGCAGCGACGGGTTGACCCGCATCGAGAATCGCCTGTAAGGATTGTGCATGCATAGCCTTACCTTAGCCCAACAGCGCCGCGACATTTTGAAACCAGGTCACCAGTGGTCCTGGCAACCAGAACCCGGCGACCAGCACCAGCGCCAGATGCGTGACCATCGGCAGCGCGGTTATCGGTGCAGGTCCCAGCGCCTGCGTGCCCTGTGATTCGCCAAACGCGATAGCATGTAAGCGCCATAACAGGGTGCCAAATCCCAGTAGTAACCCGGCAACCAGCGGCAACGCCAGCCATGGTTGGCGGGTGAAAGTGGAGCTGACCACCAGAAACTCGCTCATGAATACTCCGAACGGCGGCATTCCGGCAATTGCCACGACCCCAATCACTAATCCCCAACCCAACAGCGGATGGGTGGCGGTCAGTCCGTGAATGGTGGAAATCCGTTGGGTACCCTTGACCTGCGCGATGTGGCCCACCGCGAAGAAAATCGCCGATTTGGTCAGGCTATGCATCGTCATGTGCAGCAGTCCGGCGAAATTGGCCAATGGCCCGCCCATGCCAAAGGCAAAAGTGATGATGCCCATATGTTCGATCGATGAGTAGGCGAACAGCCGCTTGATGTCGCCGCGCCGATAGAACATGCATCCGGCGAACAGCAGCGATGACAATCCCAGCCCGACCATCAGCGGTCCCGGCGCCAGAGCGGACGGGTTGGCATTCATCAGCATCTTGAAGCGCAGCACAGCGTACAGCGCCACGTTCAGCAACAGACCCGACAACACCGCCGAAATCGGCGTCGGGCCTTCGGCATGCGCATCGGGCAACCAGGCGTGCAGCGGAACCAGACCAGCCTTGGTGCCATAACCGAGCAGCAGGAAGATGAAGGCCAGAT
Source organism: Gammaproteobacteria bacterium (assembly GCA_024235035.1). Lineage (GTDB taxonomy): Bacteria > Pseudomonadota > Gammaproteobacteria > Competibacterales > Competibacteraceae > UBA2383. The sequence continues at coordinate 178,932 of JACKNE010000007.1, forward strand.
TGAGCAACGCCGGATCAAAAGCGTGAGCATGGATCAGTAACTGATCCCAAGCCATTGCTGGCAAGCCTTGGCCCATGATCGGTTGCGCTGCCAGATACACCAGGATGGTGCCAAACAGTGCCAGGGCAATGCCGAGACTGCCGAGTATAAAATACTTCCAGGCGGCTTCCAGCGCCTCGCGGGTCCGGTAAATGCCGACCATCAGCACAGTCGCCAGCGTCGCCAGTTCAATCGCCACCCATAACAGGCCAATGTTGTTGGCGAGGAACGCCAAATTCATGGCGAATACCAGCGCCTGATACATGGCATGATAAAAGCGTAAGTATTTCGGCGTGAGTCGCCCGCTCTCCAGTTCATGGGCGATGTAGCCGGCGCTGAATGCACTGGTAGTCAAGCTGACCAGGTTATTTAACACAATCAAGTAAATGTTGAAATCATCCACTCGCAAGTACAGATTGGCGTCGGGCCGTATCCAGAGCAGGATCAGCGACGCCAACAGGCTGAGCAACGCTGCGCCGACATTCAATCCGGCGCCCAGTCGGTAACTGGGCAATCCCACCAACAGCAGCGCCGCGCCGGCGGGAACCGCCAGCAGCGCGGCCAGCGCCATCCAGCCTAAAGCGCCGCTCATCGCCGCCGCCCCCCCCGGAATGCATCCATCGCCTGCATATCGACGCTGTCGAAGCGTTCTCGAATGCGGAACAGAAAAATACCGATCACGATCAAGGCAATCAGCACCGAGAACGCGACGCTGATCTCCACCGCGAGTGGCATGCCTCGCGCCCCGGCGGCGGCCAGCACCAGCCCATTTTCCAAGGACATGAAACCGATGACCAAACTGACCGCATTGTGACGGTTGACCATCAGCAACAGCCCCAGCAGCACCACTGCCAGGGCGAACGCCAAGTCTTCCCGCGCTACGGCGTCGGTTCCCGCTGTCACCGGCAACATGACCAGAATCGCCAGCGCCACCAGCGCCGCGCCGGCCAGCATGTCGCGGCCCACGCCTCCTACCACTTCCAGGGTGCGGTGGATGCCCAACTGTCGGACAATTCGATACAGCGCAATCGGAATGACGATCGCTTTGAACACCAAGGCGATCCCGGCGGTGACATACAAATGATGGGCTTCCTGAATATGCGCCTGCCAGCCGACGGCCAGCGCCAGCGTCAGCGAGTGCAGAGCGAAGACCTTGAGCAGGGCATACAGGCGGTCCTGGTACAGCAACAGCAAGCTGATGACCACCATGCCGCCTGCCAGAAGATGGGCGATATCGAATTCCAGACCGTGCATCACAGGCTCCGTGACACGAACAACAACAGCGCGCCGAGCAGACCGAGCATCAGCGCCGCGCTCAAGAATTGATCGACGCGAAACACTCGCATCTTGGCGATGCTGGTCTCGAACAACGCCAGCAAAAGCCCGCCTAATCCCAGTTTAGCCAGATAGGCAGCCACGCCGAGCAGGTAGGCTGTGGCCTCTTCCCCTGCTGTGGTCATGCCCCACGGTACAAAGATGCAACCGAGCAGCGAGAGATACAGCAACAACTTGAGTGAGGCAGCCAGTTCGATCAGCGCCAGATGACGACCGGAGTATTCCAGCACCATCGCCTCATGCACCATGGTCAATTCCAGATGAGTGGCTGGATTGTCCACCGGAATGCGGGCGTTTTCGGCAATCGCCACCATGATGAGCGCCAGCAGCGCCAATGCCAGCGACACTCGCAGGCCGACGTCGGCGGTCAGCATGAATCGGGCGACTGCGGATAGTTCCGTGGTGCCGGCCAGTAACGATAAAGTGAATACCAGCATCAGCATGGCTGGTTCCGCCAGCGAGGCGATCATCATCTCACGGCTGGCGCCGATGCCGCCGAAGCTGGTGCCGACATCGAGGCCCGCCAGCGCCAGGAAAAAGCGGGCTGTTCCCAGTAAAGCAACGATGGCGATCAGATCGGCGCTCCAGCTGAACGGTAGGCTGCTAGCGAAGGTCGGCACCAGCGCTGCTGCGACCCAGATGGCGGCAAAGATCAGGTAGGGCGCCACGCGGAACAGCCAGGATGCCGAATCGGCCAACACGACCTCCTTTCGGAGCAGCTTGAGTAGATCGCGATAGGGTTGCAGCAGCGACGGACCGCGCCGGCGCAGCAATTGGGCCTTGAGGGTGCGGACCCAACCGGTGAGCAGTGGCGCCAGCAATAAAAGCAGCAGCATTTGCCCGCCTTGCATCAGATGATCATGCATCAGCGCCATAACGCCATCCCCAGCAGTAGCAGCACCAGAGCACCGAACACCAAACTTAAATAGCGACGAATCGTTAGATATTGCAGGTGGTTAAATCGGTTGGAAATTGCGATGACCGCTGCGGTGATCGGCGCGTAGCCATAGTCCCAGACCGGGTCGCGCATTTTGACTTCGAAGCGTGCTGCTCGCCCATCGCCAGGTGGCGGCATCGTGACCTGTTCGCGGGCCTGGAACACCACGCTGCCGAATACTCGGCGGATCGGTTGGGCAAAACTGCCGGCGGTGTATTGGGCCGCAGGGTTGACATCGGGGAAACCGCAGTCCCAGGCCGGGCTGCGCCGGACCCCATGAGAAGCGAATCGGTGGATCAGCACGGCGGCGAGTATCCCGGATAACGCCATGAACAACAGCACCAACAAACCGTTGTAGGTGCTTTTCACATCGACCACCGGCACCAGGGTCAACCACGGCTGACTTTGTTGCACCGGCAATCGGGCGCCGCCGTTGAGTAGACTCACTGCTGGGGACAACCCGTCTACCACCAGTCCCGGTAAAATCCCGGCCAACAGGCACAGCGTCGCCAGCGTGAACAGCGCAGTCAGCGAATAGCGATCGGTCTCACACGCTTGCGCAGCGGCTGGTGAGCGTGGCCGACCGAGAAAGGTGATGCCGAAGGCTTTGACGAAGCAGGCGGCGGCCAGGGCGGCGGACAATGCCAACAGTGCGCCGACGGCTGGGGCCAGGAATTTGAGCAGCCATTGTGGTAATTCCGGAGTTAGCAAAATCGCCTGAAAAGTCAGCCATTCCGAGGCAAAGCCGTTCAATGGCGGTAGCGCCGAAATGGCCGCTGCGCCGATCAGGAAGGCCAGTGCGGTCCACGGCATCGGGTGAATCAACCCGCCCAGCCGCTCCATGTCACGTTCGCCGGTGGCGGCCAGCACCGCGCCGGTTCCCAGAAACAATAGGCTTTTGAACAGCGAATGGTTCAGCACATGGAACAGCGCGGCGGTTAGCGCCAGCGCGGCGCTGGCGTACATCTGATTGCCCTGGAAGGCCAACGCCAGTCCCAGGCCAATGAAGATGATGCCGATATTCTCTACAGTGTGATAGGCGAGCAACCGTTTAAGGTCATGCTGCATCAACGCATACAATACGCCGAGCACTGCGGTGATGCCACCCAGCCCCAGCACCAGCCCGCCCCACCACCAGGCGACCGGCTCTCCCAATAGATCGAAGACGATGCGGATGAAGCCGTACACGGCAACCTTGGTCATGACGCCGCTCATCAGCGCCGAGACGTGGCTGGGTGCGGCGGGGTGCGCCAGTGGCAACCAGACATGCAAGGGAACCAACCCAGCTTTGGAACCGGTCCCCATCAGCACCAGAATGAGCGCCAGCGCCGCCAGTCCTGGCGTCATCTCCGCGGTTCGGATCGTGGCAAAGTCATAACCGCCCTGAGGACCGGCCAGCAAGCCGAAAGCCAGCAACAGCGCCAGCGTGCCAAAACAGGCCATGACCAGATACAGATAGCCGGCGCGGGTGTTGGCTGATTCCCGATGATGGGCCATGACCAGCGCCCAGGAACTGAGCGACATGAATTCCCAGGCGAACAGAAAGGTGAAGGCATCGTCGGCTAGCAACACTAGGTTCATGCCCGCTAGAAACGCTGGGTAGAACGGTAACACCCGCCCCGGCGCTGGCTCATGCTGGCCATAACCCAGAGCGAACAGGCTGGCGACCGCGCCGCCTAAATTGACCACCATGAGAAAAAAGGCGGATAGCGCGTCCAGGCGAAAATGCGCACCCAGCCAAGGCAGACCCAAGGGTAAGATCAGCGTGGCTGGCGCGGCGGCGCTCAGCAGATGCACCAACGCCATCCCCAGCAGGATGACGCAAATAACCAGACTGATCCCATAGGTTTGCTGGCTGCGCCCTGTCCGGCGCGCTGCGGAGATCGCATGGAGGCCGACAACGAGCAGGGCCATGGACAAACTTAACAGTAGCGATAACGGCATGGTGATGAAATCCACTGAATTTAATGATGAGGCTCTCAGCGATTCAAGTCTTCAACCGAACCCCGCGCCCACCACTTTCGCTGACGGCGTCTTCGCCGATCAACTCCACGCCGGCGGCTTCCAGCGCCGCGATGAGCTTGACCAGGGAATCGACATTGCCACGGATGGTGCCGTTGCTGCGTTCCATGCGCTGGATCGTGGGCAGGGATAAATCGGCGGCTTTGGCAAGGGCGCGCTGGTCCATGCCCAACAACGCGCGCGCTGCCTTCAATTGGGCCACTGTGATCATGTTGGATTGTCTTGAGAAATGAAAATATAATCATCGTAGTCTAATTTTGATATAAAAAAAATAATATTTAATGTACTAAAATCCAGTGGTCTCGATTTTATAAGTAGTGGTTTTTATACCGTCTTTTAGACCCCGCTGGGGGAAATCCCTGTCATCACCTCACCAGGAATTACGCAAACCATGGCTGATAATTTCGACGAACGCGCCTTGCGCTACCATCGCATGGCCCCCTACGGCAAGATCGAAGTCACTCCGACCAAGCCGCTCGCCAACCAGCTCGATCTAGCGCTGGCCTACTCCCCCGGCGTCGCCGCCGCCTGTGAGGTGATTGTCGAAGATCCCCGCGAGGTTTCCACTGTCACCGCCCGTGGCAATCTAGTGGCGGTCATCAGCAACGGCACCGCTGTGCTCGGCTTGGGCGACATCGGCCCACTGGCGGCTAAACCGGTGATGGAAGGCAAGGGGGTGCTGTTCAAGAAATTCGCTGGCGTCGATGTGTTCGATATCGAAATCAATGAACGCGACCCCGACAAACTGGTCGAGATCATCGCCAGCCTGGAACCGAGTTTTGGCGGCATTAACCTGGAAGACATCAAGGCGCCGGAATGCTTCCAAATCGAACGCCGGTTGCGCGACCGGATGAAAATCCCGGTATTCCACGATGACCAGCACGGCACCGCCATCATCACCGCCGCTGCCGTGCTCAATGCCCTATCGCTAGTGAGCAAGAATATCGCTGAGGTGAGAGTAGTCACCTCCGGCGCTGGCGCGGCCGGCATCGCCTGCCTCGATTTGCTGCTCGGTTTGGGCCTGCGGCGGGAAAATGTCATCGTTTGCGACAGCCGAGGCGTGATCTATCAGGGGCGCGGCCATCTCGACGCAGAGAAAGCCGCTTATGCCGCCGACACTCCGACGCGCACCCTGGCCGAGGCGATCGTCGGCGCGGATATTTTCTTGGGGTTATCCAAGGCCGGGGTGCTCACCGGGGATATGGTGAAAACCATGGCTGGCCAGCCGCTGATTCTGGCGCTGGCCAATCCTGTGCCGGAAATCATGCCGGAGGAAGCCATCGCCGCACGGCCCGACGCTATTATTGCCACCGGCCGCTCCGATTATCCCAACCAGGTCAACAATGTCCTCTGCTTCCCCTATATTTTCCGGGGCGCGCTGGATGTGGGCGCCACTACGATCAATCAGGCCATGCAACTGGCCTGTGTCCGCGCCCTGGCGGAACTGGCGCGCGAGCCGCACTCCCAAGAGGAAACCGCTGCCTACGGTGATCAGCCGATCAACTTCGGGCCAGAATACCTGATTCCCAAACCGTTCGAGCCACGTTTGCTGCTCACCTTACCGCTGGCGGTCGCTAAGGCGGCGATGGACAGCGGCGTCGCCACTCGCCCGATCGAGGATTTTACCGTCTACCGCACTCAGCTCAGCCAGCGCGTTTACCGTTCCGGCTTGATCATGCGTCCCGTGTTCGATCGCGCCAAGACCGATCTGAAGCGGGTGATTTATGCCCAAGCCGAAGAAGAGCGGATGCTGTGGGCGGTGCAGGGCGTTATCGATGACGGTCTCGCCAAACCCATCCTGATTGGACGGCGTGGACGCATCGAACAACGTATCGCTGAGCTGGGCCTGCGCATTCGTCCCGATCAGGATTTCGAGATCATCGATCCCCAAAACAATCCCTACTACGAAGAATGCTGGCAGGAATACCACCAGTTACGCGGACACTACGGGGTCGATCCCAACAAAGCGCGGGTCCGGGTCAACACACGCGCCACAGTGATCGGGGCGCTGATGCTGCGCCTTGGCTACGGCGACGCCCTGCTGTGCGGATTGATCGGCGGCTTTCCCGATCATGTGGAATATGTGCTGGATATCATTGGTCTGCGTGAAGGCGTTAAGACTCCAGCAGCCATGAATATGTTGATTACCTCGCACGGACCGCTGTTTTTCTGCGACACCGATATCAACACGGACCCGACGGCTGAGGAAATCGCCGATATTACCTTGTTGGCGGCGGAGGAAGTTGGCCGTTTTCTGCCTCCGAAAATCGCCCTGCTATCCCATTCCAGCTTTGGTTCGCACAAGTCGCGGCAGGCGCGCAAGATGGCAGAGGCATTGCAGCTCATCCGCCAGCGCGCACCCGATCTGGAAGTGGATGGCGAGATGCGCGGCGATGCCGCTTTATCCGAGGCATTGCGCAGTCGGGTATTTCTGCATTCGCGGCTGAAGGGGGCGGCCAACCTGTTGATCATGCCCAATGCTGACGCCGCCAACATCTCCCACAACCTGCTCAAGGAAGTGACGAATAGTGTTTCAGTGGGGCCGTTCATGCTCGGCCTGGCCAAGCCAGCGCATATTCTGACCCGCTCGGCGACCGCGCGACGGATCATCAACATGACCGCGATTGCCGCCGTCGATGCGCAGGAGTGCCTACTGCGCCGCTAGCGCTTGTTCAAGCTGAAACAGGATGCTTTCAATCCAGGATTTTTGCTCAGCAATACCGAACGCTGATCAGCGAAAGTCCTGTATGGATTGCCGGAGGCATCGTCTCGGCAAAATCGTCACCGATCGGTATTGGTCGTACCGAGCGGTTCTTCTGAACAGGATGAGCCGTCGCGAACTCGAAGCACTGAATCCTATTCAACTATCGGCCAGGGTTCTCTCGATCTTATTCATCCAGATCAGCGCTTCATCCTGGGTCAACAGCAGAATTTGTAACTGATTGCGAAAATCCTGCCAGGATTTTTCGACGTACTCGCCGAAGTTGTCTACGGAAACCACTATCCACTTCCCAGGCGGATCGGTAGCCTGCACATTCTGCACGGATCTCGTTCCTTGTTGCAGACATAGTAGATAGGTATCCAACGATCTGCGTACCGAGCCAATAGCGGCGATGTTCATCAGCCCGCCAATCCGCAACGCGCATTGCCAAGCGAGCAGATTCACCGCTTGCTGGCGTTCGAACATTCTGTCGGTATTCATAGCCAATCCTCACTCTGTTCTCTTGATTGTGCATCGCAACATAATTTAGCGAAACCGTCAAGCAGTAGGTTTGCAAGGGTCGAAAGTCAGCGGCGCTGCGGATCTCCGCTCTGGATCGCCTCTCTTCACATGACCTCTATCCGTGACTCAATGTTCACACAGCGACAGGCGCTTTAAGCGCTGGATGGTACTGGTAATCGACGATGGCGAAATCCTCATACTGATAATCGAACAGCGAACCCGAGCGTCGGTGAATCACCAATTTCGGCAATGGGTACGGCTCGCGGCCAAGTTGCAAACGAACCTGCTCCAGATGATTAAGATACAGATGACAGTCACCGCCGGTCCAAATAAATTCACCCACGGTCAGATCGGTTTGCTGAGCAACCAAGTGGGTCAACAGTGCGTAACTGGCAATGTTGAACGGCACTCCCAGAAACAGGTCGGCGCTGCGTTGATAAAGCTGGCAGGATAACGCACCATTGGCAACATAGAATTGAAACAGTAGATGACAGGGTGGCAACCGCATCTGTTCCAGTTCTCCAACGTTCCAGGCGGATACGATGATCCGCCGCGAATCCGGATCGCCTCGCAGCTGTTCGATCACACCGGCCAATTGGTCGAGGCAACGCCCGTCAGCGGCCCGCCAAGTTCGCCACTGCTGACCATAGATGGGTCCCAGATCGCCGTTTTCATCAGCCCACTCATCCCAGATGCTGACGCCGTGTTCATGTAGATAATGCACATTGGTGTCGCCGCGCAGAAACCATAGCAATTCATAAATGATCGAGCGCAAATGCAGTTTCTTGGTGGTGACGAGCGGAAAGCCAGTGCGCAGATCGAAACGTAACTGGGCGCCGAATAAACTCAGCGTTCCAACCCCGGTTCGATCCTGTTTACGCACGCCTTCATCGAGCACCTTCTGCAACAAGCCCAGATATCCCTTCATGGTCGCGGACGCCGCCCATCGATTTCCCGGTCAAACGGGTGGTGTTTTATTGTGCAATGCAATATAGTCAGTCTCATTTCACAGATTGATGAATGCATCAGCCGTAAATCAGGCCACAAGGCAACGTATGACTGTCAAAGCAATATCCTCGATTCAGGTAATTACCCGACTTTCTCTGATACTGGAGGCCATGTCTGCTCACGATGAACCCGTCAGCCTCAAGATCTTATCTAGTACGACGGGCCTGCATCCTTCAACCACCTTCCGGATCTTGGCGTCTCTGATCGAACATGGTTTCGTGGAACGCAGTGTCACGGGGTACTATCGTTTAGGAACCCGACTACTGCAACTGGGTAACCGGGTGCATGGGCGCATCGACCGACATGCAGCTATTCGTTCCGTTTTGCCGAATGAATTGAACGGAACGAATAGCTAAGTTTTTCGCGGGCTTCGTCGGCGCTTACAGGGTTCCAGGTAATTCCACGATGAACATGGCGCCCTTTCCGGTTTCGCTCTCCACCCAGATGCGCCCATTGTGGTATTCGACGATCCTTTGGCTGATAGGTAGCCCTAGCCCCGTGCCTTTCGGCTTGCCGGCATGGGCATTGCTCACTTGATGAAATTTCTCAAAGATCAATTTGTGTTGATCAGAAGCGATGCCGGGGCCGTTGTCGATCACCTCGATGCGCCAACGATTCGAGCTGGGTTGCAAACGGATGGTGACTTTGCCGCCTTGTTCCGGACAGAATTTCACCGCATTGGACAGCAGGTTGATGATGACCTGAGTCAAGCGATCGTGGTCGCCATCGATGATTACCGGCGCGTCGCCTAGCTCTTCGTGTAGCGCCACTGCCTTGTCACAAAACAATTGGCTGGTCGAATTGATGGCGTCCTGAATCAGCGTACGAAGATCAATTTCATCCATATGCCATTCGATGCGCCCGGAGTCGATCTTGGCCATATCCAGCACTTGGTTGATCAGTCGGGTTAGGCGTTCGCTTTCCTTGACGATGATGCTCAGAAACTTGCTACGCTGCTCCACTTCCATATCAGGGTTCGCCAAGAGAATTTCCGAAAATGCCCGGATCGAAGTCAACGGAGTGCGCAGTTCATGGGTCACTGTGGAGATGAATTCATCCTTGAGGCGGTCGAGTTCTCGCAACCGGTTATTCGCTTCGCGCAGTTCAGCGGACGCTGCCTCCAGTTCGCCGGATTTTTGCTCCAAACGGCGGCTGTATTCAAGTACCTGAGTGCTCTCATCGAGAATGGTCATCACCTCTTCGATACTGAGCACCTCACCCATCACGATGGACGAAATCATCACTCGAGCGGACGCCGCGCCAATCGCGCCGGCCAGCAATCGTTCGGTGTAGTGGATCAATCGGGAATCGGCCTGTAGCGGATAACCACCGTGGTCATGCGCATAGCGGTCGAAAGCTTCAGTGGCGCGCTGCGGGCCGAGAAACCGAGATAACAAGTCATACAACTCGGCGGTTTCCACCACGCCCCGCCATAACAGCGAATCACCATCGTGGCGCTCACGCTTCAGGATATCGACGAACTGGCTGCCTTGCACCTGTTCAAGAGGGTCCGGCTGGCTCAGCATGGAGCCAAACACCAACCCGCCGATATTGAGCAACATGCTCCAGAATACCGAATGCATGTAGGGATCGAGATTCTTCAGACCAAACAAGGCATAAGGTTTGAGTAATTCCAGACCCAGCAAGCCGGTATCGACAAAATCGGTGCCGATCCAGCCGGAGCGAGCCATAGCCGGCAACAGTAACGTGTAAGCCCAAACCAGGAAGCCGCCGCTCAAGCCGATTAAAGCGCCTCGCCGATTCGCTCGCTTCCAGAAGAGACCAATCAGGATCGGCGGTGCAAATTGGGCGGCGGCGGCAAAAGAAACCAGTCCGCTGGTGACCAGGGCATAGGATTCGCTGACAAACCGGAAATACAGGTACCCCAGCAGGATCAAAATTACGATGCCGACGCGGCGGATGCCCAATAGCAGGCCCGATAGATCCGTTTGTCCGGCCAGCCAGCGGGGATTGGCGCGCAGCAGAATCGGCATCACCAGATCGTTGCAGACCATGGTAGATAGCGTGACGGTCTCGAACATGATCATGCTGGCGGCGGCTGACAAGCCACCCAGGAACACCAGCAGCGCCAGCATCGGCATGTGCTCGGCCATCGGCAACGCCAGAACAAAGGTGTCGGCGTCTACGTCGCCATTGTTGAACATCAGTCGTCCACCCAGGGCAATGGGTAGCACGAACAGGTTGATGGCAAACAAGTAGAGAGGGAACAGCCAGATCGCCTTGCGGATATGCGCCTCATTGACATTTTCCACGACCAGCACCTGGAATTGCCGGGGCAGAAACAGAAAGGCCATCATCGACAGGAAAGTCAACGACAACCAGCCACCGTAACCGCCCGGCACCACCTCGAAGCGCAGCAGCGGCGCCAGATCCGGGTGTTCCGCTGCATGCTGGAACAGATCGCCGGGACCGTCGAAGAGCATGAAAGTCACTACGACGCCGACCAGCATAAAGGCCAACAATTTGAACATGGATTCGAATGCGACCGCGGCGACCATGCCTTCGTGGCGCTCGGTATTGTCGATGTGGCGGGTGCCAAACAGAATGGTGAACACGATCAGCACCAGCGCCACGAAAAAAGTGGTATCCATCCACACCGGATGCTGCGTGGAAATAGCCAGCCGGCTGACCTCCGGATACTGGCGCAACAGGCTAAAACTGGCGGCAATGGCTTTCAACTGAATTGAAATATATGGCAGGATGCCCAGCATGACGATCAATGTCACCATCCCGGCCAATAGGCCGCTTTTACCATAGCGGGAACCGATGAAGTCGGCGATGGAGGTGATGCGGTGAACCTTCGTGATCCGCACAATACGCCGCAGTACGAACCAAAACAGCACCGCCATCAGGGTTGGTCCCAGATAAACCGGCAGAAAATCCACCCCACTGACCGCCGCCAACCCGACGCTGCCGTAGAAAGTCCAGGCGGTGCAATAAATCGCCAGCGACAGCGTATAGATATAGGGATTGGCAATGATCGAACGACCTGCATCGGCGCGTTGATCGCCGTAGTAGGCAATGCCAAACAACAAGCCCATGTAGGCCAGAGCGCTGGCGATGATGATGCCGTCACCCATCATTCAGGGTGACTCCGGTGGCTCGTGAGTATCGGGATCACCGCCTGGCCGGGAGAAACCCTTGGTTCGGGTCGCTCCAGACTTGTGAGACTCGGTCAGTTCACGGATTTCCGAACGCTCCACCACCATGATCAACACAACGATAAGCACAAACCACGCTAGATAAAGATAAAAGTACAGTAGCGGTATGCCAAGCGGCGCCCACGACCGGTTGAACAGATCCAGCACCGGATAGTTGATCGCCAGGACTCCGCAGATGAACAGAATCGTGATGTATTCCCGGGATTGTTGCCGCATTGGAGAGTGAGTGAGCGCTGAGTGGTCTAGTAAGCAAGCGTAGGAGTCGGTATGGCTTTTGTCTGGTTTTCAAGCTCAGAAATTCGCTTGGGTCTTGCGAATTTTTACCATCTTGTCGGAAGCCTCCAGCGCCTGGCCGAGGGTTTTGACGCCTTGGGCTTCCAATAGATCGAGCAATTTGAGAAAGACTTGAGCTGTGACCAACGAGTCTCCCAAGGCGGTGTGACGATCATGTACATCGACTCCCAGGCGGTCGGCAATGGCGTCCAGGTTATGATCGTCGGTGTAGTCGTGCAGGTAACCGGACAATAACAGAGTGTCCAATACCGGATTACTGAAGTGGACACCGACTTTCTGCTCTTTCATCTTGAGGAATTTCATGTCGAAAGCCGCATTGTGGGCGACCAGCACGGTTTGGTCATCGCCGACGAACTTACGAAATTGCGGCAGCACTACATCGACGCCCGCCTTACCCTTGACCATATCGTCGGTGATGCCGTGGAAGCGGATCGAGGCTTTGGGGATCGGTCGGCTAGGGTTGACCAGTTGATCGAAATTTTCACCCGCCAGCATCCGGCGATTGACGATGCGCACGCCAGCAATCTGGATGATCTCATCACCTTTGGAAGGCGCTAATCCAGTGGTTTCGGTATCGAATACCACGTAAGTCAGCGCACTCAGCGGATAGTTGAGCAGTTCACCCCATTCCTCACGATGTTGAGCCAGAGAGAAATCGTAGAATTCAGGCCGTTCCGGCAGATCTGTCGGGGGTTCCTTCCATTGGCGTGCTGAACTCGGCAACGGCAAACGCAGCAGCGCATATCCGGGTCGCCGGTGGAATTGACTCCAGATATCGCTGTTATGTCGGCGCAGGATTTCGCCCACCGTGGTCGCTCCCACCAGATCCTGCACATGTTGACCGAGCCAACCTTCCAGATAGTCAGCGGACAGAGGCGCTCCTGGCCAGATGATATCCAAGTAAACGTGACGATTGCCCAACAAACACTCGATCTCGAAGGTCGAACTGACCCCGTGAGCGTGCAAGTGTTCGATGGTGTGTTCCAGCAGCAGCATGATCGAATGGTTATCCACATTCAGCCATAGCGGCATGCCTACCAGGCTGACTTGAATGCCGATGCGTTTTTCCAGATGATGGATAACGCTGCCGATCAAGTCAGCGGAGTAGACGTCGTTCATCGGCCAGCGGCTAGCGTACAGATTACGCAACTCAAGGGCTAGATCTTGCAAGCGTTGGCTGAGTCGTTCGCTTTCCTCGACGATCACGCGCTGGAAGCCTTCGCGCTGCGTTTGGTCCATTTGGGCGAAGTTCATGACCATTTCCGCCGCCGCTCGTAGATTAGCCAGGGGTCGGCGCAAATCTTCGGTGCGCGTCTTCAGTAAGGAGCGATCCACCTGTTGGGTCACATCGCGGAAGGTGATCACGAAAGCAGGCGTGCGGTGGGTGGCGCCCGGCAACAGACTCATCCGGCAATGGAACAGGGTTTCGTCATCGACGGTGGCGCAAACGAATTCGGCGTCGCTGGCTGGCTTGCTTTCGCCACTGCTCTGTTGACGGTAGAGCAGCAATTGCAGGGTGCTCTCGATCGGAGCGCGAGTCCACAGGTCATAAAGCGAACGCCCTAGTCCCAGCGATTCGCGGTTGGGCAATAATTTCACCGCTGCCGGATTGTAGAGCAGGATACGCGCTTCGCTGTCGCAGACCAAAACGCCTTCCGACAATTCGCGCAATACGGTTTCCAAGCGAGCTTTCTGCTCCTCGATCTCCTGGGTGCCTGTCGCAGCGGCAGCAGCGGCTTCACGACGGGCCTTATGCAAGGCTTCGCCCAATTGCAGCAGCATGGCTGGAAACTGACCCAGCCAATGTTGGCGCGGCAATTCCAGCGTGTAACCAGGATTGCTGCGCGTGATGATCCGTGTGCCGCGCGCCAGGGCGCCCAATGGAATGAAGCAATACCAGTCGAGCATCGACCAAACCACGGTAGTGGCGCCCACGATGGCGAATGCCGCCAGGATTAGCCAGAGCAGTATCCAATCCCGCTGCTCAGGTTCCGGCACCGTTTGGAAAACTTGCCAGCCGATCCAGAGTAGTGAAACCAGCGTCAGGACCGCTGGGATCAACCACAGCAACCAGAGCCGGGTCCGGTAGCGCATGGCGATTCAGCCCGCTTCAGCCAGCAACTCGCGGACCCGCTCCACCACTTCTTGGGTTGAGAATGGTTTGGTGATGTAATCATCCGCACCCAACGCCAAACCCTTTTCCCGTTCGACCTCACGCCCTTTAGCCGTCAGCATGATAATGCGAACGCTGGCCCAATCAGGGTGGGCGCGAATGGCCTGGCAAACTTCGTAGCCGTTCTTGCGCGGCATCATAACATCGAGTAATACCAGATCCGGCGGTTCAGCAGTGATAGCGGCCAACGCTGCTTCGCCATCCGAGGCGGTGCGCACCTGGAAACCCGCTTGCTTCATCAAAAACTCTAAGGACAGGACAATGTTCGGTTCATCATCCACCACCAGAATCTTGTTGGACATATCCACTCCCCCGGTCAGTGGGTTCACTCGCTCGGGCGATACTTATGCGGGTTTATCAGTATTGCTGCGCACCGTGTCTTTATCGTGCGGTTCCGGTGCAGAATCGGTCTTGCGGTCAGGCGCATCCTTGCTCATTGTGGTGGTCATGTTTCCACCACTGGCCTTGGCGATCGCCTCCCAGAATTTCTGCACCATTTCCATCGAGTATTGAGTAGGCAACAACGGCTTGAACAAACCGAGAGTGTCGAAGTTGATCACACCGCGCTGCATATTGTCGCGGACGACCTGCAAGATATCATCATGCAGGGGCTGCACATTCGGCAGGCCCAGAAATTCGCGCATTTCCTGGGCGGTGGCTTCAACGCTGACATTGACTTTCATCAAGAAACATCCTCGTGCTTCAGGACTGCAAACCCGGCCGCTGGGGCCGGGCCACGAAATAGGGAACCGCCTGACTTGTTCACGAAATAGGGAACCGCCTGACTTAGCAAGGATAGCAGGAATAATGCGGGTCTTCTGCACTGGACCTTGTCGTCATCGTTCTCAACGGGCGAAATTAATAGAAATCATTGCTTCGGGCAACCATTAACCAATGCACCCGCAGTCGCACCATGGCGCTGCCCAGTACCCTAAGCACAAGATGTCGCTCTGAACTTGCACAGCCATCGTGGGCCAAATGGCGCAACAGCATGTTGTGTCCGACCCGGCAATCCGAAATCTTCGTAGTATCGTTATAACCAAAAAGTATTGGAGTAATCGCTTTTTCTTACCAGAAAATATAAATCAATCTGCTTTTCAACCTCTTCTTCTACCGCCAGCCAACTGAAGTGAACCCATGATCCATCTGATCGAGCCTCACGGAGGTCTTCTCCAGGAACTGTATGTCAACGATAGGGAAGCAGCCCACCTCAAGGCTCAGGCGCGGGAATATCCCTCCTGGGATCTGACCCCGCGCCAGCTCTGCGATATCGAACTGTTGCTGAATGGTGGTTTCTCTCCATTGGACGGCTTCTTGAACCAGGCTGATTATCAACAGGTCGTGGCGGGGATGCGTTTGAGCAGCGGTCTGTTATGGCCGATGCCAATCACTCTCGACGTCTCCGAAGAATTCGCCAGTTGCATTGCCCAAGGTAGCCAAGTGGCGCTACGCGACCCTGAAGGCGTGCTCGTCGCCGTGTTGGAGGTGCAAGATGTCTGGTGGCCCGACAAGCTGTATGAGGCTCGACAGGTCTTCGGCGCGACGGATGAACAGCATCCAGGGGTGTTCCAGCTTCTGCATCAAACCGGACCGATCTATGTCGGTGGTCGGCTGCGTGGCATCGAGCCGCCCACGCATTACGATTTTCCCCATCTGCGCCACTCGCCACGCGAGTTGCGTGAGCGCTTCGCCAAGATGGGTTGGCGGCGAGTGGTCGCATTCCACACCTGCAACCCAATGCATCACGCGCATCAGGAATTGACCCTGCGCGCCATCCAACAGGCCGAGGCCAATTTGCTGATCCATCCGGTCGTGGGCCTGACCAAGCCAGGCGATATCGACCATTATGCACGGGTGCGTTGTTACGAACATCTGTTGAAGATTTATCCCGAGCAGACGACCGCTTTGAGTCTGATCAACTTAGCCATGCGCATGGCGGGTCCACGCGAGGCATTGTGGCATGCGCTCATTCGCCAGAATCATGGGTGTAGCCATTTCATCATTGGCCATCATCACGCTGGACCGGGTCAGGAATCTTTCGGGCGAGCCTTCTATGCACCCTACGCTGCTCAGGAATTGGTGGTCCGCCGCCAGGCTGAGTTGGGTATTCAGATCCTGACCTTTCCGGAGATGGTCTATGTGCGCGCCCGCGCGCAATATCTGCCGGCTAGCGAGGTCGGCGCGGAAGAGACGGTGCTGAGCATTTCCGGCGCGGAATTCCGTCGCCGCCTGCAAGAAGGGCTGGAGATTCCCGACTGGTTTTCCTATCCCGACGTTGTGGACGAGTTGCGCCGCACCCACCCGCCGCGCCGCCGGCAGGGGTTCACCGTGTTCTTCACCGGCTTGTCGGGGTCCGGCAAATCCACGATTGCGAATGCCTTGATGGTCAAGCTGCTGGAATTGGGTGGACGAGCGGTCACCCTGCTGGACGGCGACATCGTCCGCAAGCACCTGTCCAGCGAATTGGGCTTTTCCCGTGAGCATCGCAACATCAACATCTTGCGGATCGGTTTCGTCGCTAGCGAGATCACCAAGAACGGCGGCATCGCGATCTGCGCACCGATTGCGCCCTATACGGCCACTCGGCGCGAAGTGCGAGACATGATCGCCCCGCAAGGCGGGTTCATCGAGGTGCATGTCGCGACCCCGCTGGAAGTTTGCGAGGCGCGTGACCGTAAGGGACTCTATGCCAAAGCGCGGGCCGGCATCCTCAAGGAATTCACCGGTATCAGCGATCCTTACGAAGCGCCGGAACATCCTGA
Organism: Gammaproteobacteria bacterium; assembly: GCA_024235035.1. Lineage (GTDB taxonomy): Bacteria > Pseudomonadota > Gammaproteobacteria > Competibacterales > Competibacteraceae > UBA2383. Next base: position 195,907 of record JACKNE010000007.1, read on the forward strand.
GTTGGTGATCGACACCATTGACTGTACCCCTGGTGAAGCGGCTCAACATATCCTGTTAAAGCTGGAAAGCCTGGGCTATATTCGCGGTCGAATTTGAGCATGCATCCCAATTCCTCGATCCAGGCCAAGGTGATGGCCGGCTGAATCCGGAAATCCAGTATCGAGATGCGAAAACCCATCATTCTCTTTGAACGATCTTCATGAACCCTCGGGTGCTGAGGGCGGAATTGCTGTTGCTTCTGACTGCCCTCATCTGGGGGTCGGCTTTTGTCGCCCAGCGGATCGGTATGGAGCATGTGGGTCCCTTTACCTACAACGCGGTCCGCTTTCTATTGGGTGCATTGTCCTTGTTGCCGCTGTTGCTGATCCAGCGGCGTGCCGGGCAGCTGGTCCGAGTCGATAGGGGACATTGGACATGGATCGGCGGTTTGTTGGCGGGGTTGATTCTATTCGCCGGCTCTTCGCTGCAACAGATGGGCATCGTGCATACCACGGCGGGCAAGGCGGGATTTATCACTGGCCTGTATGTGGTGATCGTGCCGCTGCTGGGCCTGTTGTGGGGACAACGCACCCCCTGGAAAACCTGGGTTGGTGCGGCCTTAGCCGTGACCGGGTTGTATCTGTTGACCATGACGACTCCGCTGAGCTTGGCGCGAGGCGATGGGTTGGTGTTGAGCGGTGCGTTCTTCTGGGCCGGTCATGTGCTGGTGATCGGTTGGTTGTCTGGCCGGCATGTCGAACCCGTGTTGCTGGCGTGTCTGCAATTTGTCGTGTGCGCCGTCTTGAGCCTGGGTGTCATGCTCGTGAGCGAGTCGATCGATCGAGAAGGATTGCGGCAGGCAGCGCTGCCGATTCTCTATGGTGGCTTGCTGTCCGTCGGCGTCGCCTACACCTTGCAGGTTGTGGCCCAGCGCGATGCGCCGTCGGCGCATGCCGCGATCATTCTCAGCCTGGAAACGGTGTTTGCGGCCTTGAGTGGCTGGCTGTTGCTCGATGAGACGCTGTCCGAACGCGGGATCGTGGGCTGTGGTCTGATGTTCACCGGTATGCTGCTTTCACAGTTCGGTTTAGGCAAAACCGCGCCGCCGCCGACCGAACCAGCGGTGGTTCCTGGGCGGTCGCCAGCGGAGCCAGCCTCCGGCGAGTTAGACGGATTGCCAACGACAAAGGCCCCTCACTCATGACTGACCGCCTGTGGTCTGCCGCAACCGCAGTGCATTCACCACCACCAGCAACGAACTGAACGACATGCCCAGCGCCGACATCCAGGGCGTCAGCCAGCCTCCCGCCGCCAGCGGCAGCGCCACCAGATTGTAGCCAATCGCCCAGGCGAAATTTTCACGCACGATCACCAGGGTGCGCCGAGCCATGTCCACGCCACGCACCAGATGTTCCAGTTTCTCCGATAGCAGGATCATATCCGCCGTGGCATGCGCCAGTTGCGTACCACCCCCCATGGCGACCGAGACTTGCGCCGCCGCCAGCACCGGTGCATCGTTGACCCCATCGCCGATCATGGCCACGATCGCGCCTTGCCGTTGCAGATCCTGTAGCCGGTTCAGCTTATCTTGGGGTGACAAACCGCCTTGGGCCGAAGCAATGGCGACTTCACCCGCCACCTGCGCTACGGTTTTCGGCTGGTCGCCGCTCAGCAACTCCACAGCCAAGCGCCGAGCCTGCAATGCAGCGATGGCTTCCGCCGCGCCAGGCCGCAGCGCATCGGTCAATGCGAACCAGGCCAACAAGCCGGTTGCATCGCCGAGTGCCACCCAGGTACTGGCGGTGTCGAGATCAGGCCTTTCCAGCCACTGGTTTCCACAGAGCGCCGCGACGAACTCAGGCCGCCCTATCCGGTAACGACGTCCGTCGATCCAACCTTCAACGCCACTGCCTGGAGTATTGCGTAACTCCGTTGCCTCCGGAATGCCTGGGCCTGCCGCTTTCGCCAAGGCTCGGCCCACTGGATGTTCGGAGCCTCGTTCCAACGCCGCTGCCAGCGCCAAGCAATGGTCCGGCTCCCATGCATCCGCTGGCTCTACCGCGACAACTTGTGGCCGGCCATAGGTCAAGGTGCCGGTTTTATCAAAGATGACATGGGTCACGCGCGCCAGGGTTTCCAAGGCATGGCCACGGGTGGTCAGTACCCCCAGCTGGGTTAGAGCGCCGGTAGCGGCCACGATGGCCGTCGGCGTGGCCAGCGACAGCGCGCAAGGACAAGTGACCACCAACACCGAGAGCAGGATACGGAAGGCGGTATCGAAATCGCTCAGTGACCACCAGGCCAAAAATACCACCACAGCGACCATCAGCAGGGCAGCGACAAATCCACCAGCAATACGATCGGCCAGCAGCGCTAGGCGCGGCTTTTCTCCTTGGGCGCGATCCAACAGACGGATAATCGCCGATAGCACCGTCTCAGCACCGACTTTCTCGATGCGCATCACCAGAGGGCTTTCCACATTGACCGAACCACCGATCAACGCTTCGCCGACCTGTCGGGGTAACGGCAGACTTTCGCCGCTCAACAGCGATTCATCGACATGACTGGCGCCCTCCTCCACCCGGCCATCTGCGGGAATCGTCTCGCCAGGCCGCACCAACACCCGGTCGTCAGGCGCCAATTGCTCGATAGGCACGATGTCCTCACCACCAATCGCATTCAAACGGCAAGCACTCGCCGGTAGCATCCGCACCAGCGCCTCGGAAACCTGTCCGGCCCGGTGGCGAGCGGTCATTTCTAGGAAGCGGCCCGTCAGCAGGAAAAACACGAACATGCTCACCGAGTCGTAGTAGATTTCGCCACGACCTTGCCACGTATGCCAAACGCTGGCGGTGAAAGCGGCGAAAATCGCCAACGACACCGGGACATCCATGCCGAATTGCCGACGGCGTAGGTCGCGCCAAGCCGCTGTGAAAAACGGCTGCGCCGAGTAGGCCACGACCGGAACGGTCAAGATCAGGCAAACCCAGCGCAAGAACTCCCGAATCCACGCCTCCATGCCCTGGTATTCGCCCACGTACAGGCCGACTGCGAGCATCATCACCTGCATGGCGCACAATCCCGCCACGGCCAATCGTCGCAAGGCGCTGGTGCGTTCGCGTTTTTGCAGGGCTTCCTGGCGACCGGGGTCGAAGGGATGCGCGACGTAGCCAATGGCGGCGATGGCGGCCAAGATCTCGCTGAGCTTGATTTGGTGCTGGTCCCAGCGCACTCGGGCGCGCTGAGTCGAGTAGTTGACCCGAAATTCCAGGACACCCGGCAAGGCATTGACATGGCGTTCGTTCAGCCAGATACAGGCGGCGCAGACGATACCTTCCAGGATCAAGGCGGCTTCACGAACCTGTTCGCTCTCGGCGCGGACAAAGCTCCTTTGCACATCTGCTCGGTCATACAGATCCAGGCCGCGTAGTGGCTCTGGAAGCAAATCTTCCACTCGCCGTGAAGGGGCAGTACGATGCCGGTAGAAATCGGTCAATCCAGCGGCGACAATGGCTTGCGCCACGGCTTCGCAGCCATGACAACACATCGGCTGACGCTGACCAGCGATGACCACTGCATAATGAGTGTCCGATGGCATCGGTAAGCCACAGTGAAAACAGGTGGTTGTGGAATTGGCGGTAGAGGTGGAGAAATTGGCTGGTGCTATCAAAGTGCAAACTCTCAAAATCGTTGTTTTCTACTGATTGAAATTTCTGCTAAGTTTTTTGAAGTGATGTGCTCAATCCAGCCTGGGTCCTAATGCACAAGAAAATCTACAGGAAGAAGACCCATAAGAGAAATGATGGATCACATGAGACACTGCCCTAAAATGGAGCGATAAGTAGTTTTGTGCACCATTATTGATCATGACGATGGCCTTGGAATCAGGAAAAGCGGCCTTCTGGCGAGGAAGAGGCTGTACAAAAATCAGCCGATTGATTGCAGGCGCCGGTGCGCCGACGGTGACCCAAGGAATCGCCGGTATGCGGGCGCCTATCTCATCAAGGCGTTGATGGGAAAAGAGCCCTTGTCTACGGCTCTTAAAACACCACTTCCTTGAACTCATGAGCGATCGACAGGCAGTGTGTGTGCTATGGCGTAGATATTGCTGAACCGTTTCACGCAAAAAAACTCACGCCCGTCGTTCAGGCGGGAACTTAAGGAACGACCCGATGACCATTCACTGGCAACAGTACGCTGCCCCTGGTTGTTACGACGAGCTGATCGACGATGGCTCACGACCGCGGCCTGCTGCTCAGGCGCTGTGCGAGTATCTTGCCTCGCTGAGCGACGAGGAAGTGCGCGAGCGCAAGACCGCTGCCGAGTTGGCTATTCTGGTGCTGGGCATCACCTTTACGGTCTACACCGAAGGCGGCAGCATCGACCGAGCCTGGCCATTCGACATCGTGCCGCGCATCATTCCCAAACATGAATGGGACCGTACCGAAGCCGGGCTCAAGCAGCGGGTGCAAGCTCTCAATTTGTTCATCAACGATCTCTACCACGACCAGAAAATCATCAAGGACGGCGTGTTTCCTGCGGAGGTATTGGCGCAGTCGGTCAATTTTCGGCCTCAATGCGTAGGGGTTACCCCTCGTCACGGTGTCTGGGCGCATATTTGCGGCTCGGACCTCGTGCGTGACCAGGATGGCACCCTCTATGTGCTGGAGGATAATCTGCGGGTGCCTTCCGGCGTGTCTTACATGCTGGAAAACCGGGTGGTCACCAAACGGGTGTTCCCGGAGCTGTTCGAGTACCAGCGCATCCAGCCAGTGGACGACTACGCGCCGCGCCTTTACGACATGCTGGCTTCGCTATCGCCGCGCCCCGGTGAAAATCCGACCGTCGTGGTGCTCACCCCTGGTATTTATAACTCGGCTTATTTCGAGCATTCCTACCTCGCGCAGCAGATGGGTGTGGAGCTGGTGGAAGGCAGTGACCTGGAAGTTGGTGACGACGACTGTGTCTATATGCGCACCATCAAGGGGTTAGAGCGGGTGGACGTGATCTACCGACGCATCGATGATCTGTTCCTGGACCCCGAGGCTTTTCGTCCGGATTCGACGTTGGGCGTCAAGGGTTTGCTGCGAGCTTGGCGCGCGGGCAAGGTGGCGCTGGCCAACGCGCCTGGCGCTGGTGTCGCTGACGATAAAGTGGTGTACGCCTTTGTCCCGGAGATCATCAAATACTATCTCGATCAGGACCCATTGATTCCCAATGTTCCTTCCTACCTGTGCATGAGGGAGAAGGACCGAAAATATGTGTTGGCGCATCTTGACCAACTGGTGGTGAAACCAGCCAATGAATCCGGAGGTTATGGGATGATGGTCGGTCCGCACGCCACCTCGAGCGAACGCAAGCGTTTCGCGGAACTGATCCGGAAAGATCCACGCAATTACATGGCCCAGCCGACCTTGTCGATCTCGACCTCGCCGACCTTGTGTGATGATCAGATGGAGCCGCGGCATGTGGATTTGCGGCCATTTATCCTGTCCGGTGGTCCTCGCACCTATGTCACGACCGGCGGCCTGACCCGGGTAGCGTTACGTAAAGGCTCCCTGGTGGTCAATTCCTCCCAAGGCGGGGGAAGCAAGGATACCTGGATCGTCGATACCGAGGGCCTCTAATCATGCTGTCACGCGTTGCTCAGAATATCTATTGGATGGCCCGTTACTTGGAAAGGGCCGAGGACACCGCGCGTCTCATCAATGTCAACACCAATCTGTTATTGGATTTGCCGCGCAATACGACCTTTGGCTGGCTGCCACTGATTTTCATCGTCAGCGCCGAAGATCTTTTCTTCGGAAAAGATCCGAACCGACTGGCCGATGAAAATGCGGTCGTCAAGTTTTTGATCAGTGACCGTGATCACTCCGGTTCGATCATCTCCAGCTTGGCCGCCGCCCGCGAAAACTTGCGCACGACTCGCGACACCGTGCCGCAGGAAGCCTGGGAGCAAATCAACAGCCTGTATATCTACGCTCGCGATCATGTGCCTACTCGGCGTGGCCGCTTCGAATTCCTGCGCCGGGTGATTCACGGCGTGCAACAGATCAACGGGATGTTGGCCGGCACCATGAGCCGCACCGCCGCCTACGACTTCGTATGGATGGGCCGTTATCTGGAACGGGCTGACATGACGACGCGTATCCTGGATGTGCGTTCGGCCAATTTGCTGCCGCGTGTCAACCAGTCATCGACGCAGACGCAGACGCAGGGTTTGGTTGAAAGCGGCCCCTTACCAGACAGCGTAGCGCCTGAACGAGAGGAACAAGACCCCTTTGAGAATATTCAGTGGATGAGCGTCCTGAAATCGCTGAGCGCCTACCAGATGTACCGTCAGCAAGTGCGGCTGCGGGTTGGTGGTACGGATGTCCTCAAATTTCTATTGCAGAATGAATCCTTTCCGCGTGCAGTGGCTTGCTGCCTGAAACAACTGGAAATCTGTCTGTCGGAACTCCCCAGTAATACCGTACCGCTCGCTGGGATTGCCGCTCTCAAGCAACGCTTGAGCTCGGCGGCAATCCCGGAACTGACCCGAGAAAGCCTGCACGAATTCATCGATGAATTGCAGGTTGGCTTTGGCGAGTTGCACGGCCAGATCGCTACGGCCTATTTTGTCCATTGAGGGGTTGTCGTATGGCGGACTTCCTGCTGTAGCGGGGTTGTCAGATCGCTCTTCGATAGATAGCTATTGATCGCTTAGCAGGGTGGGCAGAGCCGGCCCTGCGGAGCGCTCCAATCAAGATGGATGATCAATATCTTAAAGCTCCTCTGGAATGGGTGTTAGAGATACGGCTCGCTGGCCGTCGGCAAATCAATCGACTTGAACTACGCTGATGAGACGAGCGCAAAAAACGATCTGAACCATTGGCTTGTCATGTCCTTATTGAATACCGAACAAGTTATCGCGCTGGCTCCGGATGATGTTTCCGTGAAAGCGGCCCGTGGTTTGGCGCGGCCCGGCAAGTGGGCCTCACTCGGTCAGAACGACCGCGCTTTGTGGGGTGAGTGCAAGGGTAGTGTGCTCTATCAAGTCTGCGTTGATCCCAGCGAGCCGGCCTTCAAATGCACCTGTCCCAGCCGCAAATTTCCTTGTAAACATGCCTTGGCGTTGCTGCTGGTTGCGGCGGCGCAGTCGGAAATCATCCATGTCTGTGAGCCGCCAGCTTGGCTGAATGCATGGTTGACCAAACGCGAGCAGAGTGCAAAACGCAAGGTGGCCAGGGCGAGCGCCGATACGGAGCTCGCTGCCGAACAACAGGCCAAACGGGTCGCGGCCAAGAACCAACGCATAGCTGAAAGACAGCGCAAGGTTGAGGCCGGATTGGAGGAGCTGGAACGCTGGCTGCGGGATCTGGTGCGGCAGGGATTGGGCCACGCCCAGCAGCAACCAGCCCGTTACTGGGATGATATGACCGCACGGCTGGTCGATGTCCAGGCGCCAGGATTGGCCCGCTGGCTACGAGATTTGGCCAGTATCCCGGCCAGCGGCGAAGGTTGGGCCGAGCGATTGCTGGTGCAACTCGGGTCGTTGTATTTGCTGCTGGAGGGGCATCGGCGCTTGGAGACCTTGCCGGAACTCTTGCAGGCGGACATCCGCTCCCGTATCGGCTGGCATTGGCAGGAGGCGGATTTACCTGACGAAGCCTGGGTGCGTGACCACTGGCTGATGCTCGGCCAGCGTGGTTATGAAGAAGAGCAACTCCGCATACGGCGCGCTTGGCTATGGGGGCGGGAGTGTGGACGACTGGCGTTGGTGTTGGATTTCGCTTACCAAAGTCAGCCGATGACGCCGATCGCTGCGCCGGGGGTGTGGCTAGAAGCGGAATTAGGCTTTTTCCCCAGCCAGTATCCACAGCGCGCCTTATTGCGCAATCCCGTCATGATCGAAGGTCAGGGTATGCCGCCGGCGCTGGCCGATCACACCGCCTTGCTGGAAAGCTATGCTGAGGCGCTGGCGCGGCAGCCGTGGCTGAGCATGCTGCCAGCAGTGTTGGCCGAGGTGATGCCAGTATATGGCGAGGCGAGGGGCTGGTGGCTGCGCGATTCGGCGACGAACCGATTGCCGATCAATCCTGGATTTGGCGCTGGTTGGCAGTTGCTGGCGTTGAGTGGCGGAGCGCCGCTGACGGTGTTCGGGGAATGGAGCGGGCAGCAGTTCTGGCCGCTGGGTGCTTGGGTGAATAGACAGTTCGCAGCATTCTGAACGTTACCCGCCTCTTCCCAAGAGGTTAGGAATGAGATAGGGCTTATACCATGGCATGGCAGGAACTGGTGACATGCGCCCTGCTGGGCACTGCACGGCGAACGCCGGAGCGGGTGGCGGGCGAGCAGGCGTTGGAGACCTTGCTGGGCCGATTGGATGCCGCCGACCCGGAAGGTGCGTTGCTGCGCATGGCGGGGGTGATGGCGCTGTGGCGACAGGCGGGACAGAAGCTAGCTCGCGACCCGCAACCCCTATCGTTGCCTTGTCCACCGGATTCCACACCAGCTTGCAGTCCCCGGGCCTGTGAGCATCTGATCCTGATGCTGCAAGGCCATTACCCGGACTTGTTGCCAGAATGGTTGAGTCTGTTGCGCGAGACCGGGCAACGCGTTCCCGAGGAGCTCCTGCCCGCGCTACTGGATGCCGGCGCGAAACAGTCGGAGCTCCAACCTGCAGTGTTGCCGGTGTTGGGTCAACGCGGACACTGGCTGGCCCGACAGCGGACTGCCTGGAATTTTGCTGTCGAAACCGACGCTGAGAATCTTTGGCAAACCGGCCAGTTCGAGGAGCGACTGGCGCTGTTGCGGCAGTTGCGAGCCACTCGACCCGAACGGGCGCTGGCGTTATTGACGGCGACCTGGAAAGAAGAACGCGCCCGTCATCGCAAACAGTTCCTCCAAATGCTGGCAAATGGGTTGAGTATGGCCGATGAGCCATTTCTGGAAACTGTGTTGGATGATCGCAGTACCGAAGTGGCCTGCACCGCCGCCGATCTGCTGGCGCAGTTGTCCAAATCGCGGCTAGTCCAGCGCTTGACCGCCCGAGCATTGCCGCTGCTGCGATTGATGTCGGGTAAATGCGACCGCTTGGAAGTGCATCTCCCGGAAGATGACGCCACGCTGTCCCGTGATGGGATTATGGGGTCACCCCCTGCTGCATCCGCGAAACTAGGTGAGAAGGCCTGGCGACTGAGCCAACTCATCGGCGCAGTTCCCCCAGCGATCTGGTGTCGGGAATGGGCGCGCACACCGCTGCAAATTTTGGCCGCTAGCCGTGATCATGAGTGGCGGCAAGCTCTATTGGAAGGCTGGGGACTGGCCACGCAACGGCATCGCGATCCTGATTGGGCGGAAGCGTTGCTCTCATTCCATCCCGATCACGCTGCCTTGACCGCCGAGCTGGCTGCACTGTTGCCGCCGGAACGCTTTGAAGATTATCTGCTGAGCCTGATGCGCGAAACCTCGACCGGCAATCGAGCTGCCGGGTTGGTCATGTTGAGCCATGCCGAGCGACCCTGGAGCATTGCGCTGAGTCGGGCAGTACTGGAACAGGTGCGTCAGCGTATCCGTGAAGATCAACAGCCGGATTGGTGGTTGGCCGGCGCGTTGCGCGGCTTCGCCCGTTGGATTCCGCCGGAATTGAGTGAAGAGGTCGCTGCGAACTGGCCCACTGACGCAAGACACTGGCGGCAATGGGAGAAAGCCGTCGAGGATTGCTTGGATCAGCTGCGCTTCCGGCGGAGCCTGCGGGAAGCGCTGGGTAGCCACTGATTTTTAGGCCAAATAAAGTGAAATGCTCCAGCGAGCATGCATGACCTGCGCATGCTCGCTATCCTGCCGTCGGCAGGGCAGCCCCGCCTTTATCCTGTGCGCCCTGGAGTGGGCAACACCACCAGCTCCGTTTCCGAAATGCGGTCGGGCAGCCGCAGGACCAGCAAGACCAGCAAGACGGCAAGAGCGATCCCCAGGCTGGGTTTGACGCCAATCTTGAACAGCGGATGTAAGTAAAAGGGGGTGAGCCATAAACTGGCGGTTAAGAATCGTAACAGCGCCTGTTGCCAACGTATACCCTGACCATCCCGTCGCCTGACCTGTAACCGCCACGCCCGCATGCCTAGAGTTTGGCCGCCCCGAACCCAGCATCCAGCATAGAAAAAGAAACAAACCAGCAACAGATAAGTTTGAAAGAATGGATTACCGCGCAACGGATTGTGGGTCTGGAGCGTTGCACTGCCCAGTAGCGCCATCATCAACCCCCAGGCCAGCGCGGAGGCAAAGATCAATACGCCAGCTAGCAATAAACTATCGTAAACGATCGCCGCCAAGCGACGCGGCAATTTTGCCGGCAAGACGGCTAGGGCGCTTGCTGATTCGGGATTGACTTCGCGCATTGCCCTGCGATGGTCCGCGACCGTGAATCGAACTTCCGCTTATTTCGTGACAGATCGAGCTGCAGCGTTCTTCTGACCGGTCTTTCTTTCGAGCGATGGCGTGGCGGCAATGCCGCTAGTCGGATGGGATGCACCCAGCCAGCCATTGATTTCCACCACATCCTCCTCGGTCAACCGGCCTGCCGCCTGCCGCAGAGTCAAGACATTGACCACATAGGAATAGCGGGAAGCTGCGTAATCTCGTTCGGCGCGATACACATCGCGTTCCGCATTCAACACGTCCACGATGGTGCGGGTGCCGACTTCATAGCCAGCCTGAGTTGCCTCCAACGCACTGCGGGTGGAGACGCGGGTCTGGTCGAGGGCCTTGATCTGACTGATCGCGGTTTCCTGGCCCCGGTAAGCATTGCGCACTGTGCGGATTGTGTCACGTTGCAGATTTTCCAGGCTCTGACGAGACGCCTCATAGTTATAGGCCGCCTGGCGGGATCGTGAGGATACGGCGCCGCCGCTGTACAAAGGGATGGTCAGTTGTAGATTGGCCTGACTGCCGTAGGTATGGGTAAAACCGTTGTCAATATCGGTGCGACTGACGCTTAGATCCAAGGTGGGGTAATGACCGGATTTCTGCAGTTTGATGTTTTCCCGGGCCTGCTCGACGTCAAAGCTGACGCTTTGCAGGGACAGATTGCTTTCCAACGCCATACGCACCCAGGCTTCCGGATCGCTCGGTTTAGGCAGCGCCAGCGGCATCCGCTCACCGAGTATGTTCAGTTGCGCATAATCCTGACCCGTCAATTGTCGCAACTGCTCGCGGGCATTGGCCAACGTGTTGACCGCGCTGATCTCCGAAGATACCGCACCGTCGAAACGTGACTGAGCGTCGTAAACATCGGTAATCGTAGCGAGCCCTACTTCGAACCGCCGGTTAGCCTGTTCGAGCTGACGAGCAAAAGCATTTTTCTCCGCTGTGGCGAAGGTCAGGTTATCGATCGCCGCCAACACGCTGAAGTAGCCTTGCGCGACCCGCAGGATCAAATCGTTTTGAGCGTTGAGAAAATCGACATCAGCTTGGCCAACCGTAGCGTCCGCTAGCCGCTGTTGCACTTGGCTACCCCGGTTGTAGAGAGGTTGCACCAAACTGATTGCATAACTGTGAGTGTCGTAGGATGACTGTCCAGCTTGCGAACCTACTACCCCAAAGGTGGTTCCCTGCGCAGCAGTCACTCCCGCATTCGGCAACAGCAAAGCGCGGGCTTGCAACTTTGTCTCCTGAGAAGCTTTCTGGCTCGCGGCAGCGGCCTTGAGCACCGGGTCGCTTTCCAGGGACTGGCGATAAATTTGCAACAGGTCTTCCGCCCCCACGGATTGACTGCATAATACAGCGACGATTGTTGCCCCCATCAGGTAACGCATATTGGTCATGGTAAATAGGCTCCCCTGATTTTTTAGATGATGGAGCGCAGAGTGGTCAGCGACTCCGCCACTCCTGAATCATTCAGAATTCAAATACCTTGACCGGAGCGGCGCCGCGCAATGGCGACAGTTCGGTTTCAAACAGGCTTTCCTGCGTCCATTCCTGCTGACCGACCCGAGTGATCAACAATGCTTCCATCACAGGCGGTTGGCCCATCACGATGAACAGTCGTCCACCTAGGCTCAGGCTCAGGCGCCAGATTGCATCGACCGTAGCGACCGAACCGGTGACGACAATGGCGTTATAACGGTGTTCGCCCCAGCCATGGCTAGCGTCGCCAGTATGCAACATGACATTGGCAATCTTGTGCGCCTTGAGCTTGTGGCGAGTCGCTTCAGTGAAATCGGAAATGATGTCCACGCTGCTCACATGCCTCGCCAGCTGTGTCAGACAGGCGGTCAAGTACCCGCCGCCTGTACCGACTTCGAGCACTTGATCGGTGGGCTGCAACGACAGCGCTTGCAGAATGCGGCCCTCGATCGTCGGCTTCAACATCAGCTCGCCGTGACCGAGCGGGATGGCGACGTCGCTGAAAGCCAGATTGCGATAGCGTTCCGGTACGAAATCCTCGCGCGGAACACGGGTCAGCGTATCCAACACCCGCTGATCCAGAACCTCCCAGGGCCGGATCTGCTGTTCGATCATGTTGAAACGCGCCTGCTCGATATTGAATGCGGTCATCTGTTCGGGATCCTGTCAACACGGCTGGTTCTTGGGGTTTTGGCGGGAGCAGCGCCCCCAGATTGGAGATGGGGGGATTCTAGCACAAGGCAATCGGTCACGATGCGGCCTATAGAAAGGTGGCCGCCGGTGAAAACAGGCGTTCAACTTCGGGAACCCGCTTCTTGTCGATCAGGAACAGGATGACATGGTCTTCAGCCTGGATCATGGTGTCGTGATGGCAGATGATGACCTCGTCCTCGCGGGCAACGGCGCCGATGGTGGTGCCAGGCGGCAGGCGGATTTCATCCACGCGTCGGCCCACCACTTTGGAGGTTTTGTAATCGCCGTGGGCCACCGCCTCGATCGCTTCGGCGGCGCCTCGCCGCAGGGAATGCACCTTGGCGACGTCGCCTCGGCGGACATGGGCTAGCAAGCTGCCGATCGTCGCCTGCTGTGGCGAGATAGCGATATCGATGATGCCGGAGGATTCCACCAAATCCACATAGGACACACGGTTGATCAATGCCATCACCTTATGGGCGCCCATGCGCTTAGCCAGCATGGCGGACAGAATGTTGGCTTCGTCGTCATTGGTGACCGCGCAAAACACATCCATGTTCTCAATGTTCTCCTGCCGCAGCAGATTTTCATCAGCGGCGTCTCCTTGAAGCACGATGGCCCGACTCAGTTGTTCGGACAGCCGGCGGGCGGTCGTCGGGTTATGTTCGATGATCTTGACCTGAAATCGATCTTCCAACCCTTGGGCCAGCCGCGCGCCGATGTGGCCGCCACCGGCGATGATCAAGCGCTTCACCATCCGATCCAGCTTGCGCAGTTCACTGACGATAGCGCGCGCGTTCTTGCGGGCGGCGATGAAAAATACTTCATCATCGGCCTCGATCAGGGTATTGCCCTCTGGAATAATGGGTCGGCCCTGACGAAAAATGGCCGCCACCCGGGTTTCAATGCCCGGCATCCGATCCGGCAACGCGCGTAGCGCCTGGCCGACTAAGGAGCTGCCTTCGTAAGCTTTGACGCCCATTAGCCGTACTTGACCTTCTGCAAAGTCAAGGACTTGTAGTGCGCCTGGATGTTCGATGATGCGTTGAATGTAATCGGTCACCAATTGTTCGGGACTGATCAGCACATCGACCGGCAGCGCCTCGTCCCCGAGCAGCTGATCCCGGTGGGAGAGATAGCCGCCTGCTCGAACCCGAGCGATCCGGCGCGGCGTGTTGAACAGGGTATAGGCGATCTGACAGGCGATCATGTTGACTTCGTCGTTGTCGGTCAGCGCGATCAATAAATCGGCGTCAGCCATGCCGGCCTGTTCCAGCACCGCCGGATGCGAGGCATAGCCAGCTACGGTGCGGATATCCAGCCGATCCTGAAGCACCTGTAGGCGTTCAGTATTGGCGTCGACGACCGTCACGTCGTTGGCTTCGCTCGCCAGGATATGCGCTACCGAACCGCCCACTTGTCCGGCGCCGAGGATGACAATCTTCATGCCGACCTCATTCGTCCAACGCTTTCTTGGGGTCGATGCCCAGGGCGCGCAGCTTCCGGTACAGGTTGGTGCGTTCCATACCGACCCGCTCGGCCAATCGAGCGACATTACCCTCGCAATCGCGGAATTGTTGCATCAGATAGGTCCGCTCAAATTGCTCGCGGGCTTCCCGCAGCGGCAGGTTCAGAGGGATGCTGCTCGTATCATGGGATTTGGCGGCGGTCGTTCCGCGCACTGCGGCATCGACCTCTTCCTGGGCGATTTCTTCCTCGCTGCCCAAAATCAGCAGGCGTTGCACCAGATTCTTGAGTTCACGAATATTGCCTGGCCAACTGTAGTTGCGCAGCCGGTTCTGGGCCGCCAGCGTAAAGTGGCGATAGGTCAGATTTTCCTGGTCGACGAAATAACTGACATAGTAGTTGAGCAGTTCCGGTACGTCTTCGATGTGTTCGCGCAACGGCGGTAATTTGATCGGCACGACATTGAGTTGGTAATACAGATCCTCACGAAACCGTTCCAGCGAGACTTCCTGCTCCAGGTCGCGATGCGTAGCCGCCACCACGCGCACATTGACCCGCACCAACTCCTTGCCGCCGATGCGCAGAAAAGAACCGTTCTCCAGGGCGCTGGCCAGTTTGGCTTGCGCTTCGAGATCCATGTCGGCCAGTTCATCGAGGAACAGAGTACCGCCGCTAGCCTGCTCTAGTCGACCATAGTGAACGCGCTCGCCTTGTTCCGAGCCGAACAATTCCAAGCTGGCGTTTTCACGGGCGATGGAACCAACGCCTACATCCACGAACGGACCGCTGCGGCGCAGGCTGTGGGCGTGCAGGAAGCGGGCGTAAACTTCCTTGCCGGTGCCCGGCTCGCCAAAAATCAGCACTGGGGCATCGTGTTGGGCGATTTTCAGCACCTGGGCGCGCAACCGCTGCACGACGTCGCTACGCCCGACCGGTTCGGAAACCGTGCGCTGCTGGCGGCGCAGATTTTGATTTTCCCGCGCCAATCGATCCGCTTCCAGGGCTCGTTCCACCGTCAACAGCAGCTTGGCCATCGACAGCGGCTTCTCGATGAAATCATAGGCACCCAGCCGAGTCGCTTCTACGGCGGTCTCGACGGTGCCATGGCCGGACATCATGATCACCGGACAGGGGAGATGATCTCCCTCGCTCCATTCCTTGAGCAAGGTAATGCCATCGGTGTCCGGCATCCAGATATCGAGCAGAATCAGGTCAGGCCGCTGAGCGCGGCGGGCCTCGCGAGCCGCTGCGGCATTTTCTGCGATGGCTACGCTATAGCCTTCATCTTCCAAAATTTCCTTCACCAGATCGCGAATGTCGGGTTCGTCATCGACGACCAGAATATAGGGCGCGCTCATCCCGTCTCCTTCTCGGTGTTTGACGGTGCGACGGGAACAGCAGGCAGATTTGCAGCCCCGACAGCTTCATGGTGGAACGGCAATCGGATCACGATCCGGGCGCCGCCCTGCGCCGGCGTTTCCAATTGGATCCAGCCGCCATGTTCCTCGACGATTTTCTTGACAATCGCTAATCCTAGCCCGGTTCCCTTGGGTTTGGTAGTCACATAGGGTTCGAAGGCCCTGGCCAGGAGGTGATCCGGGAAGCCGGGTCCATCGTCGTAGATGCTCAGTTCGGCGCAATCGGCTCCGGTCACATGCTCGCGCTGGGTACGGATCCACAACGCTGAGCCACGGCCATCATGCATCGCTTCGATAGCATTTTTGACCAGATTGTGCAGCAGTTGCCGCAAGCGACCTTTATCGGCGTTGATCCACAACGGTTCCTGGACCAACTCCAATTGGATTTCCACATTGGCTGGATAATCACGATAGAGGTACAATACTTCGGTCACGAACTCGTTCAATTCCAGGGGCGCTAGTTGCAGACGCGGTGGCCGGGCATATTCGTTGAAGGCATCCACCATCTCCTTCATCGCCTGAACCTGTTGGACGATGGTATGCGTGCCGCGATCCAACACGCGACCTTGCTCTTCGCCCAGTTGCTTAAGATATTTATGGCGGATGCGTTCAGCGGCCAGTTGGATCGGGGTCAGCGGATTCTTGATCTCATGGGCTAGTCGGCGTGCTACCTCAGCCCAGGCCGCATCGCGCTCGGCTTGCACCAGATGCGTAATGTCATCGAAGACGATGACATGACCACTGCGCAGACCGATCGTGTTCGGCAGCGAACTGCCACGGCACATCAAAATGCGTCGGCCGGTGCTGCTGAACCAAGGGATTTCCTGCCGCCAATCACCGGCTTGCGTCAACTGCGGACCGATGACATCGATCAAATCCTGCAAGACTGGCTGAGCCGCGACGATGCGCTGACTGTTGACGCCGATGAACGCCTGCAGATCCACTCCAAGAATTTGACTGGCGGCCGCGTTACAGGTTTGCAGGCGACCGGCTTGATCGATGGTGAGCACCCCAGAAGACAGTCGCGCCAGCACCGTTTCCAGATAGGTGTGCTGGCTTTCCAGTTGTTGCTGACTATGCTGCGCCGCATCACGCGCTTGGGCCAGATTACGGGTCATCTCGTTGAACGATTGCACCAGGAAGCCCAGCTCGTCGCTGCCGGCCTGAGTTAGTTGCTTGTCGAACTGGCCAGCGGCCACTGCCTGCGTACCCTCTGCCAATTCTCGCAGTGGTTGCACTAAGCGACGGGCAGTGTAAAACGCGGCCCAGAACGCCGCCAGCACCGCGAGCAGCAACGCCAGTGATAGAATCAGCGTAAAGCTGGCCTTGAGCGGCGCCCGCAGAAAGATCAGCTCCTTGTAACTGTCGAAAGCCGCCTGCACCGCGTCCGCCAGTAGGCTCAGGCGGTCGGTGACCGGAAACAACGCTTGGAGCAAGCGCTCCTCGGCGCCGGGAGCCATGACTTGCACCGCGACCCGGATATGAAAGCCGGCATCGCCAACCGGCTCCAGACCTACATAATTATGGCCTTGTTGAACCTGTAACAATACGGTGTCCGGCGGTGGCGGCGGCAGGCTCAGCGAGGGATCGGCCGTGGCGACAGCGATGATGCGACCGTTATGGCCGAACAAGGTCAACTCGGAGGCTTCACCAAAATCGAGTAGATCGTCCAGACGCCGGGCCGCTTGTTCGCCCTCGATTTCGGTGAAATTTTCAGCCATCCGCATGGTTTGTTTCAGCACGTCGCGCATCCGCAGATCCAGAGCGGTGCGGCTCAGCTCCAAGGCGTCTTCGAGACCCTGATCGACTTGGACATTGAACCAGCTATCGATGCCGCGCTGTAAAAAATTCAATGAAAAGCCATACACCAGCGCCACCGGAAGTATAGCCAGCACCGCAAAGATCCCAGCCAGCCGCAGCGTCAGACTAGCGCCCGGCGCCCGACCCCAGTATCGGCGCAGCAAATCGACCAGGTTGTAGAGAATGAGCGCAGCTAGCGCGCCCAGGCCGATGGTGCTGGTCAGCAACAACCAACCGTACACCTGCTGAAATTGTGCCGAATCGGTCGTGGCGCCGCTCATCAGCACCAGGATGACCAGCAATACGCCTAGCAGCGCGATCACTGCCGGTAGTCCTCGGCCATGCGCAAGCCGACGCAGGATCAAAGCCGCCATGTGTGCCATTCACTGACCAAGCGCCAGTCGTCGGAAATATAGGCAAACAAGCGCAGTGGCGTCGGCAGGGCATCGACGTCGAGCCGAGCGCGCAAGGCTCCCTCATAACGCTGGTTTGGGACCAGCAAGCCTTTATCTAAAAATGGAAAATCGCTAATTTCTCCCATGACGTGCAGAGCGCTACTCTGACTCTGGAAGCCTCGGCGTTCGCCACTGTTGAGATTCGTGACCAGATATTGTCGGCTGAGGGTGTGATACTCCAGCCGGAAGCGTTGGGCCAGAGCGTAAACGGTTTCATCCCACATCCAGGCCCGTCGCCGGCGGACCTCCATTTCCAATTCGATGGTCAGCGGTACGCCGTTTTTCAAGGCTTCGAGCGGCGCCTGGCTGAAACGATATTCAATCTGGGCATTCAGGCGGTAAACCTCTCCTTCCAATTGGGTGGAGGCGCTGACGATGTCGAAGCCAGCCGCCCAAGCTGCCGACGACGCACTCGACAACACCAGCAGCAATGCTAGCCAACCGGATGTAATACGCCAATATCGTTGGGTCAAGAGGCCGGCAGACACGTAACCTCTCCAGTGGCTACCTCGCGCTTGATCAGCACGGCGTAATAGAACCCATCCATGCTTCTCTCACCCGGAAGAATCTGTCGGCCATGCGACCGAGAACGCCCCCAGGACGCGATGATCGGTTGCTCATCGGCGTCCGGTTGGGCCGTGAGAAAGTTCGCCACCACTTGTTCATTCTCCTGCTGTAACACCGAGCAGGTAGCGTACAACAATCGGCCTCCTGGACGTAGCAGCGGCCACAAACGAGTCAGCAACGCCTGTTGTTGGCTAGCCAGCACGGCGATGTCGCTGTCTCGGCGCAGTAGCTTGATGTCGGGATGACGGCGAATGACCCCAGTCGCTGAGCAGGGTGCATCGAGCAGAATCCGGTCGTAGGGAATGCCATCCCACCAGTCCGCCGGTCGCCGGGCATCCCCTGCGACCAAGTATGCCCGAAGTCCTAAGCGCCGCAGATTGTCTGCCACTTGCTGCAAGCGAGTTGCGTCCCGGTCCAACGCCAGCAAATCCAAATGCGGCGCGCACTCCAGCAGATGGCCAGTCTTACCGCCCGGCGCTGCGCAGGCGTCCAGTACGCGCAGACCTGGCGACACATCCAGCAACGGCCCGGCAAGTTGTGCGGCGGCGTCCTGTATCGAGACCCAGCCTTGGGCGAACCCCGGCAGCATCGCCGGTTCGACCGCTGTGTTCAAGGTCAGTGCCGTGGGCGCCTCCGTAATCTGCTCGGCTGCGTATCCCTCTATCGCCAGATGTCGTCGATAAGCTTCACGGTCAAAGTGGCGCGAGTTGACGCGCAAGGTAAAAGGCGGATGGGCGTTGTTGGCGGCGACGATCGCCGGCCAGTCATCTGGCCAATCTGCTTGTAGGCGTTGCAACAGCCAGTGTGGGTGGGCGGTGTCTGCTTCCGGGTCGTTTTCCAGCATGGCGGTCAATTCCCGCTGGCGGCGCAGGGCGGCGCGCAACACCGCATTGGTCAGCCCCGCCGCCCACGGTTTATGCAATTGGTGGGCGGCGGTCACGGTTTCCGCCACGGCGGCGTGTTCGGGAATGCGCAGGTGCCATAATTGGTACAGGCCAATCAGCAGTAGCGCTCGAATCGCCTGCTCACGCGGGTCCAGCGGCCGTGTCAACAACGCGGACAAGAGTACCTGTAGCCGAGGATGCCAGCGACAGGCGCCATAACATAACTCCTGGAGCAGGCCATGATCCTCCGGAGCCGCGCGTTTCAAACTCGGCGGCAATGCGGTGGTCAGCGATCGGCCCTTACCCAAAACCTGCCCTAGCACCTGAGCCGCCAGCGCGCGGACGTTCACGCCGCGCCCAGCCGCTGGCCGACCAGCCGGCGGGAGTTCAGGAACGCCGCCACCGGCAACGGTTTGCCGCCGGGCAATTGGACCTCGGTCAGCCGCAAGACGCCCGAACCGGTCACGACCACGATTCCAAGCGGTCCCTCGCGCAGCACCGTGCCCGGCCTTGCCGCAACGGATTCTTCTTCAGCGACCGCCCGCCAGATACGCAATATGGACTCATCGAACCGGGTATACGCCACCGGATGGGGATTGAATGCTAGTACTTGCCGTTCCAGTTCGAGCGCCGGTCGATTCCAGTCCAGTTCGAGATCGGCTTTACTCAATTTGGTTGCGTAAGTGGCGAGCGCTGCATCTTGAGGTTGTGGGGCGAGACGGCCAGCCAGCCGTTCCGGCAACGTTGCCTGCAGCGTCAATGCGCCTAGCCTAGCCAAGGCATCATGCACCTCGCCACCCGTCATGCCGCGTTCGATGGGAAGGACCGCCTGTGCGAACACGGGCCCCGTGTCGAGACCAGCCTCCATGCGCATGATGCTGATGCCAGTCTCAGCATCGCCTGCAAGCAGCACCCGATGAATAGGCGCCGCGCCGCGCCAGCGCGGTAACAGTGAGGCGTGAACGTTGATGCAGTCCAGCCGGGGGATGGCCAACACCTCGGGTGGCAGGATCAGTCCATAGGCGGCGACCACCAGTAAATCCGGTTGCAGCGCGGCGAATTCAGCCTGCGCGGCAGGATCGCGTAAGGTGAGCGGCTGATAGACCGGGACCCCAGCAGCTTGAGCGTGAGCTTTTAGCGGACTGGCCCGTAACTGGCGACCCCGGCCTGCTGGCCGATCCGGCTGAGTATACACAGCAACCAGCGAATAATCGTCATCCAGTAGCGCTTGAAGAGAAGGAATGGCAAATTCGGGGGTGCCCGCAAAAACCAGGCGTGGCGCATCCATGCTCAAGCAGCGCGCGCTTCGAGACGGGCCTGCTTTTCCAACTTCTTACGGATGCGATCGCGCTTCAGTGTCGATAGATAATCCACAAACAACTTGCCATCGAGGTGGTCGATTTCATGCTGAAGGCATACGGCCAACAGCCCATGCGCCTCAAGCTCAAAGGGCTCGCCATTCAGATCGAGTGCGCTGACTCGGACTCGTTCAGCGCGACGAACCGTTTCGGAGAAGCCAGGCACGGATAGGCAACCCTCTTCCATTTCTCCTTCACCCTCGCGTTCGAGGATCGTTGGATTGACGAACACCTGTGGCTGGTTTTTATGCTCGGACAAATCCATGATCACGATGCGTTTCTGGACATTGACCTGAGTCGCGGCCAAGCCAATGCCCGGCGCTGCATACATGGTTTCGAACATATCGGCGACTAGGGTCCGTACGCTGTCATCGACGGTTTCCACCGGCAGCGCTGACTTGCGCAACTGAGAGTTCGGATAATGTAAGATGTTGAGTCGTGCCATAACCACCCCGTAAAAGCCCAGTTTTGAATACTGATATTTAATCATGCGATTTTAGCCATTCGATGCGAAATCATACGAGAAACTCATGCATCGGGGCTATACTTTGCGCGATGGGGGTGACCCCCTACACTCCCGCCCGTTCCTCCGAAGGATGAGCAAGGACCATGAACATCACGCGTTCCTCAAGGCGCCTCGGAATCGCGCTGTCGCTGACAGCAGCGGTTTTGTTCGGGGCATGCGCCCAAAATCCCTCTGAATCCGATACACCCGAATCCAATCCGGTCGCTTCAACCGCCCATGAACCGCCGCTGCTGACCGGGTTGACCCAAGGCGAACCACCGGCTGTTCCGGAGTCGGTCGCGCTGCGCCCTGACCATCCACAAACCTACACTGTGGTTCCTGGCGACACCCTGTGGGGTATCGCCGAGCGGTTTCTGCAACATCCCTGGCAATGGCGTGAAATCTGGCGGCAAAACCCGCAAGTCGGTAACCCGCATCGAATTTACCCCGGCAACATTCTGCGCTTCAGTTACGATGCCGATGGTAAGCCGCAACTGGAAGTTGCTGAAAGCGAAGATGTCCCGCTCATCAAGCTATCGCCGCAGATCCGCGTCGAGGAATTGAGTCGGCCCATCCCGCCCGTCCCGCGTGACGCGATTGAATCGTTTCTGACCCGCGCTCTGATCCTGAGCGACGGGCAATGGAAAAGTTCACCCTATATCGTGGCTGACGATGACGAGCAGATCGCGTATACCGACCGTGATCGGGTTTATGCCCGAGGTGCTAGTTTTGACCAGCCACGTTATCAAGTGTTCCGCCCCAGCGAGGCGCTGCATGAACCGGGCTCCGGCCGTTATCTGGGCACCGCCGGCATCTACATGGGCCAGGCGCTTCTCGAGAAGGACGCCGACCCAGCGACTCTGGTGTTAGCAAATACGATCGCGCCGGTGCGCGCCGGTGACCGCTTGTTCCCGCTGGAGAGAGAAGCTGAGCTTTACAGCTTCGAACCGCGTCCAGCGCCACCGGATACCTATGGGTTCATTCTCGCCAAGCTGGATACCGATGTGACTCAGATCACTCAGTACAGCAGCGTCATCATCAACCTGGGCGCTCAGGAAGGGCTCAGTCCTGGCCACGTTCTCGCTATTTATGGTAAGGATCGAACCGTCGACGATCCGATTTCCGGCGGAACCGTGCGGTTGCCAGGAGAGCGTTCCGGTCTGGCCATGGTCTACAAGGTGCATGATTTGGTAAGCTATGCGCTGGTCATGCAAGCCGAGCGCGCCATTCGCCTACAAGATCGGGTAATGACGCCCTGAACGGCGCGGGTGCGCCTCTGACCGAGGATCCGGCTTGGTTGCTGGCGCTGCTGCGGGCGCCAGGCATCGGGCCGGCGCGATTTGCCCGATTATTAGAACATTTCGGCTCAGCGGCAGCGGTCTTTGCCGCCAGTCGCGCCGAGTGGAGTGGTTTGGATCTCCCTGGCGCGGCGCTCGACTATCTGGGCGCGCCAGACTGGCGGCGAGTCGAAGCCGACCTGGCTTGGCTGGAGCAGAGAGATAACCACCTGCTGGCGTTGGCCGATCTTCGCTATCCGCCGTTGTTGCGGCAGATTTCCTACCCGCCGCCCCTACTGTTCGTTCACGGTGACCCGGACTGCTTACGCACGCCGCAATTGGCCATCGTCGGTACGCGTAATCCAACCCCGCTCGGTCGGGAAACCGCCCACCGCTTCGCTGAACACTTAGCCAGCGCTGGCATGATCATTACCAGCGGACTAGCCTTGGGCATCGACACGGCGGCCCATATGGGAACATTGGCCAATCGCGAGGGCCGCACCATCGCCGTGATGGGCACCGGCCTCGACCGAGTGTATCCGGCTAAAAATCGCGAACTGGCCCATACGATCGCTGAACGTGGTGCTCTGGTTTCGGAATTGCCTACTGGCACGCCAGTAGCGGCGGGTAATTTTCCTCAACGCAATCGCCTCATCAGCGGACTAGCCTTGGGCGTGCTCGTGGTGGAGGCCGCAGCACGCAGTGGTTCACTGATCACCGCTCGCCTAGCGCTTGACCAAGGTCGGGAGGTGTTCGCCATTCCCGGTTCGATTCACAATCCCTTAGCCAAAGGCTGCCATGCACTGATTCGTGAAGGCGCCAAGCTGGTGGAGATGGCAACCGATATTTTGGAGGAGCTGGGTTCTCTGGCGGTGGCTGGAGCTATCGCGTCATCTGCGGACGCGTTGCCGAAGGTCGTTGGCGCCAGAGTGGATCAGGTGGATGAAGAGTATCGGCAATTACTGGTGGCCATGAGCGACGAACCCTGCGGGATTGATCTACTTGTAGAGCGCTGTGGATTGACGGCGGAAGTGGTTTCCTCCATGCTCTTGATCTTGGAGTTGGAAGGATACGTCGCGGCGGTCCCCGGTGGTTTCTACTGTCGTCTGCAATGTTGAATGCCAGTCCTTTCCTGAGCCGGCGGCGATCTCTGTGCGCGGGTCAAATCGACCGGCGTCTCATACCCCGCCGATGGTTGGGGCTTTCGTACTCTTAAGGCGAGCTTGTTGAATGAAAGAAAACATGCTGGACGTGCTGATGTATCTATTTCAGAACGGCATGGACGAAGATATTGACGCTGATCCTGATCGCGAATCGATCCAGACCGAGTTGCTGGCGGCGGGTTTTCCCTCACGAGAAGTGCATCGGGCTTTTGAGTGGCTGGACAGTCTGGTTGACCGTCCGGTGGCCCCGTTGCCGGTCAATTCCCGATCTTGCCGCATCTACATCGAGGCGGAACAGGCGCGGTTGGATGTAGGTTGTCGCGGCTTTCTGCTGTTCCTGGAACAGGGCGGCATTCTCGACTCAGAAACCCGCGAGTTGGTCATCGACCGGGTCATGGCGCTGGAAACGGATGACATTGATCTTCACCAATTGAAATGGATCATCCTGATGGTATTGCTCAACCAGCCTGGCCAGGAAGAAGCTTACGCCTGGATGGAAGACCTGGTATTTGATGAGGTCCCTGGCTACCTTCACTAGACGTTCAGCACGCATTCTCCATTGCTTCGTCAAGCCCCGCCGCGCTGGCGGGCTTTCAAGCCGGGAGCGCTGCTTTTTCTGGCCGGACGCGCTCCCGACATCATCCCTGTCCCTGTCAGCTCCCCATTACGGTCATGAGTAAAAATCTGGTCATCGTGGAATCGCCGGCCAAGGCGAAGACCATCAAGAAATATCTGGGCAAAGACTTCGAAGTACTTGCTTCCTATGGGCATGTGCGCGATCTGGTGCCTAAGGAAGGCGCCGTCGATCCCGATCACGACTTCGTCATGAAGTATCAGATCATCGACAAGAATGAACGTCATGTCGAGACGATCGCTAAAGCCGCCGCCAAGGCGGATGCACTCTATCTGGCCACCGACCCGGATCGTGAAGGCGAGGCTATTTCCTGGCACTTGTGCGAAATTCTCCGGCAACGTGATTTGCTGTGTGACAAGCCAATATGGCGCGTCGTGTTTCATGAAGTCACTCAGCAAGCGATTCTGGATGCCGTTACCCATCCGCGCAGCCTGTCGCTGGATCTGGTGAATGCCCAACAAGCCCGACGGGCATTGGATTATCTGGTCGGCTTCAATCTATCGCCGTTGCTGTGGAAAAAGATCCGACCTGGGTTGTCTGCGGGCCGCGTCCAGTCGCCTGCCTTACGGATGATCGTTGAGCGTGAGGAAGATATCGAGCAGTTCGAGGCGCAGGAGTACTGGACACTGGAAGCAGATGCGACCAAGGCCCGCCAGCCATTGACGGCCCGGTTGTTTGAATATGCCGGTGAGAAGCTGACGCAATTCAGTGTGACTGACCATCTTCAGGCGCATGCCATGGAGCGGGCTTTGCTGGATGCAGCGTGCGCTCATCTCGCCGAATCTAGGGCGACCCTCGATGGTGACGCGATCGGTCGCTTGCGGGTGGCCAAAGTCGAACGTAAACAGCGTAAGCGTAATCCTGCGGCGCCATTCACCACCTCGACCCTGCAGCAGGAAGCCTCACGTAAATTAGGCTTTTCCACTCAGCGCACCATGCGAGTCGCTCAGCAGTTGTACGAAGGCATCGACACCGGTCATGGTGCGGTGGGTTTGATCACTTACATGCGCACCGACTCGGTCAATCTGGCCCAAGAAGCACTCAATGATATCCGGGCGCTGATCGCCCAGCGCTACGGCGCCCACAACCTGCCAGCCAGTCCACGTGTTTTCAAGACCAAGGCCAAGAATGCTCAGGAAGCGCATGAGGCGATCCGACCGACAGTCGTTTCAGTCACTCCGGAAATGATCCGCGTCGGTTTGAGTACAGATCAGTATGCACTGTACGAATTGATCTGGAAGCGCACGGTCGCTTGTCAGATGATCCCGGCGACCCTAGACACCGTGTCGGTCGATCTGGCTTGCGGTGCCGGTAATACGTTCCGCGCCAACGGATCGACGGTCGCCGATCCTGGCTTCATGGCAGTCTATCAGGAAGGCGTGGATGACCAGGGCGATGAGGAGGAAAGTCGAACGCTGCCGCCCTTGAAACAGGGGGAGTGGGTAGACTTGCGGGCGTTGCGCCCAGAACAGCATTTTACCGAACCGCCACCACGCTATTCCGAAGCCAGCTTGGTCAAGACACTGGAGGAATACGGCATCGGTCGGCCTTCGACGTATGCTACGATCATCTCGACCCTGCTGGCCCGTGAATATGCGGTGTTGGACAGCCGTCGCTTCAAACCCACCGACATCGGACGGATTGTCAATCGTTTCCTGACCCAGCACTTCGATCAATACGTGGATTATGAATTTACTGCCCGATTGGAAGACAATCTCGATGCCGTGTCGCGCGGTGAGGAAGATTGGTTGCCGCTGATGCGCGGTTTCTGGGATCCCTTCAAACAACGGGTGATGCAGAAGGCAGAAAATGTTTCGCGGCAGGATGTGATCCAGAGCCGAGAACTGGGCACGGACCCTAAGACCAGAAAACCGGTATCGGTGCGCATGGGCCGGTTTGGTGCGTTCGCGCAGATCGGCGTCAAGGAGGATTCCGACAAACCACGTTTCGCCAGCCTGCGGCCCGATCAGCGTCTGGACATGATTACTCTCGATGAAGCCCTGGCGCTGTTTCAATTGCCGCGCGATTTGGGAACCACAGCCGATGGCGAACCGATCCAAGCCAATATCGGTCGGTTTGGCCCCTATGTGCGCTATGGAAAAAACTATGTGTCGATCAAGCAAGATGATCCCTATACCGTCAATCGTGAGCGGGCTTTGGAATTGATCGCGGCTCATGAGCAGGCGCTCGCCAATCGGCGGTTGCGCGCCTTTCCGAATTCCCCGATCGAAATCTTGAATGGTCGTTTTGGCCCGTACATCACCGATGGCAAGAAGAACGTTCGGGTCCCCAAGGGACGGGAACCGGACAGTTTGGGTCTGGACGAGTGCGAGACATTGTTGCGGGAAGCGCCGGAGAAGAAAAAACGCCCAACCCGTCAGCGAGCCATTCCGCCGGCGAAAGCGAAACGATCCAGCGGTAGCTAGGCGCATGAACTACCTGCGACTACGCACCGTTGCTCGTATGGTTCGATCTGGCGGTATTGTCGCCTATCCGACCGAGGCTGTTTATGGGCTGGGGTGCGATCCACGCCATGAACAAGCCGTACGTCGGTTATTGGTGCTCAAGCGACGGCCACTGCATAAAGGATTGATCCTGATCGCTGCCGATTTCAGGCAACTTGCACCCTTTCTACGACCCCTTTCTCCTACCGATCAGGCACAACTCGCCGCTACTTGGCCGGGTCCATACACTTGGCTGATTCCGGCCCGGGCCGATACGCCCGATTGGTTGCGTGGTCGCCACGAGACATTGGCGGTGCGGGTTACCGCCCATCCATTGACGGCGGCGCTGTGCCGGGTATGTGACCATGCGCTGGTTTCCACCAGCGCCAATTTCAGTGGCCATCCCCCAGCGCGCAACGCATTAGCGGTGCGCCGGCAACTGGGCCGAAACATCGATGCGCTGCTCCCCGGCCCTACTGGCGGCGCGGCAAAGCCAACCGAGATTCGGGATTTGCGAAGCGGGCGACTGGTGCGTGGAATCTGATACTTTTGGTGGACAATAACCCGACGATGGTGGGTTATGCCTACTGGGTCTCTTGACGACCAAGGCTCGCGACATGGCGGTTAGGGTATTAGACGGTTTCTAAGAACAGCTATGATGGATTTACTGATAAAGGCGCTGCTCGATGGCGATCAGGCTCAGGCGATCATCCAGGCCAGCAAGCTTCGTGAAGCCGGCGTCGGGCGCAGGCAGATCATCACCGATGGTGTGGAAGCAGCGATGGCGCAATTGGACGCTAAATGCACGGTAGAGCAGTTCAATTTGCTGGAAATCATGCTGTGCGGGCGGGCGGCGACGGGAGTGATGAAGGTGCTTTATCCGCCGAGTACGCCTCCACCTCAGACTAAAGGGGCAGTGGTCATCGGCGCCTTAGAGGGGGATGTGCATGATTTGGGAAAAAATATCTTCAAGATGGTCTTGACCGCAAAAGGATATCGGGTGGTGGATCGTGGCAAGGATTGTCCGGTAGAACGGCTGATCGATACGGCAGAGCAGGAAGCCGCGCTGGCTATTGGAATCAGTGGACTGATCACCACTGTGATTCCTCAGGTGCTTCAGATCAAGGACAAGCTGGTCGCGCGAGGGCTGGGTCATATCAAGGTGATCGCAGGAGGAGCAGCGTTGAAGCAAACACTCGCCCAGCGCTTGAAGGTTGATTTCGTCGCCCAGAACGCTTTCGATGGCCTGCACTATCTTGATCAGATGCGGGGCTGAGCGATGAACAGCGTTGAACGGGTCAAGGCCGCCGTGGCTTTTCAGCCGCCGGACCGTGTCCCGGTCATCGCTCAGGTTTTCGGTCATGCCGCTATGTTGGCCAGGGTGCCTCTGAGCGACTATATCCGGGATGGTGAGTTGCTAGCGCGCTGTCAGTTGCAGGCATTACAGTACTATGATTACGATGCTGTTTTCGCTTTGATGGATGTTAATGTCGAAACCGAGGCGGCAGGTTCGGTCCTGACCTACCGAAGCAATCAGTATCCGTTCGTCCGATCTTACGCGCTGGCGGACGGCGCTAATCCGGATAACCTCTCGATACCCGATCCCTGGCAGGCCGGGCGTATGCCAGAGCTGCTGAAAGCGGCGCGGATTCTCCGGCGGGAAGTCGGCGATGATGTACTGGTGATCGGCTGTGTGTTGGGGCCAATGACCCTGGCTACCCAATTGCTGGGTATCGAAACCACTCTCTACCAGGCGATCGATGAACCCGAACAATTCGCCCGCCTGCTGGACTTTGCGGTCGCGGTAATCACGCGCTTTGGGATCGCGCAGATCGAAGCGGGAGCGCATCTACCCATCGTTTTCGATCCTTCTGCCTCGCCTGAGGTCATTCCGGCCTCATTCTATCGTGAGTGGGTGCTTCCCCGCCTCGAACAGATATTCACTGCTTTCAAACAAGCGGGTTCCGCGGTCAATTGGCTGCATACGGCCGGACCCGTGACGCCGATTCTGCCCTTCTATCCCCAGGCCGGTGTGGAGTTGGCCAACATCGATTTCTCTGTCCATCCTCTAGATGCCATGCGGACGCTCCCGCGGACCAGTTTAAATGGCAACATCAAGTCGTTATCTTTTATCGAAGCCACGCCTGAGGAGATCGCCGATGAGGCATCCCGATTATTGAGCCTGTTCGCCGATCGTGGAGGCTTCGTTCTCTCGTCGGGCTGCGAGATTCCACCGGAATCGAAACCGGAAAACATCGCTGCGATGGTTTTTGCCGCACGCCAGGACCGGTAGCCCATGCCCACCCTGCTTGTCCAATTGGAAGCAGAGGAACGACGTATCTCCTTTGTTTTTGGTCAGTCTCTACGCCATATCCTGGATGGAGCCGATATCGGGGTTCGTACAGGATGCCGAGGAACCGGCGCCTGTGGGTTGTGTCTGGTGCGGATCGAGGTGGGGGAAGTCGGCGAACCCACATTCGCTGAGAGCATTCATCTGGATAACGCCCAACGGGCGCAAGGTATGCGTCTCGCATGCCAAGTCATACCTCAGCATGATTTGCGAATCACGCTCCTGTCGCCGGCTCCGAAATCTGCGTGGAGGCGCCTTGACGGTCAAGAGGCTTGGTGTGGCAAGCGCTGTTTGGTTTTCCCTTTGAGAAACTTGTCGCCGCTGGTCAAGGGGTCCTATGGAGTCGCCGTGGACTTGGGTACTACCCATATCCGGCTTTCGTTGCATGACCTTGCCAGCGGCCACTGGCTAGCTGAGCGTTGGGGTTTGAATCCGCAGGTGACTGTGGGTTCCGATATCATTACCCGGTTGATGGTGGCCTCCGAATCTCCGGAACAGGCGCGAATCGTGAGTCAACAAGCCGTCATGGCCATTGGGGAAGCCCTGTGGGACATCGCGATCCGGGAGGGGATCGATCTGCAGCAGGTGGTGCGTCTCACGCTGGTGGGGAATACGGCCATGCTGGCCCTATTATCGGGACAGAATGTTGGCCGGCTGCTGCAACCAGATCACTGGGTGGGCGCCATCGATTGTGCGCCGGACGATACGCAAGCTTGGGCAATTGCCTGGGGCATTCATCCTCAGGCGGTCGTCGAGGTCCTGCCTCCCTTAGCTGGCTTCGTCGGTTCCGATCTACTGGCTGGTGTGATTACGACCTGCCTGACTGAACACGAGGCAGGTAGCCTGCTCATTGATTTTGGCACCAATTCCGAAATCGCTTTGTGGGATGGACAAATCCTGTGGGTGGCTTCAGCAGCTGGAGGCCCGGCCTTCGAAGGAAGCGGCATTCGTTGTGGGTTGCCCGCCGAGCCAGGAGCGATCTATCGAGTCACCTGGCAGAATGGCGTATTTGATTTTACGGTCCTCGCTGGGAGTGAACCGCGTGGCTTCTGCGGCTCAGGTTTGGTGGATCTGATCGCCGGCTTGGTCCGTTCAGGCCAATTGACGCGCATGGGTCGATTTTCGCCAACTATCCCCAGTGAAGGATTTGGGTTAATCCGAGGCGAACGGGACCTGGTCTTGACAAAAAGAGATGTAGATATGTTTCAGCGCGCCAAGGCGGCCATTGGCGTAGGTATCCAGGTTTTGCTGGCGAATGCTGGCATGGGCTGCCAGGATTTACGGCGCATTTGCGTTTCGGGGGCTTTTGGCAGTTCGCTGGATGTGCCCAACGCACAAGAGATCGGATTGTTGCCTCGGATTTCGCCGGATCGGGTCGAACTTTGCGGGAACACTGCCCTGACCGGATGCGAGGAGGTGTTGCTCTCACCCGTTGCCGCTAGACGTTTGCAGCACCTCAAAGATCGAGCTAGGATCATCAACCTGTCGCAATGTTCTGACTTTGATACGCTCTTTTTGGAGAATCTCTATCTGCAACCCCTATGAGGAGAGTAGGCGATGGAGAATACAGGGTATGGTGAACCCAATGGCTCGATTATCAAATTAGCCCAATACCTCGCCCGTCTCACCACGCAGCAGGATATTTGGATCGAGATTGGGAAAGCGTTGGTCAACTTTCTCGATGCGGATCTGGTGGCTTTTGGAGAACACGGCGCCGATGGCACAATTGTCGGGCGCCATTGGTCTTTCTCGGAGCGTGTTTCCAGTCGGGCGTGGCCTGAAGCGAAAATCGAGGAAGCGATTGCCGAAGTGTTGGAAAGCGGTTTTCTCACCTGGCGCCTCATGTTTATTCCCGAGCCCCTCTCGGTCCTTTTTCTACCCATTACCCAAGAAAATCAAATGACGTCTGTGATGCTGGTCGGCTATCGAATGTCGGAGTCCTTTCCGAAAGATTTAATCGACATCTATTTGGCTGTTGCCGGCTTGGTGGGTACGACTGTTGCTCACCTGACTTCGGAGAGAGAATTAAGAAAACATCGCCAGCATCTTGAAGAATTGGTCAATGAGCGCACATTTGCCCTAATAGAAACTAACGAAAGGCTGCAACGAGAAATCACTCAACGCAAGCGGGCTGAAGAGGCTTTGCTCGGTGAGAAAGATAATCTGATCAGAATTCTCGAGGCGATGGAGGATATTGTTTATATCGTTAATTCGCGCTATGACATTCAATACGCCAATGCCGCGTTTGAGAAAGAGTTTTCATATCAAAAAAACCTCAAATGCCACAAAACCCTCAATGACTATGAAGAGGTTTGTCCCTGGTGCCCCTACCATGATGTTTTCGCGGGTAGAACCATACGGTGGGAATGGAACTGTCTTAAGAATGGCAAAATATACGATGTGATCCAGACTCCGCTGAAGAATGCAGACGGAAGCGTTTCCATGCTGACCATCTTTCGCGATATCACCGAGCGCAAACACGCCGAAGAAACGATCAAGCAGATAGCCTATCATGACGCCCTGACCAACCTACCCAATCGATCGCTGTTCAATGACCGCCTCAACCTGGAGATGGCCCATGCCCGCCGACACCAGAAAAAGTTGGCCTTGATGATGCTGGATCTGGATCACTTCAAGAGGGTGAATGATACATTGGGGCACGATATGGGGGATCGGTTGTTGCAAGCGGTTGGCAAGCGATTGACGAGCCTTCTGCGTGAGAACGATACCGTCGCGCGCCTGGGGGGCGACGAATTCATGCTGATATTGCCTGAAATTGCAACGATAGAAGATGCGGCCAAGATTGCCGAGAAAACGGTGAAAGACTTTCAAACACCCTTTGTCCTGGAAGGCCGCGAACTGTTTGTGACGACCAGCATTGGGATCGCTATCTATCCCGATGATGGTGAAGATGGCAACGCTTTGATGAAGAAGGCGGATGTCGCCATGTATCACATCAAGCAAGGGGGCCGGAATAACTATCACCTATAGCAATATCTTGATCTTGTCCTGCCATCATTTGGGTTCCAGTGTGGCAATCGCCTGCGCCAGCAGATCCTTGACCTTGATCATGCTGCTTGCCAAGGTTCGTTCGATCTCGGCCATGGTGATCACGCCGAACGCCTTGCCCGCCGCCCAGTTGGCCACCACCGCGCAAGCGGCGTAACGCAAACCCAATTCCCGGGCCAGCGCCGCTTCCGGCATTCCGGTCATGCCGACGATATCGCAACCGTCCCGCTCCAACCGGCGAATTTCCGCTGCTGTTTCCAGGCGTGGCCCCTGCGTCGCTGCATAGGTACAGGATTCACGCGCCATAATTCCCAAGGTGCGAGCCGCCTGGATCAGGCGTTCCCGCAGTTCAGGACAATAGGGTTCGGTAAAATCGATATGGGTGACGTGGCTGAGGTTGTCTTCGAAGAAGGTAGTGTGCCGACCCCAGGTGTAATCGACGATCTGATCTGGAAAAGCCAACACCCCCGGTTCCATGTCGGCGCGGATGCCGCCGACGGCGGCGACCGCAACCACCCACTGGACACCAATGTGGTGCAAGACCCAGAGATTGGCTCGGTAATTGATTCGATGCGGTGGTAGCGTGTGATGCTGGCCATGCCGGGCCAGGAATACCACATTTTGCCCACCCAACTCACCGTGGATCAGCGGGCTGGAGGGTTCGCCGTAAGGTGTGGATAGAGTCTCCCGGTGGGTGATCTTCAGGGTATCCAGAGTGGTGAAGCTGGTGCCGCCAATAATGGCGATAAGAGGTCGGTTCATGAGGATGCTCACGGAAAGAGGCGATCAATTATAGTGTGGTGGACGTTTCTCCAGGAAAGCGTGCATTCCTTCCAGGCCATCTGGATGACCAGCGCACGCTGCTAGCCCACGCCGCTCACGCTCCAATTGTGCTTCCCAGGATGTATCGAACGCATCGGTCAGTAATGTCTTGGCGTGTCCGAAAGCGTGCAGGGATTTCTTGGCGAGAGTGTGTGCCATCTCCAGGGTAGTTTCGAGGAGTAAGCCGTCAGGAACCACCCGCGTCACCAACCCCCAATGCAATGCTTGTTCAGCGGACATCGGCGCATCGAAAGCTGCAATTTCCAGGGCGCGAGCCAGTCCAACCAAGCGGGGCAAAGTAAATGTGCCGCCGGCGTCGATGCAGAGTGCATTGCTGGTGAAGCCCTGCTTGAGTCGTGCCGATTCCGCCATGACCCGGAAGTCGCAGGCCAGAGCCAGGGAAAATCCCCCTCCTGCGGCGACGCCGTTGATGGCGGCGATGACCGGTTTACGCAATCGGCGGATTTCCGTCACACAGACATGCACATGAGTAGCCAGTTCGTGAAAAGCCGCGGCGGGTCCGTGGGGATGGGTCTGCACGAACTTGAGATCACCGCCAGCGGAGAAGGCCGCGCCACAGCCGGTGATGATGAGGCCGCGAATGGCCGGGTCGGCGCTCAGATCCAACAGTGCCCGAGTGAGCGCCTGCGCCGTGCCGATATTCAAGGCATTATAGGATTCTGGCCGATTTAAAGTCAGTTGCGCAATCGGTCCGTGGATCGTGGTGAGAACGACCTCGGTCATGGGATTTTTCTCCTCGGTGGATTCGAGAAAGGGCAATGTGCATCCGGATCAGGTCATAGTCGGTTGCTCATCCGGTTGTGCGACGCTGCCTTTACCACCACCCTTACACCCGAAATAGGCTCGGAACAGGTCGAATTCGACATCGCAACCGACTTCGGCGAAACCTGCGTTGCGAATCGCCGCAATGATGGTTTCAGGCGGGACGCAGTTCTCAATAGTGTCCCAATAATAGCGCATTAGTGTCTGCATATCCCGGTTGCCGGTGGTCAGTCGGCTGAGCAGTGGAATCACCTGTCCCAGATAGAATTTGAGTAGGGCGCGTTTGAACGGTTGAGCGGGGCGAGTGATCTCCAGGATGAGCAGGATGCCACCGGGGCGCAACGCACGGTGAAATTCGCGGAAAGTGGCGTTGAGGTCAGCGACATGCCGCAGAGCGTAGCCCATGCTGACAAAATCGAAGCTTGCATCGGCAACCGGTAATTGTTCCATGAGTCCCTGGATCAACGCTAGATTCAGCAGACGACGGACCTCGGCCAGCATGCCCGCACTCACATCCAAACCAATCACCGATCGTGGATCGCCGGTGACCGTCAAGGCCTGTCGGGCCACCAGTCCAGTGCCGATGGCGACATCGAGCACTCTCATGCCAGGATGCAAACCGGCGCGGGTTAGTGCTCGCCGTCGGTACCAACTGCCGGACCCGAAGGAAAGCAAGCGATTGACCTGGTCGTAATAGCCAGCAGTGCGATCGAACATCCCACGCACGAAAGCTGGGCGCTGCGCCAGATCGGAGTAGTAATCCGGTAAGGCCGGATGCGGCTCAAGCGGTGTATCGGGTTTCATGGGCGTAGAGCTTGAGAGAGTGACGGAGATTATTCATTGGGCAATGCCGACAGCCAGGCCCTCGATTTCGATCAGCAGTTCTCGCCGGCAGATGTCAGCGTGCAGGAACAGCATTGACACAGCAGGCCCAAATGCCTGAATGATGCGCTCGCGCAGCGGCGCTGGATCGATATCAGGCCGACAATAAATCTTCAGTAATTCCAGTCGCAAGGGCAGCGGCGCTGAACGGTTAGCGTGAATCAGCAATGTTTCCAGATTCAGTAACGTTTCGCCGAGTTGCGCCATGAGATCGGTGTGTTGGCTGGTGTGCCCGACAATGCTGGCGGTGCCGGAAATGTAAAGATGATAGACGTGCTCGCTCCAGGCTTTCAGTACGGCGCGCGAGAAAGAGGGACTGCGGTATCCGTATTGGTGTGGGTAATGAAAGGCGCTGACCTGGCGCGGGTTTTCGATTTGCAAGCCAGGTTCGCGAGCAGCCAGCGCATATAGATGTAACCCTCCAGCGCTGGAAAAAGGGTCGGCAGGGAGGGTGCCAAGGGCGCAGGCCGCCGGTAATTGCGTCTCCCGTTCTGCTAGTTCTGCCATCACAGCCTGATGCCGACCTGCGCAAAATCCGCGATAACGTTCGAGTCCCGCCCATTCTTGGTTGATGTCGGGGAAGTAGTTCCAGATGCGCAGGAAATGCGTATAACCGAGGGTGTGAGCAGCAGCGAACAAGCGCCGATAGGCTATAGCGGTCAGCGGTTGCAAGGCATCTCCGGCGTATTCGTCCAAGCGGAGTTGCAAGAACAGGACATCGCCGTTGTCAGCGTAACCTACTCCATGCGTGACGCCGGTTCGCACGGGCCAAGGGCTGATCCAGAATTCGGCGTTCGCGGTTTCGTCCAGTTGCTGCAAGGCCACCTCGCAAAGCCGGGGATCGGTCATCGCAGCGCTTGGATCTCGAAAGCGGATCAACGCCAGGAGGTGATCGTCATCCAGACGCTCTCTAGCCTGCGCGTCCTCACCATAGCGAGTGTTGAAGGGTGGCGCACCTGCGGTTTTCAAGGGGGACAGTTTCATAAAAAATTCGATAGATTAATCAAATACACCATGCAATCAGGCTGCCGCCGATTTTTACCGTAAGCCATGATATAGTTTGCAAACAAATTGACAACCTTCCAAAAGTTCATAACGGTTCCATTTTCATGAGGTCACCCATGGATGCGCTTTCGCCGTTCG
Organism: Gammaproteobacteria bacterium; assembly: GCA_024235035.1. GTDB lineage: Bacteria > Pseudomonadota > Gammaproteobacteria > Competibacterales > Competibacteraceae > UBA2383. The sequence goes on from JACKNE010000007.1 coordinate 231,427, forward strand.
AGTTGGAGGTCGCCCGGCTGCTGGTCGAAACCTTGCATCTCGAAGATATTAAGCCAGAAGATATTGCACCCGAGGAACCCTTGTTCAATCAAGGATTGGGTCTGGATTCCATCGATGCGCTGGAACTGGCGCTGGCGATCAGCAAGATCTACGGCTTTCAAATGCGCTCCGATGAGCAGCAAAATCAACGTGTTTTCGCTTCCTTACGGGCGTTGAGCGCGCATGTCGCTGAGCGGCGCACTCACTGACGCCACCACTTCTTCATGAACCGACAGTGGGGGCAATTGCCGGAACGAGGCAGTGCCTGGACGCTGCGATTGATTCTCTGGATCGCCCTGCATATAGGGCGGCCCGCAGGCCGTGCCCTGCTCTATCCCATCACCCTGTATTTTTTGATGACGGCGGGCGAGGCGCGACGCGGGTCGCAGCTTTTTCTGCGTCGGGCGTTGAATCGCGAACCGAGCTGGCGAGATCGATTTCGCCACATTCACTGCTTTGCCGCCACGATCCTTGACCGAGTTTATTTTCTGAGCGGACGCTTGGAACACTTCGAAATTGAAATTGTTGGCGGCCAGTCGATTTTCGATCAAGCGGCGACGGGTCGAGGTTGCATCCTGCTGGGTTCGCACTTAGGCAGTTTTGAAGCCTTGCGGGTCATTGGATTGCATCTGCAGCGTCTCCCGATCCGCATTCTCATGAACACCCGCCACAACCCGGTCATGACGCGGTTACTTGATGCGCTCAACCCAACGCTGGCGCAGACCATCATCCCGGTTGGCGGACCGGAAACCTTGCTCAAGGTACAGGAGAGCGTAGGGCAGGGATACTTGGTCGGTGCGTTGGGCGATCGGATCGCGCCGGGCGAGAGGGCGGCGCCTTGTCGATTTTTCGGCGAGGACATCGCGTTGCCGATCGCACCGATTCTGTCGGCGGCGCTGGTGGGTTGTCCCGTCATCTTATGTTTCGGTTTGTACCGGGGTGGCAATCGTTACCAGATGCATTTCGAGTTACTGGCCGAGCGGGTGATTCTGGACCGGCGCCATCGGCAAGAACAACTGGGTGTCTGGATGCAACGTTATGCCGACCGCTTGGAACATTATGCTCGTGACGCACCCTACAACTGGTTTAATTTTTACGATTACTGGCAGGAAGCACCTTCTTCTCTGGTGGGAGCGGAGCGGAGTAGAGCGACTGGACAGTCGCCGCGACGCTTCGTCCGGCAGTTCGCGATGGGTTGGGATGGTCTGGGGACTTTGCTACTGTCGAATATGTTGCTGATGGCGACGCTAGGGTTGAGCGGGTTGTGGTTATTTCATCGGGTTTGGCGAATGGCCCAGGATACGCCTGCTCAGGTTGCCGAGAGTGGATGGGTTGTGGTGCTGGGCGTGCGCTTGCAGCGTGATCAAGTCAGTCGCGATTATGCCTGTCGATTGGAGCGGGCCGCCGCCCTGTACCGCGCCGATCCTCAGCGACGTATCTTGCTGGTCGGTGGTCCGACTAGCGGCAGTGTCAGTGAGGCTGAGCGTGGCCGGCAATTTCTCTTGGCGATGGGCCTACCCACCGGTGCGCTGTCGATCGAAGATCAGTCCCTGCATACTCTGGATAATCTACGCCGCACCCGGCAATTACTAGGGGAGGTGCAGAGGCAATCGTTTGTGCTGGTGACCAGTCGTTACCATCTGGCGCGCAGTGAAATCCTAGCGCGTGGTCTGGATTTGCATCCGGTGTTGTGCGCCGCTGAAGATCGCCTGCGCCTCGATTTCTCGGTGCTGTGGCGGTTGGCGTTGGAAGCAGGTTATCTGCATTGGTATAAAGTGGGCCGGGCCTGGTCCCGCTGGACGCGCAACCGCCACAGTTTGGCGCGGATCAGCTGAAGAATGAGCGTTTATCTCAGCGGCATCGGTCTCTGCGCGCCCGGCCTGCCGGATTGGCCCACTGGACGTGCGGTGCTAGCGGGTCGACAACCATACCGACCCGATGAATCCCTATGTTTTGACCGGGTGCGTTTACCACGCAACGAGGCGCGACGCGCCTCGCTGACCGTCCGATTGGCGCTGCAAGCCGCGACTGAAGCGCTCGATCAAGCGGGAATGGATGGAAGATCTTGCCGCGCGGTGTTCGCGTGCTCTGGCGGTAATACCGAAGCCCTGGATGCCCTCTGTCGGGGGTTGATCGAGCCGGGGCGACCGATTTCGCCTAACCAGTTCAACAATTCGGTTTACAATGCGCCATTAGGTTACTGGACGATCGCCACTGGTTCGCAACAACCAGCATCCAACGTCGGCGCCTACGATGCCTCGTTTAGCGCTGGATTGCTGGAAGCGGTTGCGTTGACACAGATGGAGAATCGACCCGTGCTGCTGGTTGCCTTCGATACTCCGCCGCCGTTGGCCCTGCAACCTTTTCGAGCGGTATCGACGCCGTTCAGTATGGCGCTGCTGCTAGAAACGCAATCGCTGACCGGCCACCAGGCGCGTTTGCAGAGCTGGCAAATTCGCTCGGGTGCAGCGGAATCCATGCTCGATTCTGCAATGGAGCGGTTGCGGCTGAGCAATCCGGCGGCGCGCGGTTTACCCTTGCTGCGATCCGTCGCTATTGGCCGCACCTGTTTGACGTTGCCTTATTTGCCACATGATCGGCTTGAGTTCCAGGTAGAACCATGCTGATTGACAAGGCGCATATCCGAACCTTGATTCCACACGCCGACGCCATGTGCCTACTGGACACGGTCATTACCTGGGATGATGACTTTATCCAGTGCATGACCGATACCCATCGAGATCCCGCCAATCCACTGCGCCGGCAGGGGCGATTGTCGGCAGTCGCCGCCTTCGAGTATGGTGCTCAAGCGGCGGCGATTCATGGCGGGTTGTGTGCCAGCGTGGCTGGGAAAACAGCGCCGCCAGGTTATCTAGCGGCTTTGCGTGATGCTCGCTGGTTTGTCGCGGAGCTGGATGAAAACGCGGCACCGTTAGAGGTGACCGCCCGTCGGTTGCTGGGTGAGGCTGCACATTGTATTTATAAGATCCAAATCAGCAGCGCCGGACGGTTGCTGGCCGAGGCCCGCGTGGTGATCGCACCACAACCGGCTATCGGGTAAGCTCTGCGCGCCAAACCTAAAGCCTAAAACGGTACCTAAGAAGACCAAGAAGACCATCAACTATTTTCCGTACCTAACGCATTTGGAGACCCGCCATGCTAGAAAAACCTGCTACGACCTCGACCCCGATTGCTGAGTTGCTTGCTCGCCGTTGGAGTCCGCGCGCTATCGACCCGGGTCAGCCGGTCAGTCGCGAACAGCTATTGGCGCTGTTGGAAGCGGCCCGCTGGGCGCCATCCTGCTTCGGCGATCAACCGTGGCGCTATCTGGTCTGGGACCGGTTCCGCGATGCTGAGGCTTGGCAACAGGCATTCGCCTGTCTGGCGGAAGGTAATCAAATCTGGGTCAAGAATGCGCCGATACTGTTGTTATCGGTTGCCGCGCCCCACTTCGGCCATAACCAAAAACCCAACCGCTGGGCGCAGTACGACACCGGTGCCGCCAGCGAGAATCTTTGCTTGCAAGCCACTACTCTGGGATTGGTGGCGCATCAAATGGGCGGGTTCGATGCGGATCAAGCCAAAGCGACGTTCAATATCCCAACGGATCATGCCTGTATGGCGATGATTGCGGTGGGCCATCCAGGGCCGGTTGATGGGTTGCCGGAGATGCTGCGAGAGAAAGAACAAGCACCTCGGGAACGTAAGTCATTGGCGCAAATCGCGTTTGAAGGTCGCTGGGAACAGGGTTTTCAGCAGGAGTAGCGTGCGTCATATCGAGCGTCCCTTCCTGAGCCGAGGAAGGGTCTTTCACTGATAATCGCTTGTTCCAGGCTGAGAAGTCGCAGCCTGTCAGCCCCAGGGTCAGCAGCAGGAAGGTGGCTGATTTCGGCGCGGAGGTCGTATGCGTAGGGGCGTTCTCGTTGTGGAAAAACCACTTTGTGGGTAGCCTTGACCGTCCTGATTCCAAAGCCAGGCGGGTATCATATCCGCCGTTTGCCCGATTCGTGTAAAGTGCATTCCCCATTTTGGAAGATGATGGATAATCTTTATGCCCATGACCCCGTCTGATCGGCGTCCCATGCGGGGCGCCAACCGTTACCTCTTGCGTTCTCTTCTGTTTCTCACCGTGTTGGTGGCGCTGGGCGCGACTTTCCAGCGACCGCTCATTGCAGCGTTTTTGCATAACCTCTATTTCAATGGCGCCGTGGTGGCCGTCTTTTTGTTTGGAGTGGCCTATACCTTCAAATCATTGTTGGAAAGCTTGCGCGACGCCCGCGATGTAGAACGGGCTGCCGGCGTGGTGCTGAAAGCCCGCCGTCGCGAGTGGCCATTGAACCAGGTCAACGAAGCGTTGCTGGAGGGGAGTGGGCGCGGTGTCGGTGATTTTCTGCGCAAAGTGTACCGAGTGATCCATCACGGTGATGTCGCCGCCACCCTGCCTTACCTACTGGATTCACTGGCGACGCGCGGCGACGATCGGCGGGCGTTGGTGCGTTATCTGACCGGGGCGTTGGTGCTGCTGGGCCTGATCGGCACCTTCTATGGCTTATTGTTGACTATCGCTGGCGTGCGTGAAGTGATCGGTGGGTTGGCGGCGGACAAAACCGCGGATACCATGGCCTTGATCGCCAGTTTCAAGGACCGGTTGGCGGCGCCATTGGGTGGCATGGGTATCTCGTTCTCCTCTTCGCTATTCGGTCTACTGGGCGCGTTAGCACTCGGTTTCCTGGAGCTGCAACTGTTTCATGCCCAAAGCGATCATCACGCGCAGCTGGAGGCGCTGGTCGTTAGCGACTTGGTTCCGCTTTGGCAGCCAGTGGTCACCGTCACCGCCAGCACCGAAACCATTTCACCGCGCCATCTGGCGGCGTTGCTGCAATCCACCACCGACCGGTTGGAGCGGGTCGCGGCCACCACCGAGTATCTAGCCAATCGCGGGGAAGGCGTCGCTCGCGTCGCCGAACAGATTGCCACTCTGGGGGAGCACATCGAGTCGTTGCGAGTTACCTTGCAGAACATCGAAAACGACCGTACCGCCGATTTGCGGCATGAATTACGAGTGATCGCTCGATTGTTGGCGCAGCAAGCCGAATTGCCTCGGGACCTGGACGATGCCTCGTCGGCGTGAATCCCTAAGCGAATTTAATATCTGGCCCGCCTTCACCGATGCCCTGGGCGGCCTGGTGATGGTGCTGATCTTTCTGATCACCATGTTCGTGATCAGCGAGGTGTTGATTGGCCGGGAAATGCTAGGCAAGGAGAGCGCCATCACCCAGTTGCAACGCATCGTCGAGCACCTGGAAGGATTGGCTGGCGATGCCGAGAAGGAGGCGGCGCGGTTGCGTGGTCAGGTTGAGAATCTGGAAAGCACCGTGGATGAACGAGATGATCTGTTGAGGCAATTACGCGATGAATTGACGGCGGTTCAGGCCGCACGGGCAGCACTGGACGCCGATAAGCGCAAAGCCGAACAGACCACGACCAGTGTTCAGGAACAAGCGGCGTTGCTCAGCGTCCGCGCTGAACGGCTGAGCGCCGAATTGGCGCGGCTCAACCGCGCCCTGGCCGCTAGCGAGCAAGAGTTGGCGCAACGTGATGCGCTCATTGTCGAGCAAAAGGATCGTATCGAAGCGCTGGACAGTGCCCTCAAGAAGCGTTTGCTGGAGCGAGTCGAAAAGTTGGAGAAATATGCCAGCGATTTCTTTGGCCGGCTGCGCGAGGTATTCGCCAATAACCCGGATATCAAGGTGGTCGGCGATCGGTTCGTCTTTCAGTCCGAGGTCTTGTTCGGTTCTGGCGAAGCTACGCTATCAGCCAACGGGCAGGGTGACCTGGATAAATTCGCTATGGTCTATCAGCAACTGGTCACGCAGTTGCCGCCGGATCTACCGGTCATTATCGAGATACAGGGGCATACCGACCGAGTCCCCATGCGCGGTGGCCGGTTTCCTTCGAACTGGGAGCTGTCCACCGCCCGGGCGCAGGAAGTTGTCAACTATCTAATTCGACAAGGAATTCCTCCGCAGCGACTGGCGGCGGTGGGCATGGCGGAATATCACCCGATCGATCCGGCGGATACTCCCGAAGCCTATCGTCGTAACCGGCGCATCGAACTGAAGATCACCAGTCGCTAAACTTAAAAATCCGTACAAAAGACGATATGGCGCAAAAGTCATGCTGGGCACTGTCAAACGACGTTTTTATTTGCTAGCGGGCTTGCTGTTGATGCTGCTCGGCGCCGGCTATCTGGGCGTGATGCTTTTTCTGGAGCAACTCTCCATGAGCGCCAAGCGTGGTGAAGAGGCCATGCTGGCTGATCGAGTGACTCGCAGTCTGGAACGGCAATTCTGGGAAATTCGCTTCTGGGAGCAGGCGACTCTCATAGAAAATCGCCCCGAAGCCGAACAGCATTTTGCGCTTTTACTGAACGGGGTGAAAAATAACCTTCGTCAAAGAAATTGGGAAGCTTCCAGCGTCCTGACCTTATCGAAAATCGAAGAAATTACCGCGCTGTTCTCACGCTATGAAATGCTGTTCAGTCGATTGGTCCAACTCAAGACCCAGCAAAGACTGAACAAGGCTCATTTCGATGCTAATTATCAAGTATTGGCTTCAAGTGTTTTCTTTCTTCAGAAGACCACTGCGCTTTACCGGTTTTTGTTCAATTTAAATCTCTTTCAGGAGAGTTATTTTTTAGGCCGTTCCGAGGCCAAATTCAGTAGCCTGAATATGGCGCTGGATTCTTTGTTGCGCAATATAGAATCATTGCCCCCAGATAACGATAGCCGCTTCCAGTCCTATAGCCTGCGTTATCGGGATTTGTTGAGCCAGGACTTTGCGCTGGAACGGCAGTTCCGCGCGCTCAATCGCCAGTTCGATGAGTTGACTCTAGCCTTGACGGTCCTGCTGGCCAATATTTCTGGACAATCCATCGATATTTATCGACAGGAATTTCAGACTGGCCAGGCGATCCGCACCCAGATCAGGCATGCTCTGCTCGTGTTCGCCCTGGTCATGACCTTGCTGTTTGGCATCTTGTTGCAGATCATGGCGCGCAAGATCATCTGGCCGATTCGCGAGATCGCCGAAGTGGCGCATAAAGTTCAATCTGGCCAATTGAATGCGCGATTCACCTCAAGTAGCAGCCACAACGAGATTACGCAACTGGGTTTTGCTTTGAATCAGATGCTGGATACCATCGAGCAAAACAGTACTCGCCTGACTGCCTACCAAGAGGATTTGGAAAAACTGGTTGAAGCGCGCACCGGGGAATTGAAGCACGCCAAGGATGTCGCCGAGACCGCCAATCGCACCAAGAGTGAGTTTTTGGCTAACATGAGCCATGAAATCCGTACACCGATGAACGCGATTATCGGCGCTGCTGACTTGCTCGCTGAAACCGATTTGAGTCATGAACAGCACAGTTACGTCAATGTCTTTAAGAACGCTGGGGAAAATTTGCTGGCTCTGATCGAAGATATTCTGGATCTATCTAAAATCGAGGCGAAAAAGCTGGTCTTGTGTTACGAGCTTTTCGATTTAGAAGCATTACTGGATCGGCAGGTCGACCTGATGGCGATACGCGCGCAGCAGAAGGGGCTTGAACTGATCTTGTACATCAGCCCGGATGTTCCTACCCAGGTAGAGGGTGATGCGCATCGTCTCCAACAAGTGCTGACCAACTTGATCGGCAACGCCATAAAATTTACGACCAACGGCTACATTGTCATCTTAGTGGAAAATGATCTCGATCAAGCGGTTCCTGGACATCTGCGTTTTGCCATTGCCGATACCGGCATCGGTATTTCGCCCGATCAGCAGGCGCTGATCTTCGATGCGTTCACTCAAGCGGATGGCGCCACCACCCGAAATTATGGCGGTACCGGGTTGGGACTCGCGATCAGTCGGCGATTGGTTGAACTGATGGGTGGTCAGATCTGGGTAACAAGCCAAGTCAATCAAGGCAGCATATTTTATTTCACCGTTCATTTAGGGGTAACGTCGCCAGAAGCCGCATCGGGTTCAGTACAACTAAAACCGACTTCCCTAGCTGGTTGGCGAGTGATCGTGGCGGACGATGTGGCGATGAGCCGCGAAATCATCGCTGAACAGCTGATGCTCGCCCAAGCGGACATCGAACAGGCAGCAAACCTGGAGGCGGTCCTAGCCATATTGCGCGCTCAGCACAGTCGTGGAGAATCTTGCCAATTGTTGGTGCTGGATTCCGGGATGCTGCTTGAGTCCGAGTCCGGCGCCGATTGGATGGATTGCTTGCTCAGAGCGCCAGACGACGCTGAGTTGCGTGTTTTGCTGCTCAGCGTCGGTGAGCGACACTGCCATCAATTGGCTGAAGCATCAGGTGGCCGGATCGTTTGCCTGATGAAACCGGTCAAACGCCGAGCTTTATGGAAAGCGATCAACCGGTTCTCCGATCAGATCGATCGTCGGGTGCACGCGCAATCATCGGCTCGCCGAGCCTGCCCCAGCCAGAGAGTTGGTAGCACCGGACAGAAGGGCTTGTCCATTCTGGTCGCTGACGACGCCGAGGATAACATCATGCTGATTCAGGCTTATCTGAAAAAGACCCCCCATCAGCTTACGGTCGCTGAGAATGGCGCAGTCGCACTTGAGCAGTTCAAACGATATCATTACGATCTGGTGTTCATGGACGTGCAAATGCCGGTTATGGACGGCTATACCGCAACCCGCTTGATTCGTGCATGGGAAGGCGAGCGAAACCATCACGCATCGATTCCCATCATTGCGCTCACCGCCAATGCCTTGAAAGAAGACGAACAGCGTAGTCTGGACGCTGGTTGTACAGGTCACTTGACCAAACCCATTCGTAAAGGCATGTTTCTAGCGACGCTGGAGCAGTATCTTTGAATCGTCGCGGATCGGATTTTCTGCGCGCCGGACCATCTTCCCCTACGCATACTCACGATAGGGTTCGGACAGTGCGACCCTTTCTTCCTCGAAGTCGATGAATTGAAGGGCGATCTGGCGAAAGTCTTCCTGAATGTCCAGAAAAGCCTCGACGATATCTGGATCGAAGTGGGTGCCCTTGCCCTGAAGAACGATATCCACCGCGCGCTGATGCGGAAAAGGCGGTTTGTAAACCCGCTTGCTGATGAGCGCGTCGTACACATCCGCTACCGCCATCAAGCGTCCGGCCAGCGGAATTGCATGACCTTTGAGTCCTTGGGGATAGCCCGAGCCATCCCATTTTTCCTGATGAGCCAAGGCAATTTCCATAGCGATATGTAAAAAAGAACGATCGCCTAGCTTGTCCGCAGCGACCTTGAGCGAGTTATAGTCATAGATCGTATGTTTTTTCATTTCCTCGAACTCCTCATCGGTCAGCTTGCCCGGTTTGAGCAGAATATGGTCAGGCACTCCAACCTTGCCGATGTCGTGCAACGGCGCCGATAGATAGAGCAAGTTAATGATTTCCGGAGTAATCGCGTCTTTGAATTTGGGATGATCTTTGAGTCGCGTAGCTAGGATGCGTACATAGTTCTTGGTGCGTTGGATGTGGCCGCCGGTTTCCGGATCGCGATATTCCGCGAGAGAAGCCATGCATTCAATCGTCACTTCTTGAGTCAACGCCAGTTCCCGGGTCCGTTCCTCGACCTTGATCTCTAGAATTTCGTTCTGTCGGGCCAGTTCCTTGCGCGCCATTTGCAGAGAGAGGTGTGTCTTGACTCGTGCCCTGACCTCGACCACATTGAAAGGCTTAGTGATGTAATCCATGGCCCCGAGCTCAAATCCTCGAGTCTTGTTTTCGATCTCGCTCATCGCGGTGATGAAAATGACTGGAATATCCTGCAAGGCTGGGTCTGCCTTAAGCTGGCGGCAGACCTCGTAGCCGTCCATGCCGGGCATCATGATATCCAGCAGGATCAGATCCGGTGGAAATTCTCGCACGATATCCAGCGCTGACGGTCCATCCATCACTACCGAAATATCGTCGGTGACGCAAGTCAGTGTCTCCACTAAGATGTCGAGATTGGCCTCAGTATCGTCAACGATAAGAATGGCGCTTTGAGACAAGTCATTCATGGCCAACTACCTGTTGCCTTCAGCAGACTGAAGACGTTGCTGGAGAGACTCAAGAAGAGTCGAAGCTTCGCGGAACCGGTATTTACGCACCAGCTGGGCCAACTGTTCCACCTCCACCTGGAGAGGTGCAGGCCAGGATAATGCCTCAATACTTTGTAGAGCCACGGTGCAATGCTTCGGTTTGCGGGTTTTGAGGTGCGGGACCAGCTCATCCAGAGCCGCCAGTAATGCAGCCGATGCCATAGGTATTTCTAGCCGCTCGGCAAAGGCAGGCAACGGAGCTGGATCTGAATTCAGGTTGAGCAAATTTCGCAAGCGATCTAGCAATCTAATCAATGCTTTCTCAAAAGCAGCGAGACCGTCTTCGATTTCTGAGAGCTGATCGTCACTACTTATTGCCTGTTCCAGCGTCTTAGCTGCCACTTCCAGTTCGCTGGCTCCAAGATTGCCTGCAACACCCTTGACCGTGTGGGCGAGACGCTGGGCCGACGCCAGGTCGCTATCGGCAATGGCTTGACGAAGGGTCGTCGTCGTCTCCGTTTGAGTTTCCACAAACCGTTCCAGCAATCGTCGGTATAGACGCTGATCACCGCCAATGCGCAACAATCCCAAACGGGTATCCAAACCGGGTATTTCCGGCCAGCGGTCATCTGCCATTTGATCATCGATCGCAGGCGTGGCTATCGGTTCGCCCGGTCGGGCCGGATGCCATCGCGCCAGTATTTGCGAAAGCGTTTTTAGACTGGCTGGCTTACTGATATGGTCGTCCATCCCGATTTCCAGACAACGATCCTGTTCTTCGCGCGTAGTGTGCGCTGTCATGGCAATAATAGGAATCTGAGGATCGGCAGCACCAGCTTGACCAGAACGGATCTGTCGGGTGGCTTCCAATCCATCCATGTCCGGCATTTCCACATCCATAAGCACTAAATCGTAATGGAGGGTTCTTAGCGCCTTGAGCGCTTCCTGGCCACTGGCCACAGCGTCTGCGCGATAGCCGAGTTTTTCCAATATTTTCAAGGTGACCAACTGGCTAATGTCGTTATCTTCGACAACTAGGATGTGGAGCTGCTGGCAACGCGCCTCGCGGAGTGTATGGCGCGTTACTATTGAGGCTTGGGGCTGTCCGACGCTACTGGTGTAATTCATTACTTTTAGAAGACAGTTGTAAATCTGTTCTGGTCGAGCTGGTTTGGTCAGGTATGCGGCAAACCCGATATCCTGGAGTTTCTTGACATCGCCGCGTTGGCCGATTGAGGTCAGCATGATCAGAATGGTGTTGCGTAAACGAGGGTCGGCCTTGATCGCTGCGCCTAAAGCGGCGCCATCCATGTCGGGTATCTGCATATCGGTGATTAGGAGGCGGAAGGGATCACCAGCAGCATGCGCCTTGCGCAGCGAGATCAATGCTTGTCGAGCGCTGCCGATCGCCTCGTAACGCAGGTTCCAGATCGCTAGTTGTTCGGTCAGAATCAGACGGTTGCTGACCTTATCATCCACAACCAGTGTCCGAACGCTGTGTAGATTGACGGTTGACGGCTCCTGATGGTAAGAATATCGAGGTAGTTTTTTGAAAGTAGAGGTAAACCAGAAGAGCGAGCCTTGGCCTGCAACGCTAGTCGCGCTAATTTCCCCACCCATTTTTTCAACCAGTCGCTTGGCGAGCGCCAACCCTAGGCCGGCGCCACCAAACTGGCGAGTGTTTGACCCATCGACCTGCTGGAAAGAGCGAAACAGTAGTTCGAGCCTGTCTTGAGGGATACCGATGCCCGTATCCTGTAGCTCAAACCGGATTTTGAGCTGCCGATCGGTTTCGGACACCAGATGAATCCTGATGAGCACTTCGCCTTGAGTGGTAAATTTGATTGCGTTGTTACCCAGGGCCATGAGAACTTGACGCAATCGGCCTGGATCGCCTTGCAGGAAAGGGTGGACATTGGGAGCGATTTGACAAGTGAATTTGAGGCTCTTCTCATGCGCTCGCGGCGCTAACGTCTCGACGATATCCTCCAGGGTGACGCGCAAGTCGAAATCCAGTATCTCCAACTCCAATCGATCGGCCTCGATTCTGGAGAAATCCAGGATGTTATTTAGCAGGCCTAACAGGATTTCACCGCTGGCGCGCGCCGCTTCGGCGTAGCGATGCTGGGTCGCGGACAATTCGGTATCCAGCAACAAACCGATCATCCCAATGACGCCATTGAGAGGCGTGCGAACTTCGTGGCTGATATTGGCCAAGAATTGACTTTTGGCCTGGTTAGCGGCTTGCGCTTCTTCGGTGCGTCGCTGTAGCTCTTCTTCTATCTGTTTGCGATCGGTGATATCCTCCTTGATCGCTAGATAGTTGATCACTTGCCCCCAGCTATCGCGAATCGGCGAGATCGACGCGCTTTCCCAGTAAACCTCCCCGTTTTTTCGCTTGTTACAGAGTTCGCCGTGCCATTCATGGCCAGCAGCAATGGTTTTCCATAACTCCTGATACAGTTCGTCGGATTGATGGCCAGATTTAAGTACGCGTGGATTTTGCCCCAGGGCTTCGGCTTGGGTATAACCGCTGACGGTCTCAAATTTGCGGTTGACGTACTCGATGTTACCGCTCGAATTGGTGATGACAATCGATACTGGGCTTTGTTCGACTGCTCGTGAGAGTGTCTGAATGCGCTGTTCCGCTCGCTTACGGTCGGTGATATCGTACAGCGTGCCAACGATCTTGGCGTCGTTTTCGTTGGTTTTGGGTTCGAGGGTCGCTGAAACTGCACAAGTGGTGATCGATCCGTCACGGTTTTTATAGCGAACTTCCCAGTCGCTTATGCTGCCGTGTTTCTTCAGGTGTTGCCATATGGACTCTACAAGCTCCTCAGGCTCACTGAGGAAGGCCATGAATTTCCTGCCTATCAGATCTTCTGCTGCGTATTGGTCTTTACTGAGTTCTTTAATCCGCGGACTGATTTCCAGGATGGTTCCGTCGAGCGCTATTTCAAAATAGACATCCTGGATACTTTCGTGGATGTTATAACGTTTTTCCTCGCTTTTTCGTAACGCTGTCGTTTGTTCTTGAACCAACTGTTCGAGCAATGTTTGTTGCCGATAAAGCTTCCTGATAACAACCAAGAATATCGCGCCGAGTAGAAATCCAGACCATTGAACCCATTCCATCAACCAGGTAGGTTCCCACACATACACATAGGCGAATCCCATGGATGATAGCGCTGCGATCAATACCAGCGTTGCTCTTCCTCGAGCATTTAGGAGCATTGCGGGTTTCCAAATCATAAAATCGGTTATCGGGAGGGATGGATGGGAGAGTATCCGGAGGAGAAGGCGCTCAGGATAATTGCGCTTGCAATAGAGCGATGGTTTTCTCGGCGACGGCGCGTGTTTCCTGCAATGCTTCTGCAACGCCATCCAGCGTGTCCTGGCGGCCGGCCAGCTCCAACTGGCGGACCCATTCCGTCAGGCGCGTTGTTCCCAGATTGCCGCAACTGGATTTAAGCTTATGGGCGATCCGATGGACATCGGTAGTGGAGCCTTGGAGAACCGCGCGGTGTAAATGATCGAGTTGTATGGGCAAGTCATCCAGAAAGCGGTTGACTAGCCGGATAAATTCATCTTCCATGATATCCCGCAGCTCAGCAAAAGTTTCGTCATCAAGTAGCGGTAGCTGTCCAATATCGGTGTTGCCCATCGTTTTGTACTCCTGAGTCAAAGAGATAAATCATGCGCTACTTTGTTGAAAGCCAGGATTGAGTAACAACCGATGTCTTTACGGTTTGGCAGCAGCGCGTGTACCAACATTCACTCGCCGTAACAACCTGGGTATCTAATGATACTGTGTCGATGAGCGGTATTGTAATTGTGCTTCACTGCCACCGTTTGCTGTTAACCGATCGGGTAGGAAGCAAGTATGGTAAACTCCGCAAATCTGTGACCCCCATCCGCGAGAGTAGTCCCCATGGATTTCAAGACGACCGATCTATGTGACGAGTTTTCCGATCATCTGCAAGTCGCCGAGCCGATTTTTGGCGATTACGGTGGCGAAATCATGTTTTCCGGCCCGGTGGTCACTCTGAAGGTGTTTGAAGATAATTCTCTGGTCCGTTCCGCGCTTGAGGAACCTGGCGCTGGCCGGGTGTTGGTAATAGACGGTGGCGGCTCGATGCGCTGCGCCTTGCTAGGTGATCAACTTGCCGAGTTGGCGGAAGAGAATGATTGGGCCGGAGTGGTGATCAACGGTTGCATTCGCGATTCCGCCGCCATTGCCGAAATTTCCATCGGCGTCAAGGCGCTGGGAGTGCATCCACTCAAGAGCGTCAAGCGTGGCATCGGCGAACGGGGTATCCCGGTACGCTTTGCCGGCGTGACCTTCCTGCCTGATCACTATGTCTACGCCGATGAAGATGGTTTGCTAATTTCGGAAAAGCCACTGATTTAAATAAGGTTAGCATGGTTTAATGGACGATAGGCGGTCAACAGATAGAGACTTCTTTGGTCGTTGACTTAAAACTGCTTTTGTTGCGTCCGCACCTTGACGATCGTCGAAGACGCCGCGATTGCCTGGCCCAGCGTGGTCACATCCAGGTCTTCCAGGAGCGCCAACATACGGACGAAGATCCCGGCGGTTACCAGGGCGTCGCCCAAAGCGGTATGGCGGGCCGACACCTGCACACCGAAGCGCTCGGCGATGGCGTCCAGATTGTGCGCCACGCTCTGGTCGTCCAGAAACACCGATAACAGCAGGGTGTCAAGCACTGGATGGTTGAAAACCATACCGCTTTCCGCCTCTTTCAGCTTGAGAAACTTCAGATCGAACGCCGCATTGTGGGCAACGAGCACTGCGTCACCGACGAATTGGTGGAACTGCGGTAGTACCAGATGGACCGGTGGCTTACCTTGCACCATATCGTCGGTGATACCGTGAAAGCGAGTGGACGCCTTGGGAATGGAGCGTCCAGGATTCACTTGCCGGTCAAAAGTTTCGCCGGTTAGGATACGGCCGTTGACGATACGTACTCCAGCGATGGAGACGATCTCATCGCCCTCCGATGGCTTGAGACCTGTGGTTTCCAGATCGAACACGACGTAGTCCAGCGATTTGAGCGGTCGCTCGGCCAGATCGTTACCAGGCGTCGATTGTTGTAGCAGGCTGAAATCATAAAACTCCGGACGTGGCGGTAATTCACTGGCCATATGCACGCCGCGCGCCGCCGGCATGGGCACTCGCACCCGCGCCAGTTCCTCGCCGCAGCGATCGCTCCAGATCTCGCTCTTATGATGGTCCAGCACGTCGCGTACCGTCAGACCACCGGGGGCGCCCGGCAGTACGATATCCAGACCATCGTCGAGGACACTCGACGGCAGCGGTTCGCCGCGCCAGATGATATCGATATAAACGACTTGACGTGGCCCAGCTTCGGCGCCGATATCGAAGGCCTTGACGCCGTTATAGGCGCTGATACAGCGGATTAGATACTCGTTCAGCGAGATGATCGAGTGACTGTCGCCATGTAGCCACTGCGGCAAATGAACGACGGTGACGACGATGTCCGAAGTTTCCTTCAGCCGCTGCGCCACCATTTCCAGCAGCGTCGCCGACAAATCATCGGTCATCGGCCAGTAGCCGGTAATGACATCGCGGTACTCGCGACACAGCCGGCTCACCGTCTCGCTGAGTGCGGTACTCTCCTTGAACACCACTTCATCGAACGTGCGGTGGGCAGTGATATCCATATCGGGATTAGTGGCTTGCATCTCTGCTGCCGCGCGTAGATTGGCGACAGGCGCTCGCAGACCCTCCGTCGCCTCGCGTAACAGGCGATCGCGTTTACCCAATGCGGCTAGCTCCTCGGTGATGTCGTTGAAGGTCACCACATAACCCGTCGGTAATTCCTCGGCGCCAAGGATCAAAGTCATCTGGGCGTGCAGGGTATGCAGACCGTCCGTGGTTGCGCAGACCAAGCGGGTGGTAATCCCCAGCGGATGATGATGATGGCGGCTTTCGGCGACGCGCAAGCGTAAGCGGCGAAAGGCATTGGATATCGGTTCGCGGGTGACTACGGTAAACAACGAACGGCCCAAACCCAGTTCGCCGGTCACGTGCAGGGTTTTCAGAGCTAACTGATTATAGAGCAACACCTGATTATTGAGGTTGCACACCACCACTCCTTCCTGCAAATCTCGCAGAATGGCTTCCAGACGGTTTTTCTGTTCTTCGACCCGGGCGGTGGCGGTGGTCATGGCTTGTAACAGCTCGCGGCGGTGCATGGCGAGACGATGGGTGAGTTCATTGATAGCCTGGAATAGCGGACCCAATTGGTTCGGTCCGGCATACTGGATTTCATGGTCGGGATTGGTCCGTAGAGTGGTTAGCAGGCTGCGGGTCAAGCTGATCAACGGCGCGGCAATGCCTTGATCAAAGAACAACCAAGCAGCGGCAATCACCGTGATCAGGAAAAAACCCGAAACCGCGCCATAATGCATGACGTAGCCCCAAGGATCGAAAATAGCCGGGTTGGCTAGTTCGCCGCGCCGGACCATCTCGGCCAGCGCCATCCAGAGCGATGCCAATACTGCCGCCAGCGCCGTTACCGTGATGGCGATAAATACCAAAGCGAAGGAAAGTCTTGATTTCATCACGCACCCTGCAATTGCGGATCAAGCCAGATTGCCGGTCAGCTCGGCGCGAACCCGGTCGCGCAACCGGTCAATCGCCTTCATGGCGTCTATCAGACGCTCCTTGACTCGTCTCGACAGATTGTCAGGATGCACGAAGTAGGTGATTTTCCGGCCAATCCGGAAATCGGCAATTTGTTGACCCAACAACAGGTTGGTGATTTGAATGAACGCACCCTTGAGGTCCTCACATTCGTTGGCGTTGAGGATGCCGAGATCTTGTAGCGCATCGATCCGGACCAGTGTCCCAGTCTCCTCCACACCTTCACGCAGGCTCAGCAACCGCACCGCCTCAACCAGAGGCAATAGAGCATGATGCTTCAGGTTGATTTGACCTCGATAGTAAGGATTTTCCTTTTCGGTGACGAAGCCGCCGAACAGACCTAGGCCCACATTGTGATCACTGGTCTCATCGTACATCGCCCGTAAGAACGCCCGATCCTCGCGCAGCATTGTGGTGATGTGACTGCGCAGACGGCGGGCTAACTCGATATGGTGTCCCCATACCGGCTGAAAATCGAAAAAGATATCCGATAACCGGAGGGCAATCCGATTACGCTTGTCCCCCCAGTTATCCAGTTGTCGGAACCATTGCGACAAGGTTTTGCGCCATATTGGATTAGTCGCCATGCAGTAACCACGACATAGCGGCAAGCCGACAGTATCCAGTGTGGTCACCAGCCGGCTGGCCAATTCCATGAAATAGCCGTCGATGCGATTGTGTTCTTCGTCGGGATAATCTGCGACGATGAAGCCGTTATCCTGGTCGGGACCGATAAAATTCTCACCACGCCCGCCCGAGCCCATGACGATGATCGAGAAATCGGTTGGTGGTTGGCCCCAACCTTCGGCAGTCAGGCTGGCGATGCACATATCGGTGACACGCCGGTAGATATCATTATTGATATGGGTCAACAGCGCCTGGATCTCGGGTGCGGGCAACCCGTCATCCAATAATTCGGCGGCTAGTTCGACTTGCGCCGTCTTGACCTGCTTGAGGCCATCGAGCGTGCCTTCGTGAGTGATCAAGTCGATTTGCTGCACCATCTGGGCGGATGCCGCCGACAAGGCGTCGTACAGATCGAGAATGCCGATCACCGCGCGATTTTCATCCAGAACCGGTAGATGACGCAGGTTGTAGCGCCGCATCCGACCGATGGCATGGTAGAGATACTCACCGGCGGGAATGGTCAACACCCGGCGGGTCATGACTTGTTCGACCGGCGTTTCAGGGGGAATCTGGAAAGCGATGCGCCGAGTCACATCCTGTTCGGTCAGAATGCCCAGCAAACGTCCGTTGGCGTCGACGACGACGACACTGGACGTATGGTCGCCGAACATCTGCTGAATTGCTTCAGCGCAGGTCGTGCCGGACAACACCGCTGGCGGACAGTCGCGCATGAAGTCGCGAACCAGTTTACTGAAAATCGCCGTTTGAGATCGCACCCGCTACCTCCACAAGCGCTGAATGCGCATGAACGAGCGGGTAAGGTTATCAGGCTAGGCTCAGGATCGAAACTGAGAAGGCCGCAAATAGCGCAACCGCGAACCGGGCGCGGACCGATGGAAGATTCTGGGTGACGCGAAACACCTGGTAAAGACCGGCAAGGAACAGGAGCGCACCGCAAACGGCCAGCGCTTGATAGAGGATTGGCGTCGATCCTACCGCATGTGCGGTGGTGGTCGTCGTGGCGACCGTGAACGCCACTGCCGGTAATGCTGGCAGGCCTAATGGTAATAGATAGCCGCCGGCCCGATAGAGCAGGCCCAGCTCACCTGGACCACCCAACGCTTTGGCCATCAACCAAGCCACTAACATGATACCGATGTGGATCATGATCGTGATGAGAATGCCGGGCAGAATGTTACCTAGCGTCAGAACCCAGAATGGGATATCGATGACCGGGATGCCTTGCAATTCGCCGCCGAAGCTGCGTTGAAGCAGAGCGACCAGCACGCCGTAGATCGCACCGATCAGGATGATGAAAGCGCTGATCCACAGTGGCGCACGCCGATTTTCGCAAGCGTGAAGGACCGCCTGTGGCCGCAGGAGAAAAATATCGAGAATAGGCAATTTCTGTCCCCCCACCCTAGCCCTCCCCTACAAGAGGGGAGGGAATCCTAGGGGAGTGTGAACGGCTACTGTTGACCAGAAGCTGGTTGAGCCGCTGGGGCTTCGGTTGCCGGAGCTTCCGCTGCTGGGGCTTCGGTTGCCGGAGCTTCTGCTGCTGGAGCTTCTGCCGCCGGAGCTTCTGCCGCTGGGGCTTCCGCTGCTGGAGTTTCAGCTGCTGGAGCTTCTGCTGCTGGGGCTTCCGCTGCTGGAGCTTCTGCTGCTGGAGCTTCTGCTGCTGGAGCTTCTGCTGCTGGAGCTTCCTTCGGAGCGGGGGCCGGAGCAGGAGCGGGGGCCGGAGCCACTGCCGCTGGAGCCTCTGGTTTCTTGGCGTAAGTTGGGTCGGGCAGCGCCGACCAGATCATGAGCACCAAAGCAAAGGCAGCAGTCACCAAGGCAAAGGTATGACTACTGTAGCGCTTGGGATCGTAGTTCTTCCAGCCGTGGATACGGTCGATCTCTCGCAAGATCTTCTCGTTCTTTTCACCGCCCGTCAGCAGGCTGACGACCACAATCGTGAACCAGGCCGCTGACATGGTGAAGATGCCGGTGACCAAGTGAACGATGGGTCCCGCATCGATCAGCGTGAAATCACCCAACTTGCCTTTGCTGAAGAACAAGATACCGGACAGGATGCCGCCAACCAGTAGACCGGCGATTGCGCCTGGCTTGTTAGCGCCTTTCCACCAGATGCCAAGGATGAGCACCGGGGTGAAGGTCGAAGCCGCAACGATGAAGGCCCAGATCACGCTGGTCAACAGAAAGTCTGGGGGATTGAGCGCCAGACCGATGGTAGCCAAGCCGCCCAGCGCGGTGAAGATATAGCCCATCTTGACCTTGCTTTGATCCGCTGCATTCGGATTGATGGTTGAATAAATATCGCTGCCCAGACCGGTGCCAATCACCATCAGCAGACCGGCGATGGTGGAGAAGCCCGCCGCCAGCGCGCCAGCGACCGGCATCGCCGCGATCCAGCCTGGCGTCAACGCTTGACTCATCACCACGATGAGCAGATCGGCTTCTTTCGGCTGGATTTGCAGCCCTTGGGCGTTCAGCTCGTTCACGGTGTAAAGCTTAGCGGCGAAGCCGATAGCGAAGGTAGTGAAGAACACCAAGCCGATGAAGAAAGTACCCCACAAGGTGGACATCTTGGCGTCGCGGATCGACGGCGCTGTGAAATAGCGCATGGCGATATGCGGCAAGCCCATGGTCCCGCAGGCGATCGAGAAGAAGACGCCGAAGTAGAACTTGAAGCTCATCGGCACAGTGCCGTTCACGGTAAGGAACGGATTGAAATAAGAGGCCATGACCTCGTTCATCTGCGGTACTAATTCACCGTAGCCGAACGGCGGGAAAAAGCTGGCCGGACCGGCGCCAAGCTTCAGCAAAATGATCGTCGCTGGCACATACAGCGCGATCAGCATGATGATTGCTTGCAAGGTTTGGTTGTAGGACAGGCCGTACATGCCGCCGATGGTGACGTAACCAGTGACCACTAGGCCGCCGACGATTAGGCCGGTGGTATAGTCCCAATGGAACATGACTTGAAAGACGTTGCCAACGCCTTTCATCTGGCCGATTAGATAGAGTTGGGCCAGGAAGATCATGCAGATCACGGCGACGACCTTGGCGGTCTGCCCGAAGCGTTCGCCAATGAATTGCATACTGGTGTATTTGCCCCAACGACGCAGCGCAGGTGCCAGCGCGATGGAAATTAGCACGAAGCCGCCGGTGAAGCTGAGCACCAGCGCCACCACATAGTACTGCATCTTCCATAGCAGAGCGGTGAACCCTAGAAAAGTCGCCAGGCTCATGTAGTTGGAACTCATGGCCAGACCGTTCGAGACGCCACCGAAACTGCGGCCAGCGGCAAAGTAGTCGTCACTGGAGGTCACGCGCCGTTTGGACATCCAACCGACGTAGAGGAAGGAGCCCATCATCAACAGGGTATAGATGATGCCTAGGGTCGAGACCGCACCCGATGGCTCGAAGACGTAGTACTTAGGCTCTTCCGCCTGCGCCAAGGCCAGTGTGGGCAAGAATAGAGCAATCAGCGCTAGAAACCGACTCATGGGTGGTCTCCCTGCGCACTATCCGCGGCTTCGCTGCTGGAATCGTTGATTTCCTGATCCACTTTTTCGCTGACTTGGATGTAGATCCAGAACACTGGGATCAACACCAACCAACCGATGACAATAGTCAGCCAGTAGTCAGCCGGAAACCCGAAGACTGTCATCTTGTTCAGTTCGGGGAATAAGAAATACATGGGAAAAATGTGGGTCATCAAGGTAACTACCACAAAAGCGATCAGTGTTGTTCGACACTGTTTTTTATAAGCTTCTTGCATTCGTTCAGCGTTGTTCATTCGCCAATTTCTCCTGCCTTTGGTTAATCGCGCGGAACTTCAAATATCCTGGTTTCCCATTTTCCGCCTTGCCCGGTAGTCTGCTGGAAGATGCAGGCTGGGCAGGCCGGGTCAGGTTGGGGAGTTAAGTCATGTTTCAAAGAACCACGCACCCGAATAGACACAGCCTGCATCGAAATCGTGGTTCCCAGTCGGCAACAGTTCGCTTGGGAAAAGAGTTGATTTCGTACCATGAATGTGTCCAAGCATGTAAAGATAGAAGAAAAAACGAAAATGCAAATGCGTGTTCATGCGCTGCATGAGCTTCAAACGCCTAATTATTTATATAATTCAATTAGTAATAATTTCTTGTGTAAGAAGGCAAAAAATCGGCGCTTAGATGGCCGAATGCGGTAGATTGCCGCGAATCGGTCTATGATCGGTTGTGATGAAAAGCCTTTAACCTGAATCCTCGGTAAGGCGGTTCCCTCACATAAAAATACCCACAGGGTAGGTGCCGTCCACTATTGACCCCATGCATTGCGTCTTTGAAAGGGTAGGCCATGCTTCCCCTACGAGGATTTGACAGGTATGACTTTCTGGGAAATCACCTAAGTATCTTTCAAACCACGATAACATCATGAACCTCATTGCCACTCTTGCCCGTGAACTGGCTGTCCGGGAAAACCAGATCGAAGCTGCTGTCACTCTGTTGGATAGTGGCGCTACCGTGCCCTTCATCGCCCGCTATCGTAAGGAGGTCACGGGTGGTTTGGATGACACGCAACTACGCTTGTTGGATGAGCGGCTTGGCTACTTACGCGCGTTGGAGGAACGACGTGGCGTAATCCTGGCCAGTATCCGCGAACAGGGTCAATTGAGCGTTGAGTTGGAGACGGCTCTCCTCACTGCCGACACCAAGACTCGGCTGGAAGATCTCTACCTGCCCTACAAGCCCAAGCGTCGCACCAAGGCTCAAATTGCCCGTGAAGCAGGACTGACGCCGTTGGCTCATGGTTTGTTAGCCGACCCCATGCAGATACCGGAAACATTTGCCGCCGGTTTTATCGATGCCGAGCGTGGTGTGCCTGACCTGAAGGCGGCGCTAGACGGGGCGCGGCAGATTCTGATGGAGGAATTCGCCGAAAACGCTGAATTGCTGGCTGGGTTGCGTGAATATCTTTGGGAAAGCGCAGTGCTACATTCGCAGCTGGTGGAAGGCAAGGCGGAGGAGGGCGCTAAGTTCCGCGATTACTTCGACTACCGGGAAGCGCTGCAAAAGATTCCCTCACATCGCGCCTTGGCGTTGTTTCGGGGTCGTAATGAAGGGGTGTTGCAATTGGGGTTGGAAATCGGTGATCCGACTGTGCCCGGTCCTGATCTCGGTGAACGGCGAGTCGCCGCTCAGTTTGGTATCCGTGATGAGAACCGACCTGCCGATGCCTGGCTGCGAGAAACTGCCCGCTGGGCCTGGAAAATCAAATTGCTGCCGCATCTGGATACTGAGCTTAAACAGCGGTTACGTGAGGCGGCTGAGGAAGAAGCGATCCGGGTGTTCGCCAGTAATTTGCGTGACCTGTTGCTGGCTGCGCCCGCTGGCGCTCGTCCCACGTTGGGGTTGGACCCGGGTTTGCGCACCGGAGTCAAAGTGGCGGTGGTCGATGCGACCGGCAAGCTGGTAGATACCGCAACTATTTATCCTCATATCCCGCGCAACCAGTGGGATGCCAGCCTGCAAGCGCTCGCCGGACTGTGTCGCCTTCATCAGGTGGAGCTGGTGAGTATCGGTAATGGCACCGCCTCCCGCGAGACTGATCGGTTAGCGGCAGAGCTGATAAAGCGTTATCCTGAACTGCGCTTGCAAAAACTGGTGGTGTCGGAAGCCGGGGCGTCGGTCTATTCCGCCTCGGAGCTGGCGGCGCGGGAATTTCCCGACGTCGATGTCTCGTTGCGCGGCGCAGTTTCTATCGCGCGCCGCTTGCAAGACCCGCTGGCGGAGTTGGTCAAGATCGAGCCTAAGGCGATTGGGGTTGGCCAGTACCAGCACGATGTCGGTCAGACTCGACTGGCGCGGAGCCTGGACGCCGTGGTCGAGGATTGTGTGAACGCCGTCGGCGTTGATGTGAATACGGCATCGGCGCCGCTGCTGGCGCGGGTCGCCGGACTGAATGCCACCCTGGCCCGCAACATCGTCGAGTTTCGCGATACCAACGGCCCGTTCCGCCGCCGCGAGCAGCTACTCAAGATTTCCCGGCTAGGCGACAAGGCCTTCGAGCAGGCTGCCGGGTTCTTGCGTATCCTCGACGGTGACAACCCACTGGATCGCTCCGCTGTTCACCCAGAAGCCTATCCGCTGGTCGAGCGCATCCTCGCCGCCAGCGGACGCGGATTGCCCGAAGTGTTGGGCAATCCGATTTTTCTCCAGGCTCTGGAACCGACCCGCTTTACCGATGAACGGTTTGGCTTGCCGACGGTGCGTGACATTCTAGCGGAACTGGAAAAACCAGGTCGTGATCCCCGACCGGAATTCAAAACTGCTACCTTCAAGGATGGTGTGGAGAAACCAGCGGACTTACAACCCGGAATGGTGCTGGAGGGCGTGGTGACCAATGTCGCCAATTTTGGCGCCTTCGTGGACATCGGCGTCCATCAGGATGGGTTGGTGCATATTTCGGCGCTGGCCGACCGGTTTGTCAAAGATCCCCGTGAGGTGGTCAAGGCCGGTCAATTGGTCAAGGTCAAGGTGCTGGAGGTGGATCTGAAGCGGCAGCGGATTGCCTTGACGATGCGCTTGAGCGAGCCGGCTGGCGATGCCTTGGCTCGGAAAGTGGAGAGCAGCCCACGTCCAGGTGCCAGCCAAAAGGAACGGGCGCAACGGCCACGGCCACAACAGGAGAAAACCGCAGATCGCCCCAGCGCGTTGGCCGAAGCCTTTGCTCGGGCGCAGCGGGAGCGTTGAACCACAGACAGCTCGCCATTAGCGTGCAGGAGCGAGAAGATTCCGCCGTTCTTTTGCGTTGTTCAAAAGCGCTTGGCGCATCGATGCAAACGAATGCTCCTCATGATCGGTTGAATTCGCACGAGAGGCTGCTGCGCTATTGATTTTTGTAATGCTGCCTTGATAGATCACGGGACATTGACCCGAGCAGGAGGCGGCGCTGCCAAAAAAGGTAAAAATAAACTCTACGACAACGTTTTGACTGATGAAATTTCCCTGCACTCTACTGTCGTTTCGCATCTTGCAGTTTGGATCGTTGGTGTCGAGTTCTTCCGCCGGCGCGGTTAAGGAGAAATTGCCCTGACTATCGACCGTGCCTGAAATAGGCGTGGTTTCCACGTTCCCGGATAATTGAGTACCATTTTGCTGCAGCTCCAGAGTGGCGTTGCCATTAGCCGGGAATGAAAACGAGCAGGGATCGCTGGTCAAGGCGACAGCATATCGGTAAGTCCCTGAAAAATCCTGCACCTGCTCTCCAGTCGGCACAATCTGGGTGATGGCGTAACCTTGCAGCGCGGTGCGCCAATCCAGACGGATATCGTAGGTCTTGCCATCGGCGCTCATGTTGTTAATGAAGATGGAACGACTGCTATCATGGCTGATGGTTGCGCCATCAAGGCTGATCCGCGCGGGATCGAGAATGAAGGCGTTATCGAAGCGCGTTACGTTCAAGGTGGCGGATGAATCCTTAGCGGTTCCTTCCTGATCGACTGCTCGAACGCGAATCGTATGCTGGCCCGCCGCCAGCCCCGAATAATTGAATGCCATCGAAAAACCTGAATCCGCAGAATTCGGATAGCTGGGATAGGCTGCGCCCACATCGGTGCGGCGTCCGCCGATGGGAATGTTGGTTTTAAGCGCACCGTCCACATATAGCTCGACGCGATGGATGCCAGCCGATCCGACAGCCCAGCCACGAATATTCGCTACACCCGTGTAAGTGCTGTTAGTGGTCGGCTCTTCCAGGGAAAGTATGAGGTCGCCTGCCCAGGCCGTCGAAGCGCACAAGGCGAAGGCTCCCAGAGTGGCGGGTATTGCAGTCAGAAAAGCAAAGCGGTGGCAAGCCATGTGAGTGACTCCTCGGTTGAAGAATGGCTCTCAGGAACAGTGTAACGCAACAACCTGTTTATGCTCCCGAGAGCCCGCTCAGGAGTTGGCATGAACCGGGTGGTGTTCGATCATTCATCCCGATCGGCGAGCAAGTCTTCTTCGTCGCTGAATTCGTCCTCTTCGTAGCCCAAGTCATCCGCTTCCATTTCATCGAAGGGACCAGACCAATCTTCGGGGGCTTCGATCGGGTCGATTGGAAGCTCATACCAAGCATCCAGATCCAACTCCTCCAGTTCACCGTCGAAATACTGGATTTCAATGGTTTGAGCATCCTCATCGAGGGCGACCACCTCGAAGTCGTTACCTGTTTCCTGATTGCGATACCAGTTACCAATGATGGGATCAACATCGCTCATGATCGATCTCCTACTGCGGGTGAATTAATCTGGTGGGGGTTTACCGTGAGTAGACTCACTTTTTATGGATACTCAGTGAATTTTGACCAATGAACCTTGCACAATTCAACCTTGAAATTGCAGAAGTTCGCAATGATCGCCAACACGGGGCCAGCGAGTTGGCCCGTCGATGTCTGGCGGTCCTGGCGGGCGCATCACGGACGCTACCTGCAGAGAGCACCGTGGAGTTGCGGGAGTGGTTGCTCACGCTGGCGTTGACGTTGGCAAGGACGCGACCCAGTATGACGCCGATTGAAAACCTGTTACACCACTGGTGGGAAACCTCAGCGCTCGATGCCGACTTGGAATTGGCTACGGCGCGAGAAGTCGCCGCCAAGCAAGCGGAAGCATTGATCGCCATTTCCCAGCGGGCCGTCACCGAATGCGCCGCCCACGCCGCTCGATGCCTCGATCCTGGGCAAACTATCATGACCCATAGTTTCAGTTCGACCGTGCTGGAGGTTTGTCGATTGCTCCAAGGTCAAGGGTCACAGGTCATCGTCACCGAATCACGGCCTTTGGCGGAGGGACGTGCGTTGGCGAAAAAACTCTCGGACTGGCATGTGCCGACGATTTATATCACCGATGCCCAAATCGGCTTATTCGTGACTCAGGCTGATGCCGTGTTGGTTGGTGCCGATAGTGTGTTGGCCGATGGTGCGGTGGTGAACAAGGCGGGAACCTATCTGCTAGCCCTGGCGGCGCGTGACCAGGGCGTACCGTTCTATGTCTGCTGTGAAAGTTTTAAATGGCGCCGCACTGAGGAGTTGCCGCCAGAGTTGGAAGAAATGGCGCCGGCTGAATTGAGCGTGCCGGAATGGCCAGGGGTGACGGTGCGTAACCTTTATTTCGACATCACGCCAGCACGATTGGTCAGCGCCTGGATCAGTGAGACGGGGGTACAAGCAGCACCATGAACCGTCTGACTTTGATGAGCGATTTGTTGCGCCTGATTGCCGCTTTGCCGCTGTCCTGGGTGCATCGCCTGGGCGCATTCTTCGGTTGGTTACTCTGGCGGATTCCCAATAACCGGTCTCGGCGCATCGCCGAATGCAATCTGGCGCTGTGTTTTCCCGAGCAGTCGGTCATGGAGCGGAATCGGCTGTTGCGCCAGAGCCTGATCGAAGCGGGCAAAGGTTTGTTGGAACTGGGACCGCTCTGGTTCTCGGGTAGCGAGCGCGTGCTGAAACTGATTCGGGAGCCTGCGGCGAGCGAAGAGGCGCTGGCGGCGGCGGTCGCTCGGAAACGAGGGGTACTCCTCATCACACCCCACCTCGGCTCCTGGGAGATGGCGGGATTGTATTACTCCAGCCGCTATCCACTGACGATCCTCTATCGTCCCAGTCGGCTGGCCGACTTCGATGCGCTGAGCCGTCGGGGACGAGGTAGGATGGGTGGGCGAGTCGTCGCCACCGATGCGCAAGGTCTGCGCGCCTTGCGCAAGGCATTGCAGCGGGGTGAGGTGCTTGGCATTCTCCCTGATCAGGACATCGGCGGCGACGATGGTGAAGAGATTGCCGGTCGGCTGTTTGCGCCGTTTTTTGGTATCGCCGCCAGCACCATGACGCTGGTCTCGCGGCTGGCGCGAAAAACCGATGCGGCGGTGTTTCTGACTTGGGCCGAGCGGTTACCGCGCGGTCGGGGTTACGTTCTACACCTGCGGGCCTTGCCGGAGGTAGCCGCCGCGGCGACACTGACGGAATCGGTCGCAGCTCTGAACTGGGCTGTCGAGGCGGCGATTCGCACGTTGCCCGCCCAATATCTGTGGGCTTATCGACGCTTTAGGACACGCCCGCCGGGCGAGTCTAGAATCTACTGAACCCCTCGGCGTCAGAGACGCAGGACCGATTGACTCTATCAGCAAAGGAATTCATCATGATCGTCAGATCCAGTTTGTCGTATGTGTTGATTTTCATAGCCAGCTTCAGCCTAATCCCCGCCCAGGCCGCCGATCCGCCGATCACCATCAGCACAGGTAAGAGCGGCGGCGGCTATCACACCATCGGCGGACGGCTGAAAAGCGTGCTGGCTGAACAGGATCAGCCGGCCGAGGTGCTCACCAGCGCCGGTTCACTGGAAAATCTCAACCGGCTCGACGATCCCAGCAGCCCGGTCAACGTCGGGTTGGCGCAGGCCGACGCCCTCAAGTACTACCTCAAGGATCATCCTGGTTTCGCCGACAAGTTCATCGGCCTGGGCGAGATCGGTCAGGAATGCGTGTTCATCGTGACTGGTAAGGACAGCGATATCCGTAGCGATAGTGACTTGCAGGAGAAAGGCAAGGGACGGCTGATCGCCGTGCAGTCGCCGAACAGCGGCGTGGCGGTTACCTGGGAGTATATGACCCGATTGGAGCCGGCGTTCAAGAATACCGCGCCAGCATTCGTGGACGGTGCCGAAGCGCTATTGCAAATCAAGAGCGGTGGAAAATCGAGCAAGATTCAGGCAGCCATGGTGGTACAGAAGCCGATGGCCAAATCCACTGAGATGCAGGTGGTATTGGAGAACCCCAAGGATTTCCGACTGGTCCCGGTCAAGGATTGGGATCTGAACGACAAATTGCCAGATGGCAGTGCGGTGTACACTTTTGAGAACGTGACGGTCGCCGAGAAGAAGTGGGGCTTCGACACCACCGTGGACACCATTTGCACCCGCGGGTTGCTGTTGGCTAACAAGGAAAAGCTGACGGCTGATCAGCGTGCCCGACTGGCCAAGGTGATGTTGCTGGCCGCCAGTCGGGTCGTGGGTGAAGCTGGTAAGTAGTCCCGCAAAGCGGAGACCGGCATCCGGGCCATTCTGCTAAAATGCCAGCTATGGACGTTTCCTGGATTCTCGATGATCTCAACGAACCCCAGCGTGCGGCGGTCACCGCCCCGCTGGGGCCTTTGCGGGTGTTGGCCGGAGCCGGCAGTGGTAAGACTCGGGTGTTGACGCGGCGTATCGCCTGGCTGCTGGCGGTGAACAATGCCTCGCCCTGGTCGGTCCTAGCCGTCACCTTCACCAACAAAGCCGCCGCTGAAATGCGTAGCCGTGTAGAAGCGATGCTGGAGCAGCCACTCGGTGGATTGTGGATCGGCACCTTTCACGGCATTGCCCACCGCCTGCTGCGCCAGCACTGGCAGGAAGCCGGCCTGCCGCGCGCCTTTCAGATTCTCGACAGCGATGACCAAACCCGGCTAGTGAAGCGGGTGCTGCGCGCACTGAATCTGGATGAGAAGAAGTGGCCGCCGCTCGCCGCCGCCGGTTTCATCAATCGCTGCAAGGACGAGATCCAGCGGCCTGCCGATATCGTCGATGACCGGACACCGGCTCGACGTCAGCATCAGCGTATTTACGCCGCTTACCAGCAGGAATGCGAGCGCAGCGGGCTGGTGGATTTCGGCGAACTGCTGCTGCGCGCCTACGAGTTGTGGCGTGATCATCCTGATGTGCTGACCCATTACCGGGAGCGGTTCCAACACATCCTGATCGACGAATTCCAGGATACCAACACCATCCAGTATCAATGGGTGCGACTGTTGAGCGGCGGCCAGGGCGATGTGTTCATCGTTGGCGATGACGATCAATGCGTCTATGGGTGGAGAGGATCGAAAGTCGAGAATATTCAAAAATTCTCCGATGACTTTCCCGGTACGCAAACCATTCGTCTGGAGCAGAACTACCGCTCCACCGGTGCCATTCTCGAAGCCGCTAATGCGCTGATCGCCAATAATGCCGGACGATTGGGCAAGCACCTGTGGACCGACGCCGGCGACGGTGATCCTGTGCAAATTTACGCTGCTTTCAGCGAAATCGATGAGGCGCGGTTTGTGGCCGAACGCATCCGCCAGTGGGTGGACACCGGGGGCCAACGCTGCGAAACCGCCATTCTCTACCGCTCTAACGCCCAATCGCGCCTCTTCGAAGAAGCGCTGCTGGGAGCGGCGATACCCTACCGGATTTACGGTGGTCTGCGTTTCTTCGAACGCGCTGAGATCAAGGACACGCTGGCCTATCTGCGGCTAGTGGCCAACCGCGACGATGATCCCTCCTTCGAGCGGGCGGTGCATACGCCGCCGCGCGGCATCGGCGAGCGCACCCTCGACCTGCTGCGAGAGAGCGCACGCATCGAGAGCTGCTCCTTGTGGCAGGCAGCGTCACGTCTCCTGGGTGGCGGCGCGCTGAGTGGTCGCACCGCCCACGCCGTGCGGCGCTTTCTGGAGTTGGTCGAGAGGCTGGATCACAGCAGTCAGCATCAACCTTTGCCGGAACGGGTCAGCCACGTCATCGTACATAGTGGTCTGCGGGCGATGTACGAGGAGGATAAAGCTGATAAGGGTGAAATGCGTGTGGAAAACCTGGATGAACTGCTCAACGTCAGCGCTCGCTTCATCGCGCATAGCGACCCGGTCATCGTCGGCATCGATCCGACAGAGCCGGACTGGCTGAACGCCTTTCTCGCCCACGCCGCCCTGGAATCCGGTGAACGGCAGGCCGGGGTCGGCGAGGATTGCGTGCAACTGATGACTCTGCACATGGCTAAGGGGCTGGAGTTCTCGCTGGTGTTCCTGGTCGGCTGGGAAGAAGGGTTGTTCCCGCATAGCCGTTCGGTCGCACAAGAACACCAGTTGGAAGAGGAACGGCGTCTAGCCTATGTGGGCATCACCCGCGCCCGGCAACGCATCTATCTCTGCCATGCCGAGCAGCGCCGCTGGTATGGCAAGGAAACCCGACAAAGTCCATCGCGTTTCGTGCGGGAAGTCCCCGAAGCGCTGACCCAAGACGTGCGGTCGCGCGCCAAGCCACGACTCAAGACGCCACCGGTCGTCTCGCCCGCGACCACGACCGCCGGTGGTTTGCACCCGCGTCAGCGGGTGCGTCACGCCAAGTTTGGTGAAGGCGTCGTGCTGGCGATCGAGGGCGAAGGCTACCATACTCGGGCGCAGATCCATTTTCCCGCTGCGGGCGGTCCCAAGTGGCTGGTGGTGGCCTACGCCAAGCTGGATCGGTTGTGAGTTGGAGGGGCTTCTTGGCCGCGCCAACGATCCGGACATTACCGCATGGCGCCGATGCGTGTTCCCAACCGGTGCCCCGGCCCCGTCAACCTGAGCACCGGTTAAGCCTGAAGGAAGTGCTGGACGAACTGGTGGCGGATGGTCTGATCGATGCCGCTGAAGTTGAGCGATCCGGTCTCGGCATCAAGACCGATCGAGGTCAGTTGCATCCACTGGTGGTGATCGCCAACAAGCAATTGCGTCAATGCCGACCTCCACAGCAAGCCCTGAGTTTGGAGTTGCTGACCGAGTGGTTGGCCGGCAAGGCCGGTTTGCCGTATCTGCGCATTGACCCACTCAAGTTCGATATCGCCGCCGTCGAACGTCTGTTGCCGTTCGTGTCCTATGAGTACGCCGCCCGCTATCAGATTTTACCCATCGCCGCCGATGATGGTCGGGTAGTTTTCGCGACCGCCGAACCCTGGTTGACGGAATGGCAAAGCATCTTGCGTCAGACTTTACGCCGGGATATCGAGCGGGTGATCACCAACCCGTTGGATATCAACCGCTACCAACTGGAATTCTACGGTGTATCGCGCTCGGTGCGCGGTGCGATGAAAGGCACCCTGGAGCCGGTTTCCGGGGTTCTCAACTTCGAGCAATTACTGGAATTGGGCCGACGCGGCGAGCTGAGCGCCGATGAGCGGCCCATCGTTCAGATCGTCGACTGGCTGCTGCAATACGCCTTTTCCCAGCGCGCCAGCGACATTCATCTGGAGCCGCGTCGTGAGCAGGGACAAATCCGTTTCCGCATCGATGGCGCGCTACATATGATTTATCAGCTACCGCCAGCGGTGATGAGCGCGGTCACCAGCCGGATCAAAATCCTGGGTCGTATGGATGTCGCCGAGAAACGTCGCCCTCAGGATGGCCGTATCAAGACCCGCACCCCCGCTGGGCGGGAGATCGAGTTGCGGTTGTCGACCATGCCGACCGCTTTCGGTGAAAAATGCGTGCTGCGTATCTTCGACCCGGATACCGCAGCGAAGGATTTCGCTCATCTAGGTTTCGCACCGGATGAAGAAGCGATTTGGCGATCGATGATCGCCCAGCCGCATGGCATCGTGCTGGTCACTGGCCCGACCGGCTCCGGCAAGACCACCACGCTTTACACCACCCTCCGCCATTTGGCGGCACCGGAAGTCAACGTCTGTACGATTGAGGACCCGATCGAGATGATCATTCCGGAACTCAATCAGATGCAGGTGCAACCCGCCATCGATCTTGGTTTCGCCCAGGGGGTTCGCACCCTGTTGCGGCAAGATCCTGACATCATCATGGTCGGCGAAATTCGCGACCTGGAAACGGCGCAAATGGCGGTGCAGGCGGCGCTGACGGGGCACTTGGTGTTATCGACCTTGCATACCAACGACGCCGTTTCCGCGATCACGCGCCTGCTCGACCTGGGTATCCCCGCTTATCTGATTCAGAATGTGCTGATCGGCGTCATGGCGCAACGGCTGGCGCGCACGCTCTGTCCACACTGCAAAGGCGCCGACCAAATCGATGATGCCTTGTGGGAGGCGCTGGTTCAGCCCTGGCCTTTACCGAAGCCGGAGACTATTCGCGCGCCGCGTGGTTGCCTGGAATGCCGCAATACCGGTTATTTGGGCCGGGTCGGTTTGTATGAGTTGCTGGCGGTCACCCCTGAGTTACGCCGACTTTTTCAATCCGAAGTCGATGAGGGCTGCTTGCGAGGCACGGCCTTTGCGAAAGGGATGCGTCCTCTGCGGGTGAGCGCCGCTCTGCAAATAGGGGCTGGCCTGACCACCTTTGAGGAAGTCATGCAGATTCTACCGCCATTGGATTATCACTGAATAAGACTAATGTTGTTGTTTTGATGCGATACCGATGTTTTTGACTAATTTGTTGTGTATAACATACAATACCCTTGCGTTTTGCAATGGTTTGATTTTCCAATTCAAATAATATAGACAAAATAGACTCTTAAGGAGCGCATGATGTTTTCCAAGATACTCAAGAGTACGATGGTGGCAGCTCTGGCCGGTGGCCTTTTTACAGGGGCCGTTCAAGCTTACGAGGCAGGTAATTGGTTGGTTCGCGCTGGAGTTTGGGGGATATACCCCGAATCCGACAATTTAACGTTCAATGTGAACAGGCGGACGCGGGCAACGCTTGATGTGGATGATGGCTATAGCCTGGGCTTCAATATCACTTACATGGTGAATCCGAACATCGGCATCGAATTGCTGGGCGCCTGGCCCTTCAAGCATGACATCAGCATGACCGGCGCTGGCAAGGTGGCCGAGACCAAGCAGTTGCCGCCGACGCTCTTCGTGCAGTATCACTTCATGCCCAGTGGCACTATTCATCCATATGTGGGCGTGGGTCTGAATTACACCAACTTCTTCAGTGAAAAAACCAAAGGCGCTTTGTCCGGCGCCAGCCTGAAGCTGGAGGATTCCTGGGGCGCGGCGGGACAATTGGGCATCGATATCGATGTAGCGCCCAACTGGTTCGTGAACGCTGACATCAGCTATATGAATATCGAGACCGATGCGAAGGTCAATGGTGTCGGTATCGGCACTGTCAAGATCAATCCCTGGGTGGTGGGTCTCAATGTCGGAACGCGGTTCTAATCGGTAGGTAAGCGCGCATGCCTTTCTCCTGCTTGCGGGAGAGGGTATGGCAGCGAGGCTTCCGGTTTCAAAGGTTAGCGAGGCCCGAACTGGGCTGCATCCACTCGGTCCATATAACCTGCCAGCGGCAACCGTCGGATCAGTCGTTCCTCGGTCAGTGGAATATTTTCCAATGACCAGCCGTTCCGTTCGGCGATGTCCGGGGCAGGAACCAGCCAGGCGTGGTCGTCCCGGATCAGGAAAACCAGGTAGTTTTTTTCGTTTTGATGCAATGCCACTAATCCCTCTGGGAGAACCGACAACAAGGGTCGAACCGTTGTCGCGAGTGTTCCGCCAATGACTGCATAACCAGCCTCGACCGGATGACCATCGGCATCTGCTGGATACAGCGGTGACGCTTGTTGAGCGGCTTCCTGCAGCGGAGCGACCACATCAACGAAGATTGCCTCTGGAACCTGACGTAGTTCCGCCGCCAACGCTTCAACATAAGCGCGTTCGTCCGTGATCAAAGCCAGGTAATCGGCTGGCGGATCGATACCTTCCAGCGCGATTTTTTTAGCATATACCAATTCTTTAGTTGGAATGATGGTAAACACCAGCTTGACTTGATGGTCTTGAGCCATTTTTCCCATCAGTCGTCCGGCTTCGGCCATGCCTGCGTATCCCGCCTTGACGGCTGGAACGGGTTGATTGGATGCATGTCGTAACTTGGGAGTAAAAATGGTCGAAACGCCGTCTTTGAAGGAGACACGCCACCATTCTGACTCAGGCGCTGGAAAAACCACTTTGGGCAGATCCGCGCTAGTCAACGTTCGATCGGCTTTCAGGAATCCATAGCGCTCATTGCCATACGCCTGCTGAAAAGTCCCCAATGCATCATTGCCGGTATAGAACGCTACAATGATCATTTGAGGTTGAAATAATAGGGCCTTGTCGAACATGGCCCAATATTCGGCGGCGCCCCAAGCCCCCACCGCCATGTTGTACACCGTGATTTGCCCGCTGCCTAACGCTGCCTGCATCCGGTTCGGCCAGTTACCCGCCAGCAAGGCATTGTTGCCGTAAGTCTGACTGTCTCCAAGCGTCACGATATCCGCCAAATGAGGAATGGCTCGATTGCGAAAACCGAGGATATCGTGGGGTCCCATCACGAATTGATCGGGGAACAGCGGCTTGGCTCGCCTGACGTAGGGGTCCTGCAGGATGAATTCGCGACTGGCGTAATCCTCCGCTCGAAAGACGTTTTCGAAGAACGGCGGCACGGCCTTGCTGACCTGAACTAGTTGTAAGTCGCGTGCGCCACCCAGCAATTGCGGCGCAAACAACCGAATGAGCCCCAGCGCCAGCACGACAGTCAGCACCGTCACGCCTATAGCGAGCCACCAGTCTTTTTTCAAGCGGGAATCCTCCTAAAACAGCGTGTAGATGAACGGGGCCAAGGCTGAAGTCTGCGCGAAGATCAGTAGCGCGCCCAGCAAAACCAGTACCACGATAATCGGCATCAACCAGAATTTCTTGCGCTCCCGCATGAATGCCCACAAATCTTTCCACAATTCCAGCATTAGAACGGCCTCATAAAATGCGCATGATCCGGATGGGGCATTGCCGCCACTCGATAACTGTCTGCTTTCGAATCAAAGCGCCGAGTGAGTGGGTCCTTACCCGCCCAACGCAAGATCAGTCCCAATGGTGTCATGAATCCATAGAACACCACACCCAAGAGCAACCGGGTATTCAGCCAGCCCAGCGCCAATGCCAACCGCATCCAGCCTCGATGCAACGGTCGTAGCCAAGACGGCTTCAACCCACCGGTCAGCACCAAGACGCCTGCCGCTAACCATGGCCAGAACGGATAAGCGCCGTCCCACAGCCACGGCAACAGTACGCCGAAGAGCATACTCAAGCCTGCGCCGACCGTTAGTCCAAAGCGCCGTAAGACGCCGATATCCGCTGCGCTCTTATTCATTGCTGGGGTCATCGTTTGTCTAATCCAATGCAAATTCCTGCATCCAAGCGTGGTCATCGGTGATCGCCGGTTGCTCAGCCTTGGTCAGTAAATGATTCTGCACCACCAGATAGTCCATTTCGGTGCGCATGAAACAGCGGTACGCATCCTCCGGCGTACAGACTATCGGCTCGCCACGCACATTGAAGGAGGTATTCACCAGCACCGCGCACCCGGTCAACGCCTCGAAAGCTCGCAGTAAGGCATGGTAGCGGGGGTTGGTATCGGCATGGACCGTCTGGACTCGGGCGGAATAGTCGATATGCGTGATGGCTGGTAGATCGGAGCGGGGAATATTCAGCAAATCCAACCCGAACAACGCTTGTTGTGCTGGATTCATCGGCATACAGCGCTCCGGGCGGACCTTCGCCACCAGCAGCATGTACGGACTGGCTTGGTCCAGATCAAAATTCTCCGTCACCTTTTCCATCAACACTGACGGCGCGAATGGTCGAAACGATTCCCGATACTTGATCTTCAGGTTCATGACCTTCTGCATGGCCGGTGAACGTGGATCACCCAGGATCGATCGGGCGCCTAAGGCTCGTGGCCCGAATTCCATCGCTCCCTGGAACCAGCCGACGACTTTTTCCTCCGCCAGTAGCCGAGCGATCTGAGGGAGCAATTCTTCATCTGGCAATACCAGCGATTTCGCGCCTAGTCGCGCCAAGCGGGCGCCTACTTCCTTGTTGTCGAAACACGGCCCCAGGAACGCGCCATGCATCTGGTCGGTGCGGCCATCCGCCTCACGAGGTTGATTCGCATACTGATGCCAGGCCGCCAATGCCGCGCCGACCGCGCCACCGGCGTCGCCTGCCGCTGGCTGAATCCACAGATCCCGAAAAATACCCTCACGTAGAATGCGCCCGTTCGCTACACAATTCAGCGCCACGCCGCCGGCCAGGCATAGATATTCATTTCCCGTTTCCTGTCGCACGGCCCGCGCCAGCCGCAACACAATCTCTTCAGTCGCTTCCTGAATCGATCGCGCCAAGTCCATGTCACGTTGGGTCAACTGGGTTTCCGGTTGGCGCGGTGGTCCTTCGAACAAGGTATGGAAACGCGCATTGGTCATGTTCAGGCCAGTGGTGTAATCGAAATAATCCATATTTAACCGAAACGTGCCATCCGGCTTCAAATCCACCAGTGTTTCCAGAATCCGGTCCACATAGCGTGGTTGGCCGTAAGGTGCTAACCCCATCACTTTGTATTCGCCGGAATTGACCTTGAAGCCGGTGTAGAAGGTGAAGGCCGAATACAGCAATCCCAGCGAATGCGGGAAATCCATCTGCCACAGTGGCTCCAGCCGGCAGCCATCGCCTTGCCAGACCGATGTCGTCGCCCATTCGCCGACCCCATCCAGGCACAGCACCGCCGCCTTGGGGAACGGACTGGCGAAAAATGCCGAAGCCGCATGGGATTGGTGATGTTCCGTGAACAGCAACGGCGGCAACGCCTGGATCGGTATCTCCGAGACCTTCGCCAGCTCCTGACGCAACAGCGTTTTCAGGTACAGCTTTTCTTTCAGCCAAACCGGCATCGCGGTCAGAAATGAGCGAAAACCGCGTGGCGCACAAGCCAGATAGGTTTCTAGCAATCGGTCGAATTTGAGCAAAGGCTTATCATAGAAGACCACACTGTCGAACCTGTCCAGCGGAACGCCGGCAGTATCGAGACAGTAACGCATCGCCGCTGTGGGAAAACGGGCATCGTGTTTCTTACGGGAAAACCGCTCCTCCTGCACGGCAGCGGTGAGTACGCCATCCTCCAGAAGAGCAACGGCGCTGTCGTGGTAATACGCGGAAATGCCCAAGATACGCTTCATGATTCCCCAAGCTCTCATCCACTGCAAGATTAAAGAGTCATTGTAGCGGTAAGTAGATTGACTTGCCGTCTGGCTTTCTGCAACAAATTCACAGGGAGCTTTTGCATGCGCCTCAGGTTTTCTCGGGATAGCCCAGCGTTTTCAGCGCCGTGCTCAGTTCCGCTCGAATATCTTCTGCGGTTTCTACGGTCACCCGGCCAGTCGGCACATCGACTTGGACTTCTCGCACTTGGGGATTTTTGCCAAGTCCATCGCGAATGGCGCTGGCGCAGCCCTGACACTTGACGTTCTGCACTTCAATCTCGATCTTCATTTCATCTGGCTCCGTGTATTCCAAACATATGTTCAAGTTTATAAGGTGATTTCCCAAAAGGGCGATACCCGACAAATCCTCGTAGATCCACCTTTAAGAAAATTCTCATAATTTATATCAGTAGGATGGATATTGAGAGCGATCGACACACTCCGATTGTCAAAGCCGAAGTTCTCGCAATACCTTCGTTTCGATCAAGGCTGCAAAATGGGTTGTCAATTGCTCGGCCAGAACTGGAACTCGCAGCAATACCCCCACCTCGATATT
Organism: Gammaproteobacteria bacterium; assembly: GCA_024235035.1. Taxonomy (GTDB): domain Bacteria; phylum Pseudomonadota; class Gammaproteobacteria; order Competibacterales; family Competibacteraceae; genus UBA2383. The sequence continues at coordinate 269,200 of JACKNE010000007.1, forward strand.
GCGTTCCTGGGTGGCTTCGGTGAAATGGGCCGATGATACGAACGCCACCTGGCGATCCACCACGACGCACTTGGCGTGCAGGCTAGCGTGGTGGGTTGCATTCGATTCCAGCGCCCGCGGGTCGTAGTACACCACGGGTAGGCGTGAACCCGACCATTCCTGGGTGACGAACCGCGCGGCGAAGCGGCGCGTCAGTTCTTCGGTGGGGGTGTGGTCTCGCGAGGGCCGGAGCATGTCCAGGCACAGGCGCACGTCGAGCGCCGGCCGTTGCTCCATTCGTTTGGCCAAAGCCTGGAACACTTGCCGACCTCGCTGCACGGCATAGCCCACCACTAGCACACTCTGTTGCGCCGAGGCGAACAACTCCCGCACCACGACCGCTGCGTCGCGAATCGCCACGCCAGACGCATCCGGAGCCGTCACGATCAAATCCACAGCCTCGGTGAGCGACGAACGGGCCATGCGATCATTGGCCAAAGCCGCTAACAGGAACGCCAAATGCGTCCCGCTCATCCCAGCTTGGTGCAGGCGCTGACCTTCGGCGACCACGGCATCGATCCGATCCGTCGTCAAGTAGCGTTGCAGGTTGGCTGCACTGAACGGTAGCGCCAATCGCCCGGTCTGCAAGGCGCCACCCAGTTGCCGTAGTTCGGTTTCGCTCAGGTGTGCCCAGGGAATGGTAGACATGGTAGGTCTCGGAAAAAGGTTGAGATAAGATAAGCTTCGATAGGGTCCATACTCCCGCGTGACCGGCTCGGAAACCCGCATCCCGAACCCAGGTTATCCAAAGAGACGACCTGTAGCACTCCTGTGAAGGTCAATTGATAAGCATAGTTGAAGACTTTCACTGTCTAAGAACCCTTAAATCGTCCTACTAAGCTGCCTTGCTCATGTTCCCGCTCCGCTCATGCTTTCTCTTTCTCACGGTGATTTTGCTCATGCTCTCGCCCGCGATTCCTGCAGCGACGCTTGAAAATCCCGCCACCTCCCGTAAAACGATCCTGCTGGATGATTTTGAGGATCTTAGCGGTTGGAGCGTGGCTACCTCCTCCGGCGCTCAACTAGAAATCGCCCAAGATGATGGTCCCGATGGTCGCCATGCCATGCGGCTGGATTTCGAGTTTCAGGAAGGCGCTAGTTTTGTGATCGCCCGTAAGGCATTTCCATTGCGGTTGCCGGAAAACTTTGTTTTCCGCTATGCCGTGCGGGGTGTCGCCCCACGCAGTGACGTTGAATTCAAAATCGTGGATTCTCGCCAGAGCGTCTGGTGGTTCAAGCAGCGCGATCAAAACTTCTCCAACGACTGGCAACCGGTCATGGTCAGGAAGCGGCATCTCGATTTGGCCTGGGGACCCGGCGGGGCGCTGGAGGAAGTCACGGTGATCGAGTTTGCCTTGTCCGCGAACGAACTGGGCAAGGGTTCGATCTGGATCGACGAACTGAGCCTTGAGGAGCGTGAACCGCTGCACGCTTACACCTTGAATCCTGCGGTGCGCGCCTCCACGGCGACCGAGGGTCACCCGCCGACGGCGGCGCTCGATCCGAATCCCGCGACTGCTTGGCGCAGTGGCGCGCTGGCCGAGAATCAGTGGTTACTGCTGGATTTTCTGACCCCCCGTGAATACGGTGGCTTGATCATCGACTGGGACAGCGACGATTATGCCACCGACTACCAAGTGCAGATTTCCGACGATGGCGAACGCTGGGAGACCATCTATACCGTGCGTGACGGCAACGGCCAGCGGGACTATCTCTACCTGCCTGATGCTGAATCCCGCTACTTACGGCTCAATCTGGAGCACAGTAGCCGCCAAAAAGGTTACGGAATTGGCCATGTCGCCGTGCAATCCTATGAATTTTCCACTTCGCCCAATCGATTTTTCGAAGCCATCGCTCGCGCCGCACCGCGCGGCTGGTATCCCCGCTATTTCCAGGGTGAACAAAGCTACTGGACCGTCGTCGGCGTCAGCGGTGACGACCGGGAAGCCTTGCTCAACGAGGACGGAGCGCTAGAGGTCGATCAGGGCGGCTTCAGCATCGAGCCTTTCCTGTTCGCCGATGGCCGGTTGATCACCTGGGCTGACGTGGAGCCGGTGCAGGATTTGGTCGATGGTTATCTACCCATCCCTACAGTGCGTTGGGAACTTGAGCATTTCTGGTTCGCCGTTACGACCTTTGCCGCCGGCCCACCGGGCAAATCGGCGCTGTATGCTCGTTACCGGGTCGAGAATCTGAGCGCCGAAACCCGTCACTTGACTCTATTTCTGGCGGTGCGGCCCTTCCAGGTCAATCCGCCTTGGCAATCGTTGAATACCGTTGGCGGCGTTTCGCCGATTCGCGGTTTGCGTTACGCTGACCAGACCCTCCAGGTGAGTCCTTCCGGCAAGCAAATCACCTTGTTGACCACTCCCGATCGATTCCGCGCTGCGACCTTCGATCAAGGGTCTATCTTGGACAGCTTGGCCGTTGGTCGGTTACCTCGCCAGGAGCAGGTCGAAGACGCACCATTTGGCTACGCCTCTGGAGCACTGGAATACGGCTGGGATTTGCGGCCTGGCGAATCTCGCGAGGTCTATTTACACATCCCGTTCCATGCCGGCGAGAATCCTGCTCCAGCGCTGCCAGATACCGACGCCGCCATGCAAGTCAGGCAATTGCTGGAGCAGACGCGCCGCGCTTGGGTGGCACGATTGGACCGGGTTGCCCTGGAACTGCCGCCCAGCGCGCAACGCTTGGCCAACAGTCTCAAGAGCAACCTAGCCTACATTCTCATCAACCGCGACGGAGCGGCGATCCAACCGGGCTCACGGGCCTATGCCCGCTCCTGGATCCGTGACGGCGCGCTGACGTCCGCCGCGCTGCTGGGCATGGGTTACACCGAAGAGGTGCGGCAATTCCTGCAATGGTATGCCCCCTATCAGTTCCCGGATGGCAAGGTGCCTTGCTGCGTCGATGGGCGCGGCGCCGATCCGACCGCTGAGCATGACAGTCATGGCGAACTGATTTATGCGGTGATGGAGTATTATCGCTATACCCACGATGTCGGCTTTCTGCACGAAATGTGGCCCTATGCGCTCAAGGCCGTCGATTATATCGATTTTCTGCGTCAGCAGCGTTCGAGCGGCAAGTACCGCACCGATCCGGATTACCTCCCCTATGCTGGGCTGGTGCCGGAGTCGATCAGCCACGAAGGTTATGCCAGCCAACCACGTCATTCCTATTGGGACAATTTCTTTGTCCTCCGTGGATTGAAGGATGCCGCGGTCATGGCCGTGATTCTCGGTGAGGATGCGGAAGCAGAACGCATTGCCGCTCTGCGCGACGCCTTTCGTCGGGATCTGTACGCCTCGATCGAGGCTACGCTGAAAATGCGCCACATCGATTTCATCCCTGGCGCCGTGGAGCTGGGCGACTTCGATCCGACCTCCACCACGATCGCTATCGATCCTGGCGGAGAGCTGGGATGGCTGCCACAGCCAGCACTGAATCGCACTTTTGAACGCTACCTCGAGTTCTTCCACCAGCGTCGTGAGGAACAGACCTGGCAAGCCTATACGCCCTATGAATGGCGGTCGGTGGGTGCGCTGATCCGGCTCGGTCTCCGTGACCAAGCATTGGATGCCCTGGCGTTCTTCTTCGAGGGCCAGCGTCCCGCTGCCTGGAATCACTGGGCGGAGGTGGTCTGGCGCGAACCCCGCACTCCACGTTTCATCGGCGACATGCCGCATACTTGGGTCGGTTCCGATTTCATTCGCGCGGCGCGTAGCCTCTTCGTCTACGAGCGTGAGTCCGACCAGGCGCTGGTGATCGGCGCAGGCCTTCCCGCCGCCTGGGTGGAGAGCCCGGAAGGAGTCACCGTTAGGCGGATGCCTACTTGGCATGGGACGTTGAACTATCGGATGGCCATGGCGGGTCCGGATACGCTCCGGGTGCGCTTGTCCGGTGATGTGCGCTTGCCACCCGGTGGTATCGTCCTGCATGCACCGCTCGATCGTCCGGTGCGGGAGGTGCTGATCGATGGTCAACCGACGACCGATTTCACCGACTACACCACGACCGTCCGTCAGTTTCCAGCGGAAGTGGAATTTCGCTATCCATGCAAGGTACTCGAAAAGTGCTGACCGATCGATGCCGATGGACAGTTTTTTTCCGGCTTGAAAGGCTCAATGGAGGAATGGCGAAGCACTGTCACAGACGGTGCTTCGCTGTGGCGCCACAGGTTCCAACATGCTTTCTGACCTAAGCTTTTCCTTGCAGATTACGGCGCCTATTTTCTTTATCATCAGCCTAGGTTTTCTATTCAAGAAAATTGGCTGGATCGATGATGCGTTTGCCAAGAAGGGCTCCGACCTTGTATTCAAGGTCACTCTTCCATGCCTACTTTTCGTAAAACTTTCCAAAACTGACTTTACTCGCGGGCTGCCACTCGCACTGATCGGATATGCCGTATTTGCCACGAGTGTTGTTTTTGTACTCCTAGAGCTTTTCGCTACTCCTATGGTGAAAGAAGCACGTGACAAGGGCGTTTTTGTTCAAGGGGCATTCCGAGGCAACATGGGGATTATCGGTCTTGCCTTCTGTATTAGTGCTTTTGGAGAGGATGTTCTTGGCATCGCATCCATCTATCTTGCCGTTCTGACGATACTTTTCAATGTATTAGCCGTGATGACACTCACCCGTCATAGGGGGGATGGCCATACTAAGAAAATGGCCAATTTATTGACTGGAATTCTGAAAAATCCTCTTATCATGGCTATAGTATCGGGAATTCTAGTCTCAGTTTTTCGCATCCCTATTCCTGGTATTGCCATACATACCGGCGAATATTTCGCCAGCATGACTCTGCCGCTAGCATTAGTGTGCGCGGGCGCCACAATACGCGCCAAAGAGTTTCAATCCTCACCTCCTCTCTACTGGTCTTCCATCATGAAACTGGTGTTCGTACCTTTCGTTATAACAGCAGGCGGAGTATTGGTAGGTCTTAGAAATGAACAGTTAGGTGTTCTCTACCTAATGAGCGCATCTCCTACAGCGGCGGCTAGCTATCCTATGGCTCAAGCGATGCAAGGGAATCACTATCTGGCAGGGGCTATTATCGCTGTAACTAGCGTAGGTTCATTACTGTTCACCACACTAGGAATATTTCTACTTAGGGTATTCGATCTGATCTAGGCTTACCGTCAAAAAATAACCATTATTATGTGCTGTTTTCTCAAATAACTGATTCCTTAGATTGCATAACGCTGAGGCTGCGGAATAATATCCCTCTCAAGCCGATTGTTATATGCTAAATTCGTCATTTAGCAACAAAAATCCTGACAAGCCATACAAGATGCCCATGATGGGCGCTGATCCGACAAGAAAGCACCCCAAACCGAAACCGAGTATTAATGCAGGTAAATTACGATTTAAAAATTTATCGAGAATGTCTTCTTCTCTATCAAACTTAATGAGTACCCAAAATAGAACAAAAAAAGAAAATAACGCTGCCATAACTCGCGCAGCATTATCGGTCGTGCCGGTAGAAAGTAACAGGAACAAAATATCGGATTGAGTCGGTAATGAGAGATCGAATGCATCTATCCATAGATTAGCAATCCAAATTAGAATAGCTAACATAATTGGCCATATACAGCGTACTCGGTCACTTCGGAACTTTGTGTCCATCTTATTCCATTTTTTGCATATAACGTAGAAGTGAGCAGCCTGCGCGGCTTTTTGCGCAGGTCCGCTCGACTGCCGGGTTAGCTTTCATTGGTGGCTCGACTGGGTTGAATAATTGAGTACACAACACGCTCTCTCAGAGCTTCAACTAGTGCGCTTCCTGACTTACCGCTAAGCGCATTTGGCAGATTGGTGGCTTGCACACATATTTCAAATAGATGTGTAAACATCTCATATAGTGCCAACTCAAAGTTTGGGACGATCTGTTCGGCCGGCAGATGCTTTAAATAGGTTTTATCCGCAAAATAGCTGCCGCTAACTAAAAAATTGGCAGACTTGGACAACGCTGACTCAATGTAGCCTTCTTGATGTTTGAATACGTTGTTCAGCGCTCTGAATTGACGGGGGCGCTCAGCGAATCTAATTTGATTCAGCGGTTTCTTGAATGGCTCCCACTTGATACCCAAATGGCGATTGAGGCGAATAGAGAAGGTTTCTATCGCATTAGCTGTCAGGCCAACTAATGCTTCGATACCAACTTGATTGATTATCATACCTGCGGCACCAAGCTCTTTTAAGTCAGATTTGCTAATTGGCGCCTCTGTGCCTTGATGAAAAAGCGGAATGGATTGAATTTCAGTTTCTTGACGAGATAGGCTGCTTCTGACCATTTCCAAGGCAAGAAGATCTCGATCAAGTTGTTGAACAACTGCGACCCAGTCCATATACTCCATCCTTATGAAAGCTAACGACGCGCTCTACGGCAATTTTGGAGCGCAGCGGAAAATTGTCCGGCAGCAGCGCTTTGTTATGCACTATTTCCACGATTTTCTAAGCTATTCTGAACTTGATCCGGCACAAACATCCTCTTTGGGGTTTGATCAAAAAAGCGAATATAAAATGCCGATGACATTTCACTTGGCCGAATTCTAACCCAAGGGTCTTCTAATTCATGCTGACTGAACTCCACAGGAATCCCAGGCTCAAATTCCTTTTCGTCTACTTTTAAATCCTCTGGGCCTATCTCTTGAATTTTGTACCCATTTGAATATATGTGAATGGCTTTCACCTTTTCTGCTAAGGATTTATTTGCGATCGGAAGAAACATTGCATCATCAAGGTCTTTAAGGCATATAGTTGGGAAGTACCTTATGAAACTATCTTTACTGTAAGAGATTGGAAGAAATTCAACTTCATTTCGACCTATTGATGAGGAGCTTCCTACTTGTTTATAGCGTTCATCCTCTTCGTCATCTATTTCATTTTCTGATTTTTTTTCAATATTAAGGTAACTTTCCCATTGACCTCCAGCTATACCGTGCTTGATGCCAGGTAACTCAGGTGTAAAATCAGCATCCTTGTCACTTCTCATGCGGTTTGATTTGTCATAACTGCCAAATATTATTCCGAGTATCTTTTGCTTAGGCTCTTTTAGGTATATAGAACAGAAAAGTCTGAAGTGCCCAATATCATCTGCAGAATATTTTTCTTTTAATTCAAATGAGAGCGTTAAATGATTTAACGGATCAGTTGACTCCTGCAGAAAAAGCAATCTATTCAAGGTTCCTTCTATCCTTTGGAATCCGGTAGAAATAACCGATTGGATATCATCACCCCATCGAGCGAAGAAACTCGCTTGCTCCTCTTCAGATAGTGTTATATTTAGGTATTGAAATCGTAATGAAAATCCATCTGGACTATCTAGAGTTATTCTTAGCCGTTCACGGTCAAGAATTTCGCAATGTGTGATACCCTGCTTTCTCGCCTTTTCAATAAGTGAATCTTTTTCTCCAACTGTAAGATTAATATTGGTGAAGAATACAAAAACACTCGGCTTTTTGTTCGCTTCAACAGCGCTATCTAGATCACTATAAAACTTTTCGATAATTGTTTTCTTCTGCTCTTTGGAGTCATTAGCCTGATTAACGAAACCGACCGCCCCATAGGTCAACAGCTCATCTCGAAATAATGCTTCTATATCCCTGCCGCCATCAGGGCCACCTCGTGGATGTCTTGGTCGGACATCAGAAAATCTTTTATCTATAGCTAAAACAGCCCTACACAATTGCTCTCTGTGCAACTGGTTGGTGTCCAAGAAGCTTTTTAGCCTTTCGTCAGTTTGATAGGGCAATTTCTAACTCCGAACTATTAGTGCATAACAAGTAATTATGCGGTTTCTGCATAACTCCACGATGGTCGTGTTATACGGCAAGTGCTATCGTGACCTGACCAATAGGCAGGCGCTAAATCCAGAGATTACAACCTCTGCATCCCGATCCATCTGCCTACGTGGGGTAATCAGCGTAGTGAAATTCACTGTCACAAAACAACCAGTTATTTCGTCGTCTTTTCCAGAAAATTGACGACGAATAAGGACATGGAATCTCATCCAATCGCCACGAGAACGTCACAAACAAGATAGTGCCGTAAAGATAATCTCCCATTTCCACCGATCCTATCGATCAAGGATGGGAGATGTTTTTCAGAGCCTAGAAATGTGGGTAAAGGTCAACCAAGCAATTCGGGACGCAACTCGCTGCGCAGGAACACCACGCCACCGTTGCGACTGGAAAGCGTGGCGTGCTGTGAGCCTGGCAAGGCGGCGTGATAGTCGCCGACGGTGTACTGACGGTCGCCGATGGTCATGTCTCCTTCCAGAAGCAGGCATTCCTCCAACGAGCTGTGCGCATGGGCAGGGATTCGCCCACCGGGCGCCAACCGCAACAGAAAAGATTGGAACCCGGCCTTGCGATCCACCATCAGCAGTTTGATCTCCACACCGGGCGCCAAAATACGCCATTCGCCTTCCTGAGCCCGCACGGTGACGGTATGGGGAGGAGTCTGCGCATCCAATGCCGCTTCGATCGCTTCCCAAACCGCAGCACGCGGCGTCGCTTCCGGCAGAGCGACCGCTAGCGGGGTCAAACGCCGTTCCCAGGCGGCCACCTGCTGGCGCAGAACCGGGTCTTGAGACAAGATCGCTTCAAATTCGGCCAATTCCGGATCGCCGAGTGTGCCCAACACATAGTCACCGGCTAGTTGTTCCGCCTCATTCCGCTTCATGTTTCCAGGCATCCCTTAAGTTGCAACAAACCGCGTCGCACCCAGCTTTTGACCGTGCCGAGTGGCGTTTGCAAGCGTGTCGCCAGTTCTTCATGACTGAAGCCGTGGAAGAAGGCCAGCCCGATCATGCGGGCTTGGTCCGACGGCAATCGCCGCAAGCACTCCTGGATGGCATGGGCGATCGGGTCCATGGAGTCCAGGGCCTGGGGATCAGGCGCTTGCAGCGCCTCCTCGGCCAGCGGCTCGGCGCCGGTTTCCAGCGCCCGTCGGCGCCGCTGGCGTAGGAATTCGATTGCTCGATGACGGACGATCGCCATCAGCCAGACCAATGCCGGTGCACGCCCAGCTTGATACTGGCCGGCGGTGCGCCAGATGGCCAGATAGCTTTCCTGCAGAATGTCTTCGGCCACCTCCGGTTGGCGGGTGAGTGCGAGCGCAATGGCGTAAAACCGGCGATGGGTGAGCCGGTACAACGCGGCGAACGCTTGGCGGTCGCCGCTGGCGGTGGCCGCCAGCAGGTCTTCAAGGGATGCCGTGGGCGCAGATTCGGTGGAGGAGGAGGGTTGGGTGGCCAGATTCACAGCATGCTGCCTGTTCCCGGTGAGCGTGGGCGGAAATTTTAGCGATGACCGCCGCTGACGACAATGACTGTGATCGATGATCGTCACAATCGAAGCAGTCAAGCGCGTGTCATCGATCCTAGCTTCCTCCTAATGGAGTCAGCAGTTTGAGGTTCAAGCTGCGTTCCAGACACCAAACCAGCGCCACTGCGGCGACCATCGCCGAGCCCACCGGCAACGCCAAACGCCGATAGAACCAGGTTCGCCGAATCAGAAAAGTGAACGGCAACATGATGGCAACGATCGTCAGTTGTCCGGTTTCCACACCTAGGTTAAAGCCGGCCAGCGCCAGCGCCAGCGCATCGCTGGGCAATCCCAAATCCTGCAACACGCTGGCGAAACCGAAGCCGTGAATCAATCCCAGCGTGAACGCCAGCACCCAGCGTCGGGCTTTGACCAGCGGAAACAGGTTGTTGAGCGCCGCCAGCACCACGGTGAAAGCGATGGTCGATTCCACCAGTCGTCCGGGTAGATTGACCACACTCAGCACCGCTAGGCTCAGCGTCAGCGAATGGGCCAAGGTGAAGGCGGTCACGATGCCAGCAGTTTCCAAGACGACTGGACGTAGGGCGGCGGCAGGTCGCCAGCGGCCATTTTCCCACCACAGCACCGAGGGCAACAGCAGCGCTAGCAGAAACAAGATATGGTCGAAACCGATCCAGATATGCCACACGCCTTCTACCCAGTAACTGACGAATGGTCGCCAGCTACCGCCGCCGGGCGCGGTGTCCAACACGTACTGGGATTGCTCCGGCGCCAACACGACGCTAGTCACGCCCGTGGGTCGGTTGACCTGCAATAACCCTCGATGCGAAGGATCGAGCGCGAAGAACAGCCGGTAATCCAAGGTGGCTGCCTCTGCCGCCGGACAGTCCAAGGCGACATCGAGCACGGCATAAGCGCCGTCACTGTGCTGGACGACCTGCACCGCTCCAGGCCGGGAAACACAGGCCGTCTCACCGGTGCGCAGACTCAGATGCTCCAGCGCGTAGTTCACCACGGCGGTTTCCCGCGCCTGCAATTCGCCCCAGGTGATGGCGCCGTCGCCATCGCGGTCCAGTCCCAGCGCATACTCCAGATCGCGCAGCGCAATGTCCCAACGCAGCTGCCAGCCGCCTTCTCGCGGCGTCAAGCGGAGATAGCTGTCGCTGGGTTTGTGGGCGAACGCTGGCCAAGCGCCTAGCAGCAGCAAGACCAGGGTGGCCGACAGTATCAGAGGAACCCACCACCGATGCAATTTCTCGATCATGACTTGAGCTCCTGCAAGCGCTGGCTTAGTTTGGCCAGTCGTTCATCTTCTAGGCGCACCCGCTCCAACCAGTCCAGAACCTCGCGCGCCGCTTCGGGCTGGCTGGCGGCCAGCGCTGCTTCTAGCAGCAACCGGGCGTCCTGGGGTTCGCGTTGGCCCTGCGCCCAGTTCTGCCGCGCCAACGTCAATGCCTCCGGCGCTTGCTGGCGCAAATCCAGTCGCAACCGGGCTTCGGTGGCGAAATGAGCGCCATCGCCGCGCTGACGGGCGGCGGCGAAACGCGCCTCCAGTACTTCGGTATGGTGTTGCCAAACGGTATCGTCCAGTCGCCGTTCCGCCAAGGCCAGCCGTAACAACAGGTTGTCGGCGCTTTGCTCATCCTGGAGCAGTGCGCGCACCTCAGCAGGACGCTGTTGGTCGAGTAGGAAATCCGCATAAGCGCCGAGCAGATAGACGTTGCGTTGCCCTAGCTCCAAAGCAGCACGAAAATGGGTCTCGGCGGCTGAGGCATCACCGCGCTGTTCAGCGATTTCCGCCAGTACGGTCAACGCCCATTGCCGTTCTTCGGGGCTGGCGGCAAAATTGCCGGCTAGCGCCTGACTCAAGCTGCGGTAGGCCACTGCAGCTTGCCCACCTCGGCTGGCCGCACCGCTCCAACAGGTGACGAACGATAACGAAACTGCTCTGCGCCGCAGCGCCAGGCAGCTTTGCAAGGCGGCGATCGGCTCGCCCTGCACCTGCTGGATAACCGCTTGGATCAGCCAAGCTTGTGGATGACGAGGTTGCACCGCCAGCACCTGACGCAGATCGGCCAGCGCTCCAGCGAAATCATGGCGATTCTGACGCAGCACCGCTCGCAGTAGCAGGACCTCGGGCGGCGGCGGGTCCTGATCCCACCACGGCGCCAGCGCGGCTTGAGCGTAGCCGGTGTAACGAGGATCACCCTCGGCGCGGCCGATGGCTAGATTGCGGCGCGCCACCTGGAGCGCCAACGCTAGATCATCTGGCCGGGTCGCCAATTGGCGGCGCAGTTCCTGCAATTCCTGCATCTGCGGATCAGCGATGCTGCGCGGCAACGTCTCCAGAACCTGCTGAGGATCGGCAGGCGTGAACGGGGCCGCCAGCACCGGGTTGGCGATGCTCAGCCACACACATGCCTGAACGGCCAGCAGTGGTTTCATGATGGCTCTCATGCCTGGGCTCATTGCTGATCAATCCAGGGGACAGAGGCCTTCGCAGCCTGACTCGCCTGGATCGACATGGCGGCTGTCACGACCGGAATGCGCCAGACCGAGATAGGGGAAGCTCTCGCGATAGGGCACATCGTTGACATTGACGCCATCGCCGATCCGGTTGTGTGGGAATCCGGCGAAAGCGCCACCGGCCAACACGCCGACCACGGCGCGTGCGGCGATATCGGTCACGTCGTCCGACAGGCGGCGACCATTCGGAAAACCAGCGGGATCGCCCGCCAGTAAGCCCAGGCGTTTGCGCTGCGCCGCTGGCGTCGGCGGCACCCCTGTATTCAGGCGCAACAAGTCGGCGACCGGACCCGCCGGCGTGCCGGAAGCGGCAATCGGCGGCGCGTAGGTTACCAGCGGCAACAGATCGGTGCGCGGCGAGGCTGGAATCGGCAACGCTTCGGCATAGATGGCGTTCAACACCCGCGCCAGCAGCGGGTCCAGAGCATAATCGGCAAATTGGGCGTCGTCCTTGGGCTGACTCATGCTGAATTTGTCCTTGTCGCCGGTACCGATGAGCAATTCGTTGAACAGCGGATTGCCCATGCGCTGGATCTGGGTCAGACGCTCCGACAATCGAGCCGGTTGGCCGGGACGACGGTAAGCCTTGACCCGTGGTCGCGAGGTCGTGCCCCAAGCGCCGAGAGTAGCCAGCGGTTCATCGGCGGCGTGCATGTGGCCATCATGGGTCAATAGCGTGATGGGTACTTCGATGGCGATGGCGTTGACGTTGAAACCAGCTACATCGTCGGGTGCAAAATTGCGGTGATCATCGGCATCTTGCGCATCGCTGAGCACGCCGCGAATGCCGGAGCCGTTGGCCAGGGCGCGAAAGTTCAGCGAATCGAAAGTTGCGCCTAGATCGATCCAAAACGGATCATCCACCGTACCGGCGAACACCCGAATACCATTGCCCAGAGGATAGATGCCTTGCTCCACCAAGCCGGCATAGTCGGGCATGGTGCGCGATCCAACATGAGTCGGTGTGGCGATGAGTCCCTCGGCCAGGTCAGCGCGCTGTTTGCCTTGCACCAGGGTCACCGTGTAGCGTTGGCGCAAACTGAGTCCCTCGGAGCCGGGACCGTCCAAGGCAGTGATCGCTGGCGGAATCAACAGCGTTCCCGGCGACACCGGCGCCGGAGAGTTGGCGGGTGCGGTTATGCCGTTGCCTGCGCCTACGAAACCGGTAAACACGCTGGGTGCGCGAATTTCGGTGGTGAAACGAAACTCGAAACTCAGATCCGCCACGGCGTCATGATCGTTGTCGATGTGAATGGCGTACAGAATTTCCGGATCGAAAGGGAAATAGTTAGGGCCATTGCTGGGCTCCAGCAATGGATCGATATCCAGGATGAAAGTCACCTTGCTGGGATCGTCATAGCTGACGAAGGCGTAGAAGTCGGTGATATCCGCCTTGGGATCGAGCGCGGTGAGCGGTGCCTCACGGTGATTGGCGGCGTGACCGGCGGTGGTGATCGCCAAGGTCAAGGCTAAGCCTAAACCGGTGTGGATCAAGGTGCGGGGCATGACAATCCTCCTTTAGGAAACCATGGATGAATGCGGCGGTGGTATTCATTGCTGAACGAAGTTCGCGTCGCTTCATGAATGGTTGCGTCGCTCAGGAGGCGTTTGGATGCAGGCGGCAAAAATAAAGGTCGCCAGCGCCCACGCAGTGGGTTTGCAACCGCATTTTGGCGCGCAATAAAGCTACACTGATAGGGAAAAGAAATTCCATTTGCCGGGAGATTGTTCATGCACACCGACCTCATCCAGCATGCCCAAGCCGTCGGCGGTCATGTGCTTGCTCGTGGCCGTTATGCGACTTTTCTCACTGCCGTCGGGACGGGGTACTCGGCATGGAATAATTTGGTGTTGACGGGTTGGCATGCGGACCCGGTCGAAGACAACGATGGCTTTTTCCTGTATCTGCGCGATTTGGAGAGCGGTGTCTTCTGGTCCTTGGGCCGACAGCCGACGTCAAGATCGGCGGAGCGCTATGCAACCGGCTTTGCGCCAGGCATCGCTGAACTGCTGCATATCGACAATGGCATCGAAAGTCGGTTGCAGGTCTGTATCGCTCCGGATGTCGATCTGGAGCTGCGACGGGTCACGTTACGTAATCTCGACGACCGTCCTCGGTGTATTGAAGTGACCAGTTACGCTGAAGTCGTCATGCATACCTGGCCCGCTCAGGCCGCCCATCCAGCGTTTTCCAAGTTGTTCGTCCAGACCGAGTGGGCGGCGGAGCAACGCACGCTGCTAGCCCGGCGGCGGCCACGCACGCCGGAGGAACCCACCTGCTGGCTGATGCATGCCTTGGCGAGTGATGAGGATAGTGGCGAATCGCTACAATATGAAACCGACCGCGCTCGCTTTATCGGCCGAAGCTATTCACTGGCCGCACCCCAGGCGTTGGTGGAAATGGACCCTCTATCCGGCGCCGTCGGGAACGTGCTCGATCCTATTGTCAGCTTGCGGCGGACTGTCGAACTGCCGGCGGGCAGCGAGACGCAGATCACCTTCCTGCTCGGCGCGGCTGCGGACCGCGAAACCGCGCTGGAAGCGATCGCTCGTTACGCTTCGATGGCCACCATCGAGATGGCGTTCCAAGCCATAGACATCGCACCGATCGTGCGACCGTTTAACCCCTCGAAGGGGACCACGGACCAGGCGCCTGGGCGACAACGATCGGCAACATCCGACGACTCTTTGTCAGCGGCGAAAGGAGATCAGGATGAGCAGGAAGCATCTCCGTTTTCCTTCATCCGGGGGGAAAAGCGCTGGAACGGCGCGGCGTCGCTGGATGTTGCATCACTGCAATTCTGGAATGGCTATGGTGGATTCAGCGCCGACGGTGACGAATACGTGATCCGATTGGAGCCAGACGCCAACGGTCGCTTGCGCCTGCCTCCACAACCTTGGGTCAATGTCATCGCCAATCCCCAATTCGGTTTCCTAGCTAGCGAAACGGGCGCGGGTTATACCTGGAGCCAGAACAGCCGCGAAAACCGTTTGACTCCTTGGGGCAACGATCCGGTGCTCGACCCGCACGGTGAAGCGCTCTATCTGCGTGATGAAGACACGGCCCGGTTTTGGTCGCTGACGCCCGGCCCCGTTTCACAACCGGTGTCCCACGAGATTCGCCATGGTTTCGGTTACAGCCGCTACTATCAGGTCAGCCAGGGTCTGGAACAGGAAGTCTGGCTGTTCGCCGCCCGCGAGGAACCGGTCAAACTGATTCTGATCCGTCTGCATAATCCGGGTTGCCAGGCGCGCCGACTGTCCCTGTTCAGCTACGCTCAACTAGTGCTGGGCGTATTGCCGGGTCAGCACGCCGAAAAATTGGCGATCGAGCAGGATGGCGCCACCGGCGCGCTATTGGCTGAGAATCGCAACCGCGAATTTAGCGGGCGGATCGCGTTTGCGGCGGTTGCCCCGACCGATAGCGTACCCATTCGCATCAGCGGCGACCGTACCGCTTTCATCGGTCGGCATGGGAACCCCAACTGTCCGGCGGCGTTGTCCCGCGACAAAATCCTGGATGGCCGATTGGGTACCGGTCTCGATCCTTGTTTCGCCCTACAAGTGACGTTGCGCTTGGAACCCGAGAGTACTGTGGAGCGTGCGTTCCTGATCGGTGAGGCGAGTAACCGGGATGAGGCCCGCCGGTTGATCGACCGCTATAGCGAGGATGGCGCGGTGGCGGCGGCGCTGGCGGAGGTTCGCAAATCCTGGCGTGATCGATTGGCGGCGGTGCGCATTCAAACGCCAGCACCGGCGCTCGATCTGATGGTCAACGGCTGGGCCGCCTATCAAACCCTGAGTTGTCGATTGTGGGGTCGTTCTGCGTTCTATCAGTCCGGTGGGGCGTTGGGTTTCCGCGATCAATTGCAGGATGCGGCTGCGCTGATCTATCACAATCCGACGTTGACCCGTCGGCAGCTGCTGTTGCACGCCGCTCAGCAGTTTTCCGAAGGCGATGTGCTGCACTGGTGGCATCCCCCGGCAGGTTATGGCATCCGCACCCGCTTCAGCGACGACCGGTTATGGCTGCCTTATCTGGCGGCGTTTTATGGTCGTGCGACGGGTGACTGGAGCGTGTTTAGCGAACCGGTGCGTTTTCTCCGCGCGCGCGCACTGGAACCGGGTGAGGATGAGGCGTTCCTAACCCCAGAAAATTCTGGCGAGACCGCCAGCTTGTATGAACACTGTTGTCGGGCGCTGGATCG
The DNA here is from genome assembly GCA_024235035.1 of Gammaproteobacteria bacterium. Lineage (GTDB taxonomy): Bacteria > Pseudomonadota > Gammaproteobacteria > Competibacterales > Competibacteraceae > UBA2383. The sequence continues at coordinate 285,266 of JACKNE010000007.1, forward strand.
TTCGTTGACCCAAGGCGCGCATGGTTTGCCACTGATGGGCAGTGGTGATTGGAACGACGGTATGAATCGGGTCGGTCGCGAAGGGCGCGGCGAGAGCGTCTGGCTAGGGTTTTTCCTGTACGCCATCCTCGGCGATTTCATTCCGGTGTGCGGCCAGAACGGTGACTACAATCGGGCGCGACGCTATGCGGCGTTTCGCAGTCATCTGGCCGAGGCGCTCAATGCACAAGGTTGGGATGGCGAATGGTATCGCCGCGCCTGGTACGACAATGGTGAAGTGTTGGGTTCGTCCGCCAGTGATGAATGTCGGATCGACGCCTTGGCGCAAGCTTGGGCCGTGATGTCTCGGGCTGCGCCCTGGGCCCGGGCGGAGGCGGCCATGGATGCTGTCGAGCGCCATCTGATTTCCAAGGAGGATGGCCTGATCCGGTTGCTGACGCCGCCGTTCGAGAATACGCTGCAGGATCCTGGCTATATCAAAGGCTATGTCGCCGGAGTGCGGGAGAATGGCGGCCAGTACACCCACGCAGCGTTATGGGTCGTGCGTGCGCTGGCGGAACTGGGCCGACGCGAACAGGCCGTGCGGTTGCTGGAAATGCTCAGTCCAGTGAGTCACACGCTCACTCCCGAAGCCGTCGCGATTTATCGGCTGGAACCTTTTTCGGTGGCCGCCGATATTTACGGCGCTGAACCTCATATCGGACGCGGCGGTTGGAGCGGGTACACTGGCTCCGCAGGCTGGCTGCTGCGGGTGATGTTGGAGTCTATCCTTGGTCTGGAGCTGGTCGAGGGTCACGCCCTGCGCCTGCGCCCCTGCATCCCCGACGATTGGCCTGGTTTCCAGCTGCGTTACAGTCTACCTAATGGCGAAGCGACCTATGAAATTGCCGTGCGTAATCCCGAGGGTCGAGCAAAACGAGTGGTTGCCGTGGAAATCGACGAGCGTCCTGGTCGTATTGAGTACGGCGCCGCTCACGTTCCTTTGTTCCGGGATGGCTATGTTCACCGAGTACTGGTCACTTTAGCGGAGGCGCTTCAAGATACAGCGCCTGATGTTTCCAGGTGAACCTTGGTGTCATCACCTCGCATCCTTCACTACTCGATAACCTGTCAATTATTCAGCGCCGCAATATGGTCCGCATTGACTAAATTTGTACAGGCGACCGGGCGGTCGCTTCTCATTAACATTGGCTACTGGATTGTTCCGTTATGACTCCTGAATCCTTGGCGCAAGATACGCATACCCTGTTTTCTTTACCCGATGTCGCCTTTCGCATCAACGAGTTGATCGAGAAGCCGGACACTCGCTTATCTGAACTCGCCGAAGTGATTTTATGTGATCCAGGTTTGTCTGCACGATTGTTGCGGCTCGTCAACAGTGCATACTATGCACTAGCCAAACCAGTGGATACCGTATCGCAAGCCATTCATTTAATTGGTCAACGAGAAGTGCAGGACCTGGTGATGGCGACCTCCGCCGTCGATTTGTTCAAAGGGTTGCCGCCAGCGCAGGTCAACATGGAAATGTTCTGGTTCCACAGCATCGCCTGCGGGATCGCCGCCCGTGAACTGGCCCGGCGCTGTCATTTGCCTGAGGGTGAGCGATTGTTCCTAGCTGGTTTGTTGCATAGCGTGGGCAAGCTGATCTTCTACAGCCGATGCCCCGATCAATATCGCGAGGTATTGCAGCAAGTCGAGCGGCAAGGGGTGGATGCGGTCGCTGCGGAACTGCAGGTTTTCGGCTTTACTTATGCGGATCTGAGCGCTGAGCTACTCAAGAATTGGCGGTTTCCCGAGCGCCTTTGGGTTGCTGTCGCTCATCACCTGGAGCCAGCCCAGGCGCCCAATTACTGGTTGGAGGCGACGATTGTCCATGCGGCCATTTACGTCGCCAACAGTTTGCAGCCCAGCACCCATCCAAGCCTGCCGACCGTGGCTTCACCCGATATCCTGGCCTCGTTGGCCGATATGCTCGCACTGCCACCAGAGTCGCTGACGGCGCTTCCTGCGGAAATTAATCTACAAGTTATTGAAATTTTTGAGATAATACAGCCAGGCGCTACGCTGATCTACTGAGGAATGGAGAAAATTTCTGTCTCTCGCCTGTGTATGGAGAAGGTATGCAGGTGTGCATATAACTTTTCTTGACATGAAATCATCAAACCTGAATAATCCACCGTTCTTAGCGTTCCTGCCATTGCTGCTTCTTTTCGATTGGCTACGTAGCTCAGGTGGTTAGAGCACGGCACTCATAATGCCGGTGTCGGTGGTTCGAGTCCACCCGTAGCCACCATTAAATCAAGCGCTTGCTTGCCATTACTTGTGTTCTGACAAGAATCAGATTGGGAGATTCTTGGAACATGGGTTCTGTGATCTTCTCCGCGGCTGCGAGCAGATTTCCCAGTTCCGCTGCGCTGTAATGGGTAGTGATTCTCCTAGACTGGTGTCCGAGCAGGTCTTGTCGGTCTTCCAGCGATATGCCCGCCGCTCTGAGCCGCATTCCAAAGGTATACGGCAAGTCATGGACTTGCGCGGTATCCGATCCAACAGCGTGTCGGGCCTTGCGCCAAGCGGAATGGTTCATTCGGTTGATGGGATGACCCTCGAAGGTGAACACGGATTCCCAGTGCACATCCTATGATTTTCCACCCTTTAATTAAGCGCAGCTATATCGACCTACCTCTTTAGCGAGTTTTTATGCCGTAAACAACAATTTGTTGTGTTATTGATCAAAAATATAAAAATTTGTGTTTTTTTTGAAAATATCAGTTGCATTTTCGCTTCTGAATGCGTATAAATCTCCTCAATGAATTGTAAGCGCCCTTTTGTTGTGTATATACAACACAAACCTAGGAGTTTAACCATGAAAAAGTCTACGCTTGTACTGGCGGTGGCCGCTGCACTGACCGGTTTTGGTTCCGTTGCCGTTGCGGATACCACGCTGTATGGTTCCGCCCGGGTGTCGATCGACTATGTGGATATCGATAAGCCGGCGGGGTTCCTGAGCGACAGTATCGATTATTGGGATGTTTTCAATGACTCTTCTCGCCTGGGTGTTCGGGGTGAGGAAGACTTGGGCGGTGGCTTGAGCGCCATCTATCAGTATGAATTTGGTGTCGACCTGACTGACGGTGGCAATTTTAACAGCAACCGCCCGAAATGGGTCGGGCTGAAAGGTGGCTTCGGCGCCGTCACCCTGGGCACCCAGTGGTCCGCTTATTACAATGTCACAGGCGTCGCGGATATCTTCAACAGCTCTCGTACTTTCGCCACCGACACGGGTTATCTGGGTGGACAATACGGCCATCGTCTCGACAATACCGTCCTCTATACCTCGCCGAACATGAGCGGTTTCACCGCCCAAGCCATGTTGGTCATGAATGGCGTCCAAAACGATGGTCGTACTCCCGATGTCTCCGACGGTGTTGATCTGTGGCAGGTAGCCGGCGTTTATAGCAATGGTCCGTTCTATGCGGGCGCGGCTTTCATGCAGTTGCAGGATTTCGACAATAACGCCGTTTTCGACAGTGATAACCGGCAAGGATGGGCGGTGGTCGGCGCTTACAAGCCGGGGCCGTTCACCATTGGCCTGCTGTATGAAGGAGGCGATCTGAACAACATCAGCCTTTCGGGCGTCAACCCGCTTGATGGCCGCGACACATGGGCTCGTATCGGTGATGTTGAGGATACCAACAATTATTACCTGTTTGGTTCCTACAAATTCGGCAATAATGAAATCAAGGCGGCCTATGTCTATACGGATCCGGATGGCAAGTATGGGCTGGTCAGGGCCAATGGCACTGTGCGCCCTGGTACCGAGCAAAGTTTCGACACAATCCAGAATCTGCTGTTGGGCTATCAATATAACTTCAGCAAGCGGACTCGGGTGTGGATTGAATACCTGGGACGCCAGGATGACAATGACGGCGCTTTGAATACCATTAAGGGCGACCAGAACATCGTCTCCATCGGTACCCGTCATGACTTCTGATCATTGTTGCTGAGTTAGCTTCAGCGCAACGAACGGACGCTTTCGAGCGTCCGTTTGCATTTATACGGCGATAAAGATGACAGGCATTTCGTGTTGTTTGTTGTCTTAATGATAAAAGTTGTATTTTCGCAGGATGATAGTTGCTTTTTTACCGCAATACGTATATAAAGTGATTTAAGGATTTTTGAGTTTGTTTTCCTATCAAAGCGACCGATTGATGGGAAAACGAAATTTAAGACATTGATCGATTGATAATTACTTGGGATTACGCCATGAAAAAAACCGTTCTTGCTCTAGCTGTTGCTACCACTCTTGCTGCTCCGGTGGTTACCCAAGCTGATACGATTCTGTATGGTTCTGCGCGCGTGTCGATAGATTACATCGATGAAGATCCCATCAATGGATATTGGGATGTTGTCGATAACGACTCGCGCCTCGGTGTCCTGGGTAGTGAAGAGCTGGGTGGTGGCTTAAGTGCTATTTACCAGTACGAGTTTGGCGTCGATGTGACTGACGGTGGCAATTTTAACGGCAACCGCCCGAAGTTCGTCGGTCTCAGGGGTGGTTTTGGCAGCCTGACCGTGGGTACTCAAGAAAGCCCTTATTACCATGTCACTGGCATCACCGACACCTTCAATAGTAGCAAATCCTTTGGTAGCACAGCTTGGTTGGGAGGATCGCTTGACGGTTTTACCGTCAACATCAGCTCTGATCGGGCTTCTGGCGGAGGCGCCCTGACTCGTCTTTCAAACAGTATTTATTATGCAACGCCAGATTTTAATGGCTTCACGGGTGAAGCCATGCTGGTTTTGAATGGCGCTAATAACGAGCCTGGTTATTCGGATGGTATCGATATGTGGAACATTGCGGCCAAGTATAGCAATGGTCCATTTTTCGCGGGGGTTAGCTATATCAGTCTCGATGGCGAGAAAGTCTCTGCCGATATTGCTAACAACGCGGTTGCTAGCATTGATTTGGACATGGATCAATGGACGGTGGGATTAGGTTATACAGCGGGACCTTTCAGTGTGGGTCTCATCTACGAGCAAGGCACCCTGAACGAATGGGGCCTCCTGCGTGATTATACGATCGACGGCAGGATTAATGGCGTAAGATTCAATGATGTGAAATTCTTCCCTGGCGCCGATGATGCCCAAAATTGGTACCTGACGGCATCCTACGCTTTTGGTAACAACACCATCCGAGCCGCTTACGGCCAGTTGGATACCGGTATTAGCCGTGACTTCGTAGGTAATACCTACGACGATAAGATGGATAATTATTTGGTCGGCTATCAGTACAACTTCAGCAAGCGGACTTCAGTTTGGGCTGAATACATTGGCCGCCGAGCCGACAACATTCTTTATGGTGATCAAGACGCCGTTTCCATCGGCACCCGTGTGGATTTCTGATTTTTCAGGCCTGGGCAAACAACAGGCGTAAGGGCGACGGGCGCTGCCGCAAGGTGGCGCCCGTTTTTCATTGCCTATCACAAAATTCACAGATCATTTCAACACCCGCACCTCATCCGCCGTGCCCAGCAATAGCACATCCGCTGGGCGCAGCGCAAACAACCCGACGGTTACTACACCCGCGATATTGTTCAATTCGGTTTCCAATTTAGGCGGATCTACAATTGCCAGGTTATAGACATCCAGAATCAGATGGCCGTTATCCGTGCTAAAATTCTCCCGCAGCACGGGTTGCCCGCCGCGTTTGAGCAACTCGCGCCCGACATAACTGCGCGCCATCGGGATGACCTCGACGGGCAGAGGAAATGTCCCCAAGACATCCACCTGTTTGGAGCAATCGGCAATACATACAAACAAGTCACTGGCGGCGGCCACGATCTTTTCCCGAGTCAATGCCCCGCCACCGCCCTTGATCATGTGCAAATGACAATTGACTTCATCGGCGCCATCTACGTATAACGGCAAAGGTCCCGCTGCATTCAAATCCAGCACTGGAATCTTGCACGCTTTCAGGCGTTGCGTGGTTGCCTCGGAACTCGACACCGCTCCCTCGATCCGGTGCTTGATACGCGCCAAGGCGTCAATAAAATAGTTGACCGTCGATCCGGTGCCAATGCCGATGATCGTATCGTCTTCGACATAGTCTAAAGCCGCGGCGGCGGCGCGTTTTTTCATTTCATCGTTGGACATGGCAGTGTTCCCCCCTGAGTCTTCCAAAATTATCATGCACGACTACATCAAGAAAATTCTCACCGCCCGCGTCTACGATGTCGCCATCGAATCGCCGCTTGAGGTGATGAGCCGTCTCTCCCGGCGTTTGAACAACCGAGTGCTGCTCAAACGCGAAGACCTGCAACCGGTGTTTTCCTTCAAATTGCGCGGCGCCTATAACAAGATCAGTCAGCTGGCGCGTGAAGCACTGGACAGAGGCGTCATCTGCGCTTCCGCCGGTAATCACGCCCAGGGCGTTGCCTTGGCCGCACAACGATTGGGGATCAAAGCCACCATCGTCATGCCACGCACCACTCCAGCCATCAAGGTCCAAGCCGTGCGCGACCGGGGCGGCAAGACTGTGTTGCATGGCGATACCTATGACGAAGCCTATCAGCATGCTCGGCAACTGGAAACCGATAAGGGCCTGACGTTCATCCATCCCTATGATGATCCGGAGGTCATTGCCGGCAACGGCACCATTGGCATGGAAATCCTGCGCCAGCATCCCGATCCTATCGAAGCGGTGTTCATTGCGGTCGGCGGTGGCGGCCTGATCGCTGGTGTGGCCACATATATCAAGTTCCTACGGCCCGAGATCAAGATTATCGGGGTAGAACCGGATGATGCGGCTTCCATGTATGAAGCGCTCAAAAACGATCAACGAATCATGCTCGATCAAGTGGGTATTTTTGCCGACGGAGTAGCAGTTCGGCAGGTCGGCGAAGAAACGTTCCGCCTGGCTCGGGAACTGGTGGACGAGGTCATCGTCGTGTCCACCGATGAAATCTGCGCTGCAATCAAGGATATTTTCGACGACACGCGCTCGATTGCCGAGCCTGCCGGGGCGCTGGGTGCTGCTGGACTGAAGAAATACGTGGAGCGTACGGGTGTCAGCGGCGCTACTCTGATCGCCATCAACTGTGGCGCCAACATCAATTTCGATCGGTTGCGTCATGTCGCTGAACGAGCCGAACTGGGCGAACGGCGTGAGGCTTTGTTGGCCGTGACCATCCCGGAGCAGCCCGGCAGCTTCCGTAAATTCTGCCAAACCATCGGTAAGCGTGCGATCACCGAATTCAACTATCGTTACGCCGATCAGCAGCAGGCACAAGTGTTCGCTGGTATTCAACTCAGCGAAGGAGAAGAGGAAAAGAGCCGGATTATCAGCGCTTTGCGTGAGCAGAGTTATCCGGTAGTCGATATGAGCGACAATGAAATGGCCAAGCTGCATGTGCGCTATATGGTGGGCGGCCATGCGCCGGGTATTCGCGACGAAATTCTCTATCGATTTCAGTTTCCGGAACGACCCGGTGCGCTGCTGAAATTTCTGACCGGCATGGCTCACGGTTGGAATATCAGCTTGTTTCACTATCGCAATCATGGCTCCGATCATGGCCGGGTGCTGGTTGGCGTCCAGGTGCCAGAAGCGGAACGATCGCGGTTCCATGATTACATCCATACCTTAGGCTATCCCTTCTTCGAAGAAACTGATAATCCCGCTTACCGACTGTTTCTGGATGGGCGCACCTAAGAGACCGTACGGCAATCCCTCACCACTGACCTACATCGCCCTCCCAACCACCGCCTAGCGCCTTGAACAAATCTACGGTCGCTATCAGCCGGGACTGGCGGGTGGCGATGTGGCTCAATAAAGCATCGTTGACGGTGCGTTCAGCATCTAGCACTTCCAGATATCCCGAGTAGCCAGCTTCGTAGCGCACGCGGGCTAAGCGCAAGGTTTTCTTCGCCGCCTCTACCTGAGCCGCTTGTGCTTGTTCGCCATTGGCGTTTTCACGCAGACTTGCCAGGGCATCATTCACCTCCTTGAAGGCGGTTTGCACCGTTTTCCGGTAGTGAGCCACGGCTTGCTCGCGTCGCGCCGTGGCTTGATCGACCTGCGCCACGATACGGCCAGCGTCAAAAAGCGGTGTGACCAACTCCCAACCCATGGACCAGGTGTTGGCAGGACGAGACAAGAGATCGTTCAGCTCGGGGCTTTGCGCACCCAAGCTGCCGGTCAGGGAGATCGTAGGAAAAAACGCCGCCTTGGCGACGCCGATTTCCGCATTGGCTGCTACCAGTTCCTGCTCGGTTTGGCGCACGTCGGGCCGCGCTTCCAACAACTTGGACGGCAACCCCGACGGTGGCGGCGGCGGTAGCGGCAGTTGGCTCAAGTCGCCTGGCGAGATGGTCAGCCCTGGCTCGCCGACTAACAAGGCCAATTGGTGCTCCACCAGCGCGCGCTGCTGGCGCAGGCTGGCCAATTGTGCTTTGGCGGCGGCTAGCGAACCCTCTGACTGATGCAAGTCCAGCGGCGAGACCAGCCCGGCCTCCACGCGATTGCGGACGATGTGCAACGAACCCTCCCGGCTTTTGATGGTGTCTTGGGTCACCGCCAATTGCGCGTCATAGGCACGCAAGGTCAGATACTGGTTGGCTGTCAGTCCGGCAATGGACAGTCGCACCGTGTCGCGGGCGTAACGGCTGGCTAGCGCCTGGGCCAGCGCCGACTCATTAGCTCGCCGCAATCGGCCCCAGACATCGAGTTCAAAAGCGGTACTCAACGTTAGTGTGTGCCTATTTTGCACGATTGGCCCGCTGGTCGCCGTCTTGGCGCTGCGAGAGCGGTTATCGCCCGCGGCTAAATCGATGGCTGGATAAAAAGCTGCGCGGGCTTCGCGCACGACGGCTTCCGCCTCCGCGACCCGGCTCACGGCGAGCTGCAAATCCTGGTTGTCGATCAGGGCCTGCTCTATCAAGCGGTCCAGAGCGGGATCGTGAAATAAAGTCCACCAACGCTGTTCCATCGGCGCGGCGGGTGCGGCGGGCCCGGCAGTGCCGGCGGCTTCCGGATAATCCGTGGGCAACGGCGCGTCCGGGCGTTGATAATCTGGCCCTACAGCAGCGCAACCGCTCAGCAACAGCAAGCCTAGGATTGTTGCGCGGTGGCTTACAGTCAGAAATTGCTGGCAACATTTCATGGCGTAGCCCCCTCCATGGTGTCATCAGGATGGTAGATGGGCAGGCGTGCCACCTTGCGCCCGGACAGCCAGGTAAAGAACATGGGAATAAAAATGGTGGCGACGAAGGTAGCTGCCAGCATGCCTCCGAACACGCCAGTGCCCATGGAGCGACGGGCGGCAGAGCCCGCGCCGGTGGAGATCACCAGCGGAAAGACGCCCAGAATGAAGGCCAGTGAAGTCATGACGATGGGGCGTAACCGCAGTCGCGCGCCTTCCAATGCTGCTTCCAGGGTGCCTAAACCCTCAGCCTGCTTCTGCACGGCGAATTCCACGATCAGGATAGCGTTCTTGGACGCTAGGCCGATCAATACCACCAGGCCAATCTGGAAGTAGATATCGTTGGGCATACCTCGAATCATCACCGCCGCTAAAGCCCCGCACAGCGCAAACGGCACAGCGAGAATCACCGCCAACGGCAGAGACCACCTCTCGTACTGGGCTGCCAGAATCAGGAACACCATCAAGATGCCAAAGCCGAAAGCTATGGCGGAGGTCGTGCCAGTCCGCTTCTCCTGGAAAGCTTGACCGGTCCAGGCCAATTCGTAACCTGTGGGCAATATTTCCCGAGCGACGCCTTCTACGATCTGGATAGTGTCGCCAGAGCTGATATGAGGCGAAGAGTTACCTAGTATTTTGGCCGCCAGGAACCCGTTGAAGCGCTCCAATTGTTCTGGGCCGACGATGGATTTGACCGTGATTAACGCCGATACCGGGATCATAGCCCCCTCGGTGGACCGCACGTAGACCTTACCTAAATCGTCCGGATTGGCCCGAAACGGCGCGTCTGCTTGGAGTTGCACCCGGTAGGTGCGGCTGTTGAAGTTGAAGTCATTGACGTACAAGGCGCCCATAGTGGCTTGCAGGGTCTGGTAGACGTCCGCCACTGGAATGTTGAGGGATATTGCCTTGGCTTCATCCACTTCCACGTAGAGCTGTGGCGAGGTAGGCCGGAAGAAGGTATTGATGCTGATCAGTTCCGGGCGCTCCTTTAGGGCGGCCATGAATTGCTGGACCACCTTCGCCAAGTGTTGCGGATCACTGTCGCTGTGTGCCTGAATATAGACCTCGAAACCACCCGCAGCGCCCAAACCCCGAATCGCCGGCGGATTGAACACCAGCCCCAGGCCATCGGGCAGCATCATGCCCATGCCCATGTATTTCTTGGCCAGCGCCTCGGCGACCGCCGTGCGCTCATCCCAATCCTTGAGGGGGATGAACACAGTGCCGGAGTTGGTTTTCTGACCGCCGCCGATGATGTCGTTGCCAGCGATCACAAACACTCGATCTACCGCAGGGTCAGCGGCGAGCATCTCCCTGAATCGCTCGCCGCTGACTCGGGTGCGTTGCAAACTGGCACCATCAGGCAGCATCAACGCACTGATTAGATAACCTTGATCTTCAGCTGGTACGAAACCGCCAGGCACAGCGCGGAACATGAAGATGCAGCCGCCGATGACCAATGCGAACATGGCGGTACCGATGATGCGGTGATGCAACGTGATGTTCACAGTGCGGGTATAAGCGCGAGTGAATGCGGCGAACAAGCGGTTGAAGGGCCTGAACAGCAGCGATTCCTCGTGTTGCACCTTGAGCAGCAGCGCGCACAAGGCTGGGGTCAGCGTGAGCGCGACGACACCGGACAGGGTCACGGCGATGGCCACGGTGACGGCAAACTGCTGGTACAGCTTGCCGGCGATGCCGCCGAGGAAGGCCACCGGAATGAACACCGCGCACAATACCAACACGATGGCAATCACCGCGCTGGAGACTTCGTGCATCGCCTCGATGGCGGCGCCCATGGGTGACATCTTCTGCTCGGACATCAGTCGCTCGACGTTTTCCAGCACCACGATGGCATCGTCCACCACTATACCGATAGCCAACACCATGGCGAACAAAGTCAGGGTGTTGATGGAGAAACCGAAGAGCCATAAACCGGCGAAAGTGCCGATCAGCGACACTGGCACCGCCACCATGGGAATGAGCGTTGCGCGCCAGCTTTGCAGGAACAGATACACCACCGCCACCACCAATAGCAGTGCTTCCGCCAGGGTTTGTATAACTTCCCGGATCGAGGCATCCACGAATTTCGTGGTGTCGAACGGCACTACATAATCCACACCGCTCGGGAATTTTTGTTTCAACTCATCCATCTTCGCTCGCACTGACTGAGCGACCTCCAGGGCATTGGCGCCCGACTGGAGAAAAATGCCGATGCCGATGACCGGTTTGCCCAGCAAAGTGGTGGACGCATCATAGCTCTGCGCCCCTAGCTCGAGACGGGCGATATCCCGGACGCGCAGGACGCCATCGGGACCTTGGGCGCGCACCACGATGTCGCCGAACTGTTCGGGGGTGATCAACCGACCTTTAGCGGTCACCGTGTAGACCAATTGCTGACCGTCGGGCGCGGGCTCCTGGCCGATCTTGCCGGCAGCGTTTTGCTTATTTTGCGCTGCGATGGCGCCAGCGATGTCGGTGGTCGTCAATCCCAGTTGCGCCATGCGATCCGGCTTGAGCCAGACCCGCATGGAGTAGTCCAGCGCGCCAAATATCTGGGCGTCTCCCACGCCGGGAAGGCGTTTGAGGTCGTCCAGGATATTCGCCAAGACATAGTTGGACAGATAGAGGGCGCTGCGGCTGCTGTCTGGTGAGGTGACAGTAGCGACCATCAAGATATCGTTGGAGCGCTTCTGCACATTCACGCCGTACTGGCGCACCACATCCGGCAAACGCGGCTCGGCGATCTTGACCCGATTATTCACGTTAACCGTGGCTATATCGATGTTGGTGCCCACCTCGAAGGTAGCGGTAATAGTGACCTGACCGTTAGAGGCCGCTGCAGAACTGAAATAAAGCAACCCTTCCACGCCGGAAAGCTGTTCTTCGATCGGCGCGGCCACCGTCTTGGTCAGCGTCTCAGCGGACGCCCCTGGATAGGTGGCGGAAATAAGCACAGTCGGTGGGGCGATTTCCGGGTAGTGGGCGATGGGCAGCACACGGGCGGCCATGATGCCGGCAATGACGATGATGATGGAGATAACCGAGGCGAAAATCGGGCGCTGGATGAAAAATCGAGACATGGCATACTCCGCTCACTCAGCCCTGGCGTACGGAAACGGTGGTGGGTGAATTAATTGCGGCAGGCGCAGCTTTGTCACCCAATGTTGCGGTTGGCGCCGTCTGGGGTGGATGAGGGGCGACCATCGCGCCGGGACGTAATTTCATCAGATTGTCGATAATCACCCGATCGCCAGCGTTGAGACCACTGAGAATGACCCAATCCTTACCTTGCCATTCTCCGGTCTGCACCGGGCGTGGCGTGACCTTGTTCTCGGCATCAGCGACGAACACCAAGCGGCCTTGCTCGTTTTGCACGACTGCCGCCTGTGGCACTAGGAACACGCTATCCCGTTCTCCGGCTAGGATGCGGGCACGCACAAACTGGCCAGGGAGCAATGCCCCCTCTGGATTCTCGAACTCGGCGCGGAACTGTTGCGTACCCAGATTCGGGTCGATGCTAGTGGCGAGGAAATTAAGCCGACCCGGTTTGGAATAGGCGGCGCCGTTCGGCAGCACCAACTGGACGCCGGTTACGGCTTTTTGCGTCAATCGCCCACCCGGTACGCGGGCCATGTCGCTCTCGGAAAGGCTGAAACGCACCCACATCGGGTCCGATTGATGAATCGAGGTCAGCAAGCTGTCGCTGGTGACGATCAGACTGCCTTCGGATTTCACTGCCCGGCCCGAAAGTCCCGACACAGGCGCGGTCACCGTGGTGTAGGAAAGATTCAGCTCCGCCTGGCGCATGTTGGCTTCCGTAGCTTGCAAGATTGCTTGGGACAAGGCGCTAGTGGAAGTCGCATCATCGTACTCCTTGCGGCTGATCGATTGCTTATCCAATAACCCCTTGAGTCGCGCTGCTTCACGCGCTGCCTGATCGACCCGAGCCTTGGCTTCAGCCCGATTAGCGCGCGCCTGGGCCAGCGCGATCTGGTAAGGAATCTGATCGATTTGAAACAGAGGTTGACCTGCCTTGACTGGTTCCCCTTCCTGATAAAGTCGCTTGATCAAGATACCGCCTACACGAGCCCGGACCTCGGTTTCCTTGGCGCCTTCCGTCTGGGCTATGACTTCGACGATGATTGGTGTGCGGGTTGGCTCAACCGCCAATACCGTCACGGGTAGGGGTGGCGGGGCGGCAGGGTTGTTGCTCGGGTCGGTCCCGGATTTCGAACAACCAGCGATCAGTGCGATTAGGATGACGACGCTATGAAAAGTAAGGGGTAATCCAGCGGGATGACCAGGCGAGATGCGAGTGCGGAGCACGGTTAATCTCCAAGATGGGCAAGATTGAGCGAATTATATACATTCACGAATGTATGTAAACAAAAATCTAAGCGCATCGATAGTAATTTGTCGGGTATGGTAAAAAATTTTTTATTAGTTTATATGTAATGGCAATATAGCTAATAAAGTCTATAGTGAAGATTTGAGAGTGAGGAGTGATATAGGGTTATCTATCAGGTATGCCTAAGACGCATATCATTGCTATATTAAAAATAGGAATGGATACGCTTAATTTTTGGATTAGGTCGTATTTAAAAAAGGGGGATATGAAGCTGAGATGAAGGACTTTATTTTGAGAAGAAATTAAATTTAATAAATCTGATTCTAATGCTTACATTAGCCAGAATAATTCAACAAGTATCAAGAAATTTAAGTGCATTTTTTGTTAAAAATGCTCAGTTTAATCAAGATTAAAGATACTCAGGATCGCTGATAAAAACCTTTCTTTATAAAGAAAATAGATGAATGAAAAGAGCGGGATTTATTGAGAAAATAAGGCAGAATAAATCCCGAGGAGATTAAGAATAAAATGTTGTTTATATTAATGAATTTTTTTTTAAAAATATCAAAAATAGTTTTGGCGAGAGAGGTGATATCATTTTTGGATGATAAACATCATAGACTGTCTAAAAATGCAATCTGATTGCAGGATTCACAAATTAGGATATCATTGATCAACTTATATTTATTTTCAGATATAAAGTATTTAACAGTATTTAAAACAAAAATTTAGATATATTTAATTTATACACTTCCTAAGAATTTACTTCTTGTTATGAATAATGCGAACTTCCATAAATAAGAAGAAATAATAAGCATTATTGAAGAAAATTTTTATCAATAATAATTTTTAATTACTTATCCATAAATGTTAAAGGTAGCTGGTCCATTATTAAGCGAAGATTGAGAAAATTATTCCAAATAATAAGGGTCTTTTTGAGTCCTCATCAGCGGTATTTAAAACTAAATAAAAACTATTTTACTATATGCTTGGCGAATCGCACGCAAACTGGCAGCCGCCCCTGAAGCCAGTTTGTAATCGACGAAACGGGTGACGTGAGTGTCGGTCGGGTTGATTTCCACCGTGGGAATGCCCATCTGGCTGGCCTGAGCTACTGGCCCGGCAATGTAAGGAAATACACTGGTGGTGCCGATGCTGAACACCAGATCGAAACCTTGATCCAGCTCTCGATAAAGCTGCTGAATCGCATCAGAGGGCAACGCCTCGCCGAATAGGACAACCCGTGGTCGCACCAACGCCTGACATTCTGGGCAGGACGGTGGTATGTCCAGTCCGCTATAGTCAGGTACGCTGAGTGCGTAGTCACAGTGCGTGCAGAACAAGTCGTGGATATCGCCGTGAATCTCGATCAGGTTGCGACTGCCGGCATCGCGATGAAAGCCATCAATGTTCTGCGTCAACACACAAACATCAAGCTGGTTCTGCCACTCGGCGATGATGGCATGGGCATCGTTGAAGCGTGCTCCCCGGCAGGCGCTTTCGATCTGGTGCAAATACTTCCAGGTAATGGCGGGATTCGCTTCCAGCATCGGGCCAGACAGAGCGGTTTCGATAGAAAAGTTTTCCTCGGTCGCTTTATCGTTATACAACCCGCCGATACCGCGATAAGTCGGCAAGCCGGAATCGGCGGAGATGCCAGCACCGGTAATGAACAGCAACCGGCGGGCGCGGCGCATTGCGTCGGCGATGCGCGCGACAATCATAGGATCAGGGTCATTCATGGCGTGGTAGCCTCGCTCGGATGATTCAAAGCTGTTTTAGAGGACTCATGAAAATTCTAATGCTTTCGGATGTGTATTTTCCGCGCGTAAACGGCGTTTCGACATCGATTCAGACGTTTCGGCGTGAATTGCAGCAATTGGGACATGAGGTTTGGCTGGTAGCGCCGAAATATGGTGAATCCACTGAAGATGAAGAAGGCATCCACCGGGTGGTCTCCCGCCAAGTCCTCTTCGATCCCGAAGATCGGATGATGCAACCCTGGTCGCTGCGTCGACAACTGACCACTCTCCAAGCCCAGGATTTTGATCTCGTGCATATTCAGACACCTTTCCTCGCCCACTATGCCGGTTTGCGCCTGGCGCGGCGTCTAGCGATCCCATGCGTTGAAACCTATCACACCTTTTTCGAGGAATATCTGTTTCATTACCTGCCGATTTTGCCGAAAAGCGCTTGGCGGGCCCTCGCCCGTCAATTTTCACGTCGTCAGTGCAACCAATTGGATGGATTGGTCGTACCCTCGCAAGCGATGCGCGAGGTGCTGACCCAGTATGGGATCCAGACGACGATGCAGGTGATTCCGACCGGCATGCCGACGGTGGCCTTTCAGGAAGGTGACGGTGCGGCATTTCGCACCCGGCATGGCATCGGTCCCGATCAGCCCACGCTGGTGTTCGTAGGCCGAGTGGCTTTTGAGAAAAACATCGAGTTTCTGCTGCAAGTCGCCCATGAGCTGGAGCAGACGACTCACCCCAATATCGTATTGATCGTCGCCGGCGAGGGGCCGGCGGAAGATCGGTTGCGGCGTTTGGGTAGAGAACTGGGATTACAAGCGAATTTACGCTTCGTCGGCTACCTGGAGCGAGGCACTGAGCTGAGTGGTTGCTATCAGGCTGGCGACGCTTTCGTTTTTGCCTCACGCACCGAAACTCAAGGGTTGGTATTGTTGGAAGCGATGAGTTTGGGGGTGCCGGTCGTCTCCACCGCCGTCATGGGTACCCGTGACATCCTGGCGGCGAAACGGGGTGCGCTGGTTGCTGAGGAGGATGTGACGCATTTTGCTACCCAGGTGCGTCAAGTGATTGATAATGCTGAGCTTCGCCAACAGTTAGGCGAAGATGGTCGAATTTATGCCCGACAATGGACCGCGGAAGGTCCGGCTCAGGCATTGCTGGCGTTTTATGAGACTCTCCTAGCTAAGAAGCAGTTGGCGACGCTGCGCTCAGACCGCTAGCAAGCTGTAAAGTGCTTCAAATTCACGGCTCAGCTTGTGCTTGGGGTCAAGATGAATCATCGGCAGCGCCTGGACGTGTGATTCGCGAATCTTGATCGACGCGGACAGAAAAGTGTTTAGCACAGGCAGACCCTCGGTGCGCAGTTCTTCGACCAACCGCACTGGCAGATTGGCGCGAGCTTGATAGTGATTGACCACGATGCCCTCGACCCGCAGAGCGTGATTATGATCGGCCTGGATTTCTCGAACGCTGTCCATCAACGTATACAGGGCGCGACGCGAAAACTCATCGCAATCGAAGGGGATCAAGCAGGTGTCGGCGGCAATCAGCGCCGAACGGGTGAAGAAATTCAACGCTGGCGGCGTGTCGATGAAAACCTCATCGATATCTCGAAGCGTATCCAATGCCTCACGCAGCTTGTACATTTTGTAGCGTGATTCCAGCTTGACCTGCAATTCTTCCAAGCGAGGATCAGATGGCAAAACGCCGAGATTGGCAAAGCGAGTGGGAACTACATAGGTGTGCGGTTTGTCCCCGAACATCTTATAGGCCAAAATATCGTCGAAAAAATGAGCGAGCGTTTTTTTCTGTTCTTCCAGTGACGGACCGAGCAGATAACGGGACGCATTGGCCTGCGGGTCCAGATCGACCAATAGGGTCCGGCGGCCCCGCGCAGCACTGATAGCCGCCAGGTTGCAGGCAATGGTGGACTTGCCTACCCCTCCTTTCTGATTGAAGATGACTCGACGCATGGTGGTTTCCACGGGTTTGTTAGGGTTTCAGCAAGTGTAGTGCATGTCATGGAAAAGCGTCGGGATAGGCAATAAACGGCTATGGTGTTGGCGATCGAGCCCTCTGGGTATTTGCACCCCAACTAAAAACTGACCAAACTGCTAGAATCATCTTTATCCTACGACTTTTCCGGGGACGGCATGGCTTCATTCACTTCTCCCAGCGATGGCACCGAAATCATCGTCGCGACTTCCCAGTCTCGATTGCGGGTCCAATTCGAAGCGATTGAGTTGCGGGTGATCGCTGGATCGGACACCGGACTGGAAATCAGCCTCGGTCTGCCCAATGTGCGCATCGGCACCTCACCTGACAACGACGTGGTGCTGACGGACCGAGCCGTCTCACGTCGGCACGCTGAAATCCACATGACGCCTAATGGCTTGTTGCTGCGCGATCTGGGATCGACGAATGGCACCTTTATCAACGATGTGCGCATTACTGAGGCCTACATTCCACCTGACGCAGAATGTCGGCTCGGCTATTCGCAATTGCTGATTCGCCAGCGCACTGAGGAGCGGAAAGTTGCTGTGCCGCGTCAAGATCATCTGGGCGAACTGGTGGGATCGAGCGAACGGATGCGGGAACTGTATGGGTTGATTCGGGCGGTAGCCCCCACTCCGACCACTGTCCATCTGAATGGCGAATCGGGATCAGGTAAGGAGCTGGTCGCTCGCACTCTGCACGCTTTCTCTGGCCGACCAGGCCCCTTGGTGGTGTTCGACGCTTCAGTGACCGATCCAGAGATGGTGCGCAATGACTTGTTCGGTCATATCAAAGGCGCGTTTACCGGCGCGACCGGTTCGCGCGAAGGCGCCTTTCGTCAGGCCCATACAGGCACCTTGTTCATCGATGAAATCGGTGAACTGCCGCTGGATTTGCAACCACGTCTGCTCCGGGTGTTGGAAACCCGTGAAGTGACGCCTATCGGCTCGGACAAATCGACCCGGGTGGATGTGCGCGTCATTACCGCCACACACCGAGACCTGGCCGCCATGGTGCAGACCGGCGCCTTCCGCGCTGATCTGTTCTACCGCCTGTCGGTCGTACCCATCGATCTGCCAGCGCTGCGCGAGGTTCGCGAGGATATCCCACTGATCGCCGAACACCTGTGCCAGCAATTGCAATTGAACTGCCGGATTTCGGCGGCGGCCATGGCGACATTACAAGGCTATCCCTGGCCTGGTAACGTGCGGGAATTACGTAACGTACTGGAACGAGCAGCGGTCATGTGTAAGGACCGGGAAATCCGCGTTGAAGATTTACGCTTACCCAAGGTCGCCATGGCGCCGATATCAGCTCCACTGGCGCCTGTCCCCGTGGTTTCCGCTGCGCTTCCGCCATCTCCGCCACCCAGCTTGGTCGAACCGGTATCGATCCCTAAATCCAGTGCTGCTGATGCTCGCGCGCATCTCAAGGATATGGAACGCCAGATGATTATCGAAGCCATGGAGCGTAATCGAAACAACAAAGCAGCAGTGGCTCGGGAGTTGGGTATTCCCCTCTCGACCCTGAAGCGCCGCCTTAAGGAATATCAGATCGGCGAGGAAGAATAGCCTCCGTTCTGGCATCGCTCCTCTCCTGAGGAGAAGAGCGACGCTAAACGCCGGTTCCAGATTCAATCGAATTGACGATCATGGCGTGGCGGTGGTGGCGCATAGTCATCTTTCTCATCCCAAAAGCGATTGTGCGGTGATCGCCGTCGGTCGCCACCATCGCAATCGATGATCTGTTGCCGACAGAGCGTATCGCGCCAGGCATACTTCAGGAAGAACTGGGCCATCGGTTGTCGTTGTGGCTCGAACTCCACCTGTCGCGATGGCGACCATTCGCTTTCACCATAGCCAGTACCCGGAGCAGCCCGCAAGCTACGCGGCGCGCCAGCTGCCGCCGGCGCGCTTTGTTGCCGGGGTTCATCGCCACGCCGATCCTCTTGCCGCCCCTCGGACCAAGGCTGCGATTGCGGTGGACGATAGGAGGTTGCTTCCTGGAATGCGGCCACTGCAATCACACCCAGCGCCGAGTAGTCGCCCCAGGCGCCGGCGTAGGAATCGCCAGCATCGGTAAAATAAAAGCGATTGACTCGATTCTTGTCCGTGCGCCAACCTTCATAGGTCTCCTGCTGATGGGGTTCAAGAATATACATCCGTTCGCTCGAACGAAGATGAGAACGCTTGCCGGTAATGATATTGCGCCCATCCACAGCGATCACCACGCCCACTCGCTGGTTACTGCGGTTACGAATCTGAATCGAATAACGACTACCATGCATAGCCTCCAGGTGGGCCTTGTAAACCGCAGGCTTCCGATCCTGCCTTAGAGGATATTGTGGAAATGATCGACCTCGATCGTTGACGACTTCGACTTCCACATCGCGCCTATCGAACGGTTGCGCCCAAAGCATGCTTGGACCCAATAGGATTAGAATCGCTATGAGTCCTGTTGGCCATCTGCTGTGCATCGATTTGCTCCAGGTTGATTAAAGGTCCACGGCATTTACCCCCGTGGCTTTCGCGGTGTGATCCAGCCTAGGAAGCATCGGCTGAATCTCTACTGAATATCTGATATCAGCGGTCCATACCAAATTTCAGCAGGTCAAACTCACCTTAAACGCATGGAAAGAAGATCGGTTTCTGGGCGGTGTGACGATGCAATTCAGTCCTGATTCACTCTGGCCACCTTAAGCTTTAAACTTACTCAAGAAATTTATTTGGAAGTTTCCCATCATGTCCGACAGATCGAAGCTATTGCGATGCTTGGCGCTCTTAGCGCTGGCCGGCTTGTTAGCCACCGGCAACGCGCAGGCGCAATCCTATCGGTCATATCGGGGCGGTGATTACGGCCCACCCGCTCGTGGCCGGTCAGATCGTCCACCGTCTCGTCAGTTCGCCGACCCCGACCGAGCCGCCAATGCCGCCCGCAGGGAGACCGGTGGTCGAGTGTTGGGTGTGCGGGGCGCTGAACGCAATGGCCGACCCGGTTATCGAGTTCGTGTCTTGCAACCGGATGGACGAGTACGTAACTTCCACTACGATCCGGACAACGGCGCTATGCGCGATTGAAAACGCAGCAAAACTCTCCTCTCTTCCGGCGAAGCAGAGGAGCAAGGTGAGAAGTGAAATGCGCATTTTGATCATCGAAGACGAAGCGCCACTGTTGGAACGAATCACTGCCCAGTTGCGCGAGCAAGGTTATGCAGTCGACACCGCCGCCGAGGGTCGCACCGGTCTATATCTGGGCCAGGAATACCCTCTGGATGCCGCTATCGTCGATCTCGGTCTTCCCGATTTGTCCGGCATCGAAGTCATTCGTCGCTGGCGGGCGGAAGGGCGCAAGTTTCCCATCCTGATTCTGACTGCCCGTGGTCGCTGGCAGGATAAAGTCGAGGGACTGGAGGCCGGCGCTGACGATTATCTGGTTAAGCCGTTTCATGCTGAGGAACTGTTGGCGCGATTACGCGCGCTGATTCGCCGCATCGGTGGCTGGACTCGGGCGGTGTTGTGCTGCGGGCCGGTGGCTCTGGATACCGGCGCCCAACAAGTCACTCTGAACGATCAGCCGGTCGAGGTGACCGCCTACGAGTACAAGCTGCTGGAATACCTGATGTTGCATGCTGGTACGGTGATTTCCAAAACCGAACTGACCGAGCACCTCTACCAGGAAGATGAAGATCGCGATAGCAACGTATTGGAAGTGCTGGTTGGCCGATTGCGTCGCAAGCTCGACCCGGATCGCACTCTCAACCCTATCGAGACATTGCGGGGACGCGGTTACCGATTTCGCCTGGAACGCACGTCTGGCTGAATGCTGATGCATTCTCTCAGCGGTCGCCTGCTGATCGCCGCCAGCGTGGTGCTGGTTGCCTTTCTTGGCCTGACCGGCTTGACTCTGGATCGAGCGTTCCAGGACAGCGCCTTGGCCGCCGTCCAGGACCGCTTGCAGGCTCAGGTCTATATGCTGCTCGGCGCCGTCGACATGAACGCTTTCGACCGTCTGACCTTGCCCCAAGCTTTGCCCGAAGCGCGGTTTTCCACCCCGGATTCAGGTTTGTACGCAGATGTCATGGATGCCAAGGGCAATCTAGTCTGGCGCTCGCCTTCGCTGCTGGGTATGGCGTTGCCATTCTTTCCAGCGGTCCGCAACCTCGGCGACACTCAGTTTGCGTCGTTGGAAGCATCGAATGGCGCTCCGCTATTTTTGCTGGCCTTCACGGTCAGTTGGGAAATCACGCCGAATCAATATCGACTTTATACCTTCCGGGTTGCTGAAACCCAGTGGGATTTTCTCGATCAACTCTGGAGTTTCCGCCGCAGCCTATGGGGTTGGCTACTCGCGGCAACCGGGGTGTTGCTCACCGTGCAGGGTTTGATTCTGCGCTGGAGCCTGAAGCCGTTGCGACGCGTGGCGACCGAGGTCACCGAGATCGAAGCCGGCCAGCGCATCGAACTCAGCGGTGATTATCCTGAAGAACTGCGACCGCTTACGACCAATCTGAATACGTTAGTGCGCCAAGGTCGCACGCTGTTGGAGCGCTATCGAAACGCTCTAGGTGATCTGGCGCACAGTCTGAAGACGCCACTGGCGGTGCTGCGCGGCGCTTTGGATAACAGCACCTCCCCCGAGGAACTGCGACACGTGCTGGATGAACAACTAGAGCGGATGAACCGCACGGTGGATTATCAGTTGCAACGAGCGGCTGCCTCGGGGCGGATTGCGTTGAGCGTTCCACTGCCAGTCGCGCCACTAACCCGTCGGATTCTGGACTCGCTCGCCAAAGTTTACGTCGAGCGTGCTCTGGATTTGCAGTGCGCCGTTCAAAAAAATACGGTTTTTCACGGTGACGAGGGCGATCTGCTGGAAATTCTTGGCAATCTGGCGGATAACGCCTGCAAATGGGCGCATCGCCAAGTGGTGGTGCGCGCACGGTCTGCTGAATACGACGGGCGGGCGGAATTGGTGGTCGAGGTCGAAGATGATGGGCCGGGCATCCCGATCGAACAAGCGCCCTTGCTGCTCGACCGGGGGCAGCGGGCTGATCCTACGGTCGCTGGCCATGGCATCGGGTTGGCGGTGGTGCGCGATCTGGTCGAAGAGGTTTATTACGGACAACTGGAGATCGGTCGCGGAACGCTCGGCGGAGCTTTGGTCCGGGCGCGGTTGCGCTTCCAGGCCAATGGAGAGTAGGCGAAAGCACGCAGCGCTGGAAGCAAGAAACCCCATCGAATATTTATATTGACATAGCTTTTATCACGTCAACAACGACGTACATCTATCTTGGCGTAAGTGTTTATAGGTGTATGTCATGAAATCAAATTCCGGTGGAGCCGTTTCCCCTGAAACGGTACGCATCCAATGCTCAAACCTGCTACTGGATCGGTAGATAACCTGCCTGGAATAGCAGGGTTTCCGGTTCGATGGTTGTATTTGTAAGACATTGACAGGATATCGAAGTCTGATTGTGTATCCTTAGTTGTCTCATTTCGATATTGAATTTAAAAGAATACCTCTTGTTTTAAGACACTCGATTTCAATAAAATTCAAAATGATACAGTTAAATTATAATTCTTTGATATCGAATCCTGATTGCGCACATCATGTATTATTTTATATAAATCAAATGATTAGAATTTAGACTGTATAATCACACTAAAAACCCTAATCATCAATAGAGGTAGTTTATGCAATGCAATTTTCTCACCCGAAGCTTAGTGGGTATTTCCCTGATGGCAAGCTTGGGGTTAGCGGTGTTGAGTACCAGTGCATCGGCGCAAACGACGGCGGCGTTGGAATCTCCAGCACCGGGCTCTTTTCAGAAAAGCGGGGTCAGCTTGATTCGGGGCTGGGTGTGTCAAGCGAGCCGGGTGGAAGTCAGCATCGACGAGGGGCCTTTAGTGGTTGCGGCGTATGGCACCAAGCGCCAGGATACGGAGGCCGCATGCGGTGATAGCAACAACGGGTTTGGCCTGACGGTTAATTGGAACACGGTGGGCGAAGGCGCGCACCACATTCGCGCTTTTGCCGATGGCATTGTCTTTGCCGAGGCCGATTTTGTGGTCACCACCCTGGGTCGAGGTTTTATAACCGATTTAGTGGGGGAATTTATCTTGCGGAATTTCCCCACCACCGGTAACTCACCCAAAATCAAATGGTCCGATCCGGATCAGAATTTCGTGATTACCAACGATATTCCGGTGCCAGAGAATCCAGAGGCTCCCTCCAACCCGCGTGCAGCGCTGGAGTCGCCGACGCAAGGATCTTCACAAAGTGGCGTCGGCCTCATCCGGGGCTGGGTTTGCGACGCCCGGCAGGTAGAGATCAGTGTGGATGATCAAAGAGGCGTGTTAACCGCCTATGGCGCGCCACGTAGCGACACGGAAGAAGCCTGTGGCGATCGCGACAATGGCTTCGGGCTCACGGTGAATTGGAACGACTTGGGTGATGGCGTACACAACGTGCGGGCCTTTGCCGATGGTGTCGAATTCGCCAACGTTAACTTTGCCGTTGCCACGTTCGGTAGCAGTTTCCTGACCGGGTTGAACAGCCGGCAAACCTTGGCCGAGTTCCCCACTCCCGATGACACCACCACCTTAACCTGGTCGGAGTCCGACCAGAATTTCGTCATCGCCAAGACCACTGCGACGCAATCCAAGATCGGCATTCTTTCATTCATCACTGACGTGTTTAACCGCTTTGCCGTCGCCAGCATCGGCACGGAGTTCGACGATGTGCTCGGCGTGACGGCGGCCAAGGCCGATACCGGCGCACCGACCCAGCTTACTGGTCTCGCCTGGGCCAATTCGAACCTGAATGATCAGGCCGACGTGCAGTTAACCGCAGACGGACTCCCGGCAACCTATCGGGATTCTGAGGGCACCATCGCCCAGTTCAGTGACCTCACCACCACCGCAATGACCGTTCGCTTTGTCGATGCCCAAGGCAATACCCGAGGCCAGCCGGTCAGGGTGTCGATCAATGCCGATATCCTCCAGGTGCTGCGCAACATTGCCCAGCGCATCGCGACCAACGCGGGTGCTCAGAGTGCTGCGGCGAAACAGGGTTACAGTCGGGTCCAAACCACGGGAACCACCACGGCTACAGGACAGCAGCTTGCTGCAGCGGGCAGCGCCCCGAGGTTTACTACCAGCCCGTTGTTGATCAATGCCCAATGGTATGGCGGGTTGAGCCTGGGTGAAATCCTGTGTGCGGTGCAAACGGCAGGCGCCCAGACCGGCCTACTCAGTCAAATTGCGACACGGGGATGCCAGGCTACATTGATTAAAGCCTTCCGGGAACGCGCCAACGTCGCTCAGAATGCCCAGGCTCAGGCGTCTTCCGGAAACGCCGTCACCACGGCGCTGACAGCGCCCGTGTTCAGCGCTGACAGCGCCGACATTCCTGGTGTGCTCTGCGGGACGGATGGATGTCAGACTATGCCGAGGAAAGCCTCATCGGACCCAGCCCCTACCGCGCGTCAAGTCCAGGACGACCTCTCTATCGAGGTGGCGGACCCCGTAGCCCAACAAGCGCTTGAGTTCAGCGCCGATATCCCCGAGGCCCCTTGCGCGGCCACAGCGACCAGCGCCGAATGCTTGAACCCGGTAGCGGCTATTCTCCAAGCTCGTGAGGAAACCGGCCCACCGATTTTACCTAGCAGCCCTAAAATTCTTACCTCTTACACGGGCAGCACCGAAATCTGTTTCACCGCAACGGCGGAATTCGGAAACCGGGGGGTTTGTACGAAATGCGTGACAGGTAGCGATGTAGCTGCAGTCTTCAGAGATAATGGTACTTTATTGATTAAATCCTATTACTATACTTATGGTTGGGGATATGATGAGACTGGCAATTGTCTTCTTGCCGAAGTGAATTTAGGTGATCCATTTTGGGAGTCCCCTATAACTCCCGACTCAGATGGTAGCTTCACACACAGCGTGAATATCAGTGATGGAGTTATAATCGGTACGCTTAATCTTACAGGCCACTATGATCCCTCTTCCATATCAGTGATCGAGATTTCTGACTATAGTATTAGTAACGATTATGGAACCGGCAGCATAGTCCATCTTTCCAGAATACAAACGCTTCATGCGGAGTAACGCTGGCTGATTGCCTCTGAGACGGCTGCAAACGCAAAACCCTCACCGCCCTTCTATCTCGTCTCTATGGTCATGAGAAACCGATAGGCGGTGGGTTCTATCAGGTTTGATGATTACAGCATTTCCAAGCTTATCGCTGGCCTGCAAGCGGCTTGAGCGCCTGAATGGCTGACGACTCCATCTTCTCACCCCGGCAACGGCGGCGGTGGCGTTTCGGTGCTCGGATCTTCGTGAATGATGACATCGGCATTGGGAAACACCGCCAGAATCGACGCTTCGACCTCATCGGCGACCCGATGCGCCTCCACCAACGGCATGAAATCATCCAGCATCAGATGCAACTGGATGAAATAAGTCTGCCCGGAACGACGGGTGCGCACATCATGTACCCCTCGCACTTGAGGATGATCGCGCACGATATGCCTGATTTGATCATGCACTTCTGGCGATAGCTCGCGATCCATCAGCAACTGGATCGACTCATAACCGATGTGTCCGGCACTGTAGAGAATGTAAAAAGCGATGCCGATGGCGAATACTGGATCTGCATTCGGCCAGCCCAACACCGCCAGCCCCAGCGCCACGATGGTCGCACCATTGGTCAGCAGGTCGGTAGCGTAGTGCAGCGCATCAGCACGGATGGCCGTGGACTGGGTCCGGCGGATGATATGGCGTTGAAACAATAACAGCGCTCCCGTCGCGACCATGGCGAACAACAACACGCCAACACCCACCATGGCGTCATTGACCGATTGCGGATGCAGCAATCGGTCCACCGCATGCAAGATCAAGAACAGCGCTGAACCGGCGATAAACGCCGCTTGCACCAAACCAGCCAGCGGTTCAGCCTTGCCGTGGCCGAAGCGATGATCACGATCCGGTGGTTGCAGCGAATAATGCACCGCCAGTAGGTTGATGATCGACGCGGCAACGTCCATCATCGAATCTACCAGCGACGCCAAGACACTGACCGAGCCGGTCATCAACGCCGCTGCCAATTTGCCGGCGATCAGCATCGTCGCCGTCGCGACCGAAGCATAGGTCGCCAGTCGCAGTAGGCGACCGGCTTGCGCCCGGTCGATGGTCATCTGGGGTTCAGGATGCATGCGATTACATTCGAGCTCGAAGATTGATGGCCCGCATTCTACCTGCGTTCCGCTTTTCATGCGGCTGAACCATTGCACGAGATAGTCACCCTAAAGATCGTATTGAGATCGTATGCTGACGCATATTCAAGATTCAGCAGAGCAGCGAGAATGAAGGAGTTGCTTATACTTTGAACTTCCATAGCTTATTCAGTTACTTCGTACTGTCACAATCCGTGGCGGTGGCTTATGCTGTGTTCCGAACAATTTCCAGCCGGAAGGAATTTTACCCTATGCTCGAAACCCTGCGCCGCATCGTCCAGGATGTCAGCGCCGCGCCGGATCTGCCCAGTGCGCTGGCGGTTACCGTCAACCGGATTCGGGATGCGATGCGCGTCGCCGCCTGTACCGTTTATCTGGTTGACGAAGACAATCGTGAATATGTGCTCATGGCTACCGCTGGCCTGAATCCACAAGCCATTGGCCAGATACGGCTGGACCGCCAGCAAGGATTGATCGGTCTGGTCGCCGAACGGCAAGAACCCTTGAACCTTGAGGATGCTCCACATCACCCACGCTTTTATCCAGTTCGCGAGGTGGAGGAAGACGCCTATCATGCTTTCCTGGGGGTGCCGCTGATTCAATACCGACGGGTCTTAGGGGTATTGACGGTCCAGCACACGACCATCCGCCTGTTTCAGGCTTCCGAAGTGGATTTTCTGGTCACCATCGCTGCGCAACTGGCCAGCACTCTCAATCATGCCATTCTCAGTGGCGCTACCCAGGAATTGCTGAACCCCTTGACCATCGGGACCCGCGCCCTGCAGGGAGTAGCTGGCGCTTCGGGCATCGCCATCGGCGCAGTGACCGTCCCTCACCTGCTGGCCGATCTCGACGATGTGCCCGACCGCCCTGCATTGGACCCGGCCATGGAAGAAGCGGCCTTTCATGCCGCCATCGCAGCAGTCGAGCAGGAAGTGCGCGAAGCCAGTGAACAGTTGACACCATTGCTGCCGCCGACCGAGCAAGCATTGTTCACGGTCTACCGCATGATGTTGAGCAGCGATACCTTGTTGCGCGATACGCTGGAGCGTATTCGGGCTGGCAGTTGGGCTCCCGCTGCCTGGCGCGACGCAATCCGTTCGCGGGTGCGGTTGTTGGAACAAGCTGAAGATCCCTATCTTAGCGCTCGCGCTGAGGATATCCGCGATTTGGGCCGGCGCGTATTGCATCGCCTGCGCGCCCAACCGGCGCAAGCGTCGGAACCTATTACTGAACGCTGCGTTTTGGTCGCCGAGGAAATGAGCGTTGCGCACTTGGCGGCGGTGCCGTCGGACCAACTGGCCGGTATCGTTTGTCTACGCGGCTCCGCGCTATCCCATGTCGCTTTGCTAGCCAGAGCCATGGGTATTCCGGCAGTTTTGGGCCTAGGCGACCGGCCATTGGGTCGCTTCGAAGGCAGCACTATCATTGTCGATGGCTACCAGGGTCGAGTTTATCTCAACCCCGACGCCACGATGCGCAAGGAATACCAGCAACTGATCGCTGCAGAGGCGGAACTGACGGCTGAGTTACGCAGCTTGCGAGAACAAGCGGCTATGACTCGCGATGGATACCGCATCCCACTCTATGCCAAAGCAGGCTTGTTGACCGATATCGCCATGGTCACCGACAGCGGCGCCGATGGTGTTGGCCTGTATCGCACTGAATTTGCCTTCATGGTGCGCGAGTCGTTTCCCAGCGAGGACGAGCAGCATCAGATTTACCAACAGATGCTGACGGCTTTTAGCCCGCGACCGGTGGTGATGCGCACTCTGGACATCGGCGGCGACAAGACCCTGCCCTATTTCAATATTGAGGAGAACAATCCGTTTCTCGGTTGGCGGGGCATGCGTTTCACCTTGGATCACCCGGATATCTTCCTGACCCAGTTGCGGGCCATGCTGCGCGCCAACGCCGGGGTAGACAATTTACGCATTCTGTTTCCGATGATCACCACCGTCGAAGAAGTAGATGAGGCCTTGCGGTTGTTGGAGCGCGCCCTGCAGGAATTACGTGAGGAAGGCTGGTCAGTGACGCGACCGGAGATTGGTGTCATGATCGAAATCCCTTCCGCCGCCTGGCAAGCTGGGCAGCTCGCCCAGCGCGTGGACTTTCTGTCCGTCGGCACCAATGATCTGACCCAGTACCTGTTGGCGGTGGACCGCGACAATGCCCGAGTCGCTGGGCTATACGACAATCTACACCCGTCGATGCTAAAGGCGATTGCCTATATCATCGCTGAAGGTCACCGAGCCAGCCGGCCCGTCAATCTATGTGGGGAAATGGCTGCCGATCCAGGAGCGGCAGTGTTGCTGCTGGGGATGGGGGTGGATAGCCTGAGTGCGGGAGCGGTCAGCGTACCGAAAGTCAAGTGGGCGATACGTAGCTTTACGCTGGCCGAGGCGCACGAACTGGCCTGTCGGGCTTTACTGCTGGCAACAGCCAAGGAAGTCCGCCAGTTGCTCAATGATGCGCTTCGGCAAGTCGGGCTGGGTGAGATCGTGCGTGAATACGCCTGAAGCTCGAATTTACCCTTCAATGTCAAATGCATCGCCAGCCACAGGGCAATCGATAAGATGATAATCATAACTTTTTGGCATAACTCTATATTTAAATCAAATGCAACAACTCTGGCATCCTCCCGTCTACCCGTTTGCCTGAATGAAAATGCTGTCGGTTAGGGCCACGGGAACGCATTTGCCTTTTCACTTGAGGAATTCCGATCCGTCATGACCTGCGATTTCTTCTCCTTCGCTGCTCCCGGTGTTCGCACCTTGCAACCTTATCAACCCGGTAAACCGGAGAGCGAATTGCGCCGGGAATACGGCCTGGACGATATTGTCAAACTGGCTTCCAATGAAAATCCGCTGGGTCCCAGCCCACAGGCATTGACCGCAGTACGCGGGGCATTGACCGATCTGGCGCGCTATCCCGATGGCAATGGCTTTGAGCTCAAGACTGCATTAGCGGCCAAGCTTGAGGTGTCGATGGCGGCGCTGACCTTGGGCAACGGTTCCAATGATGTCCTGGAATTGATCGCGCGAGCGTTCCTGACACCGGAACACGAGGCGATCTTCTCCGAACATGCCTTCGCCGTCTATCCGCTCGTGACCCAAGCCATCGGCGCTACCGCGCGGATCGCCAAAGCCCATGCGCCCGATCATGTCATGCCTCACGGTCACGATCCGGCAGCGCTGCTGGCGCTGATCAACGACCGCACCCGACTGATGTTTATCGCCAATCCCAATAACCCCACCGGCACCTGGTTGAGAAGCGCCGAGTTGCGAAATTTGCTGGAAGCGATCCCCGAATCGGTGATCGTCGTCGTGGACGAGGCGTATTTTGAATATGTCGGAGCCGAAGCGGATTGTCCCAACGCCCTGCACTGGCTGGATCATTTCCCGAATCTCATCGTGACCCGCACCTTTTCCAAAGCTTATGGATTGGCTGGATTGCGGGTCGGTTACGCCGTTTCGCATCCCCAGGTTGCCGATTTGCTGAACCGGGTGCGTCAACCGTTCAATGTCAATAGCCTGGCGCTGGTTGCGGCGGTGGCAGCGCTGGAGGATGTCAGCCATTTGGAGCGCAGCCGGACGGTCAACCGCGTTGGCATGCAGCAGTTGCAAGACGCCTGCCGCCAATGGGATTTGACTTGGTTACCGTCCGTCGGCAATTTCCTGTGCGTGGACGTAGGCCGTCCGGGACGGGAGGTCTTTGTGAAACTTCTGCAGCGCGGTGTCATTGCCCGGCCCGTAGACAACTACGGTCTGCCGCGATATCTGCGGATCAGCATTGGCGCTGAGGCGGAAAATGCCCGGTTGATCGAGGCCATGCATGACGTGTTGCGGGGTTGATATGGCGATGGCGCAACCTTTGATCCAACGACTGTGCATTATCGGTGTTGGTCTGATTGGCGGCTCACTGGCCCGAGCGCTGCGTGAGGCGGGTGAAGTCGGCGAGGTAGTCGGTTGTGGGCGCGGCGAAGATAATCTACAAGCCGCCGTGCGCTTGGGTGTCGTGGATCGTTATGAAACCAATCCCGCCTGCGCCGTAGTCGGCGCTGACGTGGTGGTAGTCGCGGTGCCACTGGGCGCTATCGGACCGGTATTGCGCACCCTGGTTCCACATCTGTCCCCCACTACCGTGATCACCGATGTCGGCAGCGCCAAAGGCAGCGTGGTTGCGGATGTTGAAAGGATTTACGGCATGGTGCCGCCGAACTTCGTACCGGGGCATCCGATTGCCGGCACCGAGCAAAGTGGGGTCGAAGCCTCGTTTGCCACTCTATTCCGAGGTCGGCGGGTGATTCTGACGCCGTTGGCGGAGACCTCGGCCACCGCGCATGAGCTTATCCAGCGCATGTGGGGGCTGACCGGTGCTGAGGTGATCGATATGGGCGTGTGCCATCATGATGCCGTGTTGGCTGCAACCAGCCATTTGCCGCACATGCTGGCCTATACCCTGGTCGATACTTTGGCGCGATTGGATGACCGGGCGGAAATTTTTCGTTATGCCGCTGGCGGTTTCCGTGACTTTACCCGCATCGCTTCCAGCGATCCGCAGATGTGGCATGATATCTGTGTCGCCAACCGTGAGCAGTTATTGAAAATGATCGCATTGTTCAGTACTGATTTGGAGCGACTTGCCGGGGCGATCCGCAGCGAAAACCACGCTGAAATTCTTGCTATCTTCCAGCGAGCCAAGCGCGCCCGCGATAACCTGTACCTTGAATGAATGCTATGCACGCGGTTCTGGATTGGCCGCCCCGGTATCGACTGACAGTGGCGGATTATCAACGGATGGGCGATATGGGTGTTTTGACGGAAGATGCCCCTGAGAAAACATCTTTGTAAGGATTGTCATGACCATTCTCACCTTTGTTATCGAGCCTGGCGGCGCCTTCTGTGGCCGTTTGCGGGTTCCAGGCGACAAATCGATTTCTCACCGCGCCATCATGTTCGGCGCACTGGCCGAAGGGGTGACGACCATCACCGGTTTCCTGGAAGGCGAGGATTGCTTGGCTACTCTCAACGCCTTTCGGGCCATGGAGGTGCGTATCGACGGCCCGCAGCAGAGTCGGGTCACCGTTCATGGCGTTGGCCTGCACGGGTTGCGCAGGCCATCTGGCCCGCTAGATATGGGCAATTCCGGTACTTCGATGCGGCTGATGAGCGGCCTGCTCGCCGGACAAAGCTTCGATACGATCTTGACCGGCGATATTTCCCTGAACCGCCGACCCATGCAACGGGTGATTGAACCGCTGGCGCGTATGGGCGCGCGGATTGAAGCAACGGAACAGGGGACGGCGCCGCTGCGCATTTACGGCGACCAACGGCTGACCGGCATTGACTATCTACTGCCAGTCGCCAGTGCCCAGGTCAAGTCCTGTCTGTTGCTGGCGGGGCTTTATGCCGATGGGTTGACTTGCATCACCGAACCGGCTCCCACCCGCGATCATACCGAGCGCATGCTGCAGGGTTTTGGCTATGCGCTGAGGTGCGAGGATAGCCGCACCGTTGGCATCACCGGTGGTGGACGATTGACAGGAACCGCGATCGATGTACCAGCAGACATTTCTTCAGCCGCATTCTTTCTGGTCGGGGCCAGCATTGCGCCTGGCTCCGACCTGTTGTTGGAACACGTTGGCGTGAATCCCACACGCGCCGGTGTGATTGATATTCTGCGCTTGATGGGAGCCGCTATCGAAGTGTTGAATCCTCGCCTGGTTGGGGGCGAACCAGTGGCTGATCTGCGGGTGCGTCACGCTCCGCTGCATGGCATCCGCATTCCCGAGGAATTGGTGCCATTGGCGATTGATGAGTTTCCTGCGCTATTCATCGCTGCCGCCTGCGCCAAGGGCGTAACCGTACTGACGGGTGCACAGGAACTGCGGGTCAAGGAAAGCGACCGACTTCAGGTGATGGCCGACGGGCTGAACGCCCTGGGCATCGCGGCTGGCGCAACCTCGGACGGTATCGTCATTCAGGGTGGCCTGCTCTCGGGCGGTACGGTGAATAGCCACGGTGACCATCGCATCGCGATGAGTTTTGCGATCGCTGCGCTGCGCGCCGATACTCCGATCACGGTCCATGATTGCGCCAATGTCAAGACCTCGTTCCCCAATTTCGTCACCCTGATCGGACATGCCGGCTTGAAGGTAGTAGAGCAGGAAGTCGCATGAAGAGCCTCCCCCCGGTCATTACCGTGGATGGACCGAGTGGCGTCGGCAAGGGTACGCTCTGCCAATGGTTGGCCATGCGGCTAGGTTGGCACTTGCTGGACAGCGGCGCACTGTATCGCTTGACCGCATTGGCGGCATTGCGTCGAAATCTGGATCTGGCTGATGAAGCCGGAGTCGCGCGGGTAGCCGTCGAACTAGATGTGGATTTCGTCCCTGACGCCACTGGATCGATGCTCGTCCTTCTGGACAAGATGGATATGAGTGACACGTTGCACAGCGAGGCAACCGGCAATGCCGCGTCGCAAGTGGCCGCTCTACCCGCAGTGCGGATCGCGCTGCTGCAGCGGCAACACAATTTTCGCCGTGCGCCTGGTCTCATCGCCGATGGCCGGGATATGGGCACGGTGGTATTCCCGGATGCCGATCTCAAACTGTTTCTGACGGCCAGTGCCGGCGAGCGGGCCTATCGTCGTTATAAGCAGTTGATTAAGAAAGGCATGAATGCTAACCTTGAGCACATTGTCAAGGAAATCGCTGAACGTGACGCTCGTGACACCCAGCGCATGGTGGCTCCGCTCAAACCCGCCGCCGACGCTGAAACGCTGGATACCACCCAACTCGACATCACCCAGGTCTGCGAGCGGGTATCCACCCTGGTCAATCAACGATTGCAAGTACAGGTAATCCCCTAGCTCTGAACCTTTACGTCGGTAATCGCCTTGACTACGCTTTTTCTTTGATAAGATTGCGTGCATAGATTGAGCGTCGGAGCTGGCGCTTCGGGTGTAAATCCCGAAAGTTCCTGCCGTGACGGGAACACAGTCACCCAAATCTGGTTCGGGTGTTTTCTGCCGAACCCCGTAGCCCCAACCCACTTGCGGCGGTTTGCTACCGCCGGTTTTTTTTGAGTTATAACCCATGACCGAAAGTTTCGCCGAACTGTTTGAACAGAGCCTGGCCGACAAACAGATGCAGCCTGGCTCCATTGTCCAGGGAATGATCGTGGATATCCGTCCGGATGCTGTGGTTGTCAATGCCGGCCTAAAGTCGGAAGGGCTGATTCCGATCGAACAGTTCTATAATGAGGAAGGCGTTCTCGACGTAAAGGTCGGGGACCAGGTCGAGGTGGCGCTGGATGCGCTGGAAGATGGTTTTGGAGAAACCCGACTGTCCCGCGAAAAAGCTAAGCGCGCGCGCATCTGGAGTGCTCTAGAGGCCGCCTTCGAAAAGGAGGAAATCGTCAAGGGACTGATCAGCGGCAAGGTCAAGGGCGGTTTCACCGTGGAAATCGGCGAAATTCGTGCCTTCCTGCCTGGTTCGCTGGTGGATGTGCGCCCGGTACGGGACGCTGCTTACCTGGAAGGGAAAGAGCAAGAATTCAAGGTCATCAAGCTCGATCGACGACGCAACAATGTTGTGGTTTCCCGCCGAGCCGTGGTTGAACAGGAATACAGTGCTGAACGTGAGGCCTTGTTGCAGAATCTGCAGGAAGGGCAGATCGTCGATGGCGTCGTCAAGAACCTCACCGACTACGGCGCTTTTCTGGATCTGGGCGGTATCGATGGCTTGTTACACATTACCGACATGGCATGGCGACGGGTTAAGCACCCTTCCGAGGTGGTCGCTGTTGGTGACAACATCCAAGTCAAGGTGCTCAAGTTCGACCGTGATCGGAACCGAGTCTCGTTAGGTCTCAAACAACTGGGCGATGATCCGTGGATTGCTCTGGCTCGTCGTTATCCAGTGGGCACCCGGGTGTTCGGTAAGGTCACCAACATCGCCGATTACGGTTGCTTCGTTGAAATCGAGGAAGGGGTCGAAGGGCTGGTTCACGTTTCCGAGATGGATTGGACCAATAAGAACGTCAATCCGAACAAAGTAGTGGTGCTGGGTGATGAGGTCGAGGTCATGGTGCTCGACATCGATGAAGATCGCCGTCGTATCTCTCTCGGCATGAAGCAATGCCAGCAGAATCCCTGGGGTGAATTCGATCAGACTCACGGCAAGGGCGACCGGGTTTCTGGCAAGATCAAGTCGATCACCGATTTCGGCATCTTCATCGGTCTGGATGGTGGTATCGACGGTTTGGTGCATCTCTCCGACATCTCCTGGCACGCTCCTGGCGAAGAAGCCGTTCGCCAGTACAAGAAAGGTCAGGAAGTCGAGGCAGTGGTTCTGGCAGTCGATCCCGAGCGGGAGCGTATCTCGCTGGGTATCAAGCAACTTGACAAAGATCCCTTCTCCAATTTCGTCGCTGATCATCCTAAGGGCAGCGTGACCAAGGGGCGGATTGTCTCGGTGGACGCCAAAGGCGCCTTAGTGGACTTGGGGAATGGAGTCGAGGGAACGCTACGCGCCTCCGAGTTGTCACGAGAACGCGTTGAAGATGCGCGTACTCTGCTGAAGGAAGGCGAAGAGATTGAAGCGAAATTCATTGGTGTCGACCGAAAAAACCGGACCATCAGCCTGTCGATCAAAGCGAAAGATATGGCGGAAGAAGCTGAGGTTTTACAGGACTACAGCCGGAAATCCAGTACGGGCGCTACCTTGGGAGATATTTTCAAGGAACAAATCAGCGCCCAGCAGGATGACTAAGCAGATGTGGTTCCGCGGGGGACTCCTCTCGGGAAGCGGCTTGATGTGGGTCAACGATGGTTTTCCATCGATTTTCAGTCATGCGGTGTGACCGACACCGTCAGGATCATTGTTCGTTTGGGGAATTTTCATGACGAAATCAGAGTTGATCGAGATTCTTGCTTGTAAGAGAAGCGATATTCCCTACAAGGATATAGAACAGGCGGTCAAAGCGATGTTGGAGCAGATGAGTGAATCGCTGGCTGGTGGGGAGCGGATCGAGATTCGGGGGTTCGGCAGTTTCTCACTGCATTTTCGTCCCCCGCGTATCGGTCGTAACCCCAAGACCGGGGATGCTGTCACGTTAACTGGCAAGTATGTCCCGCATTTCAAGCCTGGTAAGGAATTACGCGAACGAGTCAATTATCACCGTGATTACGGTGACGATAACGCTTTGTGATGCCTACCTCGATCTGGAAGGCAGCCGTTGTCATCCACCGTTCAAAAGCCCACGGTAAAGTGGGCTTTTTCTTGAAGTCAAAGGGATAGCCAACAGTGACATCAGAGAGGAACCAAACGCGCCATACCATGGTTCGGATTCACCGACTTCAAACTGTTCTGGCAGGAGAAACCGATGTTCTGGATTAAATTTATCGTGATCGCTGCGATTCTATTCGTGGTCTTACTGCTGGGCGTGGAATTTTCCACACTGCATACCGATTCGGTCACTATCAACTATCTACTGGGTACGACGACTCAGCCGTTGTCACTGGTGGTGGTCAGCGCTTTTGCGGCTGGCGCGTTTGTCACGGCGCTGATCGGTGTCTTTGTCGTGCTGCCATTACGCTGGCAGGTAGCCCATTTGCGTCAAACACTTTCCGATAAGAACCAAGAAATTAATTTGTTGGCTAGAAAGGTGGGGCGGGATGCGCGTTGACCTGCTGGAGATATGCCGTTAGATCATGATCGAATTGTTGTGGCTATTGCTTCCGGTCGCGGCAGCCTCCGGCTGGTGGGCGGCCCAGCGTCGGTCTGCGGATTGCCGTGGCGCGACGGTACATAACGCTGACTATTTCAAGGGATTGAACTATCTGATCGATGATCAACCTGATCGGGCAATCGAAGTTTTCACCCGTATGGCGGATGTGGATCGGGATACCGCTGAGATTCACCTGGCCTTGGGCAATCTGTTCCGCCGCCGCGGCGAAGCGGATCGAGCCATTCATATTCATGATAGTTTGATCGCCCGCACTAACCTGACCGATGATCAGCGTCGTCGAGCCATGCTGGAGCTTGGCGAAGACTATTTGCGGGCTGGCCTATTTGACCGGGCCGAGGAACTGTTCCAAAAATTGCTGGACCAACCGGATCATACAGCGATTGCCTTGTCTCGGTTGATCCATATATTTCAACAGGAAAAGGACTGGCGTCAAGCGGTTGCCTACAGCGATCGCCTGGAGCAGATCAGTGGTGAGTCCAAACGGCGGCAAACCGCACATTTTTGTTGTGAACTAGCTGAAGCGGCGAATGCGCAGAATCAGCATGACGAGGCAAGAGCCTGGTTGCGTAACGCCTTGACACGCGATCCAGGTTGTGCGCGGGCTAACCTATTGTTGGGTCGTTTGGCTATGCGTACTGGTGATTATCAAGCCGCCATCGCTGCATTTCAGGCCGTTGAGCAGCAGGACCGAGGTTACCTGCCCGAGGTGATCGCGCTACTGGGTCAGTGTTATAGCTTGCTGGGTCGTCTCGGTGAATGGATCGCTTATTTACGCGATGTACAGACGCGAGATCATGGCGCACGGATTACTGATGCCTTGGCTGAGTGGCTATTGCGGCAGGAAGGCGAGCGAGCCGCACTGCAATTTCTCGAGCGCGAACTACGTGAATATCCAACTCTGCTTGGTTTGCGTCGCCTGGTCGAAATCAAGCTGGCGCGGGGCGAAGGCGCCGAATACACTGATCTGCGAGCGCTGCATTGTATTAGTACCCAGATGCTCAACAGCGCTGCCCGATATCGCTGTGGCTACTGTGGTTTTGTCGTCAAATCCTTGCATTGGTGGTGTCCGAGTTGTTTGCAATGGAGCACCATCAAGCCTATGCCTGACTTGGTCATGAAGACCAGCGCCTGATGGCCTTGATCCCTGAAGCTCTGGCAAGTTAACTGACGCTTGTTTGAAAAAATCTACGATCTAGGTTGTATTGTTCAAGATCATTTCTATGCTTGATGTTACTGTCAGATTTTTACGACTGACAGCAGTATTTGGTAACTTCATGCTTGAAGGAGCGTTTATATGAAATTCATCAATATGACCTTAACGCTGATCCTGTTATTGTTTTCCATTGTGACATTTGCGCAAACCGTTGATATCAATACCGCCAGCACCAAGGAGTTGGAGGTTCTGAAGGGAATCGGTCCAGCCAGAGCGGCTGCGATTGTCAAATATCGAGAGGAAAATGGCCCCTTTGGGTCGGTCGACGATTTGGTCAAGGTTCCTGGCATCAAAGATAAGACGTTGGATAAGCTGTTGGCGGACAACAAAGATAGGTTGACGGCAGGGGAAGCCGGCGCCGATGCCGGTGCTGAAGCGGTTGAGGCTGAAGCTGAAGCGACGAAATCATCTATGCCATCAGTGCCGAAGACCCCGGAAATGCCATCAGTGCCGAAGACCCCGGAAATGCCATCAGTGCCGAAGACCCCGGAAATGCCATCAGTGCCGAAGACCCCGGAAATGCCATCAGTGCCGAAGACCCCGGAAATGCCAAAAACTCCAGTTGAATTACCCAAGCATTAATCAAATCTATCGTTGTTGTTTGCGATGGGTCGCTTCTTGGCCGCCTCCGGGCGGTCAGTGCCGTTTATAATGGGACTCTGTTCGGCGATCACCGCCACCCACTGGGAGCGCCCATGTTTCGTCCCTTGGAATTGTTCATTGGCCTGCGCTATACCCGCGCCAAGCGCCGTAATCACTTTATTTCCTTTATCTCACTGACTTCAATGTTGGGCATTGCCCTGGGCATCACCGCCCTGATCACGGTGCTGTCGGTCATGAACGGCTTCCAGCAGGAACTGCGTGGGCGTATCTTGGCGATGACGGCCCACGCTACCATCAGTCGCTGGAATGGATTGATCGATGATTGGCCTGTGGTGCGAGATTTAGCGATGCGCCATCCCGAAGTTCAAGGCGGTGCGCCCTATATCCGCGGTGAAGCGATGCTCAATCACGCGTCACTGGTCAGTGGCGCACTCCTTCAAGGCATCCTGCCGCAAGAAGAACAGCGGGTTTCGGACATTGGCGGCAAAATGCTGCAAGGTTCACTGGACGATCTGCAACCTGGTAAGTTTGGCATTATTTTGGGCAAGGCATTGGCTGATGTACTGGGGGTGGTCGTGGGCGACAAAGTAACGGTCATTACTCCTCAAGCCAATATGACCCCGGCCGGGATATTGCCGCGACTTAAGCGCTTCCAGGTGATAGGCCTCTTCGAAGCCGGTATGTATGAATATGATCGGGGCTATGCGTTGGCGCATGTCGCCGACGTTGGCAAATTGTTCCAGTTTCCGGATGGTCTGGTCAGCGGAGTCCGTTTGAAGTTGCACGATCTATTTCAGGCACCGCGACTGGCTCGGCAGATTACCAACCAATTGCCAGAGGGTTACCTGGCGCGCGATTGGACTCAGGATCATGCCAGTTTTTTTCGAGCAGTGCAGATTGAAAAGACAGCGATGTTCGTGATTTTGACCCTGATTGTAGCGGTAGCCGCCTTCAACATCGTTTCCGCCTTGGTCATGGTCGTGACCGACAAGCAGGCGGATATCGCCATTTTGCGCACTTTGGGCGCGACACCGCTGAGCATCATGGGAATCTTCATCGTCCAGGGCATTACCATCGGCCTGGTCGGCACCTTGCTCGGGTTGATTGGAGGTGTATCGCTGGCCACCCATGTCAGCGTCGTGGTGCCGTTTATCGAAAAGCTGTTTGGCATCAAATTCCTGGCTCCGGATGTCTATCTGATCAGCGACCTGCCCTCCCAGGTGCAGTGGGGTGATGTATCCACCATCGGGCTGGTCGCCTTCGGACTAGCCGCGTTGGCTACCCTCTATCCTGCCTGGCGGGCGGCGCGGACCCAACCGGCGGAAGCATTGCGTTATGAATAAGACCGCCATGAGCAAGACAGAAATGGTGCTGGAATGTCGCCAGTTAGCCAAATCGTTCCGGGAAGGCAGCGAACGCTTGGAAGTGTTGCGGCGCATCGATCTCCAGATCCGGCGTAGCGAGCGGCTGGCGATTATCGGTAGTTCCGGATCGGGCAAGAGCACGTTGCTACATTTGCTCGGTGGACTGGACACGCCGACGGCTGGTTCGGTATGGGTGGCTGGCCAGGAGTTGAGCCGGCTGAGCGATGCTGGACGTGGTCGCCTGCGCAACCACTGGTTGGGGTTCATCTACCAGTTTCACCATCTTTTACCGGAATTTACCGCGTTGGAAAATGTGGCGATGCCGTTACTGATTCGGGGTGAGTCGCCGGTGCGCGCTAGAGATCGAGCCGCAGAACTGTTGCACCAGGTCGGTTTGGATCAACGCCTCAAGCACAAACCTGGTGAATTGTCCGGTGGCGAGCGGCAACGCGCGGCGGTTGCGCGGGCGCTGATTACCGAACCGGCCTGTGTACTGGCCGATGAGCCGACCGGTAATCTGGACCGATACAGCGCCGAACAGGTCTTCGAACTGATGTTGGCGCTCAATCGCGATCTGGGTACCAGCTTTGTGGTCGTTACCCATGATCCGGGCTTGGCGACACGCATGGATGCCGTCTGGCGGTTAGCGGATGGCGTATTGACCCTGGAAAGTTGACTGCGCATCGTGGGTAGAAGAAGCGACGGATGACAACACCCGCGATCTTCCTGTCGGCATGCACCGCTTCTTAATCATTTTGCCTGATCTCTGGAGGAAACGAGGCTGGGCAAGCCAGTGAACGCTTATCCTGGAACAATTGTCCTATCCTGGCCAGATCACTGGCTTGGCGCCTCACGATGAGACTCATCAACGCAAATTGTTGCCGCAAGGTTCTGTCACCATGACCTGCATACACGCTGTCTGTCGTCATTTTGTTCCAATGCTGCTGCTGGTGATGGGGGGTATTGCGATGCCGGTTGCTCTCGTGAACGCCGCACCGGCGCCAGCAGTCATCGTTGCCGAGGCCCGATTGGAACCTCTCGTGGATCGCGTCGAGGCGCTCGGTACGCTGCGGGCCAACGAGTCGGTCTCCCTCACGGCTTCGGTCACCGAAACCGTGACCGGCATCTATTTCGATGACGGCGAACGTGTCAAAGCCGGTACGACTCTGGTGGAAATGACCAGCGCTGAGGAGCATGCGCAGTTGGAGGAGGCGCAGGCCATGACTCAGGAGGCCAAAAGCCAGTTTGAGCGGGTACAATCCCTGGCGACCCAGGGAACCGCTTCGCGTTCTTTGCTGGACGAGCGGCGTCGAGACTGGGAAACCGCGCGGGCGCGTTTTGCCGCCATCGAATCCCGGTTGGCGGACCGGTTGGTCAAGGCGCCGTTCAGCGGTGTGGTGGGATTACGCAATCTTAGCCTGGGCGCATTGGTCACACCGGGAGATCTGATCACTACGCTGGATGACGACCGGGTCATGAAGCTGGAATTCTCCGTGCCCAGCACCTTTCTGGAGACACTGCGACCAGGCTTATCGGTCGTGGCCAAGGCGCGGGCCTATGGTGACCGGGAGTTTATCGGCAGGGTCGTGAGTATCGACAGCCGGATCGACCCCGTCACCCGCTCCATCGTGGTGCGCGCGGTACTGCCGAATGCGGATCGGGCGCTTAAACCAGGCCTGCTGATGCGGGTGGAGCTGCTCAAGAATCCCCGCGACGGTGTGGTGATCCCGGAAACGGCATTGGCGCCGCTGGGTCAGCAGCAATATGTGTTGGTCGTGCATGCAGCTCAGGATCACCAGGTCGAGCGTCGGGAAGTGAAGATCGGCGTCCGTCGACCCGGTGAAGTCGAGGTGATCGAGGGATTGAAACCAGGAGAAAAGGTCATTACCCACGGCATCCAAATCGTTCGTCCTGGCCAGAACGTTACCATTCAAGCCGTGGATGACGGCTCGCACAACCTGAGCGCCATACTGCAGAAACCCGTTGCAGGCCACACGCAGCCATGACGCTTTCCGACCTGTCGGTCACTCGACCGGTTTTCGCTTCCGTTCTCTCGCTGCTACTCATCGCCTTCGGTCTGGTTGCCTTCGACCGGCTGCCATTGCGCGAGTATCCGGATATCGATCCACCGGTGGTCTCGATTGAGACAGCCTATCCTGGCGCCGCCGCCAACGTCGTGGAAACGCGTATCACGCAGGTGCTCGAGGAGCGTATTGCTGGGGTGGAAGGCATCCGCTTCATCGCTTCGGAAAGTGAGGATGGCGAATCCAATATTACTGTGGAATTCGAAGTGGGTCGGGATATCGACGCCGCGGCTAACGATATCCGCGACCGGGTCTCGCGGGTGCTCGATGACTTGCCCGATGAAGCCGACCCACCGGAAATCCAGAAAGTCGACAGCAACGAGGATGTCATCCTTTGGCTTAATCTAGTCAGCGATCGCCTGACCGTCCCGGAGCTGACCGACTACGCTAGCCGTTATCTGGTCGATCGGTTTTCGGTGCTGGATGGAGTGGCTCGAGTACGCATCGGTGGCGCTCAGACTTTTGCGATGCGCATCTGGATCGACCGTCAGGAGTTAGCGGCGCGCAGCCTGACGGTCAGCGACGTGGAGAACGCCTTGCGCGCAGCGAATATCGAGTTACCCGCGGGTAGCATCGAATCACGAGAACGTCAGTTCACGGTGCGGGTGCAACGCAATTTTCGCAATCCCAGCGATTTCGCTGGGTTGGTGCTGGCGCGGGGGAGCGAAGCCGGTTATCTGGTGCGACTGGGCGATGTCGCCCGGGTGGAGCGCAGCCCAGCCGAAGATCGAACCTTTTTTCGCGGCAATGGCGTACCGATGGTAGGCATCGGCATCA
Source organism: Gammaproteobacteria bacterium (assembly GCA_024235035.1). Classification (GTDB taxonomy): domain Bacteria; phylum Pseudomonadota; class Gammaproteobacteria; order Competibacterales; family Competibacteraceae; genus UBA2383. The sequence continues at coordinate 327,600 of JACKNE010000007.1, forward strand.
TCAAGCAATCGACCGCCAATACCCTGACCGTCGCCCAGGCAGCCCAGCGTGAAGCCGAACATCTGAATCCCACCCTGCCCGAGGGTATGGCGATCAAGCAAAGCTACGATACCTCGGTGTTCGTCGAAGGCGCGATTCAAGAAGTCTATAAGACCCTATTCATCGCCATCGGCTTGGTCGTGGCTGTCATTTATCTGTTTCTGGGCAGCCTGCGGGCGACCCTGGTGCCGGCGGTCACCGTGCCGGTGTCGCTGGTAGCGACCTTCATCGTACTGTGGCTGCTCGGTTTCTCGGTAAATCTGTTGACCCTTCTGGCCTTGGTGCTAGCCATCGGTCTGGTGGTCGATGACGCCATCGTGGTGTTGGAGAACATCCATCGACGCATGGAAACCCAAGGTGAATCCCGGCTCGTCGCCGCGTACCAGGGGACTCGGCAGGTCGGGTTCGCCGTGATTGCGACGACACTGGTACTGATCGCAGTGTTCGTGCCGTTGGCCTTCCTGCAAGGCGACCTGGGTCGGCTATTCACGGAGTTTGCCTTGACCCTGGCGGCGGCGGTGGGTTTTTCCAGTTTCGTGGCGTTGTCGCTGTCGCCGATGCTGGCCTCGAAAATATTGGCGGATCACACTCACGCCTCGTTGACCAGTCGGATAGCGGATCGGATCTTCAGTCGGGTGCAAAACGGATACGCCGCTCTGCTGCGGGGCGCGCTCGCCCAGGCCTGGATGGTCGGCCTGGTATTCATCGCCATCTTGGCCGGTTCCGTGTGGCTGTTCCGGGAGTTGCCCAGCGAATATACCCCCAAAGAGGACCGGGGGGCATTCTTCGTCCTGGTCAATGGCCCGGAAGGCGCCTCCTATGCTTATATGCTCGATTACATGAACGAAATCGAGCGCCGACTGATGCCGTTAGTGGAGAAAGGCGAAGTGACTCGGCTTCTGGTGCGTGCGCCGCGTTCGTTTGGCAACTTGGCCGCATTCAATAGCGGGATCGCTGTCTTGGTGCTCGATGATTGGGATCGGCGTCGATCGGGTTGGACGATCATGGCCGACGTGCGCCAGCGTTTGGCGGATCTGCCTGGGGTGCGCGCTTTTCCGGTGATGCGCCAGGGCTTTGGCAGTCGGACGCAAAAGCCGGTGCAGTTTGTGATCGGTGGCGGGACTTATCAGGAGTTGGCGGCGTGGCGAGATCAACTGTTGGAGCGCATCAATGATCACAATCCCGGCCTCACCGAAATCGACTGGGATTATAAGGAAACCAAGCCGCAGTTGGGTGTGACGATCGATTACGAGCGCGCCGCTGACTTGGGCGTGACGGTCAGCGCCATCGGACGCACTCTGGAGACGATGCTGGGTTCGCGCCGGGTCACCACCTACATCGAGGCGGGCGAGGAATACGACGTGATCATCGAAGGCGAGCGAGACGCTCAGCGCACCCCGGCCAGTCTGGAAAATCTCTATGTCCGTTCCGAGCGCAGTCAACAGCTAATTCCCCTGTCCAATCTGGTCCAGGTGCAGGAGACGGCGGATTCGGCCAGTCTCAAGCGCTACAATCGGGTGCGGGCGATCACCTTGGAAGCCAATCTGGCGGACGGATTGGCCTTGGGAGATGCGCTCGACTACCTGGAGCAGCTGGTTCGCGAACAGTTGCCGGAGCAGGTGATCATCGACTACAAGGGCCAGTCCCGGGACTATAAGTATGCGGGCAGCTCCATTCTGTTCGTGTTCGTACTCGGTCTGATTGTGGTGTTCCTGGTGTTGGCCGCCCAATTCGAGAGCTACCTGCATCCGCTGATCATCATGCTGACCGTGCCATTGGCCATCGGCGGTGCGCTGCTGGGGTTGTATCTCAGCGGCCAGTCTCTCAACCTCTACAGTCAAATCGGTCTCGTCATGTTGGTGGGCTTGGCGGCCAAGAACGGTATCTTGATCGTGGAATTCGCCAACCAGTTACGGGATGCCGGTCAGCCGTTTCGCGAGGCGTTGCAGGAAGCCGCCGTGGTTCGTCTGCGACCGATCATCATGACCGGCATCACGACCGCCGCTGGCTCGGCGCCGCTGCTGTGGTCTGCGGGTGCGGGCGCGGAAACCCGCGCCGTGTTGGGTACGGTGATCCTGTACGGCGTGTTGGCGGCAACCGTGTTCACCCTGATTGTGGTGCCGGTGGCCTATGATTTACTGGCGCGCCATACCGGCTCCCCCGAAGGTGTGCGCCGACGGTTGGAGAAAGAGTTGCAGCATGGACACGATTAAGATTCGTGGCGCTCGCACGCATAATTTGCAAAATATTGACCTTGATCTGCCCCGCGATCGGTTGATCGTCGTCACTGGGCTGTCCGGTTCCGGCAAGTCCTCATTGGCGTTCGACACGCTCTACGCCGAAGGTCAGCGTCGCTATGTCGAATCCCTGTCCGCCTACGCCCGACAATTCCTATCGCTGATGGAAAAACCCGACGTCGATCACATCGAGGGATTATCGCCAGCGATTTCCATCGAACAGAAATCCACCTCGCACAATCCCCGCTCCACGGTCGGCACCATCACCGAAATTTACGACTACCTGCGCCTGCTCTACGCACGAGCCGGAATCCCGCGCTGCCCGGATCACGGCATCGATCTCGACGCCCAAACGGTCAGCCAGATGGTGGATCAAGTGCTAACCCTACCGGAAGGTGAACGGCTGATGCTGTTGGCGCCGATCGTCAAGGAGCGCAAGGGCGAACACCTCAAACTGTTGCGCGAATTACAGGCTCAGGGTTTCGTGCGCGCACGCATCGATGGCGAAGTGGTGGAGGTAGACCCCCCGCCGGTATTGGATTTGCGCCGCAAGCACACCATCGAGGTGGTGGTGGATCGTTTCAAGGTGCGCGGCGATCTGAGTCAACGTTTGGCCGAGTCGTTCGAAACCGCGCTGCGCCTGGGAGAAGGCGTGGCGCGAGTGGCGTTCCTGGATGAACCAACGCGCCATGAACTCTTGTTCTCCGCGGGTTATGCCTGTCCGATATGCGGTTACAGCCTGAGCGAATTGGAACCACGCTTGTTTTCCTTCAACAATCCGGTGGGCGCTTGTCCGGAGTGCGACGGGTTGGGAGTCAAGCAATTCTTCGACCCCGAGCGGGTCGTGGCGCACCCGCATCTGAGTCTGGCGCATGGCGCGGTGCGCGGTTGGGATCGCGACAATGCCTATTGCTTTCAGCTCATCCAATCCTTGGCGCAGCATTACGGCTTCGCGGTGGAAACGCCGTTTCAGGAATTGCCTGAGCACTTCCGCCGACTCATTCTCCACGGTAACGATGGCGAAACCCTCGATTTTGCCTATACCAACAGTCGTGGTGAACTTTCCGTGCGCCGGCATACCTTCGAGGGCGTGATTCCCAACATGCAGCGCCGTTACCGAGAAACGGACTCGAATCTGGTGCGCGACGAACTGGCGAAATATCTGAGCAGCCAACCGTGTCCCTCTTGTCGGGGAGCACGGCTGACGCGTCCTGCCCGCCATGTTTTTGTCGCCGGTCACAGTGTGCCGCAGATCGTCGCTTGGCCGATTGGTGCAACGCGGGCTTTTTTTGCCGAATTGCGCTTGCCAGGCCGGCGTGGCGAAATCGCTGCTAAGATCGTCAAGGAGATCAGCGAGCGCTTGAATTTCCTGGTCAATGTCGGGCTGGATTACCTGAGCTTGGAACGCAGCGCCGACACATTGTCCGGTGGTGAAGCGCAACGGATTCGCCTGGCCTCGCAGATCGGTGCGGGACTGGTCGGCGTGATGTACGTGCTGGACGAACCGTCCATCGGCCTGCACCAACGCGACAATGCCCGGCTGTTGGCCAGCTTGCTGCGGCTGCGGGACTTAGGCAATACGGTGATCGTGGTCGAACACGACGAGGAAGCGATCCGTACCGCCGATCAGGTGGTGGATATGGGACCGGGTGCTGGTGCTCACGGTGGCCAAGTGGTCGCGCAGGGAACGCCAGCAGAGATCATGGTGCATCCGCAATCGCTGACCGGCGCTTATCTCGGCGGTCGGCGGAAGATTGCCTTGCCAGAACGACGTGTTCCGCCAAATGCGCAAAAGGTCCTGCGGATTGTCGGCGCCAGCGGCAACAACTTGAAGAACTTGACAGTCGAAATCCCGCTGGGATTGTTGACCTGTATCACTGGCGTTTCCGGTTCCGGCAAATCCACATTGATCAATGACACACTGTACCGCTATGCCGCCCGTGACTTGAACAACGCCAACGAATCGCCTGCACCGTGCTGTGATCTGTTGGGGTTGGAACAGTTGGACAAAGTGGTCAATATCGACCAGAGTCCCATCGGTCGCACTCCACGCTCCAATCCGGCGACCTATACTGGCTTGTTTACGCCGATCCGGGAACTGTTCGCCGGGGTGCCCGAGGCGCGGGCGCGCGGTTATCTACCAGGTCGGTTCAGTTTCAACGTCAAGGGTGGACGCTGCGAGGCATGTCAGGGCGATGGAGTGATTCAGGTAGCGATGCATTTTCTGCCCGACATCTATGTGCCGTGCGACCAGTGCAAGAGCCGGCGCTACAACCGCGAAACGCTGGATATCCACTATAAGGGTCGCAATATCCACGAAGTGTTGGAAATGACCGTCGAGGATGCGCTGGCATTCTATCAGGCCGTGCCGGTGGTGGCGCGCAAGCTCCAGACCCTAACGGACGTTGGACTGAGTTATGTCAAGCTCGGCCAGAACGCTACCACTCTTTCGGGCGGCGAGGCCCAGCGGGTGAAGCTGGCCCGCGAGCTGTCCAAGCGCGACACCGGTCAAACATTGTATATCCTCGACGAACCGACCACAGGTCTGCACTTCCACGATATCGAGCAGTTGCTGAAAGTGTTGCATGAGCTACGCAATCGCGGCAATACCATCGTGGTGATCGAGCATAATTTGGATGTGATCAAAACGGCTGACTGGATCATCGACCTCGGGCCAGAGGGCGGTGGCGGCGGCGGGGAAGTGGTGGCGGTAGGGCCGCCACCGCAAGTGGCGGCCCATCCGGCTAGCCACACTGGGCGATTCCTGGCGCCGGCGCTGAGGGCATAGGCAGTGCTTGCCACCAGCCAGTGCGTTTATCCTGAGAACTGGTGGGGACAGTTGTTCTTTTCGCTGTCGGCATACACAGCAGCGATCCGCTTGAATTCTTCCTGTCGTGTCAAGAATGCTTGCGCGACATCGGGATCGAAGTGCTGGCCCGCAGCTTGACGGATCATTTCGACAGCGGCTTCATGAGTGAAACCGCTTTTGTAGACTCGTCGGCAGATCAATGCATCATATACGTCCGCGATGGCCATCAAGCGCCCGGGGATGGGGATTTCATCCCCTTGCAGGCCACGTGGATATCCGGAGCCATCCCATTTCTCATGATGGGTGTAGATGAGCTCCTTGGCGACCTGAAGAAAATCCGTGGTGCCCATCTCTTGCTCTGCTCGCAGCAGGGCTTCATAGCCATGACTCGGATGTTGCTTCATCAATATCCATTCTGCGGAATCCAATTTACCTGGTTTGAGTAGAATGCGGTCGGGTACCCCTACTTTGCCGATGTCATGCAGCGGTGCGGTCTTGTACAGCAGCTCGATAGTGTGTTCATCCAGGTAATGTGCGAAACGAGGATGATTTTTCAGTTCCTCCGCTAAGAGCCGAACATAGTTCTGAGTGCGCAGGAGGTGTTTACCGGTTTCGTTATCGCGAGCTTCGACCAATGAGGCCATACAGAAAATGGCTGCGTATTTGGTGCGATCCAATTCTTCGGTGCGCTCCCGCACCTTCTCTTCGAGGAGCTGATTCTGGTCTGCCAGCACTCGGCGAGCCTCGTTGAGCGCCAAGTGGGTACCGATCCGAGCGCGGACAATGGGGGGACTCATGGGTTTGGAGATATAATCCACCGCTCCTAGCTCGAACCCCCTGAGCTCATCCGCGACCTCACTCTTGACCGTCAGGAAGATCACCGGAATGTTTTGAACCGCAGGGTTGGCCTTGAGACGCCGACAAACTTCATAGCCATCCATGCCTTCCATTAGGATATCCAACAAGATCAGATCCGGTGGTGAATCGGAAGCAGCGCGGCGCAGGGCCTGCTCTCCATCTTTGGCAACCACTGTTTTGTAGTCTTCCTTGAGCAGATCGACCAGGACATCGAGATAGAATTTCTCGTCATCCACAATCAGGATCTTGGACTTGGATAGGTTCATTTATCTTTGTCTATCAATTCATTGGACAGAGCTGCTAGGGTATCGAGAGCCTGATCGAAGTCGTAGCCCTCGATCTGGTCCGCCAGTCGTCGCACATTTTCCTGGAGGCTTGGGTTCGGCAATCGGCGCTCGATCTTGCGCAACACTTTCACCCCTTCCGGATCACCTTCCCTCAGCAATTGATCCAACCAATGCAGCAGGCTCTCAAGGTCATCGTCTGCCGTTCGAGCGCTATGCGGATCGGTCCTGGTCGTCAGCGCTGGTTCTTTTTCTGCTTCCAGTTTAGCTAGCGCATCGAAAAGAATCGTGTAAGCGTCTCGAAATTCTTGCGGCAAACCCGATGCATTGCTGAACCGACCTTCCAACAGTTCGGTTTCCAGCCACCGCGCCGCCAACTGTAGCCCTTGGGCGCCGATGTTACCAGCGACCCCTTGCAAGGTATGTAACTCACGGCGGGCGCTATCCCAGTCACCACTCTTTAACTGTCTCTCCAGGAGTGGTAGGGCATGGCCATGATTGACGGCGAAATCCGCGAGCAGTTTACGGAATAAGCGGCGGTTGCCACCCACTCGCTCCAGCCCCCAACGCAGATCGATGCCTGGCAGATGAGCCGGTAGCGCCACTTCAGCATCGGCATTGGTTGGTCGATATTTATCTAGGCCAGATTCCTTGCCTGGCTTGAGCCAATGGCTCAAGGTCTTGAACAGACCATCCGGATCGATGGGCTTCGGGATATGGTCGTTCATCCCAGCCGCCAGGCATTTTTCACGGTCGCCAGACATGGCGTGGGCCGTCATGGCAATCACCGGCAGCTTCTCGAATTCGGGGAGCGCGCGAATTTGGCGTGTCGTTTCGTAACCATCCATTTCCGGCATCTGAATATCCATCAACACCAGGTCATAAACATGTTTGTGCAGCCTATCCAGGGCTTCTTGCCCGTTTTGAGCTGTATGAATCAGAACCCCCATATTCTTCAGTAGCTCTCGGGCTACTTGCTGATTGATGGGATTATCCTCCACCAGTAGCACCTCACCTGTAAGTCGGTGTCGGCCCGGAGTCAATTTGAGCGGTGCTTTTGCAGTATCCTTTTCGTCACCGCTAAGGACACGGATGACCGTATCGAACAAGGTGGAAGGACTGATCGGCTTGATGAGAAAACCATCCAGCCCCGCCACGTCGGCTTGGCGCATCACCTCCTCCCGACCATACGCCGTCACCAGAATGATCGCCGGAATATGCGCCAGGGTTTCACTGTGTTTGATGCGCTTCGCGGCTTCTACACCATCGATTCCCGCCATACGCCAATCCATTAGGACCAGGCGAAATGGTCCCTGTGGTTCTTGTTCCGCCAACTCCAGCAAGGACCAGGCTTCAAGTGCGTTTGCCGCTGTACCCACGACGAAGGTGAAAGAAATCAACATATCGCTGAGAATCTGGCGTGCGGCGGGATTATCGTCCACGACCAGGGCGCGCAGTCCCCGTAGATCGGGATCGGGCGCCCAGGTGCGCCCTTTGCACATGCCTTGAGTGGCGAATGGCAAGCTGAAGCGAAAACAACTGCCTATCCCCGGTATACTCTCCGCTGACAGCTCGCCGCCCATGAGTTGCACCAAATGCCGGCAGATGCTCAGGCCCAGACCACTGCCACCGTAACGACGTGTAGTGGAATCGTCCAATTGGGTAAAGGCATCGAACAAGCGCAGGATCTGTTTCGGCTCGATGCCGATACCGGTATCGCGGACAGCGAACTGCAAGCAAACCTGCGCGTCGTCACGTTCCACTAGGTTGATGCTGACTGTGACTTCACCGTGTTCGGTGAATTTGATGGCGTTGCTGACCAGATTGAGCAATACCTGCCCCAGGCGTAGTGCATCTCCGATCAGATCATCGGGTATTTCCAGATCCCGGTTGAACAGGATCTCCAGTCCTTTTTCCTCTGCGCGCATCACGGTCAAGCTGGCCAGATTCTCCAACACCTCGTCCAGAGAGAAAGAGGTGCGTTCGATCGCCAATTTACCCGCTTCGATCCGAGAGAAATCGAGAATATCGTTGATGACTCGGAGTAAGGCGTGCGCAGAAGTGTGGATTTTATCCACGTATTGGTGCTGACGGGGTGTGAGTTCGGTCTGCATGGCCAGATGTGCGAATCCCACGATAGCATTCATGGGTGTGCGGATTTCGTGGCTCATATTAGCCAGAAAATGGCTCTTGAAACGATTGGCTTGTTCAGCTTCCGCCTTGGCGATGGTGAGGAGTGCCTTTTGCCGCCGGACCTGCGCCAGCCACAGGAAAGTCAGCAGCAGGAGCACCAAGGCTCCCGCCACCACTCGCCACAGCAGGGTATAGTTCACTTCGACTTCATAGCGCACAGCAATGGATTCCTGGCGGATCGCGCGTCGCTCGCTCTCGTCGATGGCGTCGAGCGCCTTGTCCAGAATCGCAACCAACTCCGGCCAATCCTTACGCACGCCGATGGCGAGGTCGCTGGTGTAAGGCGTGGGCGCGGCCACTTTCAGATTGCCGAGACCCAGCTTTTCGATGAGATAACTGCCCATCATCAGGTTACCGACGAAGGCATCCGCTTTCCCCGACGCCAGCGCCTGAAGCGCTTGCTCGGTATTATCCAGTGGTTGCAGCCGTAGACTCGGGTGATCTCGCGCCAAATATTCCTGAATAACATAACCTTGCACCACGGCGATTTGTTGCCCACTAAGATCTTCCAGGCTGGTGATGAGCGGAGTCTCCTTGCGGGTAAACACCATGATGGGGAAATGCAGGTAGGGTTTGGTGAAATTGAGATAACGGGACCGTGCCGGTGATGGGGTTATGGCGGGCAGGACATCGATTTCACCGGCTTGGGCTTTTTCGGTGACCTGCTGCCAACTGAGCGCGGGATCATGGCTCATGTCGAGGCCAAGCATGCTTGTAATCCGCTGCATGAACTCCGCAGAGATTCCTCGGTATTCACCCTTCGCGGTCACGAACTCGATCGGTTCCCACGCCCGATCCAATCCAAGGCGGATCTTCGGGTGCTCCGCTACCCAGGCTTGTTCCGCTGCAGTCAGCTTCAGTCTTTGTGCAGGGGTTCGCGGAGTCGTTGGCATGACCTCGACAGGTATCCATCGACGCAAAATTCTAAGCTTCTCGACTTCTGGAATAGCGAGCAATGCCTTGTCCAAGATTGCAGCCAACTCCGGCCAATCCTTGCGCACGCCAAAGCGTTGGCCGTCCTCTTGTAATTCATAACCGGCAGCAACTTTGAGGTTGGAAATCCCGTACTTGCTCGACAGGTAAACATTAATACCCAGTACGCCGACATACGCATCGGCAGCTCCCGTAGCAACCGCTCTGAGACCGTCCAACGGCGTTTTCACCCAATAGACGTCGATTTCTGGATACTCACGTAGGACACGCTGTGCGGAAGCATAACCTTCGACCAAAGCGACTCGCCTACCAACTAGATCTTGTGGTTCCCGAATCCTGGTTTCAGCGCTTCTAGTCATGATGACGTAGGGCGTCGGGATGTACACATCGGTGAAGTTCAGAAACTCATCCCGCGCGGGAGTTTGCACCGCAGTGGCGATGAGGTCCAGCGTCCGCTCACGCGCGCCCTCCACGATTTCCGACCAGCTCAAGCCAGGGATCGGTTCGATCTCAACGCCGAGCAGATCGCTGAGCAATGCGATGAAGTCCGGCGCCACACCTCGGTATGCACCGTCCGCTCCCAGGAAGCTGTAGGGTGCATAAGCGCCATCAATGCCGATGCGAATCTTCGGATGCGCAGCCAACCAGGCGCGCTCAGCTTCAGTCAGCCGAAGGGTTGCCTCTTTTGGGTTCTTGCCAAGAATGCTCCGATGCTCTTCTGGGGTGATACTAGCCAATCCCTTGAAAAACAATCCTGCATGCACATTTGCATTGCCCTCGCGGATCATGCGCAGCGCTTCGTCCCACGATGATGCCTCACGGAATTGCACTGCGAGACCGGGTTTCTCTCCCCATAGACGCCAGAGATCGATCAGCAACCCCGCTGCCTTGCCTTCCGGATCGGTGAATTTCAGCGGCGGGGTTCCTGTTCCTATGTTGGAAACGATCGTGGTCTCATTCGGTGTTTGAGGCAATGTCGCCTGTTCTGTGGCACGACAACTATGGTTAGGAAGGCACAACCATATCCACAACAGCAAAAAGATCGCACCGACCCGTGATCCCTGGTTCAAGTAGGTGACGAGGATCATGTTCAAGGCAGCCTTTTCGGATAGGACGGAAGAAAGAGATCCTGATACCCGTTATGAGATTGGGAGGCGTTCCATATAGCCTCTATCCCTTCTTTCCTCTTGAGATGGGGGATTTTCTTGATACGACTGATTTTAGTCTTGGAGGGCGAGTAATAGTAGGGTAGGTATTGCCTACCCTACTGACTTCAGCTCTATTAATTAAAAATAGGTAAACCCCCGGCTCTGCCGGGGGACAGTAAAAGTTTGACAGTTCCGGGAGTCGTCCCCCAATGGCTGTACGGTGATCCGCTAAAGCCCATAAATCAGGGTTGTCCCCTCGGTTTGAGCAAAGCTTTATAGAGTTGATGAAGTATATCTGATCCTGTTCACATTAATCGTGGACAGTGTTGCTATCGATCGGTGTTGATATTTAAAGAAGGCATAGGTTGCAAGTACCGCTTTTAACAAGAGAAGATGAGCCCTGTAGGTCGGGCACGAGTGCCCGACAAGCGCCCCTCTGCTTAACTCGTCGGGCAACGCGGCGCTTTTGCCCGACCTACGGGGCTGATTGTATCGATGCTCTGTTGCGCTTATTTATTGAATTCAGGGTTGCTTACGCTCAAGTGCATTGGCGATGCGCTCAAGGTTTTCGTTAAGACGCCGTGTCTCAGCCAAATGCTCGATGACGTAAACCTTTACCTGCGACATGTACTCTTGTTGACCCTTCTGCGTTCCTTGAGAGTGACGCATGAAAAATATCCAAACACTGATGAGCACGAGCATAGGCCCCCAACTGATCAGCAGATCGATCATTACTTTTTCCATCACTCCTTCCTTTCTTAACGTAGCCCCCGTAGGTCGGGCACGAGTGCCCGACAAGCACCCTCGACTGAACTATGTGCTGCAGCACCTTGTTATAAGGCGGCTTCATTCTTTGCTCTCTGCTGTTGCACCTACCTTGAAGACGTCTGTTACCGGGATTCCGGTTACCAGCTTGCTAGCTGCGGCTAGATGATTTGGCACATGAACAAGAAATTCGATTAATAAATCTTGGAGTTTTTCAGGGGATAAAGAATTAGGTTTTTCACAAAACTTGGCCCATTTTTCTAAGTCACTTAGCCAATCAGTCATGTGGAATACTGCATCCGAAATCGCGGTTGGTTGCATATCCAAGTCTTTTAATGCAATCCTTATGGCCTCCCTGATTTTATCTTGGTCGTAATTCATGAATTTAGCTCAAGCTTTATGCCACACATCACCGGTAGCCCGTAGTGCCCGACAAGCACCCCTCAGCCGAATCCATCGGGCAACGCGGCGCTTATTTATGCCCGACCTACGAGGCTGGTTATGTATTTTCCTCATCTTTTTTTGCTTTTCTTTTGTCAAGTATCTGAACGACTAAATACAGACTATGAATGATCACCGCACCACATGAACCAAAATATACATAGTGGTTGGATAGTATCTTTGTAATGACTAAATAGTAGCCTCCAACTTCTCTAGCTAATTGAGCTAATCCTACAAAAGAGAAAATAAAGAAAACAAGCCAAATTCTACCAAGCACACCTTCTTTCACGACTTTATTTGGCGAAGACTCTTCTAGTAATAAGCTTCCTATTATTAGTGCAGCAATATGCCAATAATTTCCAGCACCGATATAAAAACCTGTAGCCCCGACTACCCACAGTAGCGCCCCTGGCACAGAAAGATATTCTCTTTTCTTTAACTGATTCATTCCTGACCTATGGGGCTACATCTGCTGTAAAAGGTGCGACGTCAGGAGCATTATTTTGACAAATTTGTTATATATTAATGACTTGATTACTCTCAATTTCCCAACCACATATTTTGAATTTATTTGCCTTCTTAAATGCTGTTCCTATTTCATTAAGCTGAGGCTTAGATTCTATAAAGCCGCCTCCTAAGCTAGAATCGTTTAGCCATGCCGAATAAGTAAGATCTACACCTGTAACAATACGTACTATTGCAGATATCATTTCTTCGATAAGCTCTTCTGCCTTTGTTTCCTCAGAGTAGTCACTAATATGAAAATGGGATTCTGCGAAAACGAAAGTTATCTCTTCCCCGGCGGTTGATATCCAGATTGGCTTTTCTTCTTGCGAGGGATTACCAAGAACCACTTCAATATACCCATCTTTCTCTTCTTTTGAAAAAGAGGATATGTAACTAGGCATTAACGAAGCTATCTTTTCAGCCGCGTTTGCCACCTTCTCATGAAATGATTCTTGCACAGTCTTTCCTTAAGACATGTAACGGGGCGGCGGATAACCTGCACCCCTCACAGCTGAACCCATCGAGCAACGCGGCGCTTTGGCCCGACCTATGGGGTTTGACTCATTCGATGTTCGACCCATCTGGCGCCTTCTGGCCCACTTCATCGAGCCAGGCGAGCAGGTCATCTCTTGCCTTTAACTCAAGGCGATACGGAATCATGTTCTTCACAAAATCGTCCGTGACAATCCGGGGAGCGAACTCGGATGTTGTGGTGACAACTCCCTTTGAGACATTTTGTGCTGCGGTCACGGTTCCAACCATCGCGCGAACCTCTTCGGCTGTGACGAGATGACCAGGTTTATAAGCCTTGACTTGGTCGAAAAAACGAACAGATCCGATGCCGCGCTTTGTCGCGATAACGTCTCTGCCTTTGTCACCACTTCGTGGAGTAAGTATGACTTCGTCAAATCCTGCACGCGTATAGGCCCCAGCGATGATCTCTTCCCAAGTGAATGGGTTGATCTGGTAAATCGAATCCGGGTCCCGCCTAATCATCTTTATGATTTCAAACCAAGGTAGGGCTACAGCCTCAACCAGTCGTCCATCGTCAGCCTTGCCGCCAAAGTCAAGAATGGCTTTCAGGGTCAAGGCGGGAGTCTTGGCGTGAGATGCGATGGCAGCAAACATGCGCAACATACGTCGGCGTCGCTTTGCAGCTTCGATACACCTGAAGTACTGCAAGGCGTCAGAGAACGTGCACCAGCGAAGCCTTTGCTCGTAGCCAATGACCGAATCGGAGATCTGAAGTTGGCTTGTTCCGTGAAGTTGGAAGGCCGACCCATTGAAGTCGTTTACTAAAGCCCAGAATTCTGAGTCCGATATTGAACAGGCAAGCTTTAATGCTGTGACATCAACGATTGGAATCAGATTCGTGCGTTTCTGTTCGATCAGAAACTCAAGCATGCGTTTTACAACGGTGTCATTGGGTAGAGTCATCGCAGCAATAGGGATTTGAGGCCCGAAGGGGCGGCGGATAACCTGCGAGCCTGGATAAAACGTAGCTGAACCCATCAAGTAACGCGGCGCTTTTGTCCGACCTACGGGGCTCACCGCACCGCCCTGTACGATGCGGCCGACTTGGTTACATTTACTCCACCAAGGCCTAATGTTTCCAGGTAAATTTTGATAGCGGTTGTTCTCGCTTCATTACATGGGCCGATGACAACCTCTCTTAGTCCCGTATTTACTCCGGACTCTTGGAAGGTTAGATCGACAAATGGATTGGGCACAGATCCCCGCATCTCATACTGAATTCGAGGAGGGTCTAGTGGTTTCTCAAATGCTGTTCCGCCAGTCGACTGCAATTTAAGGAAATCCCCACTGGGCTCAAAATTAACCAAATGTATCAACCTAACTTCCTTTTCCTCAGAAAAGGCAGGATTTTTCATTGCGGCCAGGTCCGCCGCCAGCATCACGCAAAAGCTAAAAAACTCTTTCTCGTTCCGTTCAGCCTCATCTACAGCATGAAGTGCCTTCACCGCTTGAAGGATTTCGGCGCGCTGCTGTGATTCGTCGTACAAGACCTGCACAGGCCGCACCCCCATTCGGCAAAGTGTGCTCTGAGCGAAACCGATACAAAATCCTTCTCCATCCTTTGCATATGCTCGCCATTGGCTGAGTACATCGGAGGCGGTTGAAAAGCATGAAATCAGCGGCAAGATGTGGAGTGAAGATTGGGACAAAATTTCATCCACCCGATCTATGAATCCCCGTCCAAGCGAATCAAGTAGTTGTCCAGCAGCCCATTCCCACTGATGGTAGCCCCAATGCATCTCAAGGCTATCTCTCATTGAGAACACATCTGAAAAACGCAGATTCCCGGTTTTGCATATCGCGTCGAACGATGCGGGAGAGCAGTAGTGATACAAACACTTCCCGTCCGCAGGTAAAAAATATCGAGCGTGGAGCATAGTTCAGTGAGCCCTAACAAGTAATTACACGATTCCGCATCCGTATAACTCCACGATGGTGATGCTATACGACAGATCGTAACCCTCCGACCGCGATTCATCCCTCACTGCACTAGGCCCAACACCCTCAGTAACAAAGCCAGCAGGAGGGTTACATGGGCTACCTATGGTAGTCATAATGTTCTATCTTGACAACAAGCGTTCGTTTCCATCCCACACCTTGACCCCCCTTCCCTAACCGGCGTATCTTGAACGCCTCTCAAAAATAGTGCGGATCATCCCCGCGCCCGTTAGCCGTGGTTTTTTTATGCCCGTAACGGGCGAGTTGCGCCTTGCCTACAAGGGGGGATGAGGAACCGGGAATATATTGAATACCGGTCCCGGCTTCACTATGCCGAGAGTGAGTCCCCCGCCCTCAACCTGGTGGGTTTCTCTGAAATAGTGGAGGCCATCATGGCTCATCTTCCCCTTTCCCCGCTGGCAACTGTCAGACGACAAACCAATCACCACCAGTCGCCTCGTCGCTGAAAGCTTCAGCAGACGGCATGACCATGTGCTGCGCGACATCGACAACATCATCGCTAGTCCCGCCTACCAAGAGCGTAACCAATCCAATTTTGGATGCGTTGGTAACGCCCCCAATTTTGGGGCCGTTGACTACCTGGATGCGAAGGGCGAACGCCGCCGCATGTACGAAATGGATCGCCAAGGCTTCGAGATTCTGGCGATGAGCTTCACCGGCGATGAGGCGTTACGCTGGAAATTCGCCTACTCCGACGCCTTTGCCGCGCTGGAAGCAGCCCTGAAAAAGAGCCTGTACGCCACGCGCAACGCCAAGCTCGCCAATCTGCACAGCTTGCGGCTCCGCATCCTCAAGGAATTGGTCGGCACCCGCGATGCTTTCCACCGCTAAGCCTTGCTGGAACACCTCACCCACCTCAACGCCGACTTGCACCTGCCCATGCCCCCGCTGCACCTGCTGGGTCAACCGGCGGAACAAATCCCGTTAGAGGGGGTGTGACATGAGCGGACCGATTCCCTTCAAAACCCAGCCTCTCTATGAAGAAGGGCTGGAAATTCACTCACTGGCGCTGCATGCGACCGAGCATCTGGCCGCCCTGCGCGCCCTGGCCGGGTCAACGACCCACGCCCTGAACGGTGAAGAGTGGATGTTTCTTATGCTCGAAAGTTGTGGATGAGGGGATAGGAGAGGCGGCGTATTATTGCAGTAATCCGGAGCATGCCGGAGCACGGCATCGAAAGCAGCAATCGCTTGTTGGTAGCTTTCCTGGTTCACATGTGGTCTACGGGTGCTGGAAAGGCGACTTCAAATGGAACACCCCTACCCCCCTTCTACCGGATCTGCCCTGTCATGAGGAACTGATAGGTGGTAATAGTAGGGTAGGTATTGCCTACCCTACTGACTTCAGCTCTATTAATTTTGGGGAATAAGTTGCCGTAATTCCGGCACACAAGAGCCGCAATTGGTGCCTGCCTTCAGCGCCGCACCAATCGCTTGCGGAGTGGTCAATCGCTGTTCGCGAATGGCGGTGGTCAATGTGTTCAGCCCAATCCCGAAACAAGCGCAGACGATGCGGCCACCATCACGCTGACCTTGTCCCGGTCGTCCAGCCAGCAGGCTAGCGCGTTCAGCGGAATCGAGTTCCTGAACGGCAAACAATCCAGCCAGCCAGCCGCGTAATGGTAGTTCATGGCTGGGCGCGACAAAGAGACAGGCGCGTAGTCGTCCGTCCAGCAACACGGCACCCCGGTAGCGACCTGCGCTGGCGTCAGCGAATTCCAGCCATTCCCAGCTTGGATCATCACCGAGCAGGTCACGCGCCCAGATCGGCCAGTGGCTCACCATGCTTTCCCCCGCCAACTCGTAGCGCCAGCACTCTCGGTCTCGCACGCTGACTCGATACTCGACCTCGGGAGGTTCAATCGCTTCGCGGCAAAGCAAGAAACCATGCCAGCTCGGGCGGTACGCCTGAACGCGCACGGGGGTATGTTTCGATTCTGGCTGGCCCGACACGGAGTCCACCACTGGATTGACTGCCGCGTTGATCCGTCCGCGCGGCGCCAGCGGCGAACCCCAGTGCATGGGAACAAAGACGCTGCCAGGTTGCTGTTCCAAGCTAGTGCGCACCCGGACGATCATTTCGCCCCAGCGGCTATGCACTCGCGCCAGCATATTCTCGGTGACGCCGCAGGCCAGCGCGTCCAGCGGATGAATCTCAAGATAGGGTTCAGGAATATGATTGGTCAGCCGTGCAGTCTTGCCGGTGCGGGTCATCGTGTGCCACTGATCACGAATCCGACCGCTGTTGAGAATCAACGGGAAGTGCTCGTTCACGGCATGCGCCGGCCCGCGTGGGCCGACGGCGATGCAACGGGCTTTGCGATCAGCGGTGAAGAAGCCGCCGACTCCGAACAACCGCGCAGTGTCGGTCGGCGTGCTCTGCGGCAGCGGCCATTGCACCGGTTGCAAAGCGTCGTAATCGGCGTCGTTGAGATCGGCCAGAGCGGAGATATCGAAATCGCGGCAGCTGGCCTTCTTACCTTCAGCTGCTCCCTCGTGCAGGGGATGAGGGCGATAAGCCGCATTCTCGAATCCTGATAGCGCGGCGTGTTCGCGGAAAATGGCCGCTGGCGATTCGAAGGGGAACAGCGCGCCAAATCCCAAGCGTCGAGCCACCTGGGTCATGCTCCACCAATCGGGTTTCGCTGCGCCGGGTGGCGGCAGAAAGGTGCGTTGGCGGGAAATCCGTCGCTCGGAATTGGTCACCGTGCCTTCTTTCTCGCCCCAGGTCAGCGCTGGCAGCTTGATATGCGCCAAGCGCACGGTGTCGGTATTGGCGATGGCGTCGGATACCACCACCAGCGGGCAGTGTCGTAAGGCTTCCCGCACTCTATCCGCGTCAGGCAGGCTGACCACCGGGTTGGTGCCCATGATCCAGATGGCCTTGATGCGTCCGTCGGCGACCGCTTGAAACAGCTCGACCGCTTTCAAACCAGGGTGGCGGGCAATGACCGGCGCTTGCCAAAAACGCTGCACTCGCTCGATCTCATCCGGCGCAAAATCCATGTGCGCCGCCAACTGGTTAGCCAGACCGCCGACTTCACGCCCGCCCATCGCATTGGGCTGGCCGGTGATGGAGAACGGACCCATGCCCGGTTGACCGATACGACCAGTGGCTAAATGACAGTTGATGATGGCGTTGACCTTGTCGCTGCCGTGGGAGGATTGATTCACCCCCTGTGAGTAAATCGTCACCACTTTCCGCGTTCGGCCCCACGATCCGTAGAACTCGGCAATGTCGCTTTCGAGCAGACCCGTTCGGGCGGCGACCGTGGGCACATTCGGCGCCACCGCTTTCGCCGCCTGGTAGGCGGACCAGAAACCGGCAACGTGTTGCTCCAGAAATTCCGGGTCGAGTCGATCCTGTTGATAAAGATGGATGAGCAGACCGTTGAACAGCGCCGTGTCGGAACCCGGTTTGAGCGACAAATGGGTTTCGGCGGCATCACAGGTGGTGGTGCGGCGCGGATCGATCACCACCAGTTTAGGCTTGCCTGCGCGTTGCTCGCGCGCGGCCAGAATGCGTTGATACAACACCGGATGACACCAGGCGAGATTGGAGCCGACCAGAACGATCAGATCCGCTTCCTCCAGATCTTCGTAGCAGCCGGGCACCGTGTCCGAACCGAAAGCGCGTTTATGTCCCGCCACCGAGGAGGACATGCACAATCGCGAATTGGTGTCGATGTTGGCGCTGCCGAAACCGCCCTTCATCAGCTTGTTGGCGACGTAGTAATCCTCGGTCAGCAATTGCCCGGAGACATAAAAGGCGATGGCATCGGGTCCATGCTCCATCAGGGTGCGGCGAAAACCCTCGGCAACCGCGTGCAGCGCCTCGTCCCAGGACACTGGCTGCCCAGCGATTTCCGGATACAGCAGACGATCCTCGAGGCTCAGCGTTTCGCCCAGCGCTGCGCCTTTCGAACAAAGCCGTCCATAATTGGCCGGATGCGTCTTATCACCGGCGACTTGCGCGTTACCGTCAGCATCAATGGCGACCTTGACGCCACACCCCACGCCGCAATAAGGACAGGTCGTGTGGACTGTTTCTCCGGGGTTACTCATCACGCGACTCTCCACGTGATTCTCCTGTTTAGCGTGTTGATTTTCCTCGCCCAAGGGGCGCAGACAAGGAGCATGAATTGTCAACCAACTCCCTGAGCGGAACTGCGCAACCCACCCCAGCCCGCGCGCCGACGCTCAGAATCGAGAGGCTGCGTCAGCGTGCTACCAGCGCTTGTAGGGGAGGAACTTCCCGTTCATCGAAATCTTTACGCGATCTCCAGCGGGGTTTTCCTCTTTGTCGATGTACATGGTGAAGTCGATCGCGCTCATGATGCCGTCGCCAAACTTCTCATGGATCAACTCCTTGATGGTCTCGCCATAGACGCCGATGATCTCGTACAAACGGTAGATCACCGGGTCGGTCGGTACGCTCTTCTCCCAGCTCTTGTGCGGGAAGGCTTGCAAGGCGCTCGAGACCTCGGCAGGGAGTCCGAGAACCTGGCACAGTTTGTCCGCGTGTTCCGCAACAAGGCTGTTCATGCCCAGGCAAGCGGAGGTGAGGAATACCGGCGCTAGCCCGACCTGTGCAGCGATCTCTTCCCAGCCAAGGCCGGATTTTCCCTTGGCCGCGATGATGGTTTCAGTCATTTCTAACTTGTTCATGCTTAACTCCAGATGGTTGGCAAAATGGAGTCCTAGTGAGCAATAGCGGGATGGGTGCTCAACAGGACGATGACGAGGACAAACAGAATGCATGAAACACCCTTCCAGAACAGCAGCGGATTGCGCTCCAGCAGGGGCCTCCTTTGCTCCTGGCGCAGGAAGCTCTCATTGGGATGGCGCAAGTCATAGATGAATTCGGAGAGCTCGTCGTAGCGCTTGTCAGGATTGGGGTGAACCGCCTTGCGCAAGGCGCCGTCGATCCAGGCGGGGATGGTGCGCTTGTCGTCAAGCACGGAGCGATAGGTTAGCCGACGCTGCGCGGCGCGGGTGGTGGCCTTGGCGACCTGCGTGCCGTAGGGCGTTTGCCCGGACAGCATCTGGTAGGCGATGACGCCGAGCGAGAATAGGTCCGAGCGATTGCTCCCCGCCTCCCCAAGGAAGTACTCGGGCGCCGTGTACTGCGCGGTGCCGAGAATTGCCCAGTGTTCGAGAGTAGGCGCAAGCTCGGCGAGCCCAGCCACCCGCACAGAACCGAAATCGATGAGCTTCACCGTGCCGTTGTGGTCGATCATGACATTGTCCGGACGCAAGTCCTGGTGCAGCATTTCCTGGCGATGCAGTGCTTGCAAACCCTTGGCAATCTGCTCGATGATATTGCGCACCGATTCGAGATCGGGATTTGGATGGTCGATCATCCACTGGGTTAGTGTACGGCCCTCAATGTGTTCGGTGACCGTGTAAAGGTGGCTGTGCTTTCGGGTTTGCCCACACGCCTTAAGGATATGGGCATTGTCCAAGCGCCGGGCAACCCATTCCTCCATCAGGAAACGCTCCAAGTAGGCGGCGTTGCCGCGTAGGTCGATGGAGGGAACCTTGAGCGCGACTCGTTGCTCAGTGACGGTGTCCAGGGCCAGGTAGACGTGACTACGGCTACTGCCGTGCAACTCACGCAGGATCTGGTAACCGTCGAACAGCATGTGCGGCCTCAGTTCCGGCGGCATCGGTAGGGTCGATGCCTGTTGATTAAGCTCGTCGATGGCGCGCTCGGGTAACTCTTCGATACGCACCACCTGGATCGAGAGGTTGTCCGTGCTTCCTTTCTCCAGCGCCTCCTCCACGATCAGACGCGATGCTAAATCGAGATCGTCCGGGTGCCTTGCGATCGCATCGGCAATGAAGACCTCCGGTGCAAACTCATAGACGCCGTCTGTCATCAGAACAAAAGTATCCCCTCTTTCCAATGGGTAGGACTGGTAGTCGATCTCCAACCATTCGCCCATGCCCATGGCGCGGCTGAGATAGCTCTTCTCGTGCGACTCCCACAGTCGGTGATCCTCGGTGAGCTGCTCAAGACGGTGGCCGGCGAGGTAGTAGACCCGGGCGTCGCCGACGTGAAAGATGTGCACCGTAGCGGACTTGAGGACGATTGCACTGAAGGTGCAGACATAGCCACGGTCTATCAGGTAACGGTTAGGGCCATTGCAGGTCTGTGCGTAGAGCCAAGAATTCGTCGCGTGCAGTACGCGCTGTACGGAGGTCTTCACCGACCAGGATTCGGGGGTGGCGTAATAATCCTCAAGAAAACCTTTGACTGCGGTTTCACTGGCGATGTGGCTGACGTTACTACTGCTAATACCGTCGGCGAGGGCCACCGCGATGCCCTTTGAACTCAACAACGGCTCTTTTGGCGCCAGAATCCCGCAGAAATCCTGATTGATGGGTTTGCGCCCCTTGTCGGAATAATGGCCGATGGCGACGCGTAGCTTGCTGGTCATGGGTGTAACAGCGGCCCCTTGCAGAGCCGCGCCGTCTCACTGTGGGTGGAATCAGAGGCGAGCTGCCAGGGTATGACCTGCGGTGCTCCGCACCTCGTCGGCGAGCTTCTGGGTCTTGTGGCCCTTGAGGATACGCTCGGGGCTGGTGCGCACATGGGTGTAGTAGAGCGGCAGACCGACTAGGAAGAGGCCACCCACCAGGTTACCGAGCACCGTGGGCAGCTCGTTCCAGATAATGTACTCCATGAAGGTGAAACCGCCGCCCATGATCATAGAGAAGGGGAACAGGAACATGTTGACGATGGAGTGTTCGAAGCCCATGAAAAAGAAGAGCATGATCGGCATCCACATCGCCATCATCTTACCGCTCGCGGAGGTCGAGATCATGGCGCCGACGACACCCATGGAGACCATCCAGTTGCACAACATGCCGCGGATGAAGATGGTGATCCAGCCACCCAGTCCGTAGGCCTGGTAACCGAGGGTGCGGGATTCGCCGATCTTGGAGACTTTCTCGGCGATCGCGCCGCCATCGGTGTTGTAGCCGTAGGTCAGGATGAAGGACATCATGAAGGCGACCGTCAGGGCGCCGGCGAAATTGCCGATGAAAACCAATCCCCAGTTACGCAGAACCTGCCCGACGGTCACGCCTGGACGGCCGTCGATCAGGGCCAGCGGCACCAGGGTGAAGACGCCCGTCAACAGATCGAATTTCATCAGGTAGAGCATGATGAATCCGACCGGGAACAGAACCGCTCCCAGTAGGGGCGATCCGGTATTGGTTGCGAC
>JACKNE010000008.1 GCA_024235035.1 Gammaproteobacteria bacterium
CGTTGATCGAGCATGTCTACCAGCGGGCGGTGGCCAGCCATGCTTCGGAGGTCGTGATCGCAACCGATGATCCACGCATCCAGGCAGTCGCCGAGCGTTTTGGTGCGACCGTCTATATGACCTCGCCCGAGCATCCATCCGGCACCGACCGACTGGCGGAGGTTGCGACACGATGTGGTTGGCCGGATGACGTCATCGTCGTCAACTTGCAAGGTGACGAACCGCAAATGCCGCCCATTCTGATTCGGCAGGCGGCGGCAGGGCTGGAAACGCATGCGGAGGCAGGCATCGCCACACTCTGCGCCCGCATCGACGATCCAGCAGACTTGTTCGACCCAAATGTGGTGAAAGTGGTGCGAGATGCTCAGGATTACGCACTGTATTTCAGCCGAGCGCCGATTCCCTGGCATCGCGAAGCTTTCGGGCGTGGTGAAACTCAGCGCGATACGCTACCGATCGGCGCCGCCTGGTTTCGACATGTCGGTCTGTATGCCTATCGGGTGTCGGTACTGACCCGTTATCCGCGTCTGACGCCTGCGCCTGCCGAGCAAACCGAATCACTGGAGCAGTTGCGTGCCCTATGGCATGGTATCCGCATCCATGTCGCCGAGGCTGTGGAAATACCGCCGCCAGGGGTGGATACCGAGGCCGATCTGACGCGGGTAGCGGCGCACGTTGCGTCATCCGCTCAATAGATCCAGCGTGGCCAGTTCCGGCAGATCCGGGTTGAAGCCATCTCCACGAGTATCGAAGAGGGCGACCGTGAAGATCCTGGGTCCGTGCTCACCGGCATCGCCGTACTGGTTCGCCTGGAGAATGCGGCGGTGCTCCTGGTCGCGCAGAACCAGAGCCGGCTCGTCAGCCAGGATTTCAATGACCCGGCAGGAGATGCCTCGGTAGGTTAGGGTTTGATCCAGTAACGCCTTGAGCTTATCGGGAGCAGCTTGCAACATGGGGATGGTGGCCAGCGGAACGTGCTTCAGTGGTTGGATACCCGACAAAGACCATGGTCAATTTTCTCGGCGAATTTGAATGCCGGCTCGATGCCAAGGCGCGCATCACGTTGCCGTCGGCGCTGAAAAGACAGCTTCCTGCGGAAACAGAGGAACGTTTCGTCATCAATCGCGGCTTCGAACGACATCTGGCGCTCTACCCTTTGATCGAATGGCAACGAATTACCACCGAACTTAATCGCTTGAACCTGTTTGTCAAGAAAAACCGTGAATTTTTTCGCTATTTCCACCGGGGCGCAACAGAACTGGAACTGGATAGCAGCGGTCGCCTGCTGCTACCCCGGCGATTGCTGACCTATGCCAATATCCAGGAAAGCGTGATCCTACTGGCCTATGCCAATCGGATCGAATGTTGGGACCCCACACTGTACGAAAATCTGCTGTCCGACGAACCCGCGGATTTCGCCCAGTTGGCTGAGGAGATCATGGGCGACAAGCAGCGCCCGGAGCCGGATGAAGAGCAGTTCCCAGGATTCCGTGAGTTGCCGCCGGTACCGACGGATTCTCGGCATTGATGGCGTAAAACCGGCGCTTCACCCTAACGCCCCCAACATCAGCACATACCCTCCGACCACCAGCAGTTCACCGGATTTAACCTCGGTGGCGGTATTCACCCCCGGCGTCAACACGTCGAGCAGATCGCCTGATGGCGTCAACCGATAAACCGGCATGTTCTGGCTTTCCAGCTGCGCCCACCAGTCATCGCGACGCGCTTGCAGGAGCAGATGGCGACGAGACAAACCGAGATATTCGGCGCTGATGCCAATGGTCCTGGCAGGACCGCCATCCCAACGCAGCGAACGCGGATCCGCCAACAATCTTGGAGCGATATCCGCCTCAGAACCACGCCCGAAGCTCACCGCCCGCTCGCGCGGCACGGGTAAGGTCAACGGTGTGGGCAACCGTAGCCAGCCCAGATAATGCGTCTCCATCGGCGTGGGAACGACATATAACTCCAATTCCAATTCGGCAAAGGGTCGCCATACGCTGGGCAAATCCAGCGGCGCGGATAATCCCGCAACTTCACCGAAGATCTGGTCGTTGCTGTCGATGCGCAGCCAAGCCGCCGCATCGGGATGATCATCCAACACCAGTTCTCCCCCCTGATTAAAACTAAGTCGCCAGTCGCTGATCCCAGCGGATGCATAAGTCGATAACCGCTGCAAAGCGACCCCAGTGACTTGCAGGCAAGCCGCCGGTCGCCGAGGAATCCAAGTTTGCTGTTCTCCTCCCGAGATAGGAGATGGCGGCGTGGGAGGTGAAACCGCGGGTTCTAAGCCGTTTTCGGAAGCAAATTCTTCGCTGTCATGCGCCCCAATGCTGGGACCAGGAGTCTCGACAGCTGGCGAAGACGCAGGCGGCTCATCAAAATCGACCGAAATGCCAAACACCGGTTCGCGTCGACCCCAAGGATCGGTCTGAGGATATCCCTCAGCCAATGGATTTACTGGCGAAGCCGATTTCAGGGCGCGCGCGGACCGCTCCTCTTCGAGGGTCGCCGCCGGTTCTTCGCTGGGTCGTGCATCGAGCGGCGAAGGCAGCCATGCCGGATCGGCGACCGGCTCTCGTAACACAGGCGATTCCGCATCCTCTGTCGATGCTGCAAGCTGGAGCCGCAGCCCTCGACCTCGCCGGTCGCGCACCAGGAATCGGCCACTGCCATCGCTGGCCACGGTCAGGCAACCTGGTGGTTCGGCCACCACATCCACGATCACCGGCGGGCCGGGCCGCAACATCAGCAACACCGACTCGCCGCCGATAAATGGCCAAGCCGCAACGGTAATACTGCTGGCCCGCCGGTCGCCGTTTAACAGGGTCAGCCGCTGACCAGGATAGATCGACCCCAATTCTCGCCACGTACTCTGCCCGTCCGTCGCCGCTTGAATTCGGAACAACAGCGCCTCATCATCCGCCGGAATGTAGATCGCCCGACCGAACAGAAACTGCACCTCACCGGATCGCAATCCGGCATCTGGCTCTACCCGGTAGCGGATGACCGCCTGCTCGGCCAGATAGCGACCCAGATCTTGCCCATGCAGGCGTTGCAGCTCCCGCAACAGCGTGCGCCGCCCGAAACCATCCTCCAACCGATCATCGCGGACATAATCACGTTCTGGAACCCGGATGATGACTTGGCTATAACGGGTCTCCTTGCGTTGGCGCGCGTGGAGAGTGCGTGGATGACGTTTGAGCGCTTCCATGAGGCACACGCCTTCCTGGCCACCCCGGGTCCGTTCCCAAAGCAATTCGGCGTTGAATACATCCGGGACCTTACGCAAAGTCGCGCAAACGACATAATCGGATGCGAGCAACGCATCAGGGTGAGTGGCCATCATGGTCTTCCTCGATCGTGACCGTCAGCGCCAAGAACAGTATCACGATGGAAACGAGCAGAGGCATGTAATACGGGAATCATGGCGATAACCTCCCGCGATTCAACGGTAAAGCAGCGCCAATTTCCGCATTCGCCGCCATCCGCGCGACCCAAACATGCGCTGCGTTCACCGTGACGTTCTGCACCAGGCCGGGAAATAGCCCACCCACCAACACCAGCAATCCCATAACCCCGGCAATCAACAGTTCACGGGGGCGTAGATCCAGCGCCAAAGCGACGGTGGGCTGGGCGATGGGACCCAAAAAGGCATGCCGAAAGAAATTCAGAAAATAGGCGGCGCTCAGAATCACCCCAAGCAAGGCCAGCGCGGCTAAACTGGGAGATGCCTGCAAGACGCCAAGCAAGATCAACAATTCCGCGATGAAGCCATTGGTGCCTGGCAGACCGATGGACGCCATACCCAGCAGCAGGAAAAGGGCCGTAAAACGAGGCAAAGGTTGCGCCAGTCCACCGAGGCTGACTAGATCGGTCGATCCCAGACGATGGTGCAGAAAACCGGTGAGAAGCATCAGACCACCCGCTACGATACTGAAATTGGCCAGTTGCAAGACCGCGCCCTGAATACCCTGGATGTTCAAAGTGGCGAGGCCCACGACTACCAACCCGACGTGGCTGATGCTGGAAAAGGCCAACATCTTGCGCAGATTGGACTGCTGTAACGCGATCAGCGCTCCGTAAACCAATCCGAGCAGACCCAGCGCCGCCATCAACCAGCAAGCATCGCGGGCGGCCGTCGGCGCCAATGGCAAGGCAAAGCGCAGAATACCGAAAACGCCGAGTTTGAGACCCACCAGTAACGCACTCAGGCCCACCGGGCCCTCTTTCAACACCGTCGGTAACCAAGTATGGAATGGGAACAGCGGCGCTTTCACCGCAAAACCGCAGAACAGCAACAAAAAAACCACCGTCTGCGCATGAGCGGGCAATGGCTGCTCCAATAGGACCCGGTAGTCGAAATTCAACCCGCTCTCAGCCACGCCTGCATCAGGCAATCCGAGTAGGATCATACCGAACAGCAGCGGAACGCCGCCGGCCAACATAAACAGCGTGTATTTCGTCGCTGCGAAGCGTCGTTCCGGGCCGATGCCCCACAAACTGATCAGGAAATAGATCGGCACCAGGGTCAGTTCCCAGAATAGGAAAAACAGCACCAGATCCAGAGCGCAAAATACACCCATGGTGACGCCTTCCAACCCGAGCAACAAAGCGAAATACAAGCGAGGCATGAACTGAATGCTGGTCCAGGAGGCCAGGATAACAGCACAGAACAGCAGTGCTGTCAGCGGCGGAAACAAGGCGGCGAGGCCATCGACACCTAACAGATAGTGGGTATTCAGACTAGGAATCCAGGATACTCGCTCCACGAACTGCATCCCAGCGATTTCCGGGCGCAAGGCAGCGAGCATGATCAGTGACAAAGCTAGCTCCAGGACCGCCCCGAGCAATGCGACGATGCGCACAACGCGACTCGCGCGCAGAAACAGCAGCAACAACGCCCAAACCAACGGTAGGAAAATCAGCAGGCTCAAGATAGGCAAGTCTTATTCCCCCGACGCCGAATTGCTCGACAAGGGTGGAAATTCGGGATGCGCCGATCCCTGCTGCCGCACGGCGGGATTGTACCGCAGGCAGTTGGGCACACAGGCGCACTCGAAGGCAATTTTCATCGGAGCAATCCGCCCTTCATTCTTCAATTGAAACAGTCGCGGCACCACGCGATCACGCAAAGTCTCCGGATCGATGGTGTTGACATAGATCTTGGTGCCGCCTTCGAATCCAGCCGGCGTCGACACCCGCCATTTGATCAACACCCGCCACGGCATCGGTACATCTACATCGGGCGGTTTGTAATACCATTCTTCATTACAGGGAATTTCCGGACCAGCCGCCGCATGACAAGCATGCACCAGATCGGATAGACAACGCAGCTCTTCCGGGGAGTGATTCCAGGGCTGACTACGCTCACTCTTGGAGAAGATTTCTAGAGTCGGATAGCGATGGCCAAAACCGGCATAAGCAATGGCATGTTCGTTTTCGGCGACTACGAGGTTGCGATAGGCGGCAAAGTTGACGGCTGCTTCATTGTAGATATTGGGATTGGCCCGCACTCGTTGCAATTCCACTTCGTTCTGGACTCCCCGCTCGTCAATCGCAACCAACTGCTTATGCAGATGGTCGAAAGACGCGCCGGCGGGTTGCAGCCAATTCTGAAACACCGCCACGTAACGGACATAACGATTATTGATATACAGGTCGCGCATGGCGTCGATGGTAAAGCGCAAATACTGATAATGCTCCTCTGGCGTCAGCGCTCCCGAAGAGGCTAGTTGATGATTGTGGGTGGCGCCATCGACGAAATGGCGCCGGGCGACGATGAGCTCATGACCACCGCCGAAGAAGGCATTGGCCAATTGCAGCCGCTCATCCTGGGACAGTCGGTTGCGGAACGCCTCATCCATGCCCGAGGCCTTCAAACGCTGCTCCACGACTTGCAGAACATGCTGGCGACCGGATTCCGAAGCCAGATAATCGCACTTATGCGCCTCGATCGCATCGGGGATCTGGTAATTGAAGTTCTTCTGCCAGTAATCGAAGGAAACGATCTCGAACAGGTTGGGAACCCGACGAAACTCGGCCACGGTGTTGAATAAGGCATCGGCATGGAGATGGCGCAATGTGGTAAAGCCACTCCCACTCTTGATCAACCGCGCCTTCTCGGGTGGCGTCTCCAGATAGCGTCGAGCGCAGAACGCGCAGTAGGCGTCAACCTGGGTTGGATCGACGGGGGCGGCGCTTTGAACGCTGACGCCAAGCGGACGGTTACCCCGACCAGGGACGGTCCATACCTCGGTTCCGGTAAAAGGGTTAACCTGCTTGATGGTCCCATCCGCCATCCGCATCAGATAGTTGGATTCGGGAATGATTTGCGGCTGCATGCTTGAATTCCACTCCACACGAGAGAGTTGATGCTAAATCCTGCGATTTTATGTCATCCAGGCAGGAGTCTGTCCATCATTCACTCCTGTCGATCTTCGTGCGCTGAACGCGCCTGGGTAAAACCCATCAGATTCAGATAATGAGCAGCGCTTCCTGCCAACGCCGCACGGCATTGATCAGGTAAATGCGCTGAGCAGCATAAAGATCGGTCTTGGTCAAAATGCGTTCCTGAAGATGACCGTGAGCCAGCAGCCAACTGCGAAACGTGCCGGCCAGCAAACCACACGCCACAGGCGGTGTGACGCGCGCTCCTCCCAGCTCTAACACGACATTCGCCGTGCTGGCCTCCGTTAATTCTCCCCGTTCATTCCACAATAACACTTCATCGCAATCCGGGCGTGTGGCGCGGGCCGCCTGGTAGATCTGGCGTTCGGTGGTCTTGTGGTATAGCCAGCAGACGCTGGAATCGACAGGCTGCCGCGCCCAGCCGACACGCACCGGTCGCGCTGGCGCACCCTGCGCCAGCGCGGTAGTTTCCAACTCGAAAACGCCATCTGGACTCACCAGTAGTCGAACCTTGGTGGCTGCGGTCAAGGTCGTCGCCAAAGCCGCCAGCCGCATCTCGACAGCAATTCGATCCAGTGAAAAATCGAAGTAAGCCGCTGAATTCGCCAGTCGTCGTAAATGAGCATCCAGCAAAAAATAGCCGACTCCCGGCTCCCACAACAACGATTCCAGCAATTGAAAACTCGGTGATTTCCGCGTCAGGACCTGCGCTTTCAACAGACACTCCTGATATTCGTCATCCGCATCCGAATCCCAAACGATGCCGCTACCGACACCGTAGAAGGCTTGTTGCCGCTCACGGTCGAAAAGCACGCTGCGAATCGCAACATTGAATTGCGCCTGCCGATCCGGGGCAATCATACCTACTGTCCCGGTGTACACCCCGCGCGGCTGCGACTCCAGTTCACGAATGATGGCCATCGTGCGCACCTTGGGCGCTCCGGTAATCGACGCGCTAGGAAACAGGTGTTGCAAAATCTCCGTGACCGTCGCCGAGGTTCGAGCGGTGACGGTAGAGGTCATTTGCAATACGGTCGGATAACACTCGACCTCGAACAGTGGTGCAGCCGCCACGCTACCGATTCGAGCGACCCGACCCAAATCGTTGCGAACCATGTCGGTGATCATCAAATTCTCAGCGCGATTCTTGTCGGACTGCCGCAAGTTAACCCGTTGAGATTCGTCCTCCGCCAACGTTCGCCCACGTCGGGCCGTGCCTTTCATCGGTTTTGCGGTAAGCTGCTCACCCTCCAGTCGAAAGAACAGTTCTGGCGAGGCCGAACAGATGACAAACCGGCCCATATCGATGCAAGCGGCGTATCGCCCCTGCTGCGCAGCAGCCAAGTCGGTGAAAAACGCCTGGGGTTCACCAGCGAACTCGGTTTCCAGCCCAAAGGTATAGTTCACTTGGTAGCTATGACCGTCAGCCAGATAGCGTCTGATCCGCTGGACGCCCACCGCGTAATCGTCAAGCTCAAGGCAAGATCGCCAAGGGCCGACCGTGCAGATCGCCGGTGTTGTCGGATAAGCAGCGACCTGTTCCGCATGCGCGTACAGACCAAAACAAAGCAGCGGCAAATCAGGCCACGGTGGATGAACGCTCAGGCCATACGCAGCCGCCGCTTCGTAAGCCATAAATCCAACCGCGTATTGGCGACGTTGATTGACGATATTTTCGATTTCACGGAGCGCTGGCGTCACTTCATCCGGCTGCATAGCCACGATCACGCGCTCGGGTGCGGCAAATCGGAGCACACCCGAACTGGTTTGAATGACAGCTGTGTTCAAGGCAATCCTATTTTAAGCCGTCGGCAGCTCAACATTTCCACACTGATCTCGACACTTTCATATCGTATTGGGTTAGGCAAATAGTCTGCTCCATCCGCCCATTGTATGATGACAACATACCTTTTGCCTCGCTTAGGCAAATGCTCATTCTGAATAGAATTGAGCTTTTAGTAGGTTGCCATGAAAGTATAAACTTTCATCGTCCGGGGTGACGTTTCAAACGACATGATCGTTGGGCTGAACACAGTAAAGCCCAACATCCTGGCTCATCGTTGGGCAACGCTGTGCCTTTGCCCAACCTACTGCTTGGCCAAATTAAAAGCGATAAGCATTGAAACCACAAAGCTTGTTGGGCTTCACTACGCTCAGCGCCAACCTACATTGAGCATGGGTGGAGCACTATGGCCTACAACCAATAGCGTAAAACCTATGCAGAATTGGATAATCCGCCCGCCCACACTCGGTTAAGATAAAAATTATTTTTATATAAATCTTTACATATAAAACAACAATAAATATCATTTAAAAAATTTTATCAATAGACGATATCCTATTGAATTACCAATCTCCTGGAGCCATTCATGTCCAATCGATTGCAATCCCGCACCCTGCCATCCGTATGCTGCGTTCTGCTGGCCAGCCTGCTGGCCCCACCTGCGCTGGCGGATGGCGAAGTCAATATCTATTCGGCGCGCAAGGAAGACCTGATTAAGCCATTATTGGACGATTTCTCCCAGCAAACCGGTATCACTGTCAACCTGGTGACGGGTAAGGAAACCGAACTGCTACAACGCCTGCAAAGCGAAGGCATCAATACGCCAGCAGATCTGTTGCTGACCTCGGATGCAGGCCGACTGACTGCCGCCCGTCAGGCCCAGGTGCTGCAAACTATCCAGTCCGAAGCACTCGAAAAACACATCCCTGCCGCTTACCGCGACCCTGACGGCTACTGGTACGGACTATCGGTGCGCGCCCGGCCTATCCTTTACGCCAAGGATCGCATCAAGCCGACCGCATTATCCACCTATGAGGACCTGGCCGCGCCGCGCTGGAAGGGCAAGCTTTGTGTACGCTCGTCGGACAGCATCTACAACCAGTCGCTGGTGGCGGGCATGATCGCTCATCACGGCGAGGCTAACACCGAAACCTGGGCCAAGGGCCTGGTCGCTAATTTCGCTCGCTCACCCAAAGGCGGTGATCGCGATCAAATCAAGGCCATCGCCGCTGGCGAGTGCGATCTGACCCTGGCCAACACCTATTACCTGGGCGGCATGCTCACCTCCAGCGACCAGGCTGAGCAACAAGCGGCAACCCAGGTCGCGGTATTCTGGCCGGATGCCAAGACCACCGGTGTGCATGTCAACGTCAGCGGCGCTGGGGTCACCGCCCACGCCAAAAATCGCGACAACGCCGTCAAGTTGCTGGAGTTCCTAGCCAGCGACCAAGCCCAACGCTGGTATGCCGATGTAAACAACGAATATCCAGTCAATCCGGCCATTCCGCCCAGCGCCACCCTCAAAGCCTGGGGCGCTTTCAAGGCCGATACCTTGAACGTCGCCAAACTGGGTGAACTGAACGCCGAAGCGATCAAGCTCATGGATCGGGCTGGGTGGAAGTAGAGTCGTCTCAGACACCCCCCGACTCTCACCTCCGACCTCTCTCCTGGAGGGAAAGAGGGATTTGGCGATGGGCAATGGGAATCGAACGCTGGACCTTGCTGGTCACTGGCGTGGCCTTGTTGCTGGCATTGCCGGTGTTCACGGTATTTTTCACTGCCCTGCAACCGGCTAGCGACGTGTGGCGACATTTGGTCGATACGGTGCTGGCCGATTATGTGTTGAACTCGGTAACGCTGATGCTCGGAGTCGGGGTGGGAACCCTGTTGATCGGCGTCCCTACTGCCTGGCTGACCGGTGTCTGTGAATTCCCTGGTCGGCGCTGGTTCGAGTGGGCGCTACTGTTACCGATGGCCATTCCCGCTTACATCATGGCTTACACCTATACCGGTCTGCTGGATTTTGCCGGCCCGGTGCAAACGCTTTTACGTGAAACCTTCGACTGGAGCCGGCAGGATTATAGATTTCCTGCCATTCGCTCCCTCCCAGGCGCAACACTCATGCTGGCGCTGGTGCTGTATCCCTATGTTTATCTGTTAGCGCGGGCCGCGTTTCTCGAACAATCGGCAGCCGTGTTGGAGGTGAGTCGCAGTCTAGGCGTCGGGCCTTGGCGACGTTTCCTGACCATCACCCTGCCCCTGGCGCGGCCCGCACTGATCGCTGGCATGTCGCTGGTGCAGATGGAGGCGCTGGCCGATTATGGCACGGTGCAGTATTTCGGGGTCAGCACCTTCACCACCGGCATCTTTCGGGTCTGGTTCGGCATGAACGACGCTACCGCCGCCATGCAACTGGCGGCGTTGCTGTTGTTGTTCGTCTTCACGTTGCTGGTGTGCGAGCGGCTGTCGCGACGACAGACACGCTTTCATCACACCGACCAGCGCACCCAACGCCCGCCTCGTCTGCGATTATCAGGTCGATGGTCATGGTTGGCGACCGCGACTTGTTTGATTCCTCTCCTGTGCGGGTTTGTGATTCCCGCCGGACAGTTACTCGTTTGGGCTTGGCGGACCGCACCCCAGATGATTGATCACCGTTTTCTGGAACTAGCCGGCCACAGTCTGTGGCTAGCCAGCGGCAGCGCGTTGCTCATTCTGTCGTTGGCGCTGCTCCTGGGCTACGGCCAACGCTTACGACCACGACCTCTGGTACGCTTGGCAGTGCGCAGCGCTGGATTGGGTTACGCTGTGCCCGGCACAGTGCTGGCCATCGGCGTGATGCTGCCTTTCGCCGCGATCGATCGGAGCGTGGATAGCTGGACGCGTGAATGGTTCGGCCTCTCCACCGGGCTGCTGCTCAGCGGCACGCTGTTCGCCTTGCTGTTTGCTTACAGCGCCCGATTTCTACCGGTGGCGCTGCACAGCGTCGAAGCCGGGCTGACTCGCATCCGTCCGAGTATGGATGACGCCGCCCGCTCCCTGGGTTCCAGGCCGCGCGCCGTGCTGTGGCGAGTGCATATTCCGATGCTACGCAGCAGTCTGCTGACGGCCTTACTTCTGGTGTTCGTCGATGTGCTCAAGGAACTACCGGCGACCTTGATTCTGCGCCCGTTCAATTTCAACACCCTGGCAGTGCGCACCTATGAATTGGCTTCGGATGAACGATTAGCGGATTCGGCTAGCTTCGCCCTGGCGATCGTACTGGCCGGCATCGGCCCCGTGATCCTGCTCAGCCGCGCCATCAGCCGCGTGAGACCCGACCATGCTCCCCTTTCTTGAGTTGTGCGACCTCAATGTCGCCTATCCGCCCCGCAAAGTGATCCGGGGCTTGTCCCTGCAGATGCCCTGCGTTGGCATCGGTTGTCTGCTTGGCCCCAGCGGCTGCGGCAAGACCACCCTATTGCGGGCCATCGCTGGCTTTGAACCGCTGCGACAGGGTTCCATCCGCCTGGAGGGTATCGAACTCAGCCGGGTCGGCTGGATGCAGCCACCGGAGCAACGACGCATCGGCATGATGTTCCAGGACTTGGCGTTGTTCCCACACTTGACCGTGACCGACAACATCGCTTTCGGCTTGCGCGGCTGGAAAGCGCCAGAGCGACGGGCGCGGGTCAACGAGTTGCTGCGTCTGGTTGAATTGGAGGAGTTCGCCAAGCGCTATCCGCATCAGCTTTCCGGTGGCCAGCAACAACGAGTGGCTTTGGCTCGGGCGCTGGCGCCGCGACCGCGATTACTGCTGTTGGACGAGCCTTTCTCCAGCCTGGACGTGACCTTGCGGGAAGACTTGGCGCGGGAAGTGCGCACCATCCTGCTGCGGGAAGGCGCCGGTGGGTTGCTGGTCAGTCATGATCAGTTCGAAGCCTTCGCTTTTGCCGATGAAATCGGGGTACTGGATGAAGGTCGGCTACGGCAATGGGACAACGCCTACAACCTTTATCACCGACCTGCCGATCGCTTTGTCGCCAGCTTCATCGGTCAGGGTGTCTTGCTACCTGGCCAAATCGGGGTCGATGGCCGGGCCAGCACGGAATTGGGCGACATCGACGGAACGCCGCCCGCCGGCTGTGCGGCAGGCGACGACGTGGAAATTTTGGTGCGGCCCGATGATGTGATTCACGACGACGCCAGTCCCCTCAAAGCAGAAGTGGCAGAGCGTGCATTCCGGGGCGCGGAATTTCTCTACACGCTCCATCTGCCCAGCGGTGCGCGCGTGCTATGCCTGGCCCCTAGTCACCACGATCATCCACCGGGACGACGCATCGGTATTCGCCTGAACATCGACCATGTCGTGATGTTCAGGCGTAATTGGTCCGTCACCTGCATCGAGTCACCGCCAGTGTCCAAACCCTGAAGAGGGGAAAATCCACGCCACTACGCTCAACCTCTCGGCAACCCGCCGACAATCACCTGTCGCACGGCATCGATTTCAGCAGGCGTGAAGCGACGCCCCTCGCTCACAATAAAGTTGACTGGCAAATTCAGGCGCTGCACGAACCTCACCACGGCCAGGTCGCACAAGCGCCATTGAGGTTGGGCACCGGAGGGAACACCGCCGCCGATAGCGGTCGTAGCGTCGAGATTCCGCGCCAAGGCATGAAGCACTTCGGGCGCGTCGATCTCCCGCAACACCGAGAGCAGGAACTCTCGCTCCGCCAGTGACCCCTCGACGCTGACCTGCATCAGCCGCTGTCGCGCGGCTTGATCGCCTAGCCGCGACTGACTGACCGCAGCGACCAGCGCGACCGGCACGACCGGTGTCCAGGCAGCCAATTCGGTCTGTGCATCGCCGGCCCGCTCGCTCAACGCCTGCAACGCAGCCGATGTGGATTCGCCAGGATAGTAACCGAGCAGCAGGATAGCGGCAGCGGCATCGTTGCCCTGATCGAGGCTGGCACGCAAAGCCTCACCCAACTCAGGCCGCTCCGCCAGTTTTAGCGGATCTTGTTTCTCATAGAGCGCCAATGCCGCGCGAGCACGAATATCCTGCACTGGATCAACCAAGGCCAGTGTCAGCAAGGGCGCGACAGCGTGATCATCGAAGGTGGTCAGCAGTGCCACGGCTTGCAGGCGCACCATCTCACTCTCATCCCGCAAATAGGGTTGCAGGTAGGGAATGATTTTGGCGCCCTGCTCGCCGAGTCGCGAGACCGGTTCATAGTCGCCCTCGCGGGCGGCGGCGAAGGCCGCATTGACTTGGGCAGTAAAGTCGTCGTTCATAGCGATTCCTTGAGGAAGCTGAAGGATGAGCAGGACCAGCAGAAGCGCTGCACCCAGGAGGGACATTAGCCATGCGTACCGGTGGTTCATGGTCATCAGCCGTGTCGTCATGGATTCATGGTGTTGGCGTGCGCCTTGTTGACTTTTTGGCCACGCTGATCGGTGATGCCATACATCAATAATGGCTTGTCGGCGGCGCCATAGAGATCGCCACACCCCAATGTATGTCCGAGTTCATGGGTCAGCGTATCACCCACATTCGTCCCGGCGTTATCTTCGAAAATACAGTTTTTACCCAAAGTGCCGGCGTCGGTATCGTCGTGATTGGGGTTGATATCCTGCTCATATTCCCAGACGAAAAACACATTGAAGTCGGCGGCGCCATCCCCCTTGGCGGTGACCAGATCCCACTCATGCTCGCTGGCGGGCACCCCTGGCAGATGTGAGGAAAATCGTACGACAGCACCAAGATTCTTGTTGATCTTGACGCTGATGGCGCGCTGTTTGATCACTTGTACATTGGCCTGCGGCAAGAGGATATCATTCATCGTCTTGACCCAGGCATCGATGCTACCGGTGCTGCGGCTGGTCTTATGACCGGCGTTATCTTCGACCAGGTGAAACGAAGCGCGAATCATTTTCTTGGTCTTGACCGCGACTTCCAAACTCGCCAGTGTGGTTGCACCATTCTTGACATCGATGAACGTCGTACCTTTGGCTTTGCCCTTGATGATCAATTCCCGGCCCCCATGCACAAAGCACTTGGGAACATCCTCGACCGTAGCAATGCTTGGGTTACGACTGACCACATTGAGATCAGCGGCATTTTTCAGGATCACGGTTTTTTGCTCATTCATGGGAACCATCTGCCAAGGCGGGTTCACCGCACCGTCGAAACCATCTTTAGCCTGTTTCTCCTCGAACTTGGGCTTACCGGCTGGAGGCGCAACGGGTATCGCGCCAGGGCCAGTATAAGTCACACCCAGGGCGCTCCAGGTTTTCGGACCGACGATGCCATCGGCCTTCAAGCCCTTCATCTGCTGGAACGTGCGTGTGGCGGCATCGGTCTTCGATCCAAAGATGCCATCTTCCACCAACTTCTTCCCTAACGGCAATTTGGGCAAAGGTACCTTCTGATTGAGCAACCCTTGCAGCATCTTGACATCGGGGCCCGTGCTACCCTTTTGCACCATACGATTGGCAGTTGCCATAACATTTCTCCACATTAATAATTTGATCAGGTCTGTTAGCGATTCGTTTCGACCAAACTTCATGCCACCTTGATTTGACTTTGATTCTACAATGATTCAGGAATTCAAGAGGCGCAGGCCCGATCATTCCGAACCGCCCAATCTGGCCGCTGCGGTCCAAGATGAACAACCTCATGATGGAGTAGGCAATCGCCACACATTTAGATTATTATATTTAATAATCAATATTTTATAAAAATTCAACCGTAGGGCTTCAATAATTAACGATGCAAACGATTCTCTAAGTAAACCTCCTAAATAAATTAATCCGGAAAAAAATGACGCTTGTCTTATACTTTCTCTACTTGGAAAAGCAGACAATTGGCGTGGAAACGAAGGATGATTTGGAAATCGATCACTCCGAAGAGCAGCAGCTACTCTAGCGGTTTGAAAATAGAGGTCATAAATAATGTTTAAAAATATAAAGCTAGGTACTCAATTGAATTTTGGCTTCGCAGCGGTTCTCGTCTTGCTGATCATCGTGGCGGCTGCGGCCTGGTGGGGTCTGCAAGGTGCGGCGGACGGTATCGTCGAATATCGCCGGCTGGCGCAGGCTTCCAATCGAGCCAGTGATTTCCAAGAACACATGTTGGGTGTGCGCCTTGCGGTTGGACATTTCCTCAATGAGCCCAATGAACAAAGCCTTCAGCAGTACCAAGCAAATCTTGAGAAGATGAAAGACCTCCTCAACAAGTTGCGAGAATCTGTCCGACATCCGGAGCGCGTCAAACAAGTCGCCCTCCTCGAAGAACAGACCCAAAAATACCACGAAGCCTTCACGCAGCTAGCAACTCTGTTCAAACAGCGCGATGAACTTGTCATCCAGTTGGGCAGCTTGGGTTCCAATGCGCTCAACGCGCTGAATAACATCATCAGTCAGGCGGGCATCGACCAAAACACGGCACTCCTGGAGCGCACCACCGAGGTGATAGTTAAGTTTCTCCAAGCACGCATCGAAGGGCTGAAATACATCATCTCGCACCAGCCCGCACAATTCGCAGAATACCGGGAAATCACGGTGGGCAAAGTCGGTGAGCGCAAACAAGCATTGATCGAAACCGCTCAGGGTGCTTACCAAGCTCAATTGGAAGCCTTCACCAAGGCTTACGATGCTTATGTCGCCTTGTTGCCTTCTTTTCAGGAAACAGTCGAAAAAAGCGATGATCTAGTCAAAAACACCCTGAATCGAGTCGGTCTGGAAGTAGCCAAGATCACCGATGAAATCAAATCGTCCCATCAGGCCGATCAAACCGCCCTCGGACCTCGGCTCCAGGAGCAAGCGATCCTCGCGCTGAATATCGTCCAAATATTGTCAGCGATTGCCATAGTGGCCGGCATCGGACTGGCCTTCCTGCTAGCTCGGCTGATCCGCCGTCCGATTGGCGGCGAACCGGCGGAGATGGCAGCGATGACCCAGCAAATCGCTCAGGGCAATTTGACAGTGCGCTTTACCGACACAGGCAAGGAAACCGGCATCTACGCGGCCATGCGCGACATGACCCGGCAACTCCGCGACATGGCCAGCAAGATCACGCAAGCGACCTCGCAAGTGAGTTCGGCGGCGGCGGAGATTGCGCAAGGGAGTGCGGATCTATCGCAGCGCACGGAAGAGCAGGCCTCGGCGCTGGAAGAGACGGCCTCCTCGATGGAAGAACTGACTTCTACGGTCAAGCAAAGCGCCGACAACGCTGGGCAAGCCAACCAACTGGCCGGTGCGGCGCGAACGCAGGCTGAGCAAGGTGGGCAGGTGGTGGAGCAAGCGGTGACGGCGATGAGTGCGATCAGCACCAGCAGCCGCAAGATTGCTGACATCATTGGCGTGATTGACGAGATTGCCTTTCAGACCAATTTACTGGCGCTGAATGCGGCGGTAGAAGCAGCCCGGGCGGGTGAACAAGGTCGGGGGTTTGCCGTGGTGGCCGCCGAGGTGCGCAAGTTGGCCCAGCGCAGTGCGGATGCGGCCAAGGAGATCAAGACGCTGATCACCGACAGTGTGGCCAAGGTCGAAGATGGGGGCAAGTTGGTGGAACAATCCGGTCAGACGCTTCAAGAGATTGTCACGGCGGTCAAGAAAGTCAGTGACATTGTGGCCGAGATGGCGGCGGCGGCCCGGGAACAGGCCTCGGGGATCGAGCAGGTCAACCGAGCTATTTTGCAGATGGATCAAGTCACCCAGCAGAACGCGGCCCTGGTGGAAGAAACGGCCGCCGCTAGTCAGGCCATGGGCGATCAGGCTCGCGAGTTGCAAGGGTTGATGGCTTTCTTCAGGTTGGATGAGCGGGAGTTGGGCGATCAGGCCGCAATCGCCACAACGGAATCCTTCCCGGCGACCAAAAAAGCCAGCAGTAAAGCATCCTTGTCCAAAGAAGCGCGTTCAGTCGCCCAATCCGCACCCAAACCGGCGGCCAAGCCCGACCTCAAGCTAGCGACTAAACCAACGGCTAAACGAGCCGCAGCCAAGCCTACTCTCGTTGAAAAGAAACCCAAACCTGCCGCTCACGCTGCATCCGAGGAATGGGAAGAGTTTTAAGCCAGCGTCGCATGGCTACATGCCCATTTTGCAACGGGCAAGGCGCCTTTCCGCATCCGTTTTAATAAGAACCTTTGGGAACAACTCTCATGGCAACGATCGAATGTCAGGCTGAATGGGATATCGCTGCTGCCAGTACTCTGCATCAGCAATTGTTAAGCGCATTGCAGACGGGCGAACCACTGGAAATTGACGGTCAAGCAGTGCGCAAGATTCACGCCGCAGTGCTACAGTTATTCTTAAGCTTGACTAACGAAGCTCAGTCGTTGGGTCTACCCGTGCGCTGGCGCAATCCCTCACCCGCACTCGTAGAGAGCGCACGGCTATTGGGACTGGCGGACCCGTTGGGGTTGGGCGAGGCCGACAGCGTTTGAGCGATAGCTTTCAATGACCTTTAACCTCCCCCTCCACCAGCCTGGATGAGGGGAATGATTTAGATGGCGATCCCAAAAGATGAGTTGAGTTCTTCGTGACCCAGGCTGCCAGCTGTTTGTCACGAATGAGAGATTTTGTCACACTCACGATTGGTTTGGGATCGCTATAATCACATATTTGAATCGAATGGAGATTTTGCTAATGGCGACAATATTGGTGGTAGACGATTCTGCATCCATGCGGCAGATGGTGGAATTCACCCTCAAGGAAGCGGGTCATCAGGTCATGGTGGCTGAAGATGGCCAGGTAGCCCTGAACATCGCTCAGGGTGCGCCAGCCGATTTGGTGATCACCGACGTGAACATGCCCAACATGGACGGCATTACCTTGATCAAGGAATTGCGTGCGTTGCCTGCTTATAAGTTTACCCCCATCCTGACTTTGACTACGGAATCTACCGCCGAGAAAAAAATGGAAGGCAAGGGCGCCGGCGCCACCGGTTGGATCGTCAAACCATTCAATCCGGAAAAACTACTGGCGACTGTCAACAAAGTACTGGGATAGCGACCCATGGCTATCGATATCGGGCAGTTCGTCCAAACCTTTTTCGATGAGAGTCTCGAAGGTCTGGATATCATGGAGGCGGGCTTGTTGGCCTTGCCACCCGGCGCAGCGGATTTGGAGAAGATCAACACCATCTTCCGAGCCGCTCATTCCATCAAGGGCGGTAGCGGCACTTTCGGCTTCAGCGAAGTGACCAACTTCACCCACGCCATGGAAACGCTGCTCGACAAGATGCGTGAGGGGCGTTTGGTCGTCACCAGCGAAGCGGTCAATACACTACTGGAATCGGTGGACTGTTTGCGGGAAATGCTGGTTTCATTGCGTGAGCAAGCTGCTATCGACGAGACCCAGGCCGAAAACCTGCGCGCTCGTCTGCTGCGGTTGCTGGAGCAAAAAGAAACCGCAACCAGCCAGGCAACCAAGGCCGAAAAACCGTCCGCACCTTCCCCGCCGCCACCGTCACCTGAAACCACCGACTGGCGGATTGAGTTCCTTCCCCATGCACAGTTGATGCATAGCGGCAATGACCCGGTGCGGATCTTCCGTGAACTGTCCACGCTGGGCAAACTCGCTGTTCGAGCGGATTACCACCGATTACCGCGTCTGGCGGACATGAACCCGGAAGACTGTTATCTATCCTGGGAACTCGAATTGCGCGGCGACGCCTCGCGCGAAGCGGTGGCCGAGGTCTTTGCCTGGGTCGAGGACGAGTGTGATCTACGCATCGAGCCTCTGGCCGGACCTGCGGCGCCAGAAACCCAGGCCTCCACTCCCTCCGCTGCACCCGAAACCCAGGCCTCCTCCGAGGAAACCCATCAGGGTGAGCTGGTGCTGGAACGGCGCAAGAGCAACGATCGACGCAAGGGGGATCGGCGGGCCAGCGCCGCAGCGGATAGTGGCTCCATTCGGGTCAACATCGATAAAGTAGATGCGGTTATCAACCTGGTCGGTGAATTGGTGACGACCCAGTCCATGCTCAGCGCGCTGGGTACCGACTTCGAGATGAATCGGCTGGACAAACTGCACGAGGCCCTTGATCAGCTGGACCGCAACACCCGAGATTTGCAAGAGCATGTCATGCGCATCCGTATGCTGCCGGTCAGTTCGGTGTTCAGCCGCTTTGCGCGCATCGTACATGATGTGGGTGGCAAGCTGGGAAAACAAGTCGAATTGATCATCAATGGCGAGCAAACCGAGATCGACAAGACGGTCATCGAAAAGATCGGCGATCCACTGGTGCATCTGGTCCGTAACAGT
This sequence comes from Gammaproteobacteria bacterium, assembly GCA_024235035.1. Classification (GTDB taxonomy): domain Bacteria; phylum Pseudomonadota; class Gammaproteobacteria; order Competibacterales; family Competibacteraceae; genus UBA2383. The sequence continues at coordinate 19,448 of JACKNE010000008.1, forward strand.
CTGGACCACGGTCTTGAGCCACCCGAGGAACGCATCCAGCAGGGCAAGCCGGAAACCGGCAATATCATGCTCGACGCCTACCATAAAAGCGGCAGCATTTTCATTGAGGTCGGCGACGATGGCCGAGGATTGGATCGAGACGCGCTGCTGCGCAAAGGGCTGGAAAACGGTCTGCTCAAACCCGGCGAGGATTACAGCGATGAGCAAATTTACGAATTGATCTTCCATCCTGGCCTATCCACGGCCAAGCAAATCAGCGATGTGTCCGGACGTGGCGTCGGCATGGATGTGGTGCGTCGCAACATCCAAGATGTCGGCGGCAATATCCAAATCGCCAGTGAGCGCGGGCGCGGCACCAAGATTACCATCTGTCTGCCGTTGACCCTGGCGATTCTGGACGGCCAGTTGGTCACGATTGGCCAGGATTGCTACATTATCCCCCTGCTGTCGATTATCGAGTCGGTACAAGCTCGTAACGAAATGGTCAATCGCGTGGCCGGCAAGAATGAGGTCCTTCGATTCCGTGGCGAGCACCTGCCGATCCTGCGCCTTTATGAGTTATTCGGCGCGCAAGGCGCACAGACTGACCTGGAAAAAGGCTTGCTCGTCGTGGTCGAAGCCGATGGTCGTCAGGTAGGGCTGTTCGTGGACGACCTACTCGGTCAACAACAAATTTCCATCAAATCCTTGGAGAAGAATTTCCGCCGGGTGCCTGGTGTCGCAGGCGCAACGATCCTAGGCGATGGTCGGGTGGGATTGATTCTCGATATTTCCGGCTTGATCCGGATCAACCATGCAATCTAAACGAGGCGCATCATGGAAACGAGAACAACCGATTTAGCCCCGGTGGGGAAACGCAATCCCCAGCGTGAAGCCGTGGTGGAGAACCTGCAATATCTGACCTTCAATCTTGCTGGTGAATCCTACGGCGTCGATATTTTAAAGGTCCAGGAAATTCGTGGTTGGGTACCGGTCACCAAGGTGCCGAATGCGCCGGTTTTCGTGCGCGGCGTGATGAATCTGCGTGGAGCCATCGTTCCGGTGGTCGACCTACGCCTGCGGTTCGGGCTGGAATCCGTGGAGTACACCAAAATTACCGTAGTGATCGTAGTGACCGTGCATGCGGAACAGGGCGACCGGATCATCGGCATGGTGGTGGATGGAGTCTCGGACGTGTTGAACATCAATAATGCCGCTGACATCAAGGAAGCGCCGAATTTCGGCGCCGCGGCCAGCACCGAGTTTATCAATGGGTTGGTGGCGCTGGACTCAGGCATGGTCATGCTGTTGGATGTGGATCGACTATTGAGCGTGGAAGAGATGTTCTCCTTGGAAACCATGCGCAGCAGTAGCTCCCAAGCTATGGCACATGCATCCTAGTCTCTGGCAAAATCCTAGCGGGTAAGCGGTCATGGCGGGGACTGAGTTTGAATTCTCTGACCAGGATTTTCAGCGCGTTCGACGTATCATCAACCAGGTCGCTGGCATATCCCTGGCCGACGGCAAGCGTGAACTGGTGTACAGCCGATTATCGCGACGGTTACGTCAGTACGGATTTCGGCGTTTCGTGGACTACTGCGATCTACTAGAAACCGGTAATGATGAAGCCGAGTTACGGGAATTCGTCAACGCGCTGACCACCAACCTAACCTCGTTCTTTCGCGAGCCCCATCACTTTGAGTTCCTCGCTGGAGAACTGTTGCCAAGCCTGATTCGGGCGCGCGGTTCGAGCAACCGGCGCATTCGGGTCTGGTCAGCCGGCTGTTCAACCGGCGAAGAACCGTACTCCATCGCTATTGTGCTCCGAGAAACGCTCCCCGCGACGGGTTGGGATATCAAGATTCTGGCAACGGACCTCGATTCCAACGTGCTGGCGACCGCTGAGCGTGGCGTTTATGAATGGAATCGCGTCAAAGATTTGAGCGAGTCACGCTTGCGGCGTTGGTTCCACAAAGGCCGGAATGCACAAGCCGGCTGGGTGCGGGTAGCGCCGGCGCTGCGTGATTTGATCACTTTCCGGCAATTGAACCTGATGGACGACTGGCCGATGCGCGGCCCTTTCGACTTGATCTTCTGCCGTAATGTAGTGATCTATTTTGATAAAGCGACCCAGCAGATCCTCTTTGAACGCTACGCGGATATTTTAATCGAACAAGGGCATCTGTTTGTCGGCCATTCCGAGTCGCTGTTCAAGGTCACCGAGCGCTTCACCCCGCTGGGTAAAACCATTTATCAACGCTGTCGGTAAGAACCCAAGAAAATGGCTCCTGCTCTGAAGAATCCGTCTCGCCCGATGAAACACCTGCGTCTGCCGGAATTCCAGCACATGAAAAGTTACTGGGACCCGATTCAGAACGTCGATGTCGTCAGAATTTTGGCTGGAGAGTGTTACGTCACGCACTGCCATGAATTGATCACGACGGTGCTAGGTTCCTGCGTATCTGCTTGTATTCGCGATACGGCCACTCGAATTGGTGGCATGAATCATTTCATGCTACCCACTGAAAAAGTGCAAAGAAGCGATAACGGCGGAACCCACGGTCTGAGCGCCGATGCCGCTTATGGCAGTTATGCCATGGAACGCTTGATCAATAGCATCCTTAAGTATGGTGGCCGCCGTGAAAGTCTGGAAGTCAAGATCTTCGGCGGCGGTCGAATCATGGGCGGGATGGCCGATGTTGGTTTGCAGAATATCAACTTTGTGCGCGCCTACCTGCGCACCGAAGGTCTGAGAATCGCTGCCGAAGATGTCGGTGGTGACTTCCCGCGGCGCATGGCCTATTTTCCGGCAACCGGCAAAGTATTGCTCAAAAAGCTGCGCAACGTCCGCAATGAAACCATTGTGCAACAGGAAAGCACTTATCTCGCTGATCTGCGTCGGGAAGCGACGCAAGGTGGCGAGGTCGAACTATTTGGAGATTGAGATCATGCCGGGCGATAAAATCAAAGTATTGATCGTTGACGATTCGGCGTTGGTCCGTCAGATCCTGACGGAAATTCTCAGCCGAGACCCCGGTATTCAGGTGGTGGGTTCAGCGGCTGATCCCTATGCCGCCCGGGAGAAGATCAAGAAACTGAATCCTGATGTGCTCACTCTGGATGTAGAAATGCCGCGTATGGACGGCCTGACTTTTCTGAGCAACCTGATGCGGTTACGACCCATGCCGGTGGTCATGGTGTCATCCCTCACCGAGAACGGCGCAGCGGTCACTCTGCAAGCGCTGGAATTAGGCGCAGTCGATTTCGTCACCAAACCCAAGGTGGACATTGCCCATGCGCTGGATGACTACGCCTTGGAGATCCGCGAAAAAGTGCGCATGGCGGCTGGGGCCAAGGTGCAGGAACGGCGAGCGCCGCCGCCAGTAGTAGCGGCAGCGGCAACTCCGACCCGACCGACAACCACGCCTGAGAAATATTCCGCTGATGTGATTCTGCAACGACAGGGTCAACGGCGACCGTTCAAGACCACCGACAGCATCATTGCCATTGGCGCCTCCACTGGCGGCACCGAAGCCATCAAGGAAGTGCTGATTCGCTTGCCTCAACAGTGTCCAGGCGTCGTCATTACCCAACACATCCCGGAGGCCTTCAGCGGACCGTTTGCCCGACGCATGGACTCCGTTTCGGCGCTGTCGGTCTGTGAGGCGCAAGACGGTCAGCAGGTCATGCCGGGTCATGCCTATATTGCACCCGGTGACCGACATTTGATGCTGGTGCGTGATGGCGCCCGTTATGTCTGCCGCCTGAGCGACGGCCCACCGGTCAATCGCCATCGACCCAGTGTGGACGTGCTGTTCCGGTCCGTTGCCGCCCATGCTGGTCTGAATGCGGTCGGGGTGATTCTAACCGGTATGGGTGATGACGGAGCACAGGGCTTAAAAGAAATCCATGAAGCTGGAGCGCCTACCATCGCCCAGGATGAGCAAACTAGCGTAGTCTGGGGAATGCCCGGCCAAGCTGTGAAATTAGGCGGGGTTGACAAAATCTTACCTTTGGAAGCCATCTCTGCTCAGATCATGCGGTTGGTAGAGGAACATAACCGTTGAACAGTGAGCTATGAACAGTGTGGACCGATCATGCGACTGATGGAGGAAAGTGTCCGGTGAGTGGAATGCCTGCAACCACAGACGAGTCCCTACTCCAAGTGGTGACCGATATCCTGTTATCCCTTCAGGAGATCCTCGCCCTGAAAGATGGCAAGGTGCATGATGACATTCATCGCGGCAAGAGCTTGATTAGCGATGCGGTCGTCAAATTGGGCAACAGTTTCAATAGCTTGAATACACAAACCCGCGCCCAGCAACAAGTCGTCGCTTCACTGATCCAGGAGGTTTCCGAGGATGGAGTGAGTTCTCATACTGAACGAGCCAGCGTTCGAGAGATCGCGGATGGTATGTCGGCTATTCTGCAAAATTTCATGGACATGCTGGCTCAGGTCAGTGCTCAAAGCAGCGGGGTCATCGCCAAGATGGAAGCGATGACTGACGTGGTGAATCAAACGTTTTCGTTGCTGAGCAACGTCGAGATGATTACCAAGCAAACCAATCTATTATCCCTCAATGCATTTATTGAAGCAGCCCGTTCGGGTGAAGCGGGCCGTGGCTTTCAAGTCGTCGCCACCGAGATGCGCAATTTGTCGCAAAGCTCAGCAAAGCTAAACGAGCAAATCCGCGTTCAGGTCGAGAAATCCAAGAAAATCGTCCAAGAGACCCGCAGCGTCGTCAATGAAATGGCCAACCGCGACATGGATTCGCTCCATGAAGCCCGCGACAGCTCCGACATGTTGTTCGCCAAACTAGCGGTCATGAATGAGCATATTTCTCAAAACCTCAATCAGGTTTCCGGGATTACTCAAGATATCGATCACAGCGTAGGACTAGCGGTGCAATCCTTGCAGTTCGAGGATATTGTGGGTCAGTTGCTGACCAATGCCGAACGCGAATTGAGCGAACAAGACAAGATGTTGGCGGAGTTGCACAGCCGTCTGGAAAATTTCACCAAAACCGTGCAAAGTGGCGGCGATTGCCGAGCTGCGCTATCGAAACTCAACGACCGCTTGCAGACGATCCAGCAATCCGCCATCTTCCAAAAAAGCAAGTCGGTCTTGCAGCAATCTATGGATGAGGGAGATGTGGAGTTATTCTGAGTCAAACAGCTAGTGGTGGATCACGATTATTCAATCACCCGCTACTCACTGACTCGCCACAGGATGGAGGAATTATGCATGGTTTCGGACCTCGGGCGCTAACACCAAGCGATGGCTGGGATTGGTTGATACAAGCTTGGCAATTGCTGAGACGACGACCAGGATTGTTCTTAGCCATTGCACTGTTCGCCCCGTCGGGTAGTGCGTCATTGCTGGCGTTGCCAGTCTGGGAATGGTGGCTGCCACTGCTCGGTGGCTGGGTCACGTTGATTGCAACCGTATTCTGCTATGGTCTGCCGCTTAGCTTGACCGTCACGCTGGCCTGCGGCATCGCCCGCGCCGCGAATCGTAAGCATTCGCCAGCGCTAAAACAATTACTCAACTGGACTGCCTTTAAGGCGCTGATCCGAACCAGCTTGTTCTTGTTTGCGTTACTGTTGCAAGGTTATCTAGTCGTCTATTGGGTGCAGGACCAATTGTTGCCCGCCGATCTGGCTGCTGCTGGCGACCTGCCACCTATTGCTCCACCCACAACTTTTGGAATCGCCAGCACTTTGCTGGGAACCCAACTTAGCGTCTTGGGAAGCATCTTGTTGGTTTTGCAAGTATTGCTAGCCGGCTTTATCATTCCGCTGCAACTCTTCCGTGAATTGCCGCTTTCTGTGTGCTGGCGACGCAGCGTTCTGGCCATGCAACTAAATCCCTGGCTGTTTCCGACTCTGGGCTTGAGTGGACTGGCGCTGCTCATCCTGCCCTTTTTTGACCTATTCGCCATCCCTGCCCAAGTACTGGCATTGCCACTGCCGGCTTATCTAGGTGTTCTCCTGTACGTGGCCTGGAACGATGTGTTTCAGGGTGGTGCTGAAGAGGATGAAATTCTAGAAATCCAGGATCAGTGGCGAGCCAGTGTCAGCAGCGGATCAATCTCGCGTTGATCTGGATCAAAACGCCGGTTAGCGGCCAGCCCTCTAAAAAGAGGGTGGCGTAAACGGCATAGAACGACTCGATGCTCATGCGTTTCAGCGAGAGGGATCGTAATCTGGCTCAGCGCCAACTTTCCATTTGATGTTGCAACCGATGCTTGGTTTTTGGTCAGCCGAGACTGACTGGCTGGCCAACACTGCATCCACAGCCGCCCGCAAATCGGCTCCCGTCACCGGGATCTGATTGCCTGGCCGGCTGCCATCGAACTGGCCGCGATAGACTAACTTACGGTCTGCATCGAACAGGAAAAAATCCGGGGTGCAGGCCGCATGATAGGCTTTGGCGACTCGCTGGCTTTCATCGTACAGGTAAGGGAAAGAATAGCCAAAGCGGCTGGCCTCCTCAGCCATTCGTGCTGGACTGTCATCGGGATAATTCGCCACATCGTTGGCACTGAACGCAACGGTCGCCAACCCTTTCACTTGATAGTCACGAGCAAACTGGGTCAGCCCCTGGCGGATATGCTTGACGAATGGACAGTGGTTGCAGATCACCATGACCAGTAACACCGGGGCGTCCTGGAAATCGGCCAGGGATACGGTTTTACCGGTCGCGGGCTCGGGGAGGCTGAAATCGGGAGCCAGGGTGCCGAGCGGCAACATGGTAGAAGCGGTTTGCGCCATGAAAAGATCTCCTTATGCGCTTGATCAAGGATAGCGCGGGGCTGCAGTTCACGCCTAAACGCTAGATCAGACCATCCGCCAAGGCATTCAGTTGCGCCACGGCTTGTTCGAGGTCGCTATATTGGAAAAGATAACAATCACAGGAATCAATCAGGCCAGCGACGGTTTCAAACCCGCGCAGACCAATCAATTCATAATTGAAGGAGTTACCCGCTAGTTTGAGAAAGGCGCGCGCCTTATCCAAAGGTCTTAGAAGCGGCGCAGCGGCGGGTTGGTAATCCGGAAACACGACCCAGCAAGCTTTAGCGGTCTTCAGCGAGTTTTCAATACTATTCACTGGTGGCCGCACATGGCAAACCGTACCCTTGCGGGTCTTAGGAAATGCCGGCCCCATCACCGCTGCTGGCGCGAACTGGCGAATCACTGAAATAGATTCATTTTTAAGAGCGATGAGACGGGGGAACGGCGCTATATGCAAATCACTCGGACGAATCAAGGCAAACTCATCCGAGAGAAACCGCCATCCACGATAGGTCAACGCCGTGCAAAGCGTACTTTTGCCGGAACCTGGCCAAGCCGGCAACAGTATTGCCCGATCATCTCTAGCGATAACCCCTGCATGTAACATGAGGTAATGATGCGCGTGCATCGCCACACACCAATTCAACCCCCATTCCAGAAACGGCAGGGCAGTATCACGAGGAAAGGGTTGAAAGGGAGTTTTGCCATCCAACCACAACTGAACCTGCGGTCGCCACCAGCGGCGCACTCCTCCACGAACTTGCAGATTGACACAAAAATCAGTGAAACCCGCATCAAGAGCCAGCGGGTAAGCGGCATACAGCTGCCGTAGCAGAGGAGCGATTTCAGAAAGGTCTGTTTGTAAATTGAAGATGAAGGGGCCACTGCGAAATCGCAATCCACGCGCCAGATAGGTACATAGTTCAGCTTGCTCAAGACTGGCGAAATTCACAAGCAATCCGGCTCGATCAATCCCAGATCATCAAGACTCGCCAGGAGCGTATCAAGATGTATGCGTGTATCTTCATCTGGGCAAAAATCATCGTAATGGTTGGTCAAGCACTGAATCAGGGTCGCTGCATTGAATGAGCGCTGTTGCAACAACTCGAACACGGTAACTGCCAGCTCGCTCAAATAATGGGTCTGGCCAGAAGCAGCATTGAAAACGATGAATTGATCATCCCATCGTCGCCACCGCAAATTACAGGCTGGATTAATGCGCCAGAACATCGACTATTAGATGATAAAAGAGCTATAGCATGAGTCAGTCGCTGGCGCGCCAAGACCGCTACCTGCCGAAACCGGATTGCCATCATTATCGATATATACCAGTTGATAACCGCCTTGTGTCTGTGGTCTCAGGCTAGGAGAAGGACCAGGGGAGATAATAACCGGATTACCGGTGCTATCGTAGAAGGTGTTACCGCCATCAGCGCTCCATATATTCGTACCCTGATATCTATATCTTCTAAAGGTCTTCGCTTCACGCACCCATTCGTCATCCGAGTTAAAGTTTACAGCCACAGGAGGCGTTATAGTATCCCGGTTCACCAGACAGGTCGTAGAACTCGCTGCCGCCAACCTCCCATTTAACAAGGTCATCACCGCCGGCATAGCGATCGCCGCTCCCTTAACGAAGCGCCGCCGCCCTTGCACAGGCGCAGCATCCGCTACGGCTTCCACACGGGTCACCTGCTTATCATCACGCTCGGTCATCGTTCGGCTCCTAAAAACTTTGCACCGCTCCAAGACGGCAGATTAAAATTGATCATTAATGTAATTATGCAATTAACATTCCAAAATAAATTAGATTTTTAATCAATTGTTATCTAAAAATTTTCAACAGGACATCAAAACAAGCCCAACATCCCAATTGTAAAATTTGGCATAATCCATATTGCTCTTCAGACCGGATTTTTCTGACATGCCTCTTTGCAACTTACCCGAGATTCTTGCTAATCCTAAATTATTACAAGAAGTTAGCCTATGCGACTGGGATCGTTTATTGCCTTGGGCGCGTCGGGTCGGGATAGTAGCGAAATTTTACACCTATCTCGAACAGCAGGGTCAAATCGACGGCATTCCACTGCAAGTTCAACCCCATCTCGAAGCGGCATCCATCATCGCCACTGAACACGAGCGCCGCATTCGTTGGGAATGCAACCGCATCCAACGCGCCTTATTCGATCTATCAGAGCTTGATTTTCCAGTGATTTTACTCAAGGGCGCCGCTTATGTGATGGCCAGTCTACCCTGCGCACATGGCCGTTTAGTGTCAGATGTGGACATCATGGTTCCCAAATCGAACCTGACCACCCTCGAACAAATCCTGCAAAAGCACGGCTGGGAAAGTGTAAAAAATTCCGACTATGACCAACACTATTATCGTCAGTGGATGCATGAACTGCCGCCCCTGCGTCATCGGCTGCGTGGAACCCTCCTTGACGTCCACCATGCCATCCTGCCGGAAACCAGCCGCCTGAAACCCGATCCAACCCTGCTGACCGCCGCCTCCCGTCCTCTACCGAACACGCCATTCCGGGTTTTTTGCCCCGCCGACATGGTGTTGCACAGCGCCGCCCACGCCTTCCAAGAAGAACTCGGCAACCCCCTGCGTGATCTCCTCGATCTACATGAGCTGCTTACTTATTTTAGTACACATGAACCGGATCTCTGGGAAATCCTGCCGCAACGCGCCCAGCAACTCCATTTGAGCCGCCCGTTGTTCTACGCGCTACGCTACACTCGACACATTCTCGACACTCCAGTGCCGGAAAGCGTCATTGAGGCGCTCAAAATGGCCGGCCCATCCTGGCCCATCCTCCGGATCATGGACCGACTCATCGAGCAAGTCGCCTTCACTGAACATCCACGTCACGCCGGGCCGGCCACCGCCCGTTGGTTGCTTTACATCCGTTCGCATTGGCTACGAATGCCGCCTTCATTGCTGGCCCGCCATCTCGGCTACAAAGCTTACCTGCGCTGGCGTCCCGCCTCGTCATGACCTCAGAGCCTGTTCATGATCTTTTAACGTGGAATTGATTCAAGGAGTCCTCACAGAAGGAGGACACCGTGGAGAAGAAGTATCCGAGCGACATCAGCCGCGAAGTATTTGAAGAAAAAGTTCTGCCAGTGTTGAGACGGGCGAGGAAGCAAACGAAGCCGACAACCGTTGATTTGTATGATGTTTTCAACGGTATTTTGTATGTGCTGAAAAGTGGCTGCCAATGGCGAATGCTGCCATCTGACTTTCCGAAGTGGCGCACCTGCTATGACTACTGGCAAAAATGGAGCGCCAAAGAAGACGGGAAACAAAGCCTCTTGGAAGAGGCCTTAAAAAAATGGGGTTGGCGACGTTCGACGCGGCCTTGGGCGGGATGCGAAGACGACTTTTCTTATCGTTGACGCGCAAAGCGTCAAGAATACAGACACGGCGGAACAAAAAGGCTTTGACGGTGGCAAGCTTGTTTCCGGAATCAAACGGCACATCGGCGTAGATACAAACGGGCTGCCTCATGCCATTCACGTCACCACCGCCAATGTCACCGATCGGGCCGGAGCCTTGGCCATGTTTGCCGCCTGCAAAGGCAATTTAACACGCGTCATCAAAGTGTTGGCTGATGGCGGCTACACGGGTGAATCGTTCTCTTCCGGGACTTTATCTGCAATCGGCGCGTCTGTTGAAATCGCCAAACGCAGTGAGCTTCATCAGTTTGCCGTTATTCCAAAACGCTGGGTCGTCGAACGCGCTTTTGGCTGGCTCGAAAAATGTCGCAGGCTTTGGAAAAATTGCGAACGCAAACTCAACACCAGCCTTAACATGGTCGTTTTGGCTTTTCTTGCCCTGCTCCTCAAAAGATCATGAACAGGCTCTCAGATTCCTACCCAATTTTGGGGGAGGAGCGTTGGGACAGAAAGGTGAACCACGCCCACGGCGGATGGTCAATCCTCGCTAGCCCCGTGGTTTTTTTCAACCACCGCCCTTTCCGTTAGCCCAATCCCCTCTGGGAGAATGTTCATGCCACGACTGAAACAGCCGCTTTGGCTGGTCCCCGCCCTAGCCCTATTCTGGGCCACCTCGGTCCAGTCTGCTGAGTATCCCGACTTCATGACCCTGGTCGAAAAATACAGTCCAGCGGTGGTCAGCATCAACACCAAAGCAGAACCTAAGGAAAAGGATCGGCCTTGGCGCAATCATCCACCGATTCCCGAGAACAGTCCGTTTTTCGACTATTTCAAGAAATTCTTCGATCAAATACCCAATCTGACCCCTCAACCACGTTCTTCGGTCGGCTCCGGCTTCATTCTCTCCGCAGACGGCTATGTCGTGACCAACGCTCACGTCGTCGAAGACATGGACAGCATCATCGTCGGCCTATCGGACCGCACGGAACTACCGGCTGAGGTGGTCGGCAAGGATGCCCGCAGCGACATCGCTCTGCTCAAAGTCAAAACCGACGCCTCGCTGCCGACAGTCAAAATCGGCGACATCGGTAAGGCCAAGGTTGGCCAATGGGTGCTAGCCATCGGTTCGCCCTTTGGCTTCGAACGCAGCGCAACCCAGGGCATCATCAGCGCCTTAGGCCGCAGCCTGCCCAAAGACAGCTATGTGCCCTTCATCCAAACCGATGCCGCCGTCAATCCCGGTAACTCCGGCGGCCCTCTGTTCAATCTCGACGGCGAGGTCATCGGCGTCAACTCACAAATCTACAGCCGTTCCGGCGGTTATCAGGGTCTATCCTTCGCGGTGCCCATCGATGTCGCCATGGAGGTCGTAAACCAGCTCAAGGTCGGCGGTAAAGTCAGCCGCGGCTGGCTGGGCGTTATGATCCAAGAGGTCACTCCAGAACTAGCTCAGTCTTTCAGCCTCGATAAGCCACGCGGCGCCCTGGTTGGCCAAGTCCTACCCGACAGCCCGGCACAATCCGCCGGAGTTCAAGTCGGAGACATCATCGTCGCTTTCAATGACCAACCGATCCAGCAATCCAGCGAACTGCCGCCGTTGGTAGGACGGATTCGCCCTGGTTCCAGCGTACCGCTGCTCCTGATCCGTGAAGGCAAGGAACAGACTCTCACCATCAAGCTCGAAGAACTACCCGAGGACCCCAGTTCACAACTAGCTATTACACTACCCTCCAGTAATCGGCTGGGTCTGGTGGTCAGTGAACTGCCTGCCGATCAGAAAAAGGATGGCGCTCAAGGCGTATGGGTCAAAGAGGTGAACGAAGGTCCCGCTGCCAGCGCTGGCATCCGGACCGGCGATATCATCGCTCGCCTGAATAATGTCGAAATCACCGATCCAGCTCAGTTCGCTGAGCAGGTCAAGCAATTACCCACCGGTCGCCCAGTCCCGGCGCTGATCAAACGCGATAACGGCGCACTATTCCTGGCGTTGACGGTTCCTGAGAAGGTAGAGTAGCGAGCATCCTCGCTCATGTTTTCCTGTGATCTATCTCATCACTGGGCAAGACATCCACGCAACCTGCCCAGCGCAAGACGCATCACCGGTACAACTATGCCGGCGACAACGGTACAACTATGCCGTCGTCGCTGGTTGACGGTATAATTTTTTTATCAGATTTCCCCCGCATCGCGGGCATTCACCGCAACCATACTATTAAAGGGGCTTTCTCCGTGCTCGACACCTATCGCCAACAAGCCGCCGAACGCGCCGCCATGGGCATCCCCGCGTTGCCACTAACCGCTCAACAGACCGCCGATCTGGTCGAACTGCTCAAGAACCCACCCAAAGGCGAAGAAAACTTCTTGCTCGAATTGATCACCCACCGGGTGCCGGCAGGTGTCGATCAGGCGGCCTACGTCAAGGCGGCATTCCTGGCCGCAGTGGCCAAGCGCGAGGCTCGATCGCCGCTGATCTCCCAGGTGCGCGCCACCGAACTGTTAGGCACCATGCTAGGCGGCTACAACATTCAACCGCTGATCGACCTGCTGGATGACGCCGAATGCGCCCCAGCCGCCGCCAAGGCGCTGTCGCTCACCTTGCTGATGTTCGACTACCGGCATGGCGTCAAGGAAAAAGCTGACGCTGGCAACATCCACGCCCAACAAGTCATGCGCTCCTGGGCGGAGGCCGAGTGGTTCACCAGTCGCCCGAAAATGCCCGAGCAGGTGACGGTCACCGTCTTCAAGGTCTCCGGCGAAACGAACACCGACGACCTCTCCCCCGCTCCCGACGCCTGGAGTCGTCCCGATATCCCGTTGCATGCCTTGGCCATGCTGAAAATGGCTCGCCCCGGCATCGAACCCGACGAACCTGGCAAACTAGGCCCGCTGCAGAAGATCGAAGCGCTCAAGGCCAAAGGCCACCCAGTCGCCTATGTCGGCGATGTCGTCGGCACTGGTTCCAGCCGCAAATCCGCCACCAACTCGGTGCTGTGGTGGACCGGTGAAGACATCCCCTATGTCCCCAACAAGCGCTTTGGCGGCTACTGCCTGGGTGGCAAAATTGCGCCGATCTTCTTCAACACCCAAGAAGACGCCGGCGCGCTGCCAATTACCGATTGCGACGTCACCCAGATGAATATGGGGGATGTCATCGATATCTACCCCTATCAGGGCGTGGTCAAAAACCATGATACTGGCGCCGAACTGAGCCGCTTCAGCTTCAAATCTGCGGTGCTGCTGGACGAAGTCCAGGCTGGCGGACGCATCAACCTGATCATCGGTCGCGGCCTGACGGATTGGGCGCGCGAAGTGCAGGGCTTGGAACCATCCAGCGTATTCTGCCGCCCGGTGCCAACGATAGATTCCGGCAAGGGTTTCACGCTAGCGCAGAAAATGGTTGGCAAAGCCTGTGGTGTGGTTGGCGTCCGCCCCGGTACCTACTGTGAGCCCAAGATGACCACGGTGGGTTCCCAGGATACCACCGGGCCAATGACCCGCGACGAATTGAAAGATTTGGCCTGCCTGGGCTTCTCAGCCGATCTGGTCATGCAATCATTCTGTCACACCGCCGCCTATCCTAAGCCAGTCGATGTGCAGACTCACCACACCCTGCCCGACTTCATCTCCAGTCGCGGCGGCGTGGCGCTGCGCCCCGGCGATGGCATCATTCACAGTTGGCTAAACCGGATGTTGCTGCCAGATACGGTCGGCACCGGCGGCGATTCGCACACCCGTTTCCCCATTGGCATCAGCTTCCCCGCCGGCTCTGGCTTGGTAGCCTTCGCCGCCGCGACCGGCTCCATGCCGCTGGATATGCCAGAATCCGTACTGGTCCGCTTCAAGGGCCAATTACAACCGGGCATCACTCTACGCGACCTAGTCAACGCCATTCCTTACGCAGCGATCCAGGCCGGCCTGCTGACCGTGGCGAAGGAAGGCAAGAAAAACATCTTCTCGGGCCGTATCCTCGAAATCGAGGGCCTACCGGATCTGAAGGTGGAACAGGCTTTTGAATTGTCCGATGCTTCCGCCGAACGTTCGGCCGCCGGTTGCACAGTGCGCTTGAACAAGGAACCGATCATCGAATATTTGAACAGCAATATCACCTTACTCAAGTGGATGATCGCCAATGGTTATCAGGACCCCAAGACCCTGGAGCGCCGGATCAAGGGGATGGAAGAGTGGCTGGCGAATCCGACGCTGATGGAGCCGGATGCCGATGCCGAATACGCGGCGCTGATCGAGATCGACATTGACCAGATCAAGGAGCCGTTGCTGGCCTGCCCGAACGACCCGGACGACGTGAAAACTCTCGCCGATATCGCCGGTGACCAAATCGACGAGGTCTTCATCGGTTCTTGCATGACCAACATCGGTCATTATCGCGCGGCTGGCAAGGTGCTAAGCGGTCAGGCCAATATCCCAACCCGCTTATGGATTTCTCCACCGACCAAAATGGATGCCCATCAACTCAGTGAGGAGGGTTATTACGCCATCTACGGCGCGGCGGGTGCGCGGATGGAGATGCCCGGCTGTTCACTGTGCATGGGCAATCAAGCACGTGTGGCGGACGGCGCAACCGTGGTTTCGACCTCGACTCGCAACTTCCCTAACCGCCTAGGCAAAGGCGCCAACGTGTACTTGAGTTCGGCGGAGCTGGCGGCAGTCTGCGCGCTACTGGGCAAGATCCCGACCTTCGAAGAGTATATGAAGTACATGGGCGAAATCGGGACTAAGGGAGCTGAGATTTACCGTTATCTGAATTTCGACCAGGTGCCAGAATACCGTGAAGTCGCCGACAAAATAAAACTGGCGGCTTGAAGAAAAAATAGCAGTGTTTTCGCCTCTTTCCCGCTAAAGGGGAAGAGGTTATCACCGATTAGTTCGAATAGCTCTTCATTCGGCAACAGCCTGATCTTTTGCAGCCTTGACCGCATCATCGAAATAGGGTGAAAACTGCATATCGGGAAGATCAGACAGGCTATAAGAAACTACCCCGTTGGCAAAATTCGAGACGACCAATCCCGGAGAAAAATCGATAATCCAGGGCCCTCCGCTGCTTCCTTGGGTTTGAATCGTACCGATACCTGTAGCCGGGGGGCTGAATTCATCATCGATGCCCGCCGTCGGCGCTAACGTCTGGATCATCTCTATCCCACTATAGGGGGAAACTGCTGGATAGCCGAATTCCGCCCAGAGCTTTTGCCGCGGCTGATTCCAAGAAAAGCTCAGAGAGCCTACTGTTTGCGATAGCGTTCTTCCCTCCTGGTTTTCCACGATAACAAACGCGACATCTCTTGCGAAATCACCCTGTTCCCTCCAGGCATCGAAAGTCACAGCGCTTTCTGCCTTCCACGTACCATAAGGTCTGTTTCCATGGTAGAAACCCGGCACAAAAGACCAATTGGTATGATATTGATCGTTCTCAACCACACAATGGCCGGCAGTTAATACCGCTCTATTGCCAATCGCTGCCCCGGAGCAAACAAAAGTTCGACCATCTGCACCGGTAAAAAAAACCTTACCTATTGCACTGTAGGGATAGAGCGCGGAGTCGGACGCATACAGGACCGGCGGCACCGAATAGGTCACATGAATCGGTGAACCCAGTGGGTTATATGCGGGAAGGACCGCTGCAAGTTGTTGAGCCACGGATTTCTTGATATTTACCCCAGAATCACTAGGAAATTGCTCAGGTAGGCTATCTTCGCTATCCAGATGAAAATAATCTCCTGTAGGTAAATTGCCTATATCAGATCCTGGAGTACCGCCAGGCATCTCGTCAAAAGCCGATGGAGTGCGGAGCTGGCCAACACCTTTCACAACAGGCAAAGGATAGGGGCGGGCTTTCGCCATGCGCTCCGGTGTCCAGTAATCGTCAGCCGCCATTTTACTGGAAGGAAATGTGCGTTTTGTCATACGCTCTCCCCCAGCATAACCGTGCGCATCGGCATATCTCGACAACTCATCGGAAAGGGCTGAAAAAGACAGCAGCATAGCGGGTATTAAAATAGATTTAATACACCATTTATTCATTTGATTCTCCAAAAAATGCAATACAATTAGCTATCCTTGACAGTAAAAAAAGTAAAGGCGTTTGACAATCAAGGATACTTTAGGCAAAGCCATCCAGACTGTCAAAAGATAACCTGCCGAAAACAGTAGCCCGCTAAAATCCGCTTTTCTGTCAAAGTCGCTGGAGGAAAAATCCATGTTAAGCAGAAAAAATAAGCAACCGGTCGCTATCGTTACGGGCGCCAACCGTGGGTTGGGGTTGGAAACGGTCCGGCAGTTGGCAAAGCGAGATATTCAGGTGATCTTGACCAGCCGCCATGCTGGCAAGGGTGAAATGGCCATGGAGAAACTGCTGGCCGACGGGTTCGATGTTCTGTTCCAACCACTGGATGTGACTTCGGAAAGCAGCGTGGCTGAGCTTGGCGCTTTCATCCACAGTCGTTGCGGGCGAGTGGATATTCTGATCAACAATGCCGGCGTTTTTCTCGACATCCATGGCACGGAAGACACCGGCAGCGCCAGCGTGTTCAACGCCAGCCTGGAAACACTGACAACGACGCTGAAAACCAACTTATATGGCCCTTTGCTGTTGGCGCAGGAACTGACGCCACTGATGAAGCAGCAACACTATGGTCGAATCGTCAACGTGTCCAGCGGCATGGGTCAACTGAGCGACATGGAAGGCAAATCACCTGCCTACCGTATTTCCAAGACGGCTTTAAACGCTCTGACGCGCATTCTGGCGGCGGAGACTCAGGGCTACAATATCTTAGTCAATTCGGTCTGCCCAGGCTGGGTACGCACCGACATGGGCGGCGCCGGCGCCGAACGGACCGTTGAGCAGGGCGCTTCAGGCATTGTCTGGGCGGCAACGCTACCGGACGATGGACCCAACGGCGGTTTCTTCCGTGACGGACAGCCGATTCCCTGGTAGGCAGCCAGTACTCACTCTACTCGATGCATCGCACTGCCAGTTAGGACCCAACCTAGCTCTTCAACTTTCCCAATCTGTCAACACGGGTTCCAGTTCAACCAGGGTTGTAATTTCCGCATCCGCCCGTAAGCCGCCAGGCCAATTCCGACCGGTGCGATTAACCCAGACCGTACGGAAACCGGCCTGAGCCGCACCGAAGACATCATGTTCCGGGTCATCGCCGACATGGACAATCTGGTCAGGTTGCACCGCCAACCGTTGCCGCGCCCGATCGAACATCAACGATTCCGGTTTAGCCGCACCCACGTCGATGGCGTTGAGCGAAAAAGCAAACAGGTCATGCAAGCCAATCAGGCGCAGGTCAGCGTTACCATTGGACAACGATGCCAGCATATAATGCCTAGCCAGTCGCTCCAGAGTCGGTCGAACATCTGCAAATGGTTCCACCGCGTTGCGGGCGAGGAAAAACACCGCGAATGCGCTTTCCACGTCAAATTCCAAATAACCCACTCGCCGAGCCGCCAGCCACAACGCTTCCTTGCGTAACCGAGTGCGGTCATAGGCAATCTCCGGGCAGGCGACGATCACCTCTTGCGACAATTCCCGTAATTCCAGCGGCGTGAACCGCTCCGGGATACGTGGATAACGGGTCGTCAACCAAGCATGCAGTAGGATCTCAGCACGCTCGACGACCGGCCAAATATCCCAGAGCGTGTCATCCAGATCGAAGGTAATCGCTTTGATCATTTCAAGCCAGCCGTTGAAAACCACGCTCCAGATCACACTGGATATCCATAAGCTCCTCCAACCCTACCGAAATTCGCAGCAAACCTTCACCGATGCCGGCTCGTTCGCGTTCCTCGGGTGTCAACCGACCATGCGTGGTCGTCGCCGGATGAGTGATGGTAGTCTTGGCGTCACCCAGATTGGCGGTAATCGAGATCAAGCGGGTGTTGTCAATTAACGCCCAGGCGGCCTCCCGACCGCCACGCAAATCGAAGGAGACAATGCCGCCAAAGGCGTTCTGTTGCCGTTTCGCCAATTCGTACTGGGGATGCGAACGCAGGCCAGGGTAATAGACCCGCTCCACGGCAGGCTGCATCTCCAACCACTGCGCCAGTTGCAAGGCGGACTCGCTGCAAGCCCGCATCCGCAGGCGCAAGGTTTCCAAGCCCTTGAGAAACACCCAGGCGTTGAATGGGCTCATTGTAGGACCGGCAGTGCGCAAGAAACCGTAAATATCCACACCAACGCGCTGTTGGTCGCCAACCACTGCTCCACCCACACAACGTCCCTGCCCGTCCAGATACTTGGTCGCGGAGTGAATGACCAAATCGGCACCCAGTTTGAAGGGTTGCTGCAAAGCCGGTGTACAGAAACAATTGTCCACCACCAGCAGAATATCGTGAGCATGGGCAAGATCGGCTAGCGCCTGGATATCGGCCAGTTCCATCAGCGGGTTGGAGGGCGTTTCCAGGTAAAACAACCGGGTTTCCGGGCGAATCGCGGTTTCCCAGGCGGACAAATCCGACAGTCGCACATAGGTGGTCGCGACGCCGAATTTGCTCAGATATTGATTGAACAGCGACAGCGTGGTGCCGAACACGCCGCTGGCCGAAACGAGGTGGTCACCGCTTTTCAACAAAGCCATGCAGGTCGCCAGGATCGCCGCCATGCCAGATGCTGTCGCAATGCAGGTCTCACCACCTTCCAGCGCCGCCAACCGTTCCTGGAACATACGCACGGTAGGGTTGGTAAACCGGGAATAGATATTGCCGGGAAGCGCGCCGCTGAACCGGGCGGCGGCTTCCGCTGCATTGGCGAATACGAAACTGGATGTCGCAAAAATCGGTTCGGCGTGCTCGCCCTCGACGGTGCGAGTCTGGCCGGCGCGCACCGCCAAGCTGGCAAAGCCCAATTCCGGCGCGGCGTCGCTATCCATATTTGTGCTCTCAAGCATTATTGTGCAGGTCGATAATGGCGTTGTCGGCGTTTTTCCGGGCATGTTGCGCACCATCGGAACGCTCGCGAGCCAGGCAGTCCAGATAATCCCGGTCGATATCACCGGTCACGTATTCTCCGGTAAAACAGGAAGCATCGAAGCGCTCAAGCGCATGATTACCGCGCCGCACCGCTTCTTGCAAATCCGGCAGATCCTGAAAGATCAAATGGTCCGCGCCAATCGCACGAGCGATTTCTTCTTCGGAGCGGCCGTGAGCGATCAACTCACGGGCAGCCGGCATGTCGATGCCATAGACGTTAGGATAACGCACCGGCGGCGCGGCGGAGGCGAAGTAGACTCGACGCGCGCCGGCATCGCGGGCCATGCGGATAATTTCCTCGGAGGTGGTGCCGCGCACGATCGAATCGTCCACCAGCATCACATTCTTGCCGCGAAACTCCAGGTCAATCGCATTGAGCTTCTGACGCACCGATTTCTTACGGGTCTTTTGGCCAGGCATGATGAAGGTGCGGGCGATATAGCGATTCTTGATAAAGCCCTCTCGATATTTGATGCCCAGGATCGACGCCATTTGCAGGGCGGCGGTACGACTCGTGTCGGGAATCGGAATCACCACATCAATGTCCTGCTCCGGCCAGACCCGTAGAATCTTCTCAGCCAGATGCTCCCCCATGCGCAACCGGGCCTTGTGAACCGATACCTGATCGATGATCGAATCAGGTCTGGCCAGATAGACAAACTCGAAGATGCAAGGCGAATAACAGGGATGTTGAGCACACTGGCGGGCATGCATTCGACCATCGAGATCAAACAACACGGCCTCGCCCGGAGCCACGTCGCGGATGCGTTGGAAATCCAAGACATCTAGCGCCACACTTTCCGAGGCGACCATGTACTCCATCCCTTGTTCGGTTTCACGACGGCCAAAGACCAGAGGTCGGATGCCATAGGGATCGCGAAAGGCCACCAGTCCAAAACCGACGATCAACGCCACTGCAGCGTAAGCACCCTTCACCCGCCGGTGAACCGCCGCCACGGCGGCAAAGATATCTTCGGGATCAACCGACAAGGCGCTACGCTGCTGTAATTCATGGGCAAAGACGTTAAGCAGGATCTCCGAGTCGGAATGCGTGTTGATATGGCGTCGGTCGGAACAGAACAGCTCGTTTTTAAGCTGGACCGAGTTGGTCAAATTGCCGTTGTGGGCCAAAGTGATGCCAAACGGCGAGTTGACGTAGAACGGTTGAGCCTCGGCGGAGTTGGCGCTGCCAGCCGTCGGGTAACGGACATGGCCGATCCCGATGTTGCCATGCAGATTGCGCATGTGACGGGTACGGACCACATCGCGGACCAACCCATTGTCCTTACGTAGATAGAGGCGGCCATCGTCACAAGTCACGATACCCGCCGCATCCTGGCCCCGATGCTGTAACACCGTCAGACCGTCGAACAGACTTTGATTGATCAAACTTCGTCCTGCAATACCGATGATTCCACACATGGGTCACCCTCCCTCGTAAATCCCGTTCATGACGGGAAACGAATACTCTGAGCCAGTTCCGGCGGCAGGACACCCCGCAACCAAAGAGCTCCTTCCTGGAAACGACCCAACAGCAGCGATTGCTGCCACCAGGGATCGTTGGGCAAAGGAGTCAACCCTGCTGCCAACACCAGGGCGACAATCACGGCTGCGCCGCGCGCCAAGCCAAATACCATACCCAATAGTCGGTCGGTGCCGGTCAGGCCAGTGTAATCGACCAGATAAGAAGAGACGATGCCAATCAACCCACCGATGAGCAATGTGATCAGGAACAAGCCACCAAAGGTTGCGGCGATCCGTAGCGATGGAACATCGATATAGGGAATCAGATGGACAGCACCATCCTCGGCAAACAGGAAAGCGATAGCGAAGGCGGCGATCCAAGTCGTTAGCGAGATGACCTCGCGCAATAGACCACGCCACAACCCGATGAGCATCGAAAGTGCAATGAGAAAAACGATCAGGTAATCAGCCCAGTTCATTCTTCACCTTAAGTCGTCCGCTCACTATGAGTACTCTATGGAGGTTTTTTTGCGATGGATCACCAGATGCGTACCATATAGATAGTCCGACCATTGGCCGTAGCACGCTCGACCTCAGCCCGCCTATTCCGGCTGCGATACTGATCGCGCATGACAACGGCATTTTCCTGGATTGCATATTGACCAACGATTTTACCGCCGTTGGGTTGGGTCAACACCGGTGTCGATGGTCGCGGCGCCGCGGATGCTCTCGGAACAGAAACCAGCTCAAGCTTAGGTAGCGGGGCAGCGGATTTGGCTCTCGCAGAGCGGGCTGCCTCAGCCTGTGCCTTGCGTCTTGCGTCTTCAGCCCGAACGGCTTCCGCCTTAGCGACTTCAGCTTGCGCAGCACGACGGGCGGCTTCCGCCTGAGCAGCACGCCGCGCCGCCTCAGCCCGGGCAACTTCAGCTCGAGCAGCTTCCGCCGCTCGAGTGGCCTCAGCTTGCGAAGCCTTGGTTTCCTCGGTCGCAGATGGAGACGTCGCCCGAGCTTGAGCGGTTTCTCGGCGCACGGCTTCCGCCTTGGCCGCCGCGCCGCGTTCTGCTTCAGCCCGTGCTCGGGTCTTAGCCGCTTCGGCTTGATCGGCGCGCCGCGCCGCCTCAGCCCGGGCCTTGGCCCCTGCAATACGTTCCGCCTCAGCGGCAATTCTTGCCTCTTGTACAGTACGGGGTGTCGCTTCCCCCTGAGCCTGTACAGCTTGAGCGGCGTCGGTCTGAACGGACTCGGTGGCTTCAGCCCCAGCGGGCGCAACCACCGGTGCGGTTGGCGTCGGTTCAGGCTGCGAGAAGGTCAAAGCCGGCGGTTCTGGACTTGGCGGTGGCGTGGGCGGCTGGACAGAATCGGCAGTGGGCGGAGTCTGCGGTGCTTCCAACATTTCCGGTACGAACAAGACCGCCAGCGCCGCGATGACGGCGGCGCCGACGAGACGTTGGGTCAAACGATTGTCCAAAATCAGGTCTCCCGTGATGACGGCAGAGAAAAATCCGATGACCAGGGCTGGATCGCCAACACCGGAGCGACGGTGTGAAACGAACCAAGGACGACCACTCGATCACCTGGGCGAGCGGCGGCCTGCGCAATTTGGCAAGCCTCTTGAGTATTAGCGACGGCAATCGCGGGAACGCTTACCTCGTCGCGTAACAGCGTGACCAGCTCAATGCCGGTCCGTCCGCGCATCCCTTCAAGCGTCACCGCATACCATGCATCGATAGTATCGGTCAATACCTCAATGACACCATGAGCATCCTTATCAGCCAACAAGCCAACAATGGCTAAAGTCTGGCCGGTACAGGGACGCGCCCGCAAATTGTCGGCCAGAACCGTAGCAGCGCGCGGATTATGCGCAACATCGAGAATCCACTCAACCGGGCCGGGAACAATCTGAAACCGCCCCAACAATTCAGCCCTCGTCAAGCCAGCACGGATAGCGTCAACTGAAATCGGCAGTCGTGGTTGTAAACTGGACAAGGTCATCAGCACAGCAGCGGCGTTACCCAACTGGTGTTCGCCAGTCAGCACCGGCGCCGGCAATTCGTCAAGCTGCAATTTGCTCGATTGCCAGCGCCAAGTTATCCCGGTGCGGGTAAACCGATAGTCGCAACCTACAAGAAGGCATCGTGCGCCGATCCGGTGAGCGTACTCAATCAGGCGCGGCGGTGGGTCGGAATCAGCGCAGATGGCGGGTCGATCGGGACGGAAAATACCGGCCTTTTCATAACCGATGCTATCGCGATCTGCGCCGAGCCAATCAGTATGATCAAGATCGATGCTCGTCACCAATGCCGCATCGGCGTCTACGGCGTTGACGGCATCCAACCGTCCGCCCAGTCCAACTTCCAACACCGCAATCTCCACACCTACCTTGTAAAAAATCTCCAGCGCCGCCAAGGTGCCAAATTCAAAGTAGGTCAATGAAAGATCATTACGCGCCGCATCGATGCGAGCAAAGACTTCGCAGAGTGCTTGATCGTCTGCTGCTACGCCATTGATCCGAATACGTTCGTTGTAGCGCAACAAATGCGGCGAGGTGTAGACGCCAACCCGGTAACCGGCAGCGCCCAATATGGCCTCCAGAAAAGCCACGCAAGAACCTTTGCCATTGGTGCCGCCAACGGTGATGACCATGAACGGCGGTGATTTCGGTTGTAATCGGCGTAATACGGTTCGCACCCGCTCCAAACCCAGGTCGATGGCCCGGGGATGCAAGGTTTCTTGCCAACCCAGCCAATCGTTCAGCGTGGTAAACCGCATATTGGATCATCCCAACTAAAAAGGCGTGTTGTGACCCGTCAGCATAGCCAACAGATCGGCCAACCGGTCGCGCAACTCACGACGATCCACAATCATGTCGATCGCACCGTGTTCCAGCAAAAATTCGCTGCGCTGAAAGCCTTCCGGCAGCTTTTCGCGCACCGTCTGTTCGATCACACGCGGCCCAGCGAAACCGATCAACGCCTTGGGTTCAGCGATATTGATATCACCGAGCATGGCCAGACTGGCGGAGACACCGCCCGTGGTGGGATGCGTCAGCACCGAGAGGTAAGGCACTCCATTTTCAGCCAGCCGGGTCAGGACCGCACTGGTCTTGGCCATCTGCATCAACGACACCAGCGCCTCCTGCATCCGAGCTCCACCACTGGCGCAAAAACAAATAAAGGGGATATGTTCGTGCAAAGCTGTCTGGGCAGCGCGCACAAAGCGCTCACCGACCACTGAACCCATCGAGCCGCCCATGAATCTAAATTCAAAGGCGGCGGCAGCCACCGGCATTCCTTTCAACGAGCCACGCACAGCGATCAATGCATCTTTCTCTTCACTGGATTTTTGCGCCTGCATCAGCCGATCCTTGTATTTTTTACTGTCCTTGAACTTGAGGAAATCCATCGGCTCGATATCTTCACCGATCTCGATAATTCCCTCTTCGTCGAGAAAGCTATGCAGACGTTGACGAGCGCCAAGCGCCATGTGATGACTGCACTTCGGGCATACCTGCAAGTTGCGTTCGAGTTCGACACGGTACAGCACTGCGTCGCATTCCTCGCACTTGCTCCACAAGCCTTCGGGAATCTGATGCTTATTGCGTCCGTCGGTGCGGATCCGCGAGGGAACGAGTTTTTCGTACCAGCTCATGGCATGAGATGCTAAAGCACTGCCCGCTCGCCACTCGCTACTGACATGGCCTGCCGTATGGCGCTTAACCACGCGCCGACTTCTCGTCGCATCCGTTCAGGATCATCCGCCCATTCAGCCATTCTGGAAACTAACGCGCTACCGATGACCACGGCATCGGCAACTTGAGCAATGGCGGCGGCGGTCAGCGGATCCTTGATGCCAAAACCGACGCCGAGCGGCAGATCGGTACAAGTGCGGATCATCGCCAATTTTTCGGTCACCTCAGCGACATTCAGCGCGGCGGAACCGGTTACGCCCTTCAGCGAGACATAGTAGAGATAGCCACGCGCCAGTTCGGCGGCGCGGCGAACACGTTCGATCGAACTGGTCGGCGCCAGGAGAAAGATGGGATCGATATCGGCGGCGATCAGCCGCTCCGCCAATTCAGGCGCTTCTTCGGGCGGCAGGTCCACGGTCAGCACCCCGTCCACCCCAGCCTCGCTGGCGTCGGCGACAAAAGCATCATAACCCATGCTTTCAATCGGGTTGAGATACCCCATGAGCACCAGTGGCGTCTCCATATCGGACCGCCGGAATGCGCGCACCAATTCCAACACCCGTCGCAGCGACATACCCTGGGCCAGCGCGCGCTCGCAAGCTTTCTGAATGATCGGACCATCGGCCATCGGATCGGAAAATGGAACACCCAATTCGATGATGTCCGCCCCTGCCTGAACCAGAGTATGCAACATCGGCACAGTTTGGTCCGGATGTGGATCACCGGCGGCAATGTAAGGAATCAGTGCCTTGCGACCGGTGCGGCGCAGTTCCTGGAAGCGACGGGTCATGCGATTCATACGTCGGACTCTTAGAAACGATCTTGGAATCCCCTCTTTCGGGGAGAGAGAAGTGAAAGTAGACGCTTAAAGCTGGATGCCGTCCAGAGCGGCGACCGTGTAAATATCCTTGTCGCCACGTCCAGACAGATTGACCACGATACGCTGGTCAGAGCGCATCGTCGGGGCCAGTTGGGCGGCATAGGCCAGGGCGTGGCTGCTTTCCAGCGCTGGGATGATCCCCTCAATACGGGTTAGATCGTGAAAGGCGCGCAGGGCTTCAGCATCAGTGACAGCAACGTATTGCGCTCGCCCGATATCCTTCAGCCAAGCGTGTTCCGGGCCAACCCCAGGATAATCGAGACCGGCGGACACCGAGTGCGTTTCGATAATCTGGCCGTTATCATCATTCAACAGGTAGGTACGGTTGCCGTGCAACACGCCGGGACGACCTGCACACAGCGTAGCTGCGTGGCGACCCGTGTCGAGGCCAAAACCGGCGGCTTCGACGCCGTAGATGGCGACTTCGCTATCATTCAGGAACGGGTGGAACAAGCCAATCGCGTTGGAGCCGCCGCCGACGCAAGCGACCAGCGCATCGGGCAGGCAGCCATGCTCAGCCAGCATCTGCTCACGAGTTTCACGACCGATGACGGCCTGGAACTCGCGAACCATTAGCGGGTAGGGATGCGGGCCGGCCACCGTACCAATCATGTAGAAGGTATCATCCACGTTGGCAACCCAATCACGCAATGCCTCGTTGAGAGCATCCTTAAGAGTGCGCGAGCCGGAGGTCACCGGCTCGACTTCAGCTCCTAACAGACGCATGCGATAAACATTGATCGCCTGGCGTTGAATATCTTCGGCCCCCATGTAGACCACACATTTCATCCCCAGTCGGGCAGCAACCGTGGCGGAAGCGACACCATGCTGACCCGCACCGGTTTCAGCAATCAACCGAGTCTTACCCATGCGCTTGGCCAACAATCCTTGGCCGACGGTATTGTTGATCTTGTGCGCGCCCGTATGGTTAAGATCTTCGCGTTTAAGGTAAATCTGCGCGCCGCCAAACCGCCGGCTCCAGCGTTCAGCATGATAAAGTGGGCTGGGGCGACCGACGTAACGGGCTAGGTCAGCATCCAGTTCCGCTAGAAAATCGGGATCATGGCGACAATCCCGCCAGGCTTCATTCAGCTCGTGCAATGCCTCCATCAATGTTTCAGCAACAAACCGCCCACCATAACGGCCAAAATGACCACCTTGATCGGGAAACTGGCTGAAATTCACTGGGCTATGCATGACTCTCACCATCGTACACACCTTGTAGAAATGCACGCATCAACTCGGCGTTCTTGACACCCTTGGCCGATTCCACGCCGCTACTGACATCGACTGCGTAAGGTCGAACTTGCTGGATCGCCTCGGCGATATTGCCAGGATGGAGACCACCAGCCAGAACAAATGGTTTTTGTCGCTGAGCGGGAATTCGCGCCCAATCGAAACTTTGACCGGTTCCACCCATTTCCCGGCCACCGTGGCTGTCCAGCAATAGGCCTGACGCGCTGGCGAACTGTCGTTCATAATCCAGTACATCGACCCCAGCGCCCATAGGTACCGCTTTAAGGTAAGGCAGGTCGAAGGCAGCACAATCATCTGGTTTTTCATCACCATGGAATTGCAACAGATGCAGTGGCACTTCGGTCAAGACAGCCCGCACCGCCGCCGCATCAGCGTTCATGAACAGACCGACGACACTGACCAACGGAGGCAAGGCAGCGATGATCCGTTGTGCTGCTTCCATATTCACGAACCGAGGGCTGAGCGGATAAAAAACCAGCCCAATGGCATCGGCGCCTAGTTTGGCCGCCATCACGCCATCTTCGGGACGGGTAATACCACAAATCTTGACGCGAGTACGGAAAACTGAGGTCATGTAAGCTCTAAGGTCAGCAAAGCACAACTGTGGTCTGTCGTGATAAAAATCAGGCGTGAAGATTACCAGAAATCCAGTCAGTTTGTAGATTGTCGATTTTCAGATTCATAAATTTTGAGCTTCACTTTGAGGCATAATTCTTGACTAATCACTCTAACCCCTTGACTGCTGACCTCCAACCCCTGAAGCCTAATACTGTCATGCTCCCTGTCATTGCTATCGTCGGCCGACCCAATGTCGGCAAATCCACCTTATTCAATTCCCTGACCCGCACCCGCAATGCGCTGGTAGCGAACCTACCCGGCTTGACTCGTGACCGGCAATACGGCATCGGCCAGCGCGGTCCTCGTCCTTACCTGGTTGTCGACACCGGAGGGCTCACTGGTGACGATGCCGGGTTGGATAGTCTGGTGGCGCGCCAGGTTTGGCGGGCTATCGAGGAAGCCGACGCTGTGCTGTTGCTGGTGGATGGTCGAGCCGGCCTGACGGTCGCGGACGAAGAGATCGTCAACCAAATGCGCCGTGCGGGTAAACCGCTGCATTTGGTCATCAACAAAGCTGAACACCGTGATCCTGATCTGCTCAGTGCCGAGTTCCACATTCTTGGGCTGGAGCATCTTCATGTCATTGCTGCTGTTCATAATCAGGGCGTCGAGGTGCTGATGGAGAAAGTCTTGGCGGCCTTACCGGTCGCCGATGGGCGCAGCAGGACGACAGCGCCGGAAGGCGAACCAGAGGGCATCATCAAATTGGCTATCGTCGGTCGACCCAATGTCGGTAAATCTACCCTGGTCAATCGCCTGCTAGGCGAAGAACGGATGCTGGCCTGCGACCTGCCTGGCACCACTCGCGACAGCGTCGCGGTTGCATTCGAACGCGACGGTCAACACTATCAGCTGATCGACACTGCCGGGGTGCGCCGCCGGGCGCGAGTCAGTGAGGTAGTCGAGAAATTCAGCGTCATCAAGGCATTGCAGGCTATTGAGCAGTCTCATGTAGCGGTATTGGTGCTGGATGCCCGCCAGGGAATCAGTGACCAAGATGCTACCCTACTAGGATTGATTCTGGACAGCGGTCGGGCGTTGGCATTAGCCGTCAACAAATGGGATCATCTTGATTCCGACACGCGCGCCCAAGTGAAACGTGATCTCCAATACCGGTTGGGCTTTCTCGATTTCGCCAAAATTCACTTTATTTCCGCCCTGCATGGCACTGGGGTCGGCGAATTGCTGTATTCGGTCGGCGAAGCCTACGCGGCAGCGACCCGTAAGTTGGCGACACCGGAATTGACCCGAATTCTCGAAGAAGCGCTGGCCGCTCATCAGCCACCATTGGTTCACGGCCACAGCATCAAGCTGCGCTACGCTCATCAAGGCGGGCAAAATCCGCCGCTCATCGTGATTCATGGCAACCGGATCGATCATGTGCCGGAAACCTATCGACGTTATCTAGCCAATGTGTACCGCAAGCGGCTGAGCCTCTGGGGGACACCGGTGCGCATCGAATTCCGCAGCGGCAAGAATCCCTATCAATCAGTATCGACACCAAGCGGGCGATCCGGGAGCGGCAGACACCGAAAAGCGAGTAAATAAGCAGCCCCGCAGCAAGCTGCGGGGTATGTATCATCAAGAATCAATCAGCTAAGCAGCTCCAAAGACAGCAAAGGCAGTTAAAGCACTACAGCTCTTATAGGATTAATAAGGTAATGATGTCACTTCAACTCTGGCATGGCGCGCTCAGTCAATCCTGACCGATGAACTCACCCATCAACCATGCGACCGCCAAACCGCAGCCAACCATGGCTCCAATGGCATACAGCGATAACAGTTCGCTAATAAATTCATCCGCGTGTTCGAAAACCTGATAAGACAATAGCATAGAAAACACAAGGATAATCGTGGATGCGATAAGAACACTCAGAGGCCTAATATTCATTAGTTGACTCCTCGAATCATGCATAAAATCAAACCATTCTGATCACCTGAAAGATACTATCCAACCTTGACGCTATTTTGACGAGGGTATTATATTTCTTTTATATTGCATTGCAACATAGATTTTGCGGATTTATCAGCCCTCGCCGATTTTCTGTCTAAGCACAGGCCCTCACTCCCCCTGGCAATTGCCTCGCCTTAAATCTATCCGACCGATAGTTACAGATTTTTCCCTGGAATACTCACTCTACAGGTTTAAAGTTGTCTACACTTGTAGTGTTTGCAAAGCGCAATTTGTTAATTATTCAATACAGATGATACGTATTACGCAAGCCAGCATTGGGTCTTATAGCTGTTTGATAAATTTAAATCTAAATAAATAGTTATAAAAACAAGTGCCTTAACAAATAACACCAGGTTCAAAAAGGCAAGAACTTGGCCCAGGAGGATATTGATGAGAATGGCCAATTCCTTTCTAGTGCGTTTTAAAATAGCGACCCGTATCTGGGCCATGCTAGGTATCGCATTTATCGCTGTCTGTTTCGGGACTGTGATTTATCTATATGAATTCAAAAACCAGATGCTCAATGCTCGTGAGCAGGAACTACGCCATTTGGCTGAAACGGCCCTCGGCGTCATGGAGCGGTTCCATAGTTTGGCTGCTACCGGAACGCTGAGCGAGGAAGAGGCACAGAAAACGGCGGCAGCGATCATCAAAACCTTGCGTTACGAAAAGCAGGAGTATTTCTGGATCCATAGCATGGACCTGCATATGATTATGCACCCCATCAAGCCGGAACTGGATGGCAAGCAACTCAGCGACCTGAAAGATCCAACGGGAAAACTGTTCTTTAAGGAGATGACAGATGTAGTCCAGCAAGCAGGCAGTGGCTTCGTACACTATATGTGGCCGAAACCGAATATGACAGAACCGGTACCCAAGCTTTCCTATGTCAAAGGATTCGCGCCTTGGGGCTGGATCATTGGCACTGGTGTTTACATCGACGATATCGAAACAGCATTCTGGCATGATGCCTGGAGAATGGGTGGAAGTACGCTGACGCTGTTGCTGGTATTGGGCATAGGCGGATTATGGGTTGCCAGCAGTATCGTCAATCCGCTTAGGCACGTGGTGACCACAGCGGAAAGAGTGGCTCGCGGTAACCTCACTGAAGACGTGGCCGTCAGCGGACACGACGAGGTAGCCCAAGTACTGGCGGCGATGCAAACAATGGTGCAGCAGTTGCGAGGGATCGTGACCAACACCATGCAGACGATCGATCAAGTCAGCGAAGCGGCGGAAGAGATCGCCAAGGGCAGCACCGATCTCAGTCAGCGCACCGAAGAGCAGGCCGCTTCGCTGGAAGAAACCGCCGCCAGCATGGAAGAACTGACTTCGACGGTGAAAAACAGCGCTGACAACGCTGGACAAGCCAATCAACTGGCCGGCGCAGCGCGAAATCAAGCCGAACAAGGCGGGCAGATCGTCGAACAAACCGTAGCTGCGATGGGCGCCATTCATCAGAGTAGCCGCAAGATCGCCGACATCATCGGCGTCATCGACGAAATCGCCTTTCAAACCAATCTGCTGGCGCTGAATGCAGCAGTAGAAGCGGCGCGGGCCGGTGAGCAAGGCCGAGGCTTTGCTGTCGTGGCTGGCGAAGTGCGCAAACTGGCGCAACGCAGCGCCGACGCTGCCAAGCAGATCAAATCACTGATCACGGACAGCGTGGTCAAGGTCGAGGATGGCAGCCGGTTGGTCGCTCAGTCTGGACAAACCTTGCAGGAGATTTTGACGGCGGTTAAGAAGGTCAGCGATATCGTCGCCGAAATGACAGCAGCTACCCGCGAGCAGGCTAGCGGCATCGAGCAGGTGAATCAGGCTATCCTGCAAATGGATCAGGTCACGCAAAAGAACGCCGGTTTGGTCAATCAGACCGCTTCAGCCAGCCAAGCGATTCACCAACAGACCGACGAACTTCAGCAACTGATGAATTTCTTCCGGCACGAAGAGACATGAGGCGTTCAACCGAGCGTTCGATGTGCGCGACACGTCCATTGCGCCAAAAACAACCGCTGCTGATGGATAGCCTCCTAAAAAAACGGCTGCTTGAGCGGCCGTTCGCAGTATCGAAAAATTGGCTTCATTGACCGGAGGGATCGGACAAATTGCTAGGCGAGCAGGTCTTGACGCCCAACAGGGTGTAGGCCGGACACCAACCCATCAGCGCCGTGGCAATCGGCACCACGCCCACCCAGCCCCACCAGCCAATCGTTCCCATTGAGGCGAGAATGATCAACAGGGCGCCAACTACGATGCGGATAATTTTATCGGCTGAACCGACATTCTGAGCCATATTCATAGCCATCTCCAAGGTAAGTTCGTACCTGCGCATCTTACCGGATGCTCGTCAGCGATAGGCTTGAGAATTATCAATCCAAGCTGGTAATTCGCTAATCCGGCAAAAGTCAGTCGGTCTGCATATGAAAAACTCTGCCGCTTACCGTCAAAACTGGGGTAATATTTTCCATCTTTCATACTTCGCTCGCATTTTCATTTGTAGCGGGCGCTCGCCTTTGCAGAGGTCGTGAATGTTCAGTCGAGAGATGCGAATCGCCGGATTCGACAGTGAATTGTGGGCCGCCCTAGAGGGTGAAAAACAGCGCCAGGAAGACCACATCGAGCTGATCGCCTCGGAAAACTATGCCAGTCCCCGAGTGCTCGAAGCACAGGGTTCGGTGCTGACCAACAAGTATGCCGAGGGCTATCCAGGCAAGCGCTACTATGGTGGTTGCGAATTCGTGGATATCGCCGAACAACTGGCGATCGACCGCGCCAAAAAACTGTTCAATGCCGATTACGCCAACGTCCAACCCCACTCCGGTTCACAAGCCAATGCCGCTGCTTATATGGCGCTGCTGGAGCCAGGCGACACCATTCTGGGCATGAGTTTGGCGCATGGCGGTCATCTGACTCACGGTGCTAAAGTCAACTTCTCCGGTCGCTTGTATCAAGCGATGCAGTACGGTCTGAATGACGTGACTGGTGAGATCGATTACGAACAAGTGGAACGGCTGGCGCTGGAATGCCGACCAAAGATGATCATTGCCGGTTTCTCGGCCTATTCGCGAGTGGTAGACTGGTTGCGCTTCCGAGCCATCGCTGATCAAGTGGGGGCTTATCTGGTCGTGGACATGGCGCATGTCGCGGGTCTGGTCGCCGCTGGCGTCTATCCCAATCCCGTTCCTGTGGCTGACGTGGTCACTAGCACGACGCACAAAACGCTGCGCGGGCCGCGCGGCGGTTTAATCCTGGCCCGGTCCAATCCCGAAATCGAGAGAAAACTCAATTCGCTGGTCTTCCCTGGTACTCAGGGTGGACCACTGATGCACGTCATCGCCGCTAAGGCAGTCGCTTTCCTGGAGGCGCTGCAACCCGATTTCGTGGACTACCAGAAGCAGGTAGTGGCCAATGCCCGAGTCATGGCTGGAGTGTTCAGCGAACGCGGCTGTGAAGTGGTTTCCGGTGGCACCGATAATCACCTGTTCCTGGTCAGCTTGATCGCCAAGGGCTTGACCGGTAAGGCCGCTGATGCGGCGCTGGGCCGCGCCTGGATCACGGTCAACAAAAACGCCGTCCCCAATGATCCCCAGTCGCCTTTTGTGACCAGCGGCCTGCGGATCGGCTCACCGGCGATAACCACGCGCGGTTTCAAGGAACACGAGTGTCGGGAATTGACCGGCTGGATTTGCGATATCCTCGACGATCTGAACAACGAAACCGTCATCGACCGGGTGCGTGGCCAAGTCGCCGAACTCTGCGCCAAATTCCCGGTGTACGGCTGATCGATCTCCTGGCAACAAGGCGGCGACGGTGCATTGTCCATTCTGTGGCGCTCCCGACACTCGAGTCGTGGATTCGCGGCTGTTGGTGGAAGGCGACAAGATCCGCCGGCGCCGCGAATGCGTCCATTGCAATGCCCGTTTCACGACCTACGAGGTAGCGGAACTGGCGATGCCGCCGGTGGTGAAACGCGACGGCCGCCGCGAACCGTTCCTGGAAAAAAAGCTGCGCACGGGACTGATGCGGGCGCTGGAAAAGCGTCCCATCAGCGCTGAGCAGCTTGAAAAACTCATCCTACGCGTCAAGAACCGTGTTCACACCAGCAACGAACGAGAACTCAGCAGCCAACGCATCGGTGAATGGGTGATGGAGGAACTGCGCCGTCTGGACCCAGTGGCCTATGTCCGCTTTGCTTCGGTCTACCGCAGCTTCGAGGATGTCAACGCCTTTCAGGTCGAGATCGAACGCTTGCAGAACACGCTGCTGGACCCGGCAAATTCCGGTTAATGTCTTCCAATCCCTCACCCACTTTGCTCTCCTCTCCTGCACGGGAGAACAATCACGTCTGGTTGCCCGACGACTATCGCCATATGGCGCGCGCCTTGGCGCTGGCTCGACGTGGACTGTACGGCGCCGACCCGAATCCCCGAGTCGGTTGCGTACTGGTCCGCGCGGGCGAAACGATCGGTGAAGGCTGGCATGTGCGTGCTGGCGAACCCCACGCAGAGGCCAATGCACTGGAGGCCGCCGGTAGCCGAGCGCGCGGAGCCACGGCCTATGTGACTCTGGAACCCTGTTGCCACCATGGACGCACCCCACCCTGCACCGATGCGTTGCTGCATAGCGGCGTTACCCGCATGGTGGCCGCGATGCCCGATCCGAATCCGCAGGTCGCCGGGCGCGGCTTGATGCAACTGCGTGAAGCCGGGATGACCGTGGAATGCGGACTTCTGGAAGCGGAAGCTCGGGCTTTGAATCCGGGTTTCATTCAACGCATGACCCAGGGGCGACCTTTTATCCGCGTCAAGCTGGCGATGAGCCTGGATGGCCGCACGGCGCTGAACTCGGGGGAGAGTCAATGGTTGACCGGTGAGGCTGCACGGCAAGATGTGCAAAGATTCCGCGCGCGTAGTTCCGCGATCTTGACCGGGATCGGTACGGTCTTGATCGATGATCCAGGTCTCAACGTTCGCCTGCCGGAAGTAACGCGCCAGCCGACACGGGTCATTCTCGACACTGAACTACGTACGCCACCGACTGCCCGAATTCTGCAAGCGCCAGGTTCGGTGCTGATTTTCACCGCGATTGCCGACCCGGCCGCGCAAGCGCCACTGCAAGCCGTCGGCGCTGAAATCATCGTGATGCCACGCCTCGAATGGGAACTGCATTTGCGAGAGGTCATGGCGGAACTGACTCGCCGCGAATGCAACGAAATTCATGTGGAATGTGGTTCGACCCTAGCGGGTGCGCTTTTGCAGGCGGATTTGGTGGATGAGTTGGTGGTTTACATGGCTCCTTTACTGCTGGGCGATAAGGCGCGAGGTCTATTCCAGTTACCGGAGTTGGCGCGCATGAGCGAACGGACCGAACTGGAGATTCTGGAAATGCGGGCGGTCGGGCGCGATTGGCGGATCACCCTAAGGAAATATCGCTAGTCGCCAAGCGCCCCCTCCACGCTTAGCGATCATACATAGAGCAGGATGGCTAGATAGTGGCTGACGCTGCCCGCCAGCACAAATAGATGCCAGATCCCATGAAAATGGCGAACCTGCTCATCGAAAAAGTAAAACACCAAGCCACCAGTGTAGAAAAATCCGCCGATCAGGAGCCCGATGAAACCTGGCGAGGGTAAAGCCTGCAATAGCGGCCTGAGCGCGACTAGCACCAACCAGCCCATGAGGACGTATACGACCACCGACAGGATGCGATTGCCCTTTTGCGGCAAAGCCTCCAGCACAATCCCGAAAACCACCAGCCCCCAAATGATCCCAAATAGGGTCCATCCCCAAACGCCGCGCAAAGTCACCAAGGTAAACGGCGTGTAAGTGCCCGCGATCAAGAAATAGATCGACAAATGGTCCAGTTTGCGAAAGATCCGCTTCGCTCTACCGCGCAAGCTGTGATAGAGCGTAGAGATGACATACAGTAGAAACAAGGTCGTACCGTAGATGCTGAAAGTGACGATCTTCCAAGGATCACCCTGCTGTGCAGCCGCCACCACGACAATGACTAGCCCAGCGAGCGCCGCGACCGCGCCCACCAAATGGCTGATGCTATTGAAACGTTCGCCTTCGTACATCCGTCAATTTCCATGGAAACCCAGGGGAAGCATGGCAATCTCCCAGCGACTCACAACTCCCGCAGCGCCCGCCAGGGTGGCTGAGTCAGCGCCGAGCGGGCGCCGAGCCATCCGGCCAGACCGACGCCGACAACGCCAACACCGCCGCCAAGCAGCCAAACCCACGGATTCCACGAGTAGGAAAAGTCGAAGATCTGGGTCGCCAGCACATAACTCAACACGGTGGCGGCAGCAGCAGCCAATACCCCAGCCAGCAACCCTAGCGTCGCAAATTCCGCCAGCAGGCTTTGCCGCACGATAGCTCGCTGGGCACCCAGGGTCCGCAACACCGCGCTCTCGAAGCGCCGCTCATCCTGAGTGGCTTGAATCGCCGCGTACAACACCACCAACCCGGCCGCCAACGTGAACAGGAACACGTATTCAACAGCGGCGATCACCCGATCCATGATCTCACGAACCTTGGTCATGATCGCTTCGACATCCAACACCGTGACGGATGGATGTTGCCGCACCAATTCCGCCAGCACCGGTTTCTGGTCGGCGGGCAGGTGAAAGCTGGTGATCCAGGTAGCGGGATAGGTATCCAGCACGCCAGGCGGGAAGACCACGAAGAAGTTGGCCCGGAATGAGTCCCATTCGACGCTGCGCAGACTGCTCACTTTCGCTTCCAGGTCCTGCCCGGCGATCTGGAAATGTAACTCATCGCCCAAAGCGATCCCCAGCTCCTCGGCCAAACCGATCTCCACCGAGGCGACGCCTTGTCCCTGATCCCCCGGCTGCCACCAGTGGCCGGCGAGCAGGCGGTTGTCCTCCTGCAACGTCTCTGTCCAAGACAGATTGAATTCTCGCGCCACCAGCCGCTGCGCGCGTGGATTTTCATAATTTTCCGGCCCGACCTGGCGACCATTGATTGCGGTCAATCGCCCACGCACCATGGGGAACAGTGTCACATCGCGCAGGCCACGCGCGTGTAACAAAGCGCGTACTCCAGCGATTTCAGCGGTCTGGATATTGATCAGGAAATGGTTGGGCGCATCCACCGGCAGGCCGGCCTGCCAACTCGTCAACAGATCGGTGCGCACCAGGGTCAACATCAGCAACGCCATCAATCCCAAGCCCAGCGCGACGACCTGCACCGTGCTACCGGGACCGCGCCGGGCGATGTTGGCCAAACCGAATCGCCAAGCGACACCGACTTGGCCACGCAATAGGTTCAGCGCCCGCACCAACCCCCAAGCCGCCAGAGACAGGACGATGATGGCGCCCACCACTCCAGCGCACACGTACAGTGCCAGTCGCCAATCGCCGGCTTGCCATACCAGCAACGCTAGCGTCGCCGCCACTGCGGGACCGTACAGGATCAGCAAGCGCGGGTTGACTGGCCCCAAATCGCGGCGCAAGACCCGCAGCGGCGGCACTTCTCGCAAGCGCAGCAATGGCGGCAGCCCGAAGCCCAGCAGCGTGACAAAACCGATCGCCAACGCCGGCAATATCGGCCACAGCGAGGGCGCCGGCAGTTCGGTACGACTGAGCAGTGACCCGAGGACACCGCTCAATCCATATTGCGCTAGATATCCCACCAGCAGACCGGCAACGCCGGCCAGCATTGCCAGCGTCAACAACTCCAGGACGAACAACCGAACGATCAGCGCCTCAGTCGCGCCGACACAGCGCAGAATAGCTACACTATCCCAGTGGCGGGCTGCGAAGCGGCGAGCAGCGATAGCCACCCCGACTCCGGCTAGGATTACACTGACCAGCGCCGCCAGATTGAGAAAGCGCTGCGCCCGCTCCAATGCCGAGCGCAATTCGACGCGGGCGTCCCGCACGCCTTGCAACTTCTCGCTTGCCGTCAACCGGGGCTCCGCCCAAGCCTTAAAATCGTCCAGCGCCGCCAGTGTACTCGCCAGCAGCAGGCGATATTCAACCCGACTGCCCGGTTGCACCAATTCGGTCGCAGGGATATCCGCCAGATTCAGCATCAGACGGGGAGCGATGCTGAACAGATCGCCGGCTCGATCCGGCTCATAGGCCAGCACCTGTTCGATACGGAACGAACGCGCGCCGAGGCTCAGCATATCGCCCACCTGAAGCCCCAGCACCTGCAACAACCGCTCATCCACCCAAACCTGGCCTGGGCCAGGAATCGTATCGACGGTGCGGGGTGGGTCGAAGGGTCGATCACTGATCTGAAGCGCACCCCGCAACGGATAACCCGGACCGACCGCTTTGACTTCCGCCAATTGCGTCACATCGCCGGCCAGGACGACACTGCGAAAACTCAGCGTCTCTGCCGTTTGCACCCCCCACCGATGCGCTGTATCGGCTAATAGCGGTTGAATCGGATTGGCCGAGGCAACCACTAGATCGGCGCCCAGCAATTCGCTGGCCTTGCGTTCCATGGCTTGCTGGATGCGGTCGGCGAAGAAACCGACGGCGGCGACGCTGGCGATGGCGATCAGCAGCGCCACGGCCAGCACCCGCAACTCGCCGGATTGCCAGTCGCGACGCAGCGCGCGCCAAGCCAAGCGGCTCACTGCACGCCAACTCACCGCTGCATTTCCGAGAGAAAACCCGGCGGCTGTTTTCGTCATGACGCTACGCTCCACTGGGTCGCGGTTTCAGGCGTTCGCTCAACCGTCCGTCATCCAGCTCCAATATCCGGTCGCAATACGCAGCCAATTCTGGATCGTGAGTGACTAGGATCAGGGTCGCGCCCTGTTCACGGTTGAGCGTGAACAACAACTCGATGATACGATGTCCGGTCTTCTGATCGAGATTACCGGTGGGTTCATCGGCGAACAGCACATCGGGATTACCGGCAAACGCACGGGCAATCGCCACTCGTTGCTGCTCCCCACCGGACAGTTGCGCGGGGTAATGCCGGGCGCGGGCTTGCAAACCGACCCGTTCCAGCAACTCCAGGGCCTGTCGGCGAGCATCGACCTGCCCGGCCAACTCCAGAGGCAGCATGACGTTCTCCAGGGCAGTGAGTCCAGTCAACAGTTGGAAGGATTGGAACACGAAACCAACCCGCTGCGCCCGCAGCAAAGCACGGCCATCTTCATCCAGGCCGTTCAGATCAACGCCGGCCAACCACACTCGGCCACGACTCGGGGCATCCAGACCAGCCAGCAAACCCAGCAAGGTGGACTTGCCAGAGCCGGAAGCGCCGACCACCGCCACGCTCTCGCCCTTGGCGATGTCAAAGCGAATGGCGTCGAGAATGAGCAAGGGCCCCTCCGGGCTGATCACTTGCTTACCTAGATCCTCCACTCGAATGATCGCATCGCGGATCGGGTTGTCCGATGCCGACATGGCGGCTACGCTTACCCCACTGCCCGCTTCCAGATCATGATCCACACGCATGGCCAGGCGCTCTGAAGATGAAAAAG
This sequence comes from Gammaproteobacteria bacterium, assembly GCA_024235035.1. Lineage (GTDB taxonomy): Bacteria > Pseudomonadota > Gammaproteobacteria > Competibacterales > Competibacteraceae > UBA2383. The sequence goes on from JACKNE010000008.1 coordinate 57,953, forward strand.
ACGAATTGCTCACATTGGTTTCCGAGTTTGCTGTTATGGCTGGTGGTCTTGCTCATGACTCCAGCTCATGCCGAAGCCCCAGTCGTTCTCGTCTTCGGCGACAGTCTGAGCGCCGCTTATGGCATTCCCGTTAAACAGGGCTGGGTGAGTTTGTTGCAACACCGACTGGCGGAGCACGGCTATCCGCATCGAGTTGTCAACGCCAGCATCAGCGGCGACACCACCAGCGGAGGTCTCAGCCGGCTGCCAGCCGCCTTGGAGCAACATCATCCCACCTTGATCATTCTGGAGCTGGGCGCCAACGACGGGTTGCGCGGGCAACCACCCATGGCGATGAGTCGCCACCTGGCGCAGATGATCGAACTCTCGCAACAGGCCGGTGCTCAGGTGCTATTGGCGGAAATGCGGATTCCGCCGAATTATGGCCTTCTATATACGCAAAAGTTTCAGGCAACCTTCCACGAACTGGCGAAGCGTTACGATATCCCCTTGATTCCATTCTTATTGGACGGAGTAGCAGGCAATTCAGCGCTGATTCAAGATGACGGCCTGCACCCGCGCGCCGAGGGACAGACCCGGATTCTGGATAATGTCTGGACAGTGCTGGAGCCGGCACTCATACCAAAGCGCTAGATTTTTGCTTGGAGGGAGAGGAATCTATCATCTTTACCTAGTTTTATTGCGTTGCTTCCGCTTATTGCGTTGCTTCCGCTTGCTGGAGTAGCGCCTGAACTTCAGGATCATCCGGTTCCAGCTCCACCAGTTTACGCGCGCTACGCCGCGCCGCGTCGAGATTTCCGGCATTGTGTTGGAACACCACCAGCGCCGCGAGTGTATTGCGGTCGTTGGGATGCTTCGTTAGCACCGTCTCCAGCTCCTGAATCGCTTGCGGTCGTTGACCGACACCGTTCAACGCCACCGCATACACATAGCCGTAGCGAGGATTGCCGCTACCCAGCCGAGCGGCTTCCGCTAGTTCGATCATGGCCTCAGGCAATCGCTTTTGGCGGATCAGCAATAAACCCAGCGCGTGGTGTGCAGCGGCATTCTGTGGATCGAATTCCAAGGCTTGATGCAAGGTCTTTTCGCCATCCTCATCACGGCCCTGCATCCGGTAAAGATCAGCGAGATTGACCGCCGCCTGAGTGAAGGTGGGTTGTAGCTGGAGGGCGGAGCGGTAGGCGGCTTCCGCCTGGTCGAACTCGCCCTGAGCAACATGGATTAGCCCAATATTGAGATACGACTCCGGACGGTTGGCGTTGGTCATTTCGGCGGCGATGTATTCCGCCACGCCCCGCTGGATCGCCTGGCGTTGGTTCTCGGTGACCGTCTCCTTTGGTACGTTGGCCAAGGTCTGCGCCGCGTCGATTCGCACCAGCCGCACGGGGTCGCCCAACAGCGGTATCAAGTGTCGAACCTTCAACTCCGGCGGCAACGCCGCCAGCGCCTGCACCACCGCGCTCCGCAGCAATGGATCGGGATCGATCAACAGAGGATGAAGCGCCTCGAACCCAATGGGGTTGAGTCGCTCGCTTAGTAACACTACCCCACTGGCGCGAGCGATATTGGGCTGCTCCGTATCTTTAACCAGAGCTAATAGTAACTCCCGTGCGCCGACTGCTTCGGTATATCCAGCATGTAGCGCTTCGGCGAACTGTTGATGACCCGGTAGGGGTTGAGCGTACCACTTCTGGATTTGTTCCGCCGCCCACTGCGCCGACTGATCTTTATGACAGTGATTACAGGCGTTGGGGACGTTCAGTTTCACGGTTAAATCCGGGCGGGGAATACGAAAGCTGTGATCATGGCGCGGGTCCACCACCATGTAGACGGTGGTCGGTGCGTGACAGGCGACGCAGTCCACGCCCTTGGCGTCGATCGGGTGAAAATGGTGTTGTGGCGACTCGTATTTCGCCGCTATGTGACATTGCAAACAAACCCTGCTGCCAGTCGCGCGCAATTTGCCACTGTGGGGTTCATGGCAGTCGCCGCAGCTCACCCCTTTCGCCTGCATTTTACTTTGCAGAAAAGAACCCTGGTTGAACACTTCGTCCTTCATCTGGCCATCAGGGTAATAGAGGTCCGGCGTCAGTAGTGACAAACGGTGAGTATCCAACAACGATTGACCAAAAACATAATCCTCCCAGAATTGCCCGCGCCGCGAGTGGCAACGGGCGCACAACTCCAGTTCGCGGCTGGGCAGACGCGGTGTGCTTGCCGGGGCGCTGTCCATGGCCGCCTGCGTGGCTGCCGTCCATAAAATGCTGGGCTTGGGGTTCAAGAAGGGGGTCGCGAGATCCAGCCCTTGCATGGCGAACGAGCGCAACTGAAATTGTAGGCCATGCCGCTCGTCGAGGGCGATAGACAAGCCTTTGGTGGAGCTTAGTTTTTGCCAATCTCCCTCCTTCTTAGCCCAAGTGAGGTGATCGGCGCCAGGACCATGGCACGCTTCGCAGGCGACGTTGATTTCAGACCAAGTGGTATTAAAGCGGTTGAGCTTCGGATCGTAATTCTTATGCAGATTCGTGGAATGACATTCAGCGCACATGTAGTTCCAGTTCTGCTGCAGGCCAGTCCAGTGTAGAGGATCTTTGTACGTCAGATTCTGACCAGGATAGAGATGGAACCAGCGCTGTCCGCTCTGCTCCTTCGGGCGGCTGTCCCAAGCGATGCCCAGCGCCTGATAGCGGCCATCGGGGAAACCGATCAAGTATTGTTGCAAGGGGTACACGCCGAAGGTGTAGGCAATTTCGTAGTCTTGGAGGGTTCCATCCGGTCCGTCGGTGCGAACCATGAATTTCCCATTGCGGCGAAAGAAGGTGGAGGTAATACCGGCATAGCTGAAGGACACGTCGTGGAAATCGCCCAGCACATTCAATTCGGTGGCGGGTTGCATGGCTTGCGCATGCTGGGAATCTTTCCAGTGCCGGTACTCGGCCGTATGGCATGCTGCGCAGCTTTGCGCGCCGACGTAACCATCACTGGTGGAGGTCATGAGCGGATGATGGTCCGGCAACGCCATGGGCAGAGGTTCCATCGGTTCGCTAGCGGACCCAGCCCAAGGGGTGGACATGGTCAAACCGCCAAGCAGGAGGAGCGAAACCAGTAGCAAAACCACCTGCTTGGAAAGTCGTTGAGCAAAATGAGTCATGCGCTTTTAAGAGGTTGGGTAAAGTTTCGGGCCACGCTTCGGAGCAAACCCCGTGTGGCGATTATCGAGACGGAGCTTGCCAAATCAATCAAAAGCGGTAACTGTAGTTTGCGGTAAAGAAATAAAGACTGGATGTATCGTAATTGCCGCTGAGCAGAACGCTCGGTACGCTGGATTTCTCCATTTGGAGATATTCGAAAGCCGCACCTAGACTTGAGTTTTTATCGAGCTGGTATTGCGCGCCGACACCGAAGCGCCATGCATCGCCGGAAGGCATCGTGAGGGAAGTGTTGTCTTGATGCTTGTAGAAGCTGGAATCGTAGGCCACTCCAGTATTGACGCGTAGGTTGTCATTAACCTGGTGCTGTATTCCGAGCGCTACATGCCAGGTGTCCTGTAACCGATCGCTTCCCGGAACTTCCCGGTTAGCAGCGAAAATTGCGTTATCGTTGAAGGCGCTCCAGTCTTGCCAGCCCACATTCGCTAGAACGGCCCAGCCTGGGTCGATCTGATGAAACAGGCTGACCATCAACTGCTGAGGCGTATTGACCATGCCTTCAAGGGGCAGGCTAAAAGTTCGGGTGAGCGTTAAATCAGGTCGACCTGGAATCGGATTTGGAATCGCGTAGCTCAGCGTGACGTCTGTGGAGACTTGGAAGTCGTAATCGGTCTTGCTAGTGTAGGTGAGGCCGAAACGAGTCGTCGGGCTGGGTTCATATAACAAGCCGATTTTGCCGTTGATGGCCCAATCGTGATCATCGAGTTTTTGTTCGCCGCTGACGCTGTCACGCTTGAGCGAGAACAAGCCGTAGTTGATGCCGACTCCCAAACCCAGCGACCATTGCTCGTTGAAGCGGTAAGCCACCGTGGGCTGCGTCGTCAAAGCAATCAGCGTGCTGTCCTTGATCAGTTGGCTGCCAGCCCAATCGTCGAAATGCAGGCCGAGGCCAAAATTGCCGTAGAGACCCACACCGAGCTTAAGGCGGTCGTTGACGCTATAGCTGTAAAAGGTGCTGAGACCTGGAAACCAACCGACGACGTTACCGGGACTGTTGCCTTGCAAGGCTCCCGTACCGTCCAACTGATAATCCACATCGCCATACAGCGCCTGCGCGCCGAAGGTGAGTTGATTGCCGTCGAGTCGAGTCATGCCGGCCGGATTGAACGCGATGGTGGAAGCGTCCTGCCCGCGAGCAGCTGCGCCTGCCGCCGCTAGTCCGACATCTTCGGTGCCGATCTCATACAAATATAGGCCACCAGCGCTGACATTGGCGCTTAGCGCGGCAGTCGTTACGGCGATGCCCAGCTTACCCAGTTTCATGTAGTCTCCTTGAATATGATGAAAACACTCGCCTTGGCGCGAACGCACGCTTTAGCGCACAGGCTCAATAATCTGAGGCAAAGTGTATTGACCGAGATCGGAAGCTATTGCAATCAACCACTTTCAGTAGCATACAGATAACGTCGCGATCCGATATTCAGTTAAGTTGGTCGTCCTTCCAGTACTTGGTGCCTTGCACACTGCCTTTAGCCATTAAGCCAGTCTTTGTAAACTGATAGATCGTGATTCCCTGTGGCGATTCGAGTCCACCGGTTGCATCGCCCTTACCCTCTGCTATGGCCGCCGCCGCCGTTTCACCACCAAAGGTCCAGCCTTTGTCGAGAAACTCTTTTAGAACTGCTCGTTTCTTAAAAATCAACACCGTGCGAGTGTCTTCGAAACCGATGCCGAGTCCCCCAGCGACGGCGCCCATTCTCATGTAGGTGTCGCGGCCATTCAGGTTATCGCGCACCACACCCCGACCGCCGCTGCCGCCGATGAACAGGATATGCACGCCCGCTGCGCCAAACACACCGTAACCCGCCGCACTGCGCACCTGCATCCTGGCGTGAGGGACTGCCTTGTAGAGCTGGTCCAGCGTTTCCGCACGCATCTGCCGCAACGTATCCTGTACTACGGCTCCGTCTTCAGCCATGCTAACGGTAGGCGCGCCCAGTATGCAGAAGGTAAGACCCAGAACGACCAGCAACCAGTCAACGCGCCGCATCACTCTTTATTCTCCACAAGCATCCGCCGACCGAAGTGTTCGGTCAGAATGGGTCCGAGAACCGCTGTTAAAACCATTAACACAATCACGGCATTGAGCACCGACTCGGTGATCAGCCGATCACCATCGGCATTCACCGTCTCATAAGCCGCTATCGCCGCCGCCAGCGTCGCCGCCACCTGCGGCAACGACAGAGACCACATGGTTAGAGTCGCTGGCCAATCGTAATCGTAGAACCAACGCGTTGCCGTAACCGCCAAGAGCTTGCCAGCGAACAAAGCAACGGTGATTGCCACGACGAACCAGAGGCTATTTAGCAAAGTTGCCCCGAATACCGGCAAGTTGAGACGGACGCCGATGGCCAGGAAAAACAGTGGAACGAATAGGCTCTCACCGATCATGATCACCTGATCGCGGACCGGAGAACGTTCGAGCAACCGGTTGACGGCGATGCCAGCGAGGAAAGCGCCGACGATGTCTTCAAGATGGATGAAATGCGCGCCCGCAGCCGCGATCATCACGATCAGGAAAGTGAAGACAAATAGCGCCTGCTCGTTCTTGTGGTAACGGTGAAAATAGACGCGCCCGAGCAACGGTAGGCCCTGCAAGATGATGACCGCGAACACGGCCAATTCGGCCAACTGGATACCGAGACCCAGCAGAGAAAAGCCTCCTTTATAAATCGAGATACAGACGGCCAGGACAAGCAGCGAAGCAATGTCGGTGAAGATCGTCGCGCCCACGGTCACCGCCACCGGCTCGCTCTTGCCAAGCCCTAATTTGTTGACGATCGGAAAACCTAACAGCGTGTGCGACGCGATCAGCGATCCGATCAGCAGAGCTGCAATCCACCCAAAGCCGAAGAACAGCGCAACGAAGATGCCGCCCAACAGCGGTAGGGCAAAGGTCATGGCGCCAAACCCTATCGATCGTCGCCGGGTCGCGTTGAAGACCTGCATGTCGATCTCAAGACCCGCGATAAACATCAGAAAAACCCGGCCAACGCTCGCGAACAGCTCAACCGCCGGTGCGTCCGGCGGGACGATGGCAGAGACGTAGGGACCCACCAGTACACCGCCGAGCAACAGTCCCACTATCCCCGGTAGCCGCAGCCGCTCGAACAGCGGTGGTAGTAGCAGCACCAAAAATAAAATTAGGGTAAATTTCTCGAGTGGAGAGGCATGGTGGCGAAAATATGCGACTATCGCGCCTGGATGCCATATATTGGCTAGAGCAATAACCACTCCCACCACGGTCGCGACAAGAAGCCAATGCTTATTAAGGGAAGGCCACCAGCTTCGCGGAAATCGAGAGGTAGGATTCACCATAGGTTTAGATTTTCCAGCGCACAAACGACCTTTTCCAAATAACACAGTTTTCGTTTTCGCAATAGCGGCGGGCAAAACCAACCCACTTGGGATGTTTCAACAATACGTTGCGTCAGAGTTTGAGGTGAATGGCGAGAAAGACTTCGTGCTCTCTAAATCAATTCAAGAATTGCATGTTGAAGCCTAAGAATATCTGCCACTCCGGCTGCCCTGGTCCATCATCCGCAACAGAAAACTGAGGCTCCACAAAAATATTATAAACAGTTTTATCTTTTTTTATGACTTGGCCAATACCGACACCCAGCGGCACGCTGTAATCGTCAGTTTTCAAATTATAGGCCCAAATCGGTGCGGCGCGCAGGTAGGTTCCACCGCCGAGTTGATAAAAGGCAAACGGCTGAAATGCTAAGATATTTACATCTTCCCTATCATCGTCGCCAGCAAAACTCGCCTGCCAGGTCAACAGATAACCGTATTGAAATCTAGGTGAACTCGCGTTGAACAGCACGTTCGCAAAACCAGCTGACCATTTTCCACTGCCTAATTCGTCTTGGCTCGCAGTAGGCACCGTCATTTGCGGACCAAAACCGAAGCTAACGGCTGGATTGCCTGTATCGATTAAGTAAGCCGCAAACACATTAAAATCACCGATACCGGTTTCCTTATCGCCATAAGGGGAAGTGGGGAAGGTATTAACCGGCAATGAAGCCCGCAATAGCCAATGGGTGTCTGACACAGAAAACGGTTTGGCAAAACGAAACCAAGCCTGATTAGCTGACTCAGCTGACTCGGTCAGATCACCAATGTAATAATCTTGAATATTGAAAGCCGTCATATTGGCCAGTGGGTTGTTGGCCTGCGCAGCCGCATTCGAGTGATCCTGAGCGAGCGTTTCACCCTCTAAAAAAAGAGCTAGCGCTACTATCTTGAAAAGTACACCTATCGTTTTAGCGCGCATAAAGCTTTCCTGTACAGGATTGCGGAATCTTTAAAATACCCAGATAAGTAGGAGCCGCCAGCCTTATTACAACTGACAGCTCCTGTTTAGTGCGTATCCAGGCTACTCCATCGTAACCTTGATGCCACTGGCGGATCCCACATTCAATTGCAGACCCTGAGTGCGTGACTCCAGACGCATGATCACACCATTTTCATTTTTGAGCTGCAGCCCACCCACGCCACCGCCCAGCGCAATGCCTATGTCCAGTTTGGTGTAGGTGCCAGGAAATTTTGAGATGTCCTGCAAATCATACACTTCGCCGGCAGCGCTCATCTTTGAAACGCCTACATTGGCACCGGCGGTCAGGCCACCGATCTTGAAGGGATGTTCCTCGCCATGAAAAGTCAGCATACCGCCGCCGACGCTGCCACCTAGAATGAAGGCGAATTGCGTCTCGTCGATTGTGACAGCTCCGGACGGTTTTTTGGCATCTGCTGCTAACGCCAGCCCCCCTGCCAGAAGCAGGGCGCCCAGCATGACGGTACCGGTTATTTTGCGAATATTTTTCATCATCCTGTTTCTCCTTCAGTTAAAGCATATCTAAGATTTAAAACCAATAGGAACGCGATTGAGTCTTGGCCCTTCTTTTATGGCTCAAAGGCAAAGATCCGCTTCCAGTCATTCTTCATGCTGATGACGACCCAGCCTTGCTGCTTCGCCTCAGCCATGAGCGCATCGCTGAACGTGCCAATCTTCGATGCCGCGCCGTAGGCCCACTCGCGCTCGGCGTCGTCATGCTGCACCAGCATCATCAGCCGTGCGCCGCCGCCGGCTTGCGTCCACTCCAGCATCTGCTGGTCACCATCCGAATTGCCGAACGCGGCGATGGGCCGGCGGCCAATATGCGAATGGATGCCGACCGGCTTGCCGGCCTTGTCGTCGACAAAGTTCAGTTCCGGCAAGCGCATGAGCACCGGCTTGCCGTCACGCAGTTCGTACTTCGTCTTGATGCTGCTGCCCACTACCTGTTCGGGCGGGATGCCATAGACTTCTTCCGTCCACGGACGCATGAACTCGATGCCTCCGCCGGATACGATGAAGGTCTTGAAATGGTGTTCGCGCAGATAGGCCAACAGTTCAAGCATGGGCTGATACACCATTTCGGTATAAGGGCGGCCAGTCTTGGGATGTTTCGCCGTGGCGAGCCAGTCTTTCGCCGCTTGTTCGAATTCCGCCGTGGTCATCCCGGCATGGGTGGCCATGACAATCTCGGCGATAGCTTTCTCACCACCCTCCAACGCACCTTTCATATCGCCCTTGAGCAAAGAGGCAAACGGTTCCTGATCCTTCCATTCGGGATGCTGAGGCGCAAGCGCCTTCACGCGGTCGAGCGCGAACAGGAGCTGGAAATACATCGGCTGCTCGGCCCAAAGCGTGCCGTCGTTATCGAACGTGGCGATGCGCTCAGGGATCGGCACGAAGTCGGGCGAATGCTCCTTCGTCACCTTAGCGACAAACGCCAGGATGGCTTGCTTGGCCGGCCCTTCCTGCCAGGAGGGGAGCCGGTCCGTGGCATGGGCGACCATAGCGGCGAAGGCGAGCACGCCGGCGACCATGCCGATGAGGATCTGTTTGCTACTGCCTAGTTTCATGGATTCCTCTGACCTATGCATCTGAGATCTATGCATTTGTGGGCTACTCCGCGAAGGAAGTAGCCCACGCTAACACTCAAACGGACTGGAATCTTCAATCCTTTGAAACCAAACCTCTAACCCCTCTCCCAGCGGGAGAGAGGCATTTGCTCAGTTCCCAGTCGGCATCGGGATGCTGACACCTTCCTTGTTTAGCTGATCTCGAACCCACTGGAACTTCTGGTAGTTCGAGATTGTGATCGGACCGGAATAGCTTTCGCTTTGCAGCTTGCGCGGCGGATACTGCATATACGTCTTCATCAGATCCTTGATCGCCTGGCTGATGGTCACCATCGTCCAAGTGCGCTCGGTGTAGTTGTTCATGAAGATGTCGTAGCGCTCCTGCGGGTCCGCCCAAAGGTCAAAAACCTGAGGCACTGTGGCAACGTACTTGTCCGCGCCTTTCCAGCCCAGGTTGCTGTCCACCGCCAGACCGCCCGTTGGTTGCCCATTGTCGCCGCGCAGGTTGAACACCGCTTTGTAGTTGCCCACCCGCGCCGCGCCGGGAGTCAGCTCGTTCTCGGTGAAATAGAACCATGAGGTGCGGGGATCCTTGCCCGTGCCTAACAGGACCGGGGTCATGTCATAGCTGTCGAAGATGATCGGCTGACCTTCGCGATCCTTCTCCGGCAGCTTCACACCCGCAACCGAGGCGAAGGTCGCCATCAGATCGAGGCCACCGACGATGTCATGATTTTTCGTGTCCGCCTTGATCTTGCCCGGCCAGATCGCAATGGCCGGAACCCGGTTGCCACCTTCGCGCACCGTGCCTTTAGTGCCGCGGAACGGCGTGTAGCCGGCGTCTGGATAGACGTCCTGCCAAGCGCCATTGTCGGTCGTGTAGAACACTAGCGTGTTCTTGTCGAAACCTAGCTCACGCAGCTTGTCCATGATGTGGCCGATGCGTGCGTCCAACTCAACCACAGAATCGGCGTACTTCGACTTCGAGAGTGACTTATGCTCGTACTCCGGCGCGGGCAAGTTCGGCTGATGCACCTTCATGAAGTTAACGTTGATAAAGAACGGCTTGCTGGAATCCTTCGCCGCTGTCTCCAGAAACTCGATCGCCGCCTTCTCGACGTAGCCGTCGAAGAACGGAATGCCGACGACGCCATCGGGGTATTCGACGCCGTGCAGTGTGACCTTCTTGCCAGGCTCGTTGACGTACTGCCCGTTGATCTTGAAGTCTTCTTTCGCGGGTTCGCCGGCTTTGCCGGAAAGCGATCCGACGGTCACCTTGTTGAACATGGCCCGCAGCTCCGGATCCATGTCCGGGAACCAGGTCGGATCACCATAGGTATAGGCATTGAGATGGTACAAGCCGACGTACTTCATCTCATCGTAGCCCTGGGCGTTGGGCAGTGCGTAGTCGGCCTCGCCGAGATGCCATTTGCCGGTGAAGTAGGTTTGATAACCGCCCTGCTTGAGGACGGAGGCCAGAGTCCACTCTGCTTTTGGTAACCCGCCGCCCTGGCCCTGGAAGGCTACCGTGGTCATACCGCTACGGTTGGGGATGCGCCCGGTCTGCATCGCGGCCCGGCCCGGTGTGCAACTCGGCTGGGCGTAAAATGAGAAGAACGTCATGCCTTCGGCCGCCATCTTGTCGATGTTGGGTGTGGGCATGCCACGTCCTTCGCCGCCACCGTAAGGACCAAGATCACCATAACCGGTGTCGTCAGATACAATGAACAGGATGTTGGGCTTTTTTTCCTCCGCAGCGATCGCGCTGCTAGCAGTAAGCCCTATTACGGGGAGCACTGCGATACTCAGCAAAGCTGCCAGTTTCATTTTCACTTTCACTTGCGGACCTCCTTCTACCTAAAAGTTTACAGATTAAAGTGTAGTACTAGCTTTATAGTAGCTAAGAGCAAACAGTGCCACTTCGTCGACTACCTACGCTACGTAGGTAGTCGGGCACGGGTCAGCGCATCGCGCCCTCATTCCCTTTCTTCGCGACTGCCTGTTTGATACGTTCCAACAAGGTTTCGGCCCGGAGAGGCTTCTGTAACACGTCCTCCGCACCATGCTTGAGCGCATGTACCGCTGTCTGCACGGCGCCACGGTGGACCAACACCAGAACCGGTATCTTGGCGCAAACCCAGGCGAACTCCGCAAGTCGCTCCGGCTCGACCAGATCGCCCACACTTGCATCCAGCACCAAACAGCCCCGCAGCTCCGACGCAGCGGTCTCGAACCACGCTTCCATAGAAGGCAGCCTCTCAGCGCGCAGACCAGCCGCTATCACCAGATCTGATAGCGAATCACGAACTGTGGAGTCCTCGCTGACGATGAAGACTGTCTGATCTGCCATGGAAGTTTCGACTTGCCTTGGCGCGCAGGAGAAGAGAAGAGGCTCTGGCGTACATTTGCCCGATGGGCGATAGATAAGTTCACCTTCACGGCGTCATCCTCTGATGATCACCATTGTTGATGACTTTAGCCGAAAGATGGAGCCGAAAGTATTCGGTTAGCTACCGGGTCTACGTACGTAGCCGATCATGGAGATTCTCGAAGGTCTGGAGCGACGATAGTGGGCGGGATCAGCACACAAGGACAGCAGACTCTCGCTGACCCTAGCGATTTCGCCCCTGAGGAACCAGATAAAGCATCAGTTCCTTTACGGTGCCGATCCCCAGCTTACGCAGGAGGTTCTGACGGTGTGCCTCCACAGTCCGTGGACTGACGCCCAATGCGCGGGCGATTTCCTTGCTGGTCAAACCCGTGAGAGTCTGATCGAGCACCTCTCGCTCTCGTTCTGTCAAGATTGCAAGCCGCTGTTCAAGGGGCTTTGCTATGCTGGATGAGCACTTGGCGGCTGCGTCCAAAGCCAAGGCAGCGTTGATGCTGTCCAATAAAGCTTGGTCTCGGTAGGGTTTCTGAACAAAATCGACAGCGCCGGCTCTCATCGCCTGGACCGCCATCGGGACATCACCGTGGCCGGTGAGCACGATGACTGGAATTTTGAACCCCAACTCGTTGAGCTTCTCCTGCAGGACCAAACCGCTCATTGCGGCCATCCGCACATCGAGCACCAGACAGCCTGAGCGCTGCGGCTGGAAGATATCCAAGAACGCGAACGCCGAAGCGTAGCCCTCAGACTGCAAACCGACGGATTCGACCAGTTCCTGAATGGAATCACGCACCGCAGCGTCGTCATCGACGACGAATACCGTTTGCTCCGGCGCGTTTTTCATGCATCCGCTCTCCGCAATGTGAAGCGGAAGATGGCACCCCCAGTAGGATTCGGTTCGTACCAGAGTCGCCCTCCATGGGCATGGATGATCGCCTGGGAAATGGCGAGTCCCATGCCCATACCACCGCTCGTGCCAGAATAGAGAGGCTCGAAGATGTCCACGACCCGATCCAGCGGAACTCCGTGCCCCCCATCCGTCACGCTGATCTGTACTTCCCGATCATTGATCGAGTCCATGCCGACCGATACCCGTTTGTCATATCGCTCGCTTGAGCAAATACTCCGCATCGAGTTTTGCAGGAGGTTGACCAGGACCAGCTGAACGTGCAAAGAATCGGCAAGGGCCGTTGGAAAGTGGCTGGCTGGCTGGCATGTGACATGGCACCCCCGGTGTTCGGTTTCCGGTTCCATCATCCGGATGACTTCTTCAACCAGAGGACCAAGAGACACCGGCAGCAATCGCACATCGCTCGCGCCGACCAGCGACCGAACACGCTGGGTGATGGCTCCCGCCCGCTCTGCCTGCTCCTCGATCTTGGCGACGAGTTCGATGAATTTGGGCTTGTCATCGATATTGCTCTGGAGGCGTCGCTTGACCGCCTGCGCATAGTTCTGAATCGCGATCAAGGGTTGGTTGATCTCATGAGAGATAGTGGTCGCCATGGTACCCAGGCTGTGCTCCTTGCTGAAGCGCGCCAGTCTCGCCCGCAGATGGGCCACCGTAATCTCCGCCTGATGACGTCGACCATACTCATCCCACAGCTCGGTTTGGGCCCGCCGGAGGCTCCGACGGTTCAATATGAGTGTAATGATCAATGCGGTCTGCGCCAAAATCACGCTCAACGCGGCGAAAATCTGCCAGTAATAGCGATCCCAGGCGGTGACCTCCTTGAATCGAATCTCGCAATTCGCTGGCAACAGACGCTCATTGATGCCCCAGCGGCCTAGTTGCTGCCAATCGGCGATGCAATGGGGCTTGGCCGGAGCCTGGACGCCGATCACGGCGGGATCTTCTCCGTTCAGCACCCTGGTGACAAGCTCGCCCGCACGCCATCCTTGCGCCCTATAACTCGCGATCGACCCGGCCACAATCCCACCGCCGAGATAGGTCTCGAACATGCCGAAGATGGGAGCATGCGAGACCGCCGCGATCCGCGTCAGCACGTCGCGTGGCACCAGCGGTACGCCGGTGCTGTCACGAAACATCGTCAAATAAAGCACCACTGTGTCCGAAGGCAGCGCACGCACCGCTGCAACCGTTTCGGCGAGTGTGAGGCCGATGAGGTACTGGATATCGAGCCTTCCTGCATAGCGCGCCAGTGTCTCCCGCGCGAGTGAAAGATGCCATTTGTCAGGTTCGGCAGTGCCGGAGATGATGACGACCCGTCGCATCACTGGCCACAAATGCAAGGCGAGATTCAGTGTCTGTTCGAACTCAAGCTGGACCGGAACACCGATCGTGCGCGGATCAAAGCCGCGCTTTTCCAATACGGTGACCGGTACGCTATGAAAAACGATGACCGCACCTGGCCAAAGTTCTGCGCGGTGGCGCTGGGCGAAATCGAATGCAATAGATCCGGCTGCGACGACCACATCCACCTTCAGGTCATGATATTTTTTGCGGAGTAGCGCGATCACATCTTCAGCAAGCAATGCCTGAGGAAAACGAAACATATCAAGTGTTTCGGCGTAGAATTCGACGGGTGCTTTGTGCTCTGAAAGAGTGATAGCCTCACGCAGGCTACGGTCCAGCGCGACGAATGCCGGCAGATAGGGATCGGCCGCGTTCAAGATGACGACGCGATGCGATACATCTTCGCTGTTCTGCGCCTGCGCAGGCGCTGCCGTGGGTGCGACCGACAGTGCGATCATCATGATGAACCTTACGATGGCCGCACTCTTGGTCTCAGCAAATGCCCGCCCCTGCCACCAAGGGACAAAAGCACAACAGAATCGCTGTAGTGCGATTTGAGCCTGCAATTTCCGGCGCGTCAGCATGAATGCAACGTTACGCGATGTTCGACTTTCAGGCGATCAGGCCCTCAAACCGCAAGCCTGGGCGACTGGTTTGTCGGTCCATGAAAATGCCCAAGGTGTGTGCCAAGCTTTTTCGGACCATCCGAAATGAAACCACTCCGTCAGCTGGCTATTAAAACCACCCATCCACAAATCGATCGAACCACTCATCAAGCGCGGCATCGTGGCGGAGATGCTGCTCACGCTGTTCGGTTGCGGACTGCGCACCTGGATGGCGCAACTCCTCCGCACCTTCCACCAACCAGCTTTCCATGATGGTTCGATCGACTTCCGGGTGAAATTGGACACCGAAGGCGTTGGCGCCATAGCGATAGGCCTGATGTGGAAAACGCTCGCCCGTCGCCAGTAATTCAGCCCCAGCAGGCAATTCAAAGCCTTCATGGTGCCAGTGATAGACATGCAATGGCGCATCGAACAAGGTTTGACCGACCACTGTCGGTTCGACCGGGAAATAACCGATTTCGGCCAATCCCATCGGATGTGGTCGAACTGCCGCCCCCAAGACCCGCGCCAATAATTGTGCGCCCAGACAGATGCCCAGAAACGGTTGGCCCGATTCCAGCACCTTGGGAATCCAATCCAATTGCGCCCGGATACCTCGCCGTTTGTCATCATCGTTGGCGCTCATCGGCCCACCGAACACGATAACCCCAAGGTAGCCATCCATTTCGGATGGCAGCGACTGACCGGACAGTGGATAGCAGTAATCAAGCCGATAGCCGCGCTTACGCAGCTTGCGGGCGCAACGCCCAGCATCGGCATCGGGAGTCTGCATCACCAAGAGCAGACGAGGACGAGGTGATGAATACGGTCTCATGTCACAGGGACTCTCCAAACAGATTCGTAGATTGGGTGAAGACGATGCTGAGTAACCACCCTCGCGCAGGCTAGACTTGGCCATAGCGTGCGCCAGCACCGATCCAACGGTGGATCAACGGCTCCACGCAGTTGGGGTGCTCACGTAGCAGACGATCCGCAGTATGGCGGACGATAGGCAACCAATCCTGATCACGCAGCAAATCAGCAACCCGCAAGCTTTGTGCGCCGGTTTGGCGGGTGCCGAGCACCTCGCCAGGGCCACGTAATTCCAAATCACGACGAGCGATCTCGAAACCATCCTGGCATTCTCGTAACACCGCCAACCGGGCGTGGGCTAGCTGGGACAGCGGTGGCCGGTACAACAAGACACAACTACTCTCGATACTACCGCGCCCGACCCGGCCTCTTAGCTGATGCAATTGCGCCAAACCGAGACGTTCGGGATTCTCGATGATCATCAAACTAGCGTTAGGGACATCGACCCCAACCTCGATCACGGTGGTGGCGACCAGCAGATCCAGTGCTCCCATCTTGAAAGCCGCCATCACCATTTCCTTGGCTGTCGCCGACAACCGGCCATGCACCAGACCGATGCGCAATTCCGGCAGAATTTCGCTGAGCCGCTCGGCGGTGACCGTCGCCGCCTGGCATTGCAGCGCTTCGGATTCCTCGATCAGCGGGCAAACCCAATAGGCCTGGCGACCACGGCGGCAGGCTTGTCGGATACGCTCAATGATCGTATCTCGTCGATGGTCAGGTACGGCAACAGTCTTGATCGGTCGGCGTCCCGGCGGCAATTCGTCGATGATCGAGGTATCGAGATCAGCATAGGCGCTCATCGCCAGCGTACGCGGGATCGGCGTGGCCGTCATGATCAGTTGGTGCGGACAACGTCCCTCGTTGCGACCTTTCTCACGCAACGCCAAACGCTGGTGAACGCCGAAACGGTGCTGCTCATCGACCACCACCAGGGCTAGCTCAGCAAAGAGCACCGATTCCTGAAACAGCGCGTGAGTACCGACTGCGACCTGAATCTCGCCGGCAGCCAACCGTTCCAGCACAATCCGTCGCGCCTTTCCGGTCAAGCGTCCACTCAACCAGGCAACCTCCAGCCCCAGCTCACCCAGCCAGTCGTGGAAATTACGGTAATGCTGCTCAGCCAGCAACTCGGTCGGCGCCATCAGTGCGGCTTGCGCGCCGGTTTCCACCGCCCGCAACACGCTAGCAGCAGCCACGACGGTCTTTCCGGAACCGACATCCCCCTGCAACAGCCGCAGCATCGGACGCGGTTGGACCAGATCGGCGGTAATTTCCTCCAACACCCGCTGCTGGGCGCAGGTCAGGGTAAATGGCAAACGTTCGAGGAAGCGTCGGCTCAGGTGACCACCGATTAGCGGCGGCGCTACCTGGCGACGGGTCCGTTCACGCAGTCGGCGTAGGCTGAGCTGGTGCGCCAGTAATTCTTCGAAGACCAGTCGTTGCCGAGCGGGATGGCGACCACTTTCCAATTCGGCGACTGAAGTATCCACCGGTGGCTGGTGCAACAGCCGCACTGCCTCGGCGAAAGCTGGCAGACGCAGTTGCGTCAGTAACGCAGGTGGCAACCATTCTGGCAACAGCGCTGTGGACTCTAGGCATTCGAGGGCCTGCTCAGCCAGACGACGCAAGGTAAACTGCTGCAAGCCAGCGGTCGCCGGGTAGATCGGCGTGAGTCGATCATCCACCGGCGGAGCGTCGGATTCAATGCGGTGACATTCAGGATGAATCATCTCTAGACCGCCGACATAACCGGAACGCACCTCACCGAAGCAACGCAGCCGCGCCCCGGCTTGACAGAGCCATTGCTGCTGGGCCGGGCTGAAATGGAAAAACCGTAAAGTCAGAAGACCCGTCCCATCCTCCAGACGACACAACAGAAAGCGCCGGCCGCGCCCGGTAATCTCGCTGCCGATCACGACCGCTTCGATTTGCGCTTCTTCGCCAACCCGCAACCGATCGATGGAGGTAATACAGCTGCGGTCTTGATAACGCAACGGCAGGTGCAACAACACATCCTCGACCGTATGCAGACCCAACCGACGCAGCCGTTCACTCAGCTTAGGTCCGACTCCTTTCAGAGTCGTGATCGATAGCCGTTCCGGCCCCGATGACCGCACGGCGTCACCAACACTCGCTTTCATCACACTTCGGCCAGATGACCCTTTTCCTCCAGCCAGTTCTTGCGATCTCCTGCGCGCTTTTTCGCCAACAACAGATCCATCAACGCCAGGGTATCGTCACCGGTCTCCAGAGTCAGTTGCACCAGACGGCGGGTCGTAGGGTCCATGGTCGTTTCCCGCAACTGTAGGGGATTCATTTCACCGAGACCCTTGAAGCGGGTGACATTCACTTTGCCCTTCTTCTTCTCGGCGGCGATCCGGTCGAGAATGCCTTGCTTCTCCGCTTCGTCCAGGGCGTAGAATACCTCCTTGCCGACATCGACCCGAAACAACGGCGGCATGGCGACATGGACATGTCCAGCTTCCACTAGCGATCGGAAATGCCGCACGAACAGCGCACACAACAAGGTGGCAATGTGCAAACCATCGGAATCGGCATCGGCGAGAATGCAAATCTTGCCATAACGCAGCCCATTCAATGTCTCGACACCCGGATCGACGCCGATCGCCACCGCGATGTCATGTACTTCTTGCGAAGCCATCACCTCGGCGGAATCGACCTCCCAAGTGTTCAAGATCTTGCCGCGTAAGGGCATCACCGCCTGAAATTCTCGATTACGCGCTTGCTTGGCGGAACCACCAGCGGAATCACCCTCGACCAGGAACAATTCGGTGCGACCCAGATCCTGGGCGGTGCAATCGGCTAGTTTGCCAGGTAGCGCCGGGCCACTAGTAATCTGCTTACGCACGACTCTGCGGCTGGCCCGCAATCGCTTCTGGGCATTGGCCAGCGCCAATTGCGCGATGCGCTCACCGGTCTCAGGATGCTGGTTCAACCACAGGCTCAGGGTGTCCTTGACCACGCCACCGACGAACACCGCGCATTCCCGTGAAGACAGGCGCTCCTTGGTCTGACCGGAAAACTGTGGGTCCTGCATTTTGACTGATAACACATAGCAACAACCCTCCCAAACATCTTCCGGCGCAATGCGCAATCCGCGGGGCGCCAGGTTGCGGAACTCACAGAATTCACGCACCGCATCGGTCAAACCTCCACGCAACCCATTGACATGTGTCCCCCCCTGCGAGGTGGGAATCAGGTTGACATAGCTTTCCATAACCGCTTCGCCACCCTCGGGCAACCAAGTCAATGCCCAGTCCACCGCCTCGCGCTCGCCGCTGACATGCCCGACGAACGGCGGATCGGGCAATAACGCCATCTTGCCTAACGCTTCCCGAAGATAGTCCGTCAAACCATCCTGGTAATGCCAGAGGAGTTGTTCGCCGGTGGCTTCATCATTGAATTTGACCTTCAACCCTGGACAAAGGACTGCCTTGGCGCGCAGAACGTGCTGAAGCCGTGGCACGGAAAACTTAGGCGAGTCGAAATAGCGTGGGTCCGGCCAGAAACGCACGGTCGTTCCGGTGGATCGGCGCGACGCCGGGCCGATTTCCGCCAATTCCGACACCTTGTCGCCATCGGCAAAGATCATTTGGTATTCCTTACCGTTGCGCTTGACGCGCACTTCCAAACGGCTGGACAACGCGTTGACCACCGACACTCCGACACCATGCAAACCACCGGAAAACTGGTAGCTACGGTCAGAGAACTTACCACCGGCATGTAACCGGGTCAGAATCAATTCGACTCCGGGAATGCCTTCCTCAGGGTGGATATCGACCGGCATCCCCCGTCCATCGTCCTCGACCGCCAACGAACCATCGGCGTGCAGAATAACCACCACAGTCTCGGCATGGCCAGCAATGGCCTCGTCTACGCTGTTATCGATCACTTCCTGGGCTAGGTGATTGGGCCGAGCGGTATCGGTGTACATCCCTGGCCGCTTGCGGACCGGGTCGAGGCCGCTCAGGACTTCAATCGCGGAGGCGTCATAGGTAGTGTTCATGAAGATGCAACTGTATCCAAGCAGGTAACCAGGTAGTAAGCATTATACGCAAGGTGTCGTGCGGCAAAACGGGTGGGGTGCGCCAACAGCCAAGCTTGCGCCACGGCAACGGCGACGAGAGTCGGTGGAACCGAGGTGAACGGCACAGAGTTGACCGGAGAAACGTTTTTAAGCCGACCGAAGCCTGTTTGTTTTTCAGTAGGCCATCGTCAAGCGGGAGTAGGCAAGACAGGGATCTTCTCGATCAAGCGCTGGAGTAGTTCAACGCTTTCACGGGCTTGATTCTGCCAGGCTTTTGCAGCATCGACGGTTTCGCTGCTATTGTCCAGAGCAACGATCCGCGCCGTCAGCGCGTCCAACGTCGGTTGCGCGAAAACCACTAACTCCCGCAATTTATCTTGGGTGTGAACCAACTGACGTGTGGTCTCTACACTCTCGGTGATATCGTGGAAAATCGACTGCACCTGGACCGGGTCTTTCTTGCCTGGATCGAATAACGGAATGGCGCTGACTCGCAGCCAGCGGGTTTGGCCCAATCGGTTGAGCAGGCCCATGACCACAGCCTTGACCGGCAATCCGGTGTGTAAGGCGATCAGCGACGGATGTTGTTCGTCCGGCCATTTCGTTCCATCTTCACGAAGCATTTCCCAGTCAGGATCGGCAACGATTCGCCCAGTCGCCGGGTCGCTGGACAACCCGAGAAGGCGCTCAGCGGCCAGATTGGCGGAAGTGATGTCGCCACGAGCATTCTGATACACCACCCCTTCCGCCAAAGCGTCTGTAAGTCGACGATAACGTTCCTCACTGGCCTGGATCTGGGCCGTTTCTTGCCGGCGGATAGACAGATCCAGCGCTGTGAAGGTCACGCCATCATCGGGATTGCCCGGGTGTAGCGACGAGGCATTGAGCAAGACGGGAAAGACCGTGCCATCCTTGCGGCGCCAACGAGTTTCCATAGTGCCGACGCTATGTTGGCGGATTTGTTGATACAGGTCCTTACCGACTGCCTCGAATTCTTCGGTTGACGGATACAGCAAGCGCGCGCTCTGACCTACCAGCTCTTCTCGGGAATAACCCAGTGTCTGGCAGAGTTGGTCATTGGCATCCAGGAGGGTGCGGTTGACGACCCGACTGACCCCCACCGGCGCTGCACGATACAGGCTGGAAATCAGGGTTTCACGGTCGGATAGCATGTTTTGCACGGTTTTGAGCAGCCCAATATCGATGAAAGTCAGCACGACGCCAGCGACAGCCGCCACGCCGATGTGGTACGGCAGGATGCGCATCTGGAGCCAATCGCCCTCACGGGTACGAACTTCTCGTTCCTTTTCTACGCCCCGGCGCGCCACGTCTTGTATGAGTTCCAACAGATCCTCATCGACCAGATTATGCGTCAAGTGATTCATCGGGCGACCAATATCACCATCGAGGATTCTGAAAATACGGCGAATTTCCGGAGTGAAGCGGCGGACGGCTAGATTTTCATCGAGGATCAGCGTCGCGATCCGGGTGCTGGACATCAAATTATCCAAATCATTGTTCAGTTCAGTCAACTCCATGATTTTACTTTGATGCTCGGCATTGACGGTATGCAACTCCTCATTGACCGATTGTAATTCTTCGTTGGTGCTTTGTAGCTCCTCATTACTGGCCAATAATTCTTCATTGGTGGCTTGCAATTCTTCGTTTGAAGTTTCCAGCTCCTCGATCGTGGCTTGCAGATTTTCCCGTGAGAATTGTAGTTCTTGCTCCAGATCGTGAATGCGCTGTTCGGCTTCCAGGTTGACATCGTAGACGGAAACGCCGCCGGAAACCGACTCTTTCGGTGGAACTGTTTCCTCGATGAAGACCGCCGCCAGCGCTTCCTGGCCTTTCTTGCCGGGCAGAGGCCGAATCCGGACCTGCACGGTTTTCAACTCTTCACGCCAATGAATGCGGATGCTGGTGTATTTCAGTTCCTCGCTCGTCTTGAACACCTTCTGCAAACCGGTGGCCAAGGGAATGGCCAAGTCTTTCACTACATTCTTGGTGATATCGTTCGTCTGCCGGCCAGAAGGCCGCCGGAAATAACCATCCGAGTCACCTAGGAGTCTGTCGGACTAATGAATCAATAAAAGGCATTCGACTCAAAATTTGACAACAGGAGGGCAACAAATCGGCTTTATGCGGTCACAATCCGGCGAATTAGGCCGATTCTCCCCCTTTTTGGGCCATCAAGACGCACTCACCCCCGGACTCAGTACGCACAGCCGCTTGAGGTTGTACGCCAGGCACACCAACCGCCATTCCCCCTTGACTTTCTCCAAGCCTCGTAAGCCGAATCGCCGAAAGCCCATCACTTCCTTGATGATGCCAAACACCGGTTCCGAGGTGGTTTTCCGTTGGGCATAGCGCGCTTTACCCTCTGGCGTTTTCAGCCGGTGTTGCATCGCTTGCAGGGGGGTGGGGTTTTCGGGTGGCGCCGGGACCGGCGCCAGGCGGGCTTCCAGGGCTTCATAGTGCAATTGACGACCCTGTGCGATCAGCGGTTCGATCCCCGCATCCACGACCCGATTGACATTGCTCTCGCTCAGATAGCCGTTATCCGCATTCAGACCGACGACGCTTCCCAAGCATGTCGGCAATGTGGCCAACTCCGCCAACGCGGGTTCCATCTCTTTTTTATCATTAGGGTTTTGGGTGAGGTGAGCACCCACAATCAGTCGGCTGCTGACGGTCACGGTCGCCTGGGCGTTGTAAGCTTGAGCAAAGCCCCCGCCGGAGACCGGCATGATCCGCGACTCCCCATCCGTGAAATTGACCTGATCCGTCGCCCGGGGTCCTGGGACCGGCGCCTGCGGTGGTTTACCCCCCAGCTTCCGACCTCGCGCCACTTCCTTGGCCGCGCGTTCCGCCAGGTTCGCTTCGTAGGCCGCCTGTTCGTCGGCATCCCGTATCGCCGCCCGTCGGCTGATCTCGGCCTTCACTTCGGCAATCTTGGTCAGCCGGTCCTCTCGCCGTTGCAGTTCCTCCGGCAGATCCACCCGCTCGTCCTCGGCTCCATCTCCCGCCGTCGCCCGCGCCAGCAAGGTCTGCACTTCCGCCCGTAATTGTTGCTCCAACTGTTCCGCATAGCCCCAACTCATTGCATGATGTTTGCTCGCGTTGGCCATGATCTTGGTGCCGTCCAAGCTCACGTCTCCCAACTTCAACACCCCCAGCCCTTCCGCCAGCACCAGAATTTGCAGAAACAAGCCTTCCATTTGCGGTAAAAACCGCCGCCGAAACGTGTTGATGCTATCGTGATCCGGATGCGTTCCGCCGGTGATGTACAACACCGGGATGAGTTCATAGGTCGCCCGCTCGATCTTGCGGCTGGAGAAAATCCCTTTGACATAGCAGTAAAACAATAGCGCCAGCAGCATCTTCGGCAGGTAGGGCGCACTCCCACCACCCCGGTACACTGCTTCGATCTCCCCGGTATCCAGCGTCTCCACCACTTCCACGATAAACCGCGCTAAGTCGTTCCCCGTTAGCCAGCCCTCCATCTCCCCCGGTAGGGTGATTGGTTCACTACGGTCAATCTCCAGAAATTGGTTACTCATGAGGGGTCACCTTCGTTCCAGGGTCCAGCGCGCTTGAGTTATTCTAATCCACCTCAGCACTATGTCCGACAGACTCCTAGGATGTGTAACGGCTCCATCTGCTCGTTGACCACCACCGCCAAGGGAATATAGTCACCGGCCAGTGATTGCAGAAAGCGTTCGAGCATCTGGTCGTCGTCATGGCCACGCCAGGATGCGCTGGCGGGACGAGCACGATTTTTCCAAGGCAGGACTTCAGGAACCCCAGAAAATTCGGAATGGTTGCTCATCGGACGCCGCTTACCTTTAGCGGCGTAGATGCGAAATTTTTGATTGAGCGGATCGAAGAAATCCGCTAGATCACCCGTGGTTTCGCTGCTGCCCAACAATAAGATCCCTTGGGGATTCAGAGAAAAATTCATCAATTCTAATGCCTTACGCTGCAATACCGGTTGCAGGTAAATCAACAGGTTGCGGCAACTGACCAGTTCGATATTGGTGAAAGGCGGGTCCTTGATCAAATTGTGCTGGGCAAATACCACCATCTCTCGGATGGAGCGATCGATCCGGTAATGTTCTTCCTTGCGCTGAAAGTATTTGGCCAATAATCCAGGTGGCAAATCGACCGCGATGCTTTCGGGGTAAAGACCGCTACTAGCGCGCACGATGGCGTTACGGTCGATGTCAGTGGCAAAAATCTTGACATCGATCCGCTTACCCATCTGTTCCAGAATTTCGCGACTCAATATGGCTAATGAATAAGCCTCCTCGCCAGTCGAGCAGCCCGCGATCCAGAAACGCGCCTCACGGTTTTGTAAACGAGCGAACAATTGAGGCAGATGATGGGTTTCGAGGTCCTCGAATACTTCCCGGTCGCGGAAGAAACTGGTGACGCCGATCAGCAATTCACGATAGAGCGCCAGCACTTCACTGGAGTAACTCTCCATCAACCTCACATAATCGCGCAGGTCATTGACCTGATTGACCGTCATGCGCCGTTCGATGCGCCGGACCACAGTGCTGGGCTTGTAGAAGGCGAAATCGACCCGGGTCCGCTCACGCAACAAGGCAAAGATTCGGGCCATGCCATCTTCGTCCGACAACAAAACCGGCGGGCGATCGGTCTTAAGGGCGTAGGGATGGCGAATGAACGATAGCAGCTTGGCTGGCATCTCCTCGGGCGGCAGGATGAAATCGGCTAAGCCAGTGGAAATGGCCGCGCGCGGCATCCCATCAAACTTGGCCGATTCCTCGCTCTGCACCATGATCATCCCGCCAGCCTCCTTGATGGCCCGGATACCGCGCACCCCGTCACTGCCAGTGCCCGACAGAATGACACCGATGGCTTTCTCCGTCTGGTCATCGGCCAATGAATGGAGAAATACATCGATAGGCAGATTCAATCCTCGTGAGTGATCGGATTCACTCAGCAACAGTTTGCCGTGAAAAATCGACAGGTTCTTCTTGGGCGGGATGAGATACACCACATTGGCCTCGACCCGCATGCCTTCTTCAGCGCGTCGAACGGTCATCGCAGTGCGCTTGGACAGCAACTCGACCATCATGCTTTTGTAATTCGGCGACAGATGTTGGATGACGATGAAGGCCATATTGCTGTTGGCGGCCATGTGCGTGAAGAACGACTCCAGCGCCTCCAAGCCACCCGCCGAAGCGCCGACGCCGACATAAAACAGAGGCTCGCTGCTATCCGGAAGTTTTTCTTGGGAATTAATATCTTGATCTTGCATCGTAGCGCATACTCAGGTCGATTCAAACCGCTTTCCAGCCCTGATCCCCTAAACGAGACAGGCGACTGCAGAGTCGCCCGTCCCAAGCGAGGAGATCAGTCCACAGACAGAACCCCATCACTCCTCACCTCTCTCCCGGAAGGAGAGAGGAATTGAAACACCTTCCTCAATCGTTCGCCCGCGACTCGAGCATAGCGACGGCGGGCAACACCTTGCCTTCCAGGAATTCCAGGAACGCGCCGCCAGCGGTGGAAATGTAGGACACCTTGTCATAGATGTCGTACTTCTGGATCGCGGCGATAGTGTCACCGCCACCGGCCAAGGTAAACGCCTTGGTGTTGGCGATCGCCATGGCGATGGTCTTGGTGCCCTCACCGAACTGGTCAAACTCGAACACGCCGACCGGACCGTTCCACACCACGGTGCCTGCCTGCATGATGATGTCGGCCAGTTCCTGGGCGCTCTTCGGACCGATATCGAAGATCATGTCGTCGTCGGCGACCGCGTCGGCGCCCTTCTGCACCGCCGGCTCGGCGGCGTCGAACTGCTTGCCGCAAACCACATCGACGGCGATGGGGATGTTCGCACCCCGCGCTTTCATCTTCTCCAGCAAGGTCTGAGCGGTCGGCACCAGGTCACCCTCGCATAAGGACTTACCGACGTTCTTGCCAACCGCCTTGAGGAAGGTATTGGCGATGCCACCGCCGACCACCAGTTGATCAACCTTTTCGGACAGGCTCTCCAGTACCGTCAGCTTGGTCGAGACCTTGGAACCGCCGACGATGGCGACCATGGGCCGGGCCGGGGTCGCCAGGGCTTTGGTCAATGCTTCCAATTCTTCGGTCAAAAGGATACCGGCGCAAGCCACGGGAGCGAACTTGGCGACACCATGGGTCGAAGCCTCGGCGCGATGGGCGGTGCCAAAAGCATCCATGACAAAGATGTCGCACAAAGCCGCATATTTCTTCGCGGTTTCCTCGACGTTCTTCTTCTCGCCCTTGTTGACGCGACAATTTTCCAACAACACCACTTCACCGTCACTCACCTCGAAACCACCGTTGACCCAATCACGGATCACCTGCACCGGTTTGCCCAGTTTGGCCGACATCACATCGGCAACCGGCTGAAGCGAGTCTTCTTCGTTGAATTGGCCTTCAGTCGGACGCCCCAAGTGAGAAGTCACCATCACCTTGGCTCCGGCCTTCATCGCGAATTCGATGGTGGGCATCGAGGCGGTGATACGGGCATCGGAAGTCACCTTACCATTTTTGACCGGCACATTGAGATCAGCACGGATAAACACCCGCTTGCCGGCGACATCGAGATCAGTCAGACGCTTGAAATTCATGTTTACCTTCCTCTCCAAGAAAAACCCCCGTCCGCCCTAGCGCAGAGCGCAAGGCGACGGGGGTATAGGGTTTCAGCTCAGAAACGAACCGCCACGCTGTGGCGACCGCTTACTTGGCCATGACGCGGACCATTTCCAGGACCTTGCAGGAATAACCCCATTCGTTGTCATACCAGGTCACGACCTTGACGAAGGTGTCATCCAGGGCAATGCCGGCATCGGCGTCGAAGGTCGAAGTGCAGCTTTCGCCACGGAAGTCGGTGGCAACCACCTTATCTTCGGTATAGCCCAGAACGCCCTTCATGGCGCCTTCCGAGGCTGCCTTCATCGCGGCGCAGATATCCTTGTAACTGGCTGGCTTGTTCAGCTCGACCGTCAGGTCTACGACCGATACGTCGGAAGTAGGGACACGGAAGGCCATGCCGGTGAGTTTCTTGTTCAGCTCAGGAATGACCTTGCCCACGGCCTTGGCGGCGCCAGTCGACGAAGGGATGATGTTTTCCAGGATACCCCGACCACCGCGCCAATCCTTGTTGGAGGGACCGTCAACGGTCTTCTGGGTGGCGGTGGCGGCATGCACGGTGGTCATCAACCCACGCTTGATACCCCAGGTATCGTTCAATACCTTGGCGACCGGAGCGAGACAATTGGTGGTGCAAGACGCATTGGAGATGATAGCCTGGCCAGCGTACTGATCATGATTCACACCGTAGACGAACATCGGGGTGTCATCTTTGCTGGGCGCACTCTGAATAACCTTCTTGGCGCCAGCCGTGATGTGCTTCTGACAGGTTTCCCCAGTCAGGAACAGACCGGTAGACTCGACGACGATGTCAGCGCCCACTTCGTTCCACTTCAGCTCGGCGGGATCCTTGACCGCAGTCAGACGGATCTTCTTGCCGTTAACCACCAAGGTGTTGCCATCGACAGAGACCTCACCCTTGAAGCGACCATGCACGGAATCGTACTGGAGCATATAGGCCAGATAGTCCGGCTCAAGCAGATCATTGATGCCGACGACCTCAATGTCCGAGAAATCCTTCACCGCAGCGCGAAACACCATACGGCCAATACGGCCAAACCCATTGATGCCAACTTTAATGGCCATGCTTTCCTCCAACAGAGTGGTTTTCATCAAAAGACGGGCAGGCGTCGTTGCCCACCCAACACGATCAAGTGTAGATCGAATTCATTAAAAAACAGCATTCGCTAGAATAGCGCTTCCACAGCGGCGGCGACCCGTTCGGCCGTGAAACCGAAATGCTGGAAAATGATTTCCGGTGACCCCGATTCGCCAAAGCGGTCGATACCGATCACCGTACCTTGCGGACCTGCGTACTTGTACCAGGGAGCAGTGACGCCCGCCTCGACCACCACACGCCGGGTGACGGTCGCCGGCAACACCGATTCGCGCCAAGCGGCATCCTGGGCGTCGAATACATCCACGGATGGCATGGAAACGACACGCACCCGGCGGCCTTGGCCGTTCAAGCGCTTGGCCGCTTCAACAGCCAGTTGAACCTCAGAGCCGGTGGCGATGAGAATCGCCTCTGGGTCGTTCCCGCAGTCCAGCAGCACGTAGCCGCCTCGGGCGATAGCGCGCACCTGCTCCGGAGTGCGCTCCTGATGTGGTAGTTTCTGGCGGGTGAAAATCAGGGCGGTCGGGCCGTTGGTGCGCTCCAGCGCTGCTTTCCAGGCTACCGCGGTTTCCGTGGTATCGCAGGTCCGCCACACGGACAGATCGGGGATGATGCGCAGGCCGGCGACGTGTTCGACCGGTTGGTGGGTGGGACCGTCACCGCCAACCCCGATCGAGTCATGGGTCAGGACGAAGACACAGCGCAGCTTCATCAACGCCGACATGCGGATGGCGCTACGCCCATAATCGGCGAACATCAGAAAGGTGCCGCCAAAAGGCACATAACCGCCATGTAGCGCCAGACCGTTCATGATCGCGTACATTGCGAATTCGCGAGCGCCGTAATAGATCAGGTTACCGTCGGGATGCTCGAAATCCACCGGTCGGCAACCGATCCAGGGGATTCCTGTGGACTCGGTGAGATCGGCGGAGCCGCCGACCAGGCTGGGGAAATGCGGATTGTACGCTTCGAGCGCGCGCTGAGAGGCCACCCGAGTGGCGATATCCTCACATCGCTCCTGAGTGGCGTGAATGAAGCTCCAGGCCAATGCCTGCCAATCCGGAGGAAAGCCGCAAGCCAGGCGGCGATCGAGTTCTGCTGCGGCCTCCGGGTACTCGGCCCGGTAGCTAGTGAACAGCTCGTTCCATGCGCCTTCCCAGTCGGCGCCCTTGGCGCGGGCGTCGAAGGCGCGGTAGTACTCGGAAGGAATGTCAAATGGTTCGTGACGCCAGCCGATATTCTCACGGGTCGCGGCCACCTCGGCAGCACCCAATGGCGCCCCGTGCGATTTTTCGCTACCGCCCTTGTTGGGCGATCCCCAGGCGATGGTGGTCTTGCAGCAAATCAGCGTAGGACTGCCGGCAAAGGCGCGCGCCTGCTTGATGGCCCAGTGGACCGCATCGGCATCGTGGCCATCCACGTTGGGAATGACATGCCAACCGAAACCTTCGAAGCGTTTGGCGACATTCTCACTGAACCAGCCGCTGACCGGGCCATCGATGGAGATATCGTTGCTGTCGTAGAGGCAAATCAGCTTACCCAGCCCCCAGGTGCCCGCCAATGAGCAGGCCTCGGAAGAGATGCCTTCCATCAGGCAGCCATCGCCGAGGATGACGTAGGTGTAATGATCGACGATGGGAAAACCGGGACGGTTGAAACGAGTGGCCAGCGCCCGCTCGGCCAACGCCATGCCGACACCGTTGGCCAGCCCCTGTCCCAGTGGCCCGGTGGTGGTTTCCACCCCTGGAGTTAGGCCATATTCGGGATGACCGGGGGTTCGCGAACCCAACCGCCGAAAATTGCGTAAATCTTCAATAGTCAGCTCATAACCACTCAGGTGCAACAAGGAATACAGCAGCATCGAACCGTGGCCGTTGGACAGGATCAGCCGGTCACGATTCAGCCATTTGGGGTTGGCGGGATTGTGGCGCAGGAAATCATTCCACAGGACGGCGCCAAAATCGGCCATACCCATGGGGGCGCCAGGGTGACCGGATTCTGCCCGCTGCACGGCATCCATGCTCAGGGCGCGGATGGCATTCGCCAATTCCCGGCGTGAGAGGGTCGGGGATTCGAGGTCGGGGCCGGCGGCGGAGCCGGAAACGACCGGAGTTTCAATCGGGGTGTCCACCAGGGAACGGGCAGCCAGTTCGCTACGCAAGGGCATCAACTCTCTCCTACAGCACTACTCTAAAAAACCGGGGAAAACCGGGAGAAATCACGAGGCAATCTTGGAAGATGCACCGCGGTCCGGTTGCGCGCGTCGCTCTTGCTGGGACGTTCACCGGAAAGATCACCAAGGATATCCGGTCGCGCCAAACCGCTCCTTTGGGATTCGGTTCGGCCGAAAAATGGCGGCGATTATAGGAAAAACCGGGGTAAACGCCAATAATTTGTGCGCTACCCTTTTCATCAATCCCGCCGCAGGCTATCGGAAATCGCCACTGGCGTAGGATAGGTGAGCACCAAATAATAGGTTGAGGCGATGAAAGTCAACAAGGTCGTCGCCTGCACTAAATAAGATGCTTCCCGGCCAATCAACGCATTCTGCTGCGCCAGTACCGCAATCAACAAGGCAAATTCGCTGACCTGCCCCAGCCGCACGCCCACTTCCATAGCGATGCGCGGTCGTTCTCCGGCCCATTGCAGGAAACCACGAAACACCCAGGGCTTGACCCCCATCAGCAATAGGCCCAATACCAGGGTCGGCAGGAATACCGCTCCCAGCATTCCCAGATCGAAGCCAGCGCCCAGCGAGAAAAAGAACAACACCAGAAAGAAATCACGCAGCGGTTTGAGGCTTTCGGCGATGTACAAAGCAATCGGGCTAGTGGCCAGCGCGACCCCACCGATGAAGGCGCCAATGGCATAGGATAGCCCCAACAACGCGGCCACTTGTGAAATGCATAAACACCAGCCGATAGCGATCAGAAAGATATATTCGCGGATCTTGTCGAATTTCCGGATCAACGGGACCAGCACATAGCGTGAGGCCAGGTAGGCAAAACCCAGCAACATCGGCAAGGTCACGATCAGCAGGCCCAATCCCTGTAATGAGGAACCACGGCCACCCAACCCTTCGATCAATAGCAGGATGGCGATAGCCAGCAAATCTTGCAACAACAGAATACTGATAATGATCTCGCCAGTGTGCTGATGGTGCAGGGTGCGGGTTGGCAACAGTTTGAGGCCGATGATCGTACTGGAGAAGGTCATCGCCGCGCCGATCAACAGACACTCACTGAAGGCATAGCCGAATAGCCAGCCGACCCCGGCGCCCACCACAGCAAAGACCAGGGACGTGCCAAAGGTAATCAGCGTGGCCTTGCGCAGCATCTGTAATAACCGCTGTGGCGATAAATCCAATCCCAGCAGGAATAACAGAAACATAATGCCAATCTGCGCCATCTGCTCGATAGCCGCCGCATTGTCAATCAGCTTGAAGCCATAAGGACCGATAGCGATCCCCAATACGATGTAAGCGATGGGCAAGGCTTGGCGAGCGTACAGCGCCAGCGTGGCGAATACCGCCGCGCCGCTGAAAATCAGAAACAGGGAAAAAACCAGTGCATTTTGCGCGTCGTGCATCGTTGACTCATGGAGCGGATGAAACCACTGACCGCTACTCCCTGCGATCGGATACGGGATACGAGTTGAGATGATGGCTGATAACTATAACAGAAAAGGGCATAACGACGAGCCTTAGGCTTACAAGGGTTTCTCGCCAGACCAGGCAACCATGCCATAATGGGTTATTTCGCCATCCTGGCTACTGCTAGAATAAAACCTTTGAACAGCGCTGATTCTATCCTGATCAACAATCCACCGCACTGGCGCCCTCACCGGTTGTGCTCGGCTCGAGGTCTGCCGGTTGGACTGGCTCAATGGCTGTTCGACCCTGGCTCACTGACCCGACGTCTGCGCCAATGCTGCCCAGATCGGTTCCAGGTACGCGTACTCCGGCAGGGCTGGAGCCGTCCCAGTCGGGATGAAGCACGCGTTTTACGCCTGCGTCTGGATGCGCGAACGTGGACGCGTGAAGTGCAATTACTCTGCGGCGATCAAGCTTGGGTCTTTGCCCGGACGCTGATCCCATCCGCCACCTTGCGTAGCCGTGGTCGCCGGCTCACTCAACTCGGCAGTCGCCCTTTGGGTGAAGTCCTGTTCTCCGACCCCGACATGCAACGCGGTCCGATGGAAATTGCCCGCATCGTCACCGGCCAACGACTGCATCAACGTGCTTTTGTCGGTTTTGTCGCACCTCCGGAAACGATCTGGGGACGGCGCTCGGTGTTTCGTATCGATGGCCAGCCACTGCTGGTCTGTGAAATTTTCCTGCCCAATTTACCGGCATCTCCTGCTGCTCGGATCCGTCCTCACCATGAACATTGACCATTTTGAAGATCGCTTGCGCGAATATGTGTTATTGATGCGTCTGCATCGCCCCATTGGCATCTATCTGTTGTTATGGCCAACCCTGTGGGCGCTATGGCTGGCAGGCAACGGTCAGCCCTCGACAGGCGTGGTGCTGGTTTTCGTGCTAGGTGTGATATTGATGCGTTCAGCCGGCTGTGTGCTCAACGATATCGTTGACCGTGATTTCGATCCGCATGTCGCCCGCACTCACGACCGACCACTGGCGGCTGGACGAGTCACGCTGAATGAGGCCATCGCCTTGGCGACAACCTTGCTCCTGCTGGCTTTCGTCCTGGTGCTGACTCAGAACGCCTTGACCATCCAGTTATCTTTCATCGGCTTAGCGTTGGCGATTAGCTATCCGTTCATGAAGCGATTGCACCCGCTACCCCAGATTCACTTAGGCGCCGCCTTCGGCTGGGCCATTCCGATGGCCTACGCAGCCGTCACCAATGAACTGCCGTTGATCGCCTGGCTGCTGTTTTTTGCCAATGTGCTGTGGTCGGTGATTTACGATACTCAATACGCCATGGTGGACCGGGAAGATGATCTCAAGATCGGTGTGAAATCCGCAGCTATTTTATTCGGCGCGCGAGACAGGCAGATCATCGGCTACCTACAATGGGTGCTGCTGGTGCTGCTGGTGCTGATCGGCCTGCTGGGCAGTCGCGGTGGTGCTTATTACCTCGGGCTGTTCATCGCAGCTTGGCTGGCGCTCTATCAGCAATACCTGATTCGCCACCGCATACCGGAAGAATGTTTCAAGGCCTTTCTCAACAATCATGCTTTCGGGTTGGTGATCTTCTGTGGATTATTAGTGGATTTTCTGCCAGCGACACCTACCTGAGCCAAGCCTTCACAGGAGAAAAAACATGCTCATTGTCCATGTTTTCGTCCAGGTTAAACCGGACTGCGTTGACGCCTTCAAAGCGGCCTCATTTGAAAACGCACGCCATAGCGTTCAGGAATCGGGCATCGCGCGTTTCGATGTGATTCAGCAGACGGATGACCCGACCCGCTTTGTGCTGATCGAGATTTACCGCACCGCCGAAGCGCCTGCTCAGCATAAGGAAACCGCTCATTACATTGCTTGGCGCGATACCGTGGCCGACATGATGGCGGAACCTCGGAACAGCGTGAAATACGCCAACTTATTCCCGGAAGATGCCGGTTGGAACTACCCAGCGCAGGATTGAAGAGTCCGCAATTAGGGATTGAAAATCATGTGGATGGCTGAGGAACTGGAACTACAAACCCCTTGGCTGCGACTAGCGGCGCGCGCTTGGGGGCCGCCGGACGGCATCCCTGTGCTGGCGGTGCATGGCTGGTTGGATAATGCCGCCAGCTTTGACGCCCTGGCGCCGCTGTTATCCGGCGTACGATTGGTGGCGGTGGACCTGACCGGGCATGGCTGGTCGGATCATCGTCCACCCGGCATACATTATCATTTCGTGGATTTTATTCCTGATGTGGTCGCCGCCGCTGATGCGCTAGGCTGGAAACACTTCGCCTTGCTGGGCCATTCGATGGGTGGCGGCATCGCCAGTTTTATCGCCGCTATCCTGCCGGAACGGGTTACCCGGGTGGCCATGATCGAGGGTTTGGGACCACCGACCAGCAATCCGGCGGACAGCCCAGTGGACCTGCTCAAAGCCATGCAGCAAATGAATGCCTCGCTGCATAAGCGCCCACCTATTTATCCCAACATGGAGGCCGCTATCCAGGCGCGCTGCGAAGCCAGTAATTTATCGTGGTCGGCGGCGACCACTCTGGTCGGGCGTGGCCTGCAACCCGCTGGTGAAGGTTTCGGCTGGCGCACAGATCCACGACTGCGGTTTGTCTCGCCACTGTATCTAAGCGAACCACAAATTTTAGCCTATATGGAGCGAATTCAGGCGCCGGCACTGCTGATTTGCGGTGCGGATGGCTATCTAGTCAAGCGAGCCTATATGCAGGAGCGTTACGCGCGCATTACCAACTTAACCATTGAAATTCTGCCTGGCGGCCATCATCCGCATTTGGAAGATCCTAAGCCCTGCGCCGATTTGTTGGCGTTATTCCTCGCCATCCACCACATCGCATAGAGACTATCTTTTAGCGATTCCTATGAAGCCGATTGCTCTTTCTGCTCGTCCCGTCCTGATTGTAGATGACGATACGTTTAGTTTGATGATCACCAGCAAAGCCCTGCAGAAAGCTGGCCTGAAAAAAATCTTAACCTGCATGGATAGTCGACAAGCCATGGAGATGGTCACTCATCATCAGGTAGGGATGGTTTTCTTGGATCTGGTCATGCCTCATCTCGGCGGAGAAGAGCTATTACAAACGCTGTCCGAGCGCTATCCCGAGATATTGGTGATTATCCTCACCGCCACTGAAGCCGTTGATACAGCCGTGCGCTGCATCCAAGCGGGCGCCTTCAATTACCTCACCAAACCGATCGATTTCGAGCGACTATTCACCATCGTCAAGAACGCCCTGGCGCTTCAGGAGCTGCAACAAGAAAATCAGGCACTCCGACAAAGCGCTTGTTCCGCAGACCTGCATCGACCAGAGGTCTTTGCCGACATCGTGACTCATAGCGTTAAGATGCTGCAGATCTTTCGCTATGTGGAATCCATTGCCGGCACCGCCGAGCCGGTGTTGATCACTGGAGAAACAGGCGTTGGCAAGGATCTGTTCGCTCAGGCGATTCATAGCTTGAGCAATCGGCGCGGCGCCCTGGTCGCCGTCAATGTGGCAGGATTGGACGATATCGTTTTCTCGGACACCTTGTTCGGACATTCGAAAGGGGCTTTCACCGGCGCGGAACGGGTACGGGGAGGACTGATCGAGCAAGCCAGCAGCGGTACCTTGTTTCTGGATGAAATCGGTGATCTGACAGCAACTTCCCAGTCTAAATTGCTGCGCCTGCTGCAAGGTGGCGACTATTTTCCATTGGGCAGCGATGTTCCCAAACACAGTGATGCACGGGTGATATCCGCGACCCATCGGAATCTTTGGCAATTAGCTCAACAAGAGAAATTTCGTCAGGATCTCAACTTTCGGCTACGCACTCACCATCTCCATATCCCACCGTTGCGTGAGCGACTGGATGATTTACCGCTGCTGATCGAGCATTTTCTGACAGAATTCACAACGCGATTCGAAAAACCTCGACTCCGGGCATCCAAGGCATTGATAAAATTGCTGGAAGGTTATAGTTTTCCAGGCAATATTCGGGAGTTACGCATGATAGTGTTCGACGCAGCCACCCGTACCCCTACCAACACACTTTCCCCTCGCCTGCTCGAAGCGCATCTGAACCAAGCATCGATGAGTAGCGCCGTTGCGACCACCCCAACAAACAGCAACACCCCCCTCGGCTTTAACGCTCACTTGCCCACCCTGAAGCAAGCCACCGATCTCCTCATTCAAGAAGCTCTGCGTCGATCCAACGGTAATCAGACCGCTGCCGCCAAGCTCTTGGGTATCTCCCAGCAGGCTTTGAGTAAGCGTCTCAAATCGCGGGACGGTTGACAATTATCCACAATATAAGTAGTTACTCCACAATCTTTATTGATTATGTTTCATATTATTGATTTATTGATCAATAATATGAGCACCCCTCGGTTTTTCACAAAATAAATTGTGGAGACCCATATACCCTTAAGCAACTAACTTAATAAAAATAAATAAAATCAATAGTTAATTTAAATTAACGTTCCTTGGCCTAAGGTTTGCTAAATAGCGGACGAGTCAGCTTGTTTTCCAATCCTAAAGTAGAGGAATTGTTACCATGTTTTCCAAATGGAGCATTCAACTCAAATACTCCTTGACTTTCATCCTAACGCTGGCACTCATCATCGCTGGGCTTTTCATTGGCATTTACAATCTAAAAACAACCCAGTTGCGCAATGAAGCCATGGCTTCGGCTGAACAGGTGATCGCCTTTCGGGCATGGGTAGCCAACACCGGCGTGGTCTGGGTCGACCATCTAGCACCTGGGTTCCGCGATTTTCTCGGTAAACGAGTCAACAATGACCACACCATGGAGTTCTTCTCTAAGAATCCGGCGCTGGCGACCCGCGAACTATCCGATATCGTCAGTAAAACGGCAACCCGAGCCACCTTTCGCGTCACCAGCGACGAATATCGCAATCCAAGCAACGCTCCAGATCGATTCGAAAGCACTTCCATCCAGGCGTTCAAGGCCAATCGGGATCTCAAATACAACGACACGTTCGAAGATGATTTCTATCGCTATAGCCAACCGATTCTCGTGAAGGAATCCTGCCTGAAATGCCACGGGGATCCCAAAGATGCGCCGGCAGACGTGATCGCGAAGTATGGCGACAAGCGTGCTTTTGGTTACAAGGTCGGCGACGTGCGCGGCATTATCAGCGTTAAATTACCGGACATCACCGTGATCGACGTATTGCTGACTTTCTTGAATCCCTACACGCTCGGCTTGATCATATTGGCGTTCCTGCTGAATTTTCTCTACACCCAGCAGTCGATCATCACACGTCTAAAAAATCTGGCGCATATCACCGAGCGCATCGCTCAAGGCGAGTTAAATCTACCGCTGCAGGACAATCCAGGCAGCCGTGACGAAATCGATCATGTGCAGCATGCAGTCGGCCTGTTGCGCAATAGCGTCATGGTCGCCATGAAGCGGCTGCAAAAAACTCTGTCGTAAATCCGTCAGTGGTGCGTAGGAAGCAAAAATACCCTCGCACCACTGAATCATGAGACGTTGTCATGTTTAAACAATCGCTATCAGTTCCAGCCATCGTTGCTCAATTGCGCAAACTTTGCCAGGAGAAACAGACCGGTGTCCTGCATATCATCGACAATGGCCATTTGTTGGGCCAAATCAATCTGAAAGGCGGTGAAATCGTTGCCTTGCGCGCTCAGAAAAAACAAGGCGCTGACGCCATTCCGATCATACTCGGCCTTGAAAATGGCAGTATGGCTTTTACCCAAGGCGTGCTACCGTCTACCCAAATGACCTTGGCCCCTACTGCTGATATTCTAGCCATTTTCGAACGCGCCAATCCTGATCAACTTCGCCAAGAATGTTTACCCCCACCACTGACAGACACCGTCAAAATCATCCTGGAGCAGACGCTCAAGGAGTATATCGGCCCTATCGCCAACTTGATCTGCACTGATCACTTTCGCGACGCCACTGCCCTGGCTACTGTCATCGATGCTCTGGCCGATGAAATTCCCAGCCCACAAGCCGCGACGCAATTCCGGGAACGGATAAACCAACAGCTAGGCTGATAAACCTGTTCCCCCGGCGCTGACAAACCTACTCTCTCAGGGCGTTGTTCAAACCCCGGTGATTCAGGTAAAGTCCTCCTCCACCCTTGATCCATAAGCCTGCCGCTGCCGGGATTGCTCCGAGATCGACCATGCAGAGTTACCTGATTGCCCCTTCCATCTTATCCGCCGACTTCGCCCGGCTAGGCGAGGAAGTAAACACCGTATTGGCGGCGGGTGCGGATTGGGTGCATTTCGATGTCATGGATAATCATTACGTCCCTAACCTGACCGTCGGGCCCCTGGTCTGCGCGGCGCTGCGCAAGCATGGCGTCACTGCGCCTATCGACGCTCATTTGATGATCAAACCAGTGGATCGTATCGTCCCTGATTTCGCCGCTGCTGGCGCCACTTACATCACCTTCCATCCGGAAGCCAGCGAGCATATCGACCGCAGCCTTCAGCACATCCGCGATTGTGGCTGCCGATCCGGTTTGGCGTTCAACCCCGCCACGCCGCTGGATTGCTTGCAATATGTCATGGATAAAGTAGATATGGTGTTGTTAATGGCGGTCAACCCTGGTTTTGGCGGTCAGAGTTTCATCACTGGCACCCTGAACAAGCTGCGTGAAGCACGGCGACTGATCGATGACAGCGGCTATCCGATTCGTCTGGAAGTGGATGGCGGTGTCAAGGTTGACAATATCTGCGCCATTGCCAATGCTGGCGCCGACACCTTCGTCGCGGGCTCGGCGATTTTCAACAGCCCTGACTACCGAACCACTATCAACACCATGCGGGCCGAGCTAGCCAAAGTAGCTGGTCCCTCTCCACCACCTCTTGCCTCTCTCCCTCCAGAAGAGAGGCGTGTTTGAGACAGGCAACAACCATACTTTTCAATCATGTTCCAAAACATTACGGCCCTGTTCTTTGATCTCGACGGCACTTTGGTGGACAGCGTCCCCGATCTGACTGCTGCGTTGAATGCCATGTTGCGACAACTCGATCTACCCGTGCGCGAGGAGGCCCAGGTGCGCACCTGGGTCGGCAATGGCATGGACAACCTGATCCGCCGCGCCTTGGTTGGCGCAATGGACGGCAACCGAGCGGATCCTACATTGTTCACCCATGCCAAACCGCTTTACAAGGCAGCCTATGCTGAGCATATCAGCGTCTATAGCGTGCTCTATCCTGGCGTTCATGACGGATTGGCCAAATTGCGCGCCGCAGGTTTACCTATGGCCTGCGTCACCAATAAACCGGCTGAATTCGCCCAGCCGTTGCTGGACCGATTGGGTATCCGCGGATTCTTCGCCACGGTGGTCGGCGGTGATTGCGTACCTCAACCCAAGCCGGCTCCCGACTCCCTGTGGCTGTGCGCCGAGCGACTGGGCATTCCTATCGAACAGGGGTTGATGGTGGGGGATTCGCTCAATGACGTGGGCGCTGCCCGCAACGCTGGTTGCCCGGTCGTCTGTGTTCCCTACGGCTATAACCACGGCTACTCTATCCACGACGCCCAACCGGATGCAGTAATCGACTCCATCGTCGAGTTGCCCACCCTGTTGGGGAGAATCACCTGATGTCGGACCCGATTCGCTTGCACCTCGCGCCTCTAAAACTATTTCCAGGCTTTCGATGGCATCTTCTGGACTAACGCTATCCTGATTCGTATCGTTTTCCGTTTCCGTTGCCCGAGGCTTTTAGCAATCCCATGACCCCAAACGATTTTAACCGCTTGGTCAGCGAAGGTTTCAACCGTATTCCTATCGCCCGCGAAGTGTTAGCTGACCTCGATACTCCGCTCAGCACCTACCTCCGGTTAGCCGATGCACCGTACAGCTATCTGCTCGAATCAGTGCAAGGCGGCGAGAAATGGGGCCGTTATTCGATCATCGGCCTACCCTGCCGCAAGATCGTCCGGGTACGTGGCCAACGGATCACCGTCGAACATGCCGGTGAAATCGTCGAGTCGCTGGAATGTCCTGACCCGTTGGACTGGATTCAGAATTTCCAGAGCCG
The DNA here is from genome assembly GCA_024235035.1 of Gammaproteobacteria bacterium. Classification (GTDB taxonomy): domain Bacteria; phylum Pseudomonadota; class Gammaproteobacteria; order Competibacterales; family Competibacteraceae; genus UBA2383. The sequence goes on from JACKNE010000008.1 coordinate 96,712, forward strand.
CTACCGAGTGCCCGCAACCAGCGAAGGTCTACCGCGCTTCATCGGCGGGCTGGTCGGCTACTTTGGCTACGATACCATCCGCTATATCGAACCCCGGTTGGCACATTGCCCGAACCCCGATCCACTGGATAACCCGGATATCCTGCTGATGGTATCCGAAGATGTAGTGGTGTTCGACAATCTCGCCGGACGATTGTACCTGATCACTCTGGTCGATCCAGCCGTAGAACGCGCTCAAGCTCGCGCCCAACAGCGGCTGGATGAATGGGTGGAGAAGTTACGCGCACCCCGTCCGCTCTACACACCGCGCCACTCCAACGCCAACACCGGCGATATCGAATTCGTCTCCGGCTTTACTCAGGCGGGTTACGAAAGTGCGGTCGAGCGCATCAAAGAATACATCCTAGCCGGCGACTGCATGCAGGTGGTGCCATCGCAACGCCTATCGGCGCTGTTTCGCGCTGCACCTCTGGATTTATATCGGGCGCTGCGTGGGCTGAATCCCTCTCCCTACATGTATTTCATGCATCTCGGCGACTTCCATATCGTCGGTTCATCGCCGGAGATTCTGACCCGACTGGAAGACGGGCTGCTCACGGTGCGGCCGATTGCCGGCACCCGTCGCCGAGGCGCGACGGAGGAACAGGATCAGGCGCTGGAGGCGGAGATGCTGGCCGATCCCAAGGAACTGGCGGAACATCTGATGCTGATCGATCTGGGGCGTAATGACGTAGGCCGGGTCAGCGAGATCGGCAGCGTTCGGCTGACTGAAAAGATGGTAGTCGAGCGCTACTCGCATGTGATGCACATCGTTTCGAACGTGACCGGGCGGCTGCGTCCTGATCTAACTGCCATCGATGTACTGCGTGCGACCTTCCCCGCTGGCACGGTCAGTGGCGCGCCGAAAATCCGGGCGATGGAAATCATCGACGAGCTGGAACCCGTCAAGCGTGGTGTCTACGCTGGAGCGGTCGGCTATCTGTCCTGGTCCGGCAACATGGACACCGCCATCGCTATTCGCACCGCTGTCATTAAGGACGGAATACTGCATGTGCAAGCTGGAGCTGGCATCGTAGCGGATTCCGTACCGGAGAACGAATGGGAGGAAACCATGAGTAAGGGTCGTGCGCTGTTCCGGGCTGCGACATTGGTTGAACGGGGGCTAGACGAGCCGCGCATAATTGAGAATCTCTCATAAAAAGCGAATTGAGAGGCTGTACGCACCTCCTCTCCTACAAAGGAAAGGGAAAGCGGAGGCTATACAAAACTCTGAGAATCCTGCATGAGGAGGCAAGAACAGTGGAAATGATGCTCTTATGGATCGGTCGTTCGGCTGGAATGGTAGGCGTCATCATCTGTCTGATCGCCACTAGCGCGCGGTTAGCAGGTGCTTTCTGGGTCGGAGGATTCCAAGCAGGGACATTGTTCCTGGCCGGCATCGCGGCGATGACGCTTGGTTGCCTGGCGCATCTTGTGGTGTTGACGATACGGATCAACGGCAAAAACGTGATTTAAAACCAGGGCTGCGTACTCTATCACGCCCGCTTGCGCGGGCATGTCTATTCAAGAAATTTGGCGAAAACCCAGTTCATCTGCGCTTGGCAAACTGATTGTTTAGAACTATGCTACTGCAAAATAGTACTAATCCAGTACCGATTAGATCAGCCCTGCGGAGCCCCCATGATTCGCATTACCCGAGAGGCCGATTACGGCATTTTGCTGATGACCGCTCTGGCCCAGGCTGAGTACCAACCACGTAGCGCCGCCGCTCTGGCGCGACAACGCCGGTTGCCATTGCCGATGGTCAGCAAGATTCTGAAGGCGCTGACCCGATCCGGTTTACTGAATTCGCAGCGCGGCGCACAGGGCGGTTATATCCTGGCGAGATCGGCGACGGAAATTTCCACCGCCGACATCATCGGCGCGCTGGAAGGCCCAATCGCTATCACTGCGTGCAGCGATGAATCTCATGACAGTTGTACCCGGCAGGATGATTGTGAAATCAGTGGTCACTGGCCACGGATCAATCTAGCGATTCACACCGCGTTGCAAAGCATCAGCCTGGAGGAAATGAGTCAGCCTCACTCACCGCGCCCGGTGCGTTTTCATTCCATAAGTCGCGCAGCGACCACCCGCGCTATTGACCACCCCGTCTGAAAGTTTGCCCGAATCTGCTTATTTATCTGCTTAAAGGACCTTGATCCATGACCGATAGTACCCCAACCCTCGAACATCTCGCCACGCGCGATTACAAATACGGCTTTGTCACGGACATCGAACAGGATACGGTACCGCCGGGGCTGAGCGAGGATGTGATCCGGCTGATTTCAGCCAAGAAAGAGGAACCAAGCTGGCTGTTGGATTGGCGGTTGCAGGCCTTTCGTCACTGGCTGACCCAAAAGCAGCCGGAGTGGGCGCGAGTGTCTTACCCACCGATCGATTACCAGGCGATCTCCTACTATGCTGCGCCTAAGCAGAAAAACGATGGACCCAAGAGTCTGGACGAGATCGATCCCGAGTTGCGCCGCACTTACGAAAAACTCGGCATCCCATTGGCGGAACAAGCCATCTTGGCTGGAGTGGCGGTGGATGCAGTATTCGACTCGGTATCGGTAGCAACCAGCTACAAGGGTAAGCTCGCGGAACAAGGCATCATTTTCTGCTCTTTTTCCGAAGCCGTGCGTGAACATCCCGATCTGGTGCGCAAATACCTCGGTACGGTGGTGCCCTATCGCGACAACTATTACGCAACCTTGAACTCGGCAGTGTTCTCCGATGGTTCCTTCGTTTACATTCCACCGGGGGTACGCTGCCCGATGGAGCTGTCCACCTACTTCCGCATCAACGCCAGCAACACTGGCCAATTCGAACGCACCCTGATCATCGCTGACGAAGGCGCTTCCGTATCGTATCTCGAAGGCTGCACTGCACCTCAACGCGATGAAAACCAACTGCATGCGGCAGTTGTGGAACTGGTGACGCTGGACAGTGCGACGATTAAGTATTCCACAGTGCAGAACTGGTATCCAGGCGACGCCGAGGGCCGAGGCGGCATTTACAACTTCGTAACCAAGCGCGGATTGTGCAAGGGTCGCAATTCCAAGATTTCCTGGACCCAAGTGGAAACCGGATCGGCGATTACCTGGAAATACCCTAGTTGTGTGCTGCGCGGTGAAAACTCAGTCGGCGAATTTTACTCGGTCGCTCTGACCCGCGATTATCAGCAAGCCGATACCGGCACCAAGATGATCCACATCGGTAAGAACACTCGCAGCACTATCGTGTCCAAGGGTATCTCAGCTGGCCACGGTCAGAATGCCTATCGCGGGCTAGTGAGAATCCTGCCGACTGCCGAAAACGCCCGCAACCACTCGCAATGCGATTCATTGCTGATGGGCGACCAGTGCGGCGCGCATACCTTCCCCTACATCGATGTGCAAAATCCCAGTGCTCAAGTCGCGCATGAGGCCAGCACTTCCAAGATTAGTGAGGATCAGATCTTCTACTGCAGGCAACGCGGCATCAGCGCCGAGGATGCGGTAAGTCTAATCGTCAATGGTTTCTGCAAAGAAGTGTTCAAGGAATTGCCGATGGAGTTCGCAGTCGAGGCACAGAAACTGATCGAGTTGAAGCTGGAAGGGAGCGTGGGGTAATCCGTAACTCTGCTTTTCTCCTCGTGGGACGACATTGCTAGAGTCATTCCCATCTTAGCCTTCCACTACCCAGGAGAGAAGGCGCTAGACTCTTAATCTCTGACCCCTTTCTCAACCGGGAAAGGGGTATTTTTTTGTATTCTCCAACCCTGATGTTTCTATTCTCCCTTGCTAAAGAGCTGTACCTGTGACCTATTACCTCGATATCTCATTGACCATTTCCCCAGATCTACCTCACTGGCCTGGAAGCCCACCCACCGAGCTAACTCGCCGCCGCGACATGGAGCGGGGTGATGCCGTGAACGACAGCACCCTAGTTTGTGGGGTACATACCGGCACTCATGTAGACGCACCCCTGCATTTTCTGGCTGACGGCGCGGATGTCACCCATTTATCTCTGGATGTGTTGATCGGTCCGGCGATCGTAGCCGCCTTACCCGCGGTGGAAGCAATCACTGCTCACGATCTGGAGGCGCTGGACTTGCCAGTCGATACTCAGCGCCTGCTGCTACGCACTCGCAACTCCGAGGGTTGGCAACGGGGAGACCGTATATTCCGCACCAACTTCGTGGCTCTGACCACCGATGCCGCACACTGGATCGTGGCGCGAGGCATCCGATTGATCGGCGTCGATTATCTGTCGGTTCAGCGTTTCCGCGACAATCCGCAAACCCACATCGCCCTGTTGGAAGCCGAAATCGTGATTGTGGAAGGTTTGAACCTGGCCCAGATCGAGCCGGGAAATTACGAACTGATTTGTCTGCCGCTCAAACTAGCCGGCGCTGAAGGCTCACCCGCGCGGGCGGTCCTGAAAAATCCACGCAAATAAAGCACAAAGCCAGGGTATTAGAAATACAAAAAAGAGACATTAATATCAATATCAAGCAAAATCTTACCAACTATGGTCGACAGATAGGGTTTAATACGCATAGTTAAAGATGCAAATACAGTGCAACCCCCCGTGCATTTCCGGATGGCTTTAACTATGTTTTATGAAAATGCGCCTAGCTGGTAGTCAATCCAAATCCGGCGCTCATCATAAATAACTAACCACCATCCGAGGACCGACCGGCATGAGCATCGTGACCGACCTGTTAGCCAAACCCGGTATCATCGCCGCCGGCGAGTATGCTTATCGAGGCGACCGTTTTTCCTACCGTGGCACTCTGAGCGAAGAGCATGCCCGCATGGCATCCATCATGTGCCGTGCCACTACCATGGGCACGAACATGGAAGGGCGGATGCTGGAAGTCCTCCAACCGCGTAGTGGTTTATTTCCACCCAGAGGCTGGGTGGTGCGTGGGTCAGACTATACGGTTTGCGTGATGGCCAATGTGTTTTGCATGCTTGACAATGCCAAAGGCTCAATCAACGACACGATCGATTTCATGCGTCAAGCATTGGTCAAAGTCTCTTCCGATCTGATTTGATCTAATCGGAATCTAGCTCAAAAAAACCACCGAAGAAGGGTAACGAGGAGAAGCCACTCATGGCAACATTGGATGAATTGATCAAACTACCGGGAGCAATGGCAGCCTTCGAGTTCCGAGGCAGCGGCGAGTTGTTGGGACAACGCATTGCCTACCCTGAACGAATCGACGAATCGACGCTCGATTTGCTGGCGCATATGTGTGCGGCGAATATGAGTATCGCTACCATGCAAGCGCGTGGCTGGGAAAAGGTAACCCATATGAAAGGGTTTTATCCAATCCAAGAATTCACTTTGGTCGGCTTCGACTGGTCGGTGGTGGTCAGCGGCTTGGATCGGGAGCGGCTCAAGCACCAAGGCGAAACCAACCTGCCACCGTTCATGGGCGTCGTTTTGGCCAATGAAAAGGCTGATTATGAAGCGGCATTTGCGACCATGGAAAAACTGGAGCCTGCATCATGAGTATGATCCGGCGCATACTGGCCCTAGATGGGGTGAGCGTGATCTGTCATTTCCGCGACGATGGTTATCTGCTTGAAGGCTATGGATTGATGGCTCGAGATGATATGGCGCGATTGGCACAGTTCGCGCATGACTATCGGCGTATGGCTCAAGGTAATGCCGATCAACTGGCGATGTTTACCGGCATGCGAGGTTGGACTCCGCCGCATGGCTGGATTCTACGTGGCATTGCCCAATCGGTGTGCAGCGTCGGTAACCTGATTTGTCTGGTGGATAATATTGGCGCGCCGCTTAACGAAATCATGCTGGAATTGCGGGAAGTTTCGCACTGGTAGATGTGGAATTAGCGGCAGATCTTGCTATCTAAGCATACAGAGCGGCCAAATCAGCGTCTGTTCTATCATTATGGACCTGTATGTGGCTATCTTAATACTTTGTTGGTATGATGATACGACATAGTATGCCACTTTCAAGCATTGGATCCGTCGTTTCCATGTCCAGACAAATTATTGTCCCACTCTGGTTGTGCCTGCTGCTGGGTGCTTGTGCGCTCAACTTCCCGGTTGAAGCCCAGATCGCTGACAGTCAATCACCAGCCAATCTAAATTCCGCTGTCAACGTTGCACATCAACCAATCATAGCCAGCCTGCATACCGGCCAATCACCACAAGGTGATCCCGGCGATGAATTGGAGCCGGAGACGAATATCGGGGAGTCGTCATCGGTAGAGTCGGAGTTGGTCGGACCGCAGCCGTTGCCGCCTTGTCCTGAAAGCGCATCAAGTCTACCGGATGAAATCGCAGTGCAGATTTGCCAACGGATCCGCACTGACCCATTACCAGATCGACTGACAATCGATAGCCGCACTCTGCGTACACTAGATTCTATGCTCCCCTTCTATGCAGGGCGTAGTTATCAACCTGCTTGGTTAGACACCAACGGCGAGCCCCTACCGGCAGCAACAGAACTGATCGAAGCGCTTGGTGAGGTGGATCGCGATGGATTGCGGCCCAGCGACTATCATCGCACCCAATTGCAAAAACGACTTGCAGCACTCCGACAGCACAATGACGCCTCGGATATCGACCAATTGGCTAATTTCGACTTATTGTTCACCGATGCTTTCCTGGCTTATGGTTCTCATCTGCTGTCTGGCCGACTATCGCCACGCACCGTAGATCGCGATTGGGAAATCAAGCCTCGTTCCCGAGATATAGCCACTGTACTGCAAAAAACGCTCACCGAAGGATCGATTACTGAGTCGTTAAAAGCGTTGGCGCCTCAGGCTAAAGGCTATATCCAGCTTCGCGAGAAGCTCCGCAAATACCGGAAGATCGAGCAGGAAGGCGGTTGGCCGAGCGTCACTAGTAATACTTCTACGCGAACGTTACGAATGCGCTTGGAAATCAGTGGTGATCTGATCGAAGGGCAAGATAAAACCATCGCTGAAGCACTGCGCCGCTTCCAGAAACGGCATGGCCTAGCTGAGACGGGAACGGCCAATGCAGATACGGTGGCTGCTCTAAATGTACCGATTTCGGAGCGCATCCGACAGATTGAGTTGAATCTGGAGCGCTGGCGCTGGCTGCCAGACGATTTCGGCTCTCGCCATATTCTGGTCAATATCCCCAGCTATAAAATGCAGGTTTTCGAAGACGGTAAAGTGGTACTGGAATCGAAAGTGGTGGTGGGCCGGCAAGAACGGCAAACTCCGACCTTCACCGCCAACATGGAGTATCTGGTGATGAGCCCTAAGTGGTACGTGCCGCGTTCTATTGCGGTCAAGGATAAGCTACCACAACTCCGACGCAATCCTTACTCTCTCAAGGGGCAGCAGATTCGCATTTACAATAGCGCTGGCAAGGAGATCAACCCCGGTTCGGTCAATTGGACAGAGGTCAGCGCCAGCAATTTCAATTACCGTTTACGCCAGGATGCCGGCCCTCGCAACGCCTTAGGGGGAATCAAGTTTATGTTCCCAAATCGTCACAGCATCTATCTGCATGATACCCCGTCGCGGGAACTGTTCAGCCGCAATCGACGCACCTACAGCTCCGGCTGTATCCGTATCTCCAAGCCGGTGGAATTGGCTGAGTATTTACTGAAGCACGATCCAAAGTGGAACAAGGAGACCATCAAGACGGCTTCAACCAGTGGCAAGCAAAAAATCGTTCACTTACCAGAAGATGTGCCAGTATATCTGCTGTATTGGACAGCCTGGGTCGATGAAAATGGCCTACTGAACTTCCGGGATGATATCTATAAACGTGATAAGCCGTTAGTACGGGCGCTGTATCAGGACGATAAGATAAGAGAAAGCAAGGGTGCTTGAAACGAATGAATCGGTGCAGCGGATCGTGGTGGAGACAGTCGCCTAGTTGCTTAAACTGGGTTATTGGCCTTTTAGTAAACCAATATGGATAACACCGATATTGACTTGGCTTGCTCCTCATTTTTCAGCCACTGGCCACAAATTACTTGATGATGCGGATCGCGCTAGGCGTCCAATATGACGGAACCGGGTTTCGAGGCTGGCAGGCGCAACGACCGGAAGTGCGGACGGTGCAGACTTGCCTGGAGCGAGCGCTGGCAACAGTAGCGGATCATTCTGTTAGGCTGGTTTGTGCAGGGCGCACTGACGCAGGCGTGCATGGCATCGGTCAGGTGGTGCATTTTGACACCACCGCAATCCGTTCGGAACGGTCCTGGGTACTGGGTGGCAATGCCCACTTGCCGCCCGATATCAATTTGAGTTGGTCTTGCAGGACTCAAGAGGATTTCCACGCCCGGTTCTCAGCGCAGGCCCGTTGCTATCGTTATCTCATTTTCAATCGGCCATTGCGTTCAGCGCTATGGCGAAAGCGAGCAGCTTGGTGTTACCAACCGCTGGATGCCGAACGGATGCATGAAGCGGGACAAGGACTGGTCGGGAAACATGACTTCAGCTCATTCCGTGCTGCTGAATGTCAAGCCCGTCATCCGATCCGGGAAATCCAGAAATTGAACGTGCGACGACAGGGTGATGGTGTAATCCTCGATGTCAAGGCTAATGCGTTTCTACATCACATGGTTCGTAACATTGCCGGGGTATTGATAGCGATCGGTGCTGGCGACCGGCCAGTGGAATGGGCGCAAGCGGTGCTGGAGCAACGTGACCGAGTCCAAGCTGGAATCACTGCACCAGCCGAGGGATTGTATCTGCTGGCCGTATACTATCCAGAGCGATTCGGACTACCGGTAACTGCGGAGACCATACCAGGGTTCGAAGGATAGTCAGCACTCTCTTGCAGTTCCTGATGACGGAAACAGTCGATAGTATGATCATTGACCATCCCAACGGCCTGCATGAACGCATAGCAAATGGTCGGTCCCACGAACGCGAATCCCAGCTGTTTCAAATCACGGCTTATCCTCTCCGCCTTCGGGGTATAAGCGGGTATCTCAGCGAGTGACCGCCACGTGTTCTGCAAGGGACGGCCATCGACATAACACCAGAGAAAAGTATCGAACGTACCGTGCTGCTCCTGAACAGCCAAAAAGGCTCGGGCATTCTTGATTGCAGCTTCAACCTTGCGCCGGTTACGAACGATGCCGGGATCAGCCAGCAGTCGGGCGATTTGCTCCTGGCCATAGCCAGCGATGCATGCCGGATCAAAACCGGCAAAGGCCCGGCGATAGTGTTCCCGCTTACGCAGAATGGTCAGCCAATTGAGACCAGCCTGCGCACCCTCCAGAATCAACATCTCGAACAAACGCCGATCATCATGGGCCGGAACACCCCATTCGTGATCGTGGTAAGCCTGATAGAGGAGGTCGGTCATACACCAAGCACAGCGTGTTTGCATGAATAATCACTGAGTTAAGGGCGAGATTTCAATCACATACACTGTTTCATCACCTATTCTAAATTTTAGATCAAAATCATAAAGCTTCATGCCATATTGTCGTGAGATGGCTTTACCTCGATCATAAGCCGGGCGGGGATCCTGGCGCAGGATCTGGGTGATGAGTTCGCGCAAATCGCCATACAGCCAGTTTGTGCAAAATGCTGCCGCTTGCGGACTAAATTCGACGGCTAGTTCTGTGGTGGGCGCTTCAGGCGCAAAACCGCCTGTCGCTTCTGAGATACGATCGGCATAAGGCAAATAAGGCTTGATATCCAGCACCGGCGTTCCATCGAGCAAATCCACACCCGCCAGATGCAACATGATCCGGTTAGGACCGATCGTAATATGCTCCAACCTGACGACCGACAGTCCCAACGGATTAGGTCGAAAAGTCGAGCGGGTGGCAAATACTCCCAATCGTCGATGGCCACCCAATCGTGGTGGCCGCACGGTCGGCTGCCAGCGTCCTGTAGGCACACCATGGAACACGAACAGCAGCCATAAGTGCGAAAAATCTTTCAGTCCCCGCACGATCGTCGGTTGCGCATAAGGCGGTCGCAATTCCAAAGTCGCCGGCGCCGCTGGCGCTAGCCCTGGTTGGCGAGGAACACCGAATTTCTCTCGGAAACATGAACGGATGACACCAATCGACTCGAATGCGAACACGCCTCACCCTGATCAGCAAGGATGCCGATGAGGGTGCGGTTCCGGTCGATACGGCTCCTCACGGTCATGCAGATGCATCCGATACTCGACGAAGTTCGCACTATCTTCGAAATGCAGGAAAGGATTGCCTGCAAGTTGCTCGATCATGGTCGAAGTTGGAGTAATACCGTAATTATGTCCAGGGCGGATGAGCGTGTCGTCCGGTAACCGCTCCCCCAACCGACGCAAGCTTTGATACATCTGTTCGGGATCGCCGCCGCGCAAGTCACAGCGCCCACAACCGAATACGAATAAGGTATCGCCGGTCAGCACTTGATCATCCAGTCGATAACAGGCCGACCCTGGGGTATGTCCAGGCGTGTGCAGAATTTCAATCTCAGTTTCGCCCAACCGAATGCGATCACCGCCTTCATGCAGGGTCGGTAAATCCAGATAGCGATCCCAGAATGCCGCTTCAGCCCGAAGCAGATGCAACTGAGCGTCGCTGGCGTTGAGCAGCGCCTCAACTCCGTTGATATGATCAAAGTGGCTGTGGGTCAACAAAATATCGGTGATCCGCAAGCCGCGCTGTTGAGTGGCCGCCAAAATGGCCGGCACGTTCCAGGCCGGATCGACCACCGCTGCGCGACTGGTAGCATGATCATGGATCACATAGATAAAATTACTCATACGCCCTAACTCCAGGGCGTGCACGGTGCAAGAGCGAGGATCGGTCATCGCACATTCTCTGTTGAAATCACGCTGAGGTGGTAAGTGTGAAGACATGGCTGTGGAACATTCACAACGACCAGGACTCAGAATGACAATTAAGGTGGATTAGCGGGCCTGACTTAGGGCCTGTCCATAAATAACTGAACAACATTCATCAGCGGTCGATGACACAATGCGTGTCCCACCATAGTTGACCATTATGGCTTGCTTCACTGGCTTTTGGACAGGTACTTAGAACGAGGCTCCCTGGTCTCTTCTCCGAAGTGCAAAAGGATTTTTTCATGCGTTTTAGCCTTGATACCGACACGAGCAAACATTTCATCAAAAGCTATGGCCCAGGCTGGATCAATGTCAACGAGCAACAAATCCGTCGCAGTGTGGTTGTCACTCCTGAACGGTTGATAACCGACTGGCCACCACAAACTTTTACTGATCTGGAAGGTCAGCATTTCGAAACGATCATGGCGTTGGAACCGGAGATTGTGTTACTAGGCACTGGCGATCACCAACGATTTCCACATCCGAGACTGATCCAGGCGTTGCTGACGCAAGGGGTAGGTGTGGAAATCATGGATACCGCTGCTGCCTGCCGGACCTATAACATCATTATGTTGGAGGACCGTCAGGTCGCAGCGGCATTGCTGATGATCGCCGCCGATTAGCCATCTTCGTCTCCATTCCTGCTTTTGGCAGCAATGGAGACAGCAGCCATTTATAGGAAATCCTGGGAAAACCCTTCACCTTCCAGAATCTTGCGTAGTCGGCGCAGGGCATCAATCTGGATTTGCCTCACCCGTTCACGAGTCACGCCGATTTCGTTGCCGACCTGTTCCAGAGTCGCTTTTTCCTGGCCACAGAGCCCGAACCGCCGTTTCACTACCGTTCGCTGCTTATCATTCAACTGATCAAGCCAGAATTCCAATTTTTCATTTAGATCAGCATCTTGCAGCAACTGCAAAGGATCAGTGTTGTTGTCATCGGGGATAGCATCCAGTAGCGAACGGTCTTCATCCTTGCCGATCGGGGTATCCACCGAGGCGACTCGTTCGTTGAGTTGCAACATCCGTTTCACTTCCGCTACCGACTTACCCATCGCTTGAGCAATTTCCTCAGTGCCGGGTTCGTGGTCCAAGGTTTGCGTCAGCTGACGTGTAGTACGTAGATAGCCATTGATCTCCTTAATGATATGAATCGGCAAGCGGATGGTGCGCGTCTGGTTCATCAGTGCTCGTTCGATGGTCTGCCGAATCCACCAAGTCGCGTAGGTCGAGAACCGGAAGCCACGCTCGGGATCGAATTTCTCGACAGCATGAATCAGCCCTAGATTGCCCTCCTCGATCAGATCGAGCAGGCTGAGGCCTCGGTTCATATAGCGGCGGGCAATCTTAACCACCAGACGCAGATTGCTCTCGACCATGCGATTGCGGGCGGCGGCGTCACCTTGAATGACTAGGCGCGCGAAATAGACTTCTTCCTGAGCAGTTAGCAATGGAGAAAAGCCGATCTCACTCAAATACATACGAGTTGCATCCAGCTCTTCCAGGGTGACTTCCCGGGGAGCGGTTGCGGCAGGAGATGACCAAGTAGGATCCGCAACCTCCTGCAATGCTTCCCCCCTAACGACGATCTCGTCGTCTTCATTCTCTTCCAGCTTGTCCTCGTCCAACAGGGAATCTTCCATGATCAGTTCGTCGTCACATACGACCGCTTCTTCCAGACAGGCACTGATCCGTCGGGACATCGATAACCTCCTCGACATGCTTCGCTTGGTGGAACTTCACTGTTGACGCTGGGATCTGAATCGAGTCAGCAGCGTCTTTGTTTATTGTTCTATCGAGCATTGGCACCTTACCTCACCGCTTTCACAAGTAATGAAGCAAGCGCCGCTGTTCATTTTCTGTTCGCGCCTAAAAATGGCGGTTGATTGTCTTCCTTGCTCCGCACTAAAAAGGCCCAAACAATAATAAGCTTTTCAAAAGCACCACGTCTACCAGTAGCATGTAAATATTTTGAGCGTCATCGTCCAGGAGGAGCACTTTGAGAAGATTTTTCGCTTAGCCATTGATGCAAAGCATCAATGGCGCCATGACGAGTCAAGTCGACTTGCAAAGGGGTAATTGAAACATAGCCTGCGCGAATGGCATAGAAATCAGTGCCGGGACCAGCCTGCTGTTCAGGGCCAGCTGGGCCTATCCAATAGATAGGCCGGCCGCGCGGATCGATGCTTTTGATGACCGGCTCGGACTTATGGCGATAACCCAGGCAAGTTGCCTGGAAGCCAGCCAACTGCTCCCAAGGGCGATCAGGAACATTGACATTCAGAATGGTATCGGGTGGCAACGATCGCTCCTGCAATCGCTTGACCAGCCAGATCGCCACGCGGGCGGCAGTCGAAAAGTACTGGGGTTGGAACGAAGCTTGTGAGATGGCGAGCGCTGGCAGACCTAGAAAGCGACCTTCCATCGCTGCCGCCACTGTGCCAGAGTAGATGACATCGTCACCCAGATTAGGGCCGTTGTTGATGCCGGAAATCACCATATCGGGTTCTCGCTCCAACAACCCGGTGATGGCGACATGGATACAGTCAGTCGGCGTACCCTCGACACTGTAGAATCCGTTGTCATGGTGGGTAACGTAAAGGGGATTCTTAAGGCTCAGAGAGTTACTGGCACCGCTGCGATCGCGGTCGGGAGCGACCACGACAATCTCTGCCAATTCGCGTAGAGCAGCTGCCAAGCAGAGCAGGCCAGGCGCCTGGTAACCATCATCGTTACTGATCAAAATCAGCATATCAACACATATCCTTTTGATCTACAGATGATTTAATAATCAAGTTTTAGCGGTCGCCGCATGACAACCACCTGACCGTGGCTGATTTATCTCCACCTCACATCGACTACATTGGCCGATGATACGCGCCGGTAGCAAGAAAAAAACACCAGCGATAAACTGAATTGGTTTATCTTGCTTGAGTATCTTTACAAACAACCATACAGGGCTGATCGATGAAAACGGCAATGCGCGGGTTACTACTGGTTTTGTGCTGCATTTCGGGAATGTCCGCTCTGGCCACCGAACCAGAAACCATCCAAGTCACGGAATCTTGGGCGCGGGAAAGTCCTCCGACGGTAACCAACGGTGCTGTCTACATGACGTTGACCAACACAGGGTCAAAAAATGACCGTTTGCTGGCAGGCGCTGGCGAGATAGCGGAAGCCATTGAGCTGCATACTCATATTATGGAGAACCATGTTGCCAAAATGCGTCAGGTGACATCGATTGAGATTGATGCCGGAAAACCTACCCTACTGCAACCGGGCGGTCTACATATCATGTTGATTGGACTAAAAAATCCATTGACGGTAGGCCAAACATTTCCGCTGACTCTGCGTTTCGAAAAGGCAGGTGAAATTGTCACCCAGGTCACGGTGCGTGGCAAGGATGCTGAAATCGCTCCCGGCGACAGTCACGCTCACCACCATCATGATTAGCGCCTGATGATGAAACCTCGCTCCGATCCAGATCACCCAAACTTTTTCGCCGGATTCGGCGCTCCACGCGGAAGGATGCTGTTGATACTGGCAGCCGGGATATCGGCTTTCAGCCTGGGTTTATGGTTAAACACCGGGTTGATTTCTGATCGTGTCAAACCGCCGACGATTGCCGGTATCTTCCTGGCGCCCCCCAAGCCGATTGAGGATTTCACGCTCATCGATCAGAATGAGCAGCCATTCAACAAGGAGCGCTGGCGCGGTCGGTGGACTTTTCTCTACTTCGGCTACACATTCTGCCCTGACGTTTGCCCATTGACGCTGTTGGAGCTGAACAAGATGCAGAAGATCCTGGCGCAGGAGAACCTCGATAAGAACAATGCCTATCTGTTCATTTCCATTGACCCGAATCGGGACACACCCGAACGTCTAGGAAAATACGCAGCTTACTTCAACCCCCGGTTTCAGGGCGCTACCGGAACATCGGAACAGTTGGCTGGATTAGCTCGACAGTTTGGCGTTTACTACAAAGTTCCCGACACTCCGGAAGGAAACTACACGGTCGATCATTCATCCACAGTGGTGTTGATCGATCCACAGGTTCGATTACGCGCGATCTTCACCCAAGACAACCCGAAGATCATGGCCGCGGATTTTCGGAAGATTCTTGAATATACTGCAACCGACTGACGATATGGTCGAATAAAGTTCGATTGGGCTTCAGACGTGTTCGTGCAAACCACACTCACGTTTGAGGCCAAAGAAACGGGTATCCTCTGGGTTCATGCCATCCACCAACCGGCGAGTCGTATGCACGTCGCCGATGGAGACATACCCCTGTTCCCAAAGCGGATGATAAGGTAAACCATGCTGGCTCAGATAGCGATAAATGTCACGATCGGTCCAGTCGATTATCGGGTGGATCTTGCAGCGGCCGTTGCGCCATAACAATACGTCAAGATGCTGACGGCTCTTGGCTTGCTGCCGCCGCAGACCGGAAATCCAAGCTTCTGCGCCAAGATCCTGGAGCGCGCGTTGCATCGGCTCGACCTTATTCATCTGATTGTAGCGGTTGATTCCTTCCAAACCCTGTTCCCAAAGCCGACCGTAGCGGGCTTCTTGCCAAGCGGGGCTGTGTAAGGCTCGGTAAATATGAAGGTTAAGGGACAAACGCTCGACTAGCTCGTCGATAAATCGATAGGTTTCCGGAAAAAGATAGCCGGTATCGATCAACACAACGGGGATTTCTGGCCATCGCTGGGTGACCAGATGCAAACAGACCGCCGATTGGGCGCCGAAACTGGAAGTCATTACGATCCGACTAGGGAAGCTCTCCAACGCCCATGCCACTCGCTGCTCAGCAGGCACGGCTTCCAATTCACGATTCACCGTTTCCAGATCGAACCACGGCTGATCGACATGCTGTCGGAAAAGAGTCTGCGCCTGTGCCGGATTCATCGTAGGGTTCCTTGTCGTTTTGGCGGATTGGGAAGATGATGACCTGAATGCCCGCCTGCTTCGTTGTAGAATTTAGCAAGGTGCTTATAAATCCAAAAGGAATGAATATCTATATATTTATTTCTTTTTATTATTAAACGATCAAGTCCAACTCCTAAATTAAAATGCACTACCCTGAATCCTTTGATGTGATCGTGATCGGTGGTGGCCATGCGGGCACTGAAGCCTGCATGGCGGCGGCGCGCATGGGCCTGAACACCCTGCTGTTGACCCACACCATCGAAACCGTGGGTGCAATGAGTTGCAACCCAGCTATCGGCGGCATTGGTAAAGGCCATCTGGTCAAGGAAATTGACGCACTCGGCGGTGTCATGGCTCAAGCCGCTGACCAAGCTGGTATCCAGTTCCGCATGTTGAACAATCGCAAGGGGCCGGCGGTGCGCGCCACCCGTTGTCAAGCCGACCGGGCGCTCTATCGGTCGGCGGTACGGGCACTCATCGAGAATCAACCCCATCTGCGAGTGTTTCAGCAGGCCGCCTCCGATCTGATCATCGAGGGTGAGCGCATCACCGGAATCACCACTCAGACCGGTATGCGCTTCACCGCCGGAGCAGTCGTATTGACGGCGGGTACCTTCCTGGCCGGGCGCATTCATGTCGGGCTGACGAATTACGAAGGCGGTCGAGCTGGCGATCCGCCTGCCAACGCGTTGGCGGCGCGGTTGCGGGAGCTACCCCTACAAGTAGGTCGGCTCAAGACCGGTACCCCACCCCGCCTGGATGGACGTAGCATCGATTTCGCTCAGCTGACCGAACAGCCCGGCGATGAACCTTGCCCGGTGTTCTCCTACCTAGGAGCGATCGATGAACACCCACAGCAGGTATCCTGTTGGATCACGCATACCAACGAACGCACCCACGACATCATTCGTAGCGGTCTGGACCGCTCGCCGATGTATACCGGCGTGATCGAAGGCGTTGGTCCGCGCTATTGCCCATCGATCGAGGACAAGATCCACCGTTTCGCCGGTAAAAATGCCCATCAGATTTTCCTGGAACCGGAAGGCTTGCAGACCCACGAGTTCTATCCCAATGGCATCTCTACCAGCCTGCCGTTCGACATTCAATATCAACTGGTGCGTTCGATGAAGGGCTTGGAGAACACACATATCACCCGGCCTGGCTATGCGATCGAATACGATTTTTTCGACCCGCGCGATCTCGACTACTCGTTACAAACCCGACTCATCCAAGGCCTGTTCTTCGCCGGACAGATCAATGGCACGACTGGTTATGAAGAAGCCGCCGCACAGGGACTGCTGGCTGGGGTCAATGCTGGACGATACGTTCGCGGCGAAACACCATGGTGGCCAAACCGTGACGAGGCCTATCTCGGGGTTCTGATCGATGATCTGATCACCCAAGGCGCTGCCGAACCCTATCGGATGTTCACCAGCCGCGCCGAACACCGCTTATTGCTACGCGAAGACAATGCCGATCTGCGTCTGACTGAAATCGGTCGCCGGCTGGGGCTGGTGAATGATAAACGCTGGCAGGTGTTCGAGACCAAGCGCGAAGCGATCGAGCAAGAAAATCAGCGATTGCGCGCGTTGTGGGTGCGTCCTCTCCAACTCGCCGAAGACGATGCGCAACGGGTTCTCCAAGGTCCGCTGGCGCGAGAGAGTCGCATCACCGAATTGCTGCGCCGACCTGAGGTCAGTTACGCCGGATTGATGAGCCTACCCGGTATCGGTCCCGGGGTCGCCGATCATCAGGTCGCAGAGCAAGTAGAAATTCAAGCCAAATATGCAGGCTATATCGAGCGGCAGCGCGAAGAAATCGAACGACAGCGTCGTCATGAGGAACTGGCGCTGCCAGCCGACTTGGATTATGCCGGGGTGCAGGGTCTTTCGCGGGAAGCACGCGAGAAGCTGGACCGCCATCGACCTCGGACTCTAGGTCAGGCTAGCCGCGTTCCCGGGGTGACTCCCGCCACGATTTCCCTGCTGCTGATTCATCTCAAACAGCGACGGGTGAGCCGGAAAGAGGTTTCTTCCCGCGTATAGATTCCGGTTGGATTACCAAAAGACGGCAACCCAACCGATTTCGCTAATGACCTGCTTCCTGCTCTCCAAGATTTTCCAGCAGCTGGCGGGCCTCTTCCTGTTCTGGGAAGGCGGAAACACCCGCCAGCTTTTTCAGCTCCTGCCGAGCAGCGTCCTTACGTCCCAACTTGGCGTAGGCGGCCGCCAGATGATAGCGAATCGAGGGCTGGTCAGGCAGCTTGCTTGCCGCTGCTTGTAAAAACTCCAAGCCCCGTAGCGCTTCGTCGCGCTGCACCAAGATCCAGCCCAGGGTATCCGCTATTTCCGGATTATCAGGCGCTTTGTCATGCGCACGCTCGGCGTAGCGTAGGGCGCGCGCGTCGCCGGTTTCATAGTAGTACCAGGCTAGATTGTTCAGGACCACGGCATTGTCCGGCAAGCGCTCGGCCAGTTGCTCATACTCGGCGATGGTCTCGGTCTTACGGTTCGCTACCTGTAGATACATCGCGTATTGCAGTCGTGCTCGATTATCCTTCGGTTCGCTGGTCAGCCATTGCCGCAAGGTCGCCAGTGCCGCTTCTCGATCGCCTGCTTGCCATTGAGCACTGGCCAGCCGCAGCGCCGTCTGACTGTTCGGCGTCTTGGCATACGCCGCTTGATAAGCCGCCACCGCCGGTATGAACTCCTGTTGGCGCAGATACAGATCCCCTTCCAACACATGACCGGTCACCTGGTCTGGGTACAACGTCTGAATGTTGCGGATGCCATCCAGCGCCTTATCGATTTCTTGTCCCTGCTGTTGCAGCTGGACCTTGGCGACCAAGGCCGGTAGGTAATTATTTTGAATCGTCAACGCCTTATCGAGCGATTCAATCGCTGATTTCGTATCCTTAGCGGTATTTTGCGCCATCGCTACCAGATACCAGGGTTCCGGCGATTGCGGCGACAAGACAGCCAGCTTCTTGAAACTTGTCACTGCTTCAGCCGTCTTGCCATTATTGACCTGAGTCAGACCCAGCGCTCTCACGACCCGTGGATCATCTGGCTTTGCTGCCACCAGCGTCTCGACCACCGCCAACGCCTTAGTCTTGTCACCATGGCCCACATATTCCCGCATCAGCGCCAAACCAGCCTCGACGGAATCCGTCCGCCGGTTCCAGGCCTGCTCCAATAACCGCAGCGACTCGTCGGTACGCCCCAGCAACGCCGCCAACCGCACCAAGGCGGCAAGATTATCAGGATCACGTTCCAGAATCTGCCGATAACGCAGTTGCGCACCAGCTCGATTACCCGCCTTGGTCTCCAGTGCAGCCAGATTCATTTGAGCGGAAACATGATCCGGTTTCAGCTTCAATGCCTGCTCAAAGGCTGCGCGCGCGGCCTCATCATCATCGCCTTTAGCCAGATAGACCGCACCCAATAGGTTGAATGCCGCTGGTTCGTTCGGTCGTTTTTCGGTCAATTCCTTAGCGACGGCAATGGCCTTGTCAAATTCTTTTTGCTGAAGGTAGGCCTGCACCAGCAAAGTATCGGCCTGCTGTAAGCCATGATCCAACGTGACCACACCGCTATCTTCATCACCAGGTTCACGCTTGGCGAGCCGCTCATATTCGGCAATCGCTTCCTCACGTCGCCCTAGTCGTTGCAGTTCGGTCGCCAGTCGGGTGCGAACCTGTACATCATCCGGGTGCGCCGCCAACCAGTCGCGGAGCGTCTTCAACGCGGCCTCACTGTCACCGGTGACTTGTTGCGCTCCGGCTAACATGCTCACCGTCTGGCTGTCTGGGGTCTTGGCATAAGCGGCCTGGTAAGCCGCCAGAGCCTTGGTGAAATCCTTCTGCCGCACGTACAGATTGCCTTCCAGACGATAGCCGACATTCAGATTGGGAAACCGCTTCTGCAAATCTTTGGCGCCAGTCAGCGCTTCCTGGAATTTCCCCTGTTGCGCTTGCAGCTCGACCCGCGCCACCAGCGACGGCAAATAGTCGCCCTGAACAGCCAGTGCCTTGTCGATCGCTGCTGCCGCCGCCTGGAAATTCTGGGAGCGCGCCTGAGTCAGGGCGAGCAAATGCCAGGGCTCTGGCGCTTGCGGCTGCAATTCCGCTAATTTCTGGAATGCCTTGATCGCCTCATCCGGTCGACCATCCGCCAGCAATACCAGACCTAACGCCCGCTCCGCCGCGGGATGTTCAGGATTAGCCGTCTCCAATCCGCGCGCCACATTCAATGCCTTCAGGTTCAACCCAGCCTTTTGGTACTGGCCGATCAGCGCCAGACCTGCCTCCAGGGAGGCAGGATTCTTGTCCCAGGCTTGCTCCAACCAATGCAACGCTTGCTCGGTCTGCCCGGCCTGCCCAGTCAATCCGGCCAATCGTAGTAGAGCTGTCAAATTGCCAGGTTCCTTGGCAATAACTTTTTCATACAGCGCCTGAGCGGCAGCGCGATTGCCCGCCTTCAATTCCAGCAGCGCCAGATTCAACGCCGGTGTACTGAAATCCGCATTCAGTCGCAGCGCCTGTTCAAATTCACTGCGTGCTTGCTCATCCTCGCCCTTGGCCAGATACGCTCCACCCAACAGGTTATGCGCGATCGGATCGTCCGGCTTTCTTTTCACCAGTTCAGCGGCGGCAGTGATCGCCTTGTCGTATTCCTTTTGCTGTAAGTAGGCTTGCACCAACAGCAAATCCGCCTGTAACACGTCCTGTCCCAGATCCACCAATCCTTGCAGTTCGCGAACCGCTTCGTCCGCCTTACCCTCCCCAAGCCGCGACAGCGCCAACTGCGTGCGGATATTGGTGGCATCCGGGGTAATCTGAGCGGCTTTCTGTAAATATTCCGAACCCTTGGCGTAATCATGATTTTGCAGATAAGCGCTGCCGAGCAACGCCAGCAACTGGGCATCATCTGGAGTCTGCGCCAGCGCTGGGATCAAGGTGTCGATAGCCTGGCCCGGTTTTTCGAGCTTGAGCTGGGTGGCCGCCAGCAGCAGGCGCGCTGGCAGATAACCCGGCAAGCGATTGATGAAGGAGGTCAAATACTGATCCGCCTGCCCTAAATTGCCTTGTTCGTAGTTGATGGAACCCAGCAAGAATTGCGCACCAGGATGCTCAGGCGCAACTTTCAAGACCTGCAGAAGAGCTTCCTGGGCGGCCACCAAGTCCTTTTTTTGGAACAGCAAATTACCGCGTAGATAATTAGCTTCCGGTAGATTCGGTTGGCGCTTGCGAACCATTTCGACATCGGCGAATGCGTCACCCTGTTTCCCTTGAGCGATCAAAATTTGCGCTCGTTCCAACAAGGCAGCTGCATTTCCCGATTGCAAATCGAGAATCCGTTGCAGGGCTTTGAGGGCTGCTGGATCGTCGTTTTGCAAACGATGTAAGCGGACCTTGATGAACCAGGGTCGCACATCCTGTGGGTTGCGCTCGCTGGCCTTGCTGGCAAAGGCTTCAGCCTCACTGTAATTACGGTTGAGCAACGCCAGCTGGCTCATACCCAGGAGCGCATCAGGATCATCGGGTTGCCGTTCTAACGCCTGGTCCAGGCTGGTTTTAGCGGCGTCGGGCTGCCCGAGCGCTAATCCAGCCAATCCATGCAGCGCCAGCAACGTGGCTTGGGTCGCGGGTGGATCGCTCGCTTCCGGCGTCAATTCCAATACTTTCTGGTTCTGGCCCTGCAACAGGTAAGATCGAGCCAACGGCAGTAACCAAGCACTCCGCTCAGCACCTAACTCTCGGGCGCGTTGCAACTCTTTCTCAGCCGGCGCGCCATTGCCGGTCTCCACATAAATTTGCCCCAGCAATAACCGGGCGTCGCGATTCTCCGGATTCTTCTGCAAGGCGTTCTTCAATTCGATAACGCTGGCTGGCCACTCCTGCTTGGCTTGATACTCCCGCGCCCGCTGAACATGTTCGACATCGGTGGTGCGATCACCACAACCCGCCAGCCCGGTGGCGACGCCAACCCCGAGACAGCAACCAAGCGCCAGAACGCGCAAGGTCAAAGATGATGAGCGATAACGGAATTTCATGAGGACTCCAGAGGCAGATCGCAAGTTGAAAGCTTAATGAAGGCATGGGAAATGATTATAGTCTGTCAGTCGTTGTTCACATCCCAAACCGAAACCTCCTCCTTCATACATCGGTACCGTGTCTAAATGAACATTCCGTTTTTGACAGACTTGGCCGAACGAAATGAAACCCAGCATTCTGGGTCACTGTTGGGCAATACTATGCTTTTGCCTAACTTACGACTTTCCCCTGGATGAACTACCCTCTAGCGGCGGTAAATTCGAATAATTGAACTAGAATTTCAGGCTAGCCCCCCTGAGCTGAGTCATTGCATGGAGTTCCCGACGCTCACCCTCTAAACCATGGTTACTCTCTAAGGTCGCTGTCATGTGTCTCGCCATTCCTGCTCAAATCATTGAGGTTATCGACAACGAACAGGCCGTCGTAGACATGGGCGGCGTCCGCAAGCAGATTTCAACCGCCTTGCTGGATGATGTTATGGTCGGCGATTACGTCATCGTTCATGTCGGCTATGCTCTCAACCGCCTGGACCCGGAGGAAGCGGAAGCAACCTTACGACTGTTCGCCGAACTCGCCGCCACGGCGGATGAAGACTGAAGGTCGGCCATGAAATATCTCGACGAATTCCGTGATGGACAACTTGCGCAAGGTCTCGCTACCCGTATCTGTCAGGAGGCCAGCCCAACCCGCCGCTATGCCTTGATGGAATTCTGCGGTGGCCACACCCACGCGATCTGCCGTTATGGCATCGAAGATCTACTGCCTGACTCGGTGCGACTGATCCACGGTCCGGGTTGCCCGGTCTGCGTCTTGCCGAGCGGACGCCTGCAAGCCGCGATTGCGCTGGCGGAACAAGAACAGGTCATTTTGTGTGGCTATGGCGACCTGCTGCGCGTTCCCGGCGCCCGAGGCGATACCCTGCTCAAGGCCAGCGCGCGCGGCGCGGATGTGCGGATGGTGTATTCGGTCGATGACGCCCTGCACATTGCCCGCGCCAACCCCGACCGACCGGTGGTGTTCTTCGCGATCGGTTTCGAGACCACGACCCCGCCCACCGCCGTCGTCCTCCGGCAAGCCCGGAGCGAGAGACTCCGCAATTTCAGCGTGTACTGTAATCATGTCCTCACGCCACCTGCGCTGCGCGCACTGCTGGGGACCACGTCCCCACCCCCGCAACCGCCTCTTTCCCCTTCCGTACGGAGCACGCGGAGGCAGGCATCGCTCCCAGCAAAGCAGTTGGATGACGGGCAAATCGACGGCTTCATCGGTCCGGCCCATGTCAGCACGATCATTGGTAGCCAACCCTATGCCTTCGTCGCGGCGGATTACGACCGTCCGTTGGTCATCGCGGGCTTCGAGCCGCTGGATGTATTGCAGGCTATTCTGATGCTGATTCGCCAGCTCAATGCGGGCGAAGTCCGTGTGGAAAATGAATATGCTCGCGCCGTCAACCCGGAAGGCAATCAGAAAGCGCAACGGTTGATGGCCGAGGTTTTCACGCTCCGTCCGAGTTTCGAATGGCGTGGGTTGGGTGAACTACCAGACAGTGCTCTGGCCATCCAGCCCGCGTTCGCCGACTGGGACGCCGAACAGCGCTTCACCATTCCCGATATTCAGACCACCGATCACAAGGCCTGTGTCTGCGCCGAGGTATTGCGCGGCGTCACCCGCCCCGAGGAATGTCGGGTATTCGCGACCGCTTGCACCCCCGATCACCCGTTGGGTTCTTGCATGGTTTCCGCCGAAGGCGCTTGCGCGGCCTATTACCACTATGGACGCTTCCGCCAGGCGGCCGCTTCATGAACCCTCGACGCAACCTTTTCTCCCATGCGCTCGACCTTAAACACGGTTACGTCGAGCTGAGTCATGGCGGCGGTGGCCGAGCGATGGCGCAACTGATCGAAGAGCTGTTCCTAGCCGCCTTCGACAATGCATGGTTGCGCGCTCAGGATGATGGCGCCCATCTCATCGTCCCGCCCGGCCGGCTGGCGATGGCGGTCGACAGCCATGTCGTCTCACCTTTATTCTTCCCCGGCGGCGATATCGGTTGTCTATCGGTTCACGGCACGCTCAACGACATCGCGATGACCGGCGCGCAACCGCTGTATCTAGCAGCTGCCTTCATTCTGGAGGAAGGCTTCCCGTTGGCCGATCTGCAACGCATCATCGCTTCGATGGCGCAGGCCGCACAGCAGGCCGGCATTCCCATCGTCACCGGCGATACCAAAGTGGTGGAGCGCGGTAAGGGCGATGGGGTGTTCATCACCACCACCGGCATTGGCCTTATCCCGGTGGGCGTAGAGATTTCCGCCCACCGGGCGCAACCGGGCGACGCTATTCTGCTCAGCGGTGCACTCGGCGACCATGGCATGGCGGTCATGGCGCAACGGGAGCATCTGCGCTTCGATGCGCCGATTATGTCCGATACGGCGGCGTTACATGAATTGGTCGCCGCAATGGTAGCAACGGTTCCCGACATCCACTGCCTGCGCGATCCCACCCGAGGCGGACTCGGTTGTGCTCTGAACGAAATTGCTCAGCAGTCGGGTGTCGGAATGCGTTTGCGTGAAGCAGCGATTCCCGTACATGAGCCGGTGCGGGCCTTGTGCGAGTTCTTGGGTCTAGACCCGCTATATGTGGCCAACGAGGGTAAATTGCTGGCGATCTGCCCAGCCGCATCCGCTGAAGCGCTGCTGGCCGTGATGCGCCAGCATCCACAAGGACGGGAAGCAACCCTCATCGGTGAGGTAGTCGCCGACCCGCAGGCATTCGTGGAAATGGAAACGAGCTTCGGTGGCCGCCGACTGGTGGATTGGTTGAGCGGTGAGCAGTTGCCGAGAATTTGTTAATCGGGTGAGTTTAGCGCAAGCGATCATCAATGCTGCTATCAAATCATTGCGATACCCCCTGTAATCTGAAGCGATGTATCCTTTGAACGTAACCACAACACTGGGCATTGAGACCTGCACGATGTTGATCGAGAAATCTTGCGATGAAGCTGAATCAGCCTTGAACCCGCTTGGCGATCTACACGAGTTGGCGGTGTTTCTGAACGCTGAGGACGATCTCGAATCCCGCCTGGACGAACTAGCCCGCTTGGCGGCTCGAGCCACTGCCGCCGCCAGTTGCTCCATCATGTTATCGATGGACAATGAGAGCGAGATTCCCTACCTTAAACTTTGGGCCTGTACGGAAAAATTGCCGGCCGAGGCCTGGGGCGACGACCAGCCCGATCATGGAGCATCCATCGCCAACCGGGTTCTGGAGCATGGAAAGCCGATGCTCATTACCGACATTCAGACCTCTGAATTCGCCTCGTTAGCCCGTCATCGCACCAGCATCGGTTTCAGTTTCATCAGCACGCCGATTCAGTCTGGTCAACAGACCGTCGGCGTGCTGAATCTATCCAGCCGTCCGGACGCGCCCTCCTTCGGCGACGCCGACCTGATCCTGGCCAATATCGTTGCCGCGTTGATCGGGCGTTCCGTGCAAGTCGCTTGGTTGCGAAAGCTGGTGCGCTCGCGCATCGCTCAGACGGCGCTGGCTCGACAAGGCGAACAGGCGGCGCGGCGACTGACCGATGGCAGCCTGCCACCGTCTCGTCTGGCGAAACTGTTGGCCAAGTCCTTCTATAAGGATCTGACCACCGCCGGCTTCAGCGCTGGCCAAATCATCGAGGCGGCTTCTGAAATCATCGGTCAGATTTCCGGCGGCCTGACGCGCCACAAGAAGCGCATGGAGCGCGAAACCGTGGAGAGTTAGGAATAATTGATGAATATATTAAGCATGATGTCCTTAGTGGCGATGTTAACGGTGCTGGCCGCCTGCTCGCCAACGTCCTCGGAAGCGCCACCAGTCGTTCGTCCGGTGAAAAGTATCGTCGTGACCGCTGAACCGCTGGATCGGATTTCGCAATACGCCGGCGAGGTGCGCGCCCGCCGTGAAATCACGTTGGCTTTTCGAGTCGGTGGCAAGATCACTGACCGCCAAGCCGAGGTCGGGCAGGAAGTTCAGGCTGGCCAAATCCTGATGCAACTCGATGCAGGCGATCTGGCGCTCAATGAGCAGGCGCTGCGTGCGCAGCTAACGGCCGCCGAAGCCGACCATGATCAGGCGCGCGCCAAATTCAATCGCGCCAAGGCGCTGCTGGGCCGCAACTTGATCAGCCGCAACGACTTTGACACCCTCAAGGGCGCCTATGAAACGGCGCAGGCCCGAGTGCAACAGGCGAAATCGCAACTCTCGGGCGGCGCCCGACAGACAGGCTATACCCAGTTACCCGCTGACCAAACTGGGGTGATCACCGCCGTGCAAGTCGAAGTTGGACAAGTGGTGACCGCTGGCCAGCCGGTACTCAACCTGGCGCTGCCCGGTGAAAAGGAAGTCATGATCAATATCCCGGAAAACCGCTATAGTGAGTTGCGGATTGGGGAAGAGGTGCAAATCAACCTGTGGTCAGCGCCGGGTCGAATCTATCAGGGTCAGGTGCGAGAAATCGCGCCGCTGGCCGATCCTCTCACCCGTACCTATACCGCCAAGATCACCTTCGTTGATCCTGACAGCTCGGTGAAACTAGGCATGACCGCCTCGGTGCGAGCCAGTCGTCGACTGGCGCTGGCCGCCATCCGTCTGCCGTTGACCGCCCTGATGGAATATGAAGGCCACGCGGCGGTATGGGTGACGGACCCCAAGACCTTGAAAGTCATTCGGCGCCGGGTCGATCTCGGGGAATTCCATGGTGACCAGGTCACCATCGCCCGTGGCCTAGCGCCGGGTGAACGGGTCGTCACTGCCGGCGTGCACAAGCTTTATCCGGATCAACCGGTCCGCCTGCTGGACGAAGCGCCATGAGAGGCCCGAATCTGTCCGCCTGGGCGCTCGATCATCAGGCGTTGATTCGCTACCTGATCGGACTGTTGTTGTTGAGTGGCGCTTATGCCTACTTCACCTTGGGACAAATGGAAGACCCGGAATTCACGATCAAAGGAATGAATATGCAGGTCTACTGGCCTGGCGCGACGGCTCAGGAAATGGAACAGCAGGTGACCGATAAGCTGGAGAAGAAACTCCAGGAAACCCCCTGGTTAGATTTTATCCGTAGCTATTCCAAACCCGGCGAAGCCGTGCTCATCCTGGAACTGAAGGAATCCACGCCGCCCAATACCGTGTCGGACGTCTGGTATCAAATTCGCAAAAAAGTGGCTGATATGCACCACGAACTACCAGATGGGGTTCGCGGGCCGTTTTTCAACGATGAATATGACGATACTTTCGGCTCGATTTATGCGTTTACCACCGATGGTTTCAGCTACGCCGAGCTCAAGGAATATGTCGATTATGTGCGCCAGGAATTGTTGCGGCTGGATCACATCAACAAGGTGGATATCATCGGCGCTCAGGAAGAAAAAATTTTTATCGAGGGATCGGATCGAAAAATGGCGGCGCTGGGAATCGATCCTCAACTGATCATTTCGACGCTGGCGGCACAGAACATGATGGAATCGGCCGGCGAAGTGGTCACGCACCAAA
This sequence comes from Gammaproteobacteria bacterium, assembly GCA_024235035.1. GTDB lineage: Bacteria > Pseudomonadota > Gammaproteobacteria > Competibacterales > Competibacteraceae > UBA2383. Next base: position 124,074 of record JACKNE010000008.1, read on the forward strand.
ATCGTGTGCTGATGCGTGTAGATGGCAGTTTCAATTCCCTGGATAGCATTCGTGCGATCGGGATTCGCGCCAATGGGCGAACCTTCCGCCTGGGCGATGTTGCGGAGATATGGCGTGGCTATGTGGACCCACCGACCTTCAAGATGCGCTATATGGGTCAAGAAGCCATCGGCCTGGCGGTTTCGATGGTCAAGGGTGGGGATATATTGAAGTTGGGTGCGGACCTGAAAAGCGCTCTGCAAAAATTGCAGGCGGAGCTACCGGTCGGTATCGATATTCACCAAGTCACCGATCAACCGCGGGTGGTCAAGGAGTCGGTCAACCAATTCATGAGAACCTTCGTCGAAGCAGTGGTGATCGTGTTGGGCGTGACCTTCTTCAGCCTGGGTTGGCGCGCGGGCGTGGTGGTGACACTGTCGGTTCCATTGGTCCTAGCCATGACCTTCCTCGGCATGAAATTGTTCGGTATCGATCTGCATCGCATCTCGCTCGGTGCGCTGATCATCGCTCTCGGCTTATTGGTGGATGACGCGATCATCGTGCTGGAGATGATCGACCGCAAGCTGGAGCAAGGCTGGGAAAGGGTGAAAGCGACGACCTTTGCCTACACTAGCACGGCTTTCCCGATGTTGACCGGCACCCTGGTGACCGTGGCCGGTTTTTTACCGATCGGGCTAGCCAAATCCAATGCCGGCGAATATACCTTCTCCATCTTTGCCGTAGTGGGCATCGCCCTGATCTCCTCATGGATCGTAGCCGTGTTGTTTACCCCCTATCTCGCGCATGCGCTGATGCCGACACCGTCGGAGCCACTCTCCGATGTAGCACTTCCTCAATCTTTTCCGCCCAGTAAAACCGGGTTCAGTCGTTGGGTGCAGCATTACCGCGACGGGGTGATTCGCCTGGAAGAAAACGCCAACGATAGCTTGTTGCGCTTGGTGGAATGGTGTCTGAATTACCGTTGGTGGGTCATCGCATTGACCCTGGCGATTTTCATCCTGGCGGTACTGGGGTTTCGTTTTGTCCCGCAGCAATTCTTTCCTTCCTCATCCCGGCCTGAGTTGCTGGTGGAAATATGGCTGCCAGAGAACTCTTCCTTCGTTGCTACCGAAACTCAGGTGAAACACCTGGAGGAACTGCTGATGCGGCAGAGCGGCGTTGTCAATGTCGTGAGCTACGTTGGCAGCGGTTCGCCGCGTTTTTATCTGGCGATGGAACCGCAACTGCCCAATCTCAATTTCGCCCAGATGGTGGTCATGAATCAGGATGAATCAACTCGCGAAGCGACCTTGAAACAAATCAAGGACTGGTTTGAAAACGATTTTCCTATGGTTCGCGGGCGAGCAACCCGGCTGGAGAACGGACCCCCAGTCGGTTATCCGGTGCAGTTTCGGGTGGTGGGACCTGACCCTCAGCGCTTGAAACCGATCGTAGCCGAACTGATTGAGATCATGCGCACTAATCCATACACGCGTGACATCAATACCAACTGGAATGAGATGATCCAGACCGTGCGACTACGGGTGGATCAAGACAAAGCGCGGGCGCTGGGCATCAATCCTGGCGATCTCTCACGCAATTTGCACGCTATCCTCAACGGGTTACCCATCACTCAGTACCGGGAGAGCAATGAACTGATCGATGTCGTCCTGCGCGCTCGCCAGGAAGACCGTAATAACTTAGGTCATCTTCGAGATCTCAATATCTACACGGGAAACGGTCGATTCGTTCCCCTGGGACAAATCGCCTATATCGAAACTCAATTCGAGGAAGGCGTCATCTGGCGGCGTGACCGTTTTCCGGCGATCACCGTGCGCGCAGATATTCCCGATGGGGTGCAAGCGCCGGACGTGACCTTGCAGATCGACCGTATCTTAACGCCCTTGCGCGCTCGGTTACCCGACGGGTATCGAATTGAAATCGGCGGCGCCCAGGAAGCCAGCACCAAATCCCAGGCGTCCATCAACGCCGTCATGCCGCTGATGGTCGCAGTGATCGTGACCTTGCTCATGTTCCAGCTTCAGAGCTTCCAACGCACCTTGATCGTGCTGCTCACGGCGCCGTTAGGCGTGATCGGCGTCACTCTGTTCCTGCTCATCACCCAACTGCCGTTCGGTTTCGTGGCGATGCTGGGCGTCATCGCGCTGTCGGGCATCATCATGCGCAATGCGGTGATCCTGCTAGATCAAATCGAGCAGGATCAACAGGCAGGGCTTTCCACCTGGAACGCCATCATCAGTTCAACCGTGCGTCGGTTCCGGCCCATCATGCTGACCGCCCTGACCGCAATCCTGGCGCTGATTCCCTTGACCGAGAGCACCTTCTGGGCGCCGATGGCGGTGGCGATCATGGGTGGGTTGCTGGTCGCTACGGTTCTGGACCGGCTGGCGCTGCCGGCACTGTACGCCGCCTGGTTCAAGGTGCGACCCCACCCGACGGTATCCCAGAGTGATACCTTGAGCTAAAGCCGGCTGCAAAGAGCATCGCCCTAAAACCAGGGCTTGCGCAGAGGATCTTATGAGTACGCTACACGATACCGATTTCTTTGGTTGGACACGCCAGCAGGCCGATCTGCTCCGGACCAGGCGCTTCGATCAGATCGACGTACCGAGCCTGATCGATGAGATTGAAGATATGGGCAAAGGCCAGATACGGGAATTGGAGAGCCAGCTGGGCATTCTGCTGGCGCATCTGCTCAAGTGGCGCTACCAGCCCGAGCAGCGCAGCGTCAGTTGGGAAACCACCATTCGGGAACAGCGCCGCCGGCTGACCCGCTTGCTCGCCGATAGTCCCAGTCTTAAATCCCGGTTAGCGAAGGCTCATGACGACGCTTATGGTGATGCCTGCTTGATCGCGCGCCGGGAAACGGCGCTGCCAGAAAAAACCTTCCCTGAAATCAGTCCATTCAGCCTCGGACAAACCCTTGATCCGGACTACTGGCTGGCTGATGACACTGAAATGGCAGTTGGCACCTAAGCACAAATCGACGGCTCCACCCATGCTAAATGTAGGTTGGCGCTGAGCGTAGCGAAGCCCAACAGTCATGAGTAGGGTGCCTCGCCTCAGGCTATGAAAGGCGCACTTTCATGGCAACCTACCCATCGTTTCCGATTTGCTCATTAACCCAAGGCATTGCCCTGGAGGATCGGACGGATAAAGCGCAGTAGCAGGCGCTGCAAGGGATTGGCGTTGCCAAACGGCCGCCAAGTGTAGGCGAGCTTTTGCCGGTAAGCATCGTATTGCAGCGCCCATGGAGCGGCGCGCGTCGGCCCGCGTTTGAGCAGAATTTTTAGCACTTCTGTGCCCATCACCCCAGCGCATAGTTGGCAAGCCATATCGGTCGATGGCCCGCGCGTTTCGCGGAAATTGACAGCAGAAGGTTCCACGAGGTAGTTGCGCTGCAACATACGTGGCGACAGGCCAGCGATGAAGCGGGCGAATTGTTCCTGTCGGGGCTGGCCTTCCAGTCGAAAGTAGTTCTCGAAGCTCATCCCACCTGGCTTGAAGTACAGCAATGCCGCACCCATACCGAGCGGGGCCACCGTGACCGCCGGAATACCGCGTGCGTAGCAAGCGGCGAACAACATACGCCGGGCGTCGAGAGCGAAAAAATCAATGCCATCGACGTAAAGTTCCACCCCGTCGAGGAAGGCGTCGATATTGGTCGGTTGAACACCGTCGGCGAAGACACGAAGTTCCAGTTCAGGATTGATGTCCTGGGCCATGCGCGCCAACACGTCAGTTTTGGCTTGACCAAGGCTGGAGAGGGTAGCGCCAGCTTGGCGGTTGAAATTCTGGAGTTCGAAACGGTCGAAATCGGCGATGTAAAATTTTCCGATACCTAGTCGAGCAAGGGTCAGCAGATGGGCGCCGCCGACACCACCCAGGCCGGCAATGGCCACCCGCGCCTGACGCAACCGTTGTTGTTCGGTGGTTGTTAGCCAGCCGATATTTCTTGAAAAAGCAAGGGCATAGTCAAAGTTCGAAAGCATAGCAGCAACCTGATAATCCTATTGATAAGGCGAAATCTATATGATCCCAGCGAGGCGGCAAATGGCATGATACCTTCGCAAATCGAGGCATTATGTAGTCTCCTTAGCTATAGCGGGTTGTCGGAAAACTTTACAGCTTTTTGCTGGATGCCCGGCGGACAATCTCGTGAAACCAAGCAGATTCATTAGTTAATTCTATTATTTATCATTATCTTATTTAAATTTATCCTGCTATTGCCCTGAATACAGGGTTGTCGAAAAATTTTACAGCCTATGAAAATACCCCATACCAGGATCACTAATAATGATTTCAATTCATTGTTTTAAAACAAACTATTCCATAATTTAATTTATGGCATAGCATATGCTTAAGATTCATTCATGAAGTTTGCTTCGTTCTAACCAGTACGCAATGATTTTTAGGAGTTCACCATGAAAAAGCTCTCTACTGTATCCCTCGCGCTGGCCGCGCTGTTTGCTGCCGGGTCCGCATCTGCTAACGACATGTTCATTGATGTGGGTAGCAATGTCTACGATAGTACGCTCGTGTTTAATGGAGTGGAAATCCCTGTCCCTCCTATCGATGCGGACACCACCACCGGTATTTTCGACGAATTTGGTTTCAGCCAAATCTTGGCGACGTCGATCTACGACATCACGGATGGCAGCATATTCGGTAGTTTCTACGACACCAACATTCCAGCTGAATTAGCGGCCCTGGGCATCCCCACCAGCGGTACGGCGCTTGATGGACTTACCAACGTTAGCCTGACTTTGCCTGACTGCCCCAATGGCCAATGCGATATCGATGCATTGAGTCCGCTGGTTCCCCCAGTGGCGACGGGTGATGGAGAAGGCTTCCTCCGGAGCTGGGATCTGCAGGTTGCCTATCATTTCGATGGCACGTTGACAGCCGCTGGCCCAGTTTACACCGGTGGTTATTTTGATGTATATTTCAATGACTTGACGGCTGCCAATGCGGACTTCTTGGCGTTTTCAGGCACGTTGACCGGATCGAACGTCCAGGCGGCCAATCTGGATTTGTTTTTCGATATCACCTATGCAGCGCCAGGCTTTCTCTGGGTCGATAACGGCTCCGGGACTTTCATCGACGCAAGCACGGTTTCAGCCCCTAATTTCGTGGCGCTAACCCTTGACACTAACGTCAATCCGCCGATTCCGACGCTCAATCAGTTGCTGCCGATCGATCTGGGCGGCGCCAACGGCGCGCTTCCGGATGTCGCGGTACGTCAGACGACCCTCGACGGCTCGATTACGGCTTCGATTCCCGAGCCGGCTTCGCTGGCTTTGCTAGGCGTCGGTTTGCTGGGCCTCGGTTTCTCTCGCCGTCGCCAAGCCTAATCATCCGAGTTTTTACCCCCAACGGCGGCCCATACCAGGCCGCCGTTTTTATTTGTGAAAAATCAACTATCATCAAATTGCTCTGTTTAAAGGGTCTGTGCAGTATCCGGTTTTTTATGTAGAGTATATACAGTGCGTTATTTATGATAATAATACATCATAAATACAACAAAATTATGCTTCTAGGCTCACAACAAGAACCCTGCTGGTTCAAAGAACCTGCTACTGGAATCCTGCTCTCATGCCCTTATTCGACCGTGACTATGAAGTGATTTTGGCCGACACAGAAGCCAGCCGAGCTATTCACCGGAAGATTCGTTATCACGTTTACTGCCTGGAGCATCGCTTTGAAAACCCCGGCGCCTTCCCACGAGGCGAAGAACACGATGCCTGGGACAACCACTCTGCACTCTTCATCGTTCGCAACCGACGATCAGGCACCTGGGTCGCCGCCGTGCGCCTAGTGCTCCCGCACGGGGCAAGTTTTCCACTTGAAAAACTGAACTGTCTGACGTCCGATATCGATCGACCATCCCGCAACGCATTCGCCGAGGCTTCGCGCATCTGCATCATCCGTTCATCGAGTCCCTGGCAGATCAATCCACATATGGACTGGGATTATGGGCATGTCGGCAGAACTGGCGAATCCGAAATTCTGCTGGGTATGTTGCGGACCCTGTTTGTCTATTGCGCTAAACACAGCCTCGAATATGTCTACCTGCTGATCACGGACGCCTTGGCGCGCTTGCTACGCCGGTGGGGCCTCGTGCTGCATTCAATAGGAACCCGCATCGATCACCGAGGTCTCCGCGCCCCTTATCTGGTCAAGCGCCTGGAAAGCATCAAGTCCATGGGTGAGAAATCCGTGCTGGTTCGCGATTTGCTCGCACGACAGACACTAGCCTATCGGCCTTTTTCAGCCTTCAGCGCAACTGAAGAGATTTCGGTCCCGATGCTGCCCGCCGCCTCATTCCCGCCTCCAACAGCCGACCTGTCTTGGCGTATGGATGGCGCCAGCCGATCCCGGCCCGGCCCTGGCGCTTGGCGCGGCGCGGCTTGAACTCCCTGCATACCTCTCTACTATCCCACCCACGCTAGATGTAGGTTGGCACTGAGCATAGCGAAGCCCAACAAGTTTTATGGTTTCAAGAGGTTGAGGTTGGGCTTCGTTCCTCAGCCCAACCTACCCACCGCTTTTAAGAGTGATCAAAGCGGAGCAATCACTGGCCCTCACTCTCCTAGATCCGGTTCGCCGCAGTTGCGCAAGATCACCGCCCGCACCGCATCCCGCAGGCGCACCGCAGCCGACCAATCATCGCCGGTCGGTTGAACCGATGGCTCGACGATCACTTCCAGATGACCTCGACGGGGAAACCAGGAACCCGCGCGTAAAATATCGCGCGCCCCGCGAATCGTCACCGGCGCCACTGGAACCCCGGCTTGGGCCGCCGCCATGAACGCGCCCATGCGGAACGACAACAGGCCCGGCATCCGTTTGAAGGTTCCTTCCGGGAAAAAGCCCAACGATTGCCCAGCGTGGACCGCTTCGGCCACTTTACGCGCTTCGTCCACGCTACGCTGCACGTCGAACCGCTCGACGAACAAGGTGCCAACCCGTTGTAGCGGGCGCGCTAGCCAGCGGTTATCCAGTAACTCCCGCTTGGCGACATAATGGAAATGGCGTGGAATCGCCGCCATCAGCACATAGGCATCCAGAAAGCTGGAATGATTGGCGACCAATACACACGGACCAGTGGGCAGATGTTCCAAACCGCGCACGGTCAGCGGTGTCCCGGTCAACTGCGCCAATAGCCAGGTCGCGCTTCGCGCCAGCGCCCAGCGCTGCCCGAGCCTTGGCAACATCATGATCCCCAACCAGGTGACCGGCGCCAACACCCCGAATGCGGCCCAGGCATACCCAGCAAATAGTCGTTCACCGACTCCCCGCGCCAGTCGCCGCAATTGCGCCCAACCGCTCACCAACGCCATCCGCGTCAGTTGTAGCCACAACGCCCGATGACCGCGCCCCAACGCATCGCATTCATATAACTCCCGGACCGCCGCCCGGCGAATCTTGCCGCTGGAAGTCTTCAGTACCGTGCGCGGCGGGGCCAATTGCACCGCATCCGGCGGCATCCCCAGTAAATCCACGCTGATATTCTGAATTTGCTGACGTAGGCGTTCTCGTGCTTCCGGCTGGACAGCCCGCGTTTCAGCCACTACCACCAATCGTTCGCTGCCAGTACCCGGATCGTCACTGGCGAACACCGCTACACAGCCCTTGCGGATACCGGGAATTTCGCCGACTGCCTGTTCCAATTCATAAGGATAGATATTGCGCCCGCCGCGAATAATCAAGTCCTTGACTCGACCCGTCAGATAGACATCGCCATCGGCCAGATAACCCCGGTCCCCGGAATCCAGCCAGTCATCGCCATGTGGAAACAACCGACCGGTCGCCGCCGCATTACGGTAATAACCAGCCGTCGCCGAGGGCCCCTTGAATTCCAGGCGTCCCTCCCGTCGATCCGGCAATTCGCGACCCTGTTCATCGACAATGCGGATTTGATGATCAGGAATCGGCTGACCGCAGGCGGGAAATTGCAAGACATGCGCATCGTCCGGCGAGGCCAATTCGGCTTGGCCGCTCACCATGAACACTTCGCGGCGCACTCGATCGATGACTGGACCCCGGTTCGGTGGCTGCAACGCCAATCCAACCGAACACTCGGCCAGTCCATAGACAGGCGCCATCGCTTCCCGCCGAAAACCATAGCGCTCAAAACGGGCGATGAAGCGTTCCAAGGTCGCTGGGCTGACCGGTTCCGCACCGTTCAAGGCCATACGCCAGGTGCTTAGATCCAAACCTTCGAGGTCGTGATCCTGAATCGCGCGGACACACAGCTCATAGGCAAAATTGGGTGCAGCGGAAAGAGTACCGCGATGACGGTGAATCGCCCACAACCAACGAGCAGGCCGCGCCAGGAAGCTGAGCGGTGACATCACCACCAGTGGGAAAGCGTAATACAAGCTACCCAGGCAAGCGCCGATCAGCCCCATATCGTGGTAAAGCGGCAACCAGCTGATGAATACATCGTCGGCATGCGCTCCTACCCGTGGCCCCATAGCTCGCAGATTGGCTAGCAGGTTGGCATGGGTCAGCATCACTCCCTTGGGGTCGCCGGTGCTGCCCGAAGTGTATTGCAAAAAGGCCAGATCCTGGGTTTGGATCGCGGCGTCGCTCCACAATGTTGGCTCCCGCGCCAGTTCCTCGGCGGTGACGATATGCTGCAAGCACTCCACCTGTGCCTGGAGCAACCGCGCCACCAGCTTGGCTTCAGGAACGGTAATCAACACGACGGTCCCCGCATTGCTCAGCAACCGCGCGTGACGGCGCAAGTGCTCCTCGATTTGGGCGGGACGCACCGGCGGATAGATCGGCACCGGCACACCGCCGGCTAGCAGGATGCCAAAGAAACTGAAGAAGTATTCAGCGCTGGTGGGTAACATGATGGCCACGGTCTGGCCCGATTGCAGCCCACGCGTGCGTAACCCGGTCGCCAAGGCCCGCGCGCGCTGGCGTAGGTCGGCGTAGGTGAAGGTATGGTCGATTTGGTCATGCGCGCCATAAATCTGGATAGCCACCCGATCCGGGTGGGTTTCGCTATGCCAATCGAGCACTTCGGGCAGAGTGGTGGCGCGGGTTGGCGCATCGACAGTGGATCGGTCCACCGTGGGCGTCAGTGGCTCAACCACGGCGATGGACTCCACGGATTCGCCACGCGCCTGCTGAATGAGTTCCAGCAGGTCGCGTGGCGTTTCGACCATGAGAACCTGCTCATCCAGTCGAATCTGGAAGGTCTTTTCGATACGCTGCAACAACTCGGTACGCGCCAGACTGTCTAGCGCCAAATCGCGATCGACATGGCTATCGAGTGAGAGCCCCTCGACAGCACGCTCCGACTGGCGGATTTCCAGAAGCAGTTCGCGCAGCAGAGTGAGTAGGTGGGTCGCGGTATCCTCGATAGCGTTCGGAGTAGGAAAAGCGGCCGTTTCAGCAGAGGTAGGCAGTCCATCACGATCGGAAGGCATAGCGGCGGTCCGTAGGGTGGTGAGGATTTGGCCGACAACCTGCTTTGGGTTATCGGCATCTTAACCTGACATTCTAGCTAGAATAGAGTGAATATAGCGCGCCACATCGGCGATGGCCAAGCTGGTTTTGCCATGATGCCTGCTGATTCTATAGAGGATATCTGTTCATGATGCGTCAATTGTTTCGCTGGGGGCTGGCTTTGTGGCTGTGGGGTCCGCTCAGCGCCCTGGCGTTGGAAGTCAGTGAAATCCAGGTCCAATCGGCATTGAATCAACTATTCGATGCCACGATTCCCTTGCCCACCCTGGCCCCTGAGGATATCAGCAAGGTTTCGGTCAAGGTCGCTTCGCCGGCGATGTTTGGGGAATTCGGTCTGGAGCAAACTTCATCCCTGGAAAACCTGGTTTTCTCGATTCAATACGACGAGGAGAGTCAGGTTTACGTCAAGGTCATCTCGACCCAACCGATCCGTGAGCCATCGCTGGCGTTGCTATTGGAATTTGGCTGGCCGCGTGGCAAGACCTTTCGCGAGTTCACCGTGTTGCTTGATCCAGTCAAACGGCTAGCCCAACGTCCCGGTGGGCGAACCAAGACGATTCTCAGCGAGCCTGCTGTCACCGTGACGAAAACAACCGCAATGGCGACAGCTGAGACTCACGGAACGCCGCCGGAGGCATCCCTGCTCCCAGTGGAAGCATCCGCCACGTCGCCGATCGATCAGCCCGATAAGCTTTATGGCCCAGTCGCGCCTGGTGAAGGGCTGTGGGGGATCGCCCTCAAGCTCCGCCCCGACGGAATTACCCGTGAACAGATGATGCAGGCCCTGTTTAAAGCGAATCCCCAGGCTTTTTCCAGCATAGGCATCGATGGTCTCAAGATCGGCACCACGTTGCGAGTGCCGAGCTACCGGGAAATTGCCGATTTGACCGGTTCCCCAGTCGCCTTGCGGTTAGCAGCCGTGGAACAATCAGCGATAGCAGTGCAGTCAACGAATACTGCTCCACCTCAGTCTGATAGTGCCGCGAAAGTACCGGAGAAATCCACAACCAGCGATCCACAAGTGTTTCCTTTGACGCCAACACTGCCTCTGGAACCGGTGACGCTCATTGAGCCTCCCACTCCTGCAACATCTGAAACGACCACCGCCCTCACCCCTGATCCGTCTCACCCCGAGAGTGAGAAGAGCATGTCGGCTGAATCGGCCTCTACCATTGCTATCCCCGAACCCGAACCGGAGTCGAAGCCGGAGTTGAAATCGGAAGTGGTCCAAACAACTGATCCTGAACTAGGATCGGAGCCGGAACCGGTATCAAAACCAGCGCTGGCCCAAGCACCTGAGCCGGAGTCTGAACCTGAGCCCGAGCCGGAGTTGAAATCGGAACTGGTCCAAGCACCCGAACCCGAATCTAAACCAGAAGCGGCTCAAGCACCCGAACCCGAATCTAAACCAGAAGCGGATCAAGCACCTGAACCCGAATCTAAACCAGAAGCAGCCCAAGCACCCGAACCCGAATCTAAACCAGAAGCGGTCACAGTCACAATATTCAAACCCGAGACGATGCCATCTCAATCAGACTCGGTATTTCTGGAGCCGGCTTCGGCGATTCCGTTACTGTCTTTAGTCGCTTCGGAAATTACGGCAGCGGCGACTCAAGCACGAATGGCGATCATTTCCAAATACCAAACTCCAACGCAACCCGTGACTGGCTCTGTAGCATCAACAACCGACGCTGGCGTCACCGAGGATTTACCAAGAATCGAATCACCCGAGGTTTTGCCAACAACCGAACCGCCGGTCCTAAAATCCTCCATCGATACATCGCTTGACGAACGACCCGCACTACCGGAATCGACGGAAACATCGCCTGACGAACGATCTGTAGAAGCGCCTACCACTCCCGAACCAGAGTTGGAAACAGAATCCGCTGAAACACCACCCAGCAAATCGCTAACCGAAGTGGCGCATTCTGAAGCTCCGGTAACGGAGTCGGCTGAAAAGCCATCACTTCCTGAGCCACCACCCATACCACCCACCAACTTAGCTGAGCGGATATCAAGCGAATCGTCGGTGACGAAATCGGATCAATCTGCTTCACCCATATACAAGGGAGGCGATGAATATGGCCCGGTCTCAGCGAACGAACGGCTGTGGAATGTCGCAAACAAAGTCAGCCCTGACCCGAGTATTGACCGGGAAACCATGATGAAGGCGCTGTTCATGGCCAATCCCCAATCCTTTTCCAAGTCCAGCATGGATTATCTGAAAGAAGGGGCCATGTTGCGGATTCCTACCTTGCGAGAAATCGTTAAATACACGGGTTCCAGCGCGGCGCAACAGTTACTGAAACAACAACAGGCGACTGATGCCCCAAAGGTGGTTGAACCCACAGAGGGGAAGACTGAAGACTCGACACCCAGCGACAGCTTCTGAAAAGAAATCGCCAATCACTAGAGTCATGGGAACGCCGCCCGGCGCGTCAAATTTCCCGGCGCGCGGCGGTTTCTCCTTGCCAAGAGCAGTAGGAGATTTGCTACCAGGCGCGATGACAGCCCGCCCAGACGCGTTTATTTTCCCCCTTCAACGCCAATAAAAGTCCAGCCGAGACTGACGGGAATCTCTGACCTGCACCGTTCGTCGTTGGGTCTGATGTAACGCACTGACTTCGATACGGTAAGCGCCGGGCGGCAGTTGAGCGAAGAACCAAGGGCCTTGTGATTCAACCTCGAGGATGCTTTTGCTGTGTGCGTCCATAATGTGGACCCGGACATCGGCCAAGTAATCGCCTTCGCCCTGCATTGCAAACAACAGGCGCAGATTAAACTGGCCGGACAAAGCATTGAGTTCCGCACGCTCGCTTTCGCCCACCCCTCCCGAGATGTAACGAACGCCTTGATGCTCCTGAATCTGGTTGCTTAGTGGCCGCCAACCACTAGGCACGCGATTTTCCTGCCAATCCGCCTCGGAAGAAAACCGGCCTGGATCGGGATAGGGAGCAGTCCGCGGCGATGTCCGCGAGGCGGAATCGCCCGACCCCGGTTGAGAGTAGAGCTGGATACCTCCACCAGGCGATGATGGCTGCTGTGGCGAGCCGTACAAAGGAGGAGGCTCTTGTGGTAGTGGGCTGTACGTCGGCGAGTCGCGATAGGTTTGTTGCGCGTCGACTGGTAGGATCAATCCACTACTCAGCACCAACATAATCGTTGTTAGGCTCATCGTGCGCATCACGGCCATCTCAATCTCCTCACAGAGTCATGTTAGGGATGCCAGCTGGACTTAATCTCTACGGTTTAGAGATATACAGAGTATAGAATTGGCGACAATATCAAAAACTCAATTTGTCGTCATAGCCGCTTCGATCCTACGGCAAGTCACTCTTTGTCGATCGACGATCACTTGAATCAAATTTACCTAGCATTACCAAGTCTGAATGGGTTAGATCGCCTAATCATCGCCGAGAAAACCAGGTAAACCATACTATGGTTCGTTCTATTCGCAGCGCACGGCACGATGGTCATGTGCCGACTACGCTCATTAACAAGAAAGCATGCGCACCTGCCTAAATAGCAGTATCCGTGACAAACGTTCTTTCCGCCCATGAATCCTGCTAATCTGTTCAAAATATAGTCCGGCCCGGAGAGCCTGGAGGATCCATGCCAGTCCGACACGTCCTTGTGGTAGATGATTCCAAGTCCGCACGCTTGATGCTGCGTAAAATGTTGCAGAGCTTTGGCATGACCGTGGACACCGCAGAATCCGCTGAGGAAGCGCTGAACTATCTGCGCGACCGACAACCGGATGCGATTTTCATGGATCACACCATGCCCGGTATGGATGGTTTGACCGCTGTACAGCAGATCAAGAATAACCCAACGACGGCTGCAATCCCCGTCGCGATGTATACCTCCAGGGATGAGCCTGCCTATCTGAAAGAAGCCCGAGCAACCGGCGCCATCGACGTACTCACCAAACCGGCCATGCCGGAAATGCTGGGCGTACTTCTCGAACGGATGCATCAGGCGCTTGATACCGCTCAGGCGCCGATCACTGTATCCGCACCTGAGAGTGGCGGAACTGTGTCGGCTGAGTGGGTCGAGAAGATCGTTGTCGATAAGGCAGAGTCAGTCATCTATGACGCTATCGAATCCCAAGTGCTACCGCTGCTCAATGATGTCATCGCCAAACTGCGCCAGGAAATGAGCGCCAACCAAGCGAAGATCAACCAAGCTGCTGAGCAGATTTGCCGAGAACAGCTTGCAACCTGGCAACCACCCTTGCGCGACTCTGTCAATTCGCCACTGACCGAAGAAGCGATAGAGGCACAGATACTTCCCTGGCTGGACCGACGCTTGGAAACATTCCAAAGCCAGGAGCGGCTCAAGCTTGAAGAACTCGTGCAGGATGTAGCGACGCAGATTTGCAAGGACCAATTACATGAGTTGTCCGAGCGGTTGGTGCGACAGTTGAGCACTCGGTTTGCCGAAGCGGTGCGTAAAGCGGCTTCGACGGCCCGGGAAGCAGCAATTGAGGCTGCTCAGGAAATAGTACGGGAAGTTCCATCAATGCCAAGAGAAACGCCTACGATCCGCTCCGAAACGGAAGATAGCGCTGCTGCTGAACGCGCAGCCCATCAATTCTGGGTGGATACGCGGCGTGATCTAGGGCGGCGTATTTATTGGGCGGCGGGCTGTGCAGCAGCAGTCGGTATCGGGGCGGCATTGTTGGTTTATGGGCTACGCTGAGGCACCGACCGACGCTTCAGACGCTGAACGACCAGGATGGAAATTGATAAATTACAAGTGGATTTAGCATGATGGCAGACATCGTCTATTTAATCATTGGCATGATCGCTGGGTTGGTGGTAGGTGGTGTAGTAATTTATTTGTTACCCTACCAAACTCTGCGCAAAACCCACGAGCAACTACAGGTCGAACTGGCGGAAGTACAAACGCAAAACGGTGTGTTACAAGCCAGCCTGCTTGAAGAACAGTCGAAAAGTTATCAAGGCCGCCAAACTCTGCTGGGACGACAAAAACGTCTTGAGCACGACTTGGCCGAAGCGAGCGAGCGTCAAGCCGAGTCGGAGCGACAATATGCTGAATTCAAGGAACAGGGTAGGCAACAGTTGCAAGCACAGCAGCAGGAAGTCGAGAAAGTGCGTGAAACCATGACCCAACTGGAACAGGACCGGGCGGCGCTACAGGATCGTTTCGCCCAGAAAGGCGTTGAGTGGGATGAGGAGCGACAAAGCCTGTTCTTACTCAATGGCCAACTTGAGGATCAAGTACAGGGGCTGCGTCAGGAGAAAACCCAGCTAAGCGCTCGGCTGGACCAGCAGCAGGAGAGCTGGGAACGCGAGCGGCTGGATTTGCAGATTCAAGTGAACACCTTGGAGGACAATCTAACCCTGCAAAGAGCGCTCGCCATCCAAGGATTTTCACCCGACAACGAACACTTGACGAAGCAACTACGGGCAGAAGCAGCAACGGAATTGAGCCGGCAACGCACAGCCTGGGAGGAAGAACGTCAACATTTTCAGGAACAGCTCGAGCGCTTGCAAGCGGAGCGGCGCTCACTGCGCAATCGCCTGGAGAGCCAGGCGGAATCGGCGAAAAGTGATGACTCAGCTGTTGCAGAGCAAGAAATGAGAAGCCTGCGCCGACAGTTGGCGGAAGCCCAACAGGATTACCAAAGCCTCAAGAAAACCCTAGCGGAACGCGATTATCAATCCGAACAAGAGCGCGGTGCGCTGGAAACGGAAATCGAACAGCTGATGGAGCGGTTGCTGCGTATGCAAAGCGAGCGGGCCAGTTAGCAACACGGACAAGCCAAGGGAGGAGACATGCTGGCAAAACTCAGGCGACTTGGTCCGCTGATCAACCTGATTCCGAATACCGCCATCCAGTTTCTCGATTTCGGTTTCAACCTCGACGAAACTCGGTTGTCACGCGCATTCCTGGCGGAAACCGGCTCCGATCAGCGTCCGCTGCTGACGCCGCTGTATGCTGACGATGCCAGCGGTCAGTTCGCGACCCGGGATGGGCGTACCGTCAAACCAGAACAAGTTTATTCCCTGAATGCCGCCAAGGCCGCCGTCATTCTCGACAAGGTCTGGCTACCACTGCCTTTTCTGCGCATCCGCGAGCGCCGCCCAGATGACTACCATCTGTTCGACAACGGCCCTGTCAACTGGGCGCGGGTGCGATTGGTGGAGCTACCGACACCGGATGCCGAAGGCCACACCCACCGGGTAACCCTGGCTTTCGATACTCAGTTGCTGCCGACCCGTGAAGGTCGGCCGTATCTCGCCCCCAGTCCGCTGGATATGCAATCCGGCGAGGAATTTGCTCTGAGCGACGCTGAGGACGATACCGGTTGGTTTTTGGAGCAAGAATGGGTGCGGGAATGGATCTACCAGCACTTTTATACCTACGAACTGCGCCGTCGCGCTCCACGCCGGGTCGATGAAATGGAATTGCGCGCGAGTCCAGACGCCCAGGCGGCCTGGTTGACGATGCTGACCCTGCTCAAGAAGACTGTGCAACCGCCCCGATTGCGCTTCACCTTTGTCGATGACGGGCCAACAGCCCGACTCAATCAACCGGTCGATGTGGACTTGGTGCTGGACATCGGCAATTCTCGGACCTGCGGGATGTTGATGGAAACCAGCGGCGACGCACCGGTGGACATGAACGATAGCTACCGGCTGGTCTTGCGCGACCTGAGCAATCCCGAACGTGTCTATGACGAACCCTTTCCCAGTCGGGTCGAGTTCGTGCGTAGCGCTTTTGGCGATGAGAAATTGTCTCGGCGTAGCGGTCGCAGCAGCGCCTTTCTGTGGCCGACGGTCACTCGGGTGGGTTTCGAGGCGCAGGCGCTGTCCTATTTCAGCCATGGCGCCGAAGGCGGCACGGGCCTGTCGAGCCCTAAACGCTATCTGTGGGACACCAACCCACGCCATCACGCCTGGCGGTTCAACGCTGGGCTGCAAGCAGGTGGCGGCGATAATGGGCCGGTGACAACCGGGCCTTTTGTTGGGCATTTACGCGAAGATGGCGAAGAACTGACGCCGGGTGAGCCGCCAGCGGTCACCGCATTGTTCTCGCGCGGAGCGCTGATGAGCTTTTTTGTCGCCGAGGTGCTGCTGCAAGCCTTCGTCCAGGCCAACTCACCGGCCCGCCGCTCCGAGCGAGTTTATTCGGAAGCGCCGCGCCGACTGCGACGGGTAATTCTGACCATGCCCACCGCTATGCCATTGGCCGAGCGCAAGCTGTTCACCCGGCGGGTGAAGTCGGCCATCCGGCTGACCTGGCGAGTGCTGGGCTTGGATGAAAACCAAGCCCCAGAACCATTCCTGCAATGGGACGAAGCCACCGGTACACAGATTGTGTTCCTCTACAATGAGGTTAAGCACAACTTTCAAGGCGATGCGGCGTTGTTCTTCGAAGTGTTCGGCCGGGTCCGCGAGAGCTACGGCGAGATGCCTTGCCTGCGGCTAGCCAGCATCGATATCGGCGGTGGCACCACCGATTTGATCATCACCACCTACCAACTCGAAGGCGGCACTGCGCTGCGACCGACTCAAGAGTTCCGCGAGGGTTTCAACATCGCCGGTGACGATGTGTTGTGCGGCTTGATCGAGCGTAATGTACTACCCGCGCTATTGGAGACAATTCGCCACAGCGGCGCTGCCAATCCTGAAGAATTGCTGGCGCGGTGCCTGGGCGCCAACCGCGGTGATCAGGCCGAACGCGAGCGTACTCTGCGTCGGCAATTCGCCAACCAGGTGGCATTGCCGTTGGCATTGGCGCTATTGCAGCGCTACGAGAATACCGATCTCAGCACTGGCAATGAGGCGGTCACCTTCAAACTGATGGATGTTTATCCGCCGGGCGCAGGACCTCATGAGCAAGTCATCGCGTTTCTGGAAGAGGCGGTTCATGCCGCCAGCGGTCAGGGTTTTCAACTAGCCGATGTCGCTTTTTCCACCACCATGTTAGCGGTGGACACCACGGTGCGCCGCATTCTTGGCCAAGTGCTCAGCGACCTGTGTGAAGTGATCCATCTTTACGATTGCGACTACCTGCTGATTTCCGGGCGACCCTGCCGGTTGCCTGCCGTGCGGGCGGCGATTCTGGCCAAGCTGCCCGCGCCACCGGATCGGATCGTCAGCTTACATACCTACCGGGTAGGCGACTGGTACCCCTTCCGCTCGGTTGGCGGTCGACTGACCGATCCTAAGACTACAGCGGCGGTTGGAGCCATGGTCTGCGCGTTGTCGGAAGGACAGCTGTATAAGTTCAACTTACGCAGCCGCGAACTGGGCATGAAATCCACCGCCCGTTTCATCGGAGTGCTAGAGCAGACCGGACGGTTGAAACCGGGGAATGTGCTGTTCGCCAATCTGGAACTGGAAGATCACAAGACCCGGCTGCCGGAAGCGACCTTTGATTTCTACGCTCCGGTGTTTTTAGGTTTCCGACAGTTGAATGTCGAACGCTGGCCGGCCTCACCCCTGTACCGGGTAACCTTCGCCCACCCGCAAGATGCGCGCTCCAAGGCGTTGCCGCTCAAAGTGACGCTGGAACGCTCCACCGATGAAAACATCGATCTGGACTTCAAAGTGATCGCCGTGGCTGACGCCGATGGCAACCAGCAGCCGAGTGGAGTTGTACTGTTGAAACTGCAAACCCTGAAGGACGAGTACGGCTATTGGCTGGATACCGGCATTTTCTCGATTTCCGCTCGGGCCAGCGATGCGCCGCGCCGTTGAAAATTCCCTTCCTCTCCTATGGCTTCTATCTTCCCGCTAGCCAGCTCAGCAAGATGGACCATGCCTACTGCTTGACCAAATCAAAAGCGATAGGTAGGTTGGACTGAGGAACGAAGCCCAATCTATTGAAAAAAAAACTTATTGGGTTTCGCATGCTCGGCGCCAACCTACATTGAGCATGGGTGGAACACTACCCTACCGCTAAAAACTCAACATCCAATGGTATGACAGCCCTGCCTCCCTTCAAGAGCAGAGTAAGGATTATGCGATGACCGATCTTTCCGCTGCTTCTCTTCATCCCAGTTTGCAAAAACTGAGCGCTGCGCATCGACGCTTGACTCGTTTGCTAAGCCTGTTGTTCTTTTTGATCATGGCGGGGGCCTTGATTTTCATGATGACCACTGCTCTGTCCAATCGGAGTATGGAAAATCTATTGATTTTCGCCGTGGCGGGTTTGGTTATGTTGCCGATGATCGCGTTGATGTGGGGATTGTTGTGGTATCTGGAACGATGGACGACACGACGTATCACTGTGGCTAACCAGTTACTGCGAGAAAACACACCACTTAGCGTTCGGCTGACGCCTGCAGGTTTGAACAGCAGATTTGGCACGTTGATGCTGTTGCAGATCCTCGACCAGCAAGCGGCATCAGGACCGCTCTATGCCTTGATTGAACCGAACTCTGGCTGGAGCCAACCACCGCACCAGGCAATGACGGGTCACCTTTATTGCCAAGACTTGCAAATAGGCCGGCGGCTGATCGCCCTACACGACGACAAGGTACTGATAGGTAAGCTGGTCGATGGAAAGGTACATTATCGTCAGATGCAATGGGTAAGCATCGCTGTGCTGGCAGTGGTGTCAATCGTCGCGACAGTCGCGGGATTCTTGGGCTTCCGGGAGTATCAAGCTTATCAGGATCTAGACCAACAACAGCGCTGGGCCAAAGCCAGCGCTGACTGGCTCCAGACGCCGGGTCAGATCACTCGCGCCGAGCTGACGGTAACGAAAATTCCCAAGGGCGCAATCCGAGTCGATGGTTACTGGCCGCAGATCGAATTCGCTTACAGCGTCACCGGTGTGACGCATAGTAGTGATATGCCCTTTTTCTGTAACCAACCGACCACTAACCGGGAGATCGCTGAAACTTGGTTAGCGCAATATCCGTCCGGCGCAGCGGTGACGGTGTATCACGATCCTGCCGATCCCGCTCGTGGGGTATTGAAAGCGGGTTATACAGCAGTCTGCCAAGCCACATTGAAGCAAAAGCAGTGGGATATCCTCCTTAAAGGAGGGATGACCGGATTTCTGCTGGCAACCTTGCTGGTCTTGGTAATCATGCTGCGCGGACAACGTCGTCAAGCACGGGCTTTTCTGGAGCCATAAGCATCTTTAGCATGGGTGGAGCGCTGCTTCGTCGAAAAAATCGAACATTGAGCGTCACCACCAAGTCTGTATGACGTTATGACCCTACTGAACACGCCGGTGACTCACTCACCCCTACCCAATTCAACCGAGCTGCCAATCGAGTCGGTGATTCCTGCTATTCGCGCTGCGCTGCAGGATACAACGGCCTTGGTGCTGCAAGCTCCACCGGGCGCCGGTAAAACGACGCGGGTGCCACTGGCACTGCTGACTGAACCTTGGTTGCAAGATCGCTGCATCTTACTGCTGGAACCACGCCGCCTGGCGGCGCGAGCGGCGGCGACCTACATGGCGCAATGGCTCGATGAGCCCGTCGGCCAGACCATCGGTTATCGCATCCGCTTCGCTCATCAGGTTTCACGCCACACGCGCATCGAAGTGTTGACCGAAGGTATGCTCACCCGTCGCCTGCAACAAGATCCGACATTGGAAGGCGTGGGTTTAGTGATTTTCGACGAATTCCATGAACGCAGCTTACACGCCGATCTGGCGCTGGCGCTGTGTCTAGACAGTCAGCGCGGTTTGCGGGAAGACCTGCGCTTGCTGATCATGTCTGCCACGTTAGACGGTATAGCCGTTGCCCGGTTGCTCGGCGATGCGCCGATCGTGACCAGCGGGGGTCGCACCTATCCGGTCAACTGCTACTATCTGCGCCGCGATCCCGAGGGTTTGGACTTCCATGTCATAGTTTGCAGCATCTTGAGTGCGCTCGCGCAACACTCTGGCGACCTGCTGATTTTCCTACCGGGTGGCGGCGAAATCCGTCAGATACTGCGGCGCTTGGAAGCGGAATCGGCTTGCACTGGGCTGGCGCTGATCCCGCTGTACGGCGACCTGCCGGGAGACGCGCAACAACGCGCCCTTCAGCCCGATCCCAACAGGCGTCGCAAAGTGATTCTCGCCACCTCCATTGCTGAAACCAGCCTGACGATTGAAGGGGTGAGCATCGTCATCGACGCTGGTTGGACCCGCGCCCCGCGCTTCGACCCACGTAGTGGTTTGACCCAGCTGGTCACCGTGCGGGTGTCGGCTGATGCGGCTGCACAACGTGCTGGCCGTGCAGGTCGGTTGGGGCCAGGCGTATGTTACCGGCTATGGAGTGAAGCTGCTCAGCGACGTCTTCGCCCGCAGCGAACTCCGGAAATCCGGGAAGCCGATCTGGCCTCGCTGGTGCTGGATCTGGCGCAATGGGGTATCGCCGATCCGGCAAAATTAGCCTGGCTCGATCCGCCACCCCCCGGTGCTCTGGCTCAGGCGCGCACACTGTTAACCGATCTGGAAGCACTCGATGAACATGGCCACATTACCTTGGCCGGACGAAATTTGGCGGAACTGTCAACCCACCCTAGGTTAGCGCATTTATTGCTTAATGGCGTTACCCTGAAACAGGGTGCGTTGGCCACCGATTTAGCTGCACTACTGGAAGAGCGCGACCTGCTGCGCGGCGAACATGCCTTCGGTAGCGATCTCGCTGTCCGGTTGAAAGCTCTGCAAGCATTCCGGCGCGATGGCCAGGAGGGTGCGCGGCGTTGGTCAGCGGATTCGACCACCTGCGCTCGAGTGGATCAAGCCGCTCAACGCTGGCGAACACGACTGAAAGTCGCCGCCGCGCCTGAAATCTGGCCAGACATAACGAAAATCGGCCTATTGTTGGCACTGGCCTATCCCGACCGGGTCGCTCGCCGCCGCGAAGGCCATGCAGATCGCTATCAATTGGCTAATGGTCGCGGCGCGCGGCTGATGGCGGGTGATCCTCTGCTGGGCAACGACTGGTTAGTGGCGGCGCAGCTTGATGCCAGTGGGCATGAGGGCCGGATTTGGCTAGCGGCGCCTGTCGCACCGACTGACCTGGATATCCATCTGGCGACTCGGATAGACACGGTGGCAAAAGTGGACTGGGATGCACGACAGGCTGCTGTCATCGCACGTCGGGAGCGGCGATTCGGAGCGCTATTACTGGACAGCGTCCCTTTGCCGGACATCGATCCAAATGCCCTATGCCAAGCGATGTTGACTGGAATCCGCCAGATGGGCTTGGCCAGCCTACCGTGGACCCCCGAGTTGCGCGACTGGCAGGCGCGACTGCTCTCGGTGCGCCATTGGTTCCCAAATGAACCTTGGCCAGACGTCTCCGACGACTGGCTAGCAAGGCAATTGGAGGAGTGGCTGGCGCCGTGGATGAATAACATCACTCGGCGAGAACATCTACCACAGCTGGATTTACTGGCCGCGCTCCAAAGCCTGCTGGATCACCAGTTGCGAGCACGTCTGAATGAACTGGCGCCCACTCATCTGAGTGTACCCAGCGGTTCGCGTATCCGCTTGCGCTACCTGCCAGGCGAGCCGCCCGTGCTGGCGGTGAAGTTGCAGGAATTGTTTGGGTTGGCAGATACGCCGCACATCGCGGGAGGACGGATTCCAGTAACGCTACACTTGCTATCACCGGCTCAGCGGCCGATCCAGGTTACCCAGGATCTGCGCAGCTTCTGGGAGCGAACCTACGCCGAGGTAAAAAAAGAGTTGAAGGGTCGCTACCCGAAGCATCCCTGGCCAGACGACCCCTGGACAACAACACCCACTCGACGGGTCAAAGCGGTGCGCTGATTTGACCCGCATCGCTTAGAAGCTGCTTTCAAGGAATCTGCTCAGTGAACTGGCCAGGCACCGTGATCGTGATGCAACCTGGAGCACCTAAGACACACGCCAGCACAGAGGTATTGTTCAAAGCAGGCATGTTACCCAACAACACGGTCGGCGCCCCCGCGATCCACGGCGCCGGCGTGGCCGGCACACAAGGCACCGGCGTCGGCGTCCCCAAAGCGGCGGCAGTCGCCGATACGAAAGCCGGATTGGTAGGCGACATACACATGCCAAATGACATGATATTCACCATAGGTTTGTTATCCATGATATTGGCCGCCGGCTGGTTGCCAGTCATCGTTTTATTGAGCGGAAGCACGGTGAGCGTGCTGATTCCAGGCGGCACCGCAAACATGCACTTCAATACAGCACCGTTACAAACATGCATGGGCATATGCAAACCTCACGAGAGTCCGTAGAGAATGTTAAGCTTTAGTATCGCGCATCCAAACATCCACTGCCCGGAATGAAGAGACTCATGTACCTTGGACTTAAGCATCTTCATCTCACTATGATCGTCCTCAGTTTCGCCTTGTTTCTTCTGCGCGGGATCTGGATGCTGACCGATTCGTCATGGTTGCAACGACGCTGGGTGCGCATCGCACCACATATGATCGACGCTATCCTGTTGGCCAGCGCCATCGGTCTGATGCTGGTTCTAGAGCAGTATCCATTCGTGAACAACTGGCTGACCGCTAAGATGTTCGGGTTGATCGTCTACATCATGCTCGGCGGCATTGCTCTCAAGTATGGCTCTACCAAGCCTATTCGCACCACTGCTCTGATCGCGGCCCTAGCAACATTCGGCTACATCGCCAGTGTCGCCCTGACTCATAACCCGCTGGGTTTTCTACAAGGCTAACATCGCGTTCAGGGCAGAGAAGGCCGATAGTGCCGCGCATACTCTTCAGCCAATAGTTGGCCTTTCGCCAACTGTTTCGGTTCCAGTTTACGGATAAGCTGATCCCGGTTGGAACGAGCTTTGGCGTTACCTCGCGCCGCAGCGACTTCATACCAAGCATAGGCAATCGACGGATCCTGAGCCACCCCCTGCCCATTTGCATACAATACCCCGAGATTGTTCTGAGCGGCAGCGTATCCCCGTTCAGCTGCTTGTCGGTACCAGCGAGCGGCTTCCACGTAATCCTGTGCGATCCCGAATCCATTCTCGTATAGGACACCCAGATTAAATTGCGCTTCTTGCAGATTCTGGATTGCCGCCTGCCGATACCAGCGAACAGCTTCCGGATAATTTTGGACAACGCCTAAGCCACTAGCGTATAAGACCGCCAGATTAAATTGCGCTTGCGCATGCCCTTGCTCGGCGGCTCGCCGGTACCAGTTGGCAGCTTGCGACTGATCCTGCCCAACCCCCAGCCCCTCGTCGTACAAGACACCCAAATTGAACTGTGCATCTGCCTGGCCTTCCTCCGCCAGAGGGCGCCAGGCAGATAACGCCGTCTGATAGTCATCTCGGGCAAAGGCGGCCATACCAGTCAGGTAATTCGTCTGACCTAGCACCGATGCCACCATAAAAAACAAAAAAACCAGTGCCTTGAATAACAATCTCATAGAAGCATCACCGTCTGAGATCATCTGATCGTTTCTAAATAAAAACTAGTATCAAGGTAGTCGATAGCTATCTCAATGCAAAGTCGTTTCTCGTCTAAGAGATCGATATAAATGAAAATGTTGTGAGGCATATTCACCGGCTGTTCAACCAAATCACCTGCTTTAACTTCAATGATCTGCCCATCTGAAGGTCGCACTGGCCTAACAATTCTTTAATGCTTTTCAAGACCACTTAAATAAAAGCCGCCCTCGGGGCGGCTTCTTGTCATGGTCCTCGGTTACAAACGCACCATACTCTCAATTACTTGAATAACATGCCTAGCAAACCAGATCTCATCAACCGGTTAGTCTGATTGCAACAATCAATTCCCCACTCACTCAGTGCTCGACCATCATCCAGCATGCGATGACCCATGAAACTCAGCACCGCAAACTGGCTATCCGCAAATTCACTCAGGCTATGCACATCACGCACTTTCAGAGCCACCTTACCTTGGGCTATCCCTAGATCGACATATGCTTTCAAACTATCCACACTCAGTGTGGCCCATTTCTCCATTTGCGAACTCATGAGTTGACTGGCCTTCGCCACTGGCTCGACGAACAGTTTTAAAGATTGACCTAACCCTGCAGGTATCTCGTTCATTATGCTACCCTCTTGGAACTACACACTGCATTCGCTTATACCAAAAAATATGTTGCATAGCAACATTCGTAGAGACTGAAACCCGCTGCTTGGAAACTCAGAAACCTCCATACCAAGCCGATATAATGATATGGAGTGATTTCACTGATAGATCAAAGAAGCTTTTACGCTCGCTGCCAGGACCCCTCATGGAACCGAAACCTGCCCTCCCAAACCCACTGATCAGCAAACTGCAGCGCATTGGGGATCTCGCTGAAAAGCTCATTTACATTAAATGGAGCCAGGAATTCTTCGTGCTGTTGTTGCGGGCGACGCAAGACATCCTGACTTTAGCCCGTCCATTGCCGGAACAGCATCGGATCACCACATTGGCCGAACGGCTCGAACAGCAGATCAGCACCTGTCTGGAGAAAGGCGAACTACCAAGAGGTACTAAACGGGAGCGGCTGATGGCGGTATTGGACGCGCTCTGCCGAGCAGCGCCTCCCAACAGCGCCCGCGCCGGCGAGCCGGGAACGCATCGTCCGATCGAAACCATCACCACGCCGTTGTTTCTTGGCAGTGGTAGAAACACGCCACCCTCTTCCTCAACAAGCGAACCGGCGCCAGCGCTCCCGTTGCTCTGGCTAGTAGCACCGGAATCGGTGCACGACCTGGAACGCAAGCTAGAGCAGCGAGGTGGGTTTCAGACCCGATTCTTCACCAGTTTGCAAGAGGCCCGCGCCCTGTTAGAGCAATCGGAAAAACCAGTAGCCCTGATTGTCGATCTGGATTATGGCATCGATCAACAGTCGACCCTTGCCGAGATCACTGGACTACAAACGTTTCTAGGGCCGGATATTCCTCTGTTTTTCCTAGCTGATCGTGGCGATATCACGGCTCGGATCGATGCAGTCAAGGCAGGCGGGGCCGGCTATTTCATCAAACCGGTGGACCTTCCAATGCTACTGGAAGCGCTGGATAGAAGAGTGTTGAAACCGTTGAGCCAGCGAGTTCTGATCGTCGACGATCAACTATCGTCTGCCCGTGAAATCGCCCGCTGGTTGGAAAGTCGCGGTATGGTCACTCAAGTACTGGCCCAACCCCTCCAGATTTTGCCGGTATTACGTCATTTTCAACCCAGTTTGCTGATTTTGAGCCTCGATCTGAAGGATCTGGATGGAGTGAGCCTAGCCCAGGCGATCCAGCAACACGAGCTGTTTCGCGAGTTGCCACTGGTGCTGATATCAGCGCAGGCCGAGGCTGCTCAGTGGCTATCCACCGCTGGCCTAAGCGGCGAAGCATTACTTGGGAAACCTCCTAATCCGGAGCTGCTGTCCACTGTGGTCATCAAGCGGCTACGGCAGGGTCGTGGCCTTTTCTACAAATTCAGCCAGCTCAGCCATCGAGATACGGTGAGCGGCCTGTACAACCGCCCCTATTTTCTGGCTTACCTGGAGCGAACGCTGATTGCTACCTACGCCAATGCGCAATCGGCAGCCATCATGCTGATCACACTGGACAATCTGCGTACACTCGAAAGCCATGACGTTGCCGCATACGATGAGGTCGTCGAACAAGCCGCCAAGCGCTTGCAAACCACGCTAGGGACCGATGCCATCACCGCTCGGTTCAGTGATGCTGTGTTCACCGTCTTACTGGGGTTCACCGGTGAAGAGGTTTTGCCGGCGACGGCCCAAACCGTGCAAACCGCACTAGAAACCGATCCCTACCCGTTGACTAATGAGAGTTTTCACCTACAAACCAGCATCGGCATCAGCATCGCCAGTCCGACCCTGCGCGAGGCGGCGGTGCTGATTCAACAGGCTGATCTGGCCTGTGGCATGGCCCGGGAGGGTAAAGACACCCGGATTCATGTCCATCATGGTCGAAACGTTGAACAGGATACGACCAACCCGCAACAGCGGCGGTTGCTGGAAGAGATTCGCGAGGCCGTGCAACAGCAACGGATGAATCTGCTGTTCCAGCCGATCGTCAGCTTGCGCGGTGACGCCACGGAACGCTACGAAGTCTTGTTGCGAATGCGTAATTCCGAGGGTTGGGAAATCTTGCCAGAAACGGTGTTCAGTCTGGTCAAACGCCACCGGATCGGTATGGTGCTCGATCGTTGGGTGATCGCCCACTCGATCCGAGTACTGCGCGAACGGCAGAAACGTGGGCAATCGGTGATTTTGTTCGTGAATATTTCGCCAACCATTCTGCAGGACGAAGAATTTCTGAACTGGCTGCAAGGCGGATTGCATAAAACCGGAGTACCTGCGGGCAATCTAGTATTCGAGATCGCAGAAACGACGGCTGAAATTTATCAGTCGGTTTTGCAACCGTTCCTGCTCCGGCTCAAAGAGCTGGGTTGCGGTATTTCCCTGGATCACTTCAGCGGCCATGAGCGCTCACAGGCGCTTGCGCAAAGATTACAAGCTGACTACATCAAACTGGATACCCGCTTCACGGATGGCCTGCTCAATGACAAGACGCGTCAGCAAGAACTCAGTCAATTGGTGCAAACCCTGGATGCACAGGGCATGACCACCATCGTCACCGGCATCGAGGACGCCATCGCCCTACCAGCGCTCTGGGCATCGGGCATCGATCACGTACAGGGCTTTTTCTTGCAGCGGCCCCACACCGATATGAGCTACGATTTCGATCAGACGGTGCTATAAAGATCAAGCTATGCTTGTTGACGCATCAACCGGGCTGCTGGGCGCCGCGCGGCAGGCGTCTTCGCCAAACTGCGATGACCGTCCGCCTAGCTGTACGGTGGATTTGATCATAGTGCATGGCATCAGCCTGCCACCCGGCGAATTCGGCGGTCCGTGGATCGATGCTTTGTTCGCCAACACCCTCGATCCAACCGCACATCCCTATTTCGCCTCTATTGCTGGGCTGCATGTTTCGGCGCACCTGCTGATTCGCCGTAATGGCGAACTGGTGCAATACGTGCCCTTTCATCGCCGAGCCTGGCACGCCGGCGAATCGGTTTATGCCGATCGTCGTCGCTGCAACGACTTCAGTATCGGCATCGAACTGGAAGGCGCTGATCATATTCCCTACGATGACCGGCAATATCCGGCACTGGCTACCTCTATCCGTGCTCTGTGGGAAGCTTACCCTAGCATCCACCCAGACCGATTGGCCGGCCATGCCGACATCGCGCCGGGTCGCAAGACCGATCCAGGGCCAGCGTTCGATTGGCAGCGGCTGCGCCGATTGCTGGCGCAGTGATCGTTTCAGGCTTACCGAAATCATGAACAGGACTCTTTCATGGCTACCGAAATTGAACATAAATTTCTGATTCGCGACGACCGCTGGCGCCAGCAGGTCGAACATTCGGCGCGGATATGCCAGGGCTACCTGACCAGCGATGCCCGCTGTTCGGTGCGGGTACGGATTACCGGCGCCCAGGGTTTCCTGAATCTCAAGAGCGGCACCCTAGGCATCCAGCGCAGCGAGTATGAATATCCCATCCCTCTGACCGATGCCGAAGAGATTCTCGATACTCTATGCGAAAAACCACTACTGGAGAAAACCCGCCATTACCTACATTTCGGCGAACACTTATGGGAGATCGATGAGTTCGCCGGCGACAACGCCGGGTTGATCGTCGCCGAAGTGGAGCTGAGCCGACCTGACGAGCCATTTGCTCGGCCCGACTGGATCGGCGAGGATGTTTCACACGATAGTCGCTATTACAACTCACAACTGGCCCGGCGCCCCTACCAGAGTTGGTGAGTGATGTCGGAACGATTGATTCACGTTAGCCTTTCAGCGCAACGGCTGGAACTGTTGGAAGGGCGACGGGCAACCGCAACCTACCGAGTGTCAACAGCTCGCAACGGTCCCGGCGAACGGCATGGCAGTGGTTGCACGCCGCGCGGCTGGCATCGCATCCGCATTAAGATCGGGGCTGGACAGCCTGTCAACGCCGTGTTTGTCGGTCGCCGGCCTACCGGTGAGATCTACCATCCAGAACTCGCGGCCCGCCATCCAGAGCGGGACTGGATTCTGACCCGCATTCTCTGGCTAACCGGGTTAGAATCGGGCCACAACCGCGGAGGCGATTGTGATACCCTGCGCCGATTCATCTATCTCCACGGTTGCCCGGATACCGCGCCGATGGGCAAACCGCTCTCGCACGGCTGCATTCGCATGAGCAATCCGGATGTATTGGACTTGTTCGAACGGGTGGCGACGGGTGACCTCGTATTCATCACCGGCTAATGAGCTGAAGCGGTTTGACCCATCTGATGCGGATTTTCAGCCAGAACGCTCGTAGATCTCGAATCCATCGCCAGAAAGCGACAGGCCTTTACGTCACCTGCTTCAGGGCTTATCCAGTTTAGTGCGCAAACCGTCGAGTACCCCTTTGAAGGCCTCCTCGTTTTGAGGATTCAGGTCACTCAATGCCTGGTGGGCCTCATAAACGATCCGAGTCAGATCATCCTTGCATGGGCCTTCAATATTCAATTGCTGCAAGGCAACAGTGATGGTGTCACCAGTATCGCGGATATTGAAAATCTCATAGAAACCCATATTCTCCATAACTTGATTGACATCAGAGTTGGTGGACAACAGCGTCGTCTTGTGCGCGAAGCGTTGGCGGCTGAAATTGGCGATCTTCGCCAGCAGACCCAGGCTGGTGCTGTCGATGGAGCAGGTTTCGGTCAGATCGACGACGATGTCATCGTAGTCGGCGCGTGCAAACAGCGCGTCTAGAAAATCGCTCAGCGCGCAGCCCATGGTGTAACGGACATCGCCAACCAGCTTAAGGATATAGACATTACTCTGCTTGACATAGAATGCGGTTCCCGAATCCATACTCAAGCCATCCTTTCGACCAATAACAGAGTGACATCGTCCGGCAGTGAACCAGCCTGATCCAGTCCCAGCGCTTGAATCAGGTTTTCGATGGTCAGTTCGGTATGGCCGATCAAGTCCAGCAGAAACGCCTGCTTATCCCGCAATGTCGATTGTGGGAGCGTTTCCAGGATACCGTCCGAAATGAAGGCCATGGTGAAGTTCGACGGTAACTGGATCGATTCATTCTGATAGCTGGCGAAATCGAACAGACCAATAGGCAGGCTTTTTTTACCGATATAGCGGGCCTCTTCGCCATCGAACAGAATCGGAAAGGGAAACTGGCCACCACTGCTATAGCGCAGTTGATTACCTGACCAATCGATGACCCCATAAAACATCGTCAGATACTTATCCATGTGACAACTGAAAATTTCCCGGTTTAGTCGGCTCAGCGTTTCGGCTGGGTTAAGGATACCTTTGTCGCGATTTTGCCGACGTAACTCCCGGTAGCGACCGATATAACTCTTGAGCATGACGGTTACGAAAGCCGACGATACCCCATGGCCAGAAACATCGGCGATGTAAAAACCCAGATGATCGCCGTCAATCGCGAAATAGTCTACAAAATCGCCACTCAGATACTGCGAGGTCAGCAGATGACGGCTGAAACGGTAGTTGCGGTACAGCTTGTCGTTCTCCGGCAGCAGTTGAAACTGGATACGCCGCGCCGCCGCTTCGTCCTCCTGCAATTGCCGCACGGTTTGTCGCAATTGCTCATTCACTGCTTCCAGATGCTCACGGTGTTCGCGATTTTCCTGACGCAATCGGGCACGCTCCAAGGCATGGTCGATCGCGTGCTCCAGCACTGCCATATCTTCAATCGGCTTGGTGACATAGTCCCAAGCGCCAAGCTTGAGCGCCTGAATGGCGTCGCTCATCCCGCCCATGCCAGAGACAACTAGAATCGGTAGGTCGGCAAATTCACGGGTGACCACCGCCAACACTTGCAAGCCATCCATTTCCGGCATGCGTAAATCGCATAGGACCAGGTCGGGATGCTCGTGGCGGATCAGGTCGATACCGGTCCGGCCATCTCCAGCCTGAATGACCTCGAAACCGCTGTCTTCCAAGTAGGTCGCGAGGATTTCGCGGACCATCGGTTCATCATCGATGGTCAGGATACGCACGGCTGGGATACTCATAGTCGATTCTTCCGCAGGGCCAGCATACGCACGGCGGCGGCCAGTGGCGCCATGTCGCCCAAGGGTTTTTGATACACGCAAGCGTCGTCCAACCCCATCGCCCGTAAATCGTCCGGTAAATTATAGCTAGACGAGCCGGTGTGAATCAGGAATTCCATATCAGGATACAGTCGGTGCAGAGTCCGGATGGCCGTGTTGCCATCCATATCCGGCAGCCGCATATCCATGATGCAAACCCGGCACCGACCTCCATCGAGCAACCAACTCAAGGCTGGTGTCACCGCTTCGAATGCCGCGACCCACAAACCTTCATCCTCCAGGTAAGCCTTGAGGTTCTCTCGGATCATTTCCTCGTCATCGACGATTAAAACCCAATGGGTCATGATAACGCCTCCCGGCCCAGGGGCAGACGGATACTGAAACAAGTACCGTGGCCCGGCTTGGAAGTCACCGCGAGTCGACCTCGGTGTTGTTCGGTCACGATAAAATAGGACACGGATAACCCCAGACCGGTCCCGGCGCCGACTTCCTTGGTGGTGAAGAACGGCTCAAAAATTCGCTTGAGGGTTTTTTCATCCATACCAGGGCCGTTGTCAACCACTTCGATGAGAACGTAATGCGGTTCGTAGCGGGTCCGCAAGCAGATCGTAGGTGACAGCGTGCCATCCTCGGCCATGGCTTGGGCGGCATTCTTCAGCAAATTCAGGATGACCTGCTCGATTTCGGTCTTGTCACAATGCACGACACGTAGGCGGGAATCGAAATCACGATGAATAGATATACGCTTGAAATCATATTTCTTTTTTAGGTCGTAATCACTGGCGGCCAGTCGCAGCACGGTTTCCAGCAAATCCTCGACATCGACCGGTGCAAAGCGCGATTCACTACGGCGGCTGAACGACAGCATATCGGCGACGATCTTGGCGGCGCGGGCGCCTGCCTCGCGGATACCCTCCAAAAAATGTAGGACACGACGCTGCTCCAGGTAGCGATTGAGCCGATCCAGATCGACGCCGATCGCCGCGGCAGCGGCGCGATTCTGGGGCATGGCGGGATCGATGCGCCGCAAGATGTTCTGGCTACCCTGCAAGATCGCGCCCAACGGGTTGTTGATTTCATGCGCCATGCCGGCGGCCAGCCCACCTACCGACAACATTTTTTCCGTTTGCACCATCATCGATTCGATTCGGACCCGTGCGGTCACATCATCGACCCGGATCACCGCGCCGCTCGCGCTGTTCGCCATCAAAGGATAGACCATGACGTCGGCATAATGCAGTTCCCCTTGATCTTCAAGGGTCATACGAGGAGTCTTGATGGAATGGCCGAGGCGGATCGCCTGTCGAATCTGCTCAAATTGGCTCTCCAGTTGCGGAAACAATTCACCGAAGAATCGGCCTTGAGCGGTTTCCCAGGAAGCGCCGCAGGCTTGTTCAGCCGGTTGGTTCAGCACGGTGATATACCCCCAAGGATCGACACCAACCAACACCGAAGGCATCGAGTCGATGATGTTCTTGAGATAAAGGCGCATACGTGCGACCTCTTCCTTGGCCTGCTTTTGCTCAGTAATGTCGATGGACACACCCAGCACGGCGGTTTCACCCAAACCCGGCTCATTGAAAGGAATCTTGATGGTTTCCAGAGTGCGAACGTGATTTGTGTGATCGGTAAAGGATTCCTCGGTAATCTGTTTCGAAACACCACTTTCCATGACTTCCCGATCGTCAGCCAGCATTCGCTCAACCTCTTCGTCGATGCCATGCACAGCACGTTGGGAGTGATTGACCAATTCCTGAACGGTAAGGCCATACGCTGCTGCGGTCGCTTGATTGGCCAACAGGAAGCAGCCATGGCGATCCTTGGCAAAAATCATGTGTGGAACTAGATCGATAATCCGGCGTAATCGCAATTCACTCTCATGCAGGGCAACCTCCGCCTTGACCTGCTCGGTGATGTCGGTGCCAGTGCCGCGATAGCCGAGAAACTGCTGCCGGTCGTTGTCAATCGGTTTGCCGCTGACTTTCAGATAACGATCGGCGCCAGGACGACCACCGATGTTGGTGCGATAGACAAAATCACGAAACGGCAAACGCTTATCCAGTGTTTCCCGATGCTGACGCCATTTCTGGCGATCGGCGGCGGAGTCGATGATCGCCAGCTCCCAGCGGGCGCGACCAAGAACATGCTGCGGGGCAATACCGGTCAGGGCGTAGAAACGCTCGGACAGATAAGTGAAGCGTAAATTTTCGTCCATCTCCCAGACCCAATCACTGGCCGCCTCGGTCACGTCGCGAAAGCGCCTCTCGCTTTCGCGCAACGCTGATTCAGCTTGCTGACGTTCGCTGAGTTCGCGCTGCATCTGCCGGGTCCGATGCACAACTCGCCGCTGCAACATCCATGACCACAATAAGGAAGCCAGCACGACCAGAGTTAGGGGTGCAGAAACCCACAAGCTCAGACATAACATATCTGGGAGCACACCGATTTCCCTGACCACTTCCGGAGGCGATGCCCGGTCATTCTCATCGCTTGAAAGGCGAGTAGCGGCGCCAGCCGCCATACTGGTCAACAGCACCATCAGCACCAATGTGAAACACCACGCTCGCCAGGCAATAAGCAACCGGTTTGGAGG
Source organism: Gammaproteobacteria bacterium (assembly GCA_024235035.1). Classification (GTDB taxonomy): domain Bacteria; phylum Pseudomonadota; class Gammaproteobacteria; order Competibacterales; family Competibacteraceae; genus UBA2383. The sequence continues at coordinate 157,210 of JACKNE010000008.1, forward strand.
CAGAAGGTCGCGTAAGAGATCAGATTGGTCGGGCATAACGACTGACGATAACGAGATTAGCCGGTATGATAGAACCATTTTGCAAAAACTGTGGATCTTGGAGTGTGAATTAATGGCGTTGGGACCGGTGATGCTGGGATTGGAAGGCTTGACGCTGACTGTCGAGGAACACGAAATATTGAAACATCCCTTGGTGGGTGGCGTCATCCTGTTCACTCGCAACTATCAGTCACTAGAGCAAATGATGGCATTGACGGATGCTGTACACGCCTTGCGTCAACCGCGCCTGCTGATTGCTGTCGACCACGAAGGCGGCCGGGTACAGCGATTTCGCGAAGGATTCACTCGTTTGCCGGCAGTGCGCCAATTGGGTGAAATCCATGACCAAGACCCGCTTCGCGCCAAGCAGCTGGCGCGCGTGACCGGCTGGCTGATGGCTGCCGAACTGCGCGCAGTAGGTGTGGATTTCAGCTTTGCCCCTGTGCTGGATCTGGATCATGGCGTCAGTGGGATTATCGGTGACCGGGCCTTTCACCACGATCCTGAAGTCGTGGCGGATCTGGCCCATGCTTACGTCAGTGGGATGCAAAAGGCGGGCATGGAAGCCGTAGGCAAGCACTTTCCAGGACATGGTGGAATCGCTGCCGATTCGCATCTGGAACTACCAGTGGATCCGCGCCCCTATGTCGATCTGGCAGCGACTGATTTACTCGCGTTCGAACGGATGATTCACTATGGGCTGGCGGCGCTGATGCCAGCTCATGTGCTCTATCCACAGGTGGATGATCGACCAGCCGGTTTTTCGGTGCGCTGGCTGAAGGAAATCTTACGTCAGCATCTAGAGTTTCAGGGCGTAATCTTCAGTGACGATCTGGATATGGCGGGCGCTCAGGAAGCGGGCACTCCTCCAGAGCGGGCACGGGCGGCATTGATGGCGGGTTGCGATATGGCGCTGGCCTGCAATGACCGCCAGGCTGCCGTAGCGATTCTCGATCATCTGGTCCAGAAGCCCGATCCAGTCAGTCAGGTGCGGTTGATTCGCCTGCACGGCCGTGGCCATCCCAGTCTAAAACGGCTGCATTACCATCCAGCCTGGCAGAAAGCGGTGCGACTGGTGCAAGATTACGATGCGTTTCCACTGTTGGAAATGGATATTTGATGCTAGAAGCCCGCCTTCAATAGACTTGACGCCTATTCCACTTGTTATTCGGAGTTCACCATGTCTTCCCCGATCACCCCCGAACAGGCGCTTATCGTGTTGCGAGAGGCCGAATTATTGTGTTCGCCGGAGCAGGTCCAGTCCGCCATGGATCGTCTGGCCGATGCGGTGACTGCTCGCCTGAAACACTGTGATCCCCTGGTGTTGATCGTCATGAATGGCGCGTTTATCCCTGGCGCGCAGCTGCTATCCCGTTTGCAATTTCCGCTACAAGTCGGTTATCTGCACGCCACTCGCTATCGTAGCGGCACCCGAGGCGGCGAGATCGACTGGATCGCCCCGTTGCGCCCCGCAGTAACCGATCGGGTCGTGCTGGTGGTCGACGATATTTTCGATGAAGGCGACACGCTTAAAGCGATCATAGACGAAGTGCGCCGCCAGGGCGCGACGGAGGCCTATAGCGCCGTGCTGGTGAATAAGCAGCATAATCGGAAAGCGGCGGGATTAACCGTTGACTTCATTGGTCTGGAAGTTCCTGATTACTATGTATTTGGCTGTGGCATGGATTACAAGGAATACTGGCGGCAATTACCAGCGATCTATGCGGCGCGCTTGGATTGAGCCCCATTCACCCGCTTGTGAAGCGTCGGCTCACCGCTGATCCACATTTACATGGATAGCCCACGAATCCAAAATCATGACGCTGCGTATCGAAGCGCAACCTGCAAGACTTGATCTTGCTGAGCGTTGTTGGATGTTTCCAATACTGCTGGCTGTCTTGAGCGTCGGATTATTGTATGGGCAACTGGCTAGCCTCTACGCACCACCCCTCGCTATATCGCCAGCGCCTCAGGACCAGGCGACAGAAGACTTGGACCCTGAGCCGCTCTTATCGCCTCGACGGCGTGAAGACGCCGAGTTGTTCGACCGGGCGTTGACAGCGGGTCTATTACGGCTGACAGAAAAAGGACAAATCACCGTCGCTCCTGCTGACCTACTCTTGCGTCGGATTTACCAGCGTGATCGTCCCGATTTGCTGGTCCCACGCGGTGATGAACCAGACTGGCTGAATAGCCCGTGGAACGATGAAATTCGGCGTTTGCATCAAGCATTGCATTTCAGCGCTTCTGGCCGCTATGTGCGCCGGCAAATCGAAGCATTCAATACCCAGCAGCGTCCTGGATTGACCCATATCCAATGGCGAAATGGATACCTAATCTGGTCTGACCGATCTTGAATGCCAGCGAGGAAGAGGAGGCTAGAGCCTGATGCGGCTATCCCCATTCAATGACCGCAGGTGGTTATTGCTGGTCTGGTTGCTACCGGTGTTGGGTGTTGGATGGACCGTCGCTCGAGCGCCGCTCTGGTTGGAACCGCATAGCCTGACAGTGGCGCTGGAGCCTGATCAAACCGTCGTGCTCGGTCGTGAGGCGTTGGCAGCGCGTCAAGCCGATAGTGCGCATGTGCGGATACAGCGCGATGCGCATGGAAATTGGTGGTTGATCAACCTTTCGGCTAGCAAACAGGTGTTATGGCAACCGGCACGGGAATGGGCAGATCGGCCAGTCCGAGAATGGTGGTTAGCGGCAGGTGCTACTTTCACAGTCGGCACTCACGCCTTTGAAGTATTAGAGATGCGAGCAGGCCGACTGACATTGCGGGATCGTGACCGGCGTTGGGAATATGACGGTCTCCGACTGCATCTGGGCGGACAATCGCTACCGGAGTGTTACGAAAACTGGCGGAACCAGTTGCGTAATCGCTTGAGCGATCTCCCTGTATTGCGCAACTTATTCCGGCGACCCTTGCGACTAGGCGGCGGAGTGTATTGTGCCGATCGATTGGGCTTACCTGGGGTGCCAGTGGACACGGCAATGCTGACGCCTGTCGGATCGGATTTCGCGCTACGGCCTGGGTGGGCAGGACGGTTGGACGGAACGCCAGTGATCGTCGCGGCAGGCACGACGGAAGCCGAATCGCTGTGGCAGCGTTCCATTCCTTTGGCGGTGGGTGATCGCTTGATCATCGGTCGCACCCAATATCAGGTGGCGCGTACGACGCCGATGCTGGAATTGATGGTGCTGGCGCGCGCCTGGCGCAGCCTGACTCTCCCAGCATCGCTGGATATTCCCTCGGTGGTGACGATCCAGTGGCGGTCGATCGCCTGGTGGTGGCCATCCAATATTAACCATTGGCGCTGGCCACTCGGTTCGAGCCTTACCCTGCTGCTCTTGGGTTTGGCTAGTTTACATTCGAGACCGGTAAAGCGGCAAAACCGATCGACCTATTGGCAGGTCATCGGAGCGCTGACGCTAGCGGGAGCCTGTTTGGGTTTGCATCTCAGCTGTCTGGTAACGCCAATCCTGTGGCCCTATCTACTGGCTTGGCCAGTGTTAGGACTGTGGTTGCTGAAAGTTCGCTCACCATGGAGTATCCAGTTGTTGGTGGCACTGACCTTGTTACTGGGCATTGGATTGGTGACTTTGCTGCAACTGGGAATAGGTGCGGAGGAATCCGGTTGGCCGCGTTACGGTGGCAGCGGTGCAGCGCTGGCAGGAACTTTCGGGTGGTTGATGTGGGCAGGACAAGCTTATGGACGTTGGCGACCACAGCCTAGATGGCTGAGGCTGAATACGCAATCAACTCGGTGGGGAAGGCATTTTTTGAGCAACGGCGCGCTGATGCTGCTCGCATTACAAGCGATGTTCGGCGATGAAGGGGGTTGGGCCGGATTTCAACCCTTCGAACTGATCAAATTGGCGCTGACAGTAGCCATCGCCTATATGCTGATGCCAGAAGCCCATCCGATGCAAAAAAACCAGCACCCTAGCAAGCAGCTATCTCGGTGGCGCGCGCTGAGTTCAGTCGTGCTGTTGTTGGCAATGAGCGGCTTCGCGCTGGCGTTCCTGCACGATTTTTCACCGATAGCACTGCTGTCGATCTGGGCGCTAGCGTTGATCTGGGCTTGGGCGCAGATCCACTCTCGGCCACACTGGCGGCAGTGGGGCCGATTAATAGTGTCGTTTCTGGCATTGTCCATGGCGGGAGGGCTGATATGGTTACACAAACATCCAGAAAGTTTCCCGTTGGACATGCAGATTGACCGCATCCGGGTATGGGCAACGCCCGATCAGTATCCTCACACTGGCTATCAGTTACGGCGGGCCTGGGAAGCGATTCGAGCCGGTGACTGGCGGGGAACCGTTTGGGATGATCCGGTCAATGGTCGGGTCATGAGCATCCCCGCACTAGGGAATGATTTTACGCCGGCATTTTTCCTGCATCGCTATGGTGGTCTGGCCGGACTGGTACTGGCGGCGATCCAGGCGCTCTTTATTGGCTTCCTGCTGGTGATTGCCAGACGCGCTGGCCGTCGAACGGGATCGGACGATGAACGCGCAACCGGTAGATTCATCTATTTCACGCTCTATGGCGGCGCAGCCCTGCTCGGCGCGCATTTTCTGGTTTCATGGGGAACCAATCTGGGATTTCTGCCAGTGATGGGTCAACCGATGTCGCTTTTGTCATCAGCCGGCAGTCATTTGGTACTGTTCGTGTTGCCGGTTGTCGCGTTGGCAATCGTGGCCGAAGAATCCGATCATGGATGGTTTCGCACTGCCCGCAGTGCCGAACATTCTGCGTTTCAGTGCATATCGCTGAATCCAAAGCAAAACTAGTGCGTCGGCCTACTACGGCTATCCAAGCCAATTTCAAGATCCATAGCAACATTCATCATCAACGGATTGGATTCCAAAATTCCGATTACCTATATAATGGCGCGCCAATCCTGACTACCGGAGTCTTGCACCGTGACTGATATCAATGAATTAGTCAAAGGTTTTCAACGTTTTCGAGTCAAAAGCTTTGAACCTAACCGCGAGGTATTCAACCGCTTGGCGATGCGGGGACAAACCCCTTCGACGATGCTGATCGGTTGCAGCGATTCCCGGGTCGATCCCGCTATCCTGACCGATTCAGCGCCCGGTGATTTATTCGTGGTTCGTAATGTCGCTAACTTGGTCCCACCCTACGAAACGACCGGACGCTATCATGGCACCAGCGCTGCGTTGGAATTTGCAGTCTGCAATCTCGAGGTCCGCAACATCGTAGTCCTGGGTCATTCACGCTGTGGCGGCATTCGCGCCCTGCTGGAAGGCTACGGCCAGAACGACGAGGGCGAGGGCTTTATCGCTCCTTGGGTGCAAATTGCCGCATCGTCCCGAGAAGAAGTGCTGCGACGCTGGCCGGATACCAGCCGCGAATTCCAGCAAAGAGCTTGTGAACGGGCGGGTATCCGCGCCTCTCTGGTTAACTTGATGACCTTTCCGTTTGTGCGCGAACGCGTCGAAGGTGGTCGCCTAAACTTGTACGGTTGGTATTATGATCTGGAAAATGGTGAACTGATGCAGTATGACCCGGACAAGGATCGTTTCTACGATCTTTACTTTGGATCAGCGGTCGAGGATAACACCTGAACAGCGTTCTATTAAAATTTCACTGACCCCCAACTTTTGACTTACGGTAACGGACTCCTGATGAATCCAAACTCTGCTTCCATCCGCCGTGCGCTGATCAGTGTTTCCGACAAGGCCGGCATCGTCGATTTCGCCCACGCCCTGGTTGGCTTGGGCGTGGAAATCCTGTCCACTGGCGGCACCGCCCGATTGCTGGCTGACAGCGGCGTTCCGGTGATCGAAGTCGCCGACTACACCGGCTTTCCAGAGATGATGGAGGGCCGCCTCAAGACCCTGCATCCCCGTATCCACGGTGGCCTGCTGGGTCGACGCGGCGAGGATGATGCAGTCATGACGCGATATGACATCCCGCCCATCGATCTGTTGGTGGTCAACCTCTATCCCTTCGAGGCCACGGTTGCCAAACCGGGCTGCACGCTGGCGGACGCGATCGAGAATATCGATATCGGTGGCCCGGCGATGTTGCGCGCGGCGGCCAAGAATCACGCCGCCGTCACCGTAGTCGTGGATGCTGACGACTATGAGCGGGTCTTGACCGAACTGCGGACCGGCCATGGCGCCGTCAGCGCCGCACTCCGTTTCGATCTGGCCGTCAAGGTTTTTGAGCACACGGCGCGCTACGATGGCGCTATCGCCAATCATCTCGGCGCGATGCAGACTGACGGGGAGCGAGACCCCTTCCCACGCACCTACAGCGTTCAGTTTCGCAAAACACAGGACATGCGCTACGGTGAAAACCCTCATCAGGGCGCGGCATTCTACGTCGAGCCACAACCGACAGAGGCCTGCATCGCCACTGCCCATCAGTATCAGGGCAAGGAACTATCCTATAACAATGTCGCCGACACTGATGCAGCTCTGGAATGCATCAAGGGCTTCGCTGCGCCGGCCTGCGTGATCGTCAAGCATGCCAATCCCTGCGGCGTCGCGGTCGGCGAAACCCTGCTTGACGCCTACAACCGGGCTTACCAGGCCGACCCGACCTCGGCGTTCGGCGGCATCATCGCCTTCAACCGCCCGCTGGATGAAATGACCGCCAAGACCATCGTCGAACGCCAATTCGTCGAGGTCATCATTGCCCCGGAAGTGCTGCCGGAGGCTCTGATCGTCACCGCTGGCAAGCAAAACGTGCGAGTGCTCGCCTGTGGCCATTGGGATACCGACCATCGAGTACCTGGCTGGGACTACAAGCGCGTGACCGGCGGCTTGCTGGTGCAAGACCGCGATCTGGGTCGGATTGCGCTTTCAGAATTGAAAGTGGTGACCCAACGCAAGCCCAGCGATGAGGAAATGGCCGACTTGTTGTTCACTTGGCAAGTGGTGAAGTTCGTCAAATCCAACGCCATTGTCTACGGCAGGGACGGTATGATCCTTGGAGTCGGCGCTGGGCAAATGAGCCGGGTTTTCTCGGCTCACATCGCCGCCATGAAGGCACGCGAGGAAAAATTGAACCTCACAGGCGCGGCGATGGCTTCCGACGCCTTTTTCCCGTTCCGCGATGGCATCGATCTGGCGGCGGAACTCGGGATTACCGCCGTCATTCAACCCGGTGGCTCCATGCGCGACGCCGAGGTGATCGCCGCCGCCGATGAACATGACATGGCGATGCTTTTCACTGGAATGCGACATTTCCGGCACTGACGAAGACACGGAGACAGCGAGATCTCATGAACATCCTGATTGTCGGCGGCGGCGGCCGTGAACACGCTCTGGCCTGGAAGGTTGCACAATCCAGTCGTGTCAACATGGTCTACGTGGCGCCGGGCAATGCCGGCACCGCTCGCGAACCCAAGGTGACCAACATCGCCATCACCGCCGACGATCTACCAGATTTACTCCAGTTCGCCTGCGATCATCGCATCGATCTGACGCTCGTCGGCCCGGAAGTCCCGCTAGTGCTGGGCATCACCGATCAGTTCACCCAAGCCGGTCTTCGCTGCTTTGGCCCTTCCAAGGCGGCGGCGCAACTGGAAGGCTCCAAGACTTTCACCAAGGATTTCCTGGCTCGTCATCACATCCCGACTGCCCACTACCAAAGCTTCACCGATCCGGATGCGGCGGAACAATTCATCCGAGAAATGGGCGCCCCGATCGTGGTCAAGGCTGACGGGTTGGCCGCCGGCAAGGGAGTGATCCTGGCGCAGAGCGAGGATGAAGCGATTGCTGCCATACGTGGCATGTTGAGCGGCGCGGATTTCGGCGCTGCCGGACAGCGGGTGGTGGTCGAAGAGTTCCTGGTGGGTGAGGAAGCCAGTTTCATCGTCATGACTGATGGCGAACATATCCTGCCCATGGCTTCTTCCCAGGATCACAAGGCCCGAGACAACGGCGACCAAGGGCCGAATACCGGAGGCATGGGTGCCTATTCTCCCGCGCCCGTGGTGACGCCGCAGCTACATGACCGCATCATGGCCGAGATCATCGAGCCAACCGTGCGTGGCATGGCAGCGGAAGGTTGCCGTTATGTTGGGTTTCTCTACGCCGGAGTGATGATCACCGCCGATGGTCCCAAGGTGTTGGAATACAACTGCCGACTGGGCGATCCTGAGGCCCAGCCACTGCTACTCAGGCTACGCTCCGATCTGTTGGAACTATGCCAAGCGGCGCTGGAAGGACGACTGCATGAGGTCGCAGCGGATTGGGACTCACGTTCGGCGTTGGGCGTAGTGATGACCGCCGCCGGTTATCCCGGCCGCTATCAGCAAGGTGACATCATCGCGGGCTTGCCCGCGCAAGATACGGCATTCAGTGACGACATCAAACTGTTCCATGCTGGGACAGCAGAAGCGAAGGATGGCCATGTCATCACTCACGGCGGGCGAGTGCTCTGCGTCACCGCTCTCGGCTCCACGGTCGCTGCAGCGCAGAATCTAGCCTACAACGGGGTCAAGCGTGTGCATTGGGACGGCGCATATTATCGTACTGATATCGGTTATCGGGCCATTGCACGGGAATAAGATGCCAATGGGTCTTCTCAACGCTTCATCGATTCGAAAAATTCCTTGTTAGTTTTGGTGTTTTTCAACCGCTCCAACAAGAATTCCATAGCCTGCAATTCATCCATGGGATGCAGTAGTTTGCGCAAGATCCACATCTTCTGCAGATCGTCTTGATCGGTCAACAGCTCCTCGCGGCGAGTGCCAGAGCGGTTGATGTCGATGGCTGGAAATACTCGTTTCTCGGAAATTCGCCGATCAAGGTGGATCTCCATGTTGCCAGTGCCCTTGAACTCCTCGTAGATCACATCGTCCATGCGTGAACCGGTATCGATCAGGGTCGTCGCGAGAATAGTCAGCGAGCCACCCTCCTCAATGTTACGCGCCGCGCCGAAAAAACGTTTGGGTTTTTGCAGGGCATTGGCATCCACGCCGCCGGTCAGCACCTTGCCGGAGGACGGCACGACCGTGTTGTAGGCCCGCGCCAGCCGGGTAATGGAATCCAGCAAAATCACCACATCACGCTTGTGTTCCACCAACCGTTTGGCTTTATCCGATACCATTTCCGCCACCTGCACATGGCGGGTGGCGGGTTCGTCAAAGGTGCTGGATACCACTTCGCCGCGCACCGAGCGCTGCATCTCGGTTACCTCCTCCGGTCGCTCATCGATCAGCAGTACGATCAGATAGCACTCGGGATGGTTGGCAGCGATGCTTTGGGCAATATTCTGCAACATCATGGTCTTGCCTGCTTTTGGCGGCGAGACGATCAGCCCGCGCTGACCCTTGCCGATGGGGGCGATCAGATCGATGACCCGAGCGGTAATGTCCTCGGTGCTGCCGTTGCCGCGCTCCAATTGCATCCGTTCGGTCGCGTGCAGGGGTGTCAGATTCTCGAACAGCACCTTGTTCTTGGAAGCTTCCGGTGGCTCGAAATTAATATCACCAACCTTGAGCAAGGCAAAATAGCGCTCACCCTCCTTGGGTGGACGAATCTTACCGCTCACCGTGTCGCCAGTACGCAGGTTGAAGCGACGGATCTGACTCGGTGAGACATAGATATCGTCAGGACCGGCCAGATAGGAACTGTCAGCGGAACGCAGGAACCCAAAACCATCCTGAAGAATCTCCAACACCCCATCGCCGGAAATATCCTCGCCGTTCTTGGCCAGCGCCTTGAGAATGGCAAAGATGACATCTTGTTTGCGGGACCGCGCCGTACCTTCAAGTCTTAATTCCTGAGCGATGGCGATCAGGTCAGCGGCAGATTTCTTTTTAAGTTCAGTCAGATTCATGAAAGCTTGCTCGAAGCGGACGGGTGCTGAGAACGCGCGCCCGCGAGGAAGGAAGATCGGGAAATGGACCAGGGATGGCCAAGTACAAGGAACGAGGGTTGAGGCAATGAAAACGCCGCGATGCGATGAGTGAAAGCTAACACGGTTGCGAAACGGCGTCTAGCCTGGGGCCGACGCCGAGCCGTCAGTATCAACGCAGATTGCTATCGAGGAAAGCGGTCAGTTGCGACTTGGACTGCGCACCGACCTTTTGCGCCTCAACATTGCCACCACGAAACAGCATCAGGGTCGGAATGCCACGGATGCCGTACTTGGGCGGGGTATTCTGGTTATCATCGACATTCAGCTTGCAAATCTTGACGCGATCACCGTATTCCGTAGCGATTTCATCCAGGATCGGTGCAATCATCCGGCAGGGACCGCACCATTCCGCCCAATAATCCACTAGGACGGGTTGCTCAGCCTTGAGGACCTCAGTCTCAAAAGTGTCGTCAGTGACATGCACGATGTGTTCGCTCATGGAATAGTTCTCCGATTCGGAAGTGGGAACAAGGCGGCGGGACAGGCTGAAAAAGGCAGAGTGCGCAACTGTCCGGTGTATTTGAAGGAACCGCCACCGGGGCGCAGCCAGCGAAAATCGGCAGCGCGCGGCGTTCAACAGGGCATATTGTGGCAAAATACTCCACCGGGGCACAAATCTTTCATTCCCTTTTGCCTGGATAGGCGCTTGCGCCAGCCCCCTCACCCTGCTCACTCGGGATAGTCGCACAATCATGCAAAAAGATCATCTCACTCACGTCCCGTTTTCTTCGTTGGGCCTGACCGATTCGCTGTTGGAAAGCCTAGAGGATGCCGGTTTTACTTATTGCACACCGATTCAGGCCGCCACGCTACCACTGGCGCTCAAGGGCCAGGATATCGCTGGCCAGGCACAGACTGGCACCGGCAAAACGGCAGCCTATGTGTTGGCCGCCCTGCATCATCTGATGGAGACGCCGGTCGCCGAGGACACAGTTGGCCCTTGGGCCATCGTCATTGCCCCAACCCGGGAATTAGCGGTCCAGATCCACCGTGATGCCGAGTTACTGGGTCGTTACACCGGCCTCAAGTTCGCTGTCGTCTACGGCGGCACCGGTTATGACAGCCAGCGCCGCCAACTGGAGATCGGGGTGGATGTTTTGATCGGCACCCCCGGACGGCTGATCGATTACTACAAACAGGGCGTCTACAAGCTCAACCACATTGAGGTGGTGATCTTGGACGAAGCCGACCGCATGTTCGACCTCGGCTTTATTACCGATATCCGCTATTTGCTGCGCAAGATGCCGCCGCCCGGTCAACGTATCAACATGCTATTCTCAGCCACCCTCAGCAACCGGGTCATGGAACTGGCCTATGAGCATATGAACGATCCTCAAGTGATGCGGATCGAGTCCGAATATGTCACCGCCGAAAATGTGCGGCAAGCCCTTTACCATGTTTCCACCCACGACAAGATTCCGCTGTTGCTGGGAGTGCTGCGCCAGCAAGATCCGCAACGCACCATGATTTTCGTCAACACGAAACGAGCCGCAGATCGGGTGACTGGCTACCTGCTGGGCAATGGCCACGAAGCAGGTGTTCTGTCCGGCGATATTCCACAAAACAAGCGCCTTCAGTTGTTGCAAGCCTTCCAACGCGGCGAGCTACCGATCCTGGTGGCAACCGACGTAGCGGCGCGTGGCCTGCACATCTCGGATGTCACCCACGTCATTAACTTCGATCTTCCACAAGATCAGGAGGATTATGTCCATCGTATCGGCCGCACCGCTCGCATTGGCGCTAGTGGCGACGCTATCAGTTTCGCCTGTGAAGAATACGTGTACTCGCTACCAGAGATCGAGGCATTCATCGGCCAGAAAATTCCGGTACTACCAATCACCGAAGACCTGCTGCTGGAGTACAAACCTCCCAAACGACTGGAGCGCCGCCGGCCACCCCTGTCTGGCGGTGAACCGCGTAACCGTAGCCGAAGCCCGCATCACCGGCGACCAGTCAATCGCGGCTGAAACGGTGTGATCATGACCTCATCTTTACCCTCACCTCTCAAGTGCAGCGTCGCCAGCGGTCATCCGCGGGTGACCGAAGCTGCCAGCGCCATCTTGCAAGCAGGCGGCAACGCTTTCGATGCGGTTGTAGCGGCAGGCTTTGCCAGCGCCGTAGCCGAACCGACCCTGACCAGCCTCGGTGGCGGCGGATTTCTGTTGGCGCGTACTGCACAACGCAGATCGGTGCTCTTCGATTTCTTCGTCAATACGCCTGGCCAAGGTCTCCGCACCGGTGAGTTGCAACCTCATTTCCTGCCTATTACCGTTCGTTTCCCAAGCAGCGAGCAGATTTTCAACGTCGGCCTGGGGTCTGCAGCGACGCCAGGGGTATTACGAGGTTACCTGCACATTCACCGCCGACTGGGTCGGTTGCCGTTAACGGACATATTGGCACCCGCTATCGACTTAGCGCGTGCTGGGGTAACGATTAATCCGGCTCAGGCTTATTTCCTGAATTTACTGGTTCCGGTCATGACCCTGACTGGCGCGGGGCGCATGTTGTTTCAGCCGGACGGCCGCTATCTGGGCGAAGGCGACATCTTTCGTAACCCTGAACTGGCCACCTTCTTGGAGACGCTGCCGACCGATGGCGAACAAGCGTTCTATGCCGGCGAACTGGCTCGCTGCATCGATGGGGATATGCGCGAGGGCGATGGAATATTGACGGCTACCGATCTAGCCTCTTATCAGGTCATCGAGCGTGAACCGTTACCTACCGATTATCGCGGCTTCCGGTTGCTGACCAACCCACCTCCCTCGTTTGGTGGTTCCTTGATCGGGCTGTCGTTGCGCCTCCTGGAAGCACGCCAGATGACTGAACTGACGTTTGGCTCGCCAGCGCACCTGGCGCTGCTGGTCGCTGTAATGCAGGAAGTCGAGCGTTGCCGTACCGAGGGTTATCTGAGTTCCGCCGATCTGGGCCAGCCGGGTTTGGCCAAGAGCTTGGAACGGGTACGACAGGTTTCAGGCGGCACAACTCACATCAGCATCTGCGACGCCGAGGGCAACGCCGCTAGCATGACGACCTCGAATGGCGAGGGTTCGGGCTATTTTGTCCCCCATACCGGCATCATGCTCAACAATATGATGGGCGAGGATGATCTGCATCCGGAAGGTTTCCACGTCAGCCCCCCCGGTGTGAGAGTCGCCTCGATGATGGCGCCATCACTGCTGTTGGAGGATAATCAGGTTCGGTTGGCGCTCGGCAGTGGCGGCAGCAAGCGCATTCGCACCGCTTTGCTGCAAGTGATCAGCAATAGCGTGGATTTCGCCATGAATCCCAAGAAAGCCGTGGAAGCACCGCGCCTACACTGGGACTGCCAGCAGATCCAGATTGAACCAGGATTCGGTGATGTCGTGTTGGAGGCGCTGGCGGAACACTGGCCGCTCAACCGCTGGACAACCCAAGATGTCTACTTTGGTGGAGTTCACGCAGCAGCGCCCGGTGGCGCAGGCGCAGGCGATCCGCGCCGCGGCGGTCATGCGGCGATGGTTCAGATCCCCTCTACTTCCCAATCCATCACCCCTTGAGAGAGGGAGACCACGTCACAAAACCCATATCTGAACGGGGGTATTGCATGGAACTCAAGGATTACTTGTTGCTACTGGCCCGCCGCGACGGGTCCGATATCTACCTCAGCACCGGTGCGCCGCCTTGCGCCAAATTCCAGGGGGTACTGCGGGCGCTGGACAAAGAACCACTCCTGCACGGCCGGATCAAGGAAATTGCCTACTCCATCCTGGATGCGGCGCAAATTGCGGAGTTCGAGAAGACCTTGGAGATGAACCTAGCGATCAGCGAGCCGGATATCGGCCGGTTCCGAGTCAACATTTTCAAGCAGCGCGGCGAAGTGTCGATGGTCATTCGCAACATCAAGACCGACCTGCCCAATGTCAAGGATTTGGGTCTGCCGCCAGTATTGACCGAAGTGATCATGTCCAAGCGTGGGTTGATTCTGTTTGTCGGCGGCACCGGTTCGGGTAAGTCCACCTCGCTGGCGGCGCTGATCGATCACCGCAATACCAATAGCGGCGGACATATCATCACCATCGAAGATCCCATTGAATTCGTCCACCGTCATAAGCGCTCCATCGTCAATCAACGCGAAGTCGGGGTAGATACCTTGAGTTACGCCGACGCGCTGAAAAACACGCTGCGACAAGCCCCGGACGTGATCCTGATCGGGGAAATCCGCGACCGTGAGACCATGGAACACGCGTTGGCTTTTGCGGAAACCGGTCATCTGGCGATCTCCACTCTGCATGCCAATAGCGCCAACCAAGCTTTAGACCGTATCATCAATTTTTTCCCCGAGGAACGGCGTCCACAGCTATTGACCGACTTATCGGCCAACTTGCGTGCTTTCGTTTCACAACGGCTGGTTCCAACTGTGGATGGCAAGCGCGTGGCGGCCATTGAGATTCTGCTGCATTCCCCGATGGTGGAAACCTTGATCAAGCGCGGCGAGGTAGCCGGTTTGAAGGAAATCATGGAGAAAGCCACTGGGGTAGGCATGCAGACTTTCGATCAAGCCCTGTTTGAACTGCATCGAGCTGGCAAGATCAGCTTCGAGGAAGCGATCAAGAATGCTGATTCCGCCAATAATCTGCGGTTGCGCATCAACCTTTCCGGTGGGGTGCCGGGTGCCGAAAAATCAAGTGGATCCGGGTTGTCGTTGGAAGCCTTAGCGGAACCTGAAGAGGAAGAGAAATCGGCATCACCCGCGCCATCGGTCGCCCAACGGAATCCGCTGCGTCCGGGGGAAGCTTGAACGTGGCGGTGCTCGATTCATTGCCGATGCTGGAAGTACCGATCTGGGTTCGAGGTTTGATTTTCGACTGCGACGGGACACTGGTCAACACGTTGCCTCTGCATTACGCCGCCTGGGAAGAAACCTTCGCCGATCGAGGTCTGTCGTGTCCATTGGAGTTCCTGCTTCGGCACAACGGCAAGCCCACCGATCTGATTGTAGCTTTATACAATGCCGAATTTGGCCAAGCGATCGATATCGAGCCATTTACCAAGGACAAGGAGCGTCGAACCTATGCCCGACTGGATCTGGCGCAAGCACTGGAGCCGATAGCAACCTTGGCCCGATGCTATCATGGTCATTTGCCGATGGCCGTCGTTTCTGGTAGCAACCGTGCTAACGTGGAGCGAGCGCTTCAGGCGACGGGACTGCATAGGCTGTTTCCGGTAACGCTGACGGCGGATGATGGCCTGCCGCCAAAGCCGGCGCCGGACCTGTTCTTGGAAGCGGCGCAACGCATCGGTGTGGAACCGCGCTATTGCCAGGTTTTCGAGGATGCCGATTCCGGTCTGGAAGCGGCTCGTTGCGCTGGAATGTTGGCCACGGATGTTCGCCCAATGCTGGGTGAACGATATCGGTAAAATGGGAATTGGCATCGTATGATCGATCGGCGCCCATCGCTTCTATCCCGTAGTGGTCCCGGCTCGCGGCAACCGCTTGCCAACCGAAGCATCTCACTGGTTGGACCAAAGCCCTGGGGCTGGCTCTGGAGTGGATGCAGCGGCTTGCTTATCGTTCTTCTGCTGTTGGCTGCTTGTGCTACGATGCCTCCACCTCGCAATGTCAATAACGCTTGCGCCATTTTTGCCGAATATGGCGACTGGTACCTCGACGCCAAAACCGCCAGCCGCCGCTGGGGAGTCCCTTTACCCGTGTTGCTGGCCATTATTCATCAGGAGTCAGCTTTCCGGTCCGATGCTCGTCCGCCACCACGTACTTGGTACTTCGGCTTTATTCCCGGTCCACGCCCGACTTCCGCCTATGGCTATAGTCAGGCGCTGGATGGCACCTGGGATGATTACATTGCCGCCACCGGCAATCACGATGCCGATCGTGATCAATTCGACGCTGCCGTAGACTTTGTTGGCTGGTATGTTCACCAAACGGCCAAATACAACCACGTCGCCAAATACGACGCTTATCGCCAGTATCTCGCCTACCATGAAGGCCGTGGTGGTTTTTCCAAAGGCAGCCATCGAAAAAAGCCCTGGCTGATTAAACGGGCGCGGCAAGTGAGCCAGCAAGCAAATCGTTATCGCGCCCAACTGGCCCGCTGTGAATCACAATTGGCCATCCAGCCATCCAGCGGATGGCCATTTTGAACCTTGACCAGCCGCCATAAAAAAACCGCCAGCAAATCCGGCTGGCGGTCAAAAAGGATATTGAGCTTAAACACGCCTCACGATGGAAGCCAGCTCAAGCGCCCGTAAGTAGACGATCATTCGCCCTTCCGGTAAATCGGGAAAATCGATTAATCAATCAGGGTTTCTACTTATCAGATAGCTTAAGCAATTTCCTCAATAAAAATACCTGTAGGGTGGACGTCGCCCACTATCGACTCTATTCATGATGTCTCACAAGGTTTAGCGGGTATGATTTTTTGAAAATCGTCTTAAGGTTCATCGGTCACGCGCAAAAAGCTGGTCCCTTCGCATGCGAGACAGGAGCCAATCGCAGCAGGCGCATAAAATGCTACACATTCACCGCATCGTTCGCATTGTAAGGTTCCTGGCCCAGTGATTTCACCGCAGTAGTATCGCTCCTCCTCCTCCGCCCGCCCAGGTGACGTCTCGAACTCCAGGAGATCCAATCGCGACTGATCGACGCCACGTTGGAAGAAATCCAGCAGCCGATCTTCCAGCAACTCCAGATCGAAGCGTAGCCAGGCGCGCAAATCACGGCCCGTAACCACCAGATAATGACCTGCGTCTTCCAGATCACGCTTCAGATAGCCTCCGATCAACTGGGCTTCCTCACGGGTCAATTCACCGACCTCCACCGCTTTTTCCGCTGCATGCTCGATGCTGGCGTTCAATTGAGGAAACGCGGCTTTCTCGGCCTGCTCCAGTTCTTCCAATCGGTTTTTCGCCCGCTCCATCATCTGCCGATAGGCGCGAACAAATGGCGAACTGCTGGATGAATCATGCATGAGCGATCTCCAGCGCCACCCACTGGGGCAGCGGCGCTTCAAAGTTCATATTCGACCGAAACCGAACCACAAATGGCAGTTTTAGTCTCATTCAAATACACTAAGGTGACACAAAATGATACCGGGATACCGGAGTTTGGCGTGTAAACTCGGTCAAGATGCTAGGGTTTCCCGTTCAATCACGCGAAAACGGCTTGACACCATTGCCTCTCAAAGCCCGTCATATTCCCAATTTAATCACCAGCTTGCGCATCCTGCTGGTAGTGCCTTTTCTGTGGTCGCTATTGGCGGAACAGTATGGCATCGCTCTGTGGCTATTCGTGATCGCTGGTGTTTCCGACGCTTTAGATGGTTTTTTGGCCAAATACTTCGGCTGGACCAGCGAATTGGGTGGCCTGCTGGACCCTATCGCCGATAAGCTACTGTTAATGGGAGCGATTTTAGCACTGGGCTGGCTAAACGAATTACCCGGCTGGTTGGTAGCGCTGGTGATTCTACGCGATTTGGTGATCGTCAGTGGTGCGATCAGCTACCACCTTTTGGTCGAGGACTTTACAGCGGCGCCCCTGATGATTAGCAAGTGCAATACCTTCTTGCAATTGATTCTAGTCTGCACGGCCATCACGCATTATGGCCTGACTCCTCTGCCAACCTGGCTGCTGATCGGATTGATCTATGCGACGGCGCTAACCACCGTCTGGAGTGGAGTCGCCTATGTTTGGCAGTGGAGCCAGCGTGCTCGGGACCGAGGGCGGCGGGAGCAAACGGACACCAGAGACGATGCCTGAACAGGCGTTCCAGCCTTCACTTCAACCTTTCAGCAATTCATAAGTGGCCTGATAAGCCTCCGCCAGTGCAGTCATATACGCATCGTTGATCTGGCTTGGCTCTAAACCCAAGGTATCCAGAGAGTCCCAGTCACAGCGTTCGTAAGCCAGGGTACAGGCCAGGATACGCCCTAATGATCCTTCATGATGCAGCAACGCCTTGTTGATCTCTTCATCCAACGGCAGCGCTGCCAGAATAATGTCCAGGGGCGTCTGGGTCATGGCATCCAGCACCGATAGCAGTCCGACCGTAAAACTAGCGTCTTTCTGTTCGATCTTCAAGGCATCCGCCAGTAACTCACACATCTTGGCCCGCTCCAAGGCGACGGTGATCAAATCAGCCCGATGGCTTTCGATATTGGCCAGCGAGATTAGCGTCACCCAGGAGCGGATATTCTTCAGTCCCAACATCACCACCGCACGCTGGATCGAATCGATGCGCTTGGGTAGGTTGAAATAAGCAGAATTGATATAGCGCAAGAGCTTGTAGGTCAGAGACACATCCTGGCTAATCAACGATTCGACCTTTCTGACTTCAATGTCGGGGTCGTGTAGCTTGCTGATCAGTTGCAATACCGTCAACTGATTGGTCGGGACACTTTGAAACTTCAGTAACTTGGGTTGAGAAAAGTGATAGCCCTGGAAATACTCGAACTTGAGTATCTGGCAAAGCTCTTGAACCGATTGTGTCTCGATGCGCTCTGCCATCAGCGCGACCTTCTGCTGGCGCAATCGCGGCGCCAGACGCCGCACTTCCTTCTCGGGCGTAGTCAACATGTCGATCTTGACATAATCGGCGACCTCCAGAAGCGCCTGATAAGCCTCATTCTCCACATAGTCATCGAGAACGAAGCGGCAGCCTTGCTGGCGCAATTCGCGCAGAGCTTGCAACAACGGTTCATCGACCATGATATCGGCGACGATCTCGAAGACCAGTTGTGGCAACGTAAAGCCCTGCAGATGACCATCCAGGATGAAATCGCGGGCGACGTTGATAAAGGCCTTCTGCTTGCCAACGACACGCTCCAAACCCACTTCGGTGACGGTATTCAGCACGATCTGCGATGTGGCGATTTCCGCATCGAGAAACTGAGCGGTGGTATCCGTCTCCGCATTTCGATAGAACAACTCGTAACCTTCAATCTCAAGATTACGGTTATAGATAGGTTGACGGGCGAAATAAATTTCCTTCACAAACGCACCTCTGGCAAGACAGCGCGAAGGACTGACAGGGACTGGACAGCGTATATTACCAGCATTTGAGCAACCGCCTGATGGTGAAACCGGATTCCAAAAGCATAGTCCTGGAAACAGACACAGTGAAAGGATGAATGAAACATGCAACACAAATTCCAAGCGCGCGTCTGGTTACTTTTCGGAACAATCTTCATCGGCCTACTCTATCTGATGGCCCCGGTGTTGACTCCATTTCTGTTTGCCACCTTGCTAGCCTATTTGGGTGATCCTCTGATCGATCGACTCGAAGCGCGCAAAATTCCCCGGTCCTGGGCGGTCACACTGGTCTTTAGCGTGATCCTGCTCAGTCTCTTGCTGCTGTTGTTGCTGCTGATCCCCATGCTGACTTATCAGTGCAAGGGGCTGATGCAACGCCTGCCCGCCCATATCGACTGGTTTCAGGCGCATATTTTACCTTGGCTGCAAGCTCATTTAGGTGTCGAACCAGAATCACTCAGCCTCCGTAACCTGCAAACTCAGTTGGTCGCCTTTGCTCAAGACATGGGCGACATGGCAGGCAGCTTGCTGAAATCGTTCCGGGCTTCATCCAACGCACTGTTTAGCTGGCTCGCCGATTTGATCTTGGTACCGGTGGTGACCTTCTATCTGCTGCGCGATTGGGATGTATTGGTAGCCCGCGTTCGTGAGTTGCTACCCCGTCGCATCGAACCGATCATCAGTCAACTAGCGCAGGAATCCGATGAAGTCATTGGCGCCTTCCTGCGCGGTCAGGTGGTCATCATGGCGGCACTGGGGGGCATCTATTCCGTTGGGTTGGCGATCATCGGCCTGGATTTCTCACTGATCATCGGGATATTAGCCGGATTGGTTAGTTTCGTACCTTATCTGGGATTGATTATGGGCATTCTGGCCGCCAGCGTCGCGGCGCTCCTCCAATTCCACAGTGTGCTGAGCCTTATCCCCGTGTTGATCGTCTTTGGCCTCGGCCAGTTGATTAGCGATTTTTTCCTGACCCCAAAGCTGGTCGGCGATCGCATCGGTCTGCATCCAGTCGCGGTGTTGTTCGCCGTGCTGGCTGGCGGTCATCTGTTCGGCTTCTTCGGTGTTCTGCTGGCGCTGCCAGTGGCGGCGGTCATCGCGGTACTGTTGCGCCATGCTCACGATGAATATCTCAAGAGCGTATTTTACAGCGATTGAGCAGTCGCTTGCTCAGAATGCCGGACGCAAATCCACGACTCGCCTAGCCTTGCCTTCCGACATCGGCAAGCTACGGGGTTGATGCAGTTCGACAGCTGGCTTCACCAAAATCGCCGAGCGCAGCAATTCACTAATCCGTTCACGCAGCTTGTCCAGGGTGCGCGGATGGCTGGCAAACAACGAAGCATCCACCTCAGTCTTGACCAGAAGCCGATCAAGAGATCCCCGTTTCTCTATCTGAATCAGATAATTGGTGCCCACCCCTGGCACCTTCATCAGGGTGCTCTCGATCTGGGATGGGAACACATTGACTCCATTGATAATCAACAAATCATCGCTCCGGCCCTGGAGACGCGCCAAGCGACGATGAACACGCCCACAAGGACAATAGCCACCGGCCAGATGCGAAAGATCACGGGTGCGATAGCGTAACAGTGGGGTTGCCTGCCGCTGCAGGGTGGTCAGCACGACCTCACCGGGTTCTTCTTCGGCAAGTGGTTGTAAGGTCTGCGGGTCGATAATCTCGAGAATGTAGGCATCTTCCCAAAGATGTAAACCTGTCTGGTGCAGACACTCGAAAGCAACGCCAGGACCATTCATTTCGCTCAGACCATAGGAATTATAAGCCTTGATATCGAACAGACTTTCAATCCTGCGACGGGTCTCCTCCGAGTGCGGTTCAGCACCGATGAAGGCTTTTTGCAGGGCGAGGTCAGTTGGATCGATATCCTCATCGACCAAAACCGCCTGGAGATGCAATAGGTAGCTGGGGGTAGCATGGACGACTGTCGTGCGAAAATCCTGCATCAACCGAACCTGGCGGCTGGAATTGCCGGAACTGGCTGGGATGACCAGCATACCGACCTGCTCCGCGCCATAATGCAAACCCAGCCCACCGGTGAAAAGCCCGTAACCCGTCATATTTTGAAACACATCGCGGCGGGTAGCACCCGTAGCAACGACACAGCGAGCGACCAATTCGGTCCAGCTATCGATATCGCCCTGGGTGTGATAGATCACCGTTGGCGCGCCTGTCGTGCCACTGGAGGTATGCAGACGCACCACTAGCTCCCGGTCAACCGCCAACAAACCTTCGGGATAGGCTTCACGCAAATCTTCCTTGGTCGTATAAGGCATGTTGCGCACATCACGCAGACTGATAATATCCTCTGAGCGGGTCAGCCCGACCTCGGCCAGCCGCTGTCGATAGAAGGGCGTCTTCAACGCCCACGCCACCGTCTTGCGCAAACTAGCCAGTTGCAGGCGCTCCAGCGCCTCCCGCTCCATGAATTCAATCGCCGGATTCCAAGCCGGTGTGTTCATCGATGCTGTTCCTGAGTGTTGGGAGTGGTCAGGTGATTTTGGCCGCGACGCTGCAAGCCGCATGAGGATGGTACCATGACACGCCTGAATCTCACCGCGATGACCTATCTGGAACCCTCAAATGCCTTCTCGCTTCCTGCTGGCCCTCACACTGATTCTCGGCTCACACATCGGCGCCTGCGCGACCGAGAAATTTCAGGCGACTGCGATTTCTTTGGCAGACCAGGTCGGGGTCGGCGATACCTACGCCGGGATTCGCCTACTTGGCGCATTGCGGCTGACCCGCACCGAAATCAAAGGCCAACCATTATGCGGTCTGTCGGGATTAGCCTGGGAAGAAGATACCGGTATCCTGTACGCCCTTTCCGACTTGGGTTACCTATTCCATCTGCGACCACAATTCGATGATCGAGGATATCTGACTGGCCTACAGACGGTGACCGCCTATGCATTACAGGATACGCTCGGTCGACCGTTGCGTCCCCCTTATGATGACGCCGAAGGCTTGGCTATTCGCAACGGCGCCAACGGAATTCAAGGCGACACGGAATTGCTGGTATCCTTCGAGGTCAGACCGCGAGTGGTTCGCTACCACCCAACCGGCCTCTGGCAAGGTGAAGAAAGATTGCCGACCCTACTGCGCGATTTACATCGCTACCGTGATAACAATCAGGCGCTGGAAGCCCTGACCATCGATTCACGCTGGGGCGTACTGGTTGGAACG
This sequence comes from Gammaproteobacteria bacterium, assembly GCA_024235035.1. Lineage (GTDB taxonomy): Bacteria > Pseudomonadota > Gammaproteobacteria > Competibacterales > Competibacteraceae > UBA2383. Next base: position 179,389 of record JACKNE010000008.1, read on the forward strand.
GAAACGCCACTGCGCAACGACCCCTCCGGACAAATCCGCCTTTTTCAACTAAACGGCCATTTCTGGATCTATCCACTGGGGCCGGCCCCAAAAAGCGCGTTAGTCGCTATGGAGGCGCTATCGGACGGCGGCCTCCTCACCTTGGAACGCGCCTTCGTCGCGCCCTTACGCCCTCTGATTATCAGCCTGCGTCGAACTGAGTTACCCACACCAGAAGGCGAAAGACTGCTGAATGTCACCGATATAGCGGTCTTCGACAGCAGCCAGGGCTGGTTGCTGGATAATTTCGAAGGGCTGACTCATCACCGAGATCAGCGCTTCTTCATGATCAGTGACGACAACTGCAGCGCTTGGCAATCGACCCTTCTCGTGCATTTCGAACTCTTGTCGGACCCAGCGAAAAAGCGCTCCCCGAAATAGGCAATCCACCCAGCACGCATGCGAGTGTTAACCTGCAACATGGCGTAAGTTCAGCGGATGCTGCACAGCGGAACCGGTTGACAAGGCGTATGGCAGGCTTCAATATGCTGCGCTTAAATTAACACGGTGCGTTTGGCTGATCAGTGGGTTCGCAATGGCGACAACTGTATCGTGATCACTCTGACCGAAAACAACGAAGCCTTCGCCATCTAGGCGATCTCCGTCAACCGTGAAATGGGCTGGAAAAGCCAGCGAAGTGAATGTCAACGGCGGCGCCATTGCGCCAGGCCATCCGAATCGGCGCTTTTGGCTGCCGGATTCTGGTGACCTTGAATAAGGTATGGATGACCTGCCGAGACACCAAAAAGGGTTTCACGACCCTGAACATCGGCGACAGTCAGAGCATTGCGCTGGCCGTCGAGCACCGTTCATCAATAAGCCAATAAGCTTGAGGAGGAGTATCTCAATGTCCCGAGTTGCAGTCGTCACTGGTGGTATCGGTGGGTTAGGCACAGCGATGTGCAAGGCGTTGGTCGAGCAAGGCCGGAAAGCGGTAGCAGTCGATTACAGCGGCATTCCCGCCGAAGTCGTCGACAAATGGAAGGCCGATCGCAAGGCCGAAGGTTTGGACATTCCGGTTTATCTCGCTGACGTCACCGATTTCGATGCTTGCGCCGAAGTGTGCAAGAAGATCGAAGCGGAGGTCGGACCGGTTGAAATCCTGGTCAACAATGCTGGTATTACCCGTGACGCCATGTTCCACAAGATGACTCCGGAACAGTGGCATGCAGTCATCAACACCAACCTGAATAGCCTCTTCAATATGACCAAGCAGGTCTACGGGAAGATGGTCGAGCGAGGCTGGGGCCGCATCGTCAATATTTCCTCGGTCAACGGTATCAAGGGCCAAGCGGGCCAGACGAACTATTCCGCGACCAAAGCGGCGGTTTACGGCTTCACCAAATCGCTATCGCAGGAATGCGCCAAGAAGGGCGTCACCGTCAATTCCATTTCACCCGGCTACATCGGCACAGAGATGGTGCGCGCCATCCGTGAAGACGTACTGGCTTCCATCGTCAAGACGATTCCAGTGGGTCGTCTCGGTGAGCCTTCTGAAATTGCCCGGACAGTCGCCTTCATGACGGCTGAGGATGCCGGCTTCCTGACCGGCGAAGATGTCACCGTCAACGGCGGTCTCTACTTCCGCTAAGTTTATGAACCGGGCGGCGTCGCCCTCCCTGGCGCCGCCGCCATACCGCTTTCCTGTATGCTTCGCTATGAGTGAACCGCGTATCATCAAGAAATACCCTAACCGTCGACTCTATGACACGGCCGTTAGCAGCTACATTACCTTGGAAGATGTCAAACAACTGGTGCTGGATCGCGCCAATTTTCATGTCATCGATGCCCGAACCAATACTGACATTACACGCGGGATTCTATTGCAGATCATCAGCGAGCAGGAAGAACAAGGCAATCCGATCTTCACTACAGAGGTGTTGGCGCATATCATTCGGTTTTATGGTGACACCTTGCAAGGCATGATGGGAAATTACCTTGAGAAAAGCTTGCAGGCATTCGTGGATCAACAGCACCTGTTTCGAGAACAGATGCGTACGTTTATCGGCAAAAATCCGCTGGCGATGATGACCGAATTGGTCGAACACAACCTGTCGCTCTGGAAGAGCGTCAACGAGCAACTCCAAAAGCCTTATCCTCCATCCGCCATTAATGAGCTCTCATCGCCGGCTCGGCCGGCCGCTGGATCACCCGAAAAACCGATCGCCACGCCATCATCACCCGCGAAACCGGAGAAAGAACGGAAAAACAGCAGAAAAGACAAGAATATTTGAGATTCTGCACCCGTCCTCTCTAAACCTGCACCTCCAGATAGATATCCGCCTGCCCTCCAAGGTTCTGTCAGCGATGAGTGGCCTGATCCGCGCAATGACCAAGGTTGGTCTATCATGGCCTTCTTGACGGAGCGCTAAATTATCACTCGATCCAACCCACCTCGCTATTTGATCGGCATCGATCTGGGCACCACACATACGGTCGTTGCTTACGCCGATCTGCGCAGCACCACCAAGATTCACCTGTTCGCCATCGAGCAATTAATTGCCCCCGGCGCAATTGCGCCGCGACCGTTGTTGCCTTCCATGCGCTATCACGCGGCAGAAGACGAACTGACTGCAGCGGACCGCCTGCTGCCCTGGACATTCACCGATCCTGGTGAAGTTGCCAACGTCGTCTTGGGCGAACTCGCGCGAGAACGCGGTTCACGAACACCGGGTCGGTTGGTCGCCAGTGCCAAAAGCTGGCTTTCCCATGCCGGGGTGGATCGTACCGCACCGATCTTGCCCTGGGGTGCAGCAGCGGGGATCGCCAAGATCTCACCAATGGTCGCCAGCGCCAGTTACCTTGCGCACATCCGCGCTGCTTGGAATCAACGCTTTCCCCATCAACCGCTGGAACGGCAGGAGTTAGTACTGACCGTACCGGCTTCCTTCGACGAGGCTGGACGAGCATTGACCGTGGAAGCCGCGCGACTGGCGGGCCTACCACATCTGCGTTTGCTGGAGGAGCCGCAGGCAGCTTGTTATGACTGGTTACACCGCCATCAAGATCAAATGGCGACGGCGTTGGGTCCGTCGCGCCTATTGCTGGTATGCGACGTGGGCGGCGGCACGACCGACCTGACGTTGATTCAGATCAAAGCGGGAGAATCCGGCCCGCAACTGACCCGCGTCGGCGTTGGCGACCATTTGATGCTCGGTGGCGACAACATGGATCTAGCTCTGGCGCGCACCATTGAGGCCCGACTCGACGGTAGGCGATTGAACGCTGCCGAGCTCTCTCAACTCCTACAACAATGTCAGCGCGCCAAGGAACGGCTACTAGCGAAGAATGCTCCTGAGCGGGTGATCGTAACGGTACTAGGCGGCGGCGCCCGATTGATCGGCGGCGCACGCGCGGCGGAACTGAGCCGTGATGAGGTGCGCGCGTTATTGGTGGATGGGTTCATGCCGGTGGTCAACGCAGATGAGCAACCCAGGAGCCGTCACGCGGCGGTAGTCGAATTCGGTTTGCCTTACGCCGCCGATCCGGCCATCAGCCGCCATCTAGCCGCGTTTCTCGCCCGCCATGTCGATGTCTCGCATCAGGCGCTGAGCGAACGAGCGCCTGCTGAGGGTCCGCCGATGCCAGACGCCGTATTGCTCAATGGCGGTGTTTTCCACGGCGCGACCCTGGCCGAGCGACTGTTGGAAATCCTATGCAATTGGCGGGGTGAACCCCTGTTGCGGCTGGATAATCCAGAACCGGATGTGGCTGTGGCACGCGGGGCAGTGGCCTATGGGTTGGCGCGACGCGGTCACGGCCTGAAAATCGGCGGCGGTTCGGCGCGCAGCTATTTCCTGGCGGTGGACAGCGAACAGGACCGGAAGCAAGGTGTTTGCCTACTACCCCGAGAAACGGAGGAAGGGCAGGAAATCCGGCTAGATCAGACCTTTTCCCTACGGTTGGGCGCACCGGTCCAATTCCACCTACTATCCTCCACCAGTGACATCGCTCGCCAGCCCGGTGAAATCGTGGCGCTGAATACCCAGGATCTGGTTCCGCTACCACCAGTCGCCACGATCATCGACAGCCCACTCACCGGTGAGACACCAGTGCAATTGATCGCACAATTGACTGAGATTGGAACACTGGAAGTGGATTGTGTCGCAGTGGAGTCCATATCCCCGGAGGAACGCGCCCATCGGAAACGTTGGCGACTGGCCTTTCAACTGCGGAGCAGCGACGCCACGATCCTGGCGCGTTTGCATCCGCGTTTTCCGAATGCAGTAGCGCGGCTGGAGCGACTCTACGGCCCGCGTGCATCGAATATCGAACAGAGAGAAATCAAAAGTTTACGCAATGATCTGGAACGACTGCTCGGCAAGCGCGAAACTTGGGAAACGCCACTGTTACGCGAGCTATTCGGCGTGTTGTGGACCGGGACACGGCGACGACGGCGTTCAGTGGATCATGAGCGACTCTGGTTTAATCTGATCGGCTATTGTTTGCGTCCGGGCTTCGGCTATCCACTGGATGAGTGGCGCGTTGGGCAATTGTGGACGTTGTACGAGCAGGGGATACAATACCCTCAGGACGCGCAAAACCAAGCAGAGTGGTGGACTTTATGGCGGCGCGTGGCCGGCGGGCTGGATACAGCAGCACAGACTCAGTTAGGCAAGGAATTACAGGCGGGTTTGGGTCCCCTAACGGGCAAAACCACCAAGGCTAAACAACCAGCCATCGAAGACCTGGCGCGGCTGGCAGGCGTATTAGAGCGCCTACCGGCGGTAGGCAAAGCCGAATTGGGCGAATTGTTGCTGGCGCGATTGGCGCGTAAAGGGGAATCAGCGCAGTTATGGTGGGCGGTCGGCCGCTTGGGAGCACGAGTTCCCGTCTACGGCAGCGCTCACGACGTCGTATCAGTGACCGTGGTCGAAAAATGGCTGGATCACGTTATGGCGCTGGACTGGAAAGCGGTGACCCAGGCAGCCTTTGCCGCAACCTTGCTCGGACGACTGAGTGGAGATCGAGAGCGCGATTTGAATGAAAACCTACGATTGCAGATTATCCAACGGTTACGAGCGGCGAAAGCGCCGGTTTCGTGGTTACGGATGGTTGAAGAAGTGGTGGAACTCGACGAGGCCGACACCAACCGAGTTTTTGGCGAAGCATTGCCGCCGGGTTTGCGGCTGATGAGATAATGGTTTCTCGGCACCCTAGCTATTTGTGAACCGACACGACGTTGTGATGAAAGCAGCTGATCCAACCAGTGAACGTATGACCGTCGATGAACGGCGGGCCGCATTTTGGCTGGCAGGCGTTTTTTCCCTGCGGATGCTGGGCCTGTTCATGATTTTGCCGGTGTTCGCACTGCACGCTGAGCAACTACACGGCAATACCCCGACGCTAGCGGGACTGGCGATCGGTATCTATGGCTTCAGTCAAGCGATTTGCCAAATCCCCTTCGGTTTCTTATCCGACCGTTATGGCCGCAAACGCATCATCTATGCAGGTCTGTTGATCTTTGCTCTGGGCAGCGTCGTCGCGGCGCTGGCCAGCTCCATCTGGGGGGTGATCCTCGGTCGCGCCTTACAAGGCGGCGGCGCCGTATCGGCAGCAGCGATGGCGCTGGCAGCGGATCTGACCCGTGAGGAACATCGGATCAAGGTGATGGCGTTCATCGGCATCACCATTGGTCTGTCATTCGCGGTTTCGATGGTTCTCGGCCCGATATTGAACGGCTGGATTGGAGTGCCAGGCATTTTCTGGTTGACCGGGCTGTTGGCTTTCATCGGCATCGTCGTGGTGCGCTTCCGGGTACCCGATCCTATCGTCAGCCGCATTCACCGCGATGCTGAACCGGTTGCCTCTCAGTTTGGACGGGTATTAAGCGATGGACAACTCTTGCGGCTCAACTTTGGCATTTTTACCCTGCACTTGTTGCTCACCGCCACCTTCGTCGCCGTGCCGCTGGCATTGCGCGACGCGGGGCTGGTGAGCGACCAGCACTGGCGCGTGTACCTGCCGGCGCTTGTGCTCTCGATCGCCGTGATGGCGCCATTTGTGATCATCGCCGAGAAATACCGCCAGCTGAAACCGGTCTTTCTCGGTGCGATTCTCGCTTTGGCACTGACGGAATTTGGACTACTGCGCCTGCACGACACCGTGCTGGAAACTGGGGTATTGCTGCTGGTGTTCTTTACCGCCTTCAATCTGCTAGAAGCGACTCTGCCTTCACTGATTGCCAAGATGGCTCCGCCTGACGCCAAAGGTACAGCGATGGGGATCTACTCCAGCAGCCAGTTCCTCGGGGCCTTTGCCGGCGGTACATTGGGCGGAGTTCTGCACGGGCGGTTCGGACTTCAAAGCGTATTCGCCTTCGCCGCATTGGGCGCGCTGGCCTGGCTGCTAGCAGCCTGGACCATGAAGAACCCAAGCTATTTAAGCAGTCGCTTGCTCAACGTCGGCGCTTGCGATGAGGCGGACGCCCGGCATCTGGCCTGGCGACTCACCCAAGTGCAAGGGGTAGCGGAGGCGGTCGTCATCGCTGCCGAAGGTGTGGCCTATCTCAAGGTAGATCGACACACCCTGGATGAAACGGCACTGCAAAAACTAACCTTGGTGAATGCTCAAGCCAGTTCATAGTCGGCGTGTCGCTCGATTCGAGGTTGGCGTTGAACTGACAACGGCAACGCGCTGCTTTCAATAATGCACCGTTTTCAATCTATTTTGGTTCTTCGATGGTTCTTGTGGAATGGATGCTGCAATCGATAGCGCGCCTGTCGGGCAACGCGACGCTTATGCCCGACCTACGGTGTGGGTTCCATAAGAATCCTCGAAGAGTAAATTTTAAGCAATCGGTAGGTCGGGCACAGGACGTGCCCGACAGGCGCGCTACGGTGTGGGTTCCATAAGAATCCTCGAAGAGTCTCTATTTTCTGGTTTTACGTCAATTTTAAGGGGTAAAAAAATGGCCAGCGTCAACAAAGTCATCCTGATCGGCAATCTAGGCAAGGATCCGGAAGTCCGCTACATGCCTAGCGGCAAAGCGGTCGCTAATGTGACTATCGCCACCAGCGAAAGCTGGAAAGATCGGAATACCGGTGAAAAACAAGAACGCACCGAGTGGCACAACCTGGTTTTCTATAGCCCGCTGGCGGAGATCGTTGGACAGTATTTACGCAAAGGTTCGTCAATCTTCGTGGAAGGACGTCTGCAAACTCGCAAATGGCAAGACAAGAACACGGGACAGGATCGTTACACAACCGAAATTATCGCTAATGAAATGAAGATGCTAGGTGCGAAAAACGATCGCACCGGAGGCAGCACGCCATTCCAGCCGGACAGTTTTGAGGAAGGAGCCGCACCGACTACGCCGCGATCGCCAGCTCCGGCGCGACCGCCAGCTTCGACGCAGACCGGGCCGGGCAGCTTCGACGATGATATTCCATTCTGAGCCGCCCCTCTTCAATAGTTAACCCACGTCCCGCCTCGACACCCTTGCCGATTCGTCCAACCATCACGGTTGCCATTCAGCCAGGGATTGGAAGCGCGCGGGCGGCGCGGCGGAGGCCGGTTTTCACCGCTATTGCCTCCTTGAAGGTGTGTGCCCTGGTCGCTGCTGTTGATCCAGTGTCCTCCACTGCCACTGCCGTTGAGCCAGGCCCCATCGGTAGGGCAATCATTCCAATTGACGGCTCGCGCAAGATTCGTCGCCATCGCCCCGATGCCGAGTACGCTCGTCATCACCACCGGCGACCATTTTCCCAAACTCCATAGAAATTGACGTCGTTTCAGCGCCTCTGGCGCATCCACGCAAGCACGATCAAGATCATCGTCGGTCTTCATTTCGTCACCAATCGACTTTAGGGTTGCGTTGATCCTGCCGCTGAAGTTGCTTTACCGATTGCATCTTATAATCCTGCAACTGCTGTTCAATCCACGCTTTATCCACTTTCTGGGTTTGTAGCCGCTGCATCTCCTCCTTGAGTTGTGCGTTATCGCTTTGACAACGCTCCACGGTTTTTTTCAAAGGCTCCAGATCCTGGAAGAGAGGCTTGAGATCCGCCTTCAATAAAAACCCTTGTTGAGCGTCAGCTTGCCATGTTTGCAATGTTTTTAATTCAAGACGAATTTGCGCGATGTCCTGACGATCGACAGCGCCTTGCCGCCAGCGATACCAAAGCGCACCATGAATCACCAGACTCAACGCTAGTAGGATCAGGCCAGCCCAGAACAACCAATGCCTATCCGTTGGCGGCGCGGTCAGTATCGGCCCGGTCGTCGTCGGGAAATGAAGATTGGATTCAAGATCGGTCATCGGCAATCACTCCCACAGCTCACTCTGGTGGAGCAGCACTGGCTCGGTCGGAAAAGGCCTCATTACCAACGCGGCGCAACGGTCAAGCTGAAGACTCAGTCCAGCCGACGGTTAAGGATGCGTAAAAGACCTAAACGAATCGATATGCGAATCTGATATACAGGATAATTCCTAACTGGAAGTTTGCAGCCTATGTGACACCACCGTTGAACGCACGCTCATCGGTGACTGCTATCATTAGTATTGTATACATGAAACTTAGAATCCGTCCGCAGAGCCGAAAATCAAAGTACCGTTATGCATAATCTGCTTTTTCTCGTCCACCGCATTCCCTTTCCACCCAATAAGGGTGACAAGGTACGCTCCTTCCATCTGCTACGCTATCTAGCCCAGCATTATCGGATCTGGCTGGGCGCCTTCGTGGACGACCCGGATGATTGGCGACATATCGATGAAGTCCGCCGATTCTGCACCGATGTCTACTGTGTGCCGCTGGATCAGCGGCAAGCTAAGCTATGGAGCCTGCGTGGTTTGGCCACTGGCGAGCCGCTAACCCTACCCTATTACCGTCATGCCGGCTTGCAATCCTGGGTTGATCGCGTGCTTGAAACGCAAAAGATCGAGCGAATCCTCACCTTTTCCTCGCCGATGGCGCAGTACGTGCGCCGTCCCCCGCATGACCGCCTGCGGCGCGTGATGGATTTCGTCGATGTGGACTCGGCTAAATGGGCGCAATATGCTGATGAAAAACCGTGGCCATTGAGTTGGATCTACCGCCGTGAACACCAGCGCCTGTTGCGATTCGAGCAAACCGTGGCGCGAGAATTTGCCGCTAGCGTCTTCGTCACTGCCGAAGAAGCCGCGCTGTTTCGCCGGTTGTCGCCGAGCATTCCTGCGGAACAGGTGATCGCTGTGACGAACGGTGTGGATACCGATTACTTCGATCCTAATCGGGAGTATCCAAATCCCTATTCAGCGCAGGAACGGGTTCTGGTCTTCACCGGCGCGATGGATTACTGGGCGAATGTGGATGCAGTCGACTGGTTTGCCCGAACAGTGTTCCCTGAAATCCATCATGCCGCGCCGGATAGCCAGTTTTACATCGTCGGGGCGCGACCGACCGCGGCGGTGCAGCAGTTGGCGACTCTACCCGGTGTCCACATCACCGGAACGGTGCCGGATGTGCGGCCCTATATCACCCATGCCTGGTTTTCGGTGGCGCCGCTGCGGATTGCCCGTGGTGTACAAAACAAGGTGCTGGAAGCGATGGCGATGGCCAAAGCGGTACTGGCGACTTCGGCAGCAATCGAGGGAATTGGGCCATCGGAGGGAGAGAGTGAAAATCTGGATTTAGAGGGGCTTTTGGTGGCCGATGATTCTGCTCAACTGGTGCAACAGGCGTTGATGCTGCTGGCGGACAGTGCGGAAACGAAGCGGTGCGGTCACAGCGGCCGGAAATGGGTATTGCGCCATTATGACTGGGATCGCAACCTGAGTCGAATTTTGCCTTTGTTGGATAATTGCTAAAAACACTGACTTCTGGGAAGCGTGAAAATGATGCACCTCCTACCCTCCTCCCGTTTGGTCCTGATCTCAAGACGGTATTATCAAAGGTAATCGCATGTTATTGCACGCGGCACTTACGCTGGTCTCCCCCGCAGGACGACAAGCCGGTCTTTCCATTCTGATTTTTCATCGAGTGCTCCCGAAACCTGATCCATTGCTGCCGGGAGAAGTCGACGCCCAATGCTTTGACATCCTGATGGGTTGGGTCAAGGATTGGTTTAATGTTTTGCCGTTGACGGAAGCCGTTGAACGCCTCCAGCGGTGCAGTTTGCCAACGCGTGCGGCCACCATCACTTTTGATGACGGATATGCCGATAACCATGATGTAGCGTTGCCGATCCTGCAACAACATAGCTTACCCGCGACTTTCTTCATCGCCGCCGGCTTTCTGGACGGTGGACGGATGTTCAACGACACCGTCATTGAAACCGTGCGTCGCTGTGCGCAACCCAATTTGGACTTAACTCAACTCGGTCTAGGCCGATATGATGTGCATTCCATTCCAGCAAAGCACCAAGCTATCCCAGCATTATTGAGCCAGATCAAGTATCAACCGTTGGCGCAACGGCTGGACACGGTTAACGGCATGGCTGAAATTGCTCAGGTTACCTTACCGGATGACCTGATGATGACCGCACAACAAGTGAAAGCGTTGCATGAGGCAGGCATGGGGATCGGCGCGCACACCATGCACCATCCGATTCTCGCCCGTCTGGAGCAGAGTGAAGCCGAGCAGGAAATCGCTACCAGCCGGGAATACCTACAAGCGCTGCTTGGCCAATCGGTCACCTTGTTTGCCTACCCCAACGGCAAACCGGAGACCGATTATCGACGCGAGCACGTCGAGATCGCACAGCGACTAGGATTCAAGGCGGCCGTTTCTACAGCTTGGGGCGTAGCACAGAGTGACAGTGATCTTTTCCAGTTACCGCGCTTCACGCCGTGGGAACGTCAGCACTGGCGATTTGGCCTAAGCCTGTTGCGGAATTATGCTAGAAAACCAGCAACTTGCGCGTAAGCTTATAAGGTGAATTGCTCTATGTTAGCGGCTTGCTTTATACCACCACCTCTTCATCATCAAGGACCCCAACCACATCATTCACCCGGCAGATCACATGTCGGTACTTACCATTGGCTTCAGAGGGAATATGCGCAACGCTCTCGACAGACACCCCAACCGGGGCGCCAAGGCGTTCCTGAAATGCGTGCACCAAGCGCTGCTCTACCGCCTTATCCAGCAACCGGTTTTCTAGGGATAGCAGCAACCGTACCTGAGTACGGGTTTCCTGAATAATCTGGTAGGCCCGTAGACCTGCCAATTCCCGCAACAGATGGTTGAATGCACTGCCGTGTATCCAAGCGCCATTCATCGCAATGAGGCCATCATTGGCGCGACCGACAATCGCTTTCAGCAGCGGTAAACCCCGGCCACAGCTGCAGGGGTTTGGATCCAGAATGCCGCGATCCCCGGTGCGGTAACGAATGAAAGGAAATTCTGGGCTACTAAGATTGGTGATCAGGATCTCGCCTTCCTCTCCAGCAGGTAACACCCGCTCCGCTTCATCCACGATCTCAACGATGATCATCTCAGCGGTAATGTGCAGGCCACTAGACGGACACTCTCGGGCGATGAACCCGGCGTCTCGGGCACCGTATTCGTTGGCCACCTGGCAACCGAAGACCATGCTGATGATCTCACGCCATTCGGGCCGCAAAACTTCAGAAGTGGTGAAAGCTACACGCAACCCCAGATTATGCATGGCAAGATCTCGGGTGCGGGCATGCCAAGCCAGGCGCGCCAGGGCAGAAGGATAGCCAAACAATTGACGCGGACGAAAACGGCGCATGGACGCCAAGATATCATCGAGTCGCTGCTCAGTAAGGTCGTGTGTGGGAACCAGACGGGAACGAAATAAGCGATCGCGCCAAACGCGTACTCGATCTTGAGCACCGGCCTCGATCCTTGAGCCCCACACGACGACCTCTGGATCGCCAATGTCCACATCCCACCAGCGCGTGGCTCGCCATTTAGCAGCGATGTCGCAACTAATCCGGTGACGACTCAACCAGAAACGCAATGGCTCACCAGAGGAGCCACTAGTCCGCATAGCCACCAGATCGGTAGCACCCTCGGTTCGCCATTCGTCTTGATGGGCACGAATGACCGCTTTGTCGATGATCGGAAGTTTTGCTAAGTCAGCCAAACCTTGAAACTGATTGGCATCGAGACCCTGTTCTTGGAACCACACGTGGTAGTAGGGTATGCGCTGCGAGACCTGCTGAAGCAACGCTTGAAGCCGCCGGACTTGCAAGATCTGGATACGTTCGGGCGACCACCATTGGCTTTGTTCAAGGTCACGTCGCACGCGAACAGTGTCGTGGCCTTTGAGGCGTTCGTGCAGGGGAAATAGAATGCTTGAGGCAAGCCTAGTGTACAAATCGCTCATCAAGAATAGGCCTTGTCCAGCTTGACGCGAGCCAAATCCTGGTAAAGAGCCATCCATAGAGGCTTCACTTGGGTCCAGGAAAAGCGTTCTACTGAATCTCTTCCAGCGTTTATCAATTTCTCCATCTGCCCTGGCGCCTCAAGCAACCTTACAACAGCGGACGCCATAGCATCTGAATCGCCCGGCGGCACAAGCACTGCGTCTTCACCATCCCGCACCAGATGAGGAACCCCGCCAACGTCAGTACTGACGACCGCAACACCGCTTGCCCACGCCTCCAACACCGAATTGGGCATGTTGTCAACACGACTTGGGTTGAGCATGATTTGTGCGTTGGCGTAAAGTTCGCTCATGGCCTGCAACTCCAGACGACCTGAAAATCTCACTGCATCTGTTAGTCCCAATTGGGCTGACTCCGCTTCAAGGTTCGTGCGTTCTGGACCAGAGCCGGCGATGGTCAGCCGGGCATTGGGCCAGCGTTCGTAAATCTGTCGAAAAGCCTTGAGCGCCGTAGAGATATCGTAAATAGCTTCCAGATTGCGCGTCACGATCAGATGAGGGCTTGCCAAGATCGGAGGACGGACCATTGAGTTGGCGGCTGCCTTGAAACGATCCAAGTCGACGATGTTCGGAACGATCATCGCAGGTAAGCTGTATCGCTTGAACAGTTCCGCTAGAAAGGTGGATGGAACGGCAATAATCTTGGCTTGGCGCATAATGGGCAAGACGATCCACGCTTGTCGTTGCATAAAAGCGCCGGCGTTACCTCCCCGGTAGTTGATAATGACCGGAACGCCTTGTAGCCTGGAGATAATAATGGCTGGCACTGCAAACAAGTGCCAAGCCCAGCCAGAGTTAGCCATGATATGAGCCACATCGGCGTGGGACAACGCTCGCCATAGGCGCACTAGATAGGGAAGTAAACGGAAGATGGCGCGCGCGCCAGGCAGGCGACCAATCCATTGCGGGTGATACGGCGAATTGACCTGTACAAGTTCGACGATAATCTTTTCCTGCTCAAGCAATCGCGCCAATTGGCGGGTCTGGTTAGCCATTCCACCGGAGGGCGGAGGGAGTGGCCCGACCAGGGCAATATGAAGGGGTTCACTAGCTTTCATACAAACCATTCCAAAGCGAATCATAGGTGTTCGTTCCGGATTGGAGAACACTTGGCGACAGGGCGGTGACTAAAGTAACGCCGATCCGCGACGCCGGCATTGCAGCACCGGCCAAGACAGGGGCATATAACGTAATGCTCCAAAGTGTATCGGAGATTGTAGTCCACGACACCCCTTATATTCGACTGAGCACGATCAAAAGCCTATTTGTATGAAAAAGTTCTTCAAGCTCCAACCGGTAAACAACCATTTATGGGCCATTTCATGCCTGATGCTGTTGTTGGCAGGTTGGCCACTCGCCAGCGATAGCGCCTCCGAAACAAAGGCCATTCCGTCGTCGTCCTCAACTACGCTGCGTGATACTGAGCTGGGCCGTCTGGCGCAGTCGCTCCAACCCGGTGAATTCAAGGTGCTGGCTGAAAAGGTCGAAGGCGCACCTAACCTTCGCAGTTTTTTGCGTGTTCCAGCAGGTGATCCGAAACGACAGCTGGCAATTGATGCTTGGGCGGATGCGGGATATTGGGACCCACGACGCCAACGCACCTTCTTTTTAGGTCATCGCTATCGCAAGAAACTGATTTCTTACTGGGCGGTGGATAACACTTGGCGGGAAGTCCCCTGCTGGAATCTGAAACCTGCGCCGAGTCAGATCGAGCAATACGGCCACCCCTATGGACGCATCGCCTACGACTGGCGACGTGGGCATTATTACCATCATGCCAAGGATGGCTGGTGGCGGTATTGGGTCGATGAAAATCGCTGGGAACAACTGCCCAGCACGGTGGGAAGCTATGTTCCGATTGCGTGGCATGAAGGGTTGCAGGCGCTGATTGTGGTATCCGATAACCAGTTTCAAGCGCTTGATGGCCAAGCTTGGCGAATATTGGGTATTTCGGCGGTGAATGGCTATCATTCCAGCGCCCGCTATAACGAGATCCGGGGCGATCTACTAACGCTCGGTGGCAACCACTCGCGGCGCAAAGTGGACCTGCTGACCGCGAAGGGTGCAATCCACCATTTGCAAGATGCGCCGTTCGATTTCTCGATCAGTTCGGACAATCTGACCTATGATCCACTGTCCGGCCATTATCTGGTGCTGAAATGGAACGAAAAGCAGCTTTGGGAATACAACCCGGATGTAGACGAATGGCGGTTAGCGATGCAATGGGATAAACGCACTTGGCCTTTCGAGTCTTATGGTGGAGTGATTCCCCATCCTATCGACGAATTGGGCGTAATTTTTTGGCAGTACGAGCATGGGACGCGGATATATCGACATAAGAGCGTATTCGAATCAGTGAACCGACCGAAATCGGAATCGGCGCCAAACTCCGCACTCCCTCCCGTACCGAAGCCGAAACCTGATGCTTCTCTTATATCCAAACCAGCTTCCGCTTCTGGCCATACTCCTAAACTCGCGTCTACTCCGAGTCCACACCCCAAACCGGCGGCTGGCAAACTCACTGCCATTGGCGCAACCATGCAACCAGGCGAGTGGCGTTATATAGAGACAGATCTAGGAGGTGCATCCGAATTCAGCCAGGTGTTGGCGATCGAGTTTTGCCCACCGGGTTCAGGCCGGGGAACTCATGGGAATGGCTGGATGGATTCCTTCGCTTACGATCCTGAATCTCAGTCGTTTTGGGCATTACTGATGCGTGATCGAAGTGAGAAGCGGCTGGTTTGGCTAGATGCGAACTTACATTGGCATATCGTCCATAACCCATGGGGCGAGGACTGCTCGACCAACCGGCGTCCATTCAATCGGCTATCCTTGGTAAAAGGGATGCTTTATTGGCCTCCAGCCTACTGGGGCAAGGAGCGCCGGAAAATGGGCACCTTCCGCCGCGCACCGATCGCACCCTACTTGCAGGGAGAAACAGCGGTGGTATGGGAAAATTACGGCACGGGCTGGGGCCAGACATCCTCAGGGCAAAATGGTGACTTCGCAGTGGCGTGGTTCCCGGAATTCGGTGGCTGGATCATGAATGTTCCGGGGAACACGACGGTGACGGATCAAGTCTGGCGGTCACGGGAAGGGCATACAGCGGAAGGAGCGGCGGAAGGCAAGCAATGGAATGGACGTCTGTTCTACTTTCGTCCTGGCGATTCCCAGTGGACCTACCTGGACCGTACCTATAGCCAAGGCTATCGCGGACGATTGCTTTACAATCCAATCAAAGGCGAGATCCTATTGGGGCCAGGCGGGACATTCGATGATCAAAACATCACTGGGGAATTCACTCGAATTCTGGCGGATGGGTCAGTACGGAAGTTGGATCGGGCGGTAGGTGCAGCAGCAACCTACTCGACCGCGCACCACAAACTGACCTATTGCCCAGTAACCGGAGATTATCTCTGGTGGAGCTATACAGATCGAATGATGTGGCATAGTCACGATGGCAAGCACTGGGAGATTTATGAAGATTTCCTCAATGTAGCCAATTCGCCGCTCTTTCCCAAGGGGCTTGCCAAGTTCGCTGGTCAACGTGGATTGTTTGGAGCCAGCGCCTTTATTCAAGTGACACCCATTCCCAATACCGATCTATTGGTATGGTTCGACCCACACCGTGGGGTGATCTTGCACCGGATGCGCGCGCATCAATGACCAACCGACAAAACCTGACCGCCAATGAAGCTGTCGAGATTCAAGTCACGATCCTACCCGCCTTGGGAGGCTGATGCGTTGCATGCCTGCCTAGAACCTATCGGCACTGCGTTGCGCACATACACACGGCCTACCATTGGCCTCTGGGATCCTGAACTCAATGCCATTACCCCGCTAGAGCATTACGGGCAGCTCAGTGCTGCGCTGGCGCGACTTATTCTGGACGATCCCGCCAACAGTGAATGGCATCAATCTCTCGATGCGTGGTTAGCCTTAGGAAAAAACCAGATCGGACATCTACCTTTCAATCGCTTCATGCTGTTCTTGCTTCGTGATGTATTGAGTAAGCGTAACACTCAAGGCTATGATCTTTCACGCATTACCCAAGGTCTGGAACGTTGTGTTCTAAGAAGGCGTTATCCTTCGAACAACTGGTCGCTATTGGCCCAGCTCTGTCGGATGATCGAAGCGCCACTTTCTCAGCGACGACGGCAATTGCAGAAATTCTGCCACCTCATCGACCGTTGGACAACGCCAGCTGGTGGCTTTATCGACTTTCCAGTTCGCCCGCAACGAACTGGCTCGACGCCGATGACCTACCACTACAAAGCGCTGTTTCTAGCGACGGTAGCGGCGTGGTTTCAGGATGATCCCACACTAACGCCAAGACTCCAACGACTGCTCAATTGGGTCTGTCTATGCTGGGATGGCGCTGGTCATGCAGGAGGCTTTGGGCGCAGCACACATGCTCTGTTTGGAGATGGCTGTCTTTTGGCGTCACTGGTCTTACTGGGGCTTGCTGGGGGAGAAGGCCAGCATGGTATAGCACAGAATATGGCTGATAACATCATCAAGCGCCTGCAATCGCAACGCCGAGCTGACGGCTTCTACTGGCTAAACCCTGCCGGAACAGTGGCAGATCAGTGCGGCTGGGATCGCTACATGGCGCTGTCTGTTTACAATGCTTGGTTTGCCGCTGTCGTAGCTTGGGCGCTCCACGCTCGCACTACCCGAACCACTCCGCAATGCCTGAAAGCGGTCTCCTCACCCTTCCCATCGGCCAACGAGAAAGGTGGGATAGAGACCAAGGCACATGCCTCCCGCCAGTCAACACTTCTATACGACGACCAGGCAGGCATTCTTAGGATGTCTACGGAATCTGGCCTGACCGCCTTGTTTTCTACTTGCGGGCAACTGCCACAGGCCTTTAGCCAGAATGAGGTTGAATTGCGATACAGTGGCGGGATACCTTTCCATATCCGTATAGGAGATAAGTTGGTGGTTCCACCTCCGGTTCGTGTGGATCGGGAGGCGCTGGTGCTTCATCCGGTGTTAGCAGGATGGACACCGGTGTTCTTGATCGCCGGACGCCATTTTGGTCTGACCGATTTTACGCAGATAGAGGTGGAAGAATCTAAGGATGCATATAGCATCAAGCTGCAGGGGCATCCCGTGGCTTTGTACCGCAGGCCGGCTAATGCCTTCTGGCCAAAGCTGCGCGCGACACTGGACTGGCGACTGTTTGGCGGCGCATGGGGTCGCCAGGAGGCACTGCGCCGAGATTGTTGTGATACCATCCTGGGAACGATAAGGGCACGCCTCGACAAGCATATGCCCTGTCTCTCCATCGAGATCTGCATTCAGAGCAAACAAGATATTGAAGCGATCTATCTGAATCCGGTCGGGCACACGCTGACGGAAAATACCCTGCCCTGCACTAGAAAGTTGATTAGCTTGTCACCGAACAATGGACGCCAGCTAGGCATGGCAATCGACGCTAAAGACGATGAATGGATCGCCATGTCGATTCCATCGGCAATCGCACCAGCAAAAGGGTTTTGTCTCGCACCCTTTTCCTTGCCTTCTGGAATTGTTGGCTACTCGCTCAAATTAGAATGGCTTTCAAAAAAGCCTCCTTCATCATTAATAAATTAATCAATAGAAATATTTTTTTATCAAAATTTTTACTATATTTGGAAGAAAATAAATAGCTGTACCTATATCTTCTTTAAAGGTATTTACTACAAGATTCCAGTCGATTTTATTGCCGTTCCTAAGGAGGTGCAGAATACTTGCTGCAAATGAATATCTTGATGCATTAAGCTGTGAAATAATGAATTTTTCCTGATTTTTATTCAGACTTATCTCCTTTAAAATATATTTTGGAAGCTTTATATAGTTCGATAGAAGAACAAGAGATTTTGCAGATCCCCAATTCGCACTATCGAAAATATTTACACCCTTTTCTTCATAAGTGCAGATTTTTGCCGAAAAAGCCACTTTTTCAATATTCTTACAAAGGGATAATTTGAAAAGTCGATCTTGCCCATTAAAAAGTTTAATATTAAAACGGAGATATGAATATTTTTCATATTTATATATCATAGCAGAAGTGCTGATTATATTACTGCGAAAAATCATAAAATCAAAGAAATCTCCTTTGAACTCATATAGCTCACGTTCGGAATTCAGCACCATATGCTCTGATGGGTTCAGATTCAGCTCGGAAGAAGAATTCCATTCAAAACGCGTTTTCTCAACCCCAAAACGTTTACTATTCCCAAAAAATAAATCATGACCTTTATTTAAAGCAAATACTGCATCGCTTAAGAATGTTTCTTCCCACCAATCATCAGAATCCATAAAAGCCACGTATTTAGTGCCATCTAAAATACTATCAAGACCTTTATTTCTAGCCGCACCAGGACCCGCATTCTCTTGTTGAATAATTGTTATTTTCTTAGTAGACCTTATGATAGAAGCCAACTCCTCCTCTGCAGACACCGGAGAACCATCATCAACTACGATTATCCGATAATCGTTAAAATCTCTTTGTGAAAGGATCGAAAGAACACTTCTCTCTAAAAGCCCCTTCTCCCTTTGAAAGAAAGGAATTACTATAGATACATAAGAACATGCCATGTGATCATTCATAACATCTCCACCCCCAAACTATTTTTTGAAAATCAGAATTCTCAGTATGCAAATAATTTCAAACATAAAAAGGCTTGACGAACATAAGCTATACGGTAAAAATGTACTCTAACCATTAGCTAAAGTAGACTTGGTGCTCCTTATGGATATCATGATATTGGCCACCGTTCTAATAAACATTGTTATTAGCGCATACACACTCTATAAAGTACGCAAAGTGCATCTTGCGAGCTATACAATTGAACAAAATACAACCGAAGCTTGCCAGATCTTCAGTCAGATTCAAGCCTATCACGATTTACTTTCACTAATACAACCTCAAAAACCTCTCCCACCACTCAGAGGGTGGGCTGCGTCACCCGATTTCCTGTTACTTATTGCTTCACATACCTTATCAACGAAGCCAAAAACCTTACTGGAATGCAGTTCCGGAGCAAGCACAATCGTTTTAGCGCGTTGCTGCCAGCTTTCAGAAACAGGGCATGTATTCAGCCTTGAGCATGACCTAAAGTATGCAGAGCAAACTCGGAATCGGCTAAAAGAGCATGGACTCGACATATGGGCGACAGTCATAGATGCTCCATTGATAGCATATCCTACACTAAATGATCAGTGCTGGTATTCCTTGAAACTCCTAGATTTACAGGACAATTCCGTTGAATTTCTAGTTATCGACGGGCCCCCTTCAACTACTGCGCTGCTAGCCCGCTACCCTGCACTCCCTCTTCTCAAAGCCAAGCTTAGCCATAACTGTACAATTATGCTGGATGATGCCAACCGTAAATCGGAAACAGCCACTCTGAAGCGTTGGTCAACCGAGCTTCCAGAGTTCAAGCTAAGCATTCTGGAAGCAGAGAAAGGTTGCGCCAGACTTGATCGTGTAACGAGTTGATCTCAGGATTTCCTTTATTATGGCCATCCGCAGAGCTTTGGGAATTAGTGGTCTTGCTCAACTGGTGGCGTTTATACTTAACTTCATCAGTGTCATTATTGTTTCTCGATTATTAACACCAGAAGAAATTGGAGTATTTTCTGTAGCTGTAGCTGTATTAGGACTTGCACATATTTTTCGGGAATTCGGAGTCGGTCAGTACTTGATCCAAGCATCTCGAATTGACCAATCGCAGTTCCGCGCTGCGTTCTCCGTAACATTGTTCTCCTCTTGGATTATCGCTGTCACGCTGTTCTTACTACGCACACCGCTCGCTAGGTTTTACGGTTACGAGGGTGTTGCTGAAGTCCTAGCTCTTCTTGCACTCAATTTCCTCATTTTACCTTTTGGCACTCCGCTTTTATCGTTGCTAAGAAGAGAACTGGAATTCAATAAATTAGCTCTTGTTCTCATTTTTAGCGCGTTTGTCCAAACATCCGTCACTATTGGATCTGCATTAGCTGGAGAAAGCTATCTCAGTATGGCATGGGGTTCAATCGCATCACATATCGGTAAGGTATTACTCCTTAACTTCATCCGACCTGGAAAAACATTTATACTTCCAACCTTTACAGGATTAGGCGAGATTGCTCGCTTTGGGTCTATCTCCAGTCTTACATCTATCATACGAGAGTTAGGAGGTAGTGCTCCAGACTTAATCCTCGGACGCACATTAGGATTTGTCGATGTCGCCTACTTCAGCCGCGCCGTTGGTCTCAGAAAGATGTTAATCGAGCAACTCATCAATCTTGTCCGAGGAGTTCACTTCCCTACTTTTGCCAGTAACTTACGAAAAGGTAAAGATGCAGCTCAGCTTTACTGTCAGGCAATGAATTATATGGTGGCTATTACTGCTCCATTATTAGCAGTCCTTGCCTTATTGGCAGATCCACTAATCATCTTTCTTTTCGGGTCGCAATGGGAACGATCAGTGCCCATTGCAATACTTATCTGTATTTTTTCAATACTGATATCACCTTACTCACTCTATGGTTTAAGCTTAATAGCAGCTGGAAAAATCAGACTGAGTCTACAGGCTGAAATTGCGATACAAAGCGCAAAAATCTTCATCTTACTATCTTCTATATGGTTCAATCTTGAGCATGTCGTCTTATTTTTAGGACTAGCTTTCTTAGTTGAAGCAATAGCTTCACAATATGCTTTGCAGAAAGCTTTTGGATTAAGTTTTAAGACGCTATTAAATGGAATAAAAACCGCCCTTCTATTAATACCTTTTACCATCACAGGCCCAGGCATAATCGTCTTATCATCTCATGTGTTCCAGTTTACAGAGTTTCGATTTGCAATTCTTGCCTCAGGCGGTGCATTAGCAGCACTTGGATGGTTAATCGGCGTATTCTTAGTTAATCATGCCATGAAAATAGAAATAGTAAATATTTATAATAAAATATATAAATAAAAAATCAAAAATTAATCTTTTATCATCAATTGGTAGAGGGGAACAAAGCTGACTACCATAAGTTCATCGACGCTGCTGGCGTAGTAACTTTTTGCTTGACTTCTCCAGGGTCTTGGCAACCCAACAAGCTCCAGATTTCAGTGCGCTCATCACCAAATACCGCCATCCCGATAAACCGGCCGGTTTCCGGGTCACAGAGCGCGCAAAGGCTCGTGCTGCCAAATATGGATCACCATCGTGGTAATGATAATAGCCAAAGCCGAAACAGATCTCGGCTAAACGCTTTTGTACATCTGCAAATTTAGTAAATTCACCATTCGGTCCTTTCAAACCCCAACGCGCTAGCGCCTTCTCAAGTACCACTTCTTCATAGTTGATAGTTGGGTATTTGGTTACACAGCCACTGCCATGCAAACGATACAATGCAGTCACACGATTCAGCTGATGAATTTCTGTCAAACGCGAGGCTCTCAACCAATAATCGTAATCCTGACCACGTTTGAGATCAGGTTCAAACTGACCGACTTGGTCGATCAGAGTGCGCCGGGCCATCACCGTGATCGTGTGGAGCATTGAGCCAAACAACAAGCGATTGTACAGCCAGCCCGATCGTTCAGGCACAATATCAAGCTCCTGGCTACCAGATTCTACTTCCTGAATAAGTGGCATAGAAAAGCTCCCATCCGGCGTCGGCTTCCAAGTCTGCCAGCGCGAGTAAACAACGCCAAGGTCGGGATGGGCTTGTAAGTAGCTAGCTTGCAACGATAATTTTCCAGGAAGCCAACAATCATCTGAGTCGATGAAGGCAATATATTCACCCTGTGCAGCAGCGAGCCCAGCATTACGGGCTACGGCAGCCCCTTGATTTGCTTGGGTGATTAATTTTAGCTGACTCCGATACGAGCGGACCAAGTCGATGGTTCCATCCGTCGAACCGTCATCAATTAGAATAAGTTCTTTATTTGGATAATCCTGCGCTAGAACGCTGTCGATCGCTTCCTTAATGTACCGACTGGTATTGTAAGAAGGCATGATCACTGAAACCAATGGCATTGAAGACACATTGGATGAGGAGATATTTACCATCGGATATCCTAGCTGATTAGCCGGTTAAAAAGATAAGCGAAATTATAGCGCTGAGCAACCTCTACTCACCTGCTAGTATTCTAACTATTAGCATGATCATGGCCATTGGCCTACACTGGTTAGTTTATGACGAAGACCAGGTAAAGGGTAACCTAATCGATAGGCTTTTTTAGCATGATACCTGGCAAGATCATATTGTTTTCTTGAAAAATACAGAAGGCCCAAATTATTTTGCAAATCTGCCGAGTTTGGTTGAATACTTTCAGACTTTTTATACGCCTTCAAAGCCGCATCAAAATCGCCTTTCATCTGTAGATAAATGCCTTGAATCAGATAAACATTAGAGTCACTCGGTCGCCAACGAATAGCACGATCAAAATAGCACTCAGCAGTAAGAGGAAACCCTTCAACAGGAGGATTATAGGGTTTGTTTTGCTGGCGGTGCTCCTGAATCTCCTTAAGTTCATATTTAGCAAAAGCAAGAAGGGCACGGTGATGGTTGGGGAACCAACGCAAAGTGTAATTAAAATCAGCCCAAATAGCATCGGTCGATTCACCTCCAACAAGATTTTCAACCTTGGGAGTAAAATGACGACGCTCGACTACTCTTAATTTTGGACGGTTGTTTGGGTCATTGTAATCCAACGGACCGTAGGCACTTTCTAATGAGCCACAACCCGTTTCAGCTATCGAAGCCTCCTGGAAAGTGATCGTTGCAAGGACTATAATAGAAAAAATTAATCGAAATAATCTCAGTGATTTTTGCATGATTTCAATCAGAAGCCAAAATTTCTGACGACATAGGTTTCATGGAAATTCATCAACAGCCAAACCAAAAATCTGCCTAAACATTGAAAGCAACTATTTGAATACCCATCCACCAAGAAAATCCTTTCGCCAAGCATCAATTATTATATTTTCTCTTGATAGAGAGATGGGTAGATCAAGTAAATGCTAGTTGTTTAGATTGTAGAATAGGATTGAAGTGAGTTCAAATACGAAATACTGTAGACGATGCCTGTGAGCTAGAACCTGAAATGCGCGACTTACTTATTCTAATCATCGTTGCCTCCGGCGGGCTAATTGCCCTTCGTCATCCGTTCGTCGGCGCCATGCTGTGGACCTGGGTCAGCATTATGAATCCTCACCGGCTAGCTTGGGGTTTCATCCAGGAAGCTCCGGTCGCCTTGTTTATCGCTTTATGCACGCTGATTGGGTTACTCATGACGCGGGAAAAACGCTCACCGCTGATCGGCTCGCCTGTCATCTGGTTGATCGCACTGATGATCTGGATAAGTCTCACCACGATATTTGCGTTCCATCCAGAGCGAAGCCTGATCCAGCTCGAAAAAATCATGAAAATCGATGGTATGGTTCTAGTCACGCTCATGCTGGTACGCACGCGGCGAGAAATGCAAGTCTTCGCCTGGGTGCTAGCCTTTTCAGTGGCCTTCTTTGGCATCAAAGGCGGTATTTTCACCCTACTGACTGGTGGCAATTTTCGTGTCTGGGGACCGCCTGGCTCCTATATCGAAGAGAACAATGCTCTCGCCACAGCTGTGATCGTCACGATCCCATTGCTGCGCTTTCTCCAGACTACTCTGCAACATTCCTGGCAGAAGCATCTAATGACGGTAAGCATGCTGCTCTGCGGCGTTTCTGCGATAGGCTCCCATTCACGCGGTGCATTGTTAGCGATTAGTGCAATGCTGGTGCTGTTCTGGTGGCGTGGCAAGAATAAGCTTCTCACAGCGCTGATTTTGCTCGTCGTCGGCTTTAGCATCCTGTCCTTCATGCCGGAAAACTGGTGGACACGAATGCACACCCTAGAGACTTACGAGCAGGATCGGTCAGCCATGGGACGGATCAATGCCTGGTGGATGGCATGGCATCTTGCACAGGATCGTTTTTTTGGCGGCGGCTTCAGCATCTATAACGAATACATTTATAGAATTTACGCGCCAGATCCCACTTTCGTCGTTGCCGCTCACAGCATCTACTTCACGATGCTCGGTGAGCATGGGTTCCCAGGGCTTTTTATCTATTTGGCCCTCTGGATTGCGACTTGGAGAAGCGCTGCATGGCTGCGGAAGAACGCCCCTGCCCATCCCGAGACGGCATGGTGCACCCAACTCGGCGCGATGGCTCAAGTCTCGATGGTCGGTTTCGCCGTCGGGGGCGCTTTTCTCAGCCTGGCCTACTTCGATTACCCCTACGATCTGATGGCATTGGTGGTCGCTGCACGCTATTGGGTAGAAAATAAGGGTTGGGAACATGAACCGAAACCGGAGCCGTTGAAAAAGCCATTCGGTATCTCACTGTTTTTCGGCGATTGCCTGCACAATTCCGACAAGAACCTTCAGCGCCCCAACAAACGCAGTCCATAGTTACGCAGATCGGCCCAGAACGGACCGGGGTCATCCATCGCCCAAACATAATAACGCACATTAGACCGTAAGAAGTCGAGGACAAAGCGTGCGAGTTCACACCCTGGTCGATACACATAATAGGGATCGACGATTTTTTCCGACTGAAAAATAATACGAATCAATCTCTTAACTTCGGTACTGATCATCCGGCAACGTAGATTCTCACGCAATGGCGACAGTGGTGGTATTTGTCCCAAGCCCTGGACAAAGTAGGCCAGGCTGGCAAAACCTGCTCCGGCATGAACGGCCAAAGGGAAGCTACCCCAGAAACGACCGTTGATCTCCATGAGCGCTGCTTCGCCGGTAGCCTCATCCAAACGATATTCCACCATCGCACAACCTTCCCAGCCGATCGCATGTAGCAATGCAATGGAGCGTTCCTGCAGCGCTTGATGCTTACTCAGTGGCACTACGTCGCAAACGCTGGAAAATCCGCCTTCAGGTGGCCATTCAGCAATTCGCAAATGCTGGAATCGGCGTAAAACTTTTCCCTGATACAGAAAGAAAAATTGCCCCAGTCCCCTGCCAGAACAATATTCCTGAATGAGTGGCCACTGTCCAGCTGGAACATAACGTTCGCCAATATTTAAAAGTGCAGATTGGTCCAACGCATATTCAATCTTATGCCAGAGAATTCCCTGCTCTTGCAGCCATGGTATGACCGAAACCGGATCAGCCCATTTGACGATCACTGGATAACGTACCTGGGCCGCCACCATGCACCATTCATCCATGGACATTGAGGAGTAAGTACACGGTACACGGATACCCAACTCTTCAGCGATCTTCAGAGTACGCGCCTTATCAAGCACCTGACGAAATGCCGAGGCGGGTGGCGTAATAGCCTTGACACACTTAAATTGATTCTGATGATTAATCAACCAAGTCAGGTCATTTTCCGACACTGCCAACAGCACGGCACCTTCATAAACATCACCTAACTCTCGCAAGGTTTTAATCAGGCGCTCATCGCGCTGCATCCCAATAACAATGCCGCGTTCAAGATAACGGGAAGCCAGACCAATTGAGCGTTCACGATTGGCTAGCCCGATCACCCGGATACCAGCTCTACCCAATTCGCGGACGATTGCCAGACCAATCTGCGTATCGATACCCAGGACGATGCAGGGTGGCTGGCACTGGAACGTGTTCAACGCAGGACTCGATGGTGCAGATGTCGCCGCGCCTGCTCGTAGTAGCGAGTCATAGTCGCCAAGCGACCTGAGCGAGGTACTCCCAGCGGTGATGTGGTATCGGGAAATGTCAGCGTTTCAATGAAGCCTCGGGTTGGGAAGTCATTACGATGAGCGGCAAGAAAACTACATAGCTGCTCGAAGCGCCTCACTACCCATCGATCTGGTTCGGTGGAACCACTTTGCAGCATTTCAAAGTTATGTGACAGAATGGTAAAGATGTTATACCCTCGGTATAGTGCCTCTTGTAAAGCCTGTCGTAATTCAGCAACGCTGCACGCGCCGATCTGGGCATGACGTAACTTGCCGAAACCATCCCGGAATACACTGATCGGGACTAGCTGCAACCCGTGATAACACTGCGGCGCTGTAAGATCCCTCTGGTCCCGCAGATCCGCACCCGACAACGGACAACTGATATTCATACTAGAATCAACTAGCAGGCCCGCTTCAGCGACTGCGGCCAGCGTGTCGCCGTTTGCAGCGAAGCTCCCCGCCCGAAACGCTGATATCGGCGCACCCGCAGCAGCCTCAAGCAGCGCACGTCCTAATTTGATCAAGCGTGACTGTTCAGCCTGGTCGTAATGAATCAAATGCTGACGTTTATAAGGCTTATCAGGGAAGATCGCAGGACGGATCTCGTCAGTCCACTCTGGATGAAGGTGCAACTGAATCTCCTGACCAGCACTCTGGATCAACTGACAAATGGTATGCAGATATTCGGTACCGAAGCGGGCGGAGAACAAAGGCTCAACAAAAAAAACGCCCTTGAGTCCATAGCGATTCAGAATCTCTAATGTTTTGGGCAGGGCAAATTCCCCTGCCGCAGAACGACCAAATATGTAGCGATCGAATGCCGCCGGAAAGCGTTCGTCAAGCGCCGACCAACCATTACACCAAACCTCAATATCAAAAGTTAAGAAGACTTTCATCGATGCACACAGGGACTATTACCCCGCCGTAGTTCCTCAAGGAGATACTTGATCGCTGGCAGGATGATCGCGAAACAGCTCCGAAAATATTCGGCTGACAAGGTCTGAGGATCGTGGATATGATAACGCACCGGCCGCGCCCAGTGCCCAAGGAGAATGATTTGCTGCGGCGGGATGCCATGCGCTACCAACCGGTGAGCATGGCGCAGCTCCATGACGATAAAAAGATCACCTGGAAGCACCTCGAAATCAGTGAAATTTGTCGCTCGATGAGCGTCCAGAAAGAAACCAAGCTCTGCACTCACTTGGCGCGCTAGATCGGTAGCGGGGACACCGGTTGTGGTCGATAGGCCGACCGAGGCGCAATGTCCCCCAGCCGCTCTTGCCACTGCCTGTGCAAAAGCACTGCGGTTGATATTGCCCAAGCAAACAAAGACCAGACGCGATATATCCCATGGGATCAATTGCCGATAGCGTCCTTGCGGCCCAACCACTCCCTCAACTTGACCCAGCAGGTAGCGAACCCACCCACGCAGCGTTCCATAATTGGTGTGTAGTAACGTTTGCATACGTCCGCATAATTTGTTCACGACAATAGCCATTTCAAGCCCGGTGGTTCCTGGGGTTTCACCGTTTCTCCTGAGCAACACTGGTCAATTTACGCACCACTTTACGAAGGCTACGTGATAGCAAAGAACCTGTGAGGTTCGAAAATGCGCCGAGAAACGGACGAATGTCGTTCAAATCAAGATAGAGCGCTGTTATGCATTGGGAAAATAGCAACCACGGTTGATGAAATATCAACCAAAATAGGGCAAACGGATCACGTTCGCCATTCATCCACAAGTGGTTGCGCACTTGTCGGATCTCTGGCAGTGGCAAATTAGCTTGGGACCGATATTCAATCAACGGCAGATTGACTCCATTAGCCACGCACAATCCTACCCAGAAATCAGTTCGCCCTACAGTCGGCTCAATGACCCAGAACGAACCATCAGGCGCCTGCTTGAGTTCAAGCGACACAGGGCCAGACAAGGCTAACCCCTCGAAGAAGCAGGTCGCAAGGCGGTGAATTTCTTCATTTGGCTCCGACAAAGCGAGCGTGGTGTGTCCCATCGGTCTGGAACGCAGCTTCCGACCCTCAAAGCGCGCCAAAATCTGGCCCCGATCAAGATACAAAGCACCAAAACGAATGGTGCGATCATCACCAGGAATAAACTCTTGCACGATAACTGGCAGTGCGGTGGCTATCCGGTCACGATGGACTGGAAAATCGTCTTTCGATTTTATGATGATCGTCTTAAAGGATGAAATTGGACATGTAGGCTTAACAATAAGCGGATAACGTAAGTCACCAAATTGGGGTATTGCTTTGTCCAGGGTATTAAGGAGTACGGTCCGGGGATAATTCAACCCGGTCGTTTGGCAACGCGCCTCAATTTGATCTTTCTTGAGCAACGGTAAGATATTCTGATAGCTATCATGCCAACTGAGCGCGAACCGCCCATACAGTTGCTTAATGTGACAGGCGACCGTTTCAACCATACGGTCATTGGTTAAAATGAGTACCGGTAGCGGATCGGCTCCGATCTCATCCGATAACATCAGTAGACTATCAATCAATCCTGCATGATTGATATCTGTAACTCTACGAATACTTGCGAAACGAGTATACATGCCCGGCAGTGTCAGGTTGGTCTCAAGCGCCACCACGCTGGCTCCACCGCGATGAAGCGCACGCACGATAGTCAGCCCATGACCACACAATCCAACCACAACCACTACTGGAGGCGTTGCCGACATATACATCGTCCGTACTAATCAGCCATTGATCATCATTATGATTCTGCTGATTGGTAGAGGCTGCGAAGAGGAAGAGCTCGATAGATTATCACGTATATCATTGAATCAAAGATCCTGTAAGTATTCTAGACCAGCTTTGATGCCAAAAATGCCCAGCAAAGTGCCGTAAAGCGGCAAGGCAGCCTCGGACAGTATGCATGTTAAAGGCAACGATTCCGTAACGCTCGCGTCGCAGTGGTGTCCAGTCCCGTTTATAAGCATCGTCTCCAATTAAGTAATCGATTTCCACAACTTTATCCACATTGATGACATGCTGCATCAGGTGCGCAGTAAGAACCGATCCCACAGAACACTTCGCATAACTCTGATGATAGGCTAGTTTAACGATATAAGCGGTTCCCGCACAAACCAACCAAATTTGCGCAGCGACCGGCTGAGCATCCAACCTCAAGATCCCCAATCGCAACCACCCATGGTTAGCGGCCAGTTTGCAAAGTTCCGGGATAAAATATGGATAAGGCTCAGGACGCTTCCAACTGTGATTGTAAACTGCCACAAATTCATTGACTGCCTCATCGAAATGAGCATCTAAATCGGTTTGTATCGTTAATGCAAATGTAGAATTTTTATCGAGCTTTTTTCTGGCCCGTTTAACAGTATTACGTAACCGCGATGGGAGTGAGGTAAAATAGAGTCCAAAATCCGGCTTTTCCAGGAGAGCATACCAATTACCAAAACAAAAATAGGTATCGGTCAGCCACCCAGCTTGGCGTAACGCGATATGGGCAGTGGAAAAAAACAATCCATTCGGATCCAATGGGGCCAAATTGATGATCGCCGTGCGCGACTGTCTCCGAAATTCGGCAAAGCAGGACTCAAGCGCTTTGGAACAAAGAGATAATTCATTAATCGGAGCAAATAATGGCGTATAAAATGTCGATAATCCTTTCAATCTATAGGGATCGTTTGAAAGACGCAGCATTGGTAAGAGTGAAACAGCTGGATCGCTCTCTGGACCGATCGGGCAGTAGATAATCACCGACCCATCAGGTACCGCAGCGCGCTGTAAAAGATCGAACCACTCAAGGGTTAGATGAGGATCGCAATGCTGTCGCGCAGATTGACTCATGTTTTGACAGGGATTTTGTCATTAAAAGTAATATTAGTTTATTCGCCCGATTTTCCGGCCGTTAATACCCTCATCACGAGGCAAGGTGTATGCTTGCTCGAAATCCCCCCTCTAGTCATTACTAAAACCCATCGTCAAACAGCAATAGTGATCGTACAAATAATTAGATGAATAGGCATCTTGCAAAGCCTCGCCCTATCCCTGCACTTTCACAAATTCTACCTTCTCTATTCACAACCGACGGGCACACTCGATAGGGCGCGCCACGCGGGCCAACTTGTCGAGCACGCCGTTGACAAAACGATGCCCCTGTTCAGCGCCAAACAATTTGGCCAGTTCGACCGATTCATTAATGACGATTCGATAAGCGATGTCGGGACGTTGCAACAACTCGTAGCCACCGATCCGTAAAATAGCCTGCTCTACCGGATCCACCTGCGCCAATGGTCGATCCAGAAACGGCTCCAGAGCAGCATCGATCTCCGCAATTCGCTTGGGCACCTCATGGACCAATTCTCGAAAATAACCCGGGTCAGCCTTGGACAAATCCTGATCAGCCAGGAACTGGCTTGCAATGACCGCCGGCTCCTGACCAGTCAATTGCCACTGGTAGAGCGCCTGCGCGGCGCAGCGCCGCGCCCAACTGCGCTTTCCGGGCAGATTTTTGCGTGGAGATTCACTCACGATTCAGCCTTCCAATCGGCGCAGCAGGCTGACCATTTCCAGCACCGCCAGCGCCGCCTCGGCACCTTTGTTGCCTGCCTTGGTTCCCGCCCGCTCCACGGCCTGCTCGATCGTATCCACCGTCAACACACCGAAGCCAACTGGGAGATCATATTCCAATGAGACACTGGCCAAGCCTTTGACGCACTCGCCGGCGACGTACTCGAAATGCGGGGTGCCGCCGCGAATGACCGCACCGAGCGCGACGATACCGTCGTAGCGCTCACTAGCGGCCAGCCGCTGGACAACCAACGGCAGCTCGAAAGAACCCGGTGTCCAGATCAGATCGATATTAGCCTCAGGCACACCATGACGGCGCAGAGTATCCACTGCACCGTCAATCAGATTTTGCACGATAAAGCTGTTGAATCGCGCCGCCGCCAGGGCAAAACGCGTATCCTGGAGTGGAGTAAAGTCGCCTTCAATGGTATTGACTTGCATCATACGATCTCTTGATAAATATTACTTTTTTAAAATTCCGTTGGACAACGCTTCTCTCTTTCCAACCGATACAACGGCACAAAAACGCCTCTCAGGAGACGTATTCGATCACTTCCAGATTAAAACCAGACAGACCGCTGAGGCGTTTTGGAGCACCCAGGACGCGCATGTGCTGGACGCCAATGTCGAGCAGGATCTGGGCGCCAATCCCATAGGTACGCAATTCAACAGCGGAATCGGCAGCACGTGCCGGTTCGCCAACGCCGAATTGATAGCCTCGCATCCGCCGAATCAACGCGGCGGGTTCCTCCGGTCGGCTCAGCAACACCAGCACCCCAGCGGACTCACTCGCCACCCGTTGCAGAGCATCACGTAACGGCCAGCCGCTGTCGGGAAGCTGGAGAGTCAACAGGTCGCTGAGCACATGTTGGACATGCACCCGCACCAATACCGGTCCATCGGCTTGAATCTCTCCTTTGACTAACGCGAAATGCACTTGCCGGCCAACGACATCCTGATAAGTCAATACCCGGAACAACCCGAATTCGGTGGTCATCAAGGCATCTGCAACGCGCTCGACCGTTTTTTCGTTCTGCATTCGATAGTGGATCAAATCAGCGATAGTGCCGATCTTGACGCTATGCTGTTCGGCAAAGCGCTCTAGGTCATAGCGTCGCGCCATGCTACCGTCTTCGTTGAGAATTTCGACAATGACAGCCGCTGGTTCCAGTCCGGCCAGCCGGGTCAAATCACAGCCAGCTTCAGTGTGGCCGGCGCGCGTCAGTACTCCACCAGGCTGGGCCATCAACGGGAAGATGTGGCCCGGCTGCACCAAGTCTTCAGGGCGGGCGTCAGGACGCACCGCCGTGCGGATGGTGTGAGCACGGTCATAGGCGGAGATACCCGTGGTAACGCCTTGCGCGGCTTCGACTGAAACGGTGAAGTTGGTGGAATACGGGGTCGCGTTGTCCTGCACCATCAGCGGCAGACGCAATTGCTGGCAGCGTTCGCGGGTCAGGGTCAGACAGATCAGGCCTCGTCCGTAGCGGGCCATGAAATTGATATCCTCCGGGCGGACCAATGAGGCGGCCATCAGCAGGTCGCCTTCATTTTCCCGGTCCTCATCGTCCATGACGATGACCATTCGACCCTGTTGCAGGTCGGCGAGGATTTCGTCGATACGATTCAATGGCATACGTTTATTTCCAGAATCCGTGTTCGCGTAACAGCGTCTCGCTTAAACCGCCGCTGCCCGGTTGCGCCGCACGTTCGCCCAATAATAGTCGTTCCAAGTAACGGGCGATCAAATCCACTTCCAGGTTGACTCGCCGGCCAATCTTAAAATCTGCGAGCGTGGTTTCCGCCAAGGTATGCGGGACGATATTGAGTTCGAATGCAGCGCCATCGACCCGATTGACGGTCAGACTAACCCCGTCCACACCGATCGAGCCTTTTTCGGCAATGTAGCGGGCCAGCGCATCCGGGGCTTGAATACGCAGTCGCCAGGAGCGTCCATCCGAACGCCACTCGGTCACCACGCCAACGCCATCGACATGGCCACTGACCAGATGACCACCGAGCCGGGTAGTAGGCGTCAGCGCTTTTTCCAGGTTGACTTGCGTGCCCGATATCGCTTCAGCAAGATTGGTGCGTTCCAGGGTTTCACGAGAAGCGTCTGCCCAGAAGCCATCACCAGGCAGTTCGACCACCGTCAGGCAAACGCCGCTGACGGCGATGCTGTCGCCGAGCTGCACGTCGCTTAGATCCAATTTGCCCGTGGCGATACGTAAACGGATATCGCTGCCGCGTGGTTGCAGAATAGCGATGGCGCCGACGGCGGCGATGATACCGGTAAACATGACGATGTTCTCAAAAGAGCAGGATAGAAAAAGTTGGATGCAAGCCTGTAGGCTGTTTCAGAGTGAGACGTTGATCAGCTTCATCAGGAGTTGCCGTTGCCTAAAAACATTTAGGCCCATTATGCTACAAAGTTAGCTAGTATGTTCGCTCTAATTTGGATCGCTAAAGTACTCTCAATTCAGGCTGAAACCCATCTGACCAACATGAAAAGCCAGCCATCCAATCAAGATCTTGCGTCGAGGAGAGTATCATGACCAGCGTCACGCTGAAGAATATCGTCGAGGCGCCAGCCGTCGCTGACATCCGCGAGTCGGCTCATCGCATCTGGCTCGCCGGGCTAGGCGCCTTGGCCAAGACCCAGGAAGAAGGCGAGAAACTGTTCCAAGCCTTGGTCAAGGAGGGCGAACAGGTTGAGAAGCGCGCCAAGGATACGGCGGCGGCTCGGGTCGAGGAAGCCAAGGGCAAAGTGGTCGAACTCCAGGGTAAGACCAACGCGCAATTCGACCGGTTGGAAGAACTGTTTCAGGAACGGGTTGCCCGAGTTTTGCATCGACTGGGCGCTCCGACCCAGGAAGATATTCAGGGACTGGCTCAGCGCGTCGAGAGACTGAATGAAAGCGTTTTGGCACTAAAAAAGTAACACTCAATCCACTTGCTTACAGGGTGATAACTCTTAATCGCCTGTCTTCTTTACTGTGGAGTAAGCACACCGTAAAGCATCTTGGTAATTTCAGCCGCAGGCAGAGGCCAACTCAGATAGTATCCCTGAATCTCATTACAGCGCTTGGTCTTGAGAAAATGCAGTTGAGCCTCGTTCTCTACACCATCGGCGATAACCCGTAACCCCATGCTTTCAGCCATAGCGATCACCGCTGTGGCGATAGCAGCATTGCTGGGTTCCAAGTTGATCTCGCCCACGAACACCCTGTTGATCTTGAGTCGATCTAACGGTAATTCCTTGAGGTGACTCAAATTCGAATAGCCGGTGCCGAAATCGCCGATGGTGAGTTGTACACCCAGACTCTTGAGAGTTCGAAGCGTGCGTGAGACCCCGTCCGGATCCTTCATCAACAAGCTTTCGGTGATTTCGAGTTCCAGCACCGCCGGCTCAAGACCAGTTTCTTTCAGAATCTGCGCCACCCGCTCTACAAAATAGGGTTGTACAAATTGCAAGGCGGAAATATTGACCGCTATCCGTATCGGGCCAACCCCAGCTATTTGCCAGGCTTTAGCTTGCCGACACGCTGTACATAGCACCCATTCACCGATGGAGATGACGAGCCCGGTTTCCTCGGCAAGAGGAATAAACTCGAGAGGAGATACGACACCTAGCAGGTCGCTCGTCCAGCGTATCAAAGCTTCGACGCCACAGATACGACCACTGAGAAGATCAAGTTGCGGTTGGTAGCATAAAGCGAGTTCGTTACGCTCGATAGCTTTGCGTAACTGGTTTTCCATGATCAACCGCTTGTGAGCAGCTTCATTCAAGGTGGTATCGTAAAATCGGTAGAGATTTCGGCCTTGCTGCTTGGCGAAATACATAGCCATATCGGCATTTTTGATCAATGTTTCCGAATCCACTCCATCTTGAGGAAATACAGCGATACCAATGCTAGGAGTGATGAAAACTTCATGACCAGCTAGGGTGAGTGGCTGCGACAGGCTGGCCTGAATCCGTTCAGCAACGATGGCGGCATCCGCGCAACGCTGAATCTCAGGCAGCAACACTGTGAATTCGTCGCCCCCCAGCCGAGCAATGCTCTCATCCTGCCCTTCCGCCTCACTCCGTGACACCGAGTCATTGGCGCGAACGCTCAGCCTCAACCGCTCAGCTGTTGCTTGGAGCAGCAGGTCGCCCACACCATGACCCAGAGTGTCGTTGATGCGCTTGAAATTATCTAGATCCAGGAACAGCAACGCGAGCTGACAACGGCGACGTCTGGCCAGCTTGAGCGCTGTATCGAGGCGATCCTTGAAAAGCTCGCGATTCGGCAACCGCGTCAGGCTGTCGGTGAAGGCTAATTGCCAAATCCGCTCCTCCGCACGGCGCAATTCGGTGATGTCTTGCAAGGTGCCGTATAAATGGCTGGGATTACCGGACGCATCCAAGGCGATCTCAACCTGTTGCTGAACATAACGCACGTTGCCGCTGGCATCCACGAGTCGATGACTGATTGCTCTCGATTCTTCACCCCGCCATACCTCTTTGAGCCATCGATTTAAAATATTCTTATCTTTTTCATAGACATGATCGATGATAATCCGGAACGGAACTTCGGGTGCCTGGGGATCGAGTCCCAGCATCTCGCAAACCTCCCGTGACAGATAGAGAAAATCCTGGCCCTGGTGCCAATCCCAGTACCCCAGCCGCGCGATGCGCTGCGCGGTGGTCAGCCGACGCTCGCTCTCGTGCAAACGGGTCATGGCTGCACTGGCCCGTAATAGATACCGGACCCGATATTCGAGTAGGATGAAATTGATCGGCTTGGTGATAAAATCGGTCGCGCCAACCTTGAACGCTTGATTGATGGATTCATAGTCGTCCAAGCCGGTCATCATCAAAATTGGCATCTGCGCTCCCTCGGGCTGCCGACGCAGCTCGGCGCAAGTCGCGAAACCATCCAGTTCGGGCATCACAACATCTAGGGTGACGAGATCAAGGCCCGTCTGTGCGCAAATTGCAAGCGCTTGGCGACCGTTTTCGGCTTGTTCGATGCGAAAACCCGCTTGCTCCAAGGCTTCGCTGACCAGGATACGGGTTGCAAGGTCGTCATCCACAACTAAAATCCTAGCCGGTGCGGAAACGGTATCAGCATTCATCGGCGATTCCACTCAACAGAGTTCACCTGCTGCTCCTTTTCCATCTCCAGGACCAGCGCTTCCTGCACCCGTGCATAGTGATATTCCACCTCTCGCAACAAAGCAGGGACGTCTTCCAGACGCTGATTCCGCCCCGCGTATTCCAACTCCTTGCACACAGCCGCCAACTGCATCGCTCCCAGGTTCGCGCTACTGGATTTCAGGCTGTGTACCGCTTGCCATAGCGCTTCAGGATCAGCGCGGGCTACCGCCTCACACACACGTTGAAATAAGGCTGGCGAGCTATCCAGATAGAGACCGATGATCTTACCCAGCATGCTGGGCTGACCAGGCCGCTGTAAGGCGCGAATTTGCGCCAGGGCGCGCTCATCCAACAGCGCATCGATTGCAACCGGTGCGTGCGCAGGAGACAGATTTGCCGGCAAGGCAGCCACAGTGTTATCAGCGACGACTTCCACAGTAGGTAATTGGGACCGTGTAGAAACGGCGGATGTGACAAGCGAAGGTAGTAAAATGACTCTTTTGGGCAACCAGCGACTCAGAATGGTCACCAATTGCGCCTGCTCGAACGGCTTACTCAGATAATCATCCATCCCAGCCGCTTGGCACTGCTCTTTGATCCCCTTCATGACATTGGCCGTCAGGGCGATGATCGGTACCCGTCGGCAATGCATGGTGCTTTCCTGTTGCCGCCAGGCAGTGGTAGCAGCCAAACCATCCAGTACTGGCATCTGGCAGTCCATCAACACCAGGTCAAAAGACTCACGCGCTAACGAGGCTATAGCCTGATGGCCATCGCTGACAACCACCACTTGGCAACCCAGGTGCTGAAGCATGGCCAACACCACCTCCTGGTTGACCGGGTTGTCTTCAGCGACCAACACTCGACCGTCGAAGCTCGGCAACTTGCTCGGCGAGAGGAGACGGCGAGATATCGGTTTTGCCAGCGAAATGGTCGGTTGCCTCAGTCGGCACAGAGCATCGTAGAGGGCGGCCTGGCGCACGGGCTTGGGCAAACAGCACTCGACCCCGATGGCCAATGCCTGGTGGGTCACAGCCTCGTCCAAGCCGCCTGAAGTGAGCATCAGCAATCGCAGCGCGTTCAAGGTAGGATCGGCGCGAATTTGCTGGGCGAGCATCAAGCCATCTATCTCGGGCATACCCCAGTCAAGAATAACAAAATCATAAGCAGCCCCGGTTTGTGTCGCCAAGCGTAGCGCGGCGAGCGCTTCCGCTCCGCTCGCCACACTGGTCTCACACACTCCCCAGCCGCTTAATCGATGATGCAAGATCTCGCGGTTGGTCGCATTGTCATCGACTACCAGCACCCGCCTATTTCGCAGCTCGGCGTGAGGTGCCTCTACAGGACATGGTGGTCCTTCCAAACGCGCCAGGGTCAGCGTGAACCAGAAACTCGACCCTGTATGCGGAGTACTCTCTACCCCTATTTCGCCGCCCATGAGCTGCACCAGGCGCTTGGAAATGGTCAAGCCCAGGCCAGTCCCACCATAGCAGCGAGCGATGGAATTATCGGCCTGGGTGAAGGCATCGAAAATCTGAGCTTGCGTCTCTAGGGTCATTCCGATCCCCGTGTCACTCACGGTAAAGCGCAACCGCGCGGCCTGGGTGTCTTGCGCCAATACCGTCAGGCGGATGACCACCTCACCGTGATCGGTGAACTTGATGGCATTGTCCACCAGGTTCACCATAATCTGTCGCAGCCGCCCTGGGTCGCCACGTAATTGACTCGGCAGATCCGTCGCTAGGTCAACCAGCAGTTCCAAATCTTTATGGTGTGCACGCTCAGCGAGCAGTATCGCTGTTTCCTCAATCAACGCTTGCAAATCGAAGGCCACGACTTCCAATCCCAGCTGTCCCGCCTCGATCTTAGAAAAATCTAAGATATCGTTGATGACAGCCAGCAATGTCTGGCCTGAGCGTTGAATGGTGTCAGCAAATCGACGCTGCTGAGTACTCAGCGTTGTTTCTTGTAATAACTCCGTCATACCTAAGACGCCGTTCAACGGGGTGCGGATCTCGTGACTCATCATGGCCAGAAATTCACTCTTGGCCCGATTCGCCTCCTCAGCAGCCTCCTTGGCCAGCTGAAGTTGAGCATCATGCTGCTCAAGTTGATCGAGCATATGGTTGAATGCAGCGATGAGCACGCCCAACTCGGTCACGCCGGGCTGTCCGGGGACGCGCACGGACAGATCGGCGCCATGACGGCTGATGTGCTTTATCGTGCCGATGAGCTGGTTCAGGGGGCGTGTCACGAACGCCGCAAGCGCACCCAACAATAGCGCGACCCCACCAACAAGAACGAACAAGCTCGTGCCAATACTGATATAAAGCACCCTTCGCAACTCGCTCGTCACCAGTTCGGCGGGAAATCCGACCACGACGCTCGCCACTCGCGTTCCATCTTGGTTGAAGACTGGAATCACTGCCATATGGGTGGGGACCGCACCAAAGTTCGCGCTCGTCGTCGAATCGCTGTTCCGCTGTAGGACTTCAAGCAAAGCGGACTGTGCTATTTGGTCTTCTATCCTCGCCGACTCGCTACTGAACAGAATCCGACCATCGCTCGTAGCCACGAAGGCATGGCTGATCCCTGAGTACAGGCTGACGACTGCCTGGCACTGCTCTTCGAAGCCCGTCAGATCTTCAATCGCGATCCCCAGCGCCAGGATGCGCTCCAATTGGAGTTTTAGACTCTTGCCGATGGCGAGCGAGCGTGACTGGAGCGCCTTCTCATACTGGCCTGAGAAAATGTACCCGCTGATACTGATCGTTGTCGCCATCGCCGCTAATACGACACAGGTCGCGATCAGGACGATTCTGACTCGTAGCCCAAGACGCATTTACCGATCCCATCTGAATTTCTCGACCACTTCAACCGAGAGCAGCACCCCGCTTTTAACCTTGATGCCCAGCTTGTTGGCGCGCGCCAGGCTCAGGGTGGCGCGGCCCTTGGTGGTCGGTCGCATTGGAAAACTCGCTGGACTGCGGCCTTCGATCAAAATCGCACGCGCTAACCGGCCGGCCGCGCGTCCCTGCTCGTGTTCGGAGACGGTAACCGCAACCAGCGTACCGTAATCCACGCGATCAGCCCAAAAGCTGAAGTCTGGAAGTACGCTGTTCTCAGCTGTCCACTGCAACACCTCTTGATAGGGAACATTTTTGCCTTGCTCATCTTTGAAGTTGAAGATACCGATCAAAGCGACGGCATCTACCTGAATTGGATACTCCTTGATCCTACGCTGGTACTCGGCAAAGGTCTGAAATCGCTCCCAAGCCACTATCTCGACCTCGGGAATCTGGGTGATACGCTCACGCATCCGCGTCATCACCGGGCCCCACATGGCGTCGCTGTCGAACACAGCGGCGATCCGTTTGACACCGGGCGCAACTTGCCTGAGTAAATTTACGGTTTCGACTAGGTGTTCTTGCTCCAAGACACCCGTGATATTCTTGCTGCCGACGAATCGGTAGATCTTCGGGTCTTTGTTGACTCCGCTGAATACGAAAGGCAGTGCCGTATCGATATAGTGGGTGGTGACATATTCCTGGGCATCATCATCGGTGACATAGACCAGATCCGGTTGCCACGACTCGATCAAGGCGCGCGCCTCCTGGCCTTTCTGGTCTTTTGCTTCCGCTGCGCTGTTCCGCTTGGTGTCCATCTGGAAGATCCGATATTCGACTGATGCACCCGCCATACCTTCCTTAAAGCCCGCTAGCTGGCCATCGGTCCAGCGCCACGGCGAGTGATAGCTCATGATGTGGAGGATCTTATGCGGTGTCCTTTGCGCTACGCGGACAGCCTGCACGGTAGCACTCCAGGTATGCACGACCCATACTACCGCGACGATTCCCAGCGCCCAGCGCATATGCTTTCTCAGGTTCAATGTTGAGTTTATCTTCATGAAGTTAATAATAGCGAGAATTGACCTTTCTCAAAGAACCGTATGGGCAAAGATCGCGACTCACCATACCCTTCCATAGCTTGCTCTCGACCCAAGCGCAAAGCGATCCTCATCCACTGCCATGTCTCAGATCCAACTGCGGTCTCAAATTTTCACCCCCCGCTTGGTTGGCAGCACGACCCAAATCACTGGCTGGCTGGTAGATAGATCGCTAAAAAAATGTGACAAAAAGATAGCATGGTAATAAAACAATCCTTTCCGCTGCCATCGTTTCTCTGGCACACTCTTGCTCCCGAACAGGTTTTGGAGGCATTGGAGACCACATCCAGCGGTCTGAGCGACGAGGAAGCTATTCGGCGTCTGACGACCTACGGCCTCAATCGGCTGCACCCCCCGCAGCGGCGAGGGCTGCTCATACGCTTCCTGCTGCAATTCAACAATATACTGATATATCTTCTTTTAGTATCCGCCGCTATCACTGCCGCCTTAGGGCATGGTGTAGATACCGCCGTGATCCTGAGCGTTGTGATCATCAACGCCCTCGTCGGCTTCGTGCAGGAAGGCAAAGCGGAATCGGCAATGGCCGCTATCCGCAAGATGTTGTCGCCACGCGCCATGGTGTTGCGCAACGGCCAGCGTCGGGAAATTCCCGCTGAGGAACTGGTTCCCGGTGACTGGGTATTGTTGCAATCCGGCGACAAGGTCCCCACCGATCTACGGCTGATGGAACTCCGCAATCTGCGTATTCAGGAAGCGATCCTGACTGGCGAAGCCCAAGCCGTCAGTAAGCAACTGACTTCGGTTTCCGCTAAAGCCGCTATTGGCGACCGTACCAACATGGCCTATTCCGGCACCTTGGTGACCTATGGTCAAGGCGCTGGCGTAGTCGTAGCCACCGGCGAAGCCACTGAAATCGGCCGGATCAGCACCTTACTTGAGCAGGTCGAGGAAATCACCACGCCATTGTTGCGGCAAATTGCGCAGTTTGGTCGCTGGTTGAGTCTCGCCATCCTATCGGTCGCCAGCGCCACCTTCGCCGCCGGCGTATTTTGGCGTGGCCAATCTATGGAGGAAATGTTTATAGCCGCCGTGGCGGTGGCGGTGGCGGCGATTCCCGAAGGGCTACCGGCCATCATGACTATCATCCTAGCCATCGGCGTCCAACGCATGGCCAAGCGCAATGCGATCATTCGCCGTTTGCCTGCGGTGGAGACACTGGGTGCCGTCACCGTAATTTGCTCGGACAAGACCGGCACGCTGACCCGTAATGAAATGACCGTGCAACGCATCGTCACTGCCGACCGGATTATTGCAGTCAGCGGCGGTGGTTATGCGCCGATTGGTGGTTTCGACAGCGAAGACATGCCCATTGATCCAAGAGAGGCTATGGATTTACAAAGCATCGCCCGCGCAGTCCATTTGTGCAATGACGCGGCGTTGCATGAGTGCGACGGTGAATGGCGCATGAACGGCGATCCCACCGAAGGCGCACTGCTGACCCTGGCGCTGAAGGCTGGCATCGATCCCGCAGATGAAAAGGCGCGCTTTCATCGCCTCGACAGCATCCCTTTTGAATCCGAACATCGCTTCATGGCCACCCTGCATCATGATCATCACGGCGAACACGTCCTCTACGTCAAGGGCGCACCCGAGCAGATACTGGCCATGTGCGCCGACCAACAACATCTTGAAGGTCCGCAACCACTCTGTTCCGACGACTGGCGGGAACGAATCGAAACCTTGGCCGCGGCGGGGCAACGGGTACTGGCCGTCGCGTTCAGCCCGGTTCCCAAGATGCAGCGCGAACTGACCTTCGCCGATGTTGAAGCCGGTCTAACCCTGCTGGGTCTAATGGGCATCAGCGATCCGCCGCGCGAGGTGGCAATCCAAGCCGTGCGTCAGACCCAAGCAGCCGGTATTCGGGTCAAGATGATCACCGGCGATCACAGCGCCACGGCGCGGGCTATCGCCGCCCAACTGGGTATCGGCGATGGGGAAAAGGTGTTGACCGGCCCGGACCTGGAAGCGCTGGATGATGAAGCGTTGCGGGCGGTGGTGTTGGACACGGATGTGTACGCCCGCGCCAGCCCTGAACATAAACTGCGACTGGTGGCGGCTCTGCAGGATCGCCATCAGGTGGTCGCGATGACCGGCGACGGAGTCAACGATGCACCTGCTCTCAAGCGTGCCGATGTCGGCGTGGCGATGGGGATGAAAGGCACCGAAGCGGCTAAGGAAGCAGCGGAAATGGTGCTGGCCGACGATAACTTTGCCTCGATCACCTACGCCGTCGAGGAAGGCCGCACGGTCTACGACAATTTGCGCAAGGCATTGCTGTTCACCCTGCCGACCAACGGCGCCGAGGCGCTGGTGATCATCGCTGCCATTCTGTTCGGAGTGGGGTTGCCGATCACACCCGTACAAATCTTATGGGTCAATATGGTCACTGCGGTGACATTATCACTATCCCTCGCTTTCGAGCCGGCTGAGGTGGATGTGATGCAACGGCGGCCACGTGATCCTGATGGACCCCTGATCACCGGCTTCATGCTCTGGCGGATCGCCTTCGTGTCGGTGTTAGTCGTTATTGCCCCGTTAGGGTTGTTTCTGTGGGGAATTGCCCATGGCGTCGCCCTGGAACAAGCCCGCACCGTGGCCGTGAACGCGCTAGTGATGGGTGAGATTTTCTACCTGTTCAATAGCCGTTACCTCTATCACTCGACGCTATCGCGCGCGGGCCTGCTGGGTAGTCGCCCGGTGTTGGTCAGCATCGGCATCCTGCTGGTCCTGCAACTGGCGTTGACCTATCTGCCGTCAATGCACGATCTGCTCGGTACCGCGTCGATCAGCGCTGTCGAATGGGCGATGGTCGTGCTGGCGGGGCTGGCGGTGTTGCTCCTGGTGGAATTGGAAAAGATGACCTGGCGTCGATTGAAGAGCCGGCGTTCGAAAGCGCTTGCCGATGCTAGGGCTTGCTACTGAGGCGCTGGCTTTTCATGCGAGCTGGATCGAAAAATCTGGACGCCACCACCTCGGCAGCCGCGATCGCAAAGTTGAGATTCTGACCAACCTTGGAACCCATCGTCGCGATGCCGATGACGGTGCCGTCGCGTAGGAGGACTGGTCCACCGCTGTTCCCAGGACTGACCGGCGCGGAAATCTGGATGTAGCGCACCCCTTCGATCTCGCGCAGTCCACTGATGATGCCGGTGGAAAAAGTGCCTTCCAAACCATAGGGGTTACCGATCACAAAGACATCCAGACCCACCAAGTCCGAGTTATAGGTCTGGTTGAACATCAGGCTTTCCTGAACCTTGAGCGAAGTCGCCAATAAAGCCAGGTCGGGTGTCTTGCTCCGCTGACGAACCTCAGCGGTCGATTCCTGGTCGCCGCAGCGGACCGCTAGATTTTCTGCCTTCTCGATCACATGGTTGTTGGTAATCACCAGTCCATCCTGAGAGACCAGCAGTCCACTTCCCAGGTTGGCCGTTTTACCGTTCTGAAAGGTCACGATCAGACAGGTCAGCGCGACAGCACGCCGATACACCCGCTGTCTGGGA
Organism: Gammaproteobacteria bacterium; assembly: GCA_024235035.1. Taxonomy (GTDB): domain Bacteria; phylum Pseudomonadota; class Gammaproteobacteria; order Competibacterales; family Competibacteraceae; genus UBA2383. The sequence goes on from JACKNE010000008.1 coordinate 222,617, forward strand.
CTTTCTTCACTTGTTCCCTGACTGCGCGAGACGGCTGCTGACTTTGGCATGGGCGTGGTCGATGTCGCTTCATCAGGGGCAGGCGAAACCACCATTGTGGGTGAGAGGGTTTGCAGAATTTGCAAGGCTTGCAAAGCGCCGATCCGGACGGCATCCCTATCGTCGGTCGTGGCCAGTTGCCGCAACTGCTCGATCAAGTGTGGTGGCTCCTGGGTGAAATGACCGGCATTGATGAATGCGCCAGCAACCCTTTGGCTATCGCCTCGGTGGCCGTAGATCTGCCCCAACGTCAGCCAGTGGGCCGAATGAGCGGGCGCTAGAGACAGCGCGTAAACCGTTAAGCGCTCCGCTTCCTGGAGACGATTCAGACGCAAGTAGGTGAGCGCCAGACCACCTGCGATATCCGAATCCGTAGGGTCGGCAATGAACGCCTGACGAAATGCAGCCAATGCATTCTTCAAGTTGCCGCGCACCAGATACTCCCTTGCCTGCTGGCCGAAAGGTTGAGCCTGCTGGGAGTCGCCCGGCTCTGGCCGACGCAAATTCTCCAGTTGTTCGCGGAACGTCTGCACACTGAGCAGATCGTTGGCGGCGGCGTGAACGATCATCTGCTGGACGTAATAATCGAATGTTTCATACTGGCCAGCGCCGACCGACGCGCTCATCGTCAGCATGGCCGCTAGGATGAGCGCTTCAAGCAACGCTTGCCTGGTTGAGCTGAGCGTCATGGCACACCGATCGAGCTTGATGAGCACGGTATTATTCGAAGAGGGCCGGGTTCGGGGGCAGCGGCGGGACGATGACCGGCTGCACCGGCAATCGATACAGCCGCAACGTTTCTAGCGCCGCATTGCGCAGGGTATCGGCGGCTTCGTCTTCAGCGATGTAACGCAGAATCTCTTCAGCCTTCATGGCGTTTTGCGCATAACGATAGGTATTGGCGAGTGCTCCCAAGGCCCGACGATGGTCATTTTGCAGACCATAAACCTGGGCTAGCTGGAACCAAGCGACGGCCCGCGTCGGTTCCAGCGACAATGCTTGCTGCAAAGCGCGCTCCGCATCGGTAAACCGGTCAAGCTTGCGGTAGAGCAGGCCCAGGTAATTGAAGGCTTCGACATTGCCCGGATCGTCCTCGATCGCCTTCTGAAAAGCCTGCAACGCCTGATCCAGGTTATCCTGCTGCAGAGCCGCTTGCCCCCATTGGAGCGAGGCATTAGCCGCTGCCGGATCAGGGGCAGTGGGTCGCGGGTTCTGCTCCAACATCCGCTGCATGGTCTCGACACCCTGGGCATTGTTGACGGCCGCCAAATCGATCATCTGCTGGACGAAAAACCGGTTACGTTCGCTGCCCCCCCCCTGAGCGAACGCCGGACCCATCACAAACCATGCGATGAACAGCAGAACCCGCATCCGGCCAGCCTCGTTCATGAAACGCAACGGATACCTCACAAATCCTTGATAGCGTCATACTGTCGCTCCAGGCTCAGCTGCCGCGTCTCAGCCTGCTGGACGGAAAGTTGTCCCTGCTCAAGTTCACTCTCGAATTGCTGGATATTACTCGCGAGCTGTCGCTGCTGGCGACGCAATTCCGCAGTATGCTGTTCCGTAGCGGATTTGGAGTCACGTAATCTTTTGATTTTTTTAGCTAACGCCTGATTTCTAGCCTTGAGTGAGGCCAACTGACGGCGCTGCTGAGCCACCTCCTCCGCCTTCATTTGCCGTTCGGTTTCCAGATAGGCGCCTTCTTCCCGGAGGGCGCGTAACTCGTGCAATGATTCGTCGCGTTGTCCCTGTAGCTCTTGCTGGCGCACCTCGTAATCGCCCGACGCCAATCCACGCACGCCACCGAAAAAGCCGCCGCCATGTGGGTCATTGGTCGGATCGGCAGCGCAACCGCCCAAGATGAGCAGGCTCAAGATACCGCCTGTCATATCGATGATCTTCATGAGTTTAAGCCTCCTGTTCGTGGATTCTCATTCCGAAGAGGGAACAGCATCCGCAACATGAGCAATGCGTTCAGATCGCCATATTGTCGTAGACTCGTTGCAAGCTGGCGACATTCTGGCTGGATTGTTTCTGAGTTTCCTTAAGTTCCACGACATTGGTTTCCAGTTGCTGGGTATATTGATCTTGAGTTCCACGCTTCTGCTGCGATTCCTGGTAAACCTGCTGTGCATCGGTGAGCTGTTTCTCCGTCAACGACTGGATCTGCTTGGCCTTGGCCAGTTGTTTTTCCAAGCCAGCTTTCTGCTGAGACAGAGCATCGCGCGAAACCTGACCCGCTCGATATTCCCGCGTCAAGCGCCGTGATTCTCGGTCCAATTGAGCGATTTCCCGATAAAGCTGACGATTCTGGGCGTCAGCCTCCTGAATGAAATCCTGATTGCGTCGAATTTCCGCAACTAAGAAATCTTCCTCACTGGCGTACTGAGCCTTGCGGTCGGCGATGGTACTGCCGATGCCAGCGCCGATCAGACCGCCAGCGGCAGCACCAATCAAGGCACCAGATGCTTTGTTTCTGCTGACAGCCGCTCCGAGCAACCCACCCAGCACTGCACCAGCGATAGCGCCTTCAGCGATAGTCTGCTGCCGGTCATCCACGGTGCCGTCAGGGGCCGTAGCACAACCCGGCAATAAGACTGTAATGAGCAGGGTCATAGGAAGAGTCCTTCCTATGCATTGAATGGACATGAGCATCTCCTGACCATGGTGTTAATTGAATTTCATGCAAGATAGATCCGACAATAGCTGATCTGAAATTCAATGTATCAGCGCTATCCTCAATTCTATGAGTTTTTAGATCCTACCGGCCAAACCGTGTTCTCGATGCATTTGAGCGATATTCCGTTCGGCGCAGCTTAATTCAATGGGCTAAACCCAGGGCGCCGCATGCCCGAAAAAGAAACCTTGGGCATAATCCACGCCTAATTCGCGCAGGTGCCCGACGATCAGCTGGTCCTCAGCATATTCGGCAATGGTTTGAATACCCAGAGCGTGGCTCATCTGGTTGATAGCCGCTACCAAAGCCCGGTCTCGGGCGCTCCCAACGATATCTTTGATAAAACTGCCGTCGATTTTCAGATAATCGACCGGTAGCGTCTTGAGATAGTGGAATGAGGACAGACCGCTACCAAAATCATCCAAAGCGAATTGACTACCGTAGCATTTGAGAGCAGTCATTAGCTCAGTCGCTTGTTGCAGGTTCTGGATAGCCGCAGTTTCGGTGATCTCAAAACACACTTGAACAGGGGAAAAAGCGTACTTGGCGAATTGAGCCTTGATAAAATCGAGTAGAGTTCTGTCACTGAGAGAATTCCCGGATAGATTGATGGCAATCTTGGCGCCGGTCTCGACAATGCCTGCCGCGTATTCGCGGAAAGCGGCTTGAATCACCCAACGATCGATGGCGTCCATGAGTCCATAACGCTCGGCGGCCGGAATGAAAGCCGCTGGCAACACCAGTTCGGTGTCTTCGTCCGCGTGACTCTTGTGTACAACACGAAGCAGCGCCTCATAGCGAGCCGGTCGCAAGTCGGGTCCGCTCAACGACACTATAGGCTGATAGTGCAATCGAAAGCGACCCTGCTCTAAAGCATCCCGCAGGCCCGCCGCACCCAGGATTTCGCCGTGGCGTTGCATCGTCTCGGCATCTTCCCGCTGATAGATATGAACGCGGTTACGACCCATTTCCTTGGCGATATAACAAGCGACATCGGCCTGAGTGAGCAATTGAGCGGTGTCTTGTGTCTCCGCCGTGATAGGTACCAAACCGATGCTGACGCCAATCTGGTAAACGCGGCCCTCCCAGTGGAAACGGTAATGACGGATACCGCTGACTATGTTCTGGGCGATGAGTTGCGCTCGATCCAGTGGGCAATTGTCCAGCAGTAGCCCGAACTCGTCGCCGCCAATGCGCGCTAGGGTATCGCGATCGCGGAATATTCCCGAAATCAATTTATTGATCTTTCTTAGCAAGTCATCGCCCGCCGCGTGCCCGGCCGTATCGTTGACGATCTTGAACTGATCCAGGTCCAGATAACACAGCGCGTGTCGCGCTCCATACTGATGAGCGCTGGCCAGCGCCCGTTCCAGTCGCCGCTCGAATTCTGGCCGATTGATCAGGCCAGTGAGCGCATCGTGTGTGGCATCGTATTCCAACTGCCGGGTCAATCGGCGGGTTTCGCTCACATCGCGGAATACCAGCACAGCACCCAAGAGTTGATGTTCCCATCCACGAATCGGCGCTGCTGAATCATCGATATGGTATTCCTGTCCGTGGCGACCGATCAGCATAGAGTGATGGGCTAATCCAGTGATTTTCCCTTCCTGGAGACAACGCGCTACTGGGTCCGGCACCGGTCGACGATCCTGCTCATCGACGACGTGGAAGACTTCACTCAGAGACCGGCCCTGAGCCTCGACCGTGGTCCAGCCAGTAAATGCCTCCGCTACTGGATTCAGATAATCCACGATAGCGTGAGCATCGGTGGTGATCACCGCGTCACCAATCGAATGCAGGGTGACTTGGGCTCGTTCCTTAGCCTCGAATAATGCCTCCTCCGCGCACTTACGCTCGGTGATATCGCGGATGAAGGCAATGCTATAGTCTTCGTCACCGTACTCGAAATAGTTCGTGGACAACTCGACCGGAAATACCCTCCCGTTCTTCGTCCGACGTTTCGACTCGAAAACCAAAGCGCCTGCTTCCTTGAGTTCCCGCCAGTGTGCTTGCCATTGCTCCAGAGTCAGTAACTCCGCGTTGACATCCAGCACGCTCATCGTCAACAGTTCCTCGCGAGAGTAGCCGAGCGAGCGACACATTTCATGGTTGACATACAGATAGCGCGCATCAGCTTTTGTCCAGCACACTGCCACGGAGGCGTAATCCACCGCAAACTGGGTCAGCTGCAGCGCTTGCGCCGCCCTCTTGCGCTCGGTGATGTCGAGCGCGGTGAACGTGACCCCCTGAGCCAAATCTTCGAGATTGAGCGGCGTGGAACTGAGTAAAACCTGGATAACGGCGCCGTCCTTACGTCGCCACCGGGTTTCAACCGTCCCCGTTCCCCGTTCTAGAATCTGCTGGTATTTCTCCTTGCCCACCCAGGCGTAATCCGAATCGCTCAGATAAAGCAGGCGAGCGCTTTGTCCGATGAGCTCTTCGCGGGTGTAACCGATCATTTGGCACAAGGTGTTGTTCACTTCACCAATGACACGATTGTAGACCACCCCGATGCCAGTCGGCGCAACGCGCAGGACACTTTGCAACCGGGCTTCGCTCGCCTCCAAGGCCAACAACGCTTGTTTGCGTTCGGTGATATCCACATGGGTGCCGACCATCCGCCATGGACGGCCAGCGGCATCGCGCTCAATGAGCTTGCCGCGACCGTGAATCCATTTCCATTCTCCGGTCTTGGCGCGCATGCGAAATTCAACATTGTACTCAGTGATTCGATTCTCGAAATGAGCCTGAATGCCTGCTTCCGCCGAGGCTAGATCATCCGGATGCATCCGGTCGCGCCAATTGGCATAGCTGGCGACGAACTCATCGGGAGCATAGCCCAGCATCGTGTACCAGTGATCGCTGAAGAAAACCTCGTTCGTTCGCAAGTTCCAGTCCCAGACACCGTCGCTGGTGGCGTCGATGACCAGTCGCAAACGTTCTTCATTTTCTCGTAACGCACGATTATCTGCGGTCAGTGCCGCAACGCGCTGCTCCCATTCGGCTTGAGCCTGCTCTAACACTTGCTGTGCGTATCGGTATTCGCTCATGTCACGATCACGGTCAGGCTATTAAAGCCGGTTGGGGTAAACGGCGGATCGTAACCACTGACGCAGCTGTTCGGCAGGCATAGGTGGGGCATACAGATAGCCTTGAGCCATCGTGCATCCCAAACCGCGTAGGAAACCCGCCTGTTCGAGGGTTTCCACGCCTTCGGCGATCGAGTCCACCCGCAGTTTCTGGCTCAACCCCACGATGGTTTCAGCGTACATGCCACCCTTACCTTGCTGAATTTCCTTGACAAAGGTTCGATCGATCTTGAGGCAATCGATCGGTAGGGATTGCAGTTGTCCTAACGAAGAATAGCCAGTGCCGAAGTCATCGATCGCAATCTGGACACCTAGCCGCTTGAGCGCTTCCAGGCTTTGTAGAACCACCTTCGGTTCATCCATGGCGATGCTCTCGGTGATTTCCAGCTCGAGTAGGGATGGCGACATTCGATAGCGCTCCAGGGCGCGAGCCACTTCTTCGATGAAATCAGCCTTGCGAAACTGCGCCATGCTGACGTTGACCGCCATCTTCAGCATTTCAAACCCGTCCGCCGCAAGCTGGCTATGTTGGGCGCATGCTTGTTCCAACACCCAGACGCCAATCTGGACTATCAGGCCTGAATACTCGGCGAGTGGGATGAACACATCCGGAGGTTGGGTAAACCCACGTATATCATCCGGCCAGCGCACCAACGCCTCCAACCCCACGATTGCACCGGTGGTCAAGGCGATTTGCGGCTGATACCAAACCTGTAGCTTGCCCAACTGGAAATCCTGCCGCAGGTGACGGATCACCTCGACCCGCCAGCGGGTATTATCTTCCATTTCCGCCAGATAATATTCGTAGTGGGCCGAGAGGCTACGCTTAGCGCGATTGAGCGCGATATTGACTCGCTTGAGCAGGGTGATGCCGGAATCGGCGTTGTCCAGATTGCGACACAGCCCTAGCGTGATCGTGACCGGGAACTGATACTCACCGACCTCGAAAGGGTCATGGAACAAGGCCAGGAGATTGGTGGCGTTGACCTGAGGTTCAGGGCCGAGCACACCGAATACGTCGGCGCCCACCCGAGCCAACCGGCATTCCGACCCCAGCCGGGCTTGTAGCCGCCCAGCAACCGCCACCAAGAGCAGGTTACCAATGTCCTGGCCAAGGCCGTCATTGAGATCGGCAAAGTGATCAATGTCCAACAGCGCTGCTACGATATCCGTTTGCGCCTGGGCAGCGGCATCAAGATCGGTAATGAACTGTAGACGATTGGGTAGTCGGGTCAGCGGATCATGATAAGCGATATGATTCAGACGTTCGACCAGCTTGACGTTGCGAAAACAGGCGGCGATATTGGCGACGAACACTTCGAGCAGTGGGCGATCTAGAGCGGTGAGCGCTTGCTCGGAATCGAGAAAGATGGCCGCCTCCTGGTGAGGGGCAGCCTTCAGATACAACACGGTGTAGTCAGGACCAAACAGATGCTGACCCTGAGCCACACTAGTCAGAATCGCCGAGACGATCCGGGGGTCCGGCAGGGCCTCCAACGGCTGGGCAATATAGCGCGCATACCGGCCAGCGGCGCTGACCACGTAGCAGTGCTGATCATCGCCACCGGATGGCGCACCTTTCTGGGTGCAAACGATGCCATCCAGCGGTAGCTGGAACAGCGCAGCCAGTTGGGTCAATACTCCTTCGGCTAGGCCGGAGATCGCATACTGCTCCATCAGATCGGCGGCGGCGCCGACGATCAGTTCCAAACCTCGTCGATTTTGGGCAATAGTGTACAGTTGTTGATAGGCGCGCAAGGCGGCGCTGACCGTGACGATCAACCGGGTATGCGTCAATTCGGCCTTGGTGCGATAGTCGTTGATATCGTATTCGTGGATGACGGTCAGTTCCGGCGCATAGCCGGGTTGACCTGTGCGCAGGATGATCCGGCATTCCATCATCTTCAGCGAATCGCGCATATACCCAACCAGATCGAGACCGGCCTGCTCGGTTTCCATCACCACATCCAGCAAGGCTACGGCGATGTCGGGGTGCTCGCGCAAGTGCTCACGCGCTTGCAGGCCGCTGTAGGCATGCAGCAAGCGCAAAGGCCGCCCAAAAATACGCTGATCACGTAGGACAAATCGGGTCGTGCTATGCACCTCATGATCATCATCGACCACCAATATTTTCCAGGGCGAAACTGGGATGGTTTGGAGGGGGCCTTGGGAATCAGTATCATTGATAAGGTTGATTAATTCATCGATCATGTGAGTATGCCTAGAATTGTCTTATCGGGGACGGTTTGCGGGAGAACGATTGTAAAGATGACTCCTTTACCCGCGACTGAGACCCTGAATCGTTCCTCCAAGTATTCTTGTGACTAGATTATAGACAATATAAAACCCCAATCTACAACCTCCGCTACTCAGTTTGGCGGTAAAAAATGGTTCGAAGATGAGATGAAGTATCAACTTCAGGATGCCGACCCCATGATCCGTATAGTTGAGTTGTAGGTCGGTAGACCCAAGCGTTATGGCGTCAATGCGCATGATCCCGGTCTCCACCCCAACAAGGCATGGTTCGGTTTTCAATTGTCGATAGACGGCATAACCGTCCTGCCAGATCAGATCGCGAGGTGCCAGCCAGTCGATAAAATCCGCTCAAGCTTAGCTAGCGGCTGGTCGATCTGGAGCAATGCGGGGTAAAGCCAGAGTGAAAGTGACGCCTTGTCCAGGCGAGCTGGTCACCTGAACGGCGCCGCCCAGCACGCCGGTCACTAAATTGTAGACAATGTACAATCCCAACCCGCTCCCGCCTTGGCCTAGCCGGGTAGTGAAAAAGGGTTCGAAAATATGGTTGAGAACGTTGGTCGGAATACCGATGCCATTATCGGCATAACGCAAGGTGACTTGATCCGACCCAAGTGCATGCGCCTGAAGTTGAATGCGGCCAGCTTCCATCCCGACAAAGCCGTGAGTAAGAGAATTGCTGACGAGGTTGACGATGACTTGCTCCAACGGGCCAGGATAGCTATCCAGATCCAAGTCAGCCGGCATGTCCAGCTCGATTCGGTGGGTGGTATGCTTGAATTGGGGTTGCAAGGTGACCAGCAGCTCTTCGATCGTCTGGTACAGGTTGAAATAGCGACGACGCATGCTGGTCTGATCCACCGCAACCTGTTTGAATTGGCCGATCAGCTCCGCCGCGCGGGCTGTGTTGCGTTCCAGCAGATCCACCGCCTCTCGACCCTGACTCAGAAAAGTCTCCATTTGGGAGCGGCGTAAGGCGCCGGATTCGACCGCTGTGGCGAAGACGTGTAGATGCTCACCCAGGGCGCTGGCTACGGTGCGTGCGTTGCCCAACGGGGTGTTCAGCTCATGGGCCACCCCAGCCACCAATTGACCCAGCGCCGCCAACTTCTCTGATTGCACCAACTGATCCATAGCCTGGTGTAACTTATCCGTTCGCTCTATGATCAATTCCTCCAGGTGTTCTCGATACCGTTGCAGCTCTTCCTCCGCTCGCTTGCGCTCGGTGACGTCGACGCAAATTCCTGTCATGCGGGTGGCTTGATTCTGTTTGTCCAAAAACAATGTACCCCGCACCTCAACCCAGCCGGCCTTACCATCACCTCGAATAATCCCATGTTCGTACTGAATGACAGCGGGCGCATGGGCGCTGCTCAGAAATGTCTGAACCTCGTTGTTCACCTCCTCACGGATCTCGGAAGCGATAAAACCAAGGTATGCTTCGTAGGTTCCCCCAAACTCATCAGCACTGATGCCAAAAATGCGCTGGGTCTCTGGCGACCACACGACATGGTTGCCGATAATGTCCCATTCCCATGTACCCATACATGCAGCCTGCAACGCCAGCCGCAAACGCTCTGTGTTCTCTCCCAGAAGCTTCTCCGCCTGCTTGCGCTCGGTGATGTCGAACATCAAGGACAATAAAACATCCTGCTCGCCCAGCCGGATGATTTCCACGGACCATAACACCTCGCGGATCTCGCCGGTCTTGGTGCGAAGGCGTGTCGGTATTTCCCGAACCGTTCTATCCACGCGGAGTTGCGCGATCATCCGTTCGCGCGTGCCTGAATCGACCCAGACGCCAAGTTCTGTGGAGGTGTGGTCGATCATCTCCTCACGGGTATAACCCAACATACGCTGCGTTTGCTTGTTGGCGTCAAGAAAGCGGCCGGTTTCGATTTCGGTGATGGCCATCGGGACTGGATTGACGTGGAATGCCTTAGCGAAACGTTCCTCGCTCGCCCGCAATGCAGCCTCCGCTCGCTTGCGCTCGGTGATGTCGCGCACAATGGCCCACATACCGGTCGGTCGGTCGGTCGTATCACGCAGCAAAAACGCGCGCAATTCAACGGGCAAAATAGTCCCATCCTTCTTGCAATATTCCTTCTCATACACATCCGAATAACCCCTTACCAAGATTTGCTTTTCCACGACATCAGCCTCGAAAGCGCGCCACTGCTCGGGAGTCAGATCCTGGTAAGTCAATTGGCGCAGCTCCTCTTCTGAGTAACCGAGCATCGTTTGAAAGGCCTGATTGCATTCCTGAAGAGCGCCGCTCATATCGACACTGGCAAAAGCATCCCTTATGGATTCATGGAGGCGGCGATATTTGGCTTCGCTCTCACGCAACGCCTTTTCCGCTCTTATGCGGTCCGAGATGTCCCGAACAACGAGCATTCCCGTTGGCCGATCATCCACCACCACCACCTTGGTCCAACCATCCAAAACACGGATCGAGCGATCGGCGCATGTATACATGGCCTGCGTCGGGATTGGCTGATCCGGTTTTGCGACCGCTTCTCGCGCTGTCTCATCCAAAGCGGGATGGAGTCCAGCAAGACAGACTCCTAGCAGATTTTCCCGGGCGCGCTCCAACGCCTGACACGCCGTATCGTTGGCGTCCACAACTTGCAGGCTGACCACGTCGAAGAAGAGGATGAGTTCGCTACTCTGATCAATCAGTTGGCGAAACCGTTTCAGCTCCGCGTATTGATGCTGCAACTCCGGATAGTAGCTTTTGCGAACCGAGCGCTCACCAAGGCCGATGATCTTCTCACGCAACACATCCCAATCTTCAGGGGATTCAGAGCGCCTCTTCATAAATAGCCTGAATATCCGTTGCCTTGACCCGACGCGGATTAGTCACCATGCATGGATCGACCACCGCCTTACGCGCCAATGCCACGACATCGTCGGCTCTGATTCGACGGTCGCCGAGAGTGCCGACCACACCTGCCTCGCAACGGAATTCAGCCACAGCACCGAGAATCTTCTGACGCCGTGTTTCTGCAGTCATGCCGCGCACATCCACGCCCATGACTTCTCCAATCCTGGTGAAGCGCTCAGGTTCGGCGTCGAAATTGAACGCCATCACATGATGGAGCAACAAAGCATTGCATTCTCCATGCGGCAGATCCTTATATCCGCCGAGACTGTGCGCCATGGCATGCACTGCACCCAGGCTAGCGTTGGAGAAGGCAAGACCGGCGTGGAGGCTAGCCAGCATCACTCGTCCACGCAGTTCGACATCGTGAGGCTCGGCAATCGAAGCATGGAGATTCTCACGGATAAGGCGGATGGCTTCCAAGGCATGCAGGTCGGTAATCGGCGAATGAGCGACCGACACGAAAGCTTCGACAGCATGAACCAACGCATCCATGCCTGTACATGCCGTCAGGTAGGCATCCTTAGTGACCAGCGTCTCTGGGTCGATCAACGCAATATCCGGTACCACCGCCTTACTGATGATAGCGATCTTCACCTGTTCCTCGGTGTTAGTGATGATCGCGAACTGAGAGACATCAGCGGATGTTCCAGCCGTCGTTGGAACACAGATCAAGGGAGGCGCCGGTCTGGTCACCTGATCGATTCCTTCAAAATCCAGGATAGGCTGGCCACTGGCGCTGACTACGCCAATCCCTTTAGCACAATCCATGACACTGCCACCGCCGACACAGACAATGGCATCGCAGCGATTTTCAAGAAAGACCGCAGCGCCCTTCATCACCTCGTAGTCCCGTGGATTAGGAGAGATTTCGGCAAAGCGTATGCACTGGATACCCTCATGATCGAGGATCGCTTCCACCTCCCCGGCCCAACCGGCTGCCATCAGGCCGGGATCGGTGACCAACAGCGCTCGGTGCGCGCCATAGAGTTTGGCATAGCGAGCGGTCAGTTTGCGGCTACCCATGCCAAAGACGAATTCCGGTGCAACGAACTTGCGTAATGCTGTCATGTTGTCGGCCATGGTCACCTCCTGAATCGAGCAATGTTCGTCACATTAGCGAACCGGAGCATCCCGGGGCAGAACGAAAGTGAAACCAGCACCTTGACCAGGCAGGCTTTCCACCTTGACGGCGCCGCCCAACACGCTGGTGACCAAATTGTAGACGATGTACAACCCCAATCCACTGCCGCCCTGACCCAATCGGGTGGTGAAAAACGGCTCGAAAATATGGTTGAGGATGGTCGGCGGAATACCCAAGCCATCGTCGGTATAACGCAGGACGACTTGCGCCGGTCCGAGTGCAGCGGCGTGCATACGAATGATCCCGGTCTCCATCCCAACGAAGCCGTGGGTAAGGGAATTGCCGACGAGGTTGGCGATGACCTGTTCCAGCGGGCCAGGGTAGCTGTCCAGTTCCAGCTCGGGAGCAATATCGAGCTCAACGCGATGGGCGGTGTGCTTGAATTGGGGCCGCAGGGTGACCAGCATTTCCTCGATCGTCTGACGCAGGTTGAAACGCCGCCGCCGCATGCTGGTCTGATCCACCGCCACTTGCTTGAAATGCTCGATCAAATCCGCCGCGCGGGCCGTGTTGCGTTCCAGCAGATCCACGGCTTCCTGGCCCCGACTCAGAAAGCTGTCCACCTGAGAACGGCGCAGCGCGCCGGATTCGATCGCTGCAGCGAACACGCGCAGATGTTCCGCCAAGGTGCTGGCCACAGTGCGCGTGTTGCCCAGTGGGGTATTGAGTTCATGGGCCACTCCGGCGACCAATTGACCTAAGGCCGCCAGCTTCTCCGATTGCACCAACTGATCCATGGCCTGGTGCAACTCAGCGGTACGCTCGGTGACCAACTCCTCCAGGTGTTCTCGGTGCCGTTGTAGTTCTTCTTCCACCCGCTTGCGCTCGGTGATGTCGTAGATAAGGGATAACATCACCTCTTGGTCACCGAATCGGATCGTTTCCGCTGACCACAGTACATCCAGAATGTCGCCGGTCTTGGTTCGAAAACGGATCGGTGCTTCCCGGAAAAACCCATCTCTTCGAAGCTGCGCGATCATCTGCTGGCGCGAACCCGAATCAGCCCAAATGCCGAGTTCCGTGGAGGTATGGCCAATCGTCTCCTCACGGGTATAGCCCAGCATCATCAGCCATTGCTCGTTCACGTCGATGAAGCAACCTGTTTCGATAACGGAGATAACCATCGACGCTGGGTTGGCGCGAAAAGCCTTGGCGAAGCGTTCCTCGCTTTCTCGCAGTGCTTCCTCCGCCCGCTTACGGTCGGTGATGTCCGAACCCACACTGAAGACTTCGACAACTTGGCTCCGCTCATCCAAGACAGCCTTGTTGGTCCACGCGATCCAAACTCGTTCCCCATCACGACGGATGTTCTCGTTGATGTTGTATTTGAACCGTTCGGGGTGATGACAAATTTCATCCATCAGCGGGCGTAAATCCCTGCCGGTACTTTCGTCCGGCGGTACGATGGTTTCCTTCACAAGGCGGCCAAACAATTCTGCTTCTGAATAGCCAAAAAACTTCAAGCCATATTCATTCATGAAGGTGATTTCACCTTGAGGATTCCAGCGCAGGATAATGCTGTTGGCATTCTCCACCAATTCGCGATATTTCCGCTCATTTTCACTGAGCGCCTCCTCAGTGCGCTTGCGCTCGGTAATATCGCGGACGAAGGCGAAATCGTATTCCTGACCTTCGTATTCCACATGATTGGCGGTAACCTCCACGGGAAAAATTACACCGTCCTTGCGCTGATGCCGTGTTTCAAAGCGACGTTTTTTCAGATGTCGGGTCCTTTCCCAGTGCGGAGACCATCTTTCCGAAGTGAAATCGGGATCGATATCCCAAACCGCCATGGTCAGCAGTTCATCGTGCGTATAACCGAGGGTATGACAAGCCTGCTCATTGACATTGATGAAATACCCATCCGACCTGACCCAGAACATAGCATCTGCAGATCGCAGGATGGAAAGTTGCGCCAGTTGCAATGCTTTTTCCGCTCGCTCACGTTCGGCTCGGGTGCGCAGCATGGCGATACCAAACGCTAGATCGCTGGCCAATTCACGCAAAAGAGCGATCTCCTCGACATCAAAGGCATCTGGCGCCGACGAATAAATGCCCAATGCCCCAAAGATCTGGTCATCGAATGTCAATGGCAATGCGCACACAGCGGCATAACCACGCTGAGATGCAAGTCGTGAATGAGTGATGCTTTGGATGAGGCAGTGGTGTCCGGTGCGAATGGCTGTACCGATGGGACCACGCCCACGCTCGGTATCCGCCCAACTGACCTTGATGCTTTTTAGATAACCGCTTTCAAATCCAGCATGCGCCACCGGTCGCACTGTCTTGAACTTATCGTGTTCGGCGTAACCCACCCAAGCCATGCGGTAACCACCCGCCTGCACAACGATCGTGCAAATGGTGATCAGCAACTCAATTTCATCGGTGATGCGAATCAAGGCTTGATTGCAGTCACTGAGCATCCGTAACTGTCGATTGGCGCGGCGCAAGGTTTCCTCCGCCTGCTTGCGCTCGGTGATATCGCGGCCAGTGCCACGATAACCGAGAAAACACCCTGAGTCATCGAATAGTGGCTGGCCGCTGATGCTAAACCACCGGTCCACGCCGGATTCCGGGCATACTCGGTATTCCAAGTCCCGAAACGGCTGATGCGCTTCGAGTAAGGCGCGATGCGCCGCCCACTGTTCGGGCGTGAAGCTGATCGGCAATTCCCAACGCGTCTTTCCCAGCAATTCAGCGTAACCAACACCCAGTGATTCCAAAGCGGACGTCATGACACCCTCGGAAAAAAACCTGAACCTGAACTGAGCATCCTGTTCCCAGAACCAGTCCGAAGCCAGGGTTGAGAGATCGCGAAAACGCGTCTCACTAATCGTTAAATCCCGCTCGCGCTGGCTAATAGCCAATGACATTCGTTCGAGGGCGCTGGCTAAACCATCAAACTCTCGGATGTTAGAAATTGACTCTGGTTGATCGTAGTCAGCGTCGGCAATGGCATGAGCTTGCGCTGTATAACAACTGATGCGCCGCGCAAAGTCGTGGGTCAATAGCAAAGAAATTACAATGACTAGCATCAAAGCGATCGTCGCGCCAGCTCCTACCACCCATAATGCGGATAAAAACGACTGAAATGCCTGCATACGCGGTTGCGCAACTAACACGATCCAGCTGAGTTGCGAAATGCTGACGGGAGTGCCGATGAATATCTGGCTATTCAACGCAAAGCTATGAGTTGCAAAGCGCCCCTGCAGGGCATCGCGGACGATGGGCAGATGGCTGAAGTTGATTTGTTGACCGCTCAGAGCGCCTTGGGAATGCGCAATAATCTGGCCCTGGCGGTCCAGAACCATGGTCAATATTCCTAACTGGTCGGGTAGACGATCCATGAATTCGGAGAGTTGGTCGATGGCGATCTCCCCCATCAGCGTCCGCTCACCCATCGGGATCGCTAAGGTCACCGCAAGCCGGCCAGTGACAATAGACAGGAAGGTCTCCGACCACACACTCTCGTTTTGCTCCTGCGCCTCACGCAGGACATCCCACCTGGAAAGATCGAGCCCAAGTAAATCATCGCGTCGGGCACGCTGCGCTTGGGGCAAGCCAACGGCGTATACCAAGTCATTGGAATCGGTGATATAAATCGCCGAAAATACATCGCCTGTTCCGGCGTGCGCGTCCAGTGAACCAAGCCAGAAAGGTACTGGCTGATGGCTCTGGTTGCGGATATCCTCGGCGATGGCTTGTAGCTCGCGCCCTGCCCCAAGCAAATGGACCTCAATCTGGCCAGCAATGGCGCGGGCTAGTATCTGGTGACTGATTTCAAGATCCGCGCGCAGCTGTGGCAGCAATATCACCAGGATCAGTGCAGCGACTACGACCAGCGGCAACATTCCGGCTAACGCGATCCTCAGCGCCAGCCATAGCCAAAGCGGTTGAGCGGATGACACGCTTTTACTGAGTCGCCACGAACTGACCATCGCGCACGACCGCGACAAAGAGACCTCGTTTCATGTCTCCGAATTCGTTAAAAATAATCGGCTCTTGGACACCTTCGAAGTGGCGCATGGTCAACACAGTTTCCTTGACACCTTGCTGGCCCTGGCGCCGGGCGAGTGCATCCAGGACCACATTAGCGGCATCGCACGCGATAACGCTACTGAAAGGATGATGATTGCCCAAGCCCAGATCCGTGCGCCTGTCCGCTGAAGAGAGGATTTTTCGTTCAAGTTCGAATTCCAATTAAGATGCTCTTAAGTCACCGCATCTATAGTGGTGCTTTTTATCACTGTAGTACGCATGACGGGTCATCTGAAAATTTTGGACGCGTCCCCCCCAGGTTTTGGTTGAAACCCAAATAGAAATGCGCCTATCGACCATATCCGCCGCCACCTGGCGTTTCGATGACGAAGAGATCTCCTGCCTGCATGGTGACTTGCGCGGTACCCGGCAACGCTTCAAGCACACCATCGATCCGTTGCACTGTGTTGCGCCCCACTTGTCCCGGCTCGCCGCCATGCAGCCCATAGGGCGCGATCCGCCGATGGTTGGAGAGTATGGCGGCAGTCATCGGCTCCAGGAAACGCATTCGTCGAATCACGCCATCACCGCCGCGCCAACGACCGGCGCCGCCACTGTGCTCTCGAATGCGGAAGACTTCCAAACGCACGGGAAACCGCCACTCCAGCACTTCCGGATCGGTTAGCCGGGAGTTAGTCATATGGGTCTGCACCGCCGAAGCACCGGCAAAGCCCGGCCCAGCGCCGGCGCCGCCGCAGAGCGTTTCGTAATACTGGTAGCGGTCATTGCCGAACGTGAAATTGTTCATCGTTCCCTGAGCGGCGGCCATGACCCCCAATGCTCCGTACAGCGTGTCCACGATGCACTGCGAAGTTTCGACATTGCCGGCGACCACAGCGGCTGGCCACCGAGGATCGAGCAGCGAGCCTTCCGGGATGATCAGCTCCAGCGGACGCAGGCAGCCAGCATTCAAGGGAATCTCGTCATCCACCAAAGTGCGGAACACATACAACACCGCCGCCACACATACGGCGCGAGGGGCATTGAAATTGCTGGTCTGTTGTGGCGAGGTGCCGCTGAAATCGATCCGGGCCGAGCGCTGTTCCCGGTTCAGGATGATGGCGACCCGAATCACCGCACCGTTGTCCATCTCGCAGGCGAACGTACCGTCCTGCAAGTGATCCAGTGCCCGGCGTACCTGCTCGGCGGCATGGTCCTGGATGTGGTCCATATAGGCCCACACCGTGTCCAATCCGAAATGCGCCGCCATGCGCCGTAGCTCCTGAGCGCCTTTCTCATTGGCGGCGATCTGCGCTTGTAAGTCAGCCAGATTCTGTTGAGGATTGCGCGCCGGCCATGGTTCAGCGGTCAGGCGCTCCAAGAGCTCCTGCTCGCGGAAGCGACCGCTGCTGACCAGGAGAAAATTGTTCAGTAATACACCTTCCTGGTCGATGGTCACGCTATCGGGCGGCATCGAGCCGGGCGTGATGCCGCCAATATCAGCATGATGGCCACGCGAGGCGACGTAGAACCACAGCTCCCGTCCGGCTTCGTCGAATACCGGGGTAATCACGGTGATATCCGGTAGATGCGTTCCACCGTGGTAGGGTGCGTTGCTGGCGTACACGTCACCGGATTGGAAGCGACCTTCGTTAGCCTGAATAACCGCTCGCACCGCTTCGCCCATCGAACCCAGATGCACGGGAATATGTGGAGCGTTGGCGATCAGTTGCCCATTTCGGTCGAACAGCGCACAGGAGAAGTCCAGCCGCTCCTTGATGTTTACCGAATGCGCGGTATTCGCCAGCGTCACGCCCATTTGCTCTGCAATCGCCATGAACAGATTGTTAAACACTTCCAATAGAATCGGATCAACTGCGGTACCCACGGCGACCCGTGGTGAGCGTGGTTGGCGTCGCGTCAGCACCAAATCGTGGCGCACCGTCACCTCAGCCTGCCAACCCGGTTCGATCACGGTAGTAGCGCCGGATTCGCCGAGAATCGCTGGGCCGAGAATATGGTTGCCCGGCTGGAGATCGGTGCGCCGGTAAAGAGGCGCTGGCATGTCGGTGCCGGCGCTGTGCAGCGAAACTGTGGCGGCAGGTCGCAACGCAGATGATTGGATTCCCTCTTGCCCTGCCAGCGGAGACGCCGCCTCAGCGCTGGAGTGCTTGGCGTCAAAACCACCCCCAATCACTTCGACCGATACCACTTCGACCATCAATCCCTTGTCGGGCATGACAAAACCAAAGCGCTGACGGTGAGCGGCTTCGAAACGGGCTTGTAATTCGCACCTATCGCCAGCAGCGACGCTCAGAGCCGTATCGCTGCCCATATAGCGTAGGCGAACGCTACGGATCGTGCGTATCTGCTCGGTGGGAATCTCTTGCGCCTGCATCTCTGCTTGCCCGTCCTGCTCCAGTTCTGCGAACATTGGTTCGAGCAGCCGTGCCAAATCCACCGTCAGCGGCGCTTCCAACGCCCGTTCCTTCAGCAACCGAACGTCGGCCAGACCCATGCCGTAGGCAGACAGGACCCCGGCGAAGGGATGAATGAAAATCGCCGGCATTCCCAGCGCATCCGCCACTGCGCAAGCATGTTGCCCACCTGCGCCGCCGAAACAGCAGAGCGTGTATTCGGTGACATCGTAGCCGCGTTGGGTGGAAATCTGCTTGATGGCATTCGCCATATTTTCGACAGCGATGTGCAGAAAGCCCTCGGCCAGTTCCGCCGGGGTATAGGTTTTGCCAGTAGCGCTATGCACTTCGGCGACAAGCACGGCGAATTGGCGGACGACTTCCTCTCGATCCAGCGGCTGGTTCTGATCGGGACCGAAGACGTGAGGAAAGAACTCAGGCTGAATTCGGCCCAGCAGCACGTTGCAATCGGTTACGGTCAGTGGCCCGCCACGTCGGTAACTCGCTGGCCCCGGATCAGCGCCTGCCGATTCCGGCCCAACCCGTAGTCGGGCGCCATCGAAGCGGCAGATCGAACCACCGCCAGCGGCGACCGTATGAATATGCAACATCGGCGCGCGCAGGCGCACACCGGCGACTAGCGTTTCAAACGCGCGTTCGTATTCGCCGGCGTAATGGGCGACATCGGTGGAGGTGCCGCCCATGTCGAAGGTGATGATCCGCGCGAAACCCGCTTGGGCGGCGGTGCGCGCCGCGCCGACGATGCCGCCAGCGGGACCGGACAGGACGCTGTCCTTGCCGTGGAAACAATGGGCGTCAGTCAACCCACCGTGGGACTGCATGAACAGTAATCGAGCATGGCCCAATTCGCCGGCGACCCGGTCTACATAGCGGCGTAGGATCGGTGACAGGTAGGCATCGACGACCGTGGTGTCGCCACGTCCGACCAGTTTCATCAAGGGACTGACTGCATGCGACACGGAGATTTGCGTGAACCCGATTTCATGAGCGAGCGCGGCGGCCTGTTCCTCATGGGCGGGATAACGGTAGCCGTGTAGAAAAACGATAGCGACGGCGCGGATACCCGCTTGATAGGCGGCGACCAATGGCTCACGAACGCTGACGGGATCGAGAGGAACGACGAGGTCGCCTTGAGCCGAAATTCGCTCTCTGACCTCTGCCACTTGCTCGTACAGCCGTTCCGGCAATACGATTTGCCGAGCGAACAGCTTAGGCCGACTCTGATAACCGATGCGCAGTGCATCCCGAAATCCTGCCGTGATCAAGAGCAAGGTGCGGTCACCCTTGCGTTCCAGCAGCGCATTGGTAGCGACCGTGGTGCCCATCTTCACCACTGCGATCCGGTCGGCGGGAATCGGCTGATCGGCAACGATATTCAGCAGATCGCGGATGCCTTGCAGAGCGGCGTCGGGGTAGTGTTCTGGGTTATCCGACAGCAGTTTGTGCGTCACCAGTCGGCCATCGGGGCGGCGGGCGACCAGGTCGGTGAAGGTGCCACCCCGATCGATCCAGAAGTGCCAGCGCGAGTCGGACATGGTGAAATACACTCTAATGTCAGTTTAAAGGGATAGAACTTAATCTATTCTCGACATCGTAAGAGAATTGTCGAGCACCACCTTTGCTGACAACCAGTACCCAATTATCAGCACAGTCAATTGGAGCGATAGAAACTTAAACATGGCCGAATGGGATAGTGGTTACAAGCTGCTGTTTTCTCATCCAGAGTTGGTCGAGGATCTGCTGCGCGGCTTTGTACCGGAACCGTGGGTGGCGGATGTGGA
The DNA here is from genome assembly GCA_024235035.1 of Gammaproteobacteria bacterium. Taxonomy (GTDB): domain Bacteria; phylum Pseudomonadota; class Gammaproteobacteria; order Competibacterales; family Competibacteraceae; genus UBA2383. The sequence continues at coordinate 242,903 of JACKNE010000008.1, forward strand.
TTTCGCTACACTGACACCGGTGAAAGGGAGTTATGTCAGCGATGGATTGCGCGAACGGCATGACGATGTGGTGTGGAAAGTCCAGTTGCGGGAGCAATGGCTGTATGTCTATGTAGTGATTGAATTTCAGTCGGAGCCAGACCCGTTCATGGCATTGCGGTTGTTGGTTTATGTGGGGCTACTGTATCAGGATTTACTGCGACGGAAGGAATTACCGGCGGATGGGTGGTTGCCGCCAGTGTTACCGATGGTGTTGTATCACGGGACCGCGCCGTGGACCGGAGCCGTCGAATTTCGTGATCTTTTGACACCTGCCCCACCGGGTCTGGAACGCTATCAGCCTCAATTTCGATACTTATTGTTGGATGAAGCGCGTTATCCCGAAACGGCGCTAGCAGGGATACAGAATCTGGCAGCGGCGCTGTTCCGGTTGGATCGAAGCCGTCATTATGACGAATTGCAGGCGGTGGTAGAAGATCTGCTGGCCTGGCTGGCCACACCTGAACAGCAGTCGTTACGGCGGGCATTTGGCGTTTGGTTGCGGCGGGTGTTTCTACGGCGACGGTTGCCGGGCGTAATGATCCCTGAGATTGATGATTTACGCGAGGTAAAAGCGATGTTAGCAGAACGATGGGAACAGTGGACACGAGAATGGGAACAACAAGGCTTGCAACAAGGCTTGCAACAAGGCTTGCAACAAGGCTTGCAACAAGGCTTGCAACAAGGCTTGCAACAAGGCTTGCAACAAGGCTTGCAGCAGGGGGAAGCACGACTGCTGCTTAAGCTGCTGCGCCAGCGTTTCGGTGAGTTACCACCTTGGGTCATGGAACGCTTGGAAGCGGCGGAAACCGCTCAGTTGGAGGCTTGGGTGGACAAAATCTTTAACGCAGCCAGTGTGGAAGAATTACTGAAATGAACGACCCGGTAGTAAGGTCATGAAGAGTTAAATGACCCCCGGCTAAGCCGCACTGCCATTAAGTTAAGAAAAATTGTTGAGACCAAGGATACTTAATATTTTTTCGCGGTTGAGGTTGAGATGGATAAAAAAGCAAGCTGTAGAAATGAGCCGCCGACTGATTCGCGATGAAGACTTTAAGGATTGCCACCGTAGCACGCAGCAGGCGTTTACCCGGATACGTGCGCTGCTCTTTGCGAAGGTGTTGATCTTGATTCTGAGAAAGGGGGTCAAGTCGTTGCAGAATCGGGTGAGTGAAGTGTTCAGGGGACTGGGAATCGATTCCGTCACGGCGAGCGCCTTTTCGCAGGCGTGTTATAAGCTCCGGCATGAGGCGTTCATTGAATTGAACCGGGAGGCGATCGTCACCACGCTGTAGACGGATCAGGATTATCGAACCTTCTGGGGCTTTCGGCTGTTGGCGGTGGATGGTTCGCAGATCCGTCTGCCCGACACCGAGGCCGTCCGTGAGACCTTCGGAACGCAACGCTATACGAAGGGCAAAACCGATGCGATGGAGGGAGAGCATCCCTATGCCTTGGCTTCGGTTCTTTACGATGTGCTTAACCGCGTTGCCCTGGACGCGACCCTCGCTCGAACCGATGCCTATGAGGTGGACGTGTGCATCGATCATTTGGTGCATACCCGAGCGGGGAATTTGTTGGTGATGGATCGAAATGACCCGTCCTACCGGATGTTGGCGGAACTCCATCGACGGGAGCGGGACTTTGTCATTCGTTGCTCCAAGGGCTCGTTCGCACCGGTACGCCGGATGCTGGGTGGGGCGGGTGCCGAGAGCCAGATCGTAACCCTCCATCCGTGTGCGCAGCAGGTGGTGGACCTGCGTCAACGCGCCTTGCCCCTGGCGCTGACAGTCCGCTTCGTCCGTGTTCGTTTGAAGACTGGTGAATGGGAAGTCCTGATCACCTCCTTGCTGGACGAAACGTGCTATCCAGCCCACGAATTTGGCGCGCTGTATCGTTGGCACTGGGGTGTAGAAACCTTCTATGGCCTGCTCAAAACGCGCCTGAATCTGGAGAATTTTAGCGGCACTCAACCCGAAGCGGTCAAACAGGATTTCTTCGCGACTGTCTACCTTTGTGATCTGGAATTGCGACTGACCCAAACAGCACAGGCGCATCTCGATGCCAAAAACACGCGCTATACCCAGAAGGTAAGCCGGGCCGTTTCCTTCAACACGATCAAAAACCAGGCACTGGCGTTACTGATGAACGAGACCAACACCGAGTCGTTATTAGCGCCTGTTCACAAAGCATGAGGATTTGAGCTATATCCGTCGTTACATTCAATTTTTGGAGGGAATAGCATGGGATATGGAACGGACATCAGCGACGAGGAATGGGTGATTTTGGCTCCTTTTCTGGAGCCGAAGCAAAAGGGGCGTCCACGCAAGCATTCTTTAAGGCGCATGGTCGATGCGATCCGGTATATGCAGCGAACGGGATGCCAATGGCGTTTATTGCCAAAAGATTTTCCGCCGTGGCGAAGCGTTTATGTGACTTTCTGGCGTTGGCGAAACAGCAGGTTATGGGAAAAGATCCTGCATGAGTTGCGCAAGCGAGTGCGTGTCAAGGCAGGGCGCAACTCCGATCCGACGCTTGGCATTATCGACAGCTAGTCGGTAAAGACGGTGCAAAAAGGGGGCAGCGCGGCTATGACGGAGGTAAGAAGACGAAAGGGCGCAAACGCCATATCGCTGTGGATGTCATGGGGAATGTCTTGGCGGTTGCCGTTCATTCAGCGGGCATTTCCGAGAGCCGCGGCGCTCATCTCGTGCTAATCCGTCTGTTTGTTGCCTTGCCTCACCTCCTCAAAATCCTTGTCGATGGCGGCTACAAACAAGGTGTCATCGACTGGAGCAAGGCTATGTTCGGCTATGTTCTGGAAGTCGTCAAGCGCCCAGAACTCCACAAGTTCAAAGTCTTACCCAAACGTTGGATCGTCGAACGAACCTTCGGTTGGTTCAACGGGTACCGCCGTCTATCCAAAGACTATGAGCACAACCCTAAAACCTCCGAAACTATGATCTACTTCCTGGCCTCAAACCTCATCCTCAAGCGCTTAGCAACTTTGTGAACAGGCTCTCAGTGAGATGAAATTTAATGGATGCTGCTGGAGGGCTCCTTAATGGATCATAATTGCATGTGATGTTAATTTAATTAGGAGTTACGCAGTTGAAAGTTAACTTGCGGATTTAAAAAGAAATATAATCGCGTACCGACCAGATACAACCCGAGAAAAATCAGTCGCTTATAGTTCAACTGCGTAACTCCTATTAATAATTAAAAACGCATTTTATCAAGATTTGGCCCGATGTCTGGCTGAGCTGTAGTCACTACGCTGATCACGGCAAAACACTATTCTGAGAGCATAAAATTTCTCTATCTCGGTTTATTATAGTAAATAACGTAACATGTAATCATATTATTTCGTACAAATGAGCCGCCCGCAATCGATTCCTGATAATGGGCCAAATCAGGAATAAGGCGGGTTTTAAGCGCACTCTTAACCATCACAAGGCCATGTATGAAGACACCTCGCCCTCATCACCCCCTGCATCACCCCTCCCCGGACGGACCCTAATTGTCGGAAAATTTTACACGAATAGACGGCCTAGACAGTCCAATTCCCAGAAGATGTCAGAAAATTTTACATCGCGAACAGACTCTGCTGGGCGATAACGGTCCATAATGTCTTGTCCAGATGTGGAAATGTTTATTTTTATATCAGTATCCTAAAAATGATTATTGTTTTTTGTGATACATCACTATCTTAGAAAACAAAAAATATGTCACATTTTAAATTGTCAGAATTTTTTACAATAAGGAAAAACTGACTGTTCTAATATAAAATAAACCGTTTGTTTTTAAAAGACTATTTATTGTTGGTACTTTTTTTGCCTTTATTTTCGCAATAATATACGGGCATTTCCTGCCGGCAACGCAATGTCCCCCTATGAGTGACCGTACGCCGATCCTGGATGATCGTTGCCGGGAATATGGCGCCGTGTTTAATGTATCGACCGGTACCATCTGGGCCGGTACCCACGACTCCTGTGCGAAGATCATTCTGATTCTGCGCGGATTGACCCAAGGCATTCCCACTGTGCAACTCGCTGACGAATGAGACCGTGATGATGGAACGCTACTGAACGATCGTCATCCGATCCAGGCGGCAGTGCTACGATGCCTGGACCGATCACCTTGGGTCGATACCGTCACCGAAGGCGATGAGATGTTCCAGAATGAGGGGATGGGACAATCCATGGTTCAGTTATGGCAATGCCAAAATTGTCGCTAGCGTCGATGGCGTCGTCAGTGGAAAGGTTGGGGCAACTGTGCCCTTGGTGGGTGGCAACGCCAGCACCTGTTTTATCTCCGAGTGAGGGAAATACATTTGCCGGTTTCTGAATCCTGCGCGCCTTTATCATGACACATGGCTTTACGTATCTGACCAGTGGTTTGGGTACGATGAAATCTGCAATATCGGCTATCCCCATCATGATGGTAGGTCTTGATGTGCTGCAATGATGAACAGCATCGTCACTTTTTAACGCAGGTGATGCCTTTAGCGATACCTACGGATATACCCATCGCTTGTTTTACATCTCAGGGATTACTATTGGCTTCACTCGGGATGATGTTGGCAATTACTATTATATGCACCGCTTTGAAGAACCCCGCAGTTCGAACGATTGCCGACCCGTCGGCATCGAAAGAATGTGTGTTAAAGCTTGCACAAGCTCAATCCTGAGTTAAAAACCTATTTTTGATGTCCCTCTTACCTCTAAAGTTGTTTGCCCACAGGAAGATCCTCTTTATGGACTTTTGATAAGGGAACAGGGCGAATTTGCTTACGGCAAATGGACGTATCACGACCAATTTTTTCCTGCCTTGGTGAAATGGATCGTTCTATTTTTTCACGTCATCAATGGCAGCTCTATTTAGAGATCGATGCGACGACAGGTCGTACTTTAAGAGGGGGCTGGGGGACTGGTCATTCCTTCGGTCAACGGTTATTGTTCGATGGTCAGCATTTTCTTGTTTTATCCCTTGGAGATGCGGGTCTCACTCGGGGTATCAATGTAAATAAAGTAGATGAAAGCGGTGGTCGCCGGCTTCTCGCATTGGCTGCTAAGGGTGGCGATCGAAGTCAGACAGGAGGTGGTTATAATAATACCTTTACCCGTCTTGGCGACCTTCAATTGGGAGAAAATGGATACGTTCTTCTATTTGCTACCGAGCCAACGCCGGATTGGGAAACCAATGAAACAGGGTATGATGCCGTTCAAGGATCGAGAAATTTAGGTATTGTTCATATCCCTTGGAATTTCGATCAGTTACCGATTGATATCCATAATCCCTATGACATCCATATTACGGATACTGAGCTTGGGAATAGTTTAGCACAAGATTTTACCGTCCCGGTGACTACGCAGAAACCACCATTTATTGGTGTTAATAAAGGTATTGTCTGGTTGACGGATTATACGGACGTATTCTCGCAGCATGCGGAACGACCTAAATTGGTGCGTATAGCTTCAGGAAATTATCTGGTCTTGTGGGAAAAATGGTCTATCTACAAAAATGAATGGGGATACTATGAGGATCAATATGATGAAACCTTAGCCATCATAGTAGATGAATACGGCAACAAGTTGAGTACCGCTAAAAGCCTGGGTCGAATCCGTCTATCAAAGGGTGATGACGCCTTTGCGTTTAATGAAGGTGCGGCTTGGCTAACCTCGAATGAAACAGCAGACGCTTTGATTCTTCACACACTCACACCACAATTGATCCTCACTAGTCATCCACTGAGATTCGTCAATAGTCAGCAGGCTGCGATACCTTGATCGTCGATCAACAAGATCGATATAGGAGAGAATAGATGAAAAGATTATCGAATTGGATAGTATTTGAATGGTTTTTGATTATTATAGGTTTTTTTCCAATAGCCGTTTACGCGGTTGATGGTGATGATCTCAATGAAGCGCTTGGATTAGAGAAAAAAATGGTTATTGAAACACCAGGATACGATTATGCTAATGCTAATATTTTACCAGAAATTGGAAATAGAAAACCTATAGATGGAACTTTTTTCGTAGGATTTTTAGGTAACCATGAAGCTGCCACTAGAGTATATAGATTCCTTCCTTTACGTAGGGAGTTCTATACAATGACAATGGATTATATAGTATTTCACCGTATCATTAACTCTTCTGAAAACATGGCTGATATTTTATTTTTTAAAGCAAGTGGTGGCAGGATATATCCTTCTGAAGATCCAATCATGTTTTTATGGGACAAGAGTGATCTTATCTATAGTATTAAGTGTTCTGTAGATGAATTAAATGTTATAGACAAATATTTATTTTGTAGAGATAACGATTCTATTTATTATGATATCCACAAAAACCCCCTTTATTGGGCAACTCCTGAAATTGCGGGAGGAACTGGTTTTGAAAACCCCAAATTCCCTAATGATCCCAAGGATAGACCAGGATTAACTAGCGAATGGAAAACCGTAACCGTATCGGATATCGACAGAACAATTGGATTTGAAATATACATGACAGGACATACTGATGATGTCGCTGTTTATGTCGGAAACTTTCAATTTACTCAGTTGGGTATTATTGACCCAAATCCCGAATTGATTTCAGGAACAGGTGAAATTCAGCGTGATGGAGCTGCAGTTGCCGTATCTAATAAAACTGTAGAAGGAGTTGCTACCGATGGAGTGACTAAAGTCATAGTCCGTTACTTAACACCTTCTAAAGAGAAAACTGTGTTGTGCTTAGATGCAGCTGAGGGTTCTACTGCTATCACCCATGGGGGTTTGATGCAATTTGGTAGCAAGGAGATTTCGGCAGGAAGCCAATGTGTGAATATGACATTTGTACCAATGGACTCAGGTTGGATGGGGCTTGCTATCTACCAGTCACCTACGGAAGGGACTCTTTTCATCAATGATCCTGATGGCGATCATAAAGTTACATTCGTTTTGAATCAAGAAGGCATTCCTGAACCACAAAAAATTTCTCTAAACCTAGTACGTCCACCAACTTTATTAGTTCACGGCATTTGGAGCAACGGAGCAAATTGGTATCAATTCCCTCTGTATAAAGATGAAGAACAGAGGAAAAAATTTAGGTTAAATATTCTCGATTACAAAAATACGAATGCTGATGCATTTTCTAACAATTTTCTTCTTGTAAGAGGAGGAATTAATAGAACTTTAGAAGCAGTGCGCCAAGAAAAAATTGCAGTAACACAAGTGAATATAGTAGCTCATAGTATGGGTGGAATTTTGTCCCGCCTTCATATTGGAAGAGGAAGCTATAAGAATAAAAGCAACTTTCGATCAGGAGATGTCCACAAGCTAATAACTGTTGACACACCACACTTTGGTTCGCCATGGGCTACTTGTACACAGAATCTGTATGAACTTTTATCTCCCTGGTATTGCCCCCTAAATGATACCATTTTAACTATCCCAGGTTTTTCAGATTTAGCATCCATTAGCCTACCTGATATGCCGATCGATTGCAATTTAAAAACAGGACACCATTGTGCTAACTATGATCTAGCTCGCTTATACAGCGGTCTTATCCAGCTACCGGCGACATCGGTACCTTCATACGCTTTAGTGGGTATTGGCGGCACTGCAGAAACTGCGAAAGATCTACTTATTTCCCCTGCTTGGGGAGGGTTGGTCAATAATTTAGCTGTATTAATTTATATGGTTGGTATTGACCCAACGGTTATTTTTGAAGGCGAGCTGAATGATGTTATCGTTGGTTGGCGAAGCCAAACAGGGGATATTCCTTCGTCTGCATATAGTACTTTCGATGCTCCTCATGGTCTTCACACTTATAATCCGCGTAGCGCTCTTTACTCAGAAAAAATTAGAGAACTTCTAGATCTGGATGTAACTGATCCTCAATTTAGCCAATTTCCAGAAACACCATTAGCTACATCAAGCATAGCAACAAACATACAAGGCTCTGTTCCAGCTATTCGTACTACGAACAACACTCAAGATGAATTGGTTATTACATCACCAGTGAATGACTCAACGGTCACTTCAGGACAGGCAATCCAAATCAGTGTGCAACCTAACCCAGAAGTTACAGTAGATAGAATGGTCTTACTCGGACCGGATGTTTTATCTGATGATACGCCGCCATTTGAGTTTCAGGTCGTCGTCCCCCAAGAAGCCGTGGGGCCTATTAAGTGGACTGCTTTGGGTAAAAATTCGAATAATATTTTTACCTCTCCGCCGATCACGCTAAATGCCTCGCCCACCGCAACCTTGCAGTCTATTGAAGTACAGTCCTCCCAAGATGTGATATTTTCCAGTATTGGGGAAACGCTGGATCTCCGGATCATTGGCCACTATAGCGATGGGGTAGATCGAGACCTCACAGCATCCGATACGGGGACCACTTATGACAGCGCGAATCCGGAGTGGGTTACTGTATCGCCTGAAGGCGTGCTTACCGCCCAAGCAGAAGGCTCCACCTACATCACCGCCCGCAATCAGGAAGTATCTACTTTTATTACGACCCGCCTGACCCGGGATTCCTACGCATTAAGCGTGAGCAAGACGGGATCTGGTACGGTGATTAGCACCCCGGCAGGCATTGATTGTGGAGAAACCTGTGTTGCTTTGCTGAAAGAAGATACCAACGTGACCCTCACGGCTACGCCGGCTAGTGATTCCACCTTCACCGGTTGGAGCGGCAATTGCGCAGGGATCGCCTCTACCTGCACGGTTGCGATGAACGCTGCTCAGGGTGTCACCGCCACTTTCAACACAGCTGCCCCCGACCCTAATGGTTTGCTGACACTAAGCGGCGATTACAACGGCGATGGCAAAGCCGACGTCATCTGGCACAACGGTACCACGGGCCAAGCCTATGGCATGCTGCTGGACAGTGCGACCATCGGCCAGCAAGGCTTGTTCTACCAAGAACCGAACACCGCCTGGCGGATCGTTCACAACGGCGATTTCGACGGTAACGGCCAGGATGACCTGCTCTGGTGGAATAGCCAAACCGGGCAAATCTATGAGATGCCGATGAATGGACTGGATATCGCAGGCGGGGCGCTGATCTATCAAGAACCCAACACGGCTTGGCAAATCGTCGCGGTGGGTGATCTCAACGGTGACGGCAAAGCCGACCTGATCTGGTGGAACAACACCACCGGCCACGTCTACGGCATGTTGATGAACGGAGTGGCTATTGGCTCGCAAGGCATGCTTTACCAGGAATCAAACACAGCCTGGCAGATTCTCGCCGCCCGTGACTTCACCGGCGACCACAAGGCCGACCTGTTGTGGCGCAACGCCACTACCGGCCAAGTGTATCTGATGCTCATGGATGGGCTGGCCATCGCAGGTGGCGCGATGCTCTACCAGGAGTCGAATCTGGCCTGGTCTATCGTCGCCACCGGCGATCTCAACGGCGACGGCAAGACCGACCTAATCTGGTGGAATAGCCAAACTGGGCAAGTGTACGAGATGCTCATGGACGGAGCCACCATCAGCGCACAGGGCATGATCTACTACGAACCGAACACCGCTTGGCGCATCGTCGCCAGTGGCGACTACACCGGCGATGGTCAGGCCGACCTGCTCTGGCGCAACAGCACGACCGGCCAGATCTACCAAATGGCGATGCAGGGTCTGACCGTCGCCGGCGGCGCTATCATCTACCAAGAAGCTAACTCGGATTGGCGGATTGCCGCCCGCGCCGAAGCAACACCCCACTTACCACCGCCGGATAAATCGCGATCCGACGCTCTCCCCTTCGCACCCCTGAGCGGCGAACCACTCAATCCGCACCACCTCTTTGACGGCGAACCGGTCAATGCGCATCAAGCGCTCAATGGAAAACCACTCAACTCCGGCTTCCTACCGACACCTTGAGCAACCATCAATGCCTTGCTCTTGAGAGGCGTTGAGCATACCCGTCCCCTGAATTCTGACCGTAACTGAGGTTGTCAATGAGCATTTTATTTCTGATCATCCTGTTTGCACTCGGCGCGATCTTCGCGCCGCGCTTGCTGCCTGCAAAATTGAGCTGGCTCCGCACCAGCGCCCGCGCCGCTCTATCGCTGGCAGCGATTTTCATGGCGCTGGCAACCTCATTCGTAATCATCGATCAAGACAAGGTCGGTCATCTCAAACTGATCTATGGCGCTAGCGAACTTCCGCCCGGCCATATCATCGCCATGCATGGCGAAGCTGGACCTCAAGCGGAAATCCTCGGTCCTGGTTTCAATTTCAAACCGTTGCTGAACATCCTGTACGAAGTCGAAGAATTGCCGATCACGGAAATTCCTGAGGGACATTATGGCTTCATTGTCGCCCGCGACGGCTTGCCGCTGCGCACGGACCAATTTCTGGCCGACGCTTGGCCTGACGAACAACGCATGCTCGACGCCAGTTACTTCCTGACCCAAGGCAAAGGCCAGAAAGGTCCACAACTCACCGTGCTGAAGCCGGGCCGCTATCGGCTGAACCAATACCTGTTCGAAATCTACGTCAAAGGCGACGCCCTGCGCGCCACTGCGGTGCCGGCAGGCTTCGTGGCGGTGATCAAGTCCAACGTACAGGATCAACCGGTGGACGCCTGCCGACCCATCCGCGATGAAAGCACCGCCAAACTATCGATTCCACTGGTGCCGAAAGGTTGTCGTGGAGTATGGAATACTCCCATCTTGCCAGGCACTTATTATCTGAACCGGCGCGCCTATGAGGTCACTTTAGTCGATACCCGCATCCAAACCTGGCAATACCAGGGCGGCTATGTCCGGCGGCGAATCAACCTGACCCTGAATCAGAACGGCCAGATCGAGCAGACTGCCGAGCGCGAGGAAGTCGTGACGCCGCAAAATGCGGCGGACAACGCCGTGTTGCTGCGCGTCGAAGGCTGGGAGATTCCGCAGGATTTGCGCATCTTGGCCCAGGTCACGCCGGAAGATGCGCCATTCGTCGTCGCATCCGTGGGTGATTTACAGGCGGTCGAGGATAAGATCATCACCCCTACGGTGAGAAGCATCGTCCGCAACGTCACTGGCTCCACAGCACCAGTCGCCGCCGAACAGGAAGGTGATCATTTGCAAAGCGTGCGACGCGTGCTGGATTTACAGGACAAACGGCCACAACTAGAACAAGCAGTGCTGGACGCACTGATTCCCGAGGCGCGCAACGCCGGCGTCTCGATCCGCGAGGTGCGCTTCGGCGATCCCGTTATTCCCCCCGAATTGCTGCTGGCGCGCAAGCGTGAACAACTAGCCCAACAAATGATCGCCACCTTCCGCAAAGAACAACAAGCCCAGGAGGAACGCATCAAGACCGAAAAAGCGCGCGCGACCGCCGAGCAACAACCGGAATTGGTCCGAGCGGAAATCCAAGTGGAAGTCGCTAAACAGGACCGCACGGCGGCGCAACTGCGCGGCGAAGGCGAGAAGCTACGCTTACAGGAAATCACCGCCGGTCAGCAGGCTCAGGCCGGTGTGTTGGGCCGGGAATTGACCTATCAACTGGCCGTCGTCAAGGAGGTACTGGCGTTCATCGCCGCTAATCCCGATGCGGTGAAAGTACCGAGCGTGCTCGTGGAAGGCGGGGATGCCGGGTCGCTACCCGCGGCAGCGGCCATCTTCGGCTTCCTCGGCAACAGCACGGTAGCACGGGGATTGGATCAAGCGGTGGGCAAACCTCCTGCGCCTACCGCAGCACCGCTCAAACAACCCTGAAGCGGCCATCCATCAACCGATCGGAAAGTTGCGGTTTCTACAACCGCCATAATAGACTTGCCCGCCAATCGAGCTCGACTGACCAGACCAACCACGCGATGCCAGGATCGAGATACCGCAATGAATTAAACGACGATCCTGTGGTCATTCGATTGCTACATTAGGCGGGCAAGGGGTATTCCATGCGACTGATGGAGAGTTCCGATCCTTGGCGAAGAGCACCCAAGCGCCTTCGCGCTGATCGGTTTTTGGATGGTTTGATCACTGGACAGGGTATGAAACGTTTCGTAAAGGGTCTGCTACAAAATCCAGGCGCTGCTTCGTTGGCGCTATTCACGCGGGAAATCTGGGCCAATCCGCGCGCGATGGGCGCTGCCTGCCCAAGCGCCCCCTCACTGGCTAGTTACATGGCGTCTCGCGTGCCTCTAGATCGGGATGGGTTGGTGGTGGAATTAGGCGGTGGCACCGGTGCGGTTACCGCTGCATTGCTCAAGCATGGGGTGCTACCGTGGAAGCTGGTAGTGATCGAGCGCTCACCGACCCTGGCCCATCACCTGCGTCGGCGTTTTCCGCAGCTGCGGATCGTTCAGGGCGACGCCGTTCAACTGGAGCAACTGTTGGATCACGACCGGTCGCGAGGCATCGGCAGTATCGTTTCCAGCCTGCCGCTACGCTCTCTGCATCCCGCCACGACTCGCGCTATCGGACAACAGTTCGAGACGCTGCTGGAACCCGGCGGTTTACTGATTCAGTACACCTACGATTTGCGCGGCACGCATTCCCGCCTGCTACCCCATTTCCACCCGTTGTCTGCTCGGGTGGTCTGGGGCAACCTGCCACCGGCGCGAGTGGAAGTTTTCGAGCGGAAATGACCCCAGGGTTCTACGGCGGCGGCGCCAACACCTCGCGGCCACCATTGGTCTGCACGGGGCCGACCAAGCCTGCCGCCTCCATCTCCTCGACCAGTCGCGCGGCGCGGTTGTAACCGATGCGCAGCCGGCGTTGGACCCCGGACACCGAAGCCCGGCGGGATTCGACGACGATCTGCACCGCCTCATCGTACAGCGGATCGCTCTCGCCGCGCCCGTCTCCTTCAGGGCGACCGCCCCCATGGTCGCTCTCCTCATAGGATTCGGCCAACACTTCGTCGATATAGTCCGGCGCACCGCTCTGACGTAGATAGTCCACGACTCGATTGACTTCGTGATCATCGACGAATGCGCCATGCACGCGCTGGGGCAAGCCCGTTCCCGGCGGCAGATACAGCATGTCGCCGTGCCCCAGCAATTGTTCCGCACCTATCTGGTCGAGAATGGTGCGCGAATCGACACGCGATGAGACCTGGAAAGCGATACGCGTCGGGATATTCGCTTTGATCAGGCCGGTAATCACGTCCACTGACGGCCGCTGGGTCGCTAGAATCAGATGAATACCGGATGCTCGCGCCTTTTGCGCCAACCGAGCGATCAGTTCTTCGACTTTCTTGCCGACGATCATCATCATATCGGCCAGTTCGTCGATGACCACCACGATGAACGGCAGGGGTTGCAGCACCGTGATCTCACCGGGCGTCTCGGCGCTGTCCGGGGTCCAGAACGGATCAGCCAGCGCTTCCCCGGCTGCCAGCGCATCATGGACCTTGCGGTTGAAGCCGGCGATATTGCGCACTTTCAACGCCGCCATCAGCCGGTAGCGTCGTTCCATCTCAGCCACACACCAACGCAAGGCGTTGGCCGCCTCTTTCATATCGGTAACGACCGGCGTCAGCAGATGTGGAATGTCTTCATAAATGGACAGTTCCAGCATCTTCGGGTCCACCAGAATCAAGCGCACCTCGCTGGGCGGAGCTTTATATAGCAAACTCAATAACATGGCATTAATCGCTACTGACTTACCAGAGCCAGTGGTGCCAGCTACCAGTAGATGTGGCATCTTATTCAGATTCGCCACCACTGGATTGCCACCGATATCCTTACCTAACACCAGTGTCAACGGCGCCGCCGATTGAGCATAGGCCAAGGACTCCAGCGTCTCCCGCAGGTAGACGATTTCCCGTTGGCGGTTGGGGATTTCCAGACCGATCACCGATTTGCCGGGGATAATTTCCACGACCCGCACACTGTTAACCGATAGACCACGCGCTAAGTCCTTAACTAGATTACTGATTTGGCTAACCTTGACGCCCGGCGCCGGCTCAATCTCGAAGCGGGTGATAACGGGTCCCGGCTCTACGGCAACCACCTGAGCTTCAATGCCAAAGCTCTTGAGCAGGCGTTCGAGCTGGCGCGACATATCGTCGAGCAAATCGCTCGCGTAGCCAGTCATGCGCGACGGTGGTGGATCGAGCAGATGCAGTGGCGGCAATTGAAAAGGCGCAGACGGGTGTGGCGTAGCTAAGCGACAGGTCATCATAGCGACTGGCGCTGTCGGCTGGGATGGCATGGAGGATGCCGACTCGGCGGGAAGCATCGCCGGCCTGTCCAGCAGAGAGGATGCTGGCTCAGCGGGCGTCGCCAGCGCCGGGGATGCCGACTCGACGGGAAGCATCGCCGGCCTGTCCAGCATGGCGTCCGCAACAGGCGGCTGGCTGATTGCGGGAGGAACTGGTTGGGGAGACACGGAAGCCCAGCGGCGTACAACCGGCACCAAGGTCAAATCTGACACGGATAGATCATTGATGACTGCATCCGCTTCCTCGGCTGATTTGGCAGCCGGGATGGGACGAGGCGCCGGCGCTGGTTTCGGCAGTTCCACTAGATCATTGCTGATCGCTTCCTCGGCTGATTTGGCAGCCGGGATGGGACGAGGCGCCGGCGCTGGTTTCGGCGATGCCATGGGTGGATTGAACACCGGCTCAATCCGCAACGCCTGCCGACCCCCTCCGGTCACCGCCACCTCATCGGCGCCGCTCGCAACAGGCAACGACGCTTCATTGGCGACCGGTTTGATCGTCAATTCCGATACATCATCCATAACGATGGGCGGTAGCGAATCTAACGCATCAGCGGATTCCACCACCGTGCGGCGGGTCAGCCACTTCGACGGTAATTTCTCGATCACCACACCGACCCAACGATTCAGTAGAGGGTTCCACCGCTCCATCGCCGTTTCTACCGACCACCGTCGCGTCGTGTCGTCGGCCATTGCAACCGATGGATCTGCGGAACTCTTTTCTCGGGTATCCATTTCAGCAATCGCTTCAGCCGAGTCTACTGTGTGCTCATGCCGAGCTCCAGTCGCCCCGCTCATCCAGTGCAAAGGTGCCATGACCAACCCGCCAACCGTATCCAGCACCCAAAGCGTTGCTTTGCCGATCCCATCTATCATGGCAAGCCACGGAACGCCTGTCATCAGGGTCAGACCCGCCAACAGTAGCGCCGCCATGAACAGATTACCACCGGCAAAGCCAAAGGCCTGCATCAGAAACTGACTGACATGCACTCCGACTAGACCGCCAGCAGTGCCGTCGCCGGGTACGCTGTTCATAAACACCCGCAGATATAAAGTCGCCAGTCCGCAGGCCGTGGCCAACGCCACGGCGAACCCTAGGACCCGAAACAAGACGATTTCCGCATCCAGTTCCAGAAAAGCCCCGCGCCTGAACAGGCGCCAGCCAGCGAATGCCACGCCGAGTGGCAAAAGATAGGCTGGATAGCCAAACATATATAGAGCGACGTCAGCGAACCAAGCACCGGCCACACCACCCAGGTTATGCAGCTGAGCAACCTCGACGGTATGGGTCCAGGCAGGATCCGCAGGATTGAACGTCGCCAACGCACCGGCCATCCCTAGAGCGACCACGACCAACAACCAAAAGCTGACCTCGCGTAGCACCCCATTGAAGAAACGAAGTAAGCCGACCCGAATGACGGACGGCTCGGTTTTAATACGATGTGCCTGCGCCAAAATTGCAATCCTTATTATCAGAATGTCATTGCCATGGATTAAAGGATGGGGGACAGGCTTCCAGCTCGTCAAGCTACCTGACCAAGGTGAACCGATCGACTATTTCAGGTTCCAAATAACCCGTCCACCCTTTGCCCATCTCTGGATTATGCGTCTTAAACGCCTCGACAGCCTGAACGACATCGCCGCCACCGAGTGGAACGCTCTCATCCCTGGTCAGAACCCGTTTCTTAGCCACGAATTCCTGAGCGCCTTGGAGCGGCATCAATGCGTCGGCGAGCAAACCGGCTGGCTACCCTGGCATGTCGTCTGTCAGGATGACAATGGACGATTGCTGGGCGCGGCGCCTTTGTATCTCAAATATAACTCCTATGGTGAATTCGTCTTCGATTGGAGCTGGGCGGAAGCTTACCGGCGACAAAGCCTGCCCTACTACCCTAAGCTGGTTGGAGCGATTCCCTACACTCCGGTGACCAGCCCCCGATTGCTGCTCGCCGCGGACCAGCCACAACCCGACGCCACCGCACGGGCCATGATCGAGTTTGTGCTCGATGAAAGCCGTCAACACAGCCTATCCTCGATTCACTGGCTGTTTCCTTCCCCCGCCGATCTGGAACGGATACAGGAGCAGGGTTTTCTACTTCGACTGGGCTGCCAATTTCACTGGCGCAACCGAGGATACCGGGATTTTCCGGATTTCCTGGATACCTTGACCGCCAAACGCCGCAAGACCATCAACCGTGAGCGCCGTCGGGTCCGCGAGGCCGGATTGGAATTGCGCATCCTGTCTGGACGGGACGCCAGCGAAGCACAATGGCGGACCATCCACGAATTCTATCGATCCACTTTCCATCGGCTGGGCGGCGTCCCAACCCTCACCCTGCCCTTCTTCCAGGATATCGCGGCCACTCTGGGCGAAAGAATCGTGTTGGTTCTGGCGTTTGCCCACGGTCAGGCGGTTGCCGGCGCCATCAGTTTTCGCAGCATCGACACGCTGTACGGTCGCCACTGGGGTTGTCAGGCCGACCATGACAGTTTGCACTTCGAGGCCTGCTATTATCAGGGTTTGGAGTACTGTATTGAGAATGGATTACAATGCTTCGAACCAGGTGCACAGGGTGAGCATAAAATCTACCGAGGATTTTTGCCGACACTGACTTATTCGGCGCATTGGATTGCTCACTCCGGCTTTCGGCGGGCGATCGCCGATTTTCTGAACCGGGAAACACCCGCGTTGCGCGATTATGTTCAACATTGGTTGCAACATTCACCCTACCGCGATGAGGTAACATCTGATGCCCCTGCCGTGGCTGGATCTCCACGATGACAACCAGCCCTTTCCCCATCCCAACCGCGCTTTGACCGAACCCGATGGCTTGCTGGCCGCAGGCGGTAATCTCAGTCCGCGCCGGTTGCTACATGCCTATCGACGTGGCATTTTCCCCTGGTACTCCTCCGGTCAGCCGATTCTATGGTGGTCGCCGAACCCACGTCTGGTGCTACTTCCCGAATGTCTGCAAATCTCGCGCAGCCTGCGTAAGACACTGCGAAATGGGCCATTCACCGTCACCGCCGACACGGCTTTTGAAGCGGTCATCGCGGCCTGCGCCGCGCCGCGCGGCCCCAATGCAGGCACTTGGATCACTCCGGAGATGCAGCGCGCCTATGGCCGACTACACCGGTTGGGCCACGCGCATTCGATTGAAACCTGGCGTCAGGGTGAACTGGCCGGCGGACTATACGGCGTGGCGGTGGGTCGAGTGTTCTACGGTGAATCTATGTTCAGCCGAGTCAACAATGCTTCGAAGGTGGCGCTAGCGACGCTGGCTCGCCAATTGCGCCGTTGGGAATTCTCGGTCATCGACTGCCAGGTGCGCACTGACCATTTGCTACGCATGGGCGCAGTGGATATTTCCCGCACGTTGTTCTTGGAATTGCTCGACCGTTTCTGCGCATTGCCGGGACGGGACGGGCCATGGATATTAGACGCCGATCTATTTACCGATTTATCGATGACGAGCTCAGCAAAGTCATCATGAGCAATCCTCGCGACTCGCTGTACGACCTGCGAATGTTCTTGACCACCGACTATCCATGCAGCTATCTGTCTGACCGGCTGGCGCGCAACCTGGTCGCTGATCCAGCGGTCATCGACAAGCACCTTTACACCCAACTGGCGACACTGGGTTTCCGGCGCAGCGGTGAACATGTCTACCGCCCACATTGTCGAGGGTGTATTGCCTGCCGGTCATTGCGCGTACCCACCGCACAGTTTCAACCCAACCGTGCGCAACGACGAGTCCTGGCGCGCAATCAGGATCTACAGGTACGGGTCTTGGAGGCAACCTTCCAAGATGAACACTTCGAATTGTTCACTGACTACATCCGGGTTCGACATCCAGGCGGCGGCATGGACCCAACCAGTCCTAGCAACTATTGGTCGTTCGTCGCTTCGCGCTGGTGCCCAACCTGGTTGTGTGAGTTTCGCCACGATCGCACGTTGTTGGCGGTCGCGGTGGTGGACCGGTTGGATGACGGACTGTCGGCAGTTTACACCTTCTTCGATCCGCTGGAAGATGCGCGTGGATTAGGGACATTCGCTATTCTTTGGCAGATCGCTGAAGCCCGGCGGTTGAATCTGGACTGGGTTTACCTGGGCTACTGGGTCGAACCATGCGCCAAGATGGCTTACAAGGCGCGCTTCAACCCACATGAGATTTTCGTTGCCGAACGCTGGGGGTGGATACTCCATCAGGGATAGCATTTCCTCCAACCCTGTCGCCAAATAGACGTCGCAAACTTACCTATCACTGTGAATAGAGGAGCAGCACCATGGAATATCGAGGATTAGGCGCATCCGGCCTTCAGGTTCCTGTCTTGTCCCTAGGCACGGGCACATTTGGCGGTCGTGGTGAACTGTTCGCCGCCTGGGGTCACACCGATGTGGCCGAGGCGAAGCGTCTCATCGATCTTTGCCTCGATGCTGGGCTGAATTTGTTCGACTCGGCAGACATCTACTCCGATGGAGCCGCCGAGGAAATTCTGGGGGCGGCTATCGGAAAGCGTCGCGATCAGGTGCTGATCTCGACCAAAGCCACCTTCCGTCATGGCCCGGCTCCCAACGATGTCGGTTCTTCGCGGCTAGCCCTTATCCGGGCCATCGACCGCGCCTTGCGCCGCCTTGGAACGGACTATATCGACCTGTTTCAGCTGCACGGCTTCGACGCCGCCACACCGATCGAGGAGACCCTTCGCACCCTCGATGATCTGATCACGGCTGGCAAAATCCGCTACGTGGGTTGCTCGAACTTTTCGGGCTGGCACTTGATGAAGTCACTGGCGATTTCCGCGCATTACGGGTGGGCGCGCTATGTGGCGCACCAAGCCTATTACTCCCTGGTAGGCCGGGAATACGAATGGGAGCTCATGCCGCTGGCCCTCGACCAGAAGGTCGGAGGGGTCATCTGGAGCCCTCTCGGTTGGGGCAGGCTGACAGGCCGTATCCGGCGTGGCCAGCCGCTGCCCCCGGCCAGCCGCCTCCAGAGCCCGGTCGCTGCTCGCATCGGCCCCCAAGTGTCGGACGACTTGCTGTTCAAGGTCATCGATGTCTTGGATGAGATTGCCTCCGAGACCGGCAAGACGGTTCCGCAGATCGCTCTCAACTGGCTCCTGCAACGCCCTTCCGTCTCGACCGTCATCATTGGCGCTCGTGATGAGCATCAACTCCGCGAGAATTTGGGCGCCGTCGGGTGGCGCCTCGCGCCAGAACATGTCGCGAAGCTGGATCAAGCCAGTACCGTAGCGAAGATCTACCCCTATTGGCATCAGGCCGGATTCAAGGAACGCAACCCCTTCCCGACTGATGATTGAAGTGCGAACCATCCAGGACCGGACCCATTCATATCGACTCGCCCAATGTGGTCCGATTTCGTTCCTGTAAATCCCTAATTATTATCCGTCTTATTGAGAATTAATCCTATTTCACCATCAAGTTATGGTCAGGCGGCATAATAAGTGCCCTGTTTCTCGTTACTTCGAACGCTAACCTGAGAGGTAACGATATGAGCTTGCACATTTTCGGACTGCGAGGCAGGGAGCGGGCACGTGGTCGAGCAGTCGGCCGGTGCTTGCTGGGCATCCTGGTGATCCCGCTCCTGATCCTGTCCACACCCAGCCGCGCGGCGAATGTCAATACTGCGCTCTTTCAACAATTGGCCGAGACGGTCACTGCCGAAGCGGTTGCTGGACAGACCGTCCCCCTAGCAGACTTCGCCACGAAAGCCCAAGCGGCGATCGATTTCATGCGTCCGGGTGGCCAGCTTCAGGGACCCTATGTGGTGAACGTCGCTCCATGGTCGTCGGCTATCGCGAAGCATTTTGCAGCCCATCTGTGGGAACTCTACCAGGATGACCTAGACACGCTGGATCGTGACTGGATCACCCGTATGCTGGGCAACTGGCAATCCGCTGGCGGACAGATCGCCCGGCTTTCCTGGGGCGTCGTCATCGATGGGGTGAGTTATCCCTTCGATTCGGTGGCGGTGTTCGATCCAGCGGGCAACTTGCTGTTCGACACAGTACTGGCTCATACGATCACCGCTGTCGAGGTGCAACCCGACACGCTGGGCGAATTTCGCCAAGCCAGCGTCGCGTCCAGCGATGCAAAAACCGTCAGCGGTAACTACAAGGTCAGCAACTTTTTCGGTTCCGTCAATCTGACCTATGAAGTGACCTTGAAAGCCGAGGTGGCGCCTTACATCACCACCGCCACCAACGATGCCGCGATGACCATGACCGCCGGTGTCAAGACAGCGCGCGGCAGCACTACAGGCCTGGCGCCGATCGCCAATCCCCAAGTTTATTTTGGGACGGGTGGACAGTACAAGATCATCAATACGGATGCCGCCAAGACGCCATTCAAAAGCCGGATTTGGGTCAGCGACGCTTTCCAGGACGGCATCTACCAAGTCAGCGGTAACGATCTTGGTAGCGGCACCACATTCAACCTGTCCTTCGGCGTCAGCGTCAAAAGCGGCAATGCGGGCGCCAGTGTCGGCATCAGCATACCCGGTCCCGGTCCTTTGATCCTGGTCGGATCGAACAGCAGCGCATCCGAGCTGTTTCTGGGCGACGTACTCTATTCGGACAACCTTGGCCTTCGTTATCGTGGTACCTTCCGAGATGGTGGCAATTTCAAGTTGACCAATTTTCTCATTCGCACCGGTGACGACACCTGGGAAACCGGCAGCGTCAACGCTTCGATTCCCGTTTACATGGCGCACGAGGGCGTGGGTGTACTGGAACTGACCGGGCAATCGATCGGTACCCTGAACCCCCGAGCCCAGTACGTGCGTGGCGATCATATCCGACAGCCGACCTACACCGTTACCGCGGATCATGAAACGGTCGAAGTGGGCGACGACGTCATGGTGACGGTTCAGATCAAGAACAACAGTGGCGCAGTCGAGATCCGCGATGGCAGCGTGGCGCTCGATGCGGGTACGCTGGGTGGCGTGTTGACGCCCAAGTCGGCGACGGTCGTCAGCTTCGGCTCGATCGGCGCGTACCGCTCGCAGTCGGTCACGTTCGTCCTGACCGCGGTGCGCACCGGGCAGGTCACGTTCCAGGCCGATGTCGAGGGGCGTTGGGGTTCACCGGTTCCGCCCGATGTCACCTTGCGCAAGAAGATCAGCCTCGACGATCCGATCGGTGTTTCGCCTCCAGGGGGTGGAAACGGCGCCTCCAGTCTGGGCATCGTCCACAGTGGCGACTACAACGGTGATGGGCGGGCGGATATCGTCTGGCGTCGATCCACCACGGGCCAAGTCTACGGTGCCTTGCTCAATGGCTTCAACCTCCTCCAGGAAGGTGTATTTTACAATGAGCCCAATCAGGCTTGGCAGATCGTGAACAACGGCGATTTCTACGGTGATCGGCACAGCGATCTCCTATGGTGGAACAACCAGACAGGGCAGCTCTACCTGATGTCGATGAACGGCTTGGGCATCGCGGGTGGCGCGTTGGTTTACCAGGAAGCCAACACAGCTTGGCAAGTGGTTGCCGTGGGCGATCTCAACGGCGATCAGCACGCGGATCTGGTCTGGTGGAACAACCAGACGGGCCAAGTCTATGGCATGCTGATGAACGGTCCTGCCATCGGCCAGCAAGGCATGATCTATCAGGAAGCCAACACGGCCTGGCATATTCTCACCGCCCGCGATTTCAGCGGGGATGGGAAAGCCGATCTGCTTTGGCGTAATGAGCAAACGGGTCAGGTTTACCTGATGTCGATGAACGGCCTGAATATCGCCGGCGGCGCGCTGATCTACCAAGAACCCAACACTGCCTGGCGGATCGTTGCTGTGGGTGATTTCAACGGCGATCAACGCGCGGATCTGATCTGGTGGAACCATCAGACGGGGCAAGTCTATGGCATGCTGATGAACGGGGCGTTCATCGTGCAGCAAGGCATGATCTACCAGGAAGCGAACACCACCTGGCAGATTGCCGCCAGCGGTGACTACACCGGTGATGGTCAAGCGGATCTACTCTGGCACAACACCACGACTCTGCAAGACTACCTCATGCCGATGAGTGGCCTAAATGTCCTGAGCGGCGCTATCGTTTACCACGAAACCTCGGACTGGCGCATCGTCGCCACGGCGAACGCCGATGCACCACGCCTGCCGACGTCGTCGCGCCGCTTGGCGGGCGTGGCCCGGGCCAATGCAGGCACGCTCAGCGGTGAACCGCTCAATCCTCATCAGTCCATGACCGGTGAACCGCTCAACGCCTATCAGCCCACGAACGGTGAGCTGCTTAACCCGGCGCAACCCTTACCAGCGGAAGCACCGGCTTCGTAAAGGGAGCGGTGAGTGTCCATGTGACTGACATGGCCTCACTTTTTCATGGCCGGGTCGTTGGATTCTCGCCAGTGGAATCCAACGACCCGGCCTGTTTCGTGGCAAAAATTTCGTTTGCCCAGTGAATAGCTCAGCGCCCAATCGGCGAGACGCCGATCAGCCAGGCATGCAACCAGAATACGAACGCACCGTAGAGGGTCAGACCACCGACGACCGCGATTGCATCGTTCAACCGGGAAGGCGGTGCGCTGAGCACCGAAGAGGTGGTGCGGCGTTTCATGGAAACCCGGTCGGCAACCGCCCAGATGAGAAAAGCACCAAACAAGAGCACATCGGCCAACATACCGTTGGCCAACAGATGGGCGAATGCCCAGAGCTTGGTGGCCGCGAGCATGGGATGCCGAGTCACCGACTGGATGCGTCCTGGCAGATAGGCGGCGAGCAGCAGTGGAAAGACCGGAACGAGCAGCAAGAGCGCAATGTGACGCAGCCATACCGGCGGCCAGTACAGAACGACTGGTTCGTGGCGGGCCAGCCCATAGCCCCAGACGATAAGACCCAAGCCAATCAGCGCCATCAGCGCGTACAAACCTTTCCACGGCCCTTCGCCGAGCGCCGCGGCTTGACGATCTCGCCAAGGTGCGTTGACGATGGCGATGGAATGCACGGCGAAAAAGAGGACCAATCCGAGTAGAAGTAGGCTCATGGGTGAATGCTCGATGCAGGGGATGGCGTTTACCTTAGCATACCCAAGCTGAGTGTCGCAGGCGCAACCCGCATGGAGATACCTCTGAAAGCCAATTTCACGCTGAAATCCCAAGTCAGCGCGGCAGTTCCAGCACTGCTTCCAATCCACCCATTGGGTGATTACGCAAAATCAGCTCACCTCCGTGGGCGCGCGCAATGTTACGGGCGATGCTGAGTCCAAGACCAGTGCCGCCGGTATCGCGGCTACGTGAACTCTCCAGCCGGTAAAACGGTTCAAAAACCCGCTCCAACTCGGTATTGGGGATACCCGCTCCATGATCGCGAATGATCAAAGTGAGCCGATGCGGACGATCCGCGACTCTAACTTCAGCATTCTTTCCGTATTTCAAAGCATTATCCACTAAGTTAGTCAGACAGCGTTTCAGCGCCAACGGTCGGCAGCGCAAAGGTTGACGAACCGTTCCGTCGATCGGCAATTCCTGGCCAGTATCCTCGGCCTCTTCCCGTAAGCAATCCAGCAAGGCGTTGATATCCACTGGCACCATCGGCTCGGAATCTTCACCCCCCTGCAAAAAATCCAGTGAAGTCTGCACCATATGCTGCATATCGTCGAGATCAGCCTGAAATTTCTCTTGCAAGGACCCGTCCTCCAGCAACTCGGTGCGTAGCCGCAATCGGGTAATCGGCGTCTTGAGATCGTGAGAAACCGCCGCCAGGATACGGCTACGGTCTTCGATATAGCGAATGAGCCGTTCCTGCATGATATTGAAGGCTTGAGCCGCGCGCTGTACCTCCAGCGGTCCAGCTTCGGTCAGCGGCGGGCGGCGGATGTCACAGCCCAGTTCGGTCGCGGCATCGGCCAGCACGCTCAAGGGACGGGTCAGGGCGCGCACGGCCAAAGCTGCCAGTACCGCGATCGAGATCGATAAAATCAGCAAAATCAACAATAAACGGATCGGCCAAGCGATCACCTCTTCCGGTAGGATCTGTTGGAAAGTCACGGTCATGCCATCGATCAGCCGCACTTGCACTACGAAATTGCGTAACCCCAGCATCATGGCGTGCCTGCGCCAATGATGTGGCCGGTCGCTCGCGCTACGTCGGGGCGGTGGCGCATCCACTGGGTCGAATCGAGATAGGCGCTCGACTTGCGGTGGCGGTGGCGGTGGCGGTGGCAAATCATCCGTAATCTCTACCCGAAAGGGTCGATCAACCCCCAGTTGCCGACGCAACAGGGTACGGAACAAGACAGTCTGATAACGTTCGTCCGCCACCGACTCATCAGACCAGGGCTGGTCCAGGCTCAGACGAGTTGGCGGCAGATCCAGCGCTGCCGCCAACTGCCGGCGTTCGGTTTCATCCAGGGTATCCAATAAGTTGACGATGGCGGCAATGCGTTGAGCAACGTGACCGCCAATGGCGTGATAGAGCGCCTGGTCACGATCCTGTAGCAGGATAGTGGTGCTCAGCAGTTGGGTGACGATCAACCCGCCGGTCAAGAACAGGGTCAATCGACCAAACAGGGATGGTGGCAGCAGGTGCATCAATATTCCGGATGGGCTGGTACAGTCAGCAGATAACCCTCATTGCGGACGGTCTTGATGAGGGTTGCCTCACGAGGATCGTCGCGCAAGCGACGGCGTAATCGACTGACCTGCACGTCAATACTGCGGTCGAACGGCATTGCCTCACGGCCCTGGGTCATATCCAGTAGCTGGTCACGGTTCAACACCCGCTGCGGATGCTCCACAAACACCCGCAATAATCGGTATTCACTAGCGCCTAGAGGAATCAACACCCCATCCGGGGCAACCAGTTGCCGGGCGGCGATTTCCAGGGTCCAGCCGGCGAAATGGAAGCGTCTCGCTTCACCTCGATCACCGACAGGGTCACGGACCCGGCGCAATACACCCTTGATACGGGCCAATAGCTCACGAGGATTGAACGGTTTGGGTAGATAATCATCGGCGCCCATCTCCAAGCCGATGATGCGATCGGTATCGTCGCCACAGGCGGTCAGCATGATGATCGGAATCCGCGAACGGGCGCGCAGGTTGCGGCACAGCACCAGTCCATCATCGCCAGGCAGCATCAGGTCAAGGATGATCAGATCAATGGATTCCCGTTCCAGCATCGGCCACAAGCCACGCCCATCGGCCACGCCGCTCACCCGGAAACCACTGCGGCCCAGGTAGTCGGCCAGCAACTCGCGCAAGCCAGGGTCATCATCGACGATGAGAAGATGATCGTTCATAGCACCTCAACCGGTCCAAAACAGCCTCGGGCAAATGGGACCTGCGTTAAGCGCATGAGGATATGGTATTTTGCACATCCTTGACGACCATAGGGAAGCGCGACGCATGGTGGCGAACACACCCCTTTTCGGATAACGGTCGGCGTCGCCACAGGGTGAGCCGTACCGATTTCAGCGGCTCAAAGCAGCGCATCACTCACGAAACCAAATAGCTCATGAAACGCATTTACCCGTTCCTGTTTGTTTTTTTATGGAGTACCGGCTTTATCGGCGCCCGCTTTGGCTTGCCGTTCTCCGAACCATTGTCCTTCCTACTGACCCGTTATCTTTGCGTCATCGTCCTGATGATGGCGATGGCCATATTGAGCCACGCTCCATGGCCGAAAGCACCCAGCCAGTGGTGGCATATCGGCGTATCCGGAATACTGATCCATGCTATTTATCTGGGTGGCGTATTTCTGTCAATCAAGCACGGCTTGCCGGCGGGTATCACCGCGTTAGTGGTCGGCATGCAGCCGCTGTTGACCGCCATCAGCGCTGGTTGGCTCCTTGGAGAACAGGTCAACCTACGGCAGTGGACTGGCTTGGTGTTAGGGTTCATCGGGCTGGCGCTGGTGGTTTCCGGCAAGCTTGGCGTCGGCGCCGAACTTGGGCCGATGCTCATTCCAGCTCTGGTGGCGTTGTTGGGGATTACTGCTGGGACTCTGTATCAGAAGCGATTTTGCACTGGGTTCGATCTACGCACCGGCTCGGTCATTCAATTTGTCTCAAGCGCTATCGTCACCGCTGTCGCCATCGCCCTGTTTACAGAATTCCAGATCACCTGGACTGGCCAGTTCGTATTCGCGCTCGGCTGGCTGGTGTTGGTATTGTCCATTGGTGCCATCAGTCTGTTGAACTTGCTCATCCACAGCGGCAGTGCCGTGAATGTCGCCAGCCTGTTTTACCTGACGCCCTTAAGCACTGCGCTGATTGCCTGGGCGGCGTTCGACGAGACGCTCCCCCTGATCTCCTTGGCCGGCATGGTGCTGGCCATGGGGGGCGTCTATCTGGTCGTCCGGCGCTAGGACAGACACGCCTTGGCTTGAAGGATTCTCCTTATCCCCACGGCGTAGAGTAAGCGGTCATCATGGTTACAGCATATTCAATTCCAGTTTGGCGCGCATCGACATCAATTGCGGCGTCCATGGCGGCTCCCAAACCAGTTCAACATTGACCGACTCCACGCCGGCAATGTGGTGGACCGCGTTTTCGACCCATTCCGGCATCGAGCCCGCCACCGGACAACCGGGAGCTGTCAGGGTCATCTTAATATCCGCATGATCACCCAATGGGTCGACATTCAGGCCGTAAATCAGCCCCAGTTCGTAAATATTGACTGGGATTTCGGGATCATAGACGGTTTTGATCGCGTCGATCACCCGGGCTTCCATTTCGTCAGCATCAGAGATCGCCGACGCCGCGTGAGTTTCAGTCATCATTAAAGCCCCCTTAGAGAAGGATACCGTTCACTCAGTCGCTACCGCTTCCTTGCGCTCCTCCAGCGCCGCACGCACCGCATGCCAAGCCAAGGTGGCGCATTTGACCCGACTGGGATAGTCGCGCACTCCGGCCAACACGCTGAGCTTGCCCAACCCATTCGGACACTCGCGCTCCGTCGTCACCACACCATGAAAGGCTTCAAATAGGTAATCCACGTCAGCGACTGGCTTGCCCTTGAGCGCTTCGGTCATCAGCGAAGCCGAAGCGCTGGAGATCGCACAGCCTGCGCCTTGAAAGGCAATATCCTGGATGACCCCATCCTCGATATCCAGATACACGCTGATTCGATCACCGCACAGTGGGTTGAGGCCATTGGCTTGATGGGTCGGCTGCGGAATGATGCGGAAATTCCGGGGCCGTTTATTATGGTCCAGGATCACTTCCTGGTAGAGATCGCGTAGGTCGTTCATAGATCGAACATTTCCTTAACTTTCCAAAGGGCCGCGACCAAAGCGTCGACCTCGTCGCGGGTATTGTAAACGGCGAATGACGCCCGTGCGGTGGCGGGGACACCGTAACGCTGCATCACCGGTTGAGCGCAATGATGGCCTGCTCGGACGGCGATCCCCTCGCGATCCAGGATAGTGCCGATGTCATGAGGGTGAACGCCTTCCAGAGTAAAGGCCGCCAGCGCCGCTTTGTCGCGTGCGGCGCCCATGATCTTCAGGCCGGGAATTTCGTCGAGCCGGGCCGTGGCGTATTCCAACAACGCATGCTCATGAGCAGCGACTCGATCCAAGCCAATGGCGTTCAGCCAGTCCAGAGCCGCCCCTAGCCCGATCACCCCGGCAATGTTCGGCGTGCCCGCCTCAAACTTGTTAGGCAGTTCAGCATATTCGGTCTTTTCAAATGTGACCAGGCTGATCATGTCGCCGCCACCCTGATACGGCGGCATCGCCTCCAGTAAAGCCTGCTTGCCGTACAACACACCGACGCCACTCGGGCCGTAAATCTTGTGTGCGGAAAAGGCGTAGAACTCACAATCCAGTTCTCGCACGTCCACCGCCAGATGCGGCACCGATTGCGCACCGTCCACCAGGACCGGGATGCCCCGGGCATGCGCTAGATCGATCATTTGTTTAGCCGGGTTCAGGGTGCCCAGCGCGTTGGAGAGATGGACGAACGCAACCAGTCTAACCGGCCCGCTGTCCAGCAACCGCTCATACTCTTCCAGGATCAGCTCCCCGGCATCAGTGAACGGCACGACTTTCAGCTTCGCACCGGTGCGTTCACACAACAATTGCCAGGGCACGATGTTGGAGTGGTGTTCCATGCCGGTAATCAGCACTTCATCGCCGGCATGCACCCTGCTGCCGCCAAAGCTGCTGGCGACCAAGTTGATGCTTTCGGTGGTATTGCGGGTGAAAATAATTTCCCGGGCGCTAGCAGCGTTCAAAAAAGCGCGCACTTTTCCTCGCGCCCCTTCATAAGCGGCGGTCGAGCGCTCCGACAGCAGATGAACACCACGATGAATGTTGCTGTAGTAGCCGGTATAGCACTCACTGACAGCGTCGATCACCGCTTTCGGTTTCTGCACCGAGGCGGCGTTGTCCAGATAGATCAGCGGCTTGCCGTGGACCTGCTGGCGCAGGATCGGAACATCGGCGCGGATGCGGGCGATATCCAGTTCTCCCAGCGGAGAACCCGTCCCAGAGGTCATGGAATACAGAGCGCTCATGTCGTTCATATTTTCTCCATGATATCCAGCGCCAGATGGTCTGCCAACACGCACGCCAAACGCTCGCGCAACGACGTTAGGCGAATGCGATTGAGGCTGTCATTGGCGAACGCATGGACCAGTAGCGCGCGAGCCTGCGCGACAGGAATGCCGCGGGCGCGCAAGTAAAATTCGGCGTCGGGATCGAGAAAACCCGTGCT
Source organism: Gammaproteobacteria bacterium (assembly GCA_024235035.1). Lineage (GTDB taxonomy): Bacteria > Pseudomonadota > Gammaproteobacteria > Competibacterales > Competibacteraceae > UBA2383. Next base: position 271,796 of record JACKNE010000008.1, read on the forward strand.
GGAGCCATGTCCGCATTTCACGTCGTCAGCCAGGATTTCCAACCGCGGATTGGCGTTGGCATGCGCCTGCTTGGACAGTAACAGGTTACGGTTCGCTTGGCGGGCATCGGTCTTCTGGGCATGTTGGCGCACATGAATCATGCCGTCGAAAACCGTGTGCGCCTTATCGTCCAGCACGCTCTTGAAGATTTGTGCGCTGGTTCCGTGCGGTTGAGCGTGTTCGACCCGGACATGAATAGCGCCGAATTGCGTATCGCGCACTAAGGTCAAGCCGCTGAGGTTACAATGCGCGCCTTCCCCGTCGAGCAGCGCCTGTAAATCGGTGCGCGCTAGTTGACCCCCGAAGGACAACAGGTGCAAGTGCGCCTGACTGTCGCGACCCTGCCGGACCCGAATGCCGCCAAAATGAAACGCCTGTGGCGATTCTTCCTGAATCTTGTGGTAATGCAGCACCGCGCCAGTATCCAGTTGTAATTCGGTCATTGGCGCGTTCAGATAACGGCCTGCGCCGCGATACTCGACCACTACAGTGGCTTGAGCACCCTCTTCCAGCACCAGCAATAACCGTGGATGAACCGCGCTATCGCCGCCGGTGGCGTAGAACACCAGATGAATCGGCGTATCGATCACGACGCCACGCGGCAGATCCACCAAAACCCCATCTTCCCAAAAAGCCGTGTTGAGCGCGGCGAAGGGGTGATTTTCCAACCCTGGCAAGCGCTCCAGGTACGGCTCGACCCGTTCAGGATGGGTTAACAGCGCCTGACCCAGGCTAGCCACCAGCGCCTGGTCGGGCAACTCATGCAACCGGGACAGCTTAGGGGCAAAACGACCGTTGACGAACGCCAGTCGGTGTGTGGGCGTCTCCAGTGTCGGCAAGACGCCCGCATCGAGCGCCGCCTCCGCTGGTCGTTGGAAAGCAATCGCCTGCAAGGCATTCAGATCCGTCAAGCGCCAGGATTCCTGCTCGCGTGTCGGCAGACCTAGCGTCGTGAAGCGCTCGAATGCGCTATGGCGTAAGCGAGCAACGGCGTCCGGTTCACGGCGATTCGTCATGAAGGCCGCGAAACGCTGGCGGTAAGGGTCGGAGAAGAGCGGCGCAACAGCGGTCATGGCATCCCTCCTCAGGCGGCCCGGCGCGCCCGGCCAGGTTCCTCGTTGTACAGTGCATAGCCTTGCTTTTCCAGTTCCAGCGCCAAATCCTTGCCACCAGAGCGGGCGATCCTACCATTGACCAGCACATGCACATGATCTGGCACGATGTAGTCCAACAGGCGTTGATAGTGGGTAATCACCAGGAAACCGCGTTCTGGACCGCGCAAAGCGTTGACGCCGTCAGCGACGACCTTCAAAGCATCGATATCCAGCCCGGAGTCGGTTTCGTCCATGACGGCAAAGCGCGGTTGTAACACCGCCATCTGGAAGACTTCGTTGCGCTTTTTCTCGCCGCCGGAGAAACCTTCATTGACCGAGCGCTTGAGCATGGATTCATCCATCTTGACCAATGCCATACGTTCATTCACCAGCTCCCAGAAATCCATGGCGTCCACTGGCGGCTCGCCGCGATACTTGCGCACCGCATTGACCGCTGCCTTCAGGAAATACAGATTGGCAACGCCAGGAATTTCCACCGGATACTGGAAGGCCAGGAACAACCCCTCGCAGGCGCGAATCTCCGGGTCCATCTCCAGCAGATTCTTGCCCTCGAACAGAATGCTACCTTCGGTGACGGTGTAGCCTTCCCGTCCCGCGATGACATTGGCCAGCGTGCTCTTGCCGGAACCATTCGGCCCCATGATGGCGTGAGTCTCGCCGGGATGAATGATCAGGTCGATGCCCTTGAGAATATCCCGGCCTTCGACGGTAACGTGCAGATTGTGAATTTCCAGCATGGTGTGTTGGGTTCTCTCTGGTTTCAGAAGGCCTTGCGGTTTACAGGGCTTAATCGGTACTGGATTAGTACTATTTGTGGGTAGGATAGTGCTAAATGATCGGTTTGCCAAGTAGTACTCGCTTCCTTAGCGTGTGGCGCAGTACGCCGGGTCGCACGCCATGACGCAATAGCGACTCGTCATCCACTGTACCATTGGTGGCTGCTCCAAGTACGCCGACAACTTCCAGAATGTTGCTTTTACCAACCCCGTTAGCCCCGATGAAGCAATTGACTCGCTCCAAGTCGAGGCTCGATTGACGCAAGCGATTTGAATCCGTCAATTCTGACGGTTCGAATCATTGTTCATCTCTGCTCATCTATCTATCTGCCCATCTATCTAATAGACGAATATCTCTCGCTTCACCTGCAAGTTTTCCTTGCACAAGCACACCGTCCAGATAGAACCAGCGACCGTTTTCCCAGATGAATCGACTGGTTTCGATCATCCGGTGGGCTTTTCCACCCACTTTATAGCGCGCGACAAATTCAACCATGCCCTCTGAATCACATGGGCCACCGGCTTCGGTACGGACGATTTTCAAGCCTAGCCAGTGTATTTTTCCAGCGTCGCTGAAATCCAGGTGATCGGGGCGAGTGGATGCGTGCCAAGTGCATAGCAGATAGTCCTCCCGCGCTCGGACATAGGCGGAATAGCGTGAACGCATCAGCACCTCGGCGGTTTCCGGCGGTTGATGATGATCGAGGAATCGGCCACAACAGGCGTCATACGGCGCGGCTGAACCGCAGGGACAGAGTATGTCGGGATTTCTCAATCATCATCTCCCGCTGGTCGGCGAGTCTGTTTTTTCTCCCCAACACGCCGTTTTTCGGCGACCCGGCGCTGTTTGGCAGCGCGGGAGGGTTTCCTTTTCAGCCGTGGTTTGGGAATTTCCGTTGCTTTCTGAATCAAGGCAACTAGGCGATCAATGGCGTCCTGGCGGTTGCGTTCCTGGCTGCGAAAACGCCGGGCGGTGATGAGCAATTCCCCGCCCTTGTTTAGCCGGCTTCCGGCCAAGACCAGCAACCGCTCCCTGACTTCATCGGGCAACGCTAGCGAATGCGCGGCATCGAAGCGCAGTTCCGCCGCCGTAGCGACTTTGTTGATATGCTGGCCGCCGGGGCCAGACGCCAGCTTGAACTGAAATTGCAGTTCGGTTTCGTCAAGCTGGATGGTGGGCGTGATGATGATCATGGTGGCGGGGATTCCGCTCGTCTATCGCGCTGAGGAATGCCAGCGCGGCGACTTCGTCGGCTTCAATAGCAATTCGAAAATTTCAGTGCTGAACATGATTTAGATTTCTTTCTATCCCAGCAAATACACAGGGTATACGCTGGCGCTTTCCTTATAGCTCACAGCGTCGCGCTAACCGGCAACAAACCGCAGACGAAATGCGGTAGCGGGTGCGCTCCGACGGCAGATTACCTTGCACCATCAAGGCGTGATTAAGCGTCGCGGGTTGGGTACCAACTAGGGCGACTGGCGAACCCCTGTTCGTACTGCTCCACTTCGGCGGCAGCAGCGGCTTCTATCTCATGACTGGACATCGCTCGCGCCGATCCGGGGATAATCCAAACGCCCGAGCACTCTTGAAAGTATGCTTGCGGATGGCGTGCACCCATAAAGGCGTGAACCCATTCTTGGGTCAGTTTTTGCTCCATCATGATTCAGATTCTCTTTCTGCCGGTAGTTTAGCCTTTCGGTTGGGCTTTCTTCGTCATAACCTACGGGCTGTCCTCTAACGCCGCACTCACCGGCTTGTTCGGTGCAATGCTTTGTTAGGTTGCCGCTTTCGTGGCGATGTCTTCTCATCATGCCCACCTATCACTCCAGAGGCTGCTAATCCCAGTAGGCGACGGAACGTTGGGCATTCCATATGGCTTGGCGCAGAGCAAACAGCTGCATGCCGAAGACTATCGCGCATCGCGCTCAACTTTCGAATGGAGCTGTCGAGTTCCTCCGCCTTGTCCATCAGCAATTGTCGGTCAATCTGGGGGCGTCCGTCCGATCCTAACATGCGTGCGATTTCGTTCAACGAAAAACCCGCCGAACGCCCTAGCGCGATGAGCGCCAGCTGCTCTAACACATTAGCGTTGAATTGTCGGCGTAGTCCCCGCCTGCCAACAGAGATGATTAACCCCTTTTCCTCATAGAAGCGTAGCGTCGAGGCAGGAACGCCGGAACGGTTGGCGACTTCAGAAATATCCATAGCAACCCCTTGACTTCAAGTTAACTTGAAGTTGTACGCTATCACCATATCAAATATGGGAGAAAAACATGAACTGTCTGCTCTTCACCACCTTATTCCTCGGGATTGGCGCTACTGCGGTGATGGACTTGTGGGGGATCGTTCGCAAACCACTGCTCGGCATCGCCCCTCCAAACTATGGGCTGGTGGGGCGCTGGATCGCCCATATGACTCACGGACGCTTTCGTCATGATTCCATCGCACTGTCTTCTCCCATGCGCGGCGAACACATTCTAGGTTGGACAGCCCATTACCTGATAGGCATTGCATTTGCCGCCATGTTAATCGGTATCTGGGGACTTGCATGGATTCAGCACCCAACGATTGGCCCCGCACTCGCAGTCGGCATTGGCACCGTTGCAGCACCTTTCTTATTGATGCAACCGGGTATGGGTGCTGGTATTGCCGCCTCCCGAACACCACAGCCTGCCTCTGCTCGACTGCAGAGCCTCACAACCCATGTGATTTTTGGTCTTGGCCTCTATGCAACAGGCTGGGTGGTACATCTTTTTTACTCAATATAGAATGCCTACTCCCGCTCGTTTTGCACCAATCCTTTTCAGCGCCCTGCGTTCGGCCATGTAACCTGAATAGCAATCCAGTTGCAATCATTTAACTCCATAACCGGCAAATCTGCGGTTTGTCGGCTCATTACCATCGCGAGGATAAATCATGCTAATTAAGGCATTACATCAATATGATCAGGATGTGGAAACGATTTTCGGCTTATGCCACAACCCTGATTTCATGATGGAAAAATATCTCGGAGTCGGCGCCCGCAATATCGAGGTGCTGGAATGCGCCGGGAGCGAAGGTCGTTACCACATCAAGGTCAAACGGGAAGTCCCGGCTGAGGTGCCTGCCCTACTGAAAAAGTTTTTGAATCCCTGGAATACGCTGGTGCAAAGCGAACAGTGGGAAGGTCCGGCCGGCGGTCCTTATCACTGCAAGATTCGCGTTGAGATTTCCGGAGTACCGGTGAGCATCGAGGGTGAGATGGAGTTACGCAATCAAAGCAATAGCTGCATCAGCAATGTGCAGCTTGAAGTCAAATGCGGAATTCCCCTAATCGGGAGCAAATTGGCCGATTTCGTTGGCAGTGATGCGGAGAGGGCGATACAAATCGAGTATGAGTTTATCCGCAACCATTTAGCGAAAGCTTGAGAAGACGGAAGCGAGCTTCCGGCTCGCTGGTCCGGTTAAAAGCCCGCTCAACGGATTCTCAATCAAACAGCCCCGCTACAGACAGATAACGCTCACCAGTATCGTAGCAGAAGGTCAAGATTCGGCTGCCATCAGGGATTTCCGGCAGCTTTTGCGCAACCGCCGCCAGTGAGGCGCCGGAAGAGATGCCAATGAAAATACCTTCTTCCTTGACACAGCGCACGGCGTACCTGAAAGCGTCCTCATGGACGACCTGAATGATGCCGTCCAGGATTTCGGTATTCAACACCGCTGGCACAAAGCCAGCACCGATCCCCTGAATCGGGTGTGGACCACGTTGGCCACCGCTCAAGACCGGCGAGGCGGTAGGCTCAACGGCCAGCACCTTCAGGTGCGGGAATTTTTCCTTCAACACCTCGGCGCAACCTGTAATATGACCACCCGTGCCGACCCCGGTGATTAGATAATCGAACCCATCGGGAAAATCGGCGAGGATTTCCATACCAGTCGTGCGGCGATGCACTTCAGCATTGGCGGGATTTTCGAATTGCTGTGGCATCCAGGCGTTAGGGGTGCTTTGCAACAACTCCTGCGCCTTCTCGATCGCACCCGGCATTCCTTTCTCCTTGGGCGTTAGTATTAGTTCCGCACCCAGTGCCGCCAGATAGCGCCGCCGCTCCAGCGACATCGATTCTGGCATGGTCAGAACGAGTTTGTAACCCTTAGCGGCGGCGACCATCGCCAAGCCGATGCCAGTGTTGCCGGAAGTTGGTTCGATAATGATCGTGTCAGGCTTGAGTAGGCCGCGTTGCTCGGCATCCTCGATCATCGCTAGTCCAATGCGGTCCTTGATGCTACCGCCAGGATTCGCCCGCTCCAGCTTCATCCAGACTTCGACCTTGCGGTCGGCGAACAGGCGATTGATGCGGACGTGGGGGGTGTTGCCAATCGTTTCCAGGATATTATGCGCTTTCATCGGTGCGGTACTCCAGCCAGGGCGAATGCGGTAGTCGGTATGGGCTAGGAAACTTATTAAATTGAAAATTCATGGATCGGCTTTCAGGAACGCGGCGACCTTACGTTGGCCTGTTAAACTTAACCACTCTAAAGACTATCCATGATTAACCATAGCAGAAGCGTCAATCCAAACATAAAGAATAATCAAGCATTTTTTTATAATGAATGGCAATATGAAGGTCTGTCGCCGCCGCATTCTGAGGAGATCGTGCATGACTGAAGCTCGTTTTCGTGGCACTGAACGCTACGTCGCCACTGACGATTTGATGATGGCCGTGAACGCCGCTGTAACCCTGGGTCGACCACTACTGGTGAAAGGTGAGCCGGGGACTGGCAAGACCCAGTTGGCCGAAGAAGTCGCTTGCGCCCTGAACCGGCCATTTATTCAGTGGCATATCAAATCCACCATCAAGGCCCAACAGGGACTGTACGAATATGACGCCGTTTCCCGCCTGCGCGATTCACAACTGGGCGAGGCGCGGGTGCATGACATCGGTAACTATATCGTCAAAGGTAAGCTATGGGAGGCGTTCACCGCTGATGAGCAACCGGTGTTATTGATCGACGAGATCGACAAGGCCGATATTGAATTTCCTAATGACCTGCTGCTGGAACTCGACCGCATGGAGTTCTATGTCTACGAAACTCGGCAGACGATCAAGGCTCGACATCGCCCGATCATCATTATCACCAGCAACAATGAGAAGGAACTGCCAGACGCCTTCTTGCGCCGCTGCTTCTTCCATTACATTCGCTTCCCGGACAAGGAGACTATGGAGCAGATTGTGCAGGTGCATTATCCGGATTTGAAGAAGCGATTGTTGAGCGAGGCGTTAGAGGCGTTCTTCGAGATCCGTGAGGTTCCAGGCCTGAAAAAACGGCCATCCACCTCCGAGCTTCTGGACTGGATCAAGCTACTGGTGGCGGAAGATATCCCGCCCGAGGCGTTGCGCGGCGACCAGCGTAAGCTGATTCCTCCACTGTATGGAGCGCTGCTGAAGAATGAACAGGATGTCCATTTGTTCGAGCGATTGCTGTTCATGAATCGTCGCAAAAAAGATTGACGTGGAACGATACCTTGCGATTCCATAAGATTCCACTTAAATGATTTCCGACTTCTTTTTCACGACATCCAAAACCTATAGGGCGCTTCGAAAAACCAGTTACAAGTCGCAAAACGGGCAGAGCAAGCGCCTTCAGGCATGAGTCCTGGGGGTCTTTTAGGTTTTGCCTCCGTCCAGAGGGCTCGTTATTGCCCGAAGCTGCGATCTCCGGCGATTCCAAGCGCACCACGGGTGTCAGAAGGCGGCCGTACCACACACCTTGAAACGACGCAACAAACGGTGCGCAGGTTGTATATAAAAACAGGGGCTGCCCAAACCGCCAGCGCCTTAGGAATCCCGAACCATAGCGGTTAGCGCGTCTCCCGGTATTGGTTTGCTGTAGTAATAGCCCTGCGCCATCTCGCACTGTAGCTCCAACAGGATCTTCCATTGCGCCTCGTTTTCAACCCCCTCGGCAACCACATGCAATCCCAGATTCCTGGCCATGGTCACGGCGGCGCTGACCAATTCCCGGTCGGCGGCATCCACAGCAATGTCGTTGATGAAGCTGCGATCGATCTTGACAGTGGCGAAAGGATACTTACGCAGGTAACTTAAAGAGGAGTATCCGGTACCGAAATCATCCATCGCCAGTTTAACACCCAACTCGCTCAGGGCGGCAAGGATGGTATCGATCGGGTAATTCTCGCTCATCAACACGCCTTCGGTAATTTCCAATTCGAGCAGGTGGCCAGGGAGATCTACCTTCCGTAAGGTATCATCAATAAAACGCACCAAACCCAGATCCCGGAACTGCCGTGGGGAAAGATTGATGGCAATCTTGAAATTCCCATATTTCCGCCAGTTCGCCGCCATTTCGATAGCCTCGGTGATCACGTATCGCCCTATGGGGACGATCTGGCCATTCTGTTCCAGGATCGGGATGAACTCATCCGGGGAGATGGCACCCAGTACCGAACTGCGCCAGCGCAGCAGGGCCTCGGCCCCCACCACGGCGCCGCGCTGGATATCCACCAGCGGCTGGTAGAGCACCGAGAGTTCGCCCCGTTCCAGGGCGCCGATGAAATGCTCTTCAAGCAACAGGCGGCGAGACGCATCCTTATTCATGTCATCGGTGAAATAATGGTAGGCATTACGTCCCTGCTCCTTGGAGTAATACATCGCCGAATCCGCGTTTCGCAACAGTTCTGCGGGACTCTTCCCATCCAAGGGGTAAACGGCGATGCCGATGCTGGCGGACAAGTGGAACTCTTTACCCTGGATACGAAACGTTTCACGGAGTTTCTGCAACAGATTTCTAGTCACCGGTTGGGCGTCGGCGGCATCCGTCAGCCCTCCGAGGAGCACGATGAATTCGTCCCCTCCAAGTCGGCCTACCGTATCGCTATCGCGCAGCGTACTGCTCAACCTCGTGGCCGCCTCGACCAGTAAATGATCGCCCACTTCGTGCCCCATGCTGTCGTTCACTTTCTTGAAATGATCGAGATCAAGAAACAGTACCGCCACCTGCTTGCCAGAACGCTGCGCCTCCTTGATGTATTGGGTCAAACGGTCCAGAACCAGAAAACGGTTGGGAAGTCCAGTAAGGTTGTCAAAATTAGCGTGCCGCAAAATCTGTTCTTGCTGCTGTTTGAGTACCGTGATATCCACCGCTGCGGTGCGCATGCCCGTCGCTTTACCCCGGTGCAGGATCGGCGACGAGTAGGCGAGCACCGGGAACGTCGTGCCATCCTTCCGCAAGGCGGTGTACTCGGTGCCAGCCGAGCGCACCTCACCTTCTATCAGCACCTTAGCTACATTAACCTTGGCCTTGCCTCGTTCTTTCACCGCAATGGTATCGAACACCGAGAGATTTGCGAGTTCACTCACGTGATAGCCATAGGCATCGAAGCCCTGGCGATTGGCATAGGTAATTTTGCCGTGGAGATCGCTCTCGCAGATGATGAGAGGGAGCATGTCCGCCAGATCTCGAAACCGTTGTTCGCTCTCGCGCAAGGTCTCGGTGGCGTAGAGCGAACGAATCGCTTCGCAACTGTAAGAGGCGAGGATGGCGCCGATCTCCTTGTCCTGCTCCACGAATGGAGGGGTCTCCTTGCAGTGCAGCGTCAAAACCCCCATGATCGTACTGCCGTCGCGCGTCAAGGGAAAAGCCAGTATCGAACCATTAGCATAGTCTTCCCAACCACTAGGCTCGGTTTGGGTCAAGGTGGAGATATCCGGGATCAGTAAGGGTTTCTCGCTTTCCAGTACCTGCTTGAAGATGCAGTTGGCGGGAAGCGGGAAGGGGATGAAAGCGGGCGCGTGCCCTGGATCCAGCACGCGGACGAGCCGCAGCCCACCCTCTTCCAGGAAATACAGGCTGCCGCCGGTGGCGCACATGTGATCGGCGAACTCATCCAGAATCCGATGGCTGATGCTGCTCACGTCGAGGCAATCGGAGAATCCCTGGGTGGTTTCGACGATCTTGCGTAAACGGGCGTTGAGATTGGTTAGTTCGGTATTGGCGGCCTCCAGCGCCTGCGTCCGTTCCCGGACCAGTTCCTCCAAGCGCTCCTGATAGCGCCGGTTCTCAAGCAACAGACGGGCGTTTTCCAGTGCTTTGTGAATCGTATGCTCGAGAATACGCAAGCCATCGACCGGCTTGACCAGATAATCGTAGGCCCCCAGTCGGAGGGCCTCCACCGCATCGCTGATTACCCCCGCACCCGAGATCACGATAATGGGGATGTCGGGCGCCAGTCGCTTACTCTGCCGGATCAGTTCCAGGCCGCTCATCTCGGGCATGCGTAAATCGGTCAGCACCAATTGGGGATTGCATTGCTGGATCATCTCCATACCGACACGGCCATTATGCGCGGTAAAAACCAGGTACCCAAGATCCTCGAGTTGATCCTGGAAGCTCTGCCGGATGACCTCCTCGTCATCCACGACAAGGATAGTGGCGGGCTGAGCTTCTTGACTCATCAGTCACACTCCGAACAGATCCCTTGGGTATCGAGCATGCGGATGAGTTCCTGCTCCAGTTCCTGCAGATCGACAACCGGTTTGTTGAAGACTCGTGGGCAAAGATTCGGCATCTGTTGGAGGTCATCCGGTATCCGGTATTCGGGCGATCCGGTGCAGACCAGGAACTTCAGCGGCGTCAGTAGCCGACTCGCCTGACAGATAAACTCGTTACCATCGATTCCCGGCAAGCGTACATCGACGATAGCAGCCAGCGGCCGCACATTTTGCAACAACGCCAGCGCCTCTTCTCCCGATTCTGCGGGCACGGGAGCCCACAAGCGATCCTCGAAAAAGTCGCAAAAACTTCTACGCACCGCGCTATCGTCATCGAGTATCAAAATGGTTCTCATATATATCGAACCTAGATCCGCTAGTAGCATTCACAGCAGAGATGCGCGCAGAACTCAACCCCCGCCAGAGGGGACAATAGGCAACGAGACCACAAAACACGCTCCTTTGCCCGGCTTGGATACCACGCTGATCTCCCCTTTGTGAATTTCGGTGATGATGAAATAGCAAACACTCAACCCCAGCCCGGTACCGACCCCCACCGGTTTGGTGGTGAAAAAAGGCTCGAAAATCCGTTTACGCACTGATTCGTCCATTCCTGGGCCATTATCCTCGATTTCGATGCGGGCCATAGTGCGACTCTTGCTCAAACGGGTGCGCACGTTAAACCGGTGATGCCGTCCACCATGACTCTGCATGGCTTCGGCACCATTGCGGAACAGGTTCAGCAACACTTGCTGAATCTCCGCGCTTTCGCAGGGTACTGGAGGAAGATCCTCGGCATAATCGCGGACGATTTCGATCGTCTTGAAATCGTAATTTTTTTTTAGATTGTAATCAGTGGTCGCCAGGACCAGGGTCTTGTCGATCAATTCCCGCAAGTCGTGCAGCGAACCGCCTCCCTCGCCCTTTCTGGCGAAACTGAGCATGTTCTCCACAATCTCGGCCAGGCGAATTCCCGATGTTTGGATGTCGTCCAGCATACGGGGAATGCCCCGTTCCTGGAGATACGCGCCCAAGACTTCCATGGACAACCCCAGCGCTTCCGCAGCGCGCAGGTTAGCAGGCATCCGAGTATCGGTCAGCCGGTTCTTCAACACATTGGCGGTCTGCATCATGCCCGCTAGGGGATTGTTGATCTCATGGGCCATACCCGCGGCAAGCCCGCCCACCGAGAGCATCTTCTCGGTCTGGATCATCATCTCCTGCATGCGCACCTGTTCGGTGACATCGTCCAGCCGAATCACAGCTCCTTCTACGCCGTTGGAGATCAGCGGATAAATGGTCATGTCCTCGTAGTGCACTTCCCCGTCTTCCTGGCGAGACCGTTTTCTGTCCATCTGTTTCTGACGCGTGCGGATTGCCCGATTTATATGGCTCAATTCTTGTTTTAATCGTGGAAACACCTTGGAAAGAGGTTTACCCAGGGCCTCCTCGAAATGGATGCCGGTGCTGTGTTGGGCCTCCTTGTTCCATTGAGTGATGATTCCTGAATTGTCCACGCCGATGAGAATCGACGGCATGGAGTCGATAATGTTGACCAGATAGTTGCGCAGATGCACCAATTCTCTTTCCTGCTGCTTACGCGCGGTGATATCGCCCCCGACGCCCCGGTAACCCAGAAAATTACCTTGGGCGTCAAAAAAAGGTTTTCCGCTGAAACTGATAAAACGGAATCCTCCATCCAGTCGCACCCAGCGCACTTCGAAATTGGAGAACGGCAAACGGTTCTCCAGGGTGTGGAAATGCCGTTGCCAATGAGGTGCGTCGAAATCTTGCGTATCCCGGTAGATTTCCCGCCGGGTACGGCCGATGATCTGTTCTGGGGAAAGCCCCATCACCTCCTCGACCCGGCCGGTCAACCGGGTGAAACGCAAATCCGGACCCATTTCCCAGAACCAGTCAGCGGCGCTGCTGGCAAAGTCGCGGAAGCGGCTTTCGCTGAGTTCCAAGGCCAGGCGAGACTGTTTTTGCTCGGTAATATCCTGTACGGTGCCCTCGATGGCCAGCAGTCCTCCTTGGTCGTCGTAGACGCCCTGACAAGTGGAGAAGTAATAACCGGTGGAGCCGTCGGGCAGCAGGAAGCGTTGCTCAAACGAGCCGGGCTCCCTATCCTGCAAAACACTCTGAATTAATTCCTGATCACGATGGCGATCTTCCGGCCAGGGGGACAGGGCCATGATCGATTCGATGTGCGGGATGAATTGTTTTGGGTCCAATTGAAAGATTTTATAAACCTGGTCAGACCACTCCACATTGCCGGAGGCGAGATCCCAATACCAGTAGCCGATACGGCCCAACTCAGACATCTCCCGGAGCCTCTTTTCGCTCTTACGCAGAATCGCTTCGGTGCGTTTGCTCGACTCAATCGAGCAGTTGATCCGCGTCTGCGCGTTGCGATGAGCGAACTCGCTCTCCAGCATCACAGTGACACAGGTCTGCACGATAGCAGAGTAGCGGCGGGATTCGGCCAACGGGGCGGCGACACCGATACTGCCGATCCGTTTTCCTTCTAATTCAAGCGGTAGACTACGACCCTCAAGCATGACATCGGATTCTCGAGCCATCTCCTCGGTGACGTCGAAGCAATCAATCTGGCCGTCAAGGATCAATGCCGCGCCGGGATGAATGGCGCCGATGCGCTCGGGTTTGGAGGAGGCGATGATCTGGCCCCCCGGACCCATGATGGCGACATTACAACCCGTTTTGTCTGCAATGGTGATACAGATGTTCTGCAGCTTGGCGAATTCCAGGAGTTCAGTGTGTTTCACCTCTATTTACCTCGCACCCAGATCCCCAGCCCAGCGTGGTGGACTCAGTCGCCCCACCGTGTCGCCGATTTGCCGAGCCAGGTAATCGTCTCCAGGGCCCGAGCCATCCACCGGGCCCCACCGAGATGTATCAAGAATACAAAGCGCAATGACTCATCGTCATTAAGGGGTGCGAAACATTCGCTTTTGCAATTATCCATTGACAGTCGCACTACATATAAGCTAGTTGAAAAACCTTATGTGGTCAATGGATAACCTCCTCCCACAGTCGTTGTCATTACCGGTGGTCAGACGAAGATCTATGTTTCACAGGCAGGCGGATGATGAACCGGGCGCCCTTCCCTGGTGAGGATTCAACGCTCATCTCACCACTATGGTTCTCGGTGATGATAAAGTAGGATACGCTCAGCCCAAGGCCTGTACCCACCCCCACCGGTTTAGTGGTGTAGAAGGGTTCGAAGACCCGCCTGGAGATGGCCGGTTCCATACCGGGTCCATTGTCCTCGATTTCAATACGCACCGAATTCCGTTCCGGCTCCCAGCGAGTGCGCAGGATGAATCGGGGTTTGCTGGCGCCCGCCCCTACCATGGCTTGCGCACCGTTACTGAGGACGTTCAACAGCACTTGTTGGATTTTCGCGCTTTCGCAGGGAACCTGTGGAAGGTTCTCTCCATAGTCCTTGTGGATCTCGATCGCCTTGAAATCGTACTGCTTCTTCAGATTGTAGTCGGTAGCTGCCAAGGTAAGGGTTCTGTCGATCAACTCGGCGATGTCGTAAGAGGAAACGGTGGCGTCGCTCTTGCGGGCGAAGCTCAGCATGTTGTCCACGATGACCGCGACTCGGCTGCCTGATTCCTTGATGGTTTTCAACATCCTGGGGATGCCGCGTAACTCCATGAAAGTTTGGATGGCCAACATGGTGGTGCCTGCCGTAGTTGCCGCCTTCTCGTTGGCGGGAATGGGTGCTTTGTTGCTAAGACGGTTGGCCAATACCTCGGCGGTTTGCAATATCCCAGCCAGGGGATTGTTGATCTCATGGGCCATGCCAGCCGCTAAGCCTCCCACCGAGAGCATCTTTTCACTCTGAATCATGATTTCCTCGATCCGTACTCTTTCAGTGACGTTGTCCAGGCGAATGACTGCGCCCTCCACTCCGTTGGCCACCAGCGGAAAGATGGTGATATCTTCGAACGAGGTCTCGTCTTGGTACTGGATGGGAACCTTGGACTCACGGATGATCTCACGCTTGTCGAGGGCGGTTTCGATGCTATGGATCTGATCGGCCAGACGCGGAAACACCGTAGCCAGGGGCTGGCGGTGGACCTGGTCGAACGTGAGTCCTGTGGCCTGTTCCGCGGATTTGTTCCAGAGGGTCACCCGCCCTTTCCGATCGACCACTACCAGTACCGAGGGCATGGAGTTGATGATGTTGGACAGGTAATTGCGCAACTGCCGCAGAGTCTCCGCGTTTCTCTTGCGTTCGGTGATATCCTGAACTACCCCATAGAAAGCGGTTCCATTTTCCTCTTGGTAGGGTATGGCGTCTCCAGAGAACCAAATGCGTTCGCCGCTTTCCTTGCGGAACTGACCCTCGTAATGCCAGGGATGGGACTGGCGTATCGCCTCGCGGAGAGAGTGCTCATACCTTTCCCTCTCTTCATCAGGAATGCCGCTGCGGAAGGCCTGGGCAAAGGTAGCGGGGTCAGGTTCGAGCCCGAACCACTGCCGCAGGTTTTCTCCCACGAAGGTAGTGGTGCAGCGATATTCGGATGTGCATTCAAAGCGGTAGACCACTCCGGGAACATTGGCGGTGATCTTTCGGAGTTGTTTCTCGCTTTCCCGTAGTTTCTGTTCCTGCACGTAGCTTTCGGTGACATCCCGGAACACCAGCACCACACCGATAATTCGACCGTCTGGGGTGCGAATGGGGGCGCCGCTGTCCGCAATCTGGTATTCCTTTCCATCGTTTGCGAGGAGCACCGTATGGTTGGCCAACCCCACCACTCTGCCGCTTGCCATGACCTTTTCTGCTGGATCCGCCACTCTGGCGCGGGTGTGGGCATTGACGATATGGAACACCTCGGAGAGCTTCCTGCCGAAAGCCGACGCCAGTTTCCATCCGGTCAATAGTTCCGCCGATGGATTCATGCGGGTGATCCGTCCCTGATGATCGGTGGCGATGACGGCGTCTCCAATGGAGTCGAGCGTCACCTTTAGATTGCTTTCATTGATCTGCAGCTCCTGCCGATTGGACTCCAGCTCCTTGACGAACTGAATGATGTTGCGGGCGAGCAAGGCTCCCAGGATACCCAAAGCGGCCAGGAGGATGGTGGGTAAACTCCAACCCAGCATTTGGTTGATGCGATTGCTTTCCGAGATCTCTGTGCGAAGCTTCCCGGTGAATGCTTTACTGGCAACCAGCAGACGGCTGTCCAAATGCGCCAATTGGTTATTCAAGCCAGTGATAGTCGTGAAGTAGCGGAAGATGGTCTGCTCCTGAAGCACCAAACTATCCAGCTTGCGCACGAGGGATGCAATGATCGCGTCGATGGCCGGCTCGTTGCCCAAGAGGATATTCAAATAGTTCAGTCGCTTCTGGTGCAGCGCCAGATCCGCTTCGATAGAAGCCTTCTTGTCCTGGTAGCGGGCCAGGTCCCAGTCCACCAGGAGTTCTAGCAAGATTAACTGCTGCGTCAAGTGCAGCCTGATCACCTCCATGGCCGTATCCTTTATTCTGACCTTAAAGGGGTCGAGCTGCCCTCCTGCATAGATCCGCTCGCCCTCCTTTTGCTGATAGGGCTGCACGATTTGCGCTTCCACTTCCTGAGAGAAGGAGAGGCTGATGCTTTTGAGCCGGTCTTTCTCGCGATTAAGGAGAATCGCGGGCTCCTGAATCCGGCTCAGGATGCGAGTGTAGGACTCGAGGTCTGTACCCAATGCATCCATCTCTGCTCGCCATTGCACAGCGACATCAGGAGTAAGTTGCAGATCGGCTTTGAGCGCCTCCAGACCATCGGCAATGCGTTTCCAGGTAATCGGATCACCGCTTTGCACAAAGTTCTTGCTGAGAATTTGCAAGTGCTCTACCGCTGGCGGCAGCCGTTCAATCCGGGCCAGCAGCGCTTCATTGTCATAAATTCTTTTGGCGAAAAACTGACTGAGGAAGATACTGAGCAAGCAGGCGATGGCGCCCAGAGCGACCATCAGAATGACATTTTTGTTGGCGGTCATGGGCGTGAATGAATCGGAAAACAAATCATTTCCCCGGCGAAGCGCTGGCGTTTCGCCTACGGGTTTCCACTTCCTGCTCGCTCAACCAGACCTTTCCCGCTGGGATCTCGATGACCGATTCGAGCACTCCGACGGGGTATTCGGATGTATAGGTCAAGCGACCAAAATACACCGGACTGTTCAGTTGTCCATCGATCGCTCGGATGTGACTCTCTCCCCGAAGTCCGATGAAAGTCATCCCTTTCAAGGCATTGGTTACAGTTATCGGGTCGACGGAACCCGTGCGCAAGACCACTTGACTCCAGGCGTGCAAGGAATCGTAACAACCGATGGTGAATTCCAAGGGAAAAGCGCCCGTGTAACGATTGTAGCGCTCGACAAATGCCTTGGCTTGGGGATATTTACCGGCAAGGTAATTGAACGGACCCCGAGAGATCTCCCAGATACCTTCCGGGAGTAAACGCTCATTGCTCTCCGGGATAATGGAGAACCATCCAAAAGCCGCCATCCTGCCAAACAGGTCATGCTTTTGCGCTTCGCGGATGAAATACCGTAGATCTTCTCCCCAAGTGGCCACGATCAAGGCGTCCGGTTTGGATGCGATGATGCGTTGGATTCCGGCCCCATAGTCGGTAGCGCCGAGCGGATGCCAGACTTCGGCGGTCCATTCGATGGGCGTACCGAGGGCTTCGAAGTATTCTCGAAAATATCCCATCACCTCCCTCCCCCAAAGGTAGTCGGGACCGATCCAGGCATAACGCTTCCACGGCATTAACGTGGTGAAGATGCTAAATCCCAGGGATTCCATGCGGTGGTTGGGTCCGAACAGGAAGACAAAGGGATGCCCATGCTCCACAACGGCGGACTGAGGGTTGCCAAGAGATATCAGATAGGGGACTTCCCGTTCCCGGCTCGCCTTGGAGGCCGCCAGCACGGTGTGACTCGGCCCGCCCCCGAAGATGGCGACCACCCCTTGGTCACGCACCAATTCGGTGAAGTGACGGTAGTGGCTATCCGGGTCGATGCCACCGTCCCGGCGGAGCAGCTCGACGGATCTACCGAGCAATCCACCTTGTGCGTTGAGTTCCTGTACCGCCATTTCCGCGGCCGCGAAAGCATTGCGCGTATATGGCTGGGTCACCGAGGAGAAATCACCAACGAATCCAATGCGGATCGGTGGCTCGGCAGCAACAGTGTGACTCGCCACTCCTAGGAGGAGGAAGCAACCCACGATGAGTATCCTCAATAATCTAAAAGGCTGGTTCATCGGCTCTCCATCACAGGTTGATTGGGCAAAGCCTTAGTGTTGCAATTGCCGTCTCCTGTCGGCGCTAACTCACTGAGCAATAACCATATAGTGTACACATGAAATTCGGACTGAGGTAAGATTTACGCCAAACACATTTTGAGAGACGGATTCTGATGGTGTTGCATTATTTTCTGACAACGAGCGAGGCATCTCCGGACGCGGAATTAAGCGGCCAGGGCATAGAACTGTTCGGCGGCGGATGGGTCCTACCCGTCAACTGTGACCATCCGCCCCTTCCTGAGCATGTGCAAGCGTTCAATTCCTTGGAGAGTCGCTCGGGCCGAACGGAAGGATTGGAGTCTCAGCATGGGCCGGACGATCCATTTAACCGCACGATGATCCTGCCCCACTCAATTGTGGAGGTGCTTGTTCATGATATTTGCACTCCCATTTGGAGTGACTTAGGCTTCGTGCATGGCCCATCGGGATTCTCCCCATCGTGTGCTTCGGCGGCTCACGACGGAGGTTTCCCCAATGGACGCCCGGAATGGTCGAACTTCTAAGGTCTCCCTGGTAGAGCCAGGGGATTACCTATCTTAAATTTAGGAATAGAGCATCTAGCTGAACACGTCGAGCGCATTTCAACACTAAGATCGATTCGTATAAATCGTGGCACAGCCCAAAAAACCATAGCAATTTATTGATTATAGGACATTATTTTATGATGACTGACTTCTTTTTCAAGCTACGCAAGGCCAGTGTGCCGGTTTCGCTAACCGAATTCCTGACGTTGTTGGAAGCGTTGAGCCAGGGAGTCACCGCTCATAGCATTGAAGCGTTCTATTACCTGGCGCGAGCGGCTTTGGTCAAGGATGAACGCTACTATGACCGCTTCGACCAGATATTCGCCAGCCACTTCAAGGGACTGGAAACCTTGCTTGACGGGCTGGTTGGGGCTACGGTGCCCCTGGAATGGCTGCGCCGACTAGCGGAGCTGACGCTGAGCGCAGAAGATCAGCAACTCATCGAAGCAATGGGAGGTTGGGAGAAACTGATGGAAACCTTTGCCCAGCGGATGGCGGAACAGGAAGGGCGTCATCAGGGTGGCAATAAATGGATCGGCACCGCTGGCACTTCGCCTTACGGAGCTTATGGTTATAATCCGGAAGGTATCCGCATCGGGCAGGATACCTCACGTCATCGCCGAGCAGTGAAGGTCTGGGATCGGCGCGAGTTCCGCAATCTGGATGACTCGGTGGAACTTGGGACACGCAACATCAAGGTGGCCCTGCGCCGGTTGCGCCGATTTGCCCGCGAGGGTGCGGCTGAGGAATTGGATCTGGATGACACTATCCGTTCCACTGCACGCAATGCCGGCTGGCTGGATCTAAAGATGGTGCCGGAGCGGCACAATGCGGTAAAAGTACTGTTGTTCCTGGATGTGGGTGGTTCGATGGATGATCACGTCCGAGCTTGCGAGGAATTGTTTTCAGCAGCCCGTAGCGAATTCAAGCATCTGGAATACTTCTACTTCCACAACCTGGTCTACGAAGGTCTGTGGAAGGACAACCGCCGTCGCTATACCGAAAAGATCGATACCCTGACGGTATTGCATACCTTCAGCCAGGATTACAAACTAATCCTGGTCGGCGACGCGACAATGAGTCCTTATGAGATTACTTATCCGGGCGGCAGCGTCGAACATTTCAATCCCGAGGCCGGCGATGTGTGGATGGGTCGACTGCTGACGGCCTGGCCTCAAGCCATCTGGCTTAATCCGCAGTCGTCAAATCGCTGGAACTACATTCCCTCGGTTCAAATGGTGCGGGAATTGATGAGCGACCGCATGTATCCGCTGACCCTAGAAGGCTTGGAGCAAGGGATTCGGGCCTTGCAGCGCGCGCGGTAAGCATCAACCCCACCGGATGGTATAGGTCGCCCCTTGACCAGGCGACTCGTCGATCCGCAAGCTAGCGGCAACAATCCGCTCGCGCCAACGCACCGAACGGTCATGGGTCAACTCCGCCCAGAATCGCTCGAACAGTGCCTGGGCCAGATTCTCGGCGGTGACGTTATCTATCGCTAATACCACCACTTCGTCAACGGGTAGCACATAACGTTTGCCGCATAACCGGAAGGCGTACTCGCTGGATTCAGCGGGCAATATTTCCAACCACGGGTTATTGCCGGCGATCAGCAGTTTTTCA
This sequence comes from Gammaproteobacteria bacterium, assembly GCA_024235035.1. Classification (GTDB taxonomy): domain Bacteria; phylum Pseudomonadota; class Gammaproteobacteria; order Competibacterales; family Competibacteraceae; genus UBA2383. Next base: position 291,694 of record JACKNE010000008.1, read on the forward strand.
TCCCACTCGGCGCAAACCGTTCGCAACGCCTGTTTGAAGACTTCATAGCTGAGCATCTGCGGCAGGGCTGGTTCGGTCAGTTCCACCGCTAATTCCACCTGATAGTTATGGCCATGCAAATGTTCCTTGCTGCCATCAGGAAAGACGGTCATATGTGCCGCTGCAAACTTGAGAGTGTCTTTGCGGATATGGATCATCCAGTTCCGCATGTCATGCCCAGTCATGCCATTACTCCCATTGAATCGGTTGGTTGCGCAAGCAACGCGCAACCGGTCTTCCAAAGCCACTGCATAGCCTCATCCAGCGAGCGGTTCAATAAACCCACGATGATCAGTGTACCTAAAGAGCAGGGGAGATAGTGTGTCAAAAACAGGCGCACCCCAGTATAGGAAAACTTCTGGACCACGTCGCCAGAAGAACCGGATATTTATGCATAGAGCGAACGGTAGGCGGCGCCCGCCCTACGGGTATTTTTATTTAGGAAAATTCTCTTAGGAGTAAACTCTTGAAGCTAAATGTAATAATTTGCACGGTATCGTTGACGGTCATGACTGCGATCGGCATGGCGGATGAAACGGTCATGATCGGTCGATTTTCCGCCGGTGATCGCAAAGATTGGCAAAGCAAATCCTTTCAAGGCGAAACTCGTTATACCTTCGATGAACGCAGTGGACGCAAGGCACTATTTGCCGATAGCCGGGGTACGGCCTCGGGATGGTATCGGGAGATTGAGGTTGATCTGCACCAAACGCCCTGGCTCCACTGGTCATGGCGAGTGGATCGGGTATTGAACGGTGTCGATGAACGCACTAAGGCGGGTGATGACTATCCAGCGCGAATCTACGTCGTGGTCTCGGGCGGTGCGGCGTTCTGGAAAACACGCTCACTGGTCTATGTCTGGTCCAGCCAGCAACCAGTAGGGGCAACTTGGCACAATGCTTATACCAGCAGCGCCCGAGTCATGGCCTTACAATCAGGTATGCAAAACGCTGGTCGATGGATCAACGAAAAGCGCAATATCCGCGCTGATTTTCAACGCTTGTTCGGTGAGGAAATCGACTCTATCGATGCGGTCGCCTTGATGACCGACACCGATGATAGCGGCCAAGACGCCTCAGCCTGGTATGGCAATCTCTATTTCACAGCACAATGAGTGGTAATGGGGAAGCCTGTTTCCAAGCTAAATTTTATGAGAAGATTGATGAAGAATTTGACAGATTAGTCATCATGGTAGATGTCGATCGGGTCTTTTGGCTCAATTCCCACCCCTCGATTTCAGTCAACACATCGATTAAAAATCTCTTAATGGAAACATGGATACCGTAAAAAATACACCCCTGGTAGGCCTGATCATGGGGTCCACTTCGGATTGGGGCACCTTGGAGTATGCGGCTAATACCCTGGATGCATTGAAAGTGCCCTATGAGGTTCGGGTGGTATCGGCTCACCGCACGCCTGATTTACTGTTCGACTATGCAACGAGCGCCGAGGCACGGGGTTTGTGCGCCATCATCGCAGGCGCCGGTGGTGCTGCACATCTGCCAGGCATGGTGGCATCCAAGACGGTCCTACCAGTGCTGGGTGTGCCGGTACAATCGCAGGCGCTCAACGGCCTGGATTCGCTGCTGTCCATCGTTCAGATGCCGGGCGGTATTCCGGTCGGCACCCTGGCGATTGGGAAGGCCGGTGCGATCAACGCCGCTCTGCTGGCGGCGACGATACTCGGTAACCAATATCCCGCTATCCGCGAAGCGGTACGTGCTTTCCGCGACCGACAAACCGCTGATGTATTGAGCCAACCCGATCCCCGGAGCAGCGCATTGTGAATGTTGGGATCGTTGGCGGTGGCCAGCTGGCGCGGATGCTGGCGCTGGCAGGTTATCCATTGGGCTTGCGTTTCCAGGTTCTCGACCCGGCAGCAGATGCTTGCACCGGGCAAGTTGCGCCGCTTATTCAGGGCGACTATGACGATGTGGCGCTATTGGAACGGTTGGCTGACTGGGCTGAAGTCGTCACCTTCGATTTCGAAAACATCCCGGTGGCAGCAGCTCAGGCGATAGCGGGGCAGGTGGCGTTCTACCCGCCGGCTGAAGCATTAGCGACGGCTCAGGACCGGTTGTCGGAAAAAACCCTGTTCTGGGAACTGGATATTCCAACGCCAAACTTCGCCACCGTTGATAGTTTGGATGAATTGAAGGATGCTGTGGCGCGAGTGAATCTGCCAGCGGTACTGAAGACCCGCCGGCTGGGCTACGACGGCAAAGGCCAGAGGGTTTTGCGCACCTCCGAAGACATCCAACCGTCCTGGCAGGCGCTGGGCGGCGTCCCCTTGATCCTGGAAAGCTTCGTTCCCTTCGAGCGGGAAGTCTCGGTGCTGGGGGTCCGCTGCCGGGATGGCGCGACGGCATTTTATCCACTCGTGGAAAACCACCACCGTGACGGTATCTTGCGCTTATCACGGGCACCCTGTTTCATGCCGGATCTGGAGCGGGAGAGTTGGGATTACGCTCGCCGACTGCTGGATCGGTTGAATTATGTCGGATTGTTGGCAATCGAATTTTTCGTCAAGAATGGGCGGCTGATCGCCAACGAAATGGCTCCGCGTGTCCACAACTCCGGGCATTGGACTATCGAGGGCGCTGAAACCAGCCAGTTTGAAAATCACCTGCGGGCAATCTCCGGCCTACCGTTAGGATCGACGCGGGCCATTGGCCATTCTGTGATGCTGAATTGTATTGGCGATCTACCGGAACGAACGGCGGTGCTGGCGGTGCCGAACACGCACTACCATATTTATGGTAAGGCTCCACGCCTTGGGCGTAAGGTCGGGCATATGACCCTACGTGGGGACGATCCTGGCACCGTTTCGGACCATCTCAGACGGTTGCTGCCGCTGGTCGGGTTCGATCCAGATGAGTTTGGTTGAACTACAATAACCGTACAGCTTCGCCCAACGGACAGGCGCGGATGGCTTCACTCAGCAGAGTCATCACCCGTTGGCGCGGAAAACTCTTACGCCAGGCCAGCGCAACAACCCGGGCCGGCGCCGGATCGGCGAATGGCCGGATGCTGAGCAGATCATTGGCGTGGGCGTAGCCGCTGACCGAGGTATAGGGCAGCACCGTGACGCCGATTCCAGTCGCCACCATCAACCGGATGGTCTCCAATGAACTGCCCTCCAAGGTTTTTTGCATGTTGCCCGAGGTCATGCTCAGCCGGTTGCATTCTGGGCAGAAGCGTAGCACTTGATCGCGGAAGCAGTGACCAGGCCCTAGCAACAATAGATTCTGTTGCGCTAAGGTGGGTGAATCGATGATCTCCACCTGCTCCAGTGGATGACCAATCGGCATCAATACCACGAACGGTTCTTCATACACCGCTTGGGTGAGTACGCCGGGCTCGTCGAAAGGCAGCGATAGAATCAGTACGTCTAGATCCCCATCCTTGAGCCGCTCGCTCAACACCGCGGTGTAGCTTTCCTCGATTTGCAACGGCATGCTGGGCGCACGACGGTACAGGCGCGGGATCAAGTGGGGCAACAGATAAGGGCCAATGGTGTAGATCACGCCCAGCCGCAGTATCCCGACCAGATCATCCTGGTTCTGGCTGGCGATCTGTTTGATGACGGCAGCTTCCTCAACCACCCGCTGCGCCTGTTCAACGATGCGCCGGCCCACCGGCGTGACCGTTACTTCACCCGGCGCCCGCTCAAATAGAGCCACTCCTAGCTCGTCTTCCAGCTTACGCACGGCGACACTCAGGGTGGGTTGGCTGATGTGGCAAGCTTCGGCAGCTCGGCCAAAATGCCGTTCGCGAGCAACGGCAACGATGTAGCGCAATTCATTTAAGGTCATGGCAGTATCATGGCATTCTAGGAAACGATGGCCAAACATGGGTCATCATGGACAGAAAAAGCGTTTGCGTGTAGTTTTAATGCGCATTTTTTTCACGCTGAGCGCGGCATTTTTCCGGTACATCGCGCGTTCCAGAACCCAATATTCCTGTGGAAACCAAATGATAAGGAGGGCCCATGGCCTACCAGCATATTCGCATTCCCACGAGCGGCGAAAAGATCACCATCCAGGATGGCAAACTGCATGTGCCGGATCAACCCATCGTCGGTTACGTGGAAGGCGATGGCATCGGTCCCGACATTACCCGCGCCTCGCTGCGCGTCTGGGATGCGGCGGTCGAAGAAGCTTATGGCGGCGAGCGTAAAATCCACTGGTGCGAAATTTTCCTCGGCGAAAAGGCCGCAGAAATCTACGATGGCAACTACTTCCCGGATGAAACCCTGGAAGGGATCAAGGAACTGGTCGTCGCTATCAAAGGTCCCTTGACCACGCCAGTCGGCGGCGGCTTCCGCTCGCTGAATGTCGCACTGCGCCAGGATCTGGACTTATATGCCTGTGTCCGTCCAGTACGCTACTATCCCGGTGTTCCCTCACCGATGCGCTATCCCGAGAAAGTAGATGTGATCATCTTCCGCGAGAACACCGAAGACGTCTACGCGGGCATCGAATACAAATCCGGCTCACCGGAGAACACCAAGCTGGCGAAATTTCTGCGTGAAGAAATGGGCGCTGAGTTCTTCGACGCCGCCGGTCTGGGCATCAAACCGATTTCCCCGTTTGCTTCCAAGCGGCTGGTGCGCAAGGCCATCCAATATGCCATCGACCATGATCGCGACAGTGTGACCCTGGTGCATAAGGGCAACATCATGAAGTTCACGGAAGGCGCCTTCCGGAACTGGGGCTATGAGCTGGCGCGCGACGAATTCCCCGATCAAACCATTACCGAAAATGAGCTGTACAGCGTCTACGGCGGCAAGCAGCCACCCGGCAAGGTAGTCATCAAAGACCGCATCGCTGACATCATCTTTCAGCTTTTGCAGTTGCGGCCGGAAGAGTTCTCAGTGCTGGCCACCATGAACCTGAACGGTGATTATCTATCTGACGCGGTGGCGGCGGAGGTCGGTGGCATCGGCATCGCTCCCGGGGCTAACATGGCGGATCACGTCGCCGTGTTCGAAGCCACCCACGGCACGGCACCCAAATACGCCAACCTCGACAAGGTCAATCCGGGTTCGCTCATGCTGTCTGGGGTGATGATGTTGCAATACATGGGTTGGAAGGAGGCGGCCGATCTGATCGAAACCGCGCTGACCCAGGTCATCGCCGACAAGACCGTCACCTACGACTTCGCCCGGCAGATGGATGGTGCGACCGAAGTGCCGACCAGCAAATTTGGCGATTTGATCATCGCGAAGATGAAGGCGCATGGAGCCGCGTTGCGCGCTGAGGCCGACCGACGTCGTCAGGCGCAGGAAGCCGAACGGCGCGCTCTGGAAGCGCAGCGTGTGGCGGATCCTTTGCAAGCCATGCTGGCTTCCGGGCGGATGCCGACGACCGTCGGCGGTGTCATGTCGCCAGTAGTCACAGTCAAGAACGACGATTTGGTCAACGTCGCGATGCATGTCATGATCGAGAAGGGTGTGAACGCCGTGATGGTCGAGCCGGATGCCAGCGGCCAGTGGGGCATCATGACCGATCGCGATGTACTCAAGAAGATCATCAGCGTCAACCGCTCACCAGCACGGGTGCCGGTCGGCGAAATTACCTCCCGGCCACTGATCACGGTCAAGCGTGAAATATCGCTAGCCGAGGCCTCACAACGGATGGCGGAGGCCAACGTTCGCCGTGTCGTGGTTGAGATGGACGGTAAGCCTGTCGGTATGGTGACCGATAATGACTTGTTCCGTGCGGTGGAAGTGTTTGGTTGGGGTGAGATCTGAAATAGATAGCTCTCTCCGAGAAGCGTAGGGCTGTTGGCTTTTCCTAATATCTTCTCCCCTCAAGCGGGGAGGGGATACTGCTCCACCCATGCTCTCAGGTAGATTGGCGCTAAGCGTAGCCCAGCAATTTTTATGGCTTCAAGCTGTTCAGTTTCGTTTCTCAGCCCAACGATCATGTCGTTTGGAACGTCGCCCCGGACGATGAAAGGTGTGGTGCTTTCATGGCAACCTACCCGTCGTTTTTAATTCGGTCAAATGCTATGGGGGTTGACAGCCTTCGAGGAGGAGCCGGATTACCCCCAGGCTCCAGCCAGCGCCGCCGCTGGTTCTGCCAGCGACTGAAACCGCGCGAGCCGGACCGCATTGCGCTGGCGGTGTCCCAATAGCGGCATGACTCCTCTAGCCAGCATAGCTTGCATCGCCCGTTCGCTCAGCAAGACCTCAGTGACCGGCTGCAAAACCCGCTCGCCGATCTCTTCGTAGACATGCGCAGGTAAATCGTCGAGCTCCAACAGGTCGCCAGGACTGAAGTCCCAAGCATTTTCCGTAAATGCCGCCGCGATCAACCGGGTACCGATGAAAGCCGGATTGCCCCACAAGTACGCATCCGCATCACGGCCTGTCGGCATCTCTTCGAATTCCAGTTGTTCAAGTGGATCGGTCTTGCGACCATAAGGTAGCCGTAACAACACTCGTGGCGCTACTAATCCCAGCCAAGGCGCGACCGCGCAATGGCGCAAAGCCTGCCAGTTTTCTTCATGCTCAGCAGCTGGGGGTGTCCATTGACTGGGATCGGCCAGCGCCGCCGCCGAGGCGGCACCGAGCAATTCCGGCGCCGCCTCGGCCAGAAACGGCCCACCGGCATGAGCGGCCAGCGAACCCATCTCCGCTAACAAGGCAATGTCCTCCGGGCTGGCATCAAAGCGATAGTCGCCGACCAACAGTGACCAAGGCTCTCCATCCGGCATCCGCACCCCCCGGTCCACCAGCAGCGTATACAAACTCGTTGCCTTTGGATCGCCACCCGCGCTATGCAGATCAGCCAGCAATTCCTGACGAGTCACATCGAGCAATGAAACTTGCACCATGTCACTGTCGAGATCGGCGATTAATCCCTGTACCCCGCGCCAGGTTGCTTCCAACGCCTGGAACGCCCGTTGATGCAGGATCATACGTAATTGGTCACCGATCGCTGTATCCACTGCCGCTACCCAGGCCGGCTGCCGTGCATCGACATGGACGATATGAGGTTGTACAACCGCTTGCAACAGAGATTGAATTCCCACCATGGTTGTATCAGCCGAACGCATCGTGGATTGAACCGGCGCCCGCCCCAACAGTCGCCCTAGCAAGTCGCCATCCTCTTCGGCCTGAGCCGGCTCAATCTGGGCCGATTCTGGAGGAGGTGAGGGGGTCAATTCGGCGACAGCCTGGGCAAAACTGGCTGGGTTCAACAGTCGAGCGCGAGTACGACGCAGAGCTTGAAACAAATCTAACCGTTGATAGATCGCGTCAGGATGAAAGTCGTCGAGTTGGCTGAAGCCGATGGTGAGTGCAGCGCCCGTGTCTGCAGCCGGCGCCAACCGCAATTTTGGCGCTAGCCGGGCCATCATCGCATCCAGGTTGTCGATATCTACCGCCAACAAGGGCCGGCTAGCTAAATCGACCAGCGGGCCAGGTGTTTCTCGATGGGTGCGGCCGCTGAAATCGGCCATGATCAGGATACGTAATGGCGCGGCCGAATCTCGATGACTCGATGGACTCACGGCCGTTTTTGGCAAGTTGAATTGAAATTCCATTCGACCTGGCATGGCATTTGATCTCCAAATCAGCGAACAATGCAGAAATTTTGGGAAGTCTAACTGGATTTCGATGGTTTTGGCGTGGCTTTCTGGCAGAAATTTGCTGCTAAACTCATAGTCGTTCAGTTGTGTAGGTCCAGTGGCCACTCTTTGGTCATTCAAGATCGATCATCTCCGATATCGAGTGGCCGGTGTCAGCCCAATCTACAATCTTGACGAGCATTATCCCCTGGAGTCTGGACCCATGGCAGTCACACAAAAACATCGGATCTTCGCGGTCAACACCTCGTTGGGCGAGGATGTTCTGGTTTTCTACCGCATGATCGCGACCGAGCAACTCGGGCGACTGTTCGAGTATGATTTGGAGTTGCTCAGCGAACGCACCGATATAGAACTATCGGACATACTTGGAAAAAATGTAACGGTGCGCATGGAGTTGCCGGAAGCGCGCGGGGGTGGAACCCGCTACTTCAACGGCTTCGTCACTCGCTTTAGTTATCTGGGCATGAGCGGCCTGCGCTATGCCGCTTATCGGGCCACGCTCAGCCCTTGGCTCTGGTTCCTGACCCGCACCTCGGATTGCCGAATTTTCCAGAAGCAAACCGTACCTGAAATCATCGAGCAGATTTTTAACGAGCAGGGTTTTAGCGATTTTAAGAAATCGCTCAGTGGCCATTATCGGGCATGGGAATATTGCGTACAGTACCGCGAGACCGACTTTAATTTTGTCAGCCGGCTGATGGAGCAGGAAGGCATCTACTATTACTTCAAGCATGAAAACGGCAAACACACCTTGGTGTTGGCCGATGACTACAGCGCTCATGGGCCATTCCCAAGCTATAGCGAGGTACCCTACTATCCACCCGATGCCATGCAGTTGAAGGAGCGTGACCACCTCCACGAATGGATCATAGAAAAACAAGTACAGTCAGGCAGCTATGAGCTGAATGACTTCGACTTCGAAGCGCCGAACAAGAATTTGCACAAGGTATCGAAAGCGCAAAACCCATTCATGGCTCAATTCGAAGTCTACGACTATCCGGGTGAATACACGCAAGTGATCGATGGTGAAAACTACGCCAAGATCCGCTTGCAGGAACTCCAAGCGCAGCATGAAATCCTGCACGGTGAGGGTATCGCGTGTGGGCTGGGAACCGGTTACCTGTTTAACTTGATCAATTTTGGGCGTGAGGATCAGAACCGCGAATATTTGATCATCGCGGCCCACTATGAATTGCAATCGGATGCTTACGAGTCTGTACCGGGCCTCGGTAGTCCAGATAAGCCGTTTCGGGTGCGGATCACTGCCATCGACGCGCGGCAACCCTACCGGACGCTACGCATCACGCCCAAGCCGATGGTGCAAGGTCCGCAGACCGCAATCATCGTCGGTCCCGAGAATGAGGAGATTTATACCGACCAATATGGCCGAGTGAAATGCCACTTTCACTGGGATCGTTACGATAAAGCCGATGAGAACAGCTCGTGCTGGATTCGCGTCGCTCAATTCTGGGCGGGTAAACGCTGGGGCGCCCAGTTTCTGCCGCGCATCGGTCAGGAGGTCATCGTCGATTTTCTGGAGGGCGACCCAGACCAGCCGATCATCACGGGCCGAGTCTACAACAGCGAATCCATGCCGCCCTACACGCTGCCCGACAAGGCAACCCTATCGACCATCAAGAGCAATTCCAGCAAGGGCAGCGGCGGGTTCAATGAATTCCGCTTCGAGGATAAGAAAAACGAGGAACAGATTTTTATCCATGCTCAGCGGCGCATGGACATGCGCATTCGCGGTTCGTTGTACGAGACCAATTATGGCAACCGCGAAATGCGCATCGGCTGGGAGAAGGATGGCCAGCGAGGCGGCGATTGCAATACGTTCGTGCAGTACGATGTGAATTACCATATCAAAGAAGGCGAATACCAGAAGATCGACAAGCAACTTCATCAGACAGTTGTTGAGAACGTACTGGAAAGCCATACTAAAAACCACACGACATTCGTAACCGAAAAATCGGAGCTGAACGCCCAAAAAATCATCCTTGAAGGGGCCGATCAGGTCAGCGTCAAGTCCGGCAAGGTCACCATCGAAGGCACCCAGAGCGTGCATATCAAAGCCGGCCAGTTGAATCTGGAAGGACAGATGGGCATCAGTTTGAAGGTCGGTGGCAATTTCGTTGTGCTGGATCCGTCCGGGGTTTCGATCAACGGTATCATGGTCAAAATCAATTCAGGCGGCTCGGCGCAAGCTGCTGAGGCGGCGCTATCGGTTGCACAAGCTGAAATTGAAGAACCGATCGATGCAGCGCCCGCCGATGATGCTGAGCCGGGACAGAGCCGCCGGATCGGCGGCCAGCCGCGCACCCGCAAGAAAGTAAACCTGATCCCTCAGGAAGTGCCGCCTTACAAGCCACCACCAGAACCACCAGAACCACCAGAACCACCACCGCCACCGCCACCCGGTCCGACCGAAGACGATACCAAGTGCGCCTTCGTCAGCGCCAAAGGTAAGTGCGCGCATGGCCGAGAGATTCCCGACGGCAAGATCCTGGAGGTCGTGCCCGCCGAGACTTACGGTAGCGACGAAATTCAACTGGAAGCCGAGGTGAAGAACGAAGGCAGTTGCCGGCATATCGCAGGCTGCCCCTTCGCTGGCGGGCCGGTGAAGTGGAACATCACCGACAACGGCACGAAGAACGAGAAAAACACTTCTTTCCCCGCCGAGGGACCGGTGACTAGTAAATTCTGGTTGCCCAGCATCAGCCCCAAGAAGTACGACATCCGCTGTTCCGCCTGCGGGAGCGGCAAACGGCTGACCGTCCACGCTTATCCGCCTAACCAGTTTGCCGCCAAGGTGGATCTCAAGACCGCGCTCAAGATGGTGCGCACCATCACTAAAGCTGTCGAGTGGGCTTTAGAATTCGCGCCAGGCGTGGAAAAATTTACTTGGAAATACCTGGAAGGCAAGGTATCGGGCGAAGCGCAATGGAAAGAATGGACCGATCATCGCGCCTATTACGCCTATAAGATCGCCATCGGCTTCGATCCATTGTTTGGCGCGGAAGCCAAGGCTAGTCTGGGAACCAGCACGATCACCAAGTACGCGAAAAAAATCCCTGGTTTGGGTAAGTACTTGCAAAAAGTCATCGACTGGCTAGTCAAGGCCGGGCTCTATCTGAAGCTCAGTGGCGGGATCAACGTCGACGCCAATTACGAGCGGAAAAGCCCGGATGAGAAAAAATTCGTGGACAACACCGGCAGCGGCGTGTCCGGAAAAATCCAGGTGACTCTGGGTGGCGAGGGCAATGTCCTTGGCAGCGAGGTTATCAAGGTTGACATCAACGCCTCGGCGGCCATCGTCGGCAAAGGTGATTTCAGCCTGGATGACAAGGGTGCGCTGGTCGATCTATCGGTGGAGTTCGACGGCTTGAAGGGTCAGGCGACGGTCAAGCTCCTCTGGGGATTGATCGACATAGAAGACACCATCACCTTCGTCGACAAACAGACCCTGTGGGGTCCGAAGAAGTTTTACTTCTGGGAGAGCTAGAGGACGCCGACATGCCCAAATTCTTCATGCTCAAGATTCAGAAAAGCACGGTGCTTCTGGAGTTGACGATCAACGATGCGCCGCTGGTGCTGCCCTCACGGCAGAGCGATATCGACACTGGGGAGACGATCAACGTCTGGATTCAACCCGGTGATAACGTGTTGGGTGTCTATCTGACCTGGCCGGAAGGAACACCCTACCAACCAGGCCTGGCGCGGTGCGGAGTACGTCTGGAAGCGCTGGAAGAAGGCCAGAGCATGGGTGACTCCATACCGCTGGTCGATTTCGTCTGGCCCCTTCCGGCGGCGGCCAACGCCTCGTCGGCCTCGGCCGACGCACCCGCGGAACCGCCAGCGCCGACTGAGTACTACCCCTACGAAGCGCGCATCCGTTTTCCAGTTGCACCGAGCGAGGCTCCACCGTCCCGGCTTTGGCAGGAAGCCCTGCCCATTCCCTGGGACGCCAAGCAGAAGCCAGCCATCATCCAGCGGCTCGCGCTCCTGCACAAGGCGCTGGACCAGAAGGATCTGAAGGCGGTAATGAAATTCCTGGATTTTAAGGCGGTGGATGCCGGCGGTGCGCATTACCTGGCGCCGGACACAGCCCGCATGTCACAGCAGGAATTCTTTGAATATCTGTTTAGCATTGATGATTGGGGAATGGAGCCGCTTGAGCCAGAAAATCTGGATTTTCATCTCCTAGCCGATGATCGCGTGCTGCTGGTCAGTGGCAGCGGCATGGCGCCAGCCCTGTCTTCTAGTAATCCTGCCGGACCGAAATTTCGGTTGCCGATTTATTTTGCCTTGATTCAGAACGTGTGGCTGATTGTGCGTTGATCGATAGCCCCCGGTATGTACGTTTTTTATTTTCAATAGCGCTTTGAAAAAAGACGACTGCCAGGGCCGATTTCTCTCGACGCTCCAAAGCACCTCCCCGATCGGGTGCTGCACTCTTCAGGTCGTGGCCGGTTTCTGCAATGGGCAACCTGAATTTTCGATCTCTATCATTCGGGTCATATACGAGTCATTTTTTACATCCGGCGCCAAGACGACCCACTATTCGGTCGCAAGCGCCTCCTGACGTCGAGTGACCGGTGTCCGCTGAACCTAAACTCTCGACAAGTACTACTCCCTGGAGTCTGGACCCATGGCAGTCACACAAAAACATCGGATCTTCGCGGTCAACACCTCGTTGGGCGAGGATGTTCTGGTTTTCTACCGCATGATCGCGACCGAGCAACTCGGGCGACTGTTCGAGTACGATTTGGAGTTGCTCAGCGAACGCACCGATATAGAACTATCGGACATACTTGGAAAAAATGTAACAGTACGCATGGAGTTGCCGGAAGCGCGCGGGGGTGGAACCCGCTACTTCAACGGCTTCGTCACTCGCTTTAGTTATCTGGGCATGAGCGGCCTGCGCTATGCCGCTTATCGGGCCACGCTCAGCCCTTGGCTCTGGTTCCTGACCCGCACCTCGGATTGCCGAATTTTCCAGGAAAAAACCATCCCCGATATCATCGAGCTGGTATTCCGTGATCAGGGTTTCACGGATTTCAAAAAATCCCTGAGCGGCGAATATCCGACCTGGGAATACTGTGTGCAATATCGGGAAAGCGATTTCAACTTCGTCAGCCGACTGATGGAGCTGGCCGGTATCTACTACTATTTCAAGCACGAAAACGGCAAACATACCCTGGTGCTGGCCGATGACTACAGCGCCCACGAGACATTCCCGAACTACGACGAGGTGCCCTACTACCCGCCCGACGCCACGCATTTGAGGGAGCGTGATCATCTCTACGAATGGATCATGGAAAAGCAGGTGCAGCCCGGAGGCTATTCGCTCAACGACTTCGATTTTACTGCGCCGACCAAGAACTTGCGTAAAGTGCTCTCTACGCCGAAAAGCCATGCTATGGCCAAATTCGAGGTCTACGACTATCCGGGTGAGTATTTTGAAGCCAGTGATGGCGATAACTATACCAAGATACGCTTGCAGGAGTTGTTGGCTCAACATGAAATTCTGCAAGGGCAAGGTGTGGCGCGCGGGTTAGCCGCCGGTTATTTGTTCAGCTTGGCGAATTTCGGGCGCGAAGATCAAAATCGCCAATACCTGATCGTCGCTGCGCATTATGAATTGCAATCCGATGCTTACGAGTCCGTACCGGGCCTCGGTAATCCCGATAAACCTTTTCAGGTGCGGATCACCACGATCGACGCGCAACAGCCATACCGAGCGCCGCGCATTACACCCAAGCCAGTAGTGCAGGGGCCGCAGACCGCCATCGTGGTGGGTCCCAGCGGTGAAGAGATCTATACCGATCAATACGGTCGCGTTAAATGCCATTTTCACTGGGACCGGCACGACAATGCGGATCAGGATAGCTCCTGCTGGATCCGGGTCGCCCAAAGTTGGGCGGGCAAGAAGTGGGGGGCGCTGTATTTGCCGCGCATTGGTCAGGAAGTCATCGTCGATTTCCTGGAAGGCGATCCCAATCGCCCGATTGTCACTGGTCGCGTCTACAACGGCGCCAATCTGCCACCCTATAGTCTACCCGACAAGAAAACCGTATCGACCCTCAAAAGCTTGTCCAGTACAGGCGGTGGCGGTTTCAACGAACTCCGTTTCGAAGACAAGAAGGGTGAAGAGCAGATTTTTCTGCATGCCGAGCGTGATGAGGATTTGCGGATCAAAAATGACGCCCGCGAGTGGATCGGCAGCGAACGCCACCTGATCGTCAAAAAGAAGCAGTTCGAGCAGGTCGAGGGCGAAAAACATCTGACCGTCAAATCCGGCGATGGCGGTAGCGGTGATCAATTCGAAAAAGTCGCTGGCGAAAAGCATCAGGAAATCGGCGGCGATTGCAATCAAAAAGTGGGTGGCAATCTGTCGCTCAAGGTGGAGATGGATCAGCAGGAAAAGGTGGGGATGAATCATGCCTTGGATGCCGGCATGGAGATCCATCTTAAGGCGGGCATGAAGGTGGTGATCGAGGCCGGGATGCAACTGACGATCAAGGCCGGCGCCAGCTTCATCGATCTCGGCCCATCCGGTATCACCATCAGCGGCACCCCCATGGTGAGCATCAGTGGTGGTCCTATGGTGATGATCAACAGTGGTGGCGGTGGTTCGGCGGGTTCCGGTTCCGGCAGTTCGCCCACCGCGCCCACCGCGCCCACCGCGCCGAATGAAGCCGCCACCGATCAGGCGGGCGCAATCACCCAAGCGCAGGCGACTCCGATTCAGGAGCAGGCTCAATCCTTAGATTCGGTGACCGTAGGCGCTTATCAGCAATCGCAGCCGGGAGGTTCGTCTCCGCAGGCGCAGGCATTGACCAATGCTGCCGAGTCGGGTACGCCATTCTGCGAAGTCTGTGAAGAAGCTCGCAAACAGCAACAGCAAAACTCCGCTCAGTCGCCGGGAGCCGCATCATGAGCAACCTCATTCCCACTCAAGCCGTACGCCAGCATTTGTTCGCTGTTCCCGAAACCACAGTCTATGTCATTCTCGACGGGGCTTCAGTGCCTGACCTCCCACAAACCTTGCAGCAGATGGGTGTAGATATGGAATGTTTGTTCCGGGGTGAGCTGGAGCCAGACATGGCGCAGGTCGCCCCGTATCTGGCGGTTGTGCCGCTGGAACATCCGTTTACCGACTGGTTATTGCAGGAGGGCTGGGGCCGGCACTGGGGTATTTTCGTCATCAGCAAGGCCAATTTGCGAACGTTACGGATGCACCTGCGTACCTTTCTCAAGGTCTACGATCCGGATTTGAAGCCGCTCTACTTCCGTTATTACGATCCCCGCGTATTACGCACCTATCTGCCGACCTGCACTGAACAGGAATTGCAAATCGTGTTTGGGCCGGTACTACGCTATCTGGCGGAAGGCGAAGATCCAGCGATGTTGCTGAAGTTCTGGATTGAACAAGCTCAGCTGAAAAGCGAGCAGGTTCAACTGGGCCGCTTGGATGAGAAATAACGGACGCTTATCGTGTCAATCATCACATGAGTCGGCTACCGCGATATTCGCAGGGGAACTGAAACATGTTAATCATTCGCCAGGAACAGCTGAATGTATTGAGCGTCTACATGCGCAATCAATTTACACAGCGCATGATCAAGCATCTTCGAACCAAATTTCCTGATCGCACCAAGGATTTGCCGGATGAAAGGATTTATGTGGTCGTGCAAAACAGCATCAAGAAAGCCGAGAGCTATGGTATTGAGTACGAGGATGATATCCGGTGCTTCATCGAGTATTTGGTCATTTATGGAGTTCGCTTGGACACTCGGGAAGAAACCCAATGGATCGGCAATATTTTGCGACGCGATGATCTGAGTGGCGCAGCCAAAATCAACCTCATCGATAGTCGCGAATTACAAGTGCTGAGGGGGCAGACATGGGCAGACTGAGCAGGCCTCTGGACAGCAATGCGCTCAAAGCAGCGGATGATGAGTTCTATGCTAACCATCCAGAGCTTATCAAGGACGGCAAACGGATTCCCTTGTCAAATACCGATCCCAGTCAAGCTGATTTGCGCAAGGAATGGGTAGAACTGTACAAGAAACATGGTGGCAAGGAAGAAGACGGTAGCAAAAAGCCACCCGCTAAAAAACCTGATGATCCAACACAACCTTGTCCTGAACAATGCAAACCTATTACAAGCTTGACGGTCATCGAATTGACCTATCATTCCGATCATGCTTTGCTGAAGGATGATCAGGCCGATTGGAAGAATGAAGGCGCTCTTTATCCAGAACCTGAATGGACACCCGCCGAGCAGCATCCGATCAGTCATTCGATGCATGAAAAGGTCTCGCTGACGCTCAAGATCGAAGTAAAACCCGACAATGCTTGTCCGGAAAGCGGCACATTGGAGGGGACTGGTCCTGACAGTCTGAAATTTAAATTGGAAGGAGTTTCCTACCAACCGGGAATCAATAGTTTTTCGCTGACCTCCGATAAGGAACTGCCGGAGAAAGTGCAGGAGCTTAATTTCGCCATTTCCTGGAAGGCGAAAGCAGAATCCACTCAAGGTGGCGGCCAGACCAAGAACAAGATGTTCGTCACACTAGATACACCGATTGATGAAGGCAAGAAGGAGGATGGAGTCACCTATAAGCGCATGGATAAGGCGGTCGAGCTGGTCGGCGCCGTGGGTTCGACCGATCCGCATACGATCGTCGCCGCGTTAATGAAGAAATTCCCTTATTACACTTTGGAAAAGGATCCTGCCGTCCCAGATAAATATGACCATCCGCAATTCTTCAAGAAAGAGACCGAGAAGACCGGTGCTTGGCCAATGGCCGATTACATCAGCAGCTATGGAGAATGCCAAGCGATCGTCCGATTTGTCAGGGGCGTCATCAAGCAGGTGGGTTGCCCGGGTGAAGCGAAGGCTGTGGTAGTCTGGACTGACCCAGACGTCGATAGCGGCAAGACGGTGCTCGAAAAAGATTTCCCTGCAACTACCTTGCATAATAAAAAGAAGAAAGTGGGCGCTAAAACTTGGTATGCGGCATTAGCGGATAGTGATCCTGGCGTAGTTGGCGCATTATTAAAACCAGACGCGGTTGGCATGAATAACTTCGAAGCTTGTCTGAAATTCACTCATAATGGGGTGACGAAATATTACGGTGGCGGAGCAGGGGTTTATGACTCCAAAGATGAAGTTATTCATGCATTCCATTCGCTGGTCTGGTTCAGTGTCGAATACGATTCAGCAGGTAATGCGCTTTATCGGATTGAGGAGATTGTTGAGCGGTACTGAGTCGATTACATGGGAGATACATACCACTTTATCTATTGTTATTTTTATCATTGGTTTTTCGATAATTGGACCAGGATACTGCAGAGGAGGACAGGCTTTGGAAGGTAAAGAACTGGTTTCCGCATGGTTAAATTCGGTGGCTCAGGTTTCACTGAAGACATTCACACCGATTGAGAGTTTCCAGGATTTACCTGCGAAGGTAAAAGGTAACTCTTCACTCTGGTCGGAACGGTTTTTCTCGAACTTGGCCAATCCCCAAAAGCAGCAAGATAAAGTGCAACATGGTATTCACGTTGCGACCGAGAGTACGCCGGATTTGATTCTTTATCAGTATCGGGTGAAGGATCTAGAGCTGACGGTCGTCGAGTCCATCAATTTCACATTAGTATTCGTAGGAGGCATGGCTTTGTTCAATATGCTCGAACGGAGCAGAGCGGAGGCGATCGATCAAGCAGCGCAAATGATCTTGAACCTGAAGGACGATGAGCATGAATGGGTTTTTCAGTTTCCAGAGAAATTGGAAGATAATGCCATGTTTTCGACCAATCCAGAGACTGATCCGTTCGCCATGTACTCCTGGACTCATAGGGCAGATGGAGGAATCCATCGTAGGGTGCTGTATTTTCTCCTCTTCAAGAAATTGCCTGACAAGGTTGGCTATCAGAACACCCAAACTTGGTTCGATCCGGACTTCCGCGCCAAATGGCGGCGTCCCTAGAAGGTTTTCGGTTGGATCAGCCGTGAACAGATTTGGCCCGGTACGTGGTCACACGAGCACCTCTGCACAGGCTGGATGACTGAGGAACCGGCTCGGACTGGCGGTCAGGCCATAGGCGCCGGATTGAAAGACTACGATCAAATCGCCCACCTCAGCTTTCGCCAGTTCCATTCGGTCGGCGAGTAAATCCAGCGGGGTGCAGAGTGGGCCGACGACCGATGCCACTTCCCGCTCAGTGCCCACCACCCGGTTGCCGACCACCACCGGGTAATTCTTACGCACCACCTGACCGAAGTTGCCCGATGCGGCCAGATGATGGTGCAAACCGCCATTGGTGACTAGGAAAGCATGGCCGCGCGACACCTTGCGATCGACCACTTCAGCGACATAAATTCCTGCCTCACCGACCAGATAACGGCCCAGTTCGATCACCACTTGCACCGCCGTGAGCTGCTCCTTGACCTGCGGCAGCCAACGTTCGAGATTAGCCGCGATGGGTTCCAGATCCAGCGGCGCATCGCCGGGAAAGTAGGGGATACCAAAGCCACCACCGATGTTGAGCGTTCGCACCGGTGCTGGTGCATCCATCGCCAGCCGGAGCGCCAATTCAAAGGTGCGGTCGTGAGCGTCGATCAGCGCCTCGGGACGCAGATTCTGTGAGCCGCCGAAGATGTGAAAGCCTTGAAAATCCAGATCGAGTTCGCCGATACGCCGCAACAACGCCGGCACCTGTTCGGCGTCCACCCCGAACGGCTTGGGGCCACCGCCCATCTTCATCCCAGAGGTTTTCAGCTCGAAATCTGGATTGACCCGCACCGCCACCCGGGGTTGCCGACCCTGTTCGTGGCCCAGCCGGGCCACAGTTTCCAGTTCACCAGCGGATTCCAAATTGATCGTGACGCCAGCAGCGATGGCGGCGGTCAATTCCGGGGGTCGCTTGCCGGGACCGGCGAAACTGATCTCGGCGGGGTCCACCCCGGCATCCAGTGCGACGGTCAGCTCACCCAGCGAGGCTACATCCAGTCCATCGACCAAACTGGCCATGTGTCGAACCACTGCCGGCATCGGATTAGCCTTGACTGCATAATGTAATTCGATCACAGACGGTAGCCAGTCGCGTAACAGCGCTACCCGTTCATCCAGCAGGCGGCGATCATAGGCATAAAATGGGGTTTGCCCAACGCGTGCGGCGAGCTGGATCAGAGAAATACCCCCAATGTGTAAACAATCGTCGATGACGGGAAACTGGCTCATTGGCCAGTGGCTGGGACGGGCAGCGTTCATGAAAGGTTCTCCGGAAACAGGTTGCGCAACTCTTCGACCAGGCTTTTACGGTCGATCTTACCGTTGGGATTGCGCGGCAGGTCACTGGAGCGAGCGATAATTTGCAAAGGCACCATGAAGTTGGGTAGATGTTGTTTACAGTAGGCAATCAACCCGCTTTCATTGAAATTCTCATGCAAGGGCTTGATGACCGCCACCACCGCCTGACCCAGCGCCGGATGTGGAACGCCTAGCGCCGCTGCTTCGGCTGCCTGGCTGCTACCGTACAATACCTCTTCGATCTCGGTAGGGCTGACCCGATAGCCGGAGGTTTTGATCATATCGTCCTTGCGACCGATGAAGTATAGGAAGCCGTCTTCATCCATCCGCACGGTGTCGCCCGACCAGACTGCCAGTTCGGGGATGGGTAGGCCAGGATTCTGGCCAGGTAATGGACGGTAACGCTCAGCCGTCTTATCCGGATCGTTCCAATAGCCTAGTCCAACCAGTGCGCCACGATGCACTAGCTCGCCGGGTTCACCGGCCGCGCAAGGCGTCCCATCTTCGCGCACCACTAGAATTTCCGCATTGGGAATAGCCTTACCCATCGAATCAGGCCGGCGGTCAATCTCGGCCGGCGGGAGGTAAGTGGAGCGAAACGCTTCGGTCAGTCCGTACATCAAGAACGGAGCGGTCTTGGGTAAGGAGCGACGCAAAGCGGCCAAAGTGGCGCGTGGCATGGCGCCGCCGGAATTGGTGATATAACGCAAGCTATCCACCGCTGCCACTGGCCATTCCAGTTGCGCCAACTGCACCCACATGGGCGGCACCGCCGCCAGCCCAGTGATCGCTTCGCGAGCGACCGTATTCACCACGTCGCGAGGCAACAAATAATCCATCAGCACTGTCCGCGCGCCGGCGACAAAAGCGGTGGTAAGTTGGCTGAGGCCATAATCGAAGCTGAATGGCAGTACCGCCAGCAGTCGGTCGTCAGCCCGATTGTCTAGATACTCAGCAACGCTGTAGGCACCAGCCAACATATTACGATGGGACAGCACGACACCCTTGGGTTTGCCGGTACTACCGGAAGTATAGAGAATCGCCGCCATGTCGGTGTCGATCGTCGGCGCCAGCGGCTGGCTATCGTCCAGCGCTAATAGTGCTGGCCAGCCGAGGATTTCCAGGTGATGCGGATGCGCAGTGGGAAGAGAAGCCTCGTCAATCAGCACCAGGCTGTGCAAATCCGGACAGTCGCTCAAGAGTGGCTCCAGTGATTCCGCTCGATCGCGAGCGGTGACTAGAATCCGGACATTGCAGTCGCGCAGAATGTAGACGACCTGCTCGGGCTTCAACAGGGGATTAACCGGCACGAATACTCCGCCGGCTAGTGCGGTTCCAAACAAGGCAGCGACGGTTTCCAAGCGCTTGGGCAAGTAGATGGCAACGCGCTCCGCCCGATTCAAACCCAGCGCTAGCAACCCGCGTGCCGTCATCTGAATCAAGCTAGCCAAACCCGCATAATCCAAGACTGCTTGCCGATGTGTGATCGCTGTAGCGTCAGGGCGGCGCTCCGCCTGTTCGAGGATAAGTTCGTGCAGCAGTCTGGCCATAGGCAATTCCAAATGGGTAGAGATATTATGATCATAAATAATAGTCGTTTCTGTGCTGCCCAGCACAGGATCAACAAGGAAACTCACCTATGCAGCACCTTTTTGTGCTTTACACGACCAGTGGTTGCCATCTATGCGAGCAGGCGGAAAGCCTCATTCAACAGCAGACAAAGATGACCGTTAGGCCAATAGAAATCGCGGCTGACTCGAAACTAGTCGAGCGATACGGTACGCGCATCCCAGTTTTGCAGCATATGGAAACCGGTGCGGAATTGGGCTGGCCCTTTGATATCGATGCGCTTCAGTGCTGGCTGGATTCAGTAAATCGATCGGCCATTGGCTATTCTTTGGAGGATAACCATACTGCTGTGAGCAAAATAAAATGATGCAATACAACCACCACTTAAAATCTCTCCTCAGACTGGCTGGAGCATTCACGACTATCGGCCTAGCCCACGCCTCAGGCCTGCAGATCACTGAACAAAGCGTCACGGGTCTCGGCCGGGCCTTCGCGGGAGGCAGCCTGCCGAACGATGATCTATCCGCCGTACATTTCAATCCCGCTAACATGATGCTAAGCAAGAGTACTCAGGCGCAAGTGGGTCTTACCTTCATCGGCATCGAAATGAAGGCGGACGACGCTGGATCGACTACCCACTTGCCCGCCAACCTCGGTGAGGTATTGACCAAACCAGGTACCGTACCGACATTCGTCACCATCCCAAATTCTGGCCTCGGCAATGATGATGGCGGCACTAGCAATATTGTGCCCAATGGATTTTATGTGATGGATATCAACGACCGGATACGGTTCGGTGTGGCGATGGTCGCGCCCTTCGCGGTCAGCACCAGCTATAGC
>JACKNE010000009.1 GCA_024235035.1 Gammaproteobacteria bacterium
GAAGGTTTTTACGACGGGACCATTTTCCACCGCGTCATCGACGGCTTTATGATCCAAGGTGGTGGCTTCACCACTGATTTTCAACAAAAACCGACCCACGACCCGATCCCGAATGAAGCGAACAATGGCCTGAAAAATCGCCGTGGCGCCATAGCCATGGCCCGCACCAACGACCCCAACTCCGCTACCGCCCAGTTCTTCATCAACGTCAAGGATAATGCCTTCCTAGATTATCGCGGACAAACGCTGCAGGGTTGGGGCTACGCAGTATTTGGCAAGGTCGTCGATGGCATGGATGTGGTGGACAAGATCCGCCAGGCACCGACTGGCGCCGGTGGGCCGGGTGGCCGATTCAGCGATGTACCAGTCACCCCAATCATTATCGAATCCGCGACGCTGATTCCCAAACCCGAAGCAGCCCCACCACCGGCCTCCGCACCCGCCAAGGCAGCCCCACCACCGACCCCCGCGCCCGCCGAAGCGGCTCCACAGCCAGCCCCCGCGCCTGCTGAAGCGGCTCCACAGCCGGTACCCGCGCCAGTCACTTCATCCGAACCACCGAAACAGTGAGTCTCATTCCCATGGTAAACCTGCATACTTCATTAGGCGTCATCGGCGTCGAGCTCGACCACGAACATGCGCCAGCGACCGCCGCTAATTTTCTTCAATACGCCCGTGACGGATTCTACGACGGCACTTTGTTCCATCGTGTGATCCCCAATTTCATGATCCAAGGCGGTGGCCTGGAACCGGACATGAACCAGAAACCCACTCGCGACCCGATTCGCAACGAGGCCGACAATGGCCTGAAGAACGTGATCGGTAGCATCGCCATGGCCCGCACCTCCGACCCGCATTCGGCTAGTTCGCAGTTCTTCATCAACCTCAAGAACAACGATTTTCTCGACCATCGTGCGCCGACCAGCCAAGGTTGGGGCTATTGTGTATTCGGTCGGGTGACATCTGGCATGGATGTGGTCGAAGCCATCGCTCGTGTCACTACGACCAGCCGGCGAGGCCATCAGGACGTGCCAGTCGAAGAGGTCACGATTATCAAGGCCGAAATCAGCGGCGAGTGACTCGATAGCCACATGACTACGCTGTTCATCTCCGACCTGCACCTGGAACCGACCCGGCCCGCCATCACCGCGCTGTTCCTGGCTTTTCTGGAACAGCGCGCCTGGCAAGCTCAAGCGCTGTATATCCTGGGCGATCTGTTTGAAGCATGGATCGGCGATGACGACGATAGTGAGCTGGGACGAACGGTCGCTACCAGTCTGCGCGCCTTGGTCGAGTCAGGAATTCCCGTCTATTTTCTGCATGGCAACCGCGATTTTCTACTCGGCGAGCGCTTCGCTGACGCCAGTGGTATTCAATTGTTGCCGGAAAGCGTGATCATCAAACTGGCCGGCGAGCCTGTGTTGTTATTGCACGGCGACACGCTTTGCACTGATGATGTCGAATATCAGGCATTCCGCGCTCAAGTTCGCGATCCTGCCTGGCAGGCGCGGACCCTGGCCTTGACCCTGGCGCAACGACGAGCGCTGGCTGGTCAATTACGCGAATGCAGTCGGCAGACCACCCAGCGGAAAGCCGCTGAAATTACTGACGTCAACCACAACGAGGTAGACCGGATCATGCGCAAACATGGAGTTGCGCATCTGATCCACGGCCACACCCACCGGCCAGCCCTGCACGACTGGATACTCGATGGCCAGCCTATGCGGCGGGCGGTGCTGAGCGACTGGTATGAGCAGGGTAGCGTATTGTGCTGCGATGCCGCCGGTTGGCGATTCGAATCGCTGCCATTGCCTGGTGCATGAAAGAATGATCCTACTTCATCCTCATCATACTGGGTTGATGGCGCACGATGCACCGGGCAGCTTTGCCGCATTAATGGATTTATACGAGCGCAATTACATCGGCATGCGTCGGTTATTGCCGGTCATGCCGCCCACATCGGCCGTTCGGATTTCGCGGATGCCAAACGGGCTGGATTTGCATCTGCGCGTCATCGAGCGCTGCCGCTATACTAGCGAATTGTTTTTGACCTATCAGTTTAGCCAGGAGGACGGCTCGTTGGTTGCTGAGCCTGATCTACGCATCCGCGTGTACCACGATGCTCGCTTGGCTGAGGTCGTAGCGGCTCACCTGCGGCATCACGCATTTCTAGCAATCGGCCCTCTTAATTCAGGACACACAAACCCTATCTGCCTTTGCAATCGTTGGCGAATCAATCGCTTTCTGTACAAATGGCTCACTTACTGTTTGCGACAAGGCCATCGCTTTATCGAATCTCCTCATGCGCCAACCTGAGAATTTGTGAAAGCTTCGGAAAAATTTGGGCGTTATTCCACTAAATTAGTTGACTAACAGAGTAGGTTAATATAGTTTCCCTGCTCAAAACCTATACGAAAATTAAGCTGTTGATTCTTAAATGAACTGTAACCTGGATAAAGCGCAGCAGTTCCCGAGGCTGCGTATTTTGACTAATACGTCTCAATCCAGACTAAACAGCTTCATGCACAGCCCAATCTGTTTATTGGGGAATGCTTCTATTTCAGTGACTTGCGGGGTACCGCCATGAAACTTTCAACCAAGGGCCGCTACGCGGTTACCGCCATGATGCATCTGGCCATCCACGACCGGCACGGTCCGGTTACGCTGGCCGAAATATCCCAATGTCAGGGTATTTCCCTTTCTTACCTGGAGCAATTGTTCGCCAAGCTGCGCAAACATGGCCTGGTTGAAGGGGTGCGCGGACCGGGCGGTGGCTACCGGCTGGCGAAGACGCCGAACCAGGTCACGGTCGCCAACATCATCAGTGCTGTCGACGAGCGGTTGGATGCGACCCGTTGTTGTGGTGATGAGAATTGCCAGGGAGGCCGGCGTTGCCTGACCCATCAGCTATGGACCGATTTGAGCCGGCAGATTTTCACCTTCCTGGAAGGTATTACCTTGGCCCAGTTCGTCGAACGCCCAGCCGTCTACGATATGGTCCATCGTCAACACGCACGCCGGCGCGAGCGTATCCAGCCGATCGAGATTCCGGCTACGATGTAAGCGAAATGGTGACGCTAGGAGGCACAAAGGTAGGGACTTGAGTTTTCCTCATTCCCTGCCTAGCCAATTCTTACCCGTAGACCATGTATGCACCGATCTATCTAGATTACGCTGCAACGACACCTGTCGATCCACGAGTCGCCGCCCTGCTGGGGCGGCATCTCACCCTGGATGGTCTCTTCGGTAATCCTTCTTCCACGACCCACGCCTTCGGTAGGCAAGCGGCGCAAGCCGTCGAAATAGCTCGCAACCAGGTTGCGACTCTGCTCAACGCTGCCCCCCGAGAAATCATCTGGACTTCGGGTGCTACCGAAGCCAACAATCTGGCTCTAGTCGGCGTCATGCGCGCCCAGGCGCGTCGGGGCCGACATCTACTCACCAGCAAAACCGAACACAAGGCGGTGCTCGACGTCTGCCGCTGGCTGGAACGAAACGGTTGTACGGTCACTTACCTGGACCCAGACCCCGATGGCCAGATTCCGCTGGAGCGAGTGGCAGCGGCATTGCAACCCGACACCGTGCTGGTGTCGCTGATGCACGTCAACAACGAAACCGGCGTAATCCATGATCTGGCCGCAATCGGTGCGCTGGCCCGCGAACGCGGCATTCTGCTCCACAGCGATACCGCCCAGAGTGCCGGCAAACTGCCTATTGACCTGCAAACCTTGCCCGTCGATCTACTCAGTATCAGCGCTCACAAGCTGTATGGACCCAAAGGCATAGGCGCATTATATGTTCGCCAACAGCCGACTCGCGTCCGGCTGGAGCCCCTGCTATACGGCGGCGGTCAGGAACGCGGCTTGCGCGCCGGCACCCTGCCTACGCATCAAATCGTGGCGATGGGCGAAGCCTGCCGCATCGCCCACGACGAAATGAACGTCGAACAGGCCCGGATTCAGCGATTGCGCGCTCGATTGTGGCAGGCGTTCGCCGGATTGGGCACCGTGGTGCTGAACGGCCACTCGCAACAAAGTATCGCTGGCATTCTCAACGTCAGTTTCACCGGCATCGCCGCCGAAGCATTACTGGCCGCCCTCTCGGACATCGCTGTTTCCACAGGCTCGGCCTGCACCTCCGCTAACCATGAACCCTCTCATGTGCTGCGGGCGATGGGTGTCGATGCTATCCAGGCGCGCGCCGCGGTCCGCTTCAGTTTGGGTCGTTTCACGACGGCTGAGGATATTGACCGTGTCGCTTGTGCGGTGACTGCGGCGGTCAACCGGTTGCGGGAATTGTCGCCGCTATGGGAAGACTATCAGCGGGGAGTGAAAACCGAAGTAGACTGGGGGGCGCTGCCATGAATCGCCAGGAACAACACTTGATGGCGAAACTGATCCACAATCGATGTTGGGCCGCGCTAGCCACACAAGGTCCCGATGGTCCGGAGGCATCCTGGGTCGCTTATGCTCCGGAGCTAGACTTCAGCGGCTTTCTATTTCATCTGAGCACCCTGGCAGGACACACACGCAATCTGCTGGCTCATCCGCACGCCGGATTAGCGATCAGCGAATTGGAGCGGGAAGGCGAGGACCCGCAGACCTTGGCGCGCATCATGATTAAGGGCGAAGCAGCGGTCATTGCCCGTGACAGCGCGGCCTATCCGGAAGCTGCGCGTTGCTACCAGGAACGGCTACCCGATTCAACGCCACGTTTTGCATTTGGCGATTTTCTGCTGTTCCGCTTCAATCCGATTACAGCGCGCTTCATTGGTGGCTTCGCCCGCGCCTATTCCTTGGACGCTATTGCTTTGCAAGCGGCAGCGCAACGCGCGACTCGACAAGCTTGAGTTGGGCTTCGCTACACTCAACACCAACTTACCTTGATTTCGTACCAGATAGCGCTTAACTGACTTCCTGTACAGCGACAACCGCTTTCAATGCACCAATTGATTGAGATCAAAGATCGGCAACAGAATCGCCAGCACGATCACCAGCACCACCCCGCCCATCACCAGGATCAACATCGGTTCGAAAATCCCTAGCAACGCGGCGATCAAAGTCTCGGTCTCACGCTCCTGCTGCACCGCCGCCCGCTCCAGCATATTCTCCAACCGACCGCTGGCCTCGCCACTGGCGATCAATTGGACGGTCATCGGTGGAAAATAGCCGCTATTACTGATCGCTTTCTGCAAACTAGCCCCCTCCTTCACCCGCATCGCCGCTTGCTCGACCGCTTCGCGCATCGGCAGATTGCTCAGCACCTGGGCCGAGATACGCATCGCTTCCAACACCGGCACCCCGCTGGCCATCAGGATGCTGAAGGTGCGGGCAAAGCGGGCCGTGTTGGCGCCGCGCGTCAACCGACCAACCAATGGCAGTTTGAGCAAGGCTTGATGCACCCGTCGCTTGAAGCGGAGCCGGCGCAGAGCGTAAACCCAACTCACGGCACCGGCCACCAGACCACTCAACACCAGCCAGCCGTATTCGCGCAGAAAGTCACTGAGCGCGATCAATCCTCGGGTCAGGGTGGGTAATTGCTGATTGAGGCTGCTGAATACCTGCACCACCTGCGGCACCACGTAGGTCAACAGACCGGCCACGATCAAGATAGCGACTCCGGTCAACAATAAAGGGTAGAACAACGCCAAACCAACCTTCTGGCGCATTTGCTGACGAGCCTCGGTGTAATCGGCCAGTCGCTCGAACACCACATCCAGATGACCGGATTGCTCACCAGCAGCGACAGTCGCCCGATACAGTTCCGGAAAAACCTGGGGAAAATCGCTCAGGGCGGTCGCCAAAGTATGCCCTTCTAACACTCGGGCGCGCACTGCCAGCAACAAGCCGCTTAGTCTCGCCCGGTCGGCTTGCCGCGCCACTGCGCCCAGCGCTTCTTCCAAGGGTAGACCGGAACCGACCAGCGTGGCCAGTTGCCGGGTGATCAGAGCCAAGTCGGTGGGGCTGATACGTGGCCGAAATAACCGGTGACTGCGACTGCGTTCCTGGCTGGCGACTTCCTCGACACCCAGAGGATTCAGGCCACGCTCGCGCAACAGCTGGCGGGCCATCCGCGGCGTATCGGCTTCGATCAATCCCTTGCGTTGACGGCCTCGCTCATCGAGCGCAGCGTATTGGAAGGCGGGCATTGAGACAGAAATCCAGTAGAAAAGAATACAAGCGGCTTAAGATGATAAACCTTGCCACAATGGATCAAAATACACCTATTCATCATTCCAAATGATGTCACATCTGCCAGGCCTTCAATGGTGCGTCCAAAACAAGGACGAAGAGCGCATCCTGCTCATGCTTAAACCAGGCTAAAATTTGCGAGACGTCAATACCAAGCTCAATCATTGCCAGTCATGTTTCTTATGCGTCCAGACAGATCTGAACAGTGTCTGCGCAGAACTCATATTTCTTTAAACAACATAAATCTAGATCGCTGTACCCTCACGTCGCCATACAGCAAGCGGCAATCCAGTCAACACATCCGCAACGCTCACCATCAAATCTGGTAGCAATACGGGTGCAATCATTTCCTCTAATGCCGGATAGCGCACTTCCCGATATCCATCTGCGCTCGGACATCGGTATACCTCCAAACGTTGATGAAGGGTATCCACCACCCAGACTTCCGGAACACCCGCTTTGGCATACAACGGAACTTTAGTCTCCCGGTCATAACGCAAAGTCGTATCCGAGACCTCGATGAGCAGCAGCACATCCGCCGGACCAGGATGGACACTCTCATAGAAATCGGTACATGGTTTGAGAAGCACGATATCCGGTTGCGGCTCCGAATGCGCATTCAACATGACCGGATTTTGTACATCCACAATCGCCGTATCGCCCACTCGCCGCGAAAAGAATTGATTGAGTCGGCGGGTATAGCTGGCATGGCGTTCGCCAATCGGCGGCATGGCAATTAAATCTCCCTCGATCAGTTCCACTCGTGAATTCTCATCGAAAACTCCGACCTCGGCCAATCGATGGTAATCCGTAACAGTCAACCGATAGCGCTGAGGAACGGCTGAATCTGACGTATTCTGCAAAGATTCTTGCTCAAGCGGGATATCTGGCGTGGTAATACTGCCCATGGCTTCACCTGCGCATTCAACATGATTTCTACTCGTAAACTGTCAATCCTCCCGTGTCACTCGCACCAACTCCGCCAGTGCAGTATCGCCAGCCAGCACCCGGCGCCGACCATCGTCACGAATACTACGACTGGACCGCCGGGCATGACGCTCCATTTCCTGTTCACCTTTGCCTTCATGAATCAAGGTTTGCATCGCGTCATCGATCGTCACTAGCTCGAAAATGCCGGTGCGACCTCGATACCCGGACTGATTACAGCGCTCACAGCCGGCTGGAATGTACAGTGTTGGCGGCGCCGCAGCCGGATCGACGCCCAAGGTCTCCAAATCGGGCGCCGTGGCGGGATGCGGCTGCTTGCAATATGGGCAGAGTTTGCGCACCAGCCGTTGCGCCAGCACGCCGATCAGCGAAGAAGACAACAGAAACGGTTCCACACCCATGTCGCGCAGTCGGGTAATAGCGCCCACCGCGCTGTTGGTGTGCAACGTCGATAACACTAGATGGCCGGTCAATGACGCTTGCACGGCGATCTCGGCGGTTTCCAGATCACGAATTTCACCGACCATCACCACATCCGGGTCCTGGCGCAAAATGGCGCGCAAGCCCCGAGCGAAGGTCATTTCCACCTTGGTGTTGACCTGGGTTTGACTGATTCCGTCGAGGTAATACTCGATCGGATCTTCGACGGTCATGATGTTACGCTTGCGGTCATTCAATTGAATGAGTCCCGCATATAGGGTGGTGGTCTTACCCGAACCCGTAGGGCCAGTGACCAGCAAGATGCCATGCGGACGATGAATCAACCGCAACAAGCGCGCCTCGTCACCTGGCTCCATACCCAGATGCTGCAAATCCAGTCGCCCTTCGCGCTTGTCCAGCAGACGCAGTACGACCCGCTCACCGTGACCCGTCGGTAGGGTCGAAACGCGCACGTCGACCGGGCGCCCAGCCACCTTGAGGGAAATACGCCCATCCTGCGGCAGGCGTTTCTCGGCAATGTCGAGGTGCGCCATGACCTTGACCCGGGACACCAGCAACGGACCCAAGGCGCGCGGTGGTTGCAAAGCCTCACGCAACACTCCATCCACCCGAAACCGCACCAACAAGCGATTCTCGAACGATTCGATATGGATGTCCGAGGCATTTTCCTTGATGGCTTCGGTCAGCAAGGCGTTGATCAGGCGAATGATCGGCGCGTCGTCGGCGCTTTCCAGCAGATCCTCCGGTTCCGGCAAACTCAGCGCCACTTGATTGAGGTCGATATCCTCGCCAAAATCCTCCATCATCCGCGCTGCACCGTGACTGTCGCCCTCATAGGCATTCTGCAACAGGCGCTCGAACTGTTCAGCCGAGACGGCAACCGGACGCAATGGCGCATTCAGATGTCGCCGCACCTCAGCCAGACTGCGCACGCTGACGCCGGGTCGGCAGGCGATGCCAATCCCATCCTCCCGCTCGTCCAGCACCAATACGCCATGCCGTTTGGCAAAGGCATAGGGCAGACGCTGCATGGGAACGCCGGCTGACTCGCTGCCCGCGACGACCGGCACAGGCTCGACACTCATCGGTTGTTGAATCCAAATTCCGTTGGTTGGGTAATGGGCGGTGCTGGAGCAGGAATGGAAACCTCGGTCTCCACCGCAGTGTTGGCGGGCGCCATATTGAGAATGCTCCCCTGTTGTTTGACCACCTCTTGGGGTTTCAGAAGCGGCGGCTGTACATTGGGCAACAGATAATCGGTCTTTTCTCGGGCCGCCAATTGCTGCTGGCGGATATAGCTGTATTTATCGCTGGTGTATAACGTGCCCTGGGCCGGATCGCGCAAGATCACCGGATGCAGGAACACCATCAGATTGCGTTTGAGCTTGTTGGTATCCCGATAGCGGAATAGATTGCCCAACAAAGGAACGTCGCCCAGCAAGGGCACTTTTTGCGCACTCTCGGTCAGTTGATCGTCGATCAATCCGCCCAATACCAAGATTTGTGCATCTTCCACCATGACGATGGTCTTGATCGACCGCTTGTTGGTGGTCGGCCCTTGCGTCGCGGCATTCGCCGAGGGCACGACGCTGGACACTTCTTGTTCGATCTCCAATTTGACCGCATTGCCTTCATTGATCTGCGGCTTCACCTTGAGCTTGATGCCCACGTCATCCCGCTGGATGGTCTGAAAGGGATTGCCCACCTGAGTATTGCTATCACCGGAAGAAGTCGCCGTCGTATAGCTACCGGTCACGAATGGCACATTCTGACCGACGATGATTTCGGCTTCCTCGTTGTCCATGGTCACCACCGTCGGGGTGGACAACACGTTGGTATCGGCATCCTTGGCCAGAGCGCTGATCAAGGCGCCAAAGCGATTGGTGCCGGTGAAATCGCCGACACCCAGCTGGATACCCTGCGGAACCTGTGAAGCTTGAATCGAGGAGAGATTGCCTTCATCGATTTGCGCGGCCAGACCGACCATATTGGCCAGACTGGAGGCTCCGGCATCGAAATTGGTGAACCCCACCATCCCATTCTGGCTGGCGTCCACCACCCATTGCACGCCGAGCTGCGCCGTCTTTTCCGCGGAAATCTCGGCGATGACGGCTTCGACCAGCACTTGCGCCCGGCGAATATCCAATTGAGCGATCACCGAGCGCAGCGAACGGATGATCTCCGGTGGAGCAGTCACCACCAGTGCATTGGTTGCCTCATCGGCCTGGATATCGACCAGACCACCTCCACTGCCGCTGCTGCTGCTTACGCCGACGGATGGCGCACCCGGCTGCCCAGGGATCGGCGTGTTGCGCGTGGCCTCGTTACTCAGACTCTTGCTGACCCCTTGCAGCACGCTGACCAGATCCTTGGCCTTGGCGTAGCGCAGATAGATCACCTGGGTATTGCCACCGCTGTCCACTGGGGTGTCCAGGTGCGTGATCAAGGTCCGCAGCCGCACTCGTGAAGTCTGGTCGCCGCTCAATAGGATGCTGTTGGTGCGCTCGTCGGCCACCATGCGGGTCGGGGCGCCTACACCGGCGGTGGGATCGGTCCGCGCCTTGCCTTGTTCCAACGCAGTCAGCACCCGCACGATCTCCGTGGCCGAAGCATGACGCAACGCCACGATCTCCACTTCTTCGTTGCTAGCCAGGTCGATGCGGGCGATGATGCTGGCGATGCGCTCGACATTGGCGGCGCTATCGGAAATGATCAGCACATTGGTCGGGGTATAGGCCGCGAGATGGCCTTGCGGGGGAATCAAGGGACGCAGAATCGGCACGATCTGCGCCGCCGACACATTTTGCACTTGAATCACCCGAGTCACGATTTGATCCGGTTCGATCCCACGCGGTTGATCCATGGTCGGCACACTCTCCTGCTTGGCGCCGGCAGCAGGAACGATCTTGATGACCTTATCGCCGGGCACCGCGGCAAAACCGTGGACACCGAGCACCGCCAGGAATACCTCATAGAGTTCTTTCTCATCCATCGGCTTGGAAGAGATGAGGGTTACTCGGCCCTTGACGCGCGGATCGACGATGAAATTCTTACCGGTCAACACTGACATGCTTTCGACCAGTGCATTGATGTCGGCATCCTTGAGGTTCAAGGTGACGGGCGCGGCGAGAACAGGCAGTGCTAGGAATCCACCCAACAGCAATACCAAGGCTTGGCGGCGCAAAGCACGTCGGTAGGAAAGCAACCGTTTGTTCAGCCGTTTATTCAGCCAGTGGTTCATGGTCATCTTTAAAAGTCTGTGGACACGTTGGCCAAGGCGACAAGACAGTTCGCCAGCGGCGAGTTCCGCCCGCTATGAACCATCCAGGGTAAAGGTCAGGGGAATTTCGACGCCATTGCGCAGCAGCCGTACATCGATCTGGCTGGCGTCGATCAACTCTTGCAAGAGGGCTAACCCCTGAGTGGGACTGCTCAGACGTGTCCCATTGATTTCGGTGAGGATGTCGCCGCCGTTCAGCCCCAATTGCTGGAAGATCCGCCGGTCACGTCCCGGCTGCAACCGAAAGCCGACAAACTGACCATTTTGCACATAGGGACGGGCAAGGGCGATATCCTCCAGCGCCTGCGGTCGATTGAGCGCTTCACTGCGTAAGCGCCCAGCGATAGCGCTAGCGTCGATCACCTGGGGTGAATGGAAAGTCGCAGGACCCTGTTCTGCAGGAGCAGACGTTACAAGCAGTGGTTCCGGCGCGACCACCGGGCGGTTGGGATCGTCCAGCTTCGGTAGTTTGAGCGACTCCTCGCGACCATTCCGGAATACCACCACCTGATCATGCTCAATGCGTTTCAAGCGGGCACCACCCGGCAGAGAGTCGCCAATTTGATAGCTACGTTCGAGCTGATCACCGTCAGCGATCAACGCCAACGCCGGACCAACGCCGCGCTCGGCGAAAAAGAGACCCACCAGCCGTAGATTGAGGGGTGTAGCCGGCACGGCGATGGGTGGCGCTTCTATCGGGCGCTTCGCTTCGACCTTGCCGAATAGATGCCAAGCGCCGATGGCGGCGACATCGGCTGGTTGGCGAGCGGCCTGCTCTTCATCTACAGCGAATTTCGATGCTGGTGCCAATACTCCGTCGGCCAGCGATATCGGCTTGCCGGTCAATATCGCCAAGGTCAATCCAGCCAACGTATGCGCCAAGGCAATCACTAACAGCGCATTGATGGCGACCACAGCCATCGGCAACCAAGCTTCAGAACGGAGCAACCTCGGCAACAGAAATTGCCCTATCGCCCGCAGGACACGTCGTATGAAATTCACCACAAACAGCTTCGGATCGGGGAGTTGACAACACAGTCTTTCAGCATAACAAAAATTTGTTGTGGCTGGCCCCGAATTTCCATGATCACATGGCGGTCAACGGTGACCTTGAGCCAGTGCCAGCGATGGCGTGATCGTCGCGATTCCAGCGACTGCCGACTTAGCCCGTACGCCGATGACTCGACCTGACTGCAGCGGTCGCGACAACTGAATGTGTTGGGTCATCACCGCATTAAGTCGATCCAGCACAGCCAGAGGCATTCGGGCGCTGCGCCGCTCGGTCAGATCCACATGGATCACCATCAGTTCTGTGGTCGCGGATAGAAATCCGCGCTTGGCATGGTACAAACGGTGGAAATAGTGGATGCGCTTGCTGTCGAATCCAAGCAATTGGGTGGTGATACGCATCGGATCACCGGCCATGAGTTCGCGTTGATAATTGATATGGCTCTCCACCACAAACGCCGAGCATTGTTGGCTTTCGCGGTAACTCTGATCCAGGCTCAGATAATCCATAAAGGCATCGGTCGCATGGTCGAAGGCCAGAACGTAATACGCGACGTTCATATGACCGTTATAATCGATCCATTCAGGAGGTACGATGCCAGTATACAGGCACAGAGGGGATTCGATCCGCATGTTTATAATCGTCATGTTCTGTGAAAGTTTTGTGAAAGCGCGGTACGCTACCCGTTTTTGCTAAATTGCGCAATGGCTTGGATTCTTGAACAGGAGTAAGCATCTTGAGCAACGAACACGCGCCGATTGTAGTGAAGTCAGACCCCACAGTGGCGCGACCGGAATCCAAGCCGAGCTGAAGACGGTTATGACGCCAAGCGACTACGCAACCACGGCAGTCACCGTGCTAATAATTGTGCAACACTCAAGGGGTGTTCAACTATCGTTGGCGCAGAACCGGCGGAATCTCAAACACAGCAAGGTAGAATAAGCTTCCTGCCCTGATGCGCACAAGGAAAAGCAACCCATGTTGGACTGGACATCGATAATCGGACTGCTGTCCGTCCTGTTCATCGCCTGGCTGTTGATCCAGGTCTTCCTCAAAGGCCCGACCCTGCGGGCTTACGATCAGCCAGTCAGGGACTGTCGCGCTGGATCACGGAACGGCGCTAGCCCTGAAAACCAAACAGCGCTGCGCCTACTCCGACAGGCGCAGACGGAAATTCGCGCCGCCGCCCGAAAACAATGGCTGGAAACCGTCCGGCGGGTCATGGCGCGGGGATTTTGCGAACCACCACTGCTGGCGGGTGATCAGGGATATCAGATTCGCGAGGTGGATGCTGGCGGCGTACCCGGCGAATGGGTACTGGCGCCAGACACCGATCCGAACCGCCGCTTGCTTTATCTGCATGGCGGTAGCTTCATCAGCGGTTGCCCACATGGCCATCGAGCGATTACCACACAATTGGCGCGGGTCACGGGCGCTGCAGTGCTGGCGCTGGATTATCGGTTGATGCCCGAACACTCACGACAGGAGCTGATCAAGGATTGTCAGGCCGGTTATCGTTGGATTCTGGACCATGGCCCCAATGAACCAGCTTCGGCCCGGGAGTTATTCGTAGCTGGCGATTCGGCAGGCGGTAGCCTGACGCTGATGCTGATCGCCTGGGCGCGTGACCAAGGGTTACGCGCCGCCAACGGCGCCATCGCGATCTCGCCAGGTGTCGACATGACCTTTTCCAGCCCCACTCTCAAGAGCAACCTCCAAACCGATCCGATGCTCGGACCGAGCCTGGAAGGGTTCATGAAACTGCCTCACTCTATCCAACTGCTCACCTTCTGGGCCGTTAACCGGATGATGCCACCCAATCCGCTGATCTCACCGATCTTTGGCGACTTATCAGGACTGCCGCCAGTCCTCGTACAAGCCAGCGAAGCGGAAATGATGTTGGGTGACGCCCGACGTTATGTGAACAAGGCTCGCGCAGCGGGGTCCAAGGCGGAATTGGAAACCTGGCCGGAGATGTTGCATGTTTGGCATCTATTTGCACCGATCCTCCCAGAAGCGCAGGAAGCCTACGAGCGCATCGGGCGTTTTGTCGAACGCTGCATTACCCATTGAGGTGAGCAGCCGCTTGCCAAAGCGGACTTGCATCTTGCCCGTAAATTCCCCGGATTCAACGCATCTTCCAGACGCGCCATCATTGACCTAGAAGCCATGTGCGCCGATCGCCACAAACTGATTCCACCTTTTGTCATCCGGCGCCGCCAATAGCTGCTCCGCGAATTTCAAGGCCGCAGTAAGGTTCGCTTCCGCGGCTACGCTCAACGGTTCACCCAATTCGAAGGATTCGCCACGAATCGCCAGCTGGAATGCAGGTGGCGGCGAAACGTGATTGATTTTCTGGTAAACATGCAGCACAGCAGTGGGTGACAAAGCGTGGCTGGTGTAACTAGTGTCCCGCATCGGTTGCAAACGAGTAAACTGACCTGGCGCTGGGCAGGATACACTGGCGTCCACGAACAGCACCAGCGTCCGATTTTCCAGATCGACGGCATGTTCGATTTGCAGTTGAAAGTCGGTCAACAACTCGACACCCTTCCACTTACCCTGTTGCTCTTGTTCAACCGTCAGCTTTTCCAGAAACAAAGGCCCCAAGGCGTCATCTCCTCGGCTGGGATTACCGACCGCCAGAATTAGTAGCGTTTCAGCCAAATTCCGTCCCCAAGAGTTCGAATAAAAACAGAAAACGCGGATTGAAAAACCCGCGTTATTCTTTCAATCAAGCGGAGCACCGCCTGAAACCGCAGTCTCCGCTGGTTCTAATCAGCTTTCAATGTTGATCCGGCGAGGCTGCGCCGATTCACGTTTGGGCACGATCAATTCCAGCACGCCATCCTTGCACTTGGCAGCCACCTTCTCGGCGTCCACCGCGTCCGGCAGTGAGAACCGGCGCAGGAACGTGCCACGCACCCGTTCAACCCGGCGGTAGTTCTGCGTCTCTTCCTGCTTGTCGAACGCTCGCTGGCCTCTCAAAGTCAACACTCCACTCTCCAGAGTGATGTCAATATCCTTGGCCTCGACACCCGGTACATCGGCGTGAATGACGAATTGGTTCGGCTCCTCCTTGATGTCCACCGCCGGCGCCCAATCGGCCAACAGGTGTCCGCCTTCTTCATCACCCATCCGGCTGGTGTCGAACAACCGATTCATTTCCCGCTGCAATTGATTGAGCAGATTGAAGGGTTCATAGCGCATCAAAGACATAGTTGCACCTCCTTAATCTATGCATGTTTCAAGTTTTAGCATTCTCGCAAATGCCCTTTCTCTGAATTGTAAATTGGGGATGAAAGTCCGATTTTCAAGGGTTTCACCGAAGTCTTTTTGCGCTACGCTATAGTCATATCTTCTACCTTCTTGCCCGGAACCGCTTGATGGCTGCTGCCTCCCTATTTATCTGTCACGCCTTCACTGAAGACGCATTCGCTCGGGATCTGAGGCTGGCCCTGGAAGCCTGCCGCCTGCCGGTCTGGCACGACACCTACCAGTTACGTGGTGGTGAACGCTTGACGCAAGATGTACGCTGGGCGATCGAGCAAGCCCGGCATGTTATCGTGGTGCTCGGACTCAACACCGGCGACCTCGCTTGGTTGCGCCGAGAAATCGAAGTGGCCCAGGAAGCGGAACGGCGGCGAGCCGACACCTACCGCGTCATCCCGCTGTTGTTGCCTGGGATGGACCCGACCGCACTCAACCATTGGTTCACGCCACGACCACCGACGCCACCGATCGTCCTGACCGCTGAAGGGTTGGGCGCGGCGCTGCCCACACTACTCGATACACTAGGCGCGCCGCGTGCGGCTGATGCTGCGGCTGATCGCACCTCCCCACCGACCGTAGACCTGGAACTCACCCTCAGCCCAGCGCATAACCAACCTCCCGAGCATTGGCGGATCACGGCCCGCCTGACCCGTCGTCCCGAATCAGGGCCAGCGATCAGTATCGACGCAACTTCCAGCCCTCTACCCCGATCCATAGCGACTCGAACTTTACATTGGTATTGGCAAGACCATCTGCGCTGGCCGACCGACACCGCACGGCAGATCGCTCGCCGTACCGATACCCTGCTGGCCGACTGGGGTCGCCGCCTGTACCAAGCCACCCTCGGTTGTCCAGAACTGCAAACCCTGATCACCGACTGGCGCGATCCTGCTGACCCACGTGAACATCGATTAATTCTCCAGGTGCAGACGGCGCATTCTCAGGCCACAACCATTTTAGAGCTACCCTGGGAGCTGCTGCACGACACGACCGGCTTTTTGATTCAGAGCAAACAACCGGTCGAGTTTCAACGCCGACTGAGCGGTGGCGGCGATTCCATCCTGCCAGCTCCACCCCCTCTGCGCCTACTCGCGATCAGCCCACGTCCCGATACCGAACCGACCGGACATCCTGATTACCGACGCAGCACGCAGCCACTATTCGAGGCGCTAAACGGTTTGGGTGCTCTAATCGAGCCGCGGGTGTTGATGCCGCCAACGCTGGCAACCCTGGAGAAACAGTTGAACGAGGCTTGGGCGATTGGACAATCATTCACCGCTGTGCATCTGGACAGCTATCTGCTGCGCTCCTCCCCCGAAAATGTAGTAAATACCGTACAGTTCACTTTCGAAACCAGTCAGGATTTACCTATCGTCAAGTATCGCGAGGCTGAATTCGTTCCGGTTCCGGCGCTGGCCTCTCTCCTGACGACCTACCGAGTGCGTTTGGTGGTGCTGACTTGTCCCACTGCGATGGCTTCAGCGTTGGCCTCCGCCTTGTTGGCAGCCGGAATCGCAGCGGTGATAACCCTCCATCCCGACGCCTCAACGGAGACACTGCGCCGGTTTTGGAGCGCATTTTATGAAGAGTTGCTGCGCGGCGCCCGGATCGCTCAGGCGGTTTTTGTCGGTCAACGGCGGTTGGCCAGTGACAGCTACCGCGCACAGGGGTTGGGCGGTGGCGGGGTTCATCTTCAAGACTGGTCCGCCATCCAATTGTATCTGGGCCATCATGATCCGCGTTTGGTGCTGCGCCCCCCCCTAGAACTCTGGCGTCGGCTGCTAAACCAAGGCATGTCTGGTTCGTCAGGCCTATTGCCCGAGCCACCTTCCACGGGTTTTATCGGGCATAGCCGCAACTTGCTAGCTGTGGAAAGGTTGCTCGAACACTATTCAGCCCTCTTTTTCCGAGGACCCAGCGGTTGCGGTAAAACCGCGACGGCAGTCGCCCTGGCAAACTGGTTGATACGCTCCGGCCGCTATCGACATGTTGCCTACCTGCAGGACGACGATAGCGGCGAGCTTCGCATCTTAGTGGAAAGCCTTGGTCAGCAACTGCTACCTAACGGTCAACACTGGACCGTGGGCCGCTACCCAGGCATTTGGCAGGCGGTGGACCATCTGTGGCAAACGCTACATGCCCAACCGACCCTAATTGTGCTGGACCAGGTTGAACAATGGTCCTCCGAGCATGAAGAAGCTTTTGAGCGATTCTGGAAAAAATTGCTCGATGAATGGCCCAGCCTGCGGCTACTGGCGATCGGTCGATTGGGGCCACCCTCCTTTGCCAGCCCTTGGAAAGAAATCGTCCTGGGACCGCTGGACGACGAGGATGCCATCACTTTGATTGGCCGAACGCTGATTGCGACGGATGAAATCCCGCCTGCCTCCGATAACCGTAGCGGATTTGAATCCTTACACAAGCTAGTCACGCTGGCGGGCGGTCATCCCGGCGCCTTGCGCCGAGTCGCTCATGAAATCAGCGCCCAAGGGATCGGCGCCGCCTTAGAACAGCTTCGTTCTACTCGGGCCGAATTATTACAACGACATGGTGACGATGCGCAGTGGCCGCTCTACCTGGAACTGGAGTTGGCCCTATCCCGGTTGCCAGCAGGCGATCGAGAACGGTTGGCTCTGCTGGCTTTCGTCAAGAATGGGATCAGTCGCCTGGTCCTGGAGCACGCCCTGGAACTCGACAAACGGTCTGCCGATGCACTGTGCGAACGGCTGGTTACCCTGAGTCTGACCAAGGATGAAGGCTACGGTCATCTGCGCATCAACCCAGCGTTGTCCAATTACCTGAATGGGCAACTGGACGCCGAGCAGCGTGCGGCATGGCGGGTGCGTTGGCGCGCTGCCATGGAACAACTCTTGTCGATTCTCTATCAGCAGTATTTCAAGGACCATGTCCGCACTCTGCGCCTGCTCCGACTGGAATTACCCAATTTGCTGGCCCTGCTTAGGGACTGCCAGCAACACCCGATACCCGAGCGGACAACTCGATTGGCCAGTCAGATGGAGCAATTGTTCACTCACCTGGGTGCTCCCGCCGCGCTGGCTGAAGCGGCGGCTGTCCGTGAACGGGTGGGTCAAGCATTGCCTGGCTGGAGTCGAACCCGCTTCGAGAGTGAGCGACTACGCCTTGAACGACTACGGGATGGCGGATCACTGGAAGACGCGGTGCAAGCGGCTCGGCAACTCGTGCGCCAGTGCCAGGAGGCTGGCGCCAACGCTTATCTAGGTGCGTCTTATGATACGGCCCGGTCGCATTTTGAACTAGGTAAGCTGCTAAAGCTGGCTGGCGCCGCTGAACCAGCCATTCGTGAACTCACGACCGCCCGCCAGGAGTTCCACACCCTGGCCGAGGCCGGCAATCCCAGTGCAGCGCGCATGGCTGCGGTTGCTGACGCGGAAATCGGCGATTGTTTGGCCTATCTGCGACGCCTGCAGGATGCCGCCGCAGCTTATGAAGCGGCGCTTGCCCAGGCCGATCCCAAGTCACTCAGCCCTACCATAGCCGCCAACCAGATGCAACTTGGATTGGTGCGGCAGCGTCAAGGCCATTACGCCGCCGCCGCCGCGTTGTATGACACCGCCCGGCGCACGTTCGAGACCTTGGGCCAACCGGAAAACACCGCGCAAGCCTGGCGACAACTGGGCATGACTTACAAGCTGGATGGGCAGATGGAGCCAGCGCTGCAAGCCTGTCAGAAATCGCTTTATCTCTATGAGCAACAGCGCCAACGCCGGGGAATTGCTGAAATCTTGGGTGAATTGGGTCATTTGCACCAGATCTTGAATCAGCTTGAAGAAGCGGTGCTGGCCTACCGGCGCATGGCGGAGCTATACGCGCAACTGGGTGACGGACACGGCGAGGAAGCCAGTCGTAACAAGCTAGCGAATATGCTGATTCAGTTGCGGCGACCTGATGAAGCCCGTCAGGAATTGTACCGCGCCGGCGAGTGCAATCCCCCTGAGAGTCCCACGGCCCGCAACTGGGCAATTCGTCGTGGCCTGCGCGATGTCAGCCAATCGGTCCAGAATGTCGCAGTGGCTGACCAGGCGCGACAGCAAGCCATCAAGAAGTATCTGGCCTACCGACGAGCTGGCGGTGAAAACAGCAATCCAGGTATTCGATTATGTGGCCAGGTTGGACAAGCGCTCCGTACCGGCGATACCGAAGCCATCAGCTTACTGACCACCAAGCTGGAACAGATCACGGCCAGTCCAAATGTACCGCCGGCAGGCAAGCTATTGACGAACAAACTAAAAGCCATTCTCGAGGGCGACCGCGATCCGGCGCTGGCCCTCGATCCGGATCTGCACTATCAATATGCCGTTGAGGTGCAACTGCTGCTGGAGGCGCTGGAATCGGAGCATCGGTAACCCATCGAAGTCTTGAAAAGGCGCCACCATGTTGCCCGAACATCCATCTTACCGGCTGCTCCGTCATCCGTTCGCCTTCACCAGACAGGTATTGCAGCGCTTTCAGGCCAATCAAGGCACCTTGCTGGCTGGAGCGATCGCCTATAACGCTCTGCTCTCACTGATTCCCTTGCTGATCCTTTTGCTGGTCGCACTGTCTCAGGTCGTCAACGAAGCACAGCTCTTGACCATGCTGCACCGTTATCTGGAGCAACTGATTCCTGGCAGTTCAGACTTTCTCCTGGAGCATGTCGAGCAATTTCTAGGGCATCGTAAGGCCTTGGGTTGGACCATGGCGGGAACTTTGCTGTTTTTCAGCGCGGCGGCTTTTGGCGTCCTGGAAAACGCCATGGCGGTTATCTTCACTCATCGACGCTGCG
Organism: Gammaproteobacteria bacterium; assembly: GCA_024235035.1. Classification (GTDB taxonomy): domain Bacteria; phylum Pseudomonadota; class Gammaproteobacteria; order Competibacterales; family Competibacteraceae; genus UBA2383. The sequence continues at coordinate 19,947 of JACKNE010000009.1, forward strand.
TCTATGCTCGGCGCATGATCATCTCACTGCTATTGCCTTATCTTTATGTACTGCTGTTAGGCTGCGGGTTATTGGCGGTCACCCTGTTGAATGGAGTGCTGCAAATGCTGGCGACTGTCGACATCCAGGTACTCGGTTGGACGTGGTCTCCTAGCGATCTGCTGATTAATCTGCTTTATATGATCGGTTTGCTGGGTCAGGTGCTGGGGCTGACTCTGATCTACATGTTGATGCCGGCTGGCCGGCTACCGTGGCGACATGCATTGCTGGGTGGCATCGCCGCGACGCTCTTGTGGGAAGCGACGCGCTACGCACTGATCTGGTATTTCGCCAACCTGTCGAAGATCGGCGCCATCTACGGCTCGCTGGCGGGTGTCATTGTCGTGCTGATGACCTTGTATGCCATTAGCTTGATCATCCTGCTGGGCGCCCAAGTCATCGCCGAATATGAGCGGCAGACGCCAGAATTCAGGGATGCTGCAATCAAGCAGCGTGCGGATCACCCGATGGAGACTCCAGAGAGCAGTTTCCAATAACCCACCACCTCCACCGCACTCGGCGCTGTTCTATACTCACTTTCGCCGGAATTTGTCCGGGGTTGGAAATCCTGAGGCAAGCATGAAACATCATGTCATTTTGTCGTATGCGAAGACTGCTTTTCGACTCTCCATCAAGCAGCTGGCGATAGCCAGCCTGAGCATGCTGAGCGCAAGCGGATTATCTATGGCTTGGGCAGCGTCTGGTAGCGTTGATCCCGTTGCGCGCGGTGCCTATCTGGTCACAGCATTGGGTTGCGCCGATTGCCACACTCCCATGAAAATGGGACCCAAGGGGCCAGAGCCTGATCTATCCCGTTTACTGTCTGGCCACCCGGAGCAACTCATGCTCCCACCGCCTCCCAAGGCGGATGAATCTTGGGCTTGGTTCGGTTCAGCCACCAATACAGCTTATGCAGGTCCCTGGGGCATCAGCTATGCCATCAATCTTACTCCGGACAAGGAAACTGGGCTGGGCGCCTGGAAGGAGGATGACTTCGTGCAAGCACTCAAGACTGGCAAACATGCTGGGGTTGGCCGACCGATCATGCCGCCAATGCCTTGGTCAGCTTTGTCGCATCTAACCGAGGACGATCTGCGCGCCATGTTCCGGTACCTGCAAACCGTACCACCAGTGCATAACCGGGCGCCTGACTATCAACCACCTTCTCCATAGCCTGTTCGCAAACCGTCTGGTTTAATGACCAGACGGTTCCTGTCGAAGCCACAAATCTAGATGTTCGAGCAGCAACCCCTGCAAATCGGCATGAAAACGCCGCGCGACCGCTGGGGTCAGCCGGTGCTGGGCGTTGAGCAGAGCGCTGTAATACAGCCCGGTCAAGACCGAGCGATAGTGAGGATGCTCAGGCTCGACTAATGCGCCCAACCGTTGCACCAGCGCATGCTCGGCGTTCAGAAACAAGCACAGCGGTTGCTGCCGCAGCCGGTCGCGCACTTCTCCCGCCAATTCCGCCAGTCCATCCAGCACAAACGGCCTTTCCAGCGCTTGTTCCATTGCATCGAACGCCGCCATACGTTGACCGGCCAACAATACGGCGCTTAGACTGGCTGGTTGAAATCGGCGGACCTCAGTTTGCACAGACACATCCCGTTTTGCCAATACCCAGTCCACCGCCCGTTCTAATCGCCGGTAAGCCGTCTGTTCCGCTACAGCCAGCGGCTCGTACCAATCGGGATCGTCCAACCGATCTAAGGGCTTCAGGGCAACGGTACGAGTATGCTGGTCGGCATAGCGCCGCAACAAGGTTTCGTCAAACGGCCGACCGGCGTCGATCGCTAACACCCCCCGCGCTTGGCACAGGGTATAGAATTGATTGGCGTCGGTCTCGTGGGTGAAGAAATAGAGTGGCCGTTGACCGTTATCCAGCACCGGTTGGCGGCTCAGCATGTCAGGCAACGTCAACTGCCCCTGATGGGTTGCAAACGGTAGCTGATCCAGCACGGCCGCACCAAATTCTCCATGCCGCGCCGCCATGCCCTTGATCGCGTCATGATGCCAATCGCATAGTTGCAAAAAACGCGGCTGATCGCTGGTCGCCAAATCGAGCAGGGCGGCGATGATCCTGGCGCCCAACGCTGCACGCAGAGCGTGCCAGGCGGCGTCGCGCAACACATTATCGCGGGCGGCGGTCGGCTGCAGGTCGGAACAATCCACGACGCCGCGCACAAACTGGGCCCATTCCGGCAACAACTCGGCATCGTTCGGACGGATCGCCATCCGCGCCTGAAACAGATCGATGGCGCCTCCCGCCGAACGGCCAGGCATGTAGCGGGCTGGGATGAACAACCCCCCCCATACGCGCGGTTGCGCTAAATCCACGGGAATGACCAGTAACGCTGGATCAGCGTAGCGCTGACTGAGAAAGGCCGCCAGTGACCGTTTCTGCTCAACCGGATCGTTCCAGCTCGACTCATGCCAGGGCGCATTAACGGCGTTGAGCGGCCCGCATCCATTCAACAGAATCGGGAATGGCAGGAAATCAGCATAGCGACGCACCGTTTGGCGAAGCAGACGCCCATCGAGAAACACGGTTCGGTCAGGCGCCAAAGTGACCATCACTCGGGTGCCAAACGATGATTCGACAGCCGGCAGCGCCTCCAGTTGATAATCTTCGCCGCCGTGATTCACCCAGCGCCAAGTCGATGTCGCACCCGGCTTGCGAGTCAGTATTTCGACCCGCTCCGCGACGACAAACGTGGACAGCAGGCCGATGCCAAATTGGCCAATCGTGGTGACCGCCACATCCCGCGTCGCCAGTTCATGAGCGCGACTACCGGTGCCTGTACTGCCGATGACGCTGAGGAAATCCTCAATGTCCCGCTGATCCATGCCGCTCCCGTTATCGACAAAGCTCAGGGTCCGCGCCGCTTCGTCCACGTCGATCCGGATTTCGCCCGCTGGCTCTGGAGTATGAATGCGGCGTAACTGGATACTGTCATGGGCGTTTTGCAGCAGCTCACGAATAAACACTTCCGGCTCCGGGTACAGGCTGTTCGCCAATAACCGAACCAAACCTTGAAAGCTGGTGCGCATCTTGGGCATCGGGAAATTCACAGTTTACGGTAAGCTAACGGATATCTTCTGATAGTTCGCTCGGCGATGGAACCGTTTGTCGTTCTCGCCATCCACCGATTCCACGCCCTACTCTTCTGGAATACTTTACGCCATGTCCACAAACCCCATCTCCCCTGCCGAATTTGCTCCATTACGCCTGCGCAGAAATGAAGATCGCCGGTTGCGCGCCGGTCATCTTTGGATCTATAGCAATGAGATCGATGTAGAAACGACGCCACTGCGCAATTTTCAGCCTGGCCAGCCGGTAACGATCCAGGCCAACAATGGCCAATTTCTTGGCACCGGCTATATCAATCCTCATGTCTTGCTCTGCGCCCGACTGGTCAGCCGCGACGCCGAACATCCATTTGGCCCTTCGTTGCTGGTGCATCGCTTGAAGGTCGCCCTGAGCTTGCGCGAGCGGATCTACCAGCGACCCTTTTACCGGTTGGTGTATGGCGAAGGTGATGGCTTGCCAGGATTGATCGTGGACCGTTACGGTGATTTGTACGTCGTGCAGATCACGACAGCCGGCATGGAGCGGCTCAAGGAGGATGTGCTCATGGCTTTGCACAAAGTGCTGAAGCCCGCTGCCATACTGTGGCGCAACGATAGCCCGATACGCGAGCTGGAAGGACTAGAGCGCTATGTCACCGAGGCGGCTGGCGAAGTTCCAACAACCGTCACGGTCGAGGAGGATCATTTGCATTTCCAGATCGCACCGCGCACCGGACAAAAAACCGGCTGGTTCTATGACCAGCGCGATAACCGCGCCCATTTGGATCGTTATATCAGCGAACGGCGAGTACTGGACGTGTTTGGTTATGTTGGAGCTTGGAGTGTTCGTGCGGCGGCGCGCGGCGCCCGTGAAGTGCTGGTCATGGATAGTTCCACACCGGCGTTGGAGCTGGCAGCGGCCAACGCGGCGCTGAATGGCGTCAGCGACCGGGTGCGGTTTCAGCAGGGCGACGCCTTCGAGATGTTAAAAGCATTACGCGAAGCTCGTGAGCGCTTTGACGTGGTGATCGTCGATCCACCGGCATTCATCAAGCGCCGCAAGGACTTCAAAGAAGGAGCGCTGGCTTACCGACGAATCAACGAAATGGCGATGCAGGTGCTGGAACGCGACGGACTGCTCGTCTCCTGTTCCTGTTCACAGCTACTGTCGCGTGATGTCCTGATCCAAACCTTGCTGCAAGCAGCACGACATCTGGATCGCAATCTAGTCATCCTGGAGCAAGGCCGACAGGGACCGGATCATCCTGTGCCTCCAGCCATTCCCGAAACCGATTATCTCAAGGTCGTGTTTGCCCGAGTGCTGCCGGCTTAATTCAAACTACCTGACGGAGATTTTCCATGCTTGTTCATCCCGATTTCGACCCGGTGGCATTCAGCTTGGGACCCTTGCATGTGCGTTGGTATGGCCTGATGTACCTGAGCGGTTTCTTGGCCGGATGGGTGCTGGGTCGCTATCGCGCCCAAAAAACCCACTCCGGCTGGACCGCCGCCCAGGTGGATGATTTAGTGTTCTACATTGCCCTAGGGGTGATTCTCGGCGGTCGGGTCGGCTATATCTTGTTCTACGGATTCAGCAATTTTCTGCACAATCCGCTGGCGCTGTTCCGGGTCTGGGAAGGCGGCATGTCCTTCCATGGCGGCTTTCTCGGGGTACTGCTCGCAATGACATTATTCGCTCGCAAATATCAAAAACCATTTTGGGTCACTATCGATTTCATCGCACCGCTGATCGCTCCCGGCATCCTATTTGGGCGAATCGGTAATTTCATCAACGGTGAGTTGTGGGGTCGAGTCACTGACCTGCCTTGGGGTATGGTGTTCCGTCAGGCTGGCGATGGCTTGCCGCGTCATCCCTCGCAACTCTACGAAGCAGCACTGGAAGGTCTCGCGCTCTTCACCATCGTCTGGCTGTTTTCCGCCCGACCGCGCCCGACCCTGGCCGTATCGGGCGTATTCGCGCTGAGCTATGGAGTGTTCCGGTTTTTGGTGGAATTGGTCCGTCAGCCGGATCCGCAACTCGGCTACCTGGCGTTCGGCTGGCTGACGATGGGGCAGGTGCTATCGCTGCCATTGATTGCCGTTGGAATACTATTGCTGGTGCTGGCTTATCGGCGGACAGCGACTAGAAATGCTGGCGAACATGAGATGAACGGTGATGTATGAATCGACTCTGGCGGTTGGCGCGCCGAAACTAGCGAAGTTGGCGCCATTCTCCGCTGAACGCCGGGCGGCAGGCTATATGTGAACCCTGTCTACTCCCACTCCGCCAAATCCGCTCGCATAATCCGAATCCGTTGCAGAATCGCTTCGCGTTTGAGATTGAACAGCACCATACTCGCGGTGATCGCCGCGCCTAACCCGAGTAGAATCAACGCTCGACTGATCCCCTGCTCGGGATAAAACCGCAATATCTGCCCACTGACGTTCAGCACCAGGAATGCCACACCCGCGTAGAGAAAAGCCCGGATGTGCAGAGCGATGCCGAGCAGGATACCCGTCAATGCCAACGCCAGCGCCAGTAGGAATATCCACAATCCCGGTTGCAGGAACACATCCAGTCCTGCTCCAGCGTACAAGACGCCCAAAGCCGCCAACCTGGCTCCACTCAACACCTTGGGCCGTAATTCCCGCCGATGCAAATGCAACAACGCCAGCACCGACACCGCTGCCGGAATCAGATAGAACTGCCACAATCCATACTGCTGCATCCATAGCGGCGCCCAAAGGCCAATCGCACCATTCAGCGCCAAGACTCCTAAATAAAGCGGTAACGGATTACGCATCGCCCCAGCCAGCGAGAGGTAAAGAATGCCGGCGGCCAACAGCGTCCCGCCGGTCCATGGCGAGGCTAGTTGCCAAGGCGCGGTGGCAAGCGCCAGCAGTGGCAACCATACGGTCAGGCGGTAAAAGGGCTGTAGGCCGGTCAACTGGTGCAGCAAAAACACCGCACTCGCTGCCGTCAACAATCCGACGGTATCCCAAGGCGTCAACGGCGTGAGTCCTAGGACAACCAGCCGCCCGTAACCGACCAGTACACCCAGCAGCAGCGCCGCCACGTAGATGTCGTTCAGCCCACTCCAGCGCCGCCAGGCCCGCATTCCGGTCCAGCCCAGCAACAACGCTAATGTCGCGCTCGCCGCCAGCGCATCGACAGGGAGGCCGAAACGCCATGGCTGTACAGCCATGCCAAGCCGCCACGCCGCCACGCTGACGAGATGCAAGCCCAGCCCGAGCAGGGTCGCCAGTAGGCACCAAGACGCCATCTCACCAAGCACTGGCTCAAGCTTTAACCAACGCTCAACACTTTTCTCATCGGCCCGAGAATCGCGAGCGTCCACCCTCACCGTCAACCATCGCCGACTCCACGCAAATATCACCCACAAGACGGCGCTTTGCAAAGCGTACCAGGGCAACAAGGCAACCGACGCCACCCAGATCAATGGCCGGCCCCACAGCCACAATGTATAACCGCTGGCCAGTGCCAACCCCAACCCACTCTTCAGCCAGAATCCATCACACCGCTGCCAGCCCAAAGCCAAAGTGGTCGCCGCCAGCACCAGCAGGGTGACGCTCCAAACAGCACCATCGGCAGGAACCCATAACGATAACCCGATACTGGCTACGGGTAACGATATTAACCAGAAATCCAACGCTGCTCGCCACTGTGGACTTTGTGGCCCGTAACGCCATACCGCCAGCAACAGGCCATGCCACAAGGCCAACCCCAATGGCAACCACGCCAGCGGCGCTCCCCAATCGTTCGCGGCGGCGAGCGTACTGGTCATCGATACCGCTAGCGCCAACCCGACCATGCCGGGCCAACTCGTGTTACGGAGCAGTAGGAATAGATACAGCGCCAACCCTGCCAGCTGTATGGCCAGCGATGGCGCGCCGACCGCCAACCCGACTTGACTGCTGAACAACACTGCAACCAAGCCCAATAATGGCCAGAGATTGACTGCCACCGCCCAGCTTGGAAAGCGCGCGTTCCAGCGCGGCAACAGCAGATTGCCGATACCCCACAGCGCATAACCCCAGCCGAGGCTGCATCTGGCTTCACTCTGCACATCGAATCCAGCTTGATCGGCCACGCTCCATGCCAAAACACTCATAAGCAACGCCAGCCCCAGGCCACGCCAGTCGGCGGCATGCACCAAAGGGCGCGTCAGCGGGAACAGCGTGACACATAACAACACCAAAAGCACTGGCAAACCAGACGCATTCGCTAGCAATCCCAGCACCAACCCGGCTAGCGCTAATCCGTATAATAGTCCACCCATCATCCATAGCGGCTTGCACCAATAAGCGAGCGGTGGGGCATGTTTCGCTGTCAACCCGATAGCCGCCAGCGACAGAATCAAACTCAAACCGACATTCACCAGCGGCTGACCAAGAATGAACAGTTCAGGTGATTTGAACCAGGCGCTCACCAACCAGATGCCTAGAGTCAGCGTGATCAACGCCGCCCCAACATGCATTGCCGTCCGGTAGCGCTCACTCGCCAGTATGAACAGTAACAAACTGGCACCCAAGGTCGGCCAGAACTGCGATGTGGCGTTGTTCAACGCCCCTAACGCCAGACCGACCACCACGGGCGCGCTGGCAACCAGCATCGCGCAACCGTGTAGGCTTCCCTCGACACGCCGACGACCACCTGATCCAGCCGGTGTGGTAAAGCGCAGCCATCGCACCAATCGCCAAGTCAGTGGCCGATCGAGCGCGGTGACACTCAACTGCCAGACCAGAAGAGCGTATAACACTGCCGCCAAACCTGATCTGGGCAGTGACACGTCCAGTTGCGCCAACCCGACCAGCCCTCCTATCAAACCCAACAGCATCGGCAGTGCCACGCCATAGAACCAGTGTAGGCGACCGATCAACGACAACCCGCTGAGCGCCGCCAACCCTGCAGCCCAAGACCAAACGAGCGATGGATGACCTTCCAATAAGCGTGCGCCTAGATGCACCAATCCGATCGCCCATAACAAAGCCATAGCCTGTTCCAGCGGCGTTCGAATCATCGTCATCACACCAACTTGCAGTCTATTGCCAACCTCCTTCATCTCGACCAATAGCGCTTCGCGAATCTCCAGACGCCAGTCCAGTCGCCATAGGAACGACCACAGCGCTAAAACCAACGTGAACTCCAGCAGTCCAGTGCCTGGAGCAGGAAAATAGCCGAGTTTAGTCAGTACGCCGAGTGCAGCAACCAGAACCAGTACTCCATAGAATAACGACTGCTGGCGCAAACCTAGGCTCAGCCATAACAGCAGTCCACTGGCGAACGCCAGCAGCAAGATCGGTTCCAGCCGTCCTAGCCAGACTGGCCACAAGCTGACTCCAGCTAAGACCAAGGCCAAGGCGATAGCCGATACGGCGCTGCCGATCCAGACCTGCTGACGGATCGAGGATAGTCCTTGATCGCGCAAACCCAGTCCGGTCCATAGCGCCGCCAGCATCAACCAACCAAAGGCGATTTGCACCGTCCAACTGAACGGCAACCAGTCTGGCGTGTAAGCGACCGCTGTCATCGCCAGCACCGCTATACCCGCATCGGCATACGCCCATTTCGGATCAGCATCCAGCAAAGTCAGCACCCATCGGATCGCGCCATAACTCAAAACCACAGCAGACATGGCAGTGACGAATCCAAGCCAACCCGGCGAACCCCAAGCCAGACTCCAGACCGTCAGGCTGACGAGCAGCAGTCCGCAGGTCAGCAAGCACTGCCACGCGATGACTTGAGAACCAGAACGTGCTATATCCCTTTCATTTCCACTCCCGTCCACTAACCAGAAGCTGGCAGGGGTCTTGAGACCCGCCCACCGACCCAACGCGAGTAACGCGAGTAAACCTGGCAGACTGGCTAGCAGATGCCAGGCCGGCGGTAACCATTGCAAAATCCCATATCCATACAAACCCGCCAAGCAGCCAAACAGCAGGTACAAGGGCGGCAAGGTCAGATAGCGCCACGTTATCCAGCCATACAATGCGGCGCCCAGCGCGAAGGTCGGGATCGCCGCCAACGTCATGGGCAAAGCCACGACGACTGCGACCACCGACAATCCATACAAAGCGAAGTTGAATCGGGATAGGAAGGGATACTGATGCATCCACTCCTTGAGAGCAGCATCTACGGGGCATAGCAACAGGCACAAAGTCATCAGCAACGGCCCTGAATAACCCGCCGGCAACGATTCCGGCCAGACCCAGGTCAGATACACGAAGGATACGACCCCGGTATAGACCAACATCCCGGCAGCGAAATAACCGGTCCAACGGCGGTCCAGAAAAATCTGCCGCAGCCAGTCGTTGGTAAAGCGTCGCAAACCGTCACCAAGCAAGCACAACAGGACAATGTGTAAAGCCGCCAATGTCGACCAACCCGGCAAGATCGCCGCTAGCGGTGCGGCCAATTGCATCCCCGCCAGCATGGTCAACAGCCCGGCGTAGCGTCTCGGCAGTGCCCGGTCGATCAGCGTACTGGTCAATCGCGCCGCCCAAGCAAAGGCGATCAACGTCAATACTGCCAGCAGAGCGCTGAGCATCAGCCATGAACTCTCGCCTTCGCTGGCCTCGAACAAACGCATAGCCGTCGCCAAGTTCAGCGGCCCCAGCATCAAACCAAGCGTTAGCAACACATTACTGGCGATAGCCAGTTCCGGGCGAATGCGACGGAATTGGTAACCAGCCCAAATCAGAAAAGCGCTCGCCATCAACAGACTAGCGAATACCACCAGGGCGTTGACAAAACCGGTGGTGTTGACGACCAAAAACAGTGCTCCTGCCACGAAGCAGAATCCGCCGATAAACCAACCAATATTCTGGACTAGAAATGGTGCGATCAGCACTGGCCAACCTGACATCACCTGAAGCGTTCTTTCCAAAAGCCCTGGCTCTGTCGGACACCAATCGGCGGTTAGTTGCCAACCAGACCGAGGAGATGAGGCGATCGCTGGCTCGTGAGCAGGCTCAGCAACGGGAGTGGTCTCTACTTGAGGCGGAAGAATGGAGATGCTGGAGGACACAGATGGCGAAACAGGCGCAAGTTTAGGCGGCGAGATGGATGGCGAAAGAGCTATGGATTCAGCTTCCATCCGCTCTAACGGGCTGGGAATTGGTTCCACATCGGGAGTCACTGGGCATTCCATCTTCACTGGCTGCGAGGATGGCGATTTCTGCGACTCATTCCACTCTGGTTGTTCCCAGGCCGCCAGTCGTCGTCGCGCCTCGGCGAGTTGGTAGCGTGAGACCACGAGCGCGATCAACAGAATAATCGGTGAAATCAGCCATAATCCGACCAGTAAAATCAGAATCGTCCAGTCCACGATCGCTCCCGACAAGCTGGGATTGAATAAGCTATTAATACTGAAACTTTAATTCCCTCTCTGTACTTCTTGCCGAAGAATCGCTAGTTCTGTCTCAACCTCATCGTTTATCTCCATCTTCAAGAATTCCTTTTCGACTTGGCTGTACTCGCCATACAAATCGGCTCTTGCCTCCATTCGTGCTTCCATCTCATCCACTTTACCTGCCATACGCTCGAAGGAATGGTTGAGATCGCAACCGGTCTGAAAACGGTCGCTGACTCGATCCATCTGCTTGCGGGCCTGAACGGCCCGCTGCCGCGCCACCAGACTACCTTTCTTCAGCCGCGCTTCCTCCAGCTTGCTTTCCAATGCCCGTAACTGGGCCTTGAGCCGCTCGCTGGTGCGCTTGGCTGATTCCCAGGATGCCTGCAAGTTACTAGCAATGTCATCATGCTCTTTCTTGCGTAGCAACGCTTCTCGCGCCAATGCTTCATTACCGTTTTCCATCGCCCGTCGTGCCCGGTTGTACCATTCATCGATCTGCCGACGCTGATGATCCAGTTCCTTGGCTAACTGCTTCTCGCTGGCGAGGGCATCGATAACTCCCTCACGAGCACTGTTGATATTCTCTTCCATCTCGCGAATGAGTTGCTTGATCATCCGTTCCGGATCTTCGACCCGATCAACTAGATCGTTGAGATTGGCGGTCAGTACATCGCTGATGCGCTTGAACAAATTGGTCATGGGATATCTCCAGAATAGTCATGACATAAGGTAAGGAACCATGTCGAGTATAGTAGGGAATTTTTTACTATATGAACAGTGTTTAATTATAGCCTCATAAAAATCCGCCAACCGGCGGATTGCTCTATCACATGCGCTTTAGCTACTAATTCTTACCTTTGCCCTTACCCTTGCCCTTACCTTTGCCCTTGCCCTTGCCCTTGCCCTTGCCCTTGCCATCGCTCCAAGGTTGACCATCATCGTCTCCAGCCTGGTAATTACCTTTACCTTTACCTTTACCTTTACCTTTACCTTTACCTTTACCTTTACCTTTGCGTCCATCAGTTTCTCCATCTATCGCCCTACTGAACGCATCCATAATCGCCCTGCTGTTCGGATCAGCATCGCCTCCTGACTGTTTTTGCATCTCCTTCATGACGCCCAGAAATCCCCGCAACATCGCATCGTCTCCTGCTTGCGCGGAATAGGAGATAGTCAGTGTGGAAATCCACAATACGGTGAATACGATAGTTTTCAATTTCATCTCTGAATTCCCTCTTTGTTTGAACAAACTTCACAACCCACACTAAATATCAACCATGAGAATCCTTACGGCAAGGCATATACTTGATGACATTCTTATCAAAAATCATGCCATAATTCAGAACCCAATCAATTTATATAACAAATTGAAAATAAAAAATAATTTATTAAAAAGCGGATTAACATCCAATCATAAAAAAACACAGACACTATCGCCTTTAAAGTAACGGCTACTATTGGACTGTTAAACCGGTCCATATTGATCTCTGTATTAGCGCTTCCTTTTCATAGAAGACTATACGTTTAGCATTTGAGGGCGGCCTTATTCTGCTATCATGGCGCTCCATATTCGATATTCCGGCTCGTGTTCCACAACCGCCTCTAGCCCTACCATGCATCCAGTCCTGACCATTGCCAAGCGCGCTGCTTTGAGCGCCAGTCGTATCCTGCTCCGCCACTTCGACCACCTTGAACGACTTAATGTCACCGAAAAACAACGCAATGATTTTGTCAGTGAGGCGGACGTACAAGCCGAGCGGGATATCATTCAGATCTTGCAAAAAACTTACCCTAACCACAGCATCCTGGCTGAAGAAAGCGGCGCGCAAGTAGGACAAGACGATTATCAGTGGCTCATTGACCCCCTAGATGGCACCACCAACTTTTTGCATGGCATCCCACATTTTGCTATCTCCATTGCCTTCCGCCACAAAAACCGGCTGGAAGCGGGATTGGTCTACGACCCTATTCGGCAAGAGATGTTTACCGCGTCCCGCGGAGAAGGAGCGCAGATCAATGACCGGCGCATCCGAGTCAGCGGGGTCAACAGCCTGGAGCAGGCCCTGCTCGGCACCGGCTTTCCTTTTCGCCACCCACAGCGTCAGCCAGCTTACTTGAGCTTCTTCAATAGCCTGTTTGGCAAATGTGTGGAAGTTCGCCGGGCTGGCGCTGCCTCGTTGGACCTATCTTATGTCGCATCAGGACGCTTTGACGGTTTCTGGGAAATGAGCCTGAAACCCTGGGATATCGGCGCAGGTGTATTGCTGGTACAAGAAGCTGGTGGACTGGTCAGTGATTTAAATGGCGGTAACGATTTCATGAAATCTGGCGATATCGTCGCCGGCAATCCAAAAGTATTCAAAGGACTACTACAAGAGATACAACCACATCTCATAACAAGCGCCGATACATAGAGCTTGTTCATGCGCAATCAGCGCTCGAAATCGCTCATAAGCCATCTATCGAGAAAAAGGCCGATCCTTTACCGTCGAAAACCTGATGTAATCGGATAACGGCGGTCTCGCCCGAACGCGCGCGGGGTAATACGCACTCCAGGAGCAGCTTGGCGACGTTTATATTCATTCAAGATCACCAACCGAGCTACCTGTTCAACCATGGCCCGGTCGAAGCCGGCTTCCACTAACTCCTCGACTGAATGATCCTGTTCCACGTAGCCATGTAAAATGGTGTCCAGCAAATCGTAAGGCGGCAGGCTGTCCTGATCAGTTTGGTCGGGTCGCAGCTCCGCCGAGGGCGGACGATCAATCACCCGCTGTGGAATCACTGGCGACAGGCAGTTGCGCCAAGCGGCCAACCGGTACACCATGGTTTTCAACACATCCTTGATCGGTGCAAAACCACCGGCCATATCTCCATACAACGTGGAATAACCGACCGCCGTCTCGCTTTTGTTACCAGTTGTCAATACTAGCTTGCCAGTCTTATTGGAAATCGCCATCAACAATACACCCCGGCAACGCGCTTGGATATTTTCCTCGGTGCTGTCGGGCGGCAATCCGGCGAGCACCGGTTGCAGGATCTCTAAGAAGGATTGAAACGCCGGCTCGATCGGCATGATATGGTATTTCACGCCCAGCGCTCGAGCTTCCTGTTCGGCATCAGTGTTGCTCATCTCCGCTGTATAGCGCGAAGGCATCAGTACAGCCTCGACCCGCTCCGCTTCCAAGGCATCGACGGCAATCGCCAGAGTCAACGCCGAATCAATGCCCCCGGATAAACCTAGCACTACACCAGCGAAGCCGTTTTTATTGACGTAATCCCGAACCCCTAGTACCAGCGCCTGATAAGTGCCTTCTTCCACTCCAGGTTCCTTGGCCACTTCACCTGGCATGGGTTTCACTTCGTCGGCGAATATTTTAAAATCTGCCGGATACAATCCTTCAGCGAAGTATGGCGCCCGCTGAACCAGCACACCATCCGCGCCTACCACCATCGACCCGCCATCGAAAACCAACTCATCCTGGCCACCCAACAGATTGACGTAAACAATGGGAACATGGCCTTCACGCACCCGACGCCGCAATACCGCTAACCGCTGTTCTCCTTTGCCGGTATGGTACGGTGAGGCGTTAAGATTAACCAGAAGCTGTGCTCCGGCTTCGGTAGCCTGTGCGACAGGCCCTGGCAGCCAGACATCCTCACAGATGGTCACCCCTACCCGTGCTCCGGCGATCTTGAACACCACCGGATCTTCGCCCGGCACAAAATAGCGCTTCTCGTCAAACACGCTGTAATTGGGTAACCACTGTTTGAAGTAACTGGCTCGGATTGCGCCGTCTGCCAATACCACGGCAGCATTGCGCAACCCCTCCGGGGTCAACAACGGACAGCCGACCACCGCGGTGATGCCATGCATAGCACTGCATAACTGTTGCAGCGCTGGCTCCACCTGACGGATGAAGCCCGGACGCAGCAGCAGATCTTCCGGAGGATAACCGGTGAGCGTCAGTTCCGGAAAAACCACCAGATCCGCGCGTAACCGATCACGCGCCTCGGTAGCGGCGGTAATGATCTTATCGACATTGCCGGCGATGTCGCCGACCAGGAAATCCAGTTGGGCCATGACGACCCGGCAGGAGGAAGGCGCATCAGTCATTGGCTTTTACAGAAGCTGACGATAAGTCATGAAAAACGACCACTCACATAGCTCACCGTACAGGCGGGGCGGTAGGAGCACTGGAATTTCGAGAATTTCTTCTCGATCTTGAGAATGGCTTTCTTTGTGAAGGTTGCCGTGATTCAGAGCAAGACTCACAGTTGGAATTCCCACCACCTGCTGCGCTTCCGATAGAAAGACCAGCAGGTGGCATGGAGGCATCAGCTAAAGAATGCTTTCATCGCCGCGCCGATATCCGCTGGGGAGCGAACGATCGTGGCGCCAGCTGCTTCCAGGGCTGCGAACTTATCGGCTGCGGTACCCTTGCCACCCATGATAATGGCGCCGGCATGACCCATGCGCTTGCCAGGAGGCGCCGTGACGCCGGCGATATAAGCAACCACCGGCTTTTTGATATTGGCTTTGATGTACTCAGCGCCTTCCTCTTCGGCAGAACCACCGATTTCGCCGACCATTACAATGCCTTCAGTCTGCGGGTCGTCCTTGAACAGCTTCAGCACATCGACGAAACTCACGCCGTGGATTGGATCGCCACCGATACCGATACAAGTACTCTGGCCCAAGCCAGCCTGCGTGGTCTGCCAAACCGCTTCATAGGTTAGGGTACCGGAGCGAGAGACGATGCCGATCTTGCCGGGCAAATGGATGTGGCCGGGCATGATACCCATTTTGCACCCACCAGGAGTGATCACACCGGGGCAGTTCGGGCCAATTAGATACACATCCGGGTAATTGTTCGTCAACACCGCTTTCACCTTCAGCATATCCGTGACTGGGATGCCTTCGGTAATGCAAGCAATGACCTTGATGCCAGCGTCCGCCGCTTCCAAGATTGCATCACCGGCAAATGGGGCCGGCACATAGATCATGGTAGCGCTGGCGCCAGTAGCAGCGACCGCTTCATATACAGTATTGAATACCGGTTTGCCCAGATGGGTACTGCCACCCTTACCGGGACTAATGCCACCGACCAAGTTCGTGCCGTAGGCAATCGCTTGTTCCGCGTGAAAAGTGCCTTGTGAGCCGGTGAAGCCCTGGCAAATTACTTTAGTGTCTTTATTGATCAGAATGCTCATGGTCGTCTGGTTCTCTCTGTGCGTGGAAGCCAAAAGCGCGCGAATTACTGTGCAGCGGCGACTGCCTGCTTGGCAGCGTCGGTGAGATCGTCAGCGGCGATGATGTTCATGCCGGATTTGGCTAGCATCTCTCGACCGGCTTCCACATTGGTGCCCTGCAACCGCACGACCACCGGCAGAGTCAAACCCACTTCCTTGACGGCGGTGATAATACCTTCGGCAATCGTGTCGCAACGGACGATGCCGCCGAAGATGTTGACCAAAATAGCTTTAACTTTGGAGGAGGACAGAATTAGCTTGAAAGCGCGGGACACACGATCTGCAGTCGCACCGCCGCCAACATCAAGGAAGTTGGCTGGCTCGCCACCGTGCAACTTGATCACATCCATGGTCGCCATCGCCAAACCAGCACCATTGACCATACAGCCGATACTACCATCCAAGGCGACATAGTTCAGACCGATCTCATGAGCGATATGCTCGCGCTCGTCTTCCTGGGTCGGATCACGCATTTCAGCAGTATCTTTGTGGCGGTATAAGGCGTTGTCATCCAGACTGACCTTGGCGTCTAGCGCCATGACTTGACCGTCAGCGGTCACGATCAGCGGATTGATCTCGACCATGCTGCAATCTTTTTGGACAAACAGATTGTAAACACCGCTCACCACTTTGACCAATTGGTCGACTTCCTTCTTGCCCATACCCATCTTGAAACCCAGATCACGGGCTTGATAGGGCTGGATACCGGCGGCTGGATCGACAGTCAGGGTCAGGATTTTCTCTGGAGTTTTGGCGGCAACTTCCTCGATATCCATGCCACCTTCGGAAGAACCAATTAGAATGACACGCTTCTTGCTGCGATCCACTAGGCAGCTCAAATAATATTCCTTGGCGATATCCACGCCATCCTGGATCAGCAGTTGGTGAACCTTAACGCCTTCCGCACCAGTCTGTTTGGTCACCAAGGTCGAACCCAGCAGGCGACCGGACACTTCCTCAACATCCTGGATAGTGCGAACGAACTTGACGCCACCAGCTTTACCGCGACCACCAGCGTGGACTTGGGCCTTGACCACCCAGGGTCCGCCTTCGCGCACCTGCTTGGCGGCCTCGATCGCTTCCTGTTGGGAAGTCACTTTAATACCTTTGGGAATCGCCACGCCAAATTGCTGGAGAAGTTCTTTTGCTTGGTATTCGTGCAGGTTCATGTGGGCTACGTCCCCCTCTTGTGTTGAAGCGATCATTGTATCCTGAAATACCCTGATCTTCACACCTCTAGATTACAAGATTGTCGGCGACCGGCCAGGCAAGCAGCGAAAATCAGCCCATCCAAGTTTTGTAGCGATTAGAATAGCGTTTGTATTGCTACCCTGCTGAGGAGTCGCTGTTACGCACCATTCTGTAATGACCTTATCTAATCCACTTGCTAATTTCCATGCAGACCGTTTCATGGACCGACGCCACTTATGGTTGGTGTTTCGAGCCACCAATGTCTACCGGTTGATCCTGGCAGGGCTGCTGCTGGCGGCATTCGCACTGGATGAACAAAATCGGTTGTTTGGCAAGCAGGAACCACGCTTGTTCCTGAGTACGGCGATGGTCTACATGACACTGGCGATTGTTGCCATCGTGGGTAGTTACTGGCGACGACCGCAGTTGTCAGTGCAGGCTCATCTGCAGCTACTGATCGACTTGACAGCGCTGATCATCATGATCAACGCTTCGGGTGGATTGATCAGCAGCCTGAATAGCCTGCTGATCGCTGCGGTCGCAGCTAGTGCCATCCTGCTGCCACTGCTCTCATCTCTGCTAGCCGCTGCGCTGGGCTTTTTTCTGCTGATCGCTTCCTGGCTGGTAGACCGTTGGCAAGCCGCCGCTGCGCTGGCCCTGGGGCACGGATCAGATCCTTGGGTCGAATTTTGGGATCACCTAGGCAATACTAGCGACGATTGGGTGCGGTTGGGAGTGCTCGGCTCGATGCTGTTCATCGCCGCCGGCCTGACCCATGCCTTGGCGGAACGAGCCCGACGTAGCGAGGCACTGGCTCGACAACGAACTTGGGAACTACTGGAGATAGCCGAGTTAAATCAGGGGATCATCCGCCATCTGCAAAATGGCGTAGTCGTGGTCGATGCTGCCGGCCAGATTCAATTGCTCAACGATACCGCCCACGAATGGCTCGATATCCCGGATGTCGCGCCAGGTACGCCCTTGGATGAATTATCGCCGGCATTGGCCCACCGCATGGAGCGTTGGTTACGTGACGGTGGCCCCGATATTCCCCCTTTTCGGCCTGCGGAATATCGCCCAGAGTTGATCCCGCGCTTCACCCGGCTTAGTGGTCGTCAAGCAGCCAGTATTCTGATTTTGCTTGAAGATTCGGACCAGACAGCCGCCCAGTTGCAGCAGATCAAGCTGGCGGCGCTAGGACGGCTAACAGCTGGCATCGCCCATGAAATTCGCAATCCGCTGGCAGCGATCAGTCATGCTGTCCAACTATTGGAGGAATCGGCCAGCGCCAGCGCCAGCGCCAGCAACCAGCGACTAGCTCGTATTGCCCATGATAACGTCAAACGTGCTAACCGTATCATAGGTGATGTCCTTGACTTAGCTCGACGCGACCGAGTCAAGCCGGAACGGGTTGTACTAGCATCATGGTTGGAAACATTCCGTGAAGAATTCCTGCGTAGCCTGGACAGCCCACTACCTGAGTGGCGTCTAACGAACGATCTAGTCGAATCGACGGTTGTCTTTGACCCTCACCAGTTGTGGCAGGTACTCTGGAATCTGTGCGCCAACGCTTGTCAACATGGATCTCGGTCAGGCGAGGCCCCACAAATCGAACTGCGGATCGGACGGGAAAACAGCCATGGGCGGCCTTTCTTGGAGGTGCGCGATGCTGGACCCGGTATCAGGCTGGAGAACATTACCCACCTCTTCGAACCATTTTTTACCACCCGGGCAAAGGGTACCGGCTTAGGTCTATATTTGGCCCGGGAGTTGTGCGAAGCCAACCGCGCTCAGCTGCAATACCTGCCGATCCCCGAAGGCGGCAGTTGTTTTCGCATCAACTTTGCTCCCACCCATTCCGCCCCGGAGAAGGATTGATGGATGCATGTAACGCTTTGATTGTGGATGACGAAGCTGACATCCGCGAACTGATCGAAATGACTCTGCTACCGCTGGGGGTAACCTGCCTACTGGCGGAAAATCTGAGTGAGGCGCGCACTCTGCTCAAACGTCAGCCGTATAGTTTATGCATCACGGATTTGCGGTTGCCGGATGGTAGTGGACTGGAATTGGTCGCACATATCCAGAAGTACTATGCCAGTCTGCCAGTCGCAGTGATCACCGCGCATGGCAACGTCGAGAGTGCGGTGGAAGCGCTCAAACTGGGCGCCTTCGATTTCGTGTCCAAACCATTTGAACTGGCGGTATTACGCAATATGGTATCTACCGCATTGCGACTGAATCGCAGCAATACAGAACGCCCCAGTGAAAATCGCCCAATCTTGCTTGGACGATCACCGGCGATGGCCGAAGTTCGCACATTGATCGCCAAGCTGGCGCGTAGCCAAGCACCGATCCTGATCAATGGCGAGTCGGGCACCGGCAAAGAACTGGCCGCCCGGCTGATCCATTTATCAGGGCCGCGTGTCGACAAGCCGTTTGTGCCTGTTAACTGCGGGGCGATTCCCGAGCATCTCATGGAAAGCGAGTTCTTCGGCTATAAAAAAGGCAGCTTCACCGGTGCGACTCAGGACAAGGGCGGGCTATTCCAAGCCGCGCAGGGCGGCACCCTGTTTCTGGATGAAGTGGCGGAATTACCAGCTCACATGCAAGTCAAATTGCTGCGGGCGATTCAGGAGCGGGCGGTACGCCCGGTAGGCGCACCGATCGAAATCGCGACCGATGTACGCATCCTCAGCGCGACCCATAAGAATCTGGCCACGCTAGTGCAGGATAGTATCTTCCGCCAAGATTTATTTTATCGCCTGAACGTCATTCAGATGCGGATGCCCAGCTTGCGTGAGCATCCCGAGGACGTCCCAGAGCTGGCTGAGGCGATTCTGAATCGGTTGAGTCAAGAACTCAGCGGGACGCCACCGAAACTGACGCCAACCGCCCTACGGATGCTACGGGCTTATTCGTTTCCGGGAAACATCCGTGAATTAGAAAATATTTTGGAACGAGCTTTTACCTTGTGTGAAGGCGATGTGATTCAGGCGGAAGATTTATTGCTACCGACGGGGGAATCCACTTCGCTGCGCCCACCGCCCGCCATCGTACCCGCTCCGGAATCAATGCCTGCCGAAACGGTTATGCCGGTCGATTTCGAACCGAAGACGGTCCCTTATCCGTCGACACCCGTGGTAAGCGACTTGGAGGGCTATTTGGAAAATTTAGAAAAAGCGGCAATCATGCGAGCATTGGAAGCGACTCGCTATAACAAGACCGCCGCTGCGGAGAAACTGGGTATCAGCTTCCGGGCACTGCGCTATCGACTGAAGAAATTGGGACTGGATTGAAGACACCATACCACTTCTCGCATTGATATTAATGCCCTTAAGTAGGGCAAATATCGCTCACACCACCAAGTAGTCAATCTGATATCAACACTTTGAAACCCATTTAGAACGGGTATCAGCTCCGTCCCGGATTTCGCCATAGCACTTCAAGGCCGCCTTCATCACGCACGATGACCCGGCACAGTACGAACAGCAAATCCGATAGCCGATTCAGGTAAACCCGTGCTGGCTCGTTGATCGCGCCTTCTCGCGCCAGCGAAACCACTCGCCGCTCGGCGCGCCGGCAGATCGCCCGCGCCATGTGGCAATCGGCTGCTCCTCGTCCGCCGCCCGGTAGAATAAATTCCTTTAGTGGGGGCAACTGCTCATTGAAACTGTTCAACATCGTTTCTAGCGCCGTGACATCTTCATCCTTAATTGCTTGATAACCAGGAATACTCAATTCTCCACCTAAGTCGAATAGCCGATGCTGAACATCCTGCAAGCAGTCGCGTACCGGCTCTCGCAAGTCATGCATCAACACTCGCCCAATCATACAATTCAACTCGTCCACGGCGCCGATGGCCTCAATACGCGGGCAGTCCTTGGCCACCCGTTCACCGTCGCCCAGTCCGGTCGTACCCTGATCACCGGTTCTGGTATAGATCCTGGAAAGTCGATTACCCATATTTTTTCCTAAAATAGATATTAATTAATCAATTAATTAATTGGCTAACCCTGAAACACTCTAACTTCATGAGGATGTTTCAGGATTACCGAAGGTTGCGATAATGGCTTTGGCCTTGTCTGACTCTCCGATTGTACTCTCCTCTACTCGACTGCAAAGTTTCTCCCCCTGCAAACCCATTATCAGTGCTGTTGCCTGACGCCTTATCCTACATGCAGTCATCCACCATGATCTCTTCTAGTTGAAATTCAAGTCTTCTCAAAATATTAAAGATAAAATTCATTAGGTTGAGATGCTTCGATAAAAAATACAACTATTTGATAATAAATAATATTATTTATTTTGTTGCTTTCTGCCAACAAACAAAACTCATCATGCTTCGCACTCACTGATAAAGCAAAAATGTTTCTATTTGCCAGAAAACAAATTATTTTTTAATCTATTGTTTATTAATAATTTTTTATTTTATTACCAAAAAATAATAAAAACAATTTAACTATATGATTATTAAAATAATAATCTAGTTTATCCATGATAAAAAATCACTAATTAAATCTTTTCAAATATTCATTTGGCAATTAGATACTTGCAAAATGTTTTTCGTCTGTGCTCTCATAAGGCCGTAATGTTGTATTGCAATATGTTCCTGCCATAGGCCCATGCTGTTTAAAACACGGCCTAGGAACGTCAGGCGACGCCGGTCACCTGGGCTGGCAGGCCCCAGACCGGAGTTGCTTAGGTCGGACCCGAAAGGCAACCGGAGCGATCCGATTTGATTCATGGAAGATTCTTTTAGCTGTTGATAGGAAACACGGGTTCATCAAAAGCGCTATCAGTTCGTGCTGATTAACGACGGAGGTCTTTATGGAATTCACGGAATACGTCAAGGAAAGACTTGCTCTGACCCTTAAGTCAGGTCTGCTGTGCGCAGTCATGCTGATGCCTGCAACAGTGCTGGCTCAATCGCCGGAGATAGTCCGTAGCGATGAGTCCATTGATATCGCCACGGCCGTGGAAGCGGAAGACACCGCCGCCAGTTCCGCCACTTCACTCACGCTCACCGAGCAACGGAAAATCAATCGTCTCTCCGGACACATTCAGCGTAAGTATCGCGTTCCTGAAGCCAAGGCCCGATACATCGTACGCGAAGCGATCCAAAATGCTGAACGGCACCGATTGGATCCAGAATTGATTCTGGCCATCATCGCCGTCGAATCCACGTTCAAGGAACGGGCAGTGAGCCGAGTTGGCGCCCGCGGTCTCATGCAGGTGATGCCAGGCTCACATACCCGCAAGGTCAGGGAAATCGGCGGTTCCCGTGAGCTGTTCAATCCAGCCAAGAACATCCACGTCGGTTCCCGAATCCTGGTCAACTACCTGAACGACCATTCTGGCGATCTGCGTCGGGCCTTGCTGCGCTACAACGGCAGTCTGGGCACACGTTCATCTTTCCCGGATCGGGTCATGCGTATCTACCGTAACCTAAAACGAGTCACGGTCGCAGGCTGAACACAACCATCCAGAATTTTCGCCGGCTGATACCGAGTCAGGCAACTCACCGACACTGAAGCGGAACTGAAGCCTTTTATACGGTTATACGGTGTTGGCGAAAATTCTGGAAATTTTGAACCCTTCACGTCGCGGTACCTGTGGATTCATTATAATGACGAATCCAATCATTAACTGCGACCCGGCTCCATGTCCCATTCTGCCTTTGACTCGGTTGTCCTGACAGCTCAACTCAATCCCCAGCGACCTTTACCGCCTGTCGATCATTGGACCCCACCCTTGCTCGGCGACATGGATCTGCGTATCACCCGCGATGGCGTCTGGCACCATGCAGGAACACCTATCCAGCGTGAACCTCTGATTCATCTGTTCGCCTCCATCCTGCGTCAAGATGAAGATGGATGCTACTATTTGGTGACCCCAGCCGAAAAATGGCGGATCCAGGTGGACGATGCCCCGTTCTTGGCTATCCAGCTTGATGTTTCTGGTACCGGCCCCAGCCAAAATCTGACCTTTACCACCAATGTCGGTGACATCGTCACCGCTGGCCTCGACCATCCGTTGATCGTCGAATACCCTGTTCCGGGTGGCGAACCCTCACCCCATATCCATATCCGCAGCCGGCTACATGCCCTGCTGAGTCGGGCGGTTTTCGTCGAGTTGGCCGAATTGGGCGAGGAGCGGCAAATTGCCAATGATCGCTTCTACGGGGTGTGGAGCCAGGGACAGTTCTTTAACCTCGGTCAGTTGGACGACCGCGCGATTTGAACCTAAAGGACCGCCGATGCGCCAACGCCTGCTGTCACTGCTGCGTATAGCCGTGTTGCTGCCTTCCGCCTTGCTGGTCATGTCGATTCGCCTGATCAAGTGGTCGATCGCGCCGCTCGCTTTGCTGATCCAGATGTTGATCGGCGTTCCATTAACTTTGCTGCGCGTCCGACAACCGGTTCGGCCTCATTTTATTTCACTGACCGAGGCCAAGCTGCCCAATGCTGCCTGGATTGCTCTGACCGATAGCGCTGAGGCGTTGACTGCCGATGGTTTCATTCATCAGGGTGATTTCCGCTGCGATGAGATGATCCTGAATGCCGTGCTATGGTTACGATTGCTCGCGCAACATGAACAAGGCATCAAGGCGATGATTGCCTATGTTCAATTCAAAACAGGCGGACACCCATGCCAGCAATTCGCCAGTTTCTCGACTGATTTCGCTGACGGCCGCGTCCTGGATACCAACAACCTCAATCTACCCTACAGTCTACCAGCGCCTGCTTATCTAGCACGCCTACAATTGA
Organism: Gammaproteobacteria bacterium; assembly: GCA_024235035.1. Classification (GTDB taxonomy): domain Bacteria; phylum Pseudomonadota; class Gammaproteobacteria; order Competibacterales; family Competibacteraceae; genus UBA2383. The sequence continues at coordinate 43,645 of JACKNE010000009.1, forward strand.
AAGATGTTTGGGAGCCACGGGCACTTTATGTGCTACACCGCGAACTGGTGAAATCTCTATCGCAATCTGCCAATCAAGCCGGCATCAAGCCAGCTGATAGTGATCTGGCTACCTTCCTGGCCGATAGCTATACCCGAGAAATCCAAGCATTGACTCAGCAAGGTTGGCTGCGCCGGGTCGCCGACCAAAACCAGGTTCACCTGAGTTTTTGGGGGGCACTAATCGGAATTTGGCGGCAAGCTTGGCCACTGGCCAGTCTGTATCTGCGGGCTGCCGATCGCCGCTCCCGTCAGCTGTTAGCCGCGCGTGACATCGACGTCGCTAAATTCACCGGCGGTGCTATCTCGATCATTGTGGACCGCCAGCCCCTACCTGCTGAAACTGGCGCAATCACCACTATCAGCGCCGGTTATGAATACGCCCAGTCACTGGCTCAGCATACCGATCCAGGTGCGATACTCGAATCGGTCGTCGTAGAGCTGGATCTCGATGCGACTGGAGCGGTCGCTCTTGGTGAGTTCCGCTACTCCTTTCGCAATTGCAAACATCAATCCGAGCGACGCATCCGTCGGTTGCGCAGTTTCGATATTCTACTTGATCCCACTGCTGGCCTGATGGCAGTCACCGCTATGGAGCGAGAAGCTGAGCAGGCCGCAGATGAAAGCGAATGGCAATCGATGCTAAAGGACTCACCGTCACAACCGCCATTGCGACTTGGTCCATGGCTGTGCGATCTCGATACGGTACTCCCTATCGCCTTGAAAGCACTCAATGCCTGCGCCAACACTCAGCAGCATATCCAAGTGGATTCGGCTTCGTTGTACACCGATGAGGATGGAACTCTGCGTTGGCAAGTCGTCGCGTGGATGGAAAACGACACGCCCTTGCATGTGATGGTCGATGCGCGTAATGGCACGATCATCGATTTCTGAAACCGATACTTGATTGCAATCCTTTTCGTCCTTCCTATTGCTGGAAGAGGGTGGCTGTCACCGATCACGTTTCAATTAGACTTGTCTCTCAAAGCCAGTCTATCCACAGAGGAATTACGCCATGCTGGAAGGTTTTTCTGCATTCGCTATTGGGTTTGCCGTTCTCGTCGTCATTCTCATCTTCCTGGGCGTCAAATCAGTGCCGCAGGGAATGGAATATACGGTTGAGCGCTTTGGCCGTTACACCGAGACCCTGCGTCCCGGCCTGAACCTGATCTGGCCAATCGTCGATCGCATTGGCCATAAGATCAATATGATGGAAACGGTACTGGATGTTCCCTCGCAAGAAATCATCACCAAGGACAACGCGATGATCCAAGTGGACGGGGTCGTGTTCTATCAAGTGCTGGACGCCGCCAAGGCCGCCTATGAAGTCAACAATCTGGAATTTGCTGTCCTCAATCTTACGATGACCAATATCCGCACGGTCATGGGTTCGATGGATCTAGATGAGCTATTGTCCAAACGTGACGAAATCAATGCCCGATTACTGAATGTGGTGGACGAAGCGACCACACCCTGGGGTCTCAAAGTGACTCGCATCGAGATCAAGGACATCGCACCGCCCAAAGACTTGGTGGACTCCATGGCGCGACAGATGAAGGCCGAGCGCGATAAGCGAGCGTCGATCCTCACCGCGGAAGGCGCGCGGCAGGCTGCTATTCTGCAAGCGGAAGGGCTCAAACAAGCGGCTATCCTAGAAGCCGAAGGCCGCAAGGAATCGGCCTTCCGCGACGCGGAAGCACGCGAACGGCTGGCCCAAGCCGAGGCGCGCGCCACCCTGATGCTCTCGGAGGCGATTGGTAAGGGCGATGTCAAGGCCATCAACTACTTTGTGGCACAGAAATATGTGGAAGCGGTCGCGAAGCTGGCGGCGGCGCCGAACCAGAAGGTGCTGCTGATGCCGCTAGATACCTCAGGTCTGGTCGGCACACTGGCCGGCGTCGCCGAGCTGGCGCAGGAAGCGCTGAGTAAGACGGGAGCACGCTCGTGATCAGGCTCCTGGAACCAGTGTACTGGAACTGGTGGCTACTGGGCGTGGTGCTGATGGCAGTAGAAGCTGTGGTCCCTGGATTCTTCTTCCTTTGGATGGGTATAGCCGCACTTTTAGTGGGACTGATGCTAACCGTTTTGCCAGAACTAGCCTGGGCCTGGCAAGTGACCCTGTTTGCCCTGCTGTCAGTGGGCTCCATCGTTGCTTGGCGGCTACGGCTGCGCCAGCATCCGACTCACACTGCCGACCCTTTGCTCAACCGTCGCGGTCATCAGTACGTCGGGCGAGTGTTTACCCTGGACACACCGGTCGTCAACGGCCACGGCAAAATCCGGGTTGACGACAGCACCTGGAAGGTGCTGGTCGAGCAGGATTGTCCAGCCGGCACCCGATTGCGGATCGTCGGAGTAGAAGGCGTCATGCTCAAGGGCATGGTTGAAGGATGAGAAAACCAACCGCACATCGCCGATGTCCTGGAGCAAAGTTGCGCGGCCTCGATTAACAAAAAACCCGCTGAAGCGGGTTTTTTTATTCTCGGACTTCGAGACGATCGGAGGCTTACATCATGCCGCCCATACCGCCCATACCGCCCATACCGCCCATATCGCCCATACCACCACCCATGCCACCGCCGGACTCCTTCTTCGGCAGTTCGGCGATCATCGCCTCAGTGGTGATGAGTAGCGCCGCCACAGAAGCTGCATTCTGCAACGCAGAGCGGGTCACCTTAGTCGGGTCCAGGATACCCATTTCGACCATATCGCCGTACTCGCCGGTCGCAGCATTATAGCCATAATTGCCGGACTGCTGCAGGATCTTGTCCATGACCACCGAAGGCTCATCACCGGCATTGCTGACGATCTGACGCGAAGGTTCTTCCATAGCGCGCAGCGCGATGGACACACCTACATCCTGATCGGCATTATCGCCTTTCAGGCCCTTGATCGCCTGCAGAGCGCGAACCAGCGCCACGCCACCACCCGCGACTACGCCTTCCTCGACCGCAGCGCGGGTCGCGTGCAGCGCATCTTCAACACGGGCCTTTTTCTCCTTCATCTCGATTTCAGTGGCTGCACCGACTTTGATCACCGCCACGCCGCCAGCCAGTTTGGCCACACGCTCCTGCAACTTCTCACGGTCGTAATCGGAAGTCGCTTCCTCGATCTGCCGGCGAATCTGCTCGACCCGACCCTGAATCTCATCGGCCCTGCCAGCGCCATCGATAATGGTCGTATTCTCCTTGCCGACCACAATCTTGCGGGCGGTGCCCAGATCCGAGAGGGTGGCTTTCTCCAGAGTCAGCCCAACTTCCTCGGAGATCACCTGGCCACCGGTCAGAATGGCAATATCCTGCAACATGGCTTTGCGCCGATCGCCGAAACCGGGCGCTTTGACGGCTGCGACCTTGACAATGCCGCGGATGGTGTTGACCACCAGGGTCGCCAGCGCCTCGCCTTCCACGTCTTCGGCAATGATCAGCAAGGGCTTGCTGGCCTTGGCGACACCTTCCAACAGCGGCAGCAAATCACGGACGTTGGAAACTTTCTTGTCATACAGCAAGATATAGGGGGCTTCCAGCTCCGCATTCATGCTTTGCTGATTATTGATGAAATAGGGTGAGATATAGCCACGGTCGAACTGCATGCCTTCCACGACATCCAGTTCATTGTCCAGACTCTTACCTTCCTCGACAGTAATGACACCTTCCTTGCCAACCTTTTTCATCGCGTCGGCGATGATCTGGCCAATCGCCTCGTCGGAGTTGGCGGAAATGGTGCCTACCTGAGCAATCGCCTTGTCATCGGTGCAAGGCTTGGAAAGCTTCTTCAGCTCTTCAACCGTAGCAGCCACTGCCTTGTCAATACCGCGCTTGAGATCCATCGGATTCATGCCAGCGGCGACCGCCTTCATACCTTCACGGACGATGGCCTGAGCCAGCACGGTGGCAGTCGTGGTGCCGTCACCGGCCACATCGGAGGTCTTAGACGCAACCTCTTTCACCATTTGTGCGCCCATGTTCTCGAACTTGTCTTCCAGCTCGATTTCCTTGGCGACCGACACGCCATCCTTAGTGACGGTAGGGGCACCGAAGGACTTATCCAGTAACACATTACGGCCCTTAGGACCCAGGGTGACCTTGACGGCATTGGCCAGAACATTGATGCCACGCACCATGCGCGAACGGGCGTCATCGCCGAACTTGACGTCTTTTGCAGCCATTTTTAATTCCTCTGAAATCGGTTTGAGATATCGTAATAAAGAAATTCGGTCAGGAAGACGCTTACTTCTCGATGATCGCCATAATCTCGTCTTCGCGCATGACGATCAGATCTTCGCCGTCCACCTTTACCTCGCTACCCGAATACTTACCGAACAGGACATGATCGCCAGCCTTGACATCCAGCGGTCGCACATCGCCGTTCTCTAGCAATTTGCCGCGACCCACCGCCATCACCGTCCCGCGTGAAGGCTTCTCAGCAGCGGCGCCCGGCAGGACGATGCCACCCGGACTCTTAGTTTCTTCCTCAACGCGCTTGATCAGCACCCGATCATGCAATGGACGAATGTTCATGAATGAGATCTCCTTAAAAGGGATTGGATTCGGTGACTTGAGGCTGACGCTGATTCTGTTAGCACTCAACCTTAGTGAGTGCTAATCATAGTCAGCGAAACCCCCTTGTCAAGGGGTCGACTGTGAAGTGGGGTAAGGATCGGAAAATTCAAGGGGAGTAGATTGAAGAAAATTGGCCGGATCGGGAGTCTATCGTTAGGCTTGGATGATCAAATCGCTATGACATACGACTTCAAGGGGAAATCCTGCGTGGGTAATCAATCGTTGGTGGTCTACTGCACTTGCCCGGATCGAGCGGTAGCCGAGCACATCGCTGAAAGCATAGTGAATGAGCGCTTGGCCGCTTGTGTCAACCTACTGCAGGGACTGATCTCGATTTATCGCTGGCAAGACGAAATACAACGAGATTCAGAGTGGTTGCTAATCATCAAGACCCGCCACACAGTCTATTCTCTACTGGAAGCGCGCATTCGCGAACTACACCCTTACAACACACCGGAAATCATCGCTCTACCGATTCAGGTCGGTTCAGCGACCTACCTGGATTGGATCGCCGATAACACTGGAGCACCGCTGTGAGGCAGGCTCACTCCATCCAGATCGGGTTGGCGTTACTATTGGCGCTATTGACAGGATCAGCGACGAGCGGCTTGTTCGACCGATTCGGTAGCTCTTCTCAAGAACGCATTCTCGACGCGGACCAAGCGTTTCAACTGACGGTCGATACACTCGACCCTATCACAATTCGGGCTCGCTGGATCATCGCTCCCGGCTATTACCTCTATCGCGACAAGCTCCAGTTGGCGTTGATCGATGCTCAAGGCATCACGATCGCCGGCACCGAAATCCCCCCCGGCGAACTAAAGGACGATCCCTATTTCGGTCCACAACAAATATTTCATGGCGAAGCGCGACTAACCGCCCACCTGCAACGCAGACCAAACCAGGTCGGTGAGATAGCGGTAAAGGTCAGTTACCAGGGTTGCGCCGAAATCGGAGTCTGCTACCCACCGCTCAATCAGACCATTGCGATCACCCTGCCGGCTATGCTTGCATCGCCCAGCTCTCCTTCCATCAATGGCGATCAAGAAGGGGGACGATCGTCATCCTTGGTTTCTAGCCATCGCGAAGCGGAACAGGATCGACTGGCGCGATTGCTCGATGAACAGCGCTTTCTAGCGATTCCAGCCTTTTTCGGTTTCGGGTTGCTGCTGGCGTTCACGCCCTGCGTGTTTCCCATGGTGCCGATCCTATCCAGCTTGATCGCTGGCCAGAGTGCAAATCTCACTCGCTGGCGAGCATTGACGTTGGCGTTGGTTTATGTGCTGGCGATGGCAGCGACTTATACCATCGCTGGGGTATTGGCGGCCCTGCTCGGGCAGAATTTGCAAGCTTGGTTCCAGAATCCCTGGGTCATCGGGCTGTTCAGCGGACTATTCATACTGCTGGCATTGTCCATGTTCGGCCTTTACGATCTACAATTACCGACTTTCCTGCAACACCGACTGGCGGAATGGAGCAACCACCAGCGCGGTGGCCGCTATGCCGGAGTCGCGATCATGGGTTTCTTATCGGCATTGATTGTCGGACCTTGCGTCGCTCCTCCACTGATTGGCGCTCTTAGTTTCATTGCCGTCACTGGCGATGTCGCACTGGGCGCAGTGGCTCTATTCGTGCTAAGTCTAGGCATGGGCACACCATTGTTGGTGATCGGTGCATCAACCGGGCATTGGCTGCCGCGCGCCGGTCATTGGATGGAGCGAATCAAAGCCATCTTTGGGGTGTTGCTGCTGGCAGTCGCCTTGTGGCTACTGGAGCGTATTCTACCGGCAGCATCGATCATGCTGCTGTGGGCAACCCTGCTCATTGTCACGGCTGCCTACATGGGCGCTTTGCAACCGGTCGCGCATGGCGCACCCGCCTGGCGGACGCTGGTCAAGGGATTGGGCACCGTCTTATTGATCTATGGTGTATTGCTACTGGTAGGTGTCGCCAGCGGCGGTCGCGATCCCTGGCAACCGTTGCGCGGCGTCAATTTCATTGCCAGCGCCGCCAGTAAAACGCCGCCGCCGGTATTCCGACGAGTCAAGACCGTGGCTGATGTCGAACAAGCGCTGCGTCAAGCGGGTGATCAACCCGTGATGCTGGATTTTTACGCCGATTGGTGCGTCACCTGCAAGGAATTGGAACGAAACACCTTCAGCGATCCAGCGGTGCGTGTCGCATTGAAAAAAATGGTGACCCTGCAAGCCGATGTCACCGCTCACGATAACGTCGACCGGGAATTACTGAGACACTTCAATATCGTCGGGCCGCCAGCCATGCTGTTTTTCGGAGCAGATGGTCAAGAACGCCGCGAATATCGGTTAGTGGGATTCATGGATTCTAGCGAGTTCGAAAAGCATTTGCAGACATTGCCACTAGACTGAATACAAAGTTAGCGTTTGAGGAATCCCCTAATGCATATACCTGATCCCAATCTCAATGTTGCTTTGGCGTTGGCCGAAGATATCGGCAACGGCGACTTGACTGCGGTCCTGATTCAAGAGGACACCCAAGCCGAGGCGACTGTCATTAGTCGTGAGCATGCTGTGCTGTGCGGCGCGGTTTGGTTCGATGCGGTATTCCACCAACTCGATTCTCAAGTGACCATTGCTTGGCAAGCGGCTGACGGTGACCGCATTACGCCGGATCAACTACTTTGCACCCTACGCGGCCCCGCACGCGTTTTACTGACTGGCGAGCGCACTGCACTGAATTTCCTACAAATGCTATCCGGTGTCGCCACCTTGGCTCGTCGTTATGCCGATGCTGTGGTAGGAACCGAAGCCACGATTCTTGATACCCGCAAAACTCTTCCTGGTCTGCGGCTGGCGCAAAAATATGCCGTGCGCTGCGGCGGTTGCCAAAACCATCGCATTGGTCTGTTTGACGCCGTGCTGATTAAGGAAAACCATATCCTAGCCGCTGGCTCCATCAGCAGCGCCATTGCCGCCGCCCGTCGGCTGTATCCAGGCACCACCGTCGAAGTAGAAGTGGAAAATTTCCTGGAATTGGAAGAAGCGCTAGCCGCTGAACCTGACATCATCATGCTGGATAATTTCGACTTGGCGGCCCTAGCCGAGGCGGTGAAAATGACCGGTCGGCGCGTCAAACTGGAAGCATCTGGCAATGTCAATGCAAATACGGTCCGCCCGATTGCCGAAACTGGTGTCGATTACATCTCCATCGGCGGCTTGACCAAAGATGTGCGGGCGATCGATCTATCGATGCGCTTCCACACTCTCTAACTCAACCGGGTGTCATGCAAGAGTCACTTCGCACATCTATGCTTTACATAATCAGGAACCATAAGCTAAAAATACCATCATCATCGGAGAAGAAAACAATGTATGCGAACCTACTAGCATTGGGCACCCGCCCGGTCAGCCTCGGCCATCCGGTCGCCGATTATCGAGCAGCCGATTATTTGCGCCAGGAGATTGCCTTTTTCGAGACCCGGCTGCACGAGATGGGCGAAAGCGGCGATTGTGCCTACGAACGTGCGCTCAGCCGCGCCTACGAGACGCTACTACGCGAACGCCGCCAACAATTGGCTCAATTGCAGGCTTGAATCCTCCAGCGCGCTTTGTCACGCTGGTCGGCCTGCTATTGGCGCTGCTTGGCTCGGCCAGTGCCGCCGATCTGGCTGCCCCTGCCCCTTTTCAGGCCCACTACGACCTGTACGGTATCGATCTCCCGCTGGGCGAAGCATCGATGGAGTTGCACTACCCCAAACCGAGCCATTACGCGATGCGTTTCAATGTGCGACCCAATCGGCTCGTAGCGCTGCTGGTAGCGAATCAGGTTCAGGAACAGGCGAGCGGCGAAATCCGTGATGGCGAAGTCCAGCCGATCCAGTATGAGCAACAGGCAACCACGAGCGGAGAAACCCGGAAGGTGTATTTACGCTTCGACCGGTCAGCGCAACGCATCACAGCGCAAAGCAATGGCGAACAAGCCGTGTTGCCGCTATCGTCAGGAATCATGGATCCGCTGAGCCTAAACCTGACCGTGATGTGGGACTTGCAACGCGGTCAATTACCAGAACAGTACACATTGATCGACCGAACCGAACTCCGCCGCTACCAGATTCGCCATGAAGGCGAAGCCCTGCTGAAAACAGCGCTGGGTTCACTACGCACGGTACGCATCAGCCAAGCTCAACCCGGTGGAACCCGCCTCACCACCTTCTGGTTCGCCGTCGACTTACAGTATCTCCCGGTACGCATCACTCGACAAAAAAAAGGCCGGGAGGATCTACGCTTGGAAATCCGCTCGGTCGAACAGCATCGCCCCCTCAACTAAAATCACTCGCGATCCAGGGAGTCTTCCTCGATGTCCGAATCCGCCAACTGTATCTTCTGCAAAATCGTCCGTGGCGAAATTCCATCCATCAAAATCCATGAAGATGCACAAACACTGTCTTTCATGGACGTTCGTCCAGCCAGCCCCGGTCATACTTTAGTGATTTCCAAGGCGCATACACCCAATTTGTTAGAGATTGCCGAGGCCGATCTACTGGCTGTGACCGTGGTCGTCCAGCGTGTTGCCCAAGCCATCCAGAAGGCGTTGGCCCCTGACGGCATGCGGGTCAGCCAGTTCAACGGGGCTGCCGCCGGCCAGACGGTCTTTCACTATCACGTCCATATCATTCCAACCCAGGAAGGACAGCGAATTGGCGCTCATGGCCGCGATCAGGCCGATGCACAACAACTGGAGTCGCTGGCCGCGCAAATCCGCGCGGCGCTGGGGTCCTGACGCCGATCAATTCTGCTTTGGCCGGTCACCTCGAGCACGGCGAAACAGGACCACATCCACCCGCCGGTTCCTCTGCCGACCTTCAGGTGTGGCGTTGCTGGCGATAGGTTCTTGTTCGCCGCGGCCTTGAGTAAGCAACCGCCGCTTCTTGATGCCTTGAGCGCCGAGAAACATCGCTACGCTTTCAGCCCGCTGCAAGGAGAGATCCAGATTGTAGCTTTCTGAGCCCTTATTGTCGGTATGACCGACGATTCGCGCCCGAATACCGCGGCGACGCTTCAAGAAACGGGCAATTTCACGTAACGTAGGTACGAAGTCAGGGCTAATTTCAGCGCTGTCATAAGCAAACATCACCTCACTGGGCAACCGCAACCGCAGGCTGCCATCAGGCAGTGGTTCCACGCGCATACCCAACCGGCGGTATTCCGGGGTAATGATGCGGTCGAATTCCTGCTCGGCGCCGCTGAGATCGTCATCGCCCGGACCACTGTCCGCCTCTACATAGTCGTCATCGGATGATTGCTGGGCAACTGCACCGGGAACGATGAACCCGGTGGCAAACAAGCTCAGTGCCAATAAGCCGGTCGTGGCAAGACGCAATAAACTCATGTGAAAGCTCCTTGGGGTTTAGAGTAAATCGAGCTATAGAATAGAGATGAATCATCGAAAGAACACCCCCTCGTGCCGATACTCAAGGTGAATGCTCATGAGCGCCCAAAGAATCCTGATGCTGGTTGGCGATTACGTGGAAGACTATGAGGTGATGGTACCTTTCCAAGCCCTGCAAATGGTCGGACATACGGTTCATGCCGTATGTCCGGACAAGCAGTCCGGGGAACAGGTGCGTACCGCGGTTCACGATTTCGACGGCGCGCAGACTTACAGCGAGAAGCCTGGCCACAATTTCACCCTCAACGCCAGCTTCGCCGACATCCGGGCTGAAGATTACGATGCGCTGGTCATTCCCGGCGGACGGGCTCCGGAATACATCCGGCTGAATGCGCGCGTCATCGAAATCGTCCGCCACTTCGCCTCAGCTGACAAACCCATTGCGGCGATTTGCCACGGCGCCCAAGTGCTGACGGCGGCTGGCGTGTTGGAAGACCGACATTGCGCAGCCTATCCGGCTGTCGGCCCCGAGGTGAAAGGCGCGGGCGGAAAATATGCGGATATCGGCCTCGATCAAGCGCAGGTCGAGGGCAATCTGGTGACCGCGCCTGCTTGGCCAGCGCACCCTGCCTGGTTGAGCGCGTTTCTGAAACTACTCGGCACTCGTATCGAGCTTTAAGCCTTTTAAACTGAAAGGTTATGCCGCTGCACCCGTCTATCGATGCAAACACTCATTCATAATCCTACACCACCACCAGATTATCCCGATGGACCAGTTCCGGGTCGTCAACCGGCCCCAGCAGCTCCCCGATCCGGCGGGTCGTTTTGCCAATCAGCAGTAGCGTCCGCTCGGTATCGTAGTTCACCAATCCGCGGGCGACTTCGACACCATTGGGGTCCAGACAGGCGACCAGATCACCGCGCGCGAACTGACCTTCGATCGCTGTCACGCCAACGGGTAATAGGCTTTTACCGGCGGTGCGCAGCGCCCGCACCGCTCCCGCATCCAGATGCAGGCGGCCCCGGACCTGTAATTGCACCGCCAGCCATTGCTTGCGCGCCGCGACCGGACTTTGGTTCGGTCGCAACAAAGTTCCCAGGGCCTCACCGGCCGCCACTCGCCGCAGCACCTCCATCTCCCGACCCCAAGCCAGGAGAGTGAATGCCCCGGAGCGGGCGGCTTTGGCAGCCGCATACAGCTTGGTCAACATCCCACCGCTACCCAGATGGCCAGCACCCCCACGTGCCATCGCCTCCAACGCACCATCGCCCGCCCGGCCCTCGCTGATCAAACAAGCGTCTGGAAACAGACGCGGATTTCGGTCATATAGTCCCTGCTGGTCCGTCAGGATCACATACAGCTCAGCCTCGACCAGATTGGCCACCAATGCGCCGAGTGTGTCGTTGTCGCCAAAACGAATTTCTTCGAAGGCCACCGTATCGTTTTCATTGATGACCGGTATCACGCGCAGGCGCAGCAGGGTCCGCAGCGTATTGCGAATATTGAGGTAACGCTGCCGATCGGAAGCGTCTTCATGCGTCAGCAGGATCTGTGCGGTTCGAATGCCATGACGCTCGAAAGCCGATTCCCAGGCCTGCACCAGTCCCATTTGCCCAACTGCGGCCGCCGCCTGCAAATCGGCCAGCGCAGTGGGTCGTTGTCGCCAACCCAAGCGCTGCATACCTTCAGCCACCGCGCCAGAAGTGACCAGCAACAATTCGCGACCGGATCGATGCAATTCCGCCATTTGCGCCACCCAGGCATCAATGGAGAAATTGTCCAGTCCCTGTCCTTCATTAGTAATCATCGCGCTGCCGATCTTGACGACCCAACGGCGAGCAGCGCCCAGTTGCTCACGGGTTTTGTCGAGCATCGTCCGACTCACTATTCGCTAGCGATTCTGCAAGCTGCCGCTCTTCCAATCGCATCATGACGGCTTGGATCAGCGCTCCTGTACCGTTACGATCAATCGCAGAGATGGCAAATAGCGGTCCGCTCCAGCCCAGGGCAGCGACCACCTCTGCCACGCGCGCCGCTCGTTGCGCCTCCGGCAATAGATCCAGTTTATTCAACACCAACCAACGCTCGCGTTGGACCAGCTCAACGCTGTATCGGGCCAATTCGCCGAGAATGACCTTACAATCCTGCACAGGATCGCCGCTGTCGCTATATGGAGAGACATCCACCAAGTGTAGTAACAACCGAGTGCGCGCCAGATGCCGAAGAAATTGAATGCCCAACCCCGCGCCTTCCGCCGCACCTTCGACCAACCCCGGAATATCCGCCATCACGAAACTTTGTAAGGGTCCGACGCGCACGACACCCAGGTTGGGATGCAGCGTGGTGAAAGGATAATCGGCCACCTTGGGCCGGGCAGCCGATACCGCGCGGATCAGGGTCGATTTACCCGCGTTAGGCATGCCCAGCAACCCAACATCGGCAATGATCTTCAGTTCCAAGCGCAAGTTGCGCGCCTCGCCGGGCGTACCTGGCTTGAATTGGCGCGGGGCGCGGTTGACACTGCTTTTATAGCGGGTGTTACCGAGACCGTGGAAACCGCCCCGCGCCGCCAGCACGCGCTGATTCGGCTCGACCAAATCACCGATCAACTCACCTGTATCGGCGTCCCAAGCTATGGTGCCGATCGGTACGACAATCTCTAGATCAACACCGCTACGCCCGGTGCGATTGGCGCCCATGCCACTCTGGCCGTGCTCAGCCTGAAAACGGCGAGTAAACCGATAGTCAGCCAGCGTATTCAGCTCAGCGTTAGCCACCAGGTAGACGCTGCCCCCATCACCCCCATCACCCCCATCGGGACCACCGAAGGGAATGTATTTCTCTCGCCGGAAACTGACACAACCATCGCCACCATCGCCGGCCTCGATCCGGATGAGCAATTCATCGACGAATTTCATCACACCCTCTAATCGTGGACAAAACAAAAGCCCCGGACGGGGCTTTTGGCGCATCCGGGTTGCCGGCCACTCACGATACCGGCTGGATACTCACATACTTGCGGCTGAAGGGCCCCTTAATCACAAAGACCACATGACCCTCGGTCTTGGCGAACAGCGTGTAATCCTTACCGCAACCGACGTTGGCGCCGGGATGGAATTGGGTGCCGCGTTGCCGGACGATGATGCTGCCGGCCTTCGCCAGCTGGCCCCCGAACAGCTTGACACCCAGACGTTTGGATTGGGAATCGCGACCATTGCGGCTGCTGCCGCCCGCTTTCTTGTGTGCCATCTTCAGCCCTCCTGATTCGGCGCCGCCGCCAATACGGCCGGAGCGGAGAGGCCACTGATACCGTCGATCCGTAGTTCGGTATAGCTTTGTCGGTGCCCCTGCCTTTTGAAATAGTGTTTGCGGCGGCGGAACTTAATAATACGAATCTTGGGACCGCGCCCCTGAGCTTCGACCGTGGCGGTCACGCGCGCACCCTCGACATAGGGCGCACCAACCTGGATTTGATCGCCATCAGCGAGCATCAGCACCGTATCAAACTCCACGGAGGCGCCTTCTCCGACTTCAAGCTTCTCAACTTTGAGGGTCTGACCCTCAGCCACCCGGTATTGTTTGCCCCCGGTTTTGATGACAGCGTACATAATTCTCAATCCTTGTTATCCTGGATTAGCCGTTCAGGCAAAAGCGATGGATTCTAATCACCCGCTCGAACGGGGTCAAATCGCCCGCCAGGCTCATATATGGAAATGACAGATTTAAGAAACAAACACTTGATTTTATTGGCGCTCCCTAGGGGTTTCGAACCCCTGTTCCCGCCGTGAGAGGGCGGTGTCCTAGGCCACTAGACGAAGGGAGCAGAATCGCTGGCTGGCGTCTTGAAAAGAAAAATGTATTATACGTATGCTTTGGCTTCAGACAAGAGCTTGCGTACATTCCTTGGAATCCCGAACCCCGATCTCACTACCCATCCTCATTCCCCGCCCTGAACACAACATTTCGCGGGCCAATATCAGCGCCAACGCCGTCAAGGTTCTCTACCGACTGCACGACGCTGGGCATCGCGCTTGTCTGGTCGGTGGCGGTGTGCGAGATTTGTTGCTTGGACGTGAACCCAAGGACTTCGATGTCGCTACCGACGCACAGCCCGAACAGGTTTATCAGCTCTTCCGCAATTGCCGGCTGATCGGCCGCCGCTTTCGGTTGGCCCATGTGCGGTTCGGTCAAGATATCGTCGAGGTCGCCACCTTCCGCGCTTGTAGTGAAGAAAGCGATGCGAGTAAAGGTTCTGGCGTAGAGCGCGCCGCCGATGGTCGTATTCTCAGCGACAATGTCTACGGCAGTATCGAAGAAGATGCATGGCGACGGGATTTTACCATCAATGCTCTCTACTACGACATCGCCAATTTCGCGGTGTTGGACTATGTGGGCGGTATGGCTGACCTCAAAGCAGGATTGATCCGACTCATTGGCGACCCGGTGCAACGCTATCATGAAGATCCGGTGCGCATGCTGCGAGCCGCGCGATTCGCCGCCAAGCTGGGGTTGCGGCTCGATCCAGCCACCGAAGCTCCTTTGCACCGACTGGGTCACCTGCTGGAACAGATTCCACCAGCGCGGCTATTCGATGAAATTCTCAAGCTGTTCATGGGTGGCAGCGCCATCCAAACCTTCGAGCTGCTGCGCCATTATCGGCTGTTCGGTTGGCTATTTCCGGCTACCGAGCGTTGCCTGAATCGTCAGCAGCAGCATTATCCAAAGACCCTGTTGATCCGTGCTCTGGCCAATACCGACCAGCGACTGACGGAAGACAAACCGATCCACCCAGCCTTCCTGTTCGCCGCTCTGCTCTGGGAACCGTTGCGCGAGCAGATGCAACGCTTACAAGCGGATGGGTTGGACCAGCATGAGACCCTGCAGGAAGCCGCTGACATCGTGACCCGAGAGCAAAGCCGTCGTGTCGCCCTGCCACGCCGCTACAGCCTGCCAATGCGGGAAATCTGGGAGTTGCAACCGCGACTGGCGCAGATCACCGGCAAACGACCGCTACGGCTACTGACCCATCCTCGATTTCGGGCAGCCTATGATTTCCTGATATTGCGCGCCGACACCGACGCGCAGGCGGCGGAGCTGGCCAAATGGTGGACCCGGTTTTTACAGATGGACGACACCGGTCGCGTCGAGGCCACTCAGCCCGCAACCAAGATCAAGGCTAAAAAAGGCAAATTGCGCCGCCGGCGCAAATCCCGATCAGCCAGCCAGGATCAACCGGCTATCCCTCCAGGGCCCGACGCCTGACACGGTGACAGCCTCATGCCATCGGTACGAACCTACATTGGCATTGGCAGCAACTTGAACAATCCGGCCAACCAGGTCCGGCAAGCGTTCCAAGCGCTGACCGAGCTGCCAGCCAGCCGTTTGACAGCGTGCTCGCCATGGTATCGGACTGCTCCGGTCGGTGGACCTGCCGGTCAACCGGATTATCTCAACGCGGTCGCTGCCTTGGAAACCGAATTGACAGCGGATGCCTTGTTGGCAATGCTTCAGGCGATTGAAATTGCACAGGGACGGGTCCGCACCGAGCGCTGGGGACCACGCACCCTGGATCTGGATCTACTCCTGTACGGACTTGTCACTTGCGATGATCCCCAACTCACCCTACCGCATCCTCGCCTGCATCAACGCGCCTTCGTTTTGTATCCTCTTTATGACATTGCGCCGGAATTGACGATTCCCCGACTAGGTCCGCTGACGATATTACTCAAAAATTGTCCGCCGCTGAGCATCACCCGCCTGGACATTGAAAACGAACCAGTTACGATAATGCCGTCGAATCCATTTTCACTGAAATCTTTCTCGAACCCGCCGCCCTAGCTCCATCCATCATCCTTGGCGCAAGGTGGCTCCATGCAGAGTACGCCATGTACAAAGACGCATCGACTCGCAAGCCGATCACGGTCAAGACCCTGGCGAAAATGAAACACGACCGGGAAAAATTCGCCGTTCTGACCGCCTACGACGCCAGCTTCGCGGCGTTGCTCGAAGCAGCGGGTGTGGAGGTCATCCTGGTTGGTGACTCGCTGGGCATGGTCATTCAGGGCCAGCGCACTACCGTACCGGTGACGTTGGAAGACATGATCTATCACACGCGACTGGTCGCGCGTGGCTGTCAAACGGCGCTGGTGATGGCGGACATGCCATTCGCCAGTTACGCCACGGTCGAGCAGGCCGTTTACAACGCGGCTCGATTGATGCAGGAAGGCGGCGCACAAATGGTCAAGCTAGAAGGCGGCGCTTGGCTGGTCGAAACCGTGCGCCAACTCAGCCGCAACGGCATTCCAGTCTGCGCCCATCTGGGCCTGCTGCCACAGTCGATTCACAAACTGGGTGGCTACAAGGTGCAGGGCCGCGAGGAAGCCACTGCCCGGCAAATCATCGACGAAGCGCTGGCCTTGCAGGACGCTGGCGCGGATGTAGCGTTGGTGGAGTGTATCCCGGCGGAACTGGCTGCACGACTGACTAAGGCATTGGCGATTCCACTGATCGGCATCGGCGCCGGCCCAGATTGCGATGCCCAAGTGCTGGTCAGCTACGACATATTGGGTATCACTCAAGGTCATCGGCCCCGGTTCTCCAAGAACTTTCTGGCAGGTCACAACAGCCTGCAAGCGGCCGTGGAAGCCTATGTACATGCGGTCAAGGGCGGTACATTCCCCGGACCGGAACATTGCATCGCCTGATCGTCGAGGAGCGCTTTTCATGCGGACCGTTCATACCCTGGCCGAATTGCGCGCCCAAGTGACCTCTTGGCGGCAATCCGGTGAGCCAATCGCTTTCGTGCCAACCATGGGCAACCTGCACCGTGGCCATATCCATTTGGTCGAACGGGCACGGGAGCGAGCGCCGCGTGCCGTCGCCAGCATCTTTGTCAATCCACTGCAGTTTGGCCCTCATGAGGACTACGCCGGCTATCCGCAGACTCTGGGCGAAGACAGCCGCCAGTTGGAAACGGCTGGATTGGATCTGCTGTTCGCGCCGAACGTCGCCGCTGTTTATCCGCGCCCATTGGAAGAGATGACTCAGGTCATGGTGCCGGGGTTGACCACCGTGCTGTGCGGGGCCAGCCGACCCCTTCATTTTGGCGGCGTCACGACGGTGGTCACCAAACTATTCAACATGGTGCAGCCAGACGTGGCAATGTTCGGCGAAAAGGACTGGCAACAACTGATCGTCATCCGCCGGATGACCGCCGATCTGAATCTACCGGTGGAGATCGTCGGGGCGCCCACCGTGCGGGAGGCCGACGGACTGGCGATGAGTTCGCGCAATGGTTACCTATCTGCCGAGCAACGAGCGATCGCTCCAACGCTGTACGTCACGCTTCAGGCCACGGCGGAGCGTTGGCGGACCGGCGAGCGCGATTATGTAACCTTGGAGAATGCGGCCAAAACACGCCTGGCAGCGGTCGGCTTCCGTCCGGATTATTTTGAAATCCGCCACGCCGACACTCTGCAACGACCTACCCCAGAAGACACCACGGCTGACCTACGGATTTTTGCGGCGGCCTGGTTGGGCCGAGCGCGGCTGATCGACAATCTCGCGGTCGCAACCTTTCAAGAGAGATCTGTCAACTAACACGAACCACGATACATGGGAGCCTGGCTGACGTACCCCATGAAAATCGCCGTATATGGACTCTCATGGCCGCTCAATATCCATCAGGAAATTTCTTTCGTGCATCAGTGATCCTCTCGCAGCAACCGCCGTAGGATCTTGCCGACGTTGCTCTTGGGCAGCTCATCACGGAACTCAACCCGACGCGGCACCTTGTAATTGGTCAGGTGCCGATGGCAATGTTCGATCAGGGCCTCGGCGGTCAACATCGGGTCCTTCTTGACCACCACGATCTTGACCGCTTCACCCGATTTTTCGTCGGGCACACCGACCGCCGCTGCTTCCAGCACTCCGGGATGCAGCATCACGATGTCCTCGACTTCATTGGGATAGACATTGAAACCAGAGACCAGAATCATGTCCTTCTTGCGATCCACGATGCGGATATAACCACGCTCATCCACATAACCGACATCGCCAGTGCGTAGATAGCCATCCGAGGTCATTACCTTGGCGGTTTCCTCAGGTCGCTGCCAATAGCCACGCATCACCTGCGGGCCGCGCAGGCAAATCTCACCGACCTGATCTGGACCGACGCCCAACTCCTGACCCTCGTCGTCACGGATAGACAACTCAGTCGATGGGATCGGCAGCCCGATACTACCGTTATAGGTCGGCAGCGTCAGTGGATTGATGCAAGCGGCTGGCGAAGTTTCGGTTAACCCATAAGCTTCGATCAGCGACGTACCCGTCACTTGCTTCCAGTTTTCCGCCACGGCCCGTTGCACCGCCATGCCACCGCCCAAGGCAACCTTGAAAGCGCTGAAATCCAGTTGCTCAAAACCAGGCGTATGCAATAAACCATTAAATAAGGTGTTGACCCCGGTCATGATGGTGAACCGGATGCGACGCAATTCCTTGACAAAACCAGGCATGTCACGGGGGTTGGTGATCAAGATGTTGTGGCCGCCTATTTTCATGAAGGTTAAGCAATTGGCGGTCAGCGAGAAGATGTGGTACAGCGGCAGGGCGGTGATGACGATCTCCTCCGCCGGTCTGCAAAACGACTGCAACCAAGCCGAAGCTTGCTGCAAGTTCGCCACTAGATTACCGTGAGTCAGCATCGCTCCCTTGGAAACACCGGTGGTGCCACCCGTATACTGCAGGAACGCCAAATCATCATGATGTAACGGCACATCGATCAAGGTCCGTTTGGCGCCCTCACTCAAGGCTCGCTGAAATGGGATTGAACCGGGAATATCCCAGGGCGGCACCATCTTTTTGACTCGCTTGACGACAAAATTGACCAGCAACCGCTTGGGAAAAGGGAATAGGTCACCCAACTGCGTGGTCACTACCGTCCTAATCAGCGTTTTATGCAACACACCCTGAAGCGTATGGGCAAAATTCTCAATGATGACGATGACACTGGCCCCGGAGTCTTTGAGTTGATGCTCCAGCTCGCGGGCCGTATAGAGCGGATTGACATTGACCACGGTCAATCCTGCCCGCAACGCACCAAACAAAGCAACTGGATATTGCAAGGCATTGGGCATCATGATGGCGACTCGCTCGCCCTTACCCAATCCCAAGTTCTGCAGCCAAGCGCCAAAATCACGACTGAGACGATCGACATCTCGATAATGCAACGTCACACCCATGTTGGAATAAGCCGGCAAATCCGCAAACCGCTGGCAACTTTTTTCCAGAATATCCTTCAGTGAAGCGAATTCATCCAGGTCGATATCCGCCGGCACTCCTGGCGGATATTCCTTCAGCCAGATTTTTTCCATTTTCTTTTCCTCATACGGTCTTGTTTTACATTGCAAACGGGCTTCATACTGGAAAATGATCCGAGTTCAACCAAAATCAAGGGTAATTCCACTGAAACATTTGCCTATCCGATGCCTCTCTCCGAACCCACGCCAGCCGCGATGAAAACGCGCGATCGCATCTTGCGGGCCAGCTTGCAGCTCTTCAATGAACACGGTGAACCACGTATCACCACTAACCACATCGCCGACGAATTGGACATCAGTCCTGGCAACTTGTACTACCACTTTCGGAACAAGGACGAGATCATCTGGTTGTTGTTCCAGCAATTCGAGCGACAGATCGGTACGGCTCTGCAAGTCCCCGAGCGGCGTGTGCCCGACATGGAAGACATGTGGCTTTACTTGCATCTAGTATTCGAGAATATCTGGGAATACCGATTCTTCTACCGCGACCTCGACAATATCCTGAGCCGCAACAAGAAACTACGCACTCACTTTCGCCGCATCCTGGAGCGAAAAGTCAGCACCGCCACCGCGATCTGCAAGGGTTTGGTGGAAGCCGATGTCATGAACGCCTCTTCCGAGGATATTGCCGCGCTGTCCCGGAATATTGCCGTCATCGCGACCTACTGGCTGAATTTCCAACGCATCAGCGCCCTTTCCAGCCAAGGCAATGACAGCGACTATCTGGCGCTGGGCGTCTACCAGGTATTGTCGTTGGTTGCGCCCTTCCTAAAGGGCGAGGCCCAAGCATTACTGCGGCAGATCAGTCAGGAATACCTGATCTGATCGCTGGCGCTCCTCCCCCTCGTTCTTCTACAGCCTCTTCCAACCGATCCAGGGTCGAATGCAGATCTCGCACCAACGGGCTACGGTATTTGGCCGGCGTCGCCAATCCTCGCTGGTCGCGTAGACCGCTGTCATAATGCCGCTCGTGGTCTTCCAGCACATCCATCCGCAACTGGACGCCATGCCGGGCAAGAATCGGCTCCAATTCCTCATGTCGAGTAAGCAAATCCTGACGGGTCGTCCGATAGGCATGTTCGCAAATCCAACGTCGACCCGAGAAACTGAAGACGTTGGTAAAGAACAGCTTGGCATCGTCGCGATTAGGTTCGAACAGGATGACATCCGAATGCTCGTACTCGCTGTCATACTGGCGCATTCCGACCTGCAGGCGTGAATGGATCAGCGCGCGGAAGGTCTGGGACAAGACAGCGGGCAAACCGCCCTCCACCAGCCGTCCGACCTGGGTAGATCGACCAGCGGCAACTGCCAATCGGGCGTCGAACGGCACCAACGGATTGAGACACAACAGCAAATCCAACTCTTCCTGAAGCGCCACCGAAGCATGCATGGTCTTGAGCAACACTCCATCCACGAAATAGCGGCCATCGATCTCCACCGGCGGATACAATCCCGGCAGCGCACTGCTAGCCTGCACCGCACGGGAAATGGGCACTTGGTCATAGCCCGGCGCGCCGAATTTCACGGACTCGCCGGTGTCCAAATCCACCGCCACGACATACAGTTTATTGGCTAGTTGGCGGAAATCATTCGTGCAACCCGGCTTAAGCCACAATCGGGCCAAGTAATCGTGGATGGGTTCGTTGTCAAAGAAACCTGACGGCAGCGCCCGTCCCAAGCGGGTCAGCGATAGCAGAAAACTTCGGTCCAGAGGATTCTTGAAATAATGCCAGCAGGATTCCCACAGGAACCGCGGCACGGACGCCAAGCGCCGCCCATATTCGCCAAAGGCCGGCGTTAGGAAGATTCGGGGATCAAGAGGGTGTTCGTCAGATGCAGATGCATTGCTGATGAAAACATGGCATAGCTGGCCGGTCTTGAGCTGATTAGCCAGCAACGCTGCCGTCACCGCGCCCGCGCTGACGCCAACATAAACATCAAGATGATTAAAATCAATGCCGTCTAACGCCTCGTCAAGCGCCCGTAAGGCGCCGATCTCATAGACTAACCCAACCGGTCCGCCGCCAGCGACGGCCAGACCAATGCGTGGGCTGCTGGCTTGACGTTGGGCGCTTTCTCGTCGGGTGACAAGCATCAGACCTCCATCAATCTCATTTCCGCTATTCAGGGACCGCAAAGGACCGATCTTTTTTCTAGCGCTGACTGACGGGCGATCTTGGCAGACTACCGCCCGTCAGCGGACTTCCGCACCCGGCCGATCAGTTCCGCCACCTCCGCCTCGAATCCAGCGACCAACTCCCTCGGTTCGGCGATCACACCACTATCGGTCGTGACGCCGACAGTGATCGATCCTGCATAACTCAGCACACAAAATCCAATGCCGATCCCGGTAATTTGCGGCACCCAAGCCAATCCTTGCTGGATGAGCGCACCAGCCAGATACAATGGTTCCTCCGGCCCTGGCACATTACTCAGCACCGCAGTCGCCTTGGTCCCAAATAGCCGCAATACACCATGCTCCAGCCAGTCGGGCAACCGGCCCACCAACCGAATCAGTACCCAATTTGCCACCGCCTCCGGCGAAGCCTTGACCCGCTGCATGCACGCCTGCACCGCCTGCATACGCGCTACTGGATCAATGATATCCAGTGGCAGATTCAGAAAAATTACTGCAAATTCATTGCCCAGGCGAATCTCTTCCTGATAGGTCCGCAGATTGACCGGCACGGCCAGTCGCACTTTCAATCCAGATCGCATTTCACCTCTCGCCCGCAGATAGCACCCCAACACTCCAGCCACCGCCGTCAGCATGACATCGTTCACCCTTGCGCCGTAGCGCTGGCGAATGCATGCAACATCGCTCAGCGGGATCGATGCCGACCACGCTATGCGCTTGTATCCGTTCAAGCGCCCGCGCAAGATCGTGCGGGTGTCGGGCAACAGGAAGGTCTGTCGCAATAACGCCGTCAAGAATGCAGCGCCCCAACGTCCTCGTTCCAACCAGCCAAGCGGCGCGCGCGGTATCTTGGCGGTTCTCGCCGCCAACCGCGCCTGCATCCGCCGCTCCTCCAATGCCGCCACTGCCACCCGGCTCGGATTGGGCATCCGATCGGTCAGCGTGAGAAATACGCGCAACAATGCGATGCCATCGGCAATGCAGTGATGAACCCGGAACACGACCGCCCATCCTGCATCGCGGTTTTCCACCACCACGCACTGCCACAGTGGCCGGTGAAAATTCAGTGGCTGACTGGCTAGTTCACCAACCAAGGTTTCCAGCGCCAGTGGATGACCTGTCTCCGGCAACTGCCGCCATTCGATATGCTCGTTCAGATCAAATGCCGTATCCTCGACCCAGACATGACGAATAGCCTGTTGAATCAGTCGCTGTCGGAATCGCGTGAAGGGTAACAACCGGTCATGCAAGGTGGCCTTGAATCGCTCCGGGTCCAGCGGACCCGCCAACAGCAACATGATCGTCACCACCATGGGTTGCGTCGGTGTATCCATCCGCGCCCAAGTCACATCACCCCAAGTTGTCCATTCCCTTGTGGGATTACAAGCGGTCATGTCATTTGGGCTGCTGGCCTTCCTGGAGACGGCTCAACTCGTCGATATGCGCCTGCAAGGACTCCACTCGCTGCGTCAACTCCCGCAGATCGTCGTGATTGGGCACGCCGAGCTGCCCAAGCACCCGAGCCAGCCGGTTTTCGAAAATCTGCTCGACCCGGTCCCAAGCGCCGGTCATCTTATTGCGCGCCTCGTCGGTCTTTGCGTGCATGGCTTCCATTTGGCCGACTGCCGCTCTACGATTGCGTCGTTCGATTTCCTCGCCTTCCTTGATCAGCGCCTCGAACACTTTGCCACCTTCTTGGCTAACCTTAGCAAACGCCCCCAATCCAGCCAACCAAATCAGATGCGCCGATTCCTGAATCGACCGAGGTTCTTGGCTGTCGACACTTACGGTTACTTTCTTGACCATCACGAGATTCCTGTATGAGGTTTTGTGTCAGGCCATCTGGCTCTATCCGTTCGCCGAGAAGGCATTCAGCATCATATAGCCATTAGAATAGCTTCCTAAATGGAAGTGGCTGCTTATCCAGGCGTCCTGCTCCCCGATGCATCGAATACCTTGAAGGAGCGCTCGATCTGTTCCGCATCCAGATTCTGACCCCAGGGACTCATCAAGGTGATAAACAACAGTTTCTCAAATTCGCCAGCGAAACGGTTGATCACCGCTTCCGGGGCATCGACCAATTTACCGTCAACCACCAACCCGAAATGGACGCGGTTGTGGTAACTGAGGATGCTGACGCCTATGCCGATCTGGCCGGACTGAGGCACCCAAAACATCATCTCGGCGATCCGCGCCCCGCCAAGAGCAATCGCTTGCTGCGGTCCGGGGACGTTGGTCATCACTGCCGAGGCTTTTTTGCTCAAGATCTCCAGCAACGACTGTTGCAGCAGGTTGGGACCCATACCAGCAGCGCCCAACAAACCCAGAGCCAGGATCGGTTGATAGGATGCCTTGAGTTCGTTCATCCGCCGCCGCACCTCGTACACCCGCTTCAGCGGATTGGCGATGCCTACCGGCAATGCCAGAAACACCAAACCAAAGCAATTACCTAGTTCGGCGGCCTGCTCCAGGGCCAGGGGGCGCAGATTGACTGGAATCACCGCGCGTACTTGCAATTCCTCGGGAACCGGATCGCCTCGTTCGAGTAGATAATCACGCAATGCACCTGCGACCACCGCCAACAGTACATCGTTGACCGAGCCTCCCAGCGCCTTGCCGATCGCCTTGATCTCGGACAAATCCAGCGGTTCGGCCCAAGCGACCCGCTTGGTCACGCCCAGTTCGCCCTTGAAACAAGTGTGAGAATCATCACTCATCGAAGCCAACTGGGCGACTTCCGCCGCCAATCGCACGCCGTTTCGAGCATAGTCCAGCACTTGAACAGGATGCCGGATGATGTCGAAACCTTCGCTGAGCAATCCTCGGCCAAGCTTCAGGGTAGCGCTCACCATCTTGTCGACAGGCTCGAAGAAGCGCTGGAAGATCCCAGCTTCTTCGACGCGCTTCATTTTCTCGGCGGGAGCTGGAGGGCGTGTGCCGGGCGCAGGATCGGTCAGTGACAACAGAACGTGAATCAGGGCAATACCATCGGCGTAACAGTGATGAATACGCAAGATCAGAGCGCTACCACCCTGATAATCTTCGACCAGGTGGAATTGCCACAGCGGCTTGGAAAAATCCAGCGGTGTGCTCATCAGATCGCTGGCCAGGTGTTGCAACCCGATCTTGTCGGCGCAACCTGGTAGTGCGGTGCGTAGGAGATGCCGGCGGATATCGAAGTAAGCATCGCTTTCCCAGAAAGCACCGGCGTTTTTCTGGACCGCCCGTTGTGTGAAACGTCGATATTTCAGAAAACGTTGCTCGATGACCGCTCGAAGCCGGTCATAATCCAACCGTTCGGCAAAAATGATCACCCCGGTGATCATCATCAGATTGGTCGGCCGCTCCATGCGCAACCATGCAGTATCGATTCCGGAGATACGCTCGCTCTCTGCTTTTTTGGGCATCGGGAGATCCATCCTGATTGGGCGGTCAGTCGCTCCAATCTAATCACTGGACAATCCTGCATTCTAAGCAAATGGATTACAAGGAGCTTTGATCAATTAACTCCTGTATTCCGCGTGAAATCCTATCCTGATGGGCAATCCAACGTCTCGGCGACCAGCCACCCGTATTCGAGTCATGGTGATCTATGCTTTAAAATGCGACCGGCTACCGGCAAATCACGCTGAAAAACCCAGGAGCACTCCCATGAAATCCTATCTCATCATCGCCGAAGACCCCAGTTCTGATAAATTGCTCAATGTCGCCGTCATTCAGGCTGAAAGCGAGCAACAAGCTGAAAACCAGGCCCAACAACTGTTCCCCAATCTGCCTGAACAAGATTTGTGCGTGTACGACGTGCATGAACTGAATCACGACTATCCTGATGGCTGGACCTACCAGGATTGATACCCCCCTGCTCGGTCAGCGCGGCGTTGGTGACCGATCTTGGCGATTCACTGAAGCAACACAATAGAGAGTAGTTTGCATGGATACCCCAATCGCTGAAACCGATGACGGCGCCGCGGCCGGTCTATCCTATGTCTTGAAGGAGGAAGCCCAACTCGCCCAGATCTGGACTGTCCAGGACCAAGCTGAACATGAGCGCGTCATACGGGAAATCACCGACCGGTTCAGCGGAGCACGCCAACATCTTGAAGGAATACGCGCCCGTACCGACGCAACCTGGGAACAGTTCGTGACCCTGACTCTGGAGCGGATTCTCTCTGAACGTCTCCATGAATTTCTGGATGAAATCGGGGAAGCCATTCAAACGGTAACCCAACAATTGACCGAAGTCGATTGCGAGATGGACCGCATCCGAGCGCGTATCCAAGACCGACGGCGCGTACTGACGGAGAAGATGGCCTTGCTGGAACCCCTGGCGCATCGCACCTCGACCCAGAACCATCTGGGCATGATGTTGGCTCGGGTCGAAGGATTGGAAGCCTATCTACTGGGCCGGAAGGATGTGCCGCCGCAATCTTACGAGATGCATTACAAGCGGCATACCAATGCGCCAGGCGATTTGTTGTATCTGCGGGTGCGGTTGCTGACAACACGCATCGCCGTGATCGCCGCAAATCGCAGCCGATACTTAGGAGAACTGGTTGCCGGATTGAGCGAATCACTGCTCGAGATCGAACAGCTCAAGATCGAGCTGACCACGTTTAACGTCCGAATCGAGTGCATGAGCGAGATATCCCGCTATTGGCTTGCCTATCTCGATATCGCCATCGACAAGGCAACTTCTTGAACAATCCCCTTCCTATAAAATCCGCACGCTCAACACGCCCTGCACCTCGACAATCTGCGCCACCACCGTCTCCGGCACTGGCTTATCGGTATCCACCAGAGTACAGGCAATTTCGCCGCGTGATTTATTGATCATATCCAGAATATTGATTCCCGCCATGGAGATTGCCTTGGAAATCCGTTCGATCATGTGTGGGACATTGGCATTGACAATCGCCAGTCGTGGACCACCATTGCGCGGCATCGTCACTTCCGGAAAATTGACGGAGTTGTGAACGACGCCGTTTTCCAGGTAATCGCGCACCTGATCGGCGACCATGATCGCGCAGTTATCCTCTGCTTCAATAGTAGAAGCGCCCAAATGCGGCAGCATAATCACCCGTGCATGATCCTTGAGCCGGCGGGTGGGAAAATCGCAGACATAGGACTTGAGTCGATCACCCTGCAACGCCTCGAACAACGCCTCCTCATCCACCACACCCTCGCGCGAGAAATTCAACAGGGTCAATCCCGAACGGCAATTCTTGAGAAACGACGCACCGATCAGATCGCGAGTATCGTCATTCAATGGGACATGTAAGGTGATGAAATCAGCCTGCGCCGCCATTTCATTGACGCTCAACACCTGTTCGACCTGTGAAGAAAGCTGCCAAGCGTTGCTGACCGTAATGTGCGGATCGTAGCCGATGACCCGCATTCCCAGCGCCCGGGCAGCGTTGGCGACCTTAACGCCAATTGCGCCGAGCCCGATCACCCCCAAAGTACGATTGGGTAGCTCGATGCCGACAAACTGCTTTTTGCCGGATTCGACCTGCTTGGACAATTCGGCGTCGCTACCTTGCAGGTTGCGTGCATAATCCCAAGCGGTGCAGATGTTGCGCGCGGACAGCAACATACCTGCAATCACCAGTTCCTTGACGGCATTGGCGTTAGCGCCAGGAGCGTTGAAGACGCAGACACCCTTGGCCGTCATTTGCGGAACAGGGATATTGTTGACACCCGCGCCGGCGCGGCCCACCGCCCTGAGACTGGCGGGAATCGGCCAGTCATGCATCTTGAAAGAGCGCAGCAGTACGGCGTCGGGATGTTGGATTTCCGAAGCGATTTCGTAGCGGTCGCGGGGGAGGCGTTCCAAGCCGGCGACGCTGATGTTATTCAAAGTCAGGATCTTGTACATCGTTCTTGCAATCGGGTTAGGTAAGAAATAGGCCCTCTCCCTCGTGGGAAAGGGCGGGCCGGAGCGGAAAGTGATCAGCCGTGGCGCTTCTGGAAATCCGCCATGAAATCGACCAAGGACTGGACACCTGCCAGCGGCATGGCATTGTAAATGCTGGCGCGCATCCCGCCGACCGAGCGGTGACCGGACAACGTCAACAGTCCAGCGGACTTGGCTTCAGCCAAAAACGGTTTGTCCAGCACTGCGTCGGGCAGAGTGAACGGCACGTTCATCCACGACCGGTAAGCCGGATCGACCGGATTCTGGTAGAAGCCGGAGGCATCGATGGCTTGATACAACAAATCAGCCTTGGCCTGGTTGCGTTCACCCATCGCTGCCAGACCGCCTTGCGCCTTCAGCCATTGGAACACCAGTCCAGCGATGTACCAAGCATAGGTCGGCGGGGTATTGTACATTGACCCATCCTTGGCCATCACCGCGTAATCCAACAGGGTCGGCGTGCCAGCGATCGTGTGACCCATGAGATCTTCGCGGATCAACACAATGGTCAAACCCGCCGGACCGATATTTTTTTGAGCACCGGCGTAGATCACCCCAAACTTACCGACGTCCAGAGGACGCGATAGCAAAGTGGACGAGAAATCCGCCGCCAAAGGGATGCCAACCTCGGGAACTGTATGCATCTCGACGCCATTGATCGTTTCATTGGGCGTGTAGTGCAGATAAGCTGCCTCCGGGTCGCATGTCCAAGTCTCACGTGCTGGAACGGTCGTGAAGTTGACCGCTTCGGAGTTGGCGGCAATGTTGACCTGGCAGAACTTCCTGGCCTCGGAAATCGCTTTCTTCGACCATTGCCCGGTGTTGAGATAATCAGCCTTGCCCTTGCCGCGCAGCAGATTCATGGGAACCATGGCGAACTGGTTGGAAGCGCCGCCTTGCAAGAACAGCACCTTGTAGTTGGCCGGGACATCGAGCAGTTCGCGCAGATCCGCCTCAGCCTGCTCGGCGATCGAGACGAACTCCTTGCCGCGATGGCTCATTTCCATCACCGACATACCGGAACCGCGCCAATCGAGCATCTCAGCCTTGGCTTGTTCCAGAACCGCCTCGGGCAGCATGGCGGGACCTGCGCTAAAATTGTAGGGACGTGGCATTTTGAACATCCTTCATGACCGCGGAGAAACGCGGCGCATGGTAGCAGAAACGTCGGAGTTGGACACCCTGACTTGTTCGTGATGCTGCGATGCCGCACAATGCCTGATCATGAACGACGCTGCAACACACATCGAATAACGAGCGAGGTAACCACAGTGAAACGGCAAGTGCGCAAGGCGGTTTTTCCCGTCGCTGGCCTGGGGACGCGGTTCCTGCCGGCGACCAAGGCCAGCCCCAAGGAAATGCTGCCCATTGTCGATAAACCGCTGATCCAGTATGCGGTCGAGGAAGCGGTGGCGGCGGGCGTGGATACCCTGATCTTCATCATCGGTCGCACCAAGAACGCTATCGCCGATCACTTCGATAAAGCCTATGAGTTGGAAGCGGAATTGGAAGCCCGCCACAAGACCGACCTCCTCAAGGTAGTCCGCGGCATCGTGCCTAACGGCGTGGAGTGCGTCTACATCCGCCAAGCCGAGGCCTTGGGACTGGGCCATGCGGTCCTGTGCGCCCGGCCAGCCGTCGGCGAAGAACCCTTCGCGGTGATCCTGGCCGACGACCTGATCGAAGAGAGCCGCCAGGAAGGTGGCGTCATGAGTCAGATGACTCGGCACTTCAATAAATATCAGTGCTCGATCCTAGGCGTGGAGCGGGTGCCGATCACCGAATCCGACAAATATGGCATCGTCCATCCTTTGCCGTTCGCGACCCGGCTTAGCAACGTGGATGGCATCATCGAGAAGCCAAAACCCGAAAAGGCGCCTTCCGATCTAGCGGTGGTGGGACGCTATATCTTGACCTCACGGATTTTCGACTTACTGACGAATATTCCACGGGGAGCTGGCAATGAGATCCAGTTGACGGATGGCATCGCCGCGCTGCTGAACGAAGAACAGGTATTGGCTTACGAGTTCACAGGGCGACGCCATGACTGTGGCAATAAGCTCGGTTATCTGGTGGCGACCGTCGAATACGGTTTGCGCCATCCAGAACTGGGCGAGCAGTTCCAAGCCTACCTGCAATCCTATGGCTGCCAGTTTGGCGATTTCACTCGACCCGTCGAAGATTGAGCCCAGGAGGAAACGATCATGTCCCAGGGTCTGCTCGTTCTCAACGCCGGTTCGTCCAGCATCAAATTCTCGGTGTTCGCCCTGCCCGCAGATAGCGGTCCGTTGGCGCTAGTATGCCGAGGTTTGCAGGAAAACATCGGCGAGGGCAATCCTCATTTCAAGGCGTTCGATCACACTGGACAGGTATTGGCTGATATCCGATTGACATCGCCCTCCGGTGAGTACCGGAAGCTAGGGCCCGATCATCGACGCCGAGCCAGCGATGCGTCATCGGCGTGTCATCCCTCCACAACAGCGGCGATTTACGATCACCAGGCGGCCCTGCGTGATCTACTGGCCTGGCTGGAAAAAACGCCTGGCTTGCCGGAAATCATCGCGGCAGGCCATCGGGTCGTGCATGGCGGCGCAGAATACAGCGACCCACAGCGACTGACCCCGGAGATCATCGCCCGCCTGGAGCGTTTCGTACCGCTGGCGCCGCTCCACCAGCCACACAATCTGGCCGGTATCCGCGCCTTGAGCGCCGTGCGGCCCGATCTACCGCAGATCGGTTGTTTCGACACCGCATTTCACTATGTCCAACCGGAACTCGCCAAACTGTTCGCTCTGCCGCGCACCTATCGCGAGGAAGGCGTGCGACGCTACGGTTTTCATGGACTGTCCTACGAATACATCGCCGGTGTCTTGGCTGAAATCATGGAAACGCCCGCGACCGGTCGCGTGGTGGTGGCCCATCTCGGCAATGGC
Source organism: Gammaproteobacteria bacterium (assembly GCA_024235035.1). Taxonomy (GTDB): domain Bacteria; phylum Pseudomonadota; class Gammaproteobacteria; order Competibacterales; family Competibacteraceae; genus UBA2383. Next base: position 73,917 of record JACKNE010000009.1, read on the forward strand.
GCCAGCATGTGTGCGATGCGCGACGGGCGCAGCGTGGCCAGCACCATGGGTTTTACGGCTGTAGAGGGCTTGCCGATGGGCACTCGCACGGGGTCTCTAGATCCTGGAGTGTTGCTCTATCTGATCGAACAGCACGGCATGGGCGCCAAGGACTTGACTAATCTGTTGTACAAACAATCGGGCCTGCTAGGACTATCGGGCATCAGCAACGACATGCGTGAATTGTTGGCCAGCTCCGATCCTAACGCTAAGCTGGCGGTCGATTATTTTTGCTACCGTATCGCTCGTGAGCTCGGCTCGCTGGCCGCAGCGCTGGGTGGACTCGATGCACTGGTGTTTACCGGCGGCATTGGTGAACACGCGGCAGCGGTGCGTGAACAGGTCTGCACCCACTCGGCCTGGTTGGGAATTGAAATGGATGCGGCGGCCAATGCCGATGGCGGTCAGCGCATCGACCGCGCTGGCAGCCGAACAGCGGTGTGGGTGTTGCCCACCAATGAGGAACTCGTCATCGCCCAGCATACCCGGCAACGGGTGGTAGACGGATAGGGCCAGGTTTTTGGACGGTTCCTCTGAGACGGCATTGGTTGCTCTGACCGACGCTCTAGGCATCCGCCACGCGCCGGCAGAAAGGCCGGCGCGCATCGTTTCGCTGGTGCCCAGCATCACCGAGTTGCTCTTTGCCCTGAAGCTGGCCGATCACATCGTCGGACGTACTCACTACTGCATCCATCCTCAACCAGCGGTGGCGACCATTCCCAGTGTCGGCGGCACCAAAAAGATCCACTACGCCCGCTTACGGGCGCTCCAACCGACCCACATCATCCTCAACATCGACGAAAATCCACGGGAACTGGCGGAACGGCTGAGCAAGGATGGCTTTCAGATCATCGTCACCCATCCATTGGCCCCCGAGGACAACCTGCCGCTTTACCGACTATTAGGCAAAATTTTCCACCGTGAAGCGGAAGCGGAGCGGTTGGCAGCAGGCTTCGAACGGGCGCTGGCCGAACTGCATCAGCAAGACTGGCCTCGACAACAGGTGTTGTACCTGATCTGGCGTCAACCGTGGATGGGCGTCAGCCGCGAGACCTACATTGCCCGAATGCTGGCGCTGGTCGGCTGGGACACGCTGCCGACGGAATCGGCAACGCGCTATCCCGTGCTGGATCTGAACCACGCCTTGCTGGACAGCGCCGATCTGATCCTGTTCAGCAGTGAGCCGTACCGCTTCCAGCGCGCCGACCTGGAAGCTTTCGCTCGTAACTACGGCTGCCCACTGGAGAAACTGCAGCTGATCGACGGGGAAATGACTGCATGGTACGGCAGCCGAGCCATCGCCGGGTTAGCGTACTTGGGACGGCTGGCTCAGGCGGCCCAGAATTCTGCAATCGTCGTCAGCCAGATTGCCGAAAAAACGACAACCTGACCTACCCGACCAGGCAAGAAGATCGCTTCAAGCAGGCATATTGCGGATATGATGGGTCAGGCGGCTCTTATGACGAGCAGCTTTATTGATGTGAATCAATTTCTTGCGCGCCATGCGATCGACAATGGGCACCGCGATCTGGTACTCGGCCTCAGCTTTTGCCTTATCCCCGGACTGGATCGCCTTGATCACTCGTTTAATATAAGTACGCAGCATGGATTTCATGCTGGCGTTATGTTGACGATGCGCCTCCGCTTGGCGGGCGCGTTTCTTTGCTTGCGCAGTATTGGCCAAAATAAAAACTCCTTGAGAAAAATCAGTAGGTCATCGACTCTCCTCTCCTGAGGGTAAGGAGAGCGGCTGAGAATAAGCAATGACGATGTTCAAGCGCCGAAAAGGGCCGATACTATTGGCGTTTCCTGTTGGCCTGTCAATCCCTGCGCCGCATCGCTGACAGCCTGCCACGATCCCGCTATCATCCGCGCCTTCCCTCCAGCAGATGACATTCCATGAGCAAGGCGCTTTTCAAATCCACCGGCGTTGTCAGCGCCATGACCTCGTTATCCCGGATAACCGGCTTCATCCGCGACATGATTTACGCGCAACTGTTCGGCGCTGGGGCGGGCACCGATGCTTTCTTCGTCGCCTTCCGCATCCCGAATTTCTTACGCCGGTTATTCGCTGAAGGGGCATTCTCACAGGCTTTCGTCCCGGTGTTCTCCGAATATCAGACGCAACGCTCCCAGGAAGCGCTACAAGAATTGGTCGATCAGGTTACAGGGACCCTGGGCGCAATCCTGCTGGTTATCACCGCGATTGGCATTCTGACAGCACCGTTGCTGATCCTGGTCTTTGCACCGGGGTTCACCGCCGATGCCAGCAAATGTGAACTGACGGTCGAGATGCTACGCATCACCTTTCCCTACTTGTTATTCATTTCGCTGACAGCCCTGGCTGGTGGGATACTGAATAGTTGCGGCAAATTCGCCATCCCCGCCGTGACTCCAGTGCTGCTGAATCTGACCATGATCGCCGCCGCTCTATGGCTAGCGCCCCTGATGCAGCAACCGGTCGTGGGATTGGCCTGGGGAGTATTCATCGCTGGGATCGTTCAGTTGAGTTTCCAGATCCCGTTTCTACGCCAAGTCAAGCTACTACCGCGTCCGCGCTGGGGCTGGGCTTCGCAAGGTGTCCAGCAGGTCTTGAAGTTGATGCTACCCGCCGTCTTCGGTTCCTCAGTCGCACAAGTCAATCTGTTGATCGATACCTTGCTAGCTTCGTTCCTGGTTTCCGGTAGCGTCAGTTGGCTGTACTACTCGGATCGGTTGGTCGAATTTCCGCTGGGTATTTTTGGCGTAGCGCTGGGAACGGTGATCCTGCCTCGGTTATCCCGCCAACACGCCAGCGCCCAAACGGACCAATTCTCAAACACCTTGGACTGGGCGTTGCGTTGGGCGCTACTGATCGGCGCACCAGCCACGGTGGCGTTGATCCTGCTCGCCGGCCCAATGTTGTCAACATTGTTCCAATATGGTCAGTTCAACACCCATGATGTTGAGATGGCGGCCCGCAGCCTGATGGCGTTCGCGCTGGGCCTGGTGGCGTTCATGCTGATCAAGGTGCTGGCGCCTGGTTTCTATGCTCGTCAGGATACACGTAGCCCGGTCAAGTACGGCGTCATCGCCATGGTCGCTAACACCGCGATGGTGCTCATGCTGATCTGGCCTTTGGCCCACGCTGGGCTGGCGCTAGCGACTTCGTTGTCGGCTTTCCTCAACGCCGGTTTGCTGTTTTTCAACCTGCGGCGGCGGGATATCTACCAACCACGTCCTGGTTGGAGTCAATTCCTGTTGCAATTGGCCGTCGCCAATCTAGCGCTGGGACTGGTGCTGGGGTGGGGAACGGGCGATTTCGAGGATTGGATACACGCCAGCGCCAGCGCTCGCTTATGGCATCTCACCATGCTGGTCGTGGCAGGTAGTGGAACTTATCTGTTAGCGATACTGGCGGTGGGAATACGCCCCAAGCACTTGTTGCATGGGTAGATACTGGCACAGCAATACAGGTTCTGACCTTACAACGATTCACTGCCGATAGCGACGCCGTTCGCGGCGACGCAACCGCCACGCCATCCAGAGTTTGCGCAAGGGCACTAAACGCGTCTGCTGTTCCAGCAAAGGGTAACCTTCCCCGGCGATTTCTTCCAACAGAGCCATCACCAGTTCTAAACGGATCAACAGATGGCATTGCGCATAGCGGTCGGCTTCAGACAGTGCGCCCAGCGCCCGTCGGTGATAATCGCGGATTCGCTCAGCTTGGAAAGCGAACAGTTGCCGCACCCGGTTCGTGGTTTGCGCCGCCAACAGGTCATTTGGCCTCACGCCGAAATGTTGCATTTCATCTTCGGGCAGGTAAAAGCGGCCGTGCTGGGTATGATGACGCACCTCGTACAGCAACTCGAACAACCGCAGCAACGCTCCGGCTTCATGAGCGAAGCGCGGCGTGGCGCGTCGATCCTGATAACCGGTGATTTCCGCCGCCAGCAATGCTGGAACGCTGCCATGCCGATGAAGATATAGGGTTAGTTCGGTGAAGCTCGGATAGGCGTCATAGTCGATATCCATGGCGATCCCATCCAGGATTTCCCGAAAATACTCCTCGGGCAAATTGAATGCGGTTAGCTGGGGTTGCAATGCGTGGGTAATCGGATGTTGCGGGGCGCCCTCGTATAATCGACTTAATTCGGCGCGCCACCAGTCCAGTTTGGCCTGGGCAATCCCAGGATCACGGCACTCTTCAGGAATGCGCATGGTTTCCAGATAAAAAGCCCGCACGGCGACCAAAGCTCGACGCTGGGTAAGAGACAGCTTCAGCAAGCTATAGCGAAAATCCGAACCTTGCCGAACGGCTAGATTATGACAATAATCGTCTGCAAGCATGGTCAGAACCTTTGAAGAGAAGTCAGGCCATTATGCCGATAAGTATCGGCACACATTATGCTTATTTGAACACAATGAAGGCCGGAAGCGATTTTTTCGGGCTTTTCCCGTATTCAAAACTGGAGGTTAGCCATGATGACCATGCGTGATATCGAGAAGTTGCCAAGAGGTGAGCGTGCGGTCACGCGCGCATCCTATCAGTACTACCGTGCTGTGCTACATGGCGCATCCGAGGGGACACGCCAAAGCCTGCGGCGCCAATGGCTGGATGAATTACAACGCCGTTGGCCGGATGTTTGGAAGACCAGTTAGGCGCTGGTTTTCCAGTGTATGTCGCGATGAGCATTTCTATTGACGTTGTTGCGACTCCCGCAACAATTGCTTTTCTCCCTCGCGCAGTTTACCCGCGTGAATGGTGGACAGCGAACTGTCGTCCTCCTTGAGTTCCTTAGCAACAACATCTGGCGGTGGGTAAGCACCATATTGAACCTTGCCCTCGGCATCGGTCCAGGTATAGATACGGTCGCTAGGTTGCACAGGAATGGGAGTAGCGGCTTGGCCCTCGGGTGGGCGATTGCCATAATGCACCCGACCCGCCGCATCCTTCCAAGTGTAAGCTTCGTCGCCAGCTAGCACCAGCCCGCCCGGCAGCGCCAGCAGCAAGCATAACAGCGTCGATTGCCATCTTTTGACAGAGTAACCCTGCCGCGATTTTGAGAACGGCTTGTTCAGACTGAACAAGTATCTTAGGTCATGCATGGTGCGGTTACCTGACTAGCACTTTACTATGGAATAGTTAAGCGCAATTCCAAGCGCTGCGCACGCAATCATTCGTCAGGTCATATTGGATTTCACGATGTTAACTTTAGCGTCCATGCGGTAAAGGATTCTTAAGCAAGGCCGATATTCCTGTTAAATCATGCCCATCGTTGCCCGTCCCGCTATCGCCCTGCCGGCGGGAGCCAGTCAAGAGGTATCCGCCATGAAGATCGCCAGCTCGAATATTCAATTAGTCAGCCAGCACACGGCTGTCACCCATCACGAAGTCAAGGAGTCGTTACGGATGTGGGTCGGTGACCGTCGTCCGGATTTTGAGGGTCGAGGCCAGTCGAACCCACCGGGCCAAGCGCGCCTGGATACCGTGCATCTTTCCCAGGCGGCTCGTGCGGCCCAGCCTAGTAAGGAAGTGGCGTCAGAGGATACCGAGTTACTACCAGAGGATGAACTCAAGCTGGGCATTCTGATCCGCATGATCGAAAACCTGACGGGGAAAAAAATCAAACTGGTTTCGCCGAAAGAACTGCGTGAACAAATGGGCAAGATCCAGGAACAGGCCGCGGAAACCGCTCAGGTTTTAGAAAAAGCGCAATCACAGACTCCGGAGCGAGCCGGATTCGGCATCGAATACGACTATTACGAACGCCATTACGAAGCGGAGAAGACCACATTCTCGGCAGAAGGCGTCATCAAAACCCAGGACGGCAAGGAAATCGCTTTTTCAGTCGATCTGAGCATGAGCCGGCAGTTCCTACAGGAGCAAAGCGCCAGCCTGCGGATCGGCGATGCCAAGCTCAAGGATCCACTGACACTGAATTTTGGCGGCCATGCGGCGGAACTGACCACCACCCGTTTCAGCTTCGATATCGATTCCGACGGGCGACAGGATCAGATTGCTTTCGTGGGTCCCAACAGCGGTTTTTTGGCGCTGGATCGCAATGGCGACGGGATTATCAATAACGGACAGGAGTTATTCGGAGCGAGTACCGGTCAGGGTTTTGCCGAACTCGCTCAGTATGATGAAGACGGCAATCAGTGGATCGACGAAAATGATTCCATCTACCAAAACCTGCGCATTTGGTCCAAGGATGCCCAGGGGCAAGATCAACTGGTCGGGTTAGGTGAACGCGGCGTTGGCGCCATTTACTTGGGACATGTCACGACGCCGTTTGCACTCAAGGATGATCAGAATGCTTTGCTGGGCCAAATTCGCGAATCCGGGATCTTTCTCCAAGAGGACGGCACAGTAGGTACCGTGCAGCAGATTGATCTGAGCGTTTGAGAGACTGTTGAGAAACATAGATCAAAGCTGTTCTAATCGAGCCTCTAAATCGCTCTAGAAACCTCGGAGGCTGTTTGGTGTGAGTCACACTGCTATAGCGAACTTGTTCCGTTGGCGATAATAAATTTCCTCAGCCGGCGGGAGCGGGCGCGGCCTGGCCGGGTCACCGGCCGTAGTTTTGACCTTGCCGCGCACGACGCCTTGCAAACCATCCAGTCACATCAACCGTCACCGTGCAGCGGGCCACGTTGACGCCTTCTCAAAAGTCAACCAAGTTTGGGTTGTAACCACGATTTCTTGGGCTTCAAACTCCGACTACTCTTCCAGGATCTTCTGGATTTTCTGCCGATTTAACTGCATTTAATCGCCTAGCATTTATCTTTGATAACGCCGATCGGTTCTCACCTCCATCAGCATGCACCCCTCCCTACACAGGGAAGGGGCAACAACCCAACGACACCCTCACATATTCCGCCGATACTGCCCTCCGACCTCGAACAGCGTGTGGGTGATCTGCCCCAAAGAGCAGTAACGCACGGCATCCACCAGCACCGCGAACAAATTCTCGTTATCGATCGCCGCCTGTTTCAATCGCTCCAACATTCGATCGCCATCCGGGCGATTCCGCGCCTGAAATTCCCGCAACCGCCGTAACTGACTTTGCTTCTCCTCCTCGGTGGAGCGCGCCAATTCGATTTTCACTTGATCCGCCTTGGCATTGGGATTACGGAAGGTATTGACGCCGACGATAGGCAACGAACCATCATGCTTGAGGGTCTCGTAGTACAGTGATTCCTCCTGAATCTTGCCGCGCTGGTAGCCAGTCTCCATTGCGCCCAGCACCCCACCACGCTCGCTGATCCGCTCGAACTCCTGCAAGACCGCCTCTTCCACTAGATCGGTCAATTCCTCGATGATGAACGCACCCTGATTCGGGTTCTCGTTCTTCGCCAAGCCCCATTCCTGGTTGATGATCAACTGCACGGCCATAGCCCGCCGCACCGATTCTTCGGTGGGTGTGGTGATCGCTTCATCGTAGGCGTTGGTGTGCAGAGAATTGCAGTTATCGTAGATCGCGATGAGCGCCTGCAGCGTGGTGCGGATATCGTTGAAATCCATCTCCTGAGCATGCAGGGAACGGCCTGAGGTCTGGATATGGTATTTCAATTTCTGACTGCGTTCATTCGCACCGTATTTATCACGCATGGCGGTCGCCCAGATGCGCCGCGCCACCCGACCCATGACCGAATATTCTGGGTCCATACCATTGCTGAAGAAGAACGACAGATTCGGCGCGAAGTCATCGATGTGCATCCCTCGTGCTAGATACGCCTCGACATAAGTGAAACCGTTAGCCAGCGTGAACGCCAGCTGCGAGATTGGATTTGCCCCCGCTTCAGCGATGTGATAGCCAGAAATCGACACCGAATAGAAGTTTCTAACCCCATGGTGCACAAAATACGCCTGGATATCGCCCATCATCTTCAGTGCGAATTCGGTGGAGAAGATACAAGTGTTCTGACCTTGATCTTCTTTCAGAATGTCGGCCTGCACCGTGCCGCGCACATTCGCCAAAACCCATGCCTGAATCTTCTCGATCTCGTTGTCGGTCGGTGGGCGATGATTGTCGCGCTCGAACTTCTCGATCTGCTGATCGAAAGCGGTGTTGAAGAACATGGCTAGAATAATCGGCGCCGGGCCGTTGATGGTCATCGACACCGAGGTCGTGGGACAGCACAGATCGAAGCCCGCATACAGCACTTTCAAATCGTCCAGCGTGGCGATGGAGACGCCGGAATTGCCGACCTTGCCGTAGATATCCGGCCGCTCATCCGGATCACAGCCGTACAACGTCACCGAGTCGAAGGCGGTTGACAAGCGAGTCGCCTCGGCGTGCTCGGCCAGCCGCTTGAAACGGCGGTTGGTGCGGAACGGATCACCTTCGCCGGCGAACATGCGGGTTGGGTCCTCATTCTCGCGTTTGAAGGCGAACACTCCAGCAGTGTAGGGAAAGCTGCCGGGCATGTTCTCGCGCATCATCCAGCGCAACAACTCGCCATGCTCCTCGAAGCGCGGAATCGCCACTTTGGGAATGCGTGTGCCGGACAGCGAGCGACGGGTCAACGGGGTGCGAATTTCCTTGTCGCGGATCTTCACCACATACTCATCGCCCAGGTAGCTTTCCCGCACCTGCGGCCACATCTCTACCAGCTTACGGGCATGCGGGTCGATTTGGGATTCCACTCGCTCCAACAACGGCTCCAAATCGGCGCTGGGTTTGCTTTCCGCTGCCAATAGCGCTTTGACCGCTTGCAACTGTTGGCGCTGACGGACCCATTTCACCTGTTCTTCTACCTGCTGGTGATAACCACGCACCGTGTCAGCGATCTCCGCCAGATAGCGGGCGCGAGCCGCCGGTACGATCACCGTCTTACCAGTGGATGCCTTGCCTTCCACAGAAGCCAACCGACCTGGCGCCAATTGCAAACCCTGAGCGCGCAGCAATCCCACGACACCGTGATAGAGTGCTGTCAGCCCATCATCATTGAACCGGGCGGCGATGGTCCCGTAGACCAGCAGGTCCTCAGGCGACTGGCCGAAGGCCTTATGGTTACGCTGCACTTGCTTGCGCACATCGCGCAACGCGTCCTCGGCCCCCTTTCGGTCGAACTTATTGATCGCCACCGCATCGGCGAAATCGAGCATGTCGATCTTTTCCAACTGCGACGCAGCGCCAAATTCCGGGGTCATCACATACAACGAACGATCCACTAGCGGCACGATAGCGGCATCGCCCTGACCGATACCGGAGGTCTCGACAATCAGCAGATCAAAGCCGGCTAGTTTACAGGCTGCCAGAATGTCCCCTAGTGTTTCGGGCACCTCACTGCCAGCGGAGCGGGTCGCCAGCGAGCGCATGTACAAGTTGGAGCCGCTGATGGCATTCATACGGATGCGGTCGCCGAGCAACGCCCCGCCGGTCTTACGCCGCGACGGATCGGCGGCGATGACGGCAATTTTCAACCGATCGTCCTGATCCAGCCGGAAGCGCCGCACCAGCTCATCGGTCAACGAAGACTTGCCGGAACCGCCGGTGCCCGTGATCCCTAAAACCGGCACGGTGAGGGTTTCGGCTTGACCGAGAATCTGCTGATGCAGTTCAGGAGAAACGACCTGGTTTTCCAGCGCGGTGATCATTCGGGATAGGGCCCGCCAATCGCCAGCCTTAACGCCATCCAGAGTCTGGGGGGCGTATTGAGCCGGATCGGTATCGCAGACCATGATCATGTCGTCGATCATGCCCTGCAAACCCATGGCTTGACCGTCTTCAGGCGAAAAAATACGGGTCACGCCATATTCATGCAATTCACGGATCTCCTCCGGCACGATCACGCCGCCGCCGCCGCCGAACACTTTGATGTTGGCGCCGTCGCGCTCACGCAACAAGTCGATCATGTACTTGAAAAATTCGACATGACCCCCTTGATAGGAGCTGATCGCGATGCCTTGGGCGTCCTCCTGCAGGGCGGCAGTGACGATGTCGTCCACCGAGCGGTTATGGCCAAGGTGGATGACTTCCGCGCCGCTGGCTTGCAGGATGCGGCGCATGATATTGATCGAAGCATCATGGCCGTCGAAGAGGCTGGCAGCGGTGACGAAACGCACCTTGTGACGAGAAGGGGCCTTGCTGGCTCCAGGCAAAGGGGCCTTGCGCTGACTGATGATTGCGGACATTGGATGAACTCTCCTAAATCAATGATTATGGCTTCGCCACGCTGCTGATTTTCCTGGAAGCCGAAGCGGAGTTCCCGCGTGAAACAAGGGTACGATAATAATCAGAACCTGAAAGCGATGTAGGCCAATCTGGTTGCAATTCCTGCCAGATTCTACCCTGATCAAACGACTGTTTACGCCATCTTCACATCTTCTAATATTCAAGATGCACTGCTGAATTGAACGAATATGGCTACCGTTTCCGAGGTTGCAATAACGCCAGTGGCATTTGTATGGGCGATCGTCGCCGCCTATCAACGCTATGGCAAAAATCCAGTCCACGCGCTCCAGCGGGCGCACATAACGCCAGAACTCTTGTCGAATCCGACGAATCGCGTGACAGGATCACAGATGGAAATCTTGTTCGGCATCGCGATCCGGGAACTGGATGATGAAGCGTTAGGATGGTTTTCGCGCCGGCTACCGTGGGGAACTTATGGCATGTTGTGCAGAGCTTCCTTGAGTTCGCCAACCCTGGAAGTCGCCCTAAAACGATGGTGTCGCCATCATTGCCTGTTGACCGATGATATTACTCTTTTATTTTCCGTTACCCGAGCAGCAGCATCGATAACGATTCAGGCCAATCAGGACTTGGGCGAGATGGAGGAATTTTGCTTCGCCACGCTTTTCCGGTACATCCTCGGTTATGCCTGTTGGGCGGTGAATTCACGGATTCCTTTACTGGAAGCTCGTTTTCCTTTCGATGCGCCGGAGCATATCGGCGTTTATCAGGTATTGTTCCCTGGTGCATTGTATTTCGGCTGCCAAGCTGCCCAAATCAGTTTTAATGCTGAATATGCGGCGCTCTCTATCCGTCGGGACGACCGGGCATTGAACAAAATGCTTCAGCAGGCGCTCCCGCTGACGATGTTTCCCTATCGCCGGGATCGGCTATTAGTTCAGCGCGTGCGTGAACTGTTGAAGATGCATCCAGACAGTGGGTATACCGGGGAGTCTCTAGCCAGAGATTTGCATGTCTCGCCCCGGACGCTACACCGGCAATTGCAGGAAGAAGGTGCATCACTGCAAGCCCTGAAGGATGAAGTACGGCGGGAAAAAGCCATCGATCTGCTCAATCGGACGTCCCGGCCCATCAAACAAATCGCGTTGGCGGTGGGTTTTCTCAATGAAAAGAGTTTTTCGCGGGCATTTAAAAAGTGGACGGGGATTCCGCCAGAGTCCTTTAGGGAACAAAGGATCGTTATCCATCCTATGGGCAGGGAGTGAATCGGTCGATGGCAGATCCGGTATGTCGATCATGCAAACGGCCGGAAACCATGCCGCTGGACGGGAATGGCTCCAGTAGCGTCGAGAATAGAATCAAATAATACAGCAATGCCAGTCGCGGCGCGTCCAACAAGCTGTCAAACAAGCCAACGGCCAGAAAACCCGATAACGCTGCGAATAAGACCAATGCCAAGAGCTGATGGTTTTTCCTAAATTGAAGGAAAGCGCGCGCCAATCCCAGCAACGTCAATAAGCCAAATAACCCGACACCCATCCATCCTTGATCGAAGAATAGATTCAGCCACAGATTCTTGATATGCCAAGGCAAATGGTGGCGGTCGCTGGTGAAAAACCAATGTGCGCCACCTTGAGAAAAATCGCTGTTGGCAAGCAGCTCAGCGCCTGTTGCAGGATCGCGCAATTGAATATTATCCACATCTAAGGCGGCGCCACCAGTAGAGTTATGCAGCGTGAACTGAACAGTGCGATAAGATCCCCAAAAATCTCCAGCGAACTGCAAAGTATTCAGCGGTAATTCGACATGCTGCCAGTCCTGATGGTCAATTCTTAGCGAACTCCCACTGCACCCGGAAGCATAGAGCAGCCATTTCTGGCACAGGTTTACATTGAGCTTTGCGGGTTCTGCCGGAGCACGCACGTCCAACGATAGTGTATAGAGCACATAAAGCGGTGCTTGCACCCGCTGACCGATACGTAATGGTTCTCCATAGCCGCGTGGATGGCGAGCGCCGCTGATTCGAAGGAAACGATTACCATTCTCGGTCTCATATTGAAAATTCCCCGGAAATTCACCATCAGGATTGCGCCAAAAATAAATGGCCGGAAACCTGCCAACGCCCATACCCCACCAGGCAGTGGCCCAGTCGGTATCCATCATCATCAGACTGGCCTGCCAATGTCGCAAACGGTATTCCCAGTCGCGCGGCGCCTGGGATAAACGCTCGCCCATATAGTAATTACCGACGATCGGTATGCCGATCCCCAAAACCATCGCAATCAAGACCGCACTCACCCAAGTCGATCGTTCCCAGCGCCAAATGGGATAGTAAAAATTCATCAGCACCAAACCAACGGCCAAACCAATCGCCGCCAACGCATTGACCAGTGCCGGTTCGCCACCCCAATGTTGCGCGACTAACCCCGTTCCCAGCGCCATCCCGATGAATCCGATCATGCCCATGATCGCACCCAAGGATCGATGGCCACCGCCGAAAACCAAGATCCCGACGCCCCAAACGATGGCTGCCAATCCGAAAGCCAGATAGGCGCCTTTGGCTAGCGCTTGCCAAAGTACCCATTCACTTACCAGACAGACGACAAGTCCCAGGGCAAGCTGAAACCAGCTGGGCAAAGGGCGTGGCAGACTGCCGACAAACAAAGCGCCGACCAATAAGCCTAAGGTTGCCGCCAAGGTGCGGTAACCACCGGTGGCGAAGACATGAAACAACAGATAGCCGGTCAGACATAACAACGACAGAATCAGCAGGGATTGCCGCCCGTACCTTCGAGAATGATCTCGACCTGGAAGCAGGCTAAAACCGAGGATCGCTAAAGCAAGGCCAAAGCCCAAATAGAGCCCTCGTGAAAAGGTCGCCATCACCGCATAGGTACCGAAGCCTATCAGGATCGCTGCGAAAATTGCGTGGTTGAATCGTTTAGCTTGCAGCAGCCAAAGCACGCCGAAGGGCATCAGTAGGGCGAGCGACCCATCCAGGGTCGCACCGCCGGTATGCATGGCGGAAAAAGGACCAGTCACCCGGTAGTCGCTGGCAAAATCCAACAGGCCGGTAAAGGTCAGGCGCTCCCAAAAAACGCTGCTGCTGACCAGCGCCAGAGCAGCCAGTAAGCCAGGCAACAGATAACGCCGAAGATTTTCCCCCGTCAATGTTCGCTGTAGCAATGGCAATAACAGCAATGCCCACAACAATCCCTTGGCAACCCGCAATCCATTGTAAGGGCTTGTATAATCAGTTAGCACATTGAGATCGGGAGCCGGGAGGGGCCACAAACCGCGCAACAGACTGACCAGGAAAGCCGTCAAGAACAATAGCAGGAGGACCATGGCCAGTGGTGTCAGCCAGCCAACCAGCGGAGCCCGCGCCAACCGCAGATAACCGACTATCACGGTCGTGGCGAGTACGATATCGGTTTCGTTACAGAGCAGCCAACCGGTCCAAGGAGCCAGATCGAACGCGAGCAAAATAGCCGGCAAGACCGCCAACCAACAGGCTGGACGATACCAGAGCGCAAGCACGTATCCTGCCAGGATCGGCAATACATAGCCCCATCCTAGCGGATAACGCCATATCATGAACCCCAGAGGAGGTATCATGATCAGGACCACGATGACTAGCAGACTGATACGGAGCCTTGCAAACACCGTGTAGCTCGAAGGTGGGAGATTCATAGGAAGTGCGGAGAAAAGAAACCGCTGGTGACGCTTCTTCACCAGCGGCTGGAGTTGCCGCTCCTACTCCGGCTGAGCCAATTCCTCTTCCGCTTCAATCGATTCCGGCTTGGCAGCTATTACCTGTGGCAGGGCGCTGGCCGCTGGGGCGCTTTCATCCGGCGCCAGGGATTCGTCCACAACGTCGGCGACCACCACCGGCTTCGGCGGCGGTGGCTCCTGCGGGCGGAGAACCAGACCACCCATCGGTGGTACGGTAACCGCGACCGAGTAGGGGCGATCCATCCAAGGCTGTTCCTCAGCGATCAGATCTATCCCCCCGTTGCCCACGCCACTGCCGGCGTAATAATGTGAGTCGGAGTTGAAAATTTCCGTATAACGACCGGCCCGCGGCACCCCAATCCGGTAACCATGGCGAGGCACCGGGGTAAAGTTGACGATCACTACCAGGAAATCATCGTCCTTCTTGCGCAGGTAGCTCAGGATCGACTGTTCGGCGTCATGGCAGTCGATCCAGTCGAAACCCTGCCACTCAAATTCGTAGTGATGCAACACTGATTCACTGTGATAAAGCCGGTTCAGATCCCTGACGAGCTGTTGCATACCCTTGTGGAAGTCATATTGCAAAACATACCAGTCAAGCGTCGCAGCGCTATTCCATTCAGTACCTTGGCCGAATTCAGTGCCCATGAACAGCAACTTCTTGCCGGGGTGGGTGAACATGTACAGGTAAAGCAACCGCAGGTTGGCGAAGCGCTGCCACTCGTCCCCTGGCATCTTGTTGAGCATCGAACCTTTACCATGCACCACCTCGTCGTGTGAGAACGGCAGCATGAAGTTTTCGGTGAAACAGTACAGCATGCTGAAAGTGAGCAGATCATGGTGATACTTGCGATGAATCGGATTCTGCGCCATGTAGCGCAAGGTGTCGTTCATCCAGCCCATATTCCACTTCATGCTGAAACCCAGCCCACCCAGATAGGTCGGGCGAGTCACCTGCGGCCAGGAGGTGGATTCCTCAGCGATCACCATCGCGCCCGGATGCTCGCTATGTACGACGGTGTTCAGTTCGCGCATGAAGTCGATGGCTTCCAGGTTCTCGCGGCCACCGTACTTGTTGGGAATCCATTGGCCTTCTTCGCGTGAATAATCCAGATACAGCATGGACGCCACCGCATCGACCCGTAGCCCATCCAGGTGAAACTCCTCAAGCCAATATAGGGCGCTGGACAGTAGGAAGTTTTTCACCTCATAGCGACCGAAGTTGAAAATCAGCGTGCCCCAGTCGAGATGTTCACCCTTGCGAGGGTCGGTGTGCTCGTATAGCGCCTCACCGTCGAAACGCGCCAAGCCGGAGGCATCTTTGGGAAAGTGGGCGGGCACCCAGTCGAGAATCACGCCGACGTCATGCTGGTGACAGTAATCGATGAAATAGCGGAAATCATCTGGCGTACCGAACCGGCTGGTAGGTGCGTAATAGCCTGTGGTTTGATAGCCCCAGGACGCATCGTAGGGATGTTCGGTCACTGGCAACAATTCGATATGGCTGAAGCCCAAATCCTTGACGTACTCGACCAGTTGATGAGCCAGTTCCCGGTAATTAATGAACTCACCTTCCCCGCCACGTCGCCATGAACCCAGATGGACCTCGTAAACCGACATGGGCGTGTGCAACCAATCGGCGGACTTGCGCTTGTCCAACCATTCCGCATCGCGCCAAGCATAGGTATTTGGCTTGGTGACAATCGTGGCGGTGCTGGGCCGCAATTCGAAATGTTGGCCGTAAGGATCGGATTTCAGGAGCACTGCACCGCTGTGACGATTGCGGATTTCGAACTTATACAGGTCGCCGGGACAGAGATTGGGGATGAACAATTCCCAGACGCCGCTGCCCCCGCGCACCCGCATCGGGTGAATCCGTCCATCCCAACGGTTGAAATTACCGACCACGCTGACCCGCTCCGCATTCGGCGCCCAGACAGCGAACAACACGCCAGCGACTCCATCGGCCTCGTGCCGATGCGCGCCTAGGAAGCGGTAGGAATGCCAGTGTTTACCTTCGCCAAACAAGTACAAATCGAAATCAGGCAATTGTGGCGGGAAGCAGTAGGGATCGTAGGAAATATGCTCATGATGGTCAGAATCGCGCCAGATCAATCGATAACGATCCGGCATCTGCTCGACCTTGCCCTGCCATTCAAATAGATCGGTATTGGGAATACGCTCCATCGGCAGGTTGCCTTCAGCGATGTGTACTTCCTGGGCATAGGGTAAATGGGCGCGGACAACGACCTTTTTGTCCTGGGGATGGCGGCCCAGCACGGCAAAGGGATCATGATGGCGGGCTTCGGTGATACGTTGCAATTCGGGGTTAAGTTTCGGGCTCGTCACGTTGTTCATCCTGTTGTGTTGACGGTGGAGGCCATGCTCAGCAGTGGTTGATGCTCGAGGCCGCGACGCTTGACGGCAAAGCCGCAAGCAAGCCTCGCAGCCTTGCCTGAAGTTGAGAAGTTACTGAACGTCTGCGGTCAGGCGTCAAGCACCGAGCGCGCCAATCGTTCGGGTAAGTATAACGCCGATTGCTCTAAGGATGATTTCTTGTAGGGGATTATATTGCGCCGCAGGGCTAAGGATGGAGACTCTTATTGATACTCCCGCCAATACTCTGGCTGTGGATCGCGGCAACCGTGGGCGAGATGTTGATAACGGTTGATGAACACTTCCTGTTGAGTAATCTGGCATTCCTGAACAATGGCCAAGTTCTCTCGCTGGGTATCCTCGGTGTAATGAAACAACGCGCGCTTCAGCTTACACAGCAAGCTATTGTCGAGATGATAACCAAGTTCGCTCAGGGCGCGTTCGATACACGCTAACGTAACCTGGCGCAGGTCATAGGTGACTTCTACAGACAAAGGCGCTGTTTGTCGAACCGACTCGATGCCAGCGACATTTCTTAACCAGACCGCTGCCGTACGGACCTGCTCTGGATCAGGGTGAAAGCGGCAAAATGGAATCGTGCGAGTCTTGTACAGCTCTTCGGTATTGGTGTGCATGACACCCTCCACAGCTACCGAATTACTTATAAAGGTATATGGATAAATCGTAGACGCTGACGCCGCTACTTTCAACCGGGCCAACGACCGCAGGTTGTTCGCGGCCATCCAGCGGCATCTCGGTGATCGCTCACCTCGACAAAACCCTGCTCTTGCATTAACGCCGGCACCGACTCGCCCTGATCGTAGCCGTGTTCCAACACTAGCCAGCCATCCGCTTTCAAGTAGTCCGGTACTTGAGCGATGATCTTGCGTAAGGCATCCAATCCATCCACTCCCGCCACCAACGCTGCTCGTGGTTCAAAGCAAAGTCCACCCATTGCCCAATGAGAATCGGCGGCAGCGATATAAGGTGGATTAGCCGCGATGAGATCGAAGCGCTCACCCACCAGTGGCGCACACCAATCACCTTCGCGAAAGGCGATGTTGGTCAGATTCAACCGTTGAGCATTACGCTGGGCGACCACCAGAGCTGCTGGACTAGCGTCGGTGGCGATGCAACATGCCTTTGGTCGCTCCGACGCCAGGGCCATGGCAATCGCGCCGCTGCCAGTGCCGAGATCAACGATATTGAGTGACCGAGCGACTGATAGCCGCTCCAGGGCCAGTTCTACCAGTAGTTCAGTTTCCGGGCGGGGGATCAGGGTATCCGGGGTTACCTCCAGCTCCAACGACCAAAACTCTCGATAACCTAGGAGGTAAGCGACGGGCTCACCGAGCAGTCGCCGCTCCAGCCAAGCGGTGAAACGAGCCACCTGTTCCGGTTCCGGCAGGCGTTCCGGCCAAGCGAGGAGGTAGCTGCGAGACTGCTCCAGGGCAGCGGCCATCAACACTTCGGCGTCCAATCGCGGGGATTTGCTCAGGTCACTCAGTCGCTGGATGGCATCGGCCAGCAATTCTCGGAGAGTAGCAGCGTTCATCATAATATCGGTTTCTTTTCCATCGAGCATGCTTCGACTTATCATTGTGACCATCTTGAATAACCGGCTCAATAAAACAGGCAGAGCAGTGTCCAGTCGATTCATCACGGTCGAAGGCGGCGAAGGCGCCGGCAAAACTACACAACTTGCTTTCATGCGCGAATATTTGGAACAAGCGGGCTGCCGGGTGGTCGTCACCCGAGAGCCGGGAGGCACCGTGCTGGGCGAGGAGATTCGCACCTTGCTACTCGGGCATCACCATGCGGGCATGGCGTTGACGACGGAGACGCTGCTGATGTTCGCCGCCCGTGCTGAGCATTTACAACGAGTGATCCGTCCAGCGCTGGCTGCCAATCATTGGGTGTTATGCGACCGCTTCACCGATGCCACTTACGCTTATCAGGGTGGTGGGCGTGGCCTGTCCCCGCAACAAATCGCGATTCTGGAAACATGGATACAAGGCGCATTACGTCCCGATCTGACCCTGGTGTTGGACGTGCCGGTCGTAGTGGGCTTAGCGCGAGCCAAGCGACGCAGCGCCGCCGATCGTTTTGAGCAGGAAGATTTGGAGTTCTTTGAGCGGGTGCGGACTGTTTACCTGGAACGAGCGTCCCAACATCCTGATCGTTATCGGATCATCGACGCGAACCAATCTATCGAGACAGTTCAGGCCGAAATCAACAATGTTCTTGCTGAATACTGTCGGCGCCCTGGCATCATTGACCAGTCGCTTTGACCCAGGTGACGCCACGAGCATCGACCAGAGCATCTCCAGACAGGCGAAACTGCTCAGTGAAGCCGTCGGGAACGCGAATTGAAACCATTGATCCCGATTTCTCCCAGGTTCCCGTGAATTGAGCACCTTGGGTCTTCAGAAAAAACTTGCCGCCCGCCTTAAAGTCGATTGAGCGCCGCACCGAGGAATTCAGTTCGATGAAGCGACCAGAAAAATCTGGCTGAACCTTGGTGGGCGATGCTGGCGGTAAGGGGTGACCTGTGATTTGTCGTTCCAGATATCTGACCCGTCCTTCGAGCTCAGTCAAGCGTTGCTCAAGACGGCTCTCCTCCGCCAACGCGCAGGTGGAGCAGACGGCACACAGATAGAAAGCTAGAAAAATCCTGATCTTCATCGCTACTCATTCAGTGCATGATGGGTAGAGGATACCCAGCCCGAAATGCTCGCGAGTGTAATCACTTGCTGGGCCAGCGTCAAAATTTTCTGACGAATCATTAGCCGTCACAAAACGGCGATGTGGTTGCGCGTCAGGAGGTCTTAAGTTGGCGTGTATGCCTCTTTTTTCAATCCTTTCTTGCGTAGCTGGGTGGAAGAAATACCCTCAGTACGAGGCATGAACACAACATTGATCCCACGTCCTCCCAACTGCGAACACAAACGCTCCCAACGCGGCGTGCCTGCCCAATCAGCACCGATAAAGAGGGCATCAACCCCCAAATCGACCACAAAATTAGTAAAGAGATCGGCATCATCCATCGAGATCTCTACCGCCAATGCTTGATCCACGCAGGCGAGCGCCGCTACCACTTCTAATCGTTGCACCTGGGTATGCACCGGCGCACGCGCCTTAATCCGGGTTACGATTGCGTCGCAGGGAACGCCGACGATCAGCCGTTCGCACTGCTCCGCCGCAGCCTGTAAATAACGCAAATGGCCCATATGAAACAGATCAAATGCACCCGAGGCGTAGCCGACACGCCAACGCTGGGTTGGCTCAGAGACTTTTAGGGGATTCATCAGTGATCCGTTTCATCAGTTCCGGGGCGATGTCTTCGGTGCGTAGGCGCTGTGCTAGATGTTGCGCTGCCCCTCTTCGACCTGACAACATCGCGTCAGCCAAACGAATAGACGCCACGCTACCCAAAAAAGCAGTAAATTCCATCACGTTGGGCGCTGACACCAAGGTATCGAACTCTGGATCAGGGATCTCCCAGTTACCATAGGTTGCCCGCAACTGCTCCCTTGGGACTTGGGGCAACGGCAGCCGACGCGCAACACCGGGGTGGTCGACTAGCTGCACGGAGAAAGCCGGTACCGTAGCCCGACGCAGCACTACGCCCGAAGGATGGCGCCAAGTACTGACGAAACGATCACCCTCCTGCTGATACTCAGTCACGTCCACTGCCAGGCCAGTGCGGATATGGACCAAGGAACGGAAGGAGCCAAGATCAAGAGCCAGAGGCTGGAGGCGGAATGCTTGAGTCGCAATCAGCGCCTGAACCACCATCGCGCTGGTAGCCGGCGGTAGCGCCGCCAAATCCATATCCTGATCGGTGGGAAAGAAATTACCCTCCCGAATCAATGCGAGCAGTGTACCCGCATGTAGAGAGACGGGCAGTTCCTCGGTCAACACCAACCGCTCGATTTCGGCGGCAACTATGCCCTGGCGACGCCAGGTCCACAATCGCGCTGATGATACCGGGTTCGCTGGCCATGCACTCGAATCGAGGAGGTGCTTTATTACATCAAGCGCGATCGCCGTACTTTCCTCAAATTGAAGGATATTATGGACCGCCATGGCCCGTTGTAGCCGGACAACACAGCGCTCGTGCGGATACTGTTCAGGTAGCACCTTTTCGAGCTTAGCCGCCTCTTGCATGACTTCGATGTGCTGCCCGAGCTGCCTCTGTACTTCCCAGCGGGCTATCAGCCAGGCAAATGGATAATTTCTCACTAAGCGCTCGCGCTCGCGCATCTGCTCCAGGAGCACCTCGAAATTTCCCTCCCGCTCGGCAATGGCGATCATCAACCCCGCATGAACTCGACCAGCCTCCGGCACGCACGCCAGGTCCGCTACAACATTACGAGCCGCATCCAGATCGCCAGCCAAAAGCAACAGCGAGACTTGGGCGCGTCCATAGTCGATCAGTCCTATGCGATGGCTGAAACGGCGCAGAAACTCTAGTGCCTCCTCTTGACGCTCGGCACAGGCAGCCGCACGCACTAATAAATCCACGACAGCACCGTTTTCCGGTTGCCGCGCCAGTAAAACCACAGCATCTGCATAGGCAGCGGCATGAGCACCCTGCCGTAGCCAGTCAATAGCACGTTGGATCAAAAGTACATTCTCAATCTTTTTGAGAGGGTGCCTATCGGGCGCTCGTGCCCGACCCACCAGGCTACCCGACACTCAATATGCGGGCCTTAAACCCTCTCCAGCATAGATAATGTAGGGATATCTATTGGAAATACTATGCCTACCAGGCCACCATATTAAATGAAAAATTGAATAGCTATAATAATAAAAATGATAAGTCCATCATACCATTTTCCACCTTTTTTAAAGGCCGCTAAAAATTCATCCTTCAATATATTTACTAATGATGATTTCAAAAAAATTTGCATAGACATTCTTATAAAATAATAAGTTATAATCGAAGCACCATTTTAGGATACCCTAAATGTATCAACAAAAAATAAAATCATGTATTATTAATATAATAATTATAAGAAGAAAAGAGTAAAATTCATCCTTTTTTATATAAATAACGAATAAATTAATATAACACTCCATTCAAACAAATAATCAGGAATATTAAACATATTAGATTTCCATTAAAAACCACGATCTAGAGCAAACAATCAGTAATCTTTGGTAACCCAAGTTGTGCTGAAAGAATACCTAAGAGACTACTTAACAGTAAATTTCTACCAATCAAATAATAGGGTGAAACTAAAACCAAAAAAATATTTACAAAAGAAAGTGCAAAGCCAAGAGCAAAGCAAGAAAGAGCACTATCTACCTTGCCGAAAAAAACTGTTGCAGCAATGAAGGCAATCATTTGAGAAATCAAAACTGAAAGCGCAGCTGCTATAATACCAGCAAGTACCATAGCACCTCCGGCTAAACTGCCAACAACCCCAACTGCTAGCAAAGCCACTCCAACTCCAAACGTAAATCCCATCCAAAAAAAACCCCCATTTCCCCTGCCGCTGATTTTGTATGCCCCGCTGCCGGTATTAGGATCGAGGATGAGGTAACCGGCACCTGACCAACCCGGCACGCTGACGGCATCGGTGTGGGTGATGACCTCCAGGCCGACGGCCAGGGCGCTGTGGATTTCAGCCAGTGTCTCGGGATGATGGTGAATGTTGGGGAGGGTCGTGGTTTGATTCGCTGGTGTGATGTGATAAATCCGCTGTCCCTGTGCATTCGCCTTGGCCAGGGCCTTGACCGCCGAGATAGCCTCACCGGGATTCTGTTCATTCACGAACATCTGCTCGGGAATAGCATGTTCCAAGGCGGAGGACAGCAATCCCACTTGCAGATTGAGACTCTTAAGCTGAACGGGGTCGATTTGATGGGTGCCCAACTGCCGGGCAATGCGGATGTTCATCACCGCCCCGCCGACTTCAAGCGTGCGCGGGAGGCCAAAGAAATAAGTGACGTTGGGCTCATAGCCGTAACTGCCGTAGCCAAAGGCCAACTGATGCGTGGCCCGCTGGGGCAGGGCCAGGAGGTGGCTCAGCCCGGTGTATTGAGCGAAGTAGCCCAACCCCCCCGCTTGGAAGAGATCGCCGAGCACGTCTTCCCGGGTCAGGCTGGCGATCAAGGCGGAATCGCCGGATTCCAGGGTGCTCTTGGTGGCTTCCAGGCGTTGCTGGAGGGCTTGCAACCATCTCGGCGAGACACTTCCACCGATCACGGGCAGATTCAGGTAGGACCCGGCGATGACTTTGTATGCATACGGCGGGTCGGTGACGCCGGGATGACTGGTTTGGTACAGCAGCGATAATTCCTCCCCCAGCGTCAGCGCGGCCCCTTGCTTCAGCAGCGTGCCATTGAGCCGCAGTTCCGGGATGACTCGAATCAGATAAGCCGGGATGCTGCGGGGCAGTTGCGCGGGATCGGTGATCTCCCCTTCCGGCAGCAGGGCCAACAGGGCTTGTTCATCGGCTTCGGTCGCGGGCTTGAACGACAAGGTCAGCTTCTGATTGTTGACCTGTGCCCAGGGCAAGGTGATGGGATCGACCAGATCGCCCAAGGCATCGCGCTGGAAGGCGATCTTCATGTGGTGTTGCAAGGCGGAAGGCAGCGCGCCATAGCGCGCGCCGATCACCCGAGGCAGATAAGGTAAGCCCGTGGGCAGCACCGGGGATGCTTGGATGATCGTCTTGCGTCCCCCGATCACGTCGCCCACGGTCGGGTCGGTAAAGTGTTCGTCAAGGTACTGTTGCAACGCGGTTTGCGCCTGATGCTGGGCTTGTTCCAGGATCGTGGGATCGAAGCCTGTCACCCAGGACTCGGGGTCGTTCACAGTACCGCTGTCTACAAAGGATTGCGCCAGATGTTCGGGATTGAGGCCGGCGATATGCAGGATATCCAGCCCCTGAAGATGCGTGTACTGTTTGAAACTGGGGTCGAGGGCCACCCAGGTGTCGGCGGCTTGGTTGACCGCACCGCGCGAGGGATAAAAGTCGGTGGCCGCTTCTACCCAGACGTGCTCCAGCCGGACGTGGGTGATCTGCCCGCCGTGGAGCACGCTCGTGATGGGAATACCGCCCCGACTGGCAAAGTCGATCGCGGCGGCGACGTCCGCGAAATCCCCCGCCCAGTTCTGGAAGCGTTCGGCGGGCAGTTCGATCGTGCCATGCACGTAGCGCGCGGGAATCCCGGAGGCCCGCAGCAGGGCAATCAACAGACTAGCGATGTCCAGGGCGTTGCCGCGTTGGCTGCTCAAGGTCAGGTCGGCGCTTTGATAGGCCCCCCAACTGGGTAGCCACGCCACGGTGTTGCGCACCCAGTTGTAGATTTGGATCGGGTCCTGGTTCAGCTCGGCAGCTTTGGCTTGGATCGCCTCGCTCAGAGTGACTTCCACGGTCGCGGCCCGATAGGCGGGGTCTTCGGCTCCCGGTAGCTCGTCCAGTTGGAAATCGCCCAGCGCCGCCAAACGGAGCGGCGGATGACTGCGCAACCCCGCCTGGAGGAACGCAGCCGGTGTGTCCTTGGGAGTTCGTGCCGGGTCCGCTGGCAGGGTTTGGTTGGGTAAGTCGTGCGGGTCGAGGGGTTGCGGGGGGCGTGCGTTCGGGTGTGCACGCAGTTGGGCTAATGCGGCCTGAACCGCCTGCAGCCGTTCGCTCGCGTCCAGGCTCGTTTCAAGGTCAGTCAATAAACCCAGCAACCGCTCCAGCTCGGCGCGATAAGTGGCCACCATGGCGTCATGGCGCGCTAGAATCGCCGCCGGTACCTGCTGGTCCACTAACATCACGCGCACCTCGGCGAAGCCGGCCATCACTTCGGTATCCAATGCGATCAATTGGCGGCGGAGTTCACTCACCTCATCGAGTTCGGTCGCCTCATCAAGGTTTGCGGCGGCCATCTGCCGGGCCTGGGGTCGTTCCCAGGTAGTCAGGCGGCGTTCAAGGCGCTGTAGAACGCGGCTGAATTGCGCTTCGGGGCTGAGGCCCAGGCTGGCCGGTGGGGCCGCGGCATCTCGCCGGGCGGGCGGGGCATCTCCCAAGGTTTGCGCGGCCAGCACCGCCGGGCTGATCTGCCAGGCCAGGAAGGTGACCAGGACCAACAAGGCGACGCCGCGCAGCAGGCCGGAGGCGTTGCGCAACACGCCAATCAGGGACGCCGTGGCGGCGGTGTCCTGAGCAAGGTGGGGCATGGTCATCTCCCTCGTTTATTCAGTGCGGACGGCGATCCGCCGTCCTGGATAAGTCCGGGATCTCGTCCGAGCCGCGCGGCGCGCCACGGCGTTCGCTAATCCCATCAAGCCAAGACCGAACAACCCAAGCGCGTGGGGCTCGGGGATGCGGGTCGCCGATTGAACCTGTACGGAACCGTTGAAGAACAAGGTCGTGTTCGAAAAAGCATCCGTGTGGCTCAGGCCACCGATATCCTGGTCGCTGATCTCGAACGTGGCCACCAGGCGTTGATCGACCAAGAGATCGCCCACCTGAAAACCCAGCGCGAGCGAGACGTCCCAAGTCGAGCCAGCGGGCACAGCATTGGCGTTATCCAGCGCGCCCGCCAATAAGTTGGTATAGATATCCCCGAAGGAAAAACCGGGTTCATCAATCTCCCAATAATCCGGGTTGGGATCGCTGGCGCCAGCCCCGTCCACGCGGCGCAAGGTTCCGTATTCATTGAATGCCGAGGTAGTCAGTTCATCGATCTCGGCATCCAGAAACCCGAAAAATCGCACGTCGGCGAGGTTCTGACCCGTGGCGTTGGTCACGGTCCAGGTGACGCTCCCGTAATGGTTTGCGTCCAGTCGGTGGGTAAACGCCACCGCCAATCCTGCGGCTTCAAATTCGTTGAACCCAAAGCCAACGCGGGTGTCTTCCAACGCATTGCTGTTGAGTTGAGGCGCGGCGATAAAGGCCGAGAGGTAATCGATCGCGATGGGGCCAGCCAGGACCGGCGCAACGCTCAAGCCCCATCCCCAGCCAACGAGCAAGGTTCGCAACATCATTTTGTGCATGGTCACTAGAATCCTCAACACCTTAGAAAGGTTGGCTTTCGCGCGCCGCCGTTCATGGGAAGCAGGCTAGCGTCCGGGCCTTCTACCGGTCGGAGTAGCGCACGCCTCGTTGGAATCGGGTGAGGCGTGCCCCGTCGCATCCACCCAGCGCACCACGTAGCAATATTGAACGCCATTGGTCAGTCCAAAATCGGCAAAGGCGCCATAACCAGTGACATGTCCGGTTTGGAGCAAGGCGTAAGATCCCCCCGAGGTCGTGCTGCGCAGAATGGTGTAGCTGACGGCGTCGGTGACTGGCGTCCAGAGCAAATCGATCTTGCTGTCTTTAGCCAGAGCCACGAGGTCGGCGATGGGGGTCGGCTCGCGGTCAACGACGGTGATCAGCACATTGTCGCTGGCTTCCTGGGCGCCGTCGGAGACCGTCAGTCTCAGGACATAGCTCCCCAGTGTGTCCGCGATGAACCACGGGGTGGGGGTGTCCACAGCCTCAATGCTCGCTTGACTCAGCCGGCTGGCGGGTGGCAGGAAGACCCATTGCCAGGCATGACGGAGGGGTTCGGGACTATAGTCGGGATCATAGCTGGCGCTGCCATCTAACGTCACGGGCTGATCAAGCGACGCCTGCGCATCCGGGCCGGCATCCGCATTCGGTGGGATATCCAGCAGGGCGACTGTGATGCGCGCTTCGTCCGTGATGGTCGCCTCGCCATCCGTCACGGCGAGTTCGAGGCGATAGAGGCCCGGAACATCCGGCACGAAGGTGGCTTGCGCTAGACGAGAGCTGCCGATGGATTGGTCAGTGAGTTGGCTGGTCGGCGGGCGTTCCGCAAACCGCCATTCGTAGCTCAGCGGTACGGGACCTTCATCGGGATCTGCGCTGGCGCGGCCATCCAAGGTCACGAATTCGCCGAGGGCGACCGCGCGATCCGGCCCGGCGTTCGCCTGGGGCGGGACGTTGCCCGTCACAGCAGTGATCAGCACCGTATCTGGCGCGCTGTCTTCCAGTCCATCGCTCACGAGGAGTTGCAGTTGGTATTGGCCGACGACGTCGGGGATGAAGCGCGGAGCCGGGTCAGCGGCAAGCTGGAGCGCAGTGGCGGTGAGGGTACTAGCGGGCGGTTGCGCAAGCAGCGTCCAGTGGAAACTCAGCAACTGGCCATCGGGATCGTAGGAGCCACTACCGTTCAGCACCACCGGTTCGCCGAGCCGCGTCTGGCGATCAGCGCCGGCGTCGGCCACGGGCGGCGCATTGCTCGGTGGCGCGTCAACAATTTCAAAGGTGGCGTGATCGAGTGTGTGGGGGGTTCCGTCAATGTTCACCGATAGCACGGCGCTATAGACACCAGCGTCGGCCTGCGCCGCCCATTGCACGGCCACGGGGGTGACGCCGCCGATCGGCAGCGCGGCCACGGTGAGCAGCCAGTCGGTCAGGATGGTCTGGGCGGCGGGGTCGAGGAGCGTGATCCTCACCGGCAGCGCGGTGAAGGCGCTATTGCCTTGGTTGGTCAGGCTCGCCTGGAGGGTCAGCGGTTCGCCCCACCGGACCGATAAGGGGGTGACCGTGAGCACGCCGGTGAGTCCCGCCCCGGTTTCCGCGCTGGATTGGACCGTGATGGCGGTTGCCGCGCGGGCCAGTTCGTTGCCAGCGGCATCCTCCACTTGCGCGTCCAGATGGTAGTCGCCCGGGGCGGCTTGGTTGAGCGGCACAGCGATTGTCCGCTCATGTTGCCCTCCTGGCGACAACTCGCCAACGTGCAGAGTTTCGGAGAACAACAGCTGGCCTTGCGGACCGGTAATCTGAATTTCGATTTGGATGCCAGAGAGAAGGGTGTTGGTCGTGGCGTTCCGTACCAGATAGGTGATCTGCACCGTGTCGGTGGTGTGATAGGTCGCCCGGTCAGTGGTGGTATGCAGCGTGACGGGTGGCGCTCCGCCCGCGCCGATCGAGAACTCGGCAGCGGCTTCACCCAGTATCTGACCCTCCGGCGTGGAAAGGATGCCGTGCACCGTGTAGTTACCCGCCAGGGTGACACCGGTGTTCCACGCTTGGCTGAGAGTGAGCGAACCACCCGCACTCAATGCGCTGACCGGCTGCGCATCGAACTGAGTGACGAGCGCGCCGTTACCATCGACGATCGCCAATATCACCGTATAGTCGCTGATAAAGCTACCGGTATTGGTCACGGTCGCCTGGAGCAAAACCGGCGCGTTGGCGCCATATTCGGCGGCGTCCGTCGCCACGCGGAGCTGACCCAGTGGGGCGACGTCGCTGAGCGAGCGGCTCATCTGGTTGTTCGCTTCGTTGCATTCGCGGTACTGATCGTCAGGATCGACCCAAACGTAGAGCGGTTCGAGCGAGGCCAGGGTGACCTCTTCCAGACGGACGTCGGCATACGCGCCACGAGCTAAACCATCAAGCGTGACCGTACCCAATAGGACCCCTCCAGCCGCCGGATCGCCTTGGTAAAACGCCACCGGGATCGTTTGCGTCAACGAGAGTGAGCCAGCATTGCCGATCCGGGCCGTCAGGCTCTGAGGCTGTCCTAAACCATTGTCGATCAAGGTCAGCAAGGAGACCGACAAGTCGCTCTGATCCAAGGGATCACGATCCGGGAAGGTATTCAACCGGTAGGTGTTATGGCTCAACCAGGAGGGTTTCTCATGCCGTGGAACCGTGCCGTCGTCGTTGACGTTGGTGATGTGGTAGGTGTGCTGGTTCCAGATATGGCGGGTCGGTACCCAATTGTCGTTGGCGTAGACTTTTAGAGGGCTGGCGGGAACTAACACCTCAGCGTGACCATCACGATCGAGATCGACGATGATGGGCATCTCGCTGTAGGTCGCACTCCAACTCTCCGTCTTGAACAGCACCGCACCATCGACGCCGCGATAAAGGCGAAACTCCCGCTCGTCCGCATAAACAACTTCGGCGCGACCATCGCCATCGAAATCGAACACCGCTGCACCCGTCAAACCCGAGCTTTCCTCGTAGGTCGGTGTCGTCCACATGAGGCTGCCATCGGTGTCGAAGGCGCTCAGCCGTTCACGTCCACCCACCGTGATTTCTGGCAACCCATCGCCGTCCAGATCGGCGATCGTAGGCGGGCCTGCGGTATTGCCGTTGTAACCCCAGCGAGGGTCTGCAGGAACGCGAACCGGCCCCCAGATTACTTCGCCGCGATGATTCAATAGATGAACGGTATAAGGGAATTGGTAGGTGAAGTGTCCATCGACATAGTGTATTCGACCCACCACAACCACTTCCGGCTCCGGTGTATCATCAAAATTACCCACCGCCACATAGCCGTCGCCGACATTCTCGTTGGCCCAGAGCAGCTGGCCGTCCGCGTCGAATGCCGAAGCTCCTGAGATGAGTTCGGGGCGTCCATCCAGATCCAAATCCGCGACTATCGAAAATGGATAGCGGTCTCTACCATTGGTGAATCCCGCTACGAAACCACCCTCACCCCGCCAACGCACACTACCGTCCTGCGCGTTGTAAACCGTCGTACCCGCCACGATCTCTGGGG
Organism: Gammaproteobacteria bacterium; assembly: GCA_024235035.1. Classification (GTDB taxonomy): domain Bacteria; phylum Pseudomonadota; class Gammaproteobacteria; order Competibacterales; family Competibacteraceae; genus UBA2383. The sequence goes on from JACKNE010000009.1 coordinate 102,722, forward strand.
CACCGTCTCCGTCGAGATCTGCCAACGCATAACCACCCCAGTTCAAACGGTTGTCCAGATCCTGGATTTCGTATTTGATCTCCCCGGTATGTTCCAGGACGACCATCTTATACAGAGGATCACCGGCCACGATTTCCACCAAGCCGTCGTTATCGAGATCACCCGCCGCGATGTTGGTGGAAGAAGAAGCTGATACCCGCGTGTTCCAGAGCATTCTTCCGTCGACACCACTCTGCGCCGTAACACCATTGAATACATAAACGACACTGGGGATATCCTGCTCATCGATCAAGCCATCCAAGTTTGTGTCTTCGAGCGGTACGACCACCGGGGCGGCAGCGGCATACCCCCACTGATATTTCAGGGTTGGAGGAAGCGCGCCAGGTTCGATGACCGTTGTCGGCAGCCGGCACAGGGCGGCGGACGTGATCCAGTTATTGGTCTCATTCGTCTCGACGATGTGTCGTTCGCTATCGACAACTACCGTGATGGGCGCATCGCGAAAAGGCAAGATACCCTGGATATAGATCGCCTGGGTCAACGATTCACCGGTTGCAAGCGTCCCATCCACGACAGCCGAGCCGAGTTCGGGTTCATTGTTCTCCTGTTGACCATCATCATCGGCATCGTAGAAGGCCGTGACCGAGAACGATCCAGTCGGTGGTCGGTTACCCCGATTTTCCACAGTCACTTCCAAGATACCGCTCAGGGTCAGCGTTGTCAGATCGGTGACGAGTTCAGCCGTATTCAGGGTAGTGGGGGCCAGATCGGGACCGAGCGCCTCGGGCCGCAAGCGGATCTGGCCAGCATCGGCTTCATCCCAGGGCGGCACTGGCAGTGTCAGCGTCTGACGCACATAGCCGGAATGACTGATGGTGAGCACGACTTCCGTTTCGGAAATACCGACCACTGTGAATCGCCCTACGGCATCCGTCGCCAGCGTCTCGGTGGTATTGCCATGCGTGGCGTTGACCAACGCATCGACCAGTGGGGCGCCTGTGGTCGCATCGACGACCACCCCGGTGACGTGACTGTAAGCATCCGGCGGTCTCGTCACAAACATGCGTGGTGAAAGCTCAATCTGAGCACCTTCCACAACGGTCAAGGAGGCATAGACGTACTGATAACCGCTCATCGAGAACGTAACCCGAACTTCGCCAGGTGTGACCGGTTCGAGTCGGTAAGTACCGTCCGCCGCTGTCTTGGTCGGAATATAGTTCGTGCCCGATACCCATACGCCAACCGATTCGATCGGTTCACCGGTGACAAAATCGGTCACGATGCCGTAGATCGCAGCGGGCGGCGGGACACCATTAGGAAAAGCTGTCAGATGAGGGGAAAAAATGAAGAGTCCACCGGCCAGCAGATGACCACTGGTGATGGCAGATGCATAACCGGCTGATTCAACCGTCACCGTGATGGAGCCGGGAGGTACGCTATCGATTCGGTATTTCCCGTCCGTACCGGTCACAACAGTCGCTGCGCCCACACGAACAATAGCACCCGTTAACGGTAGCCCATTCTGATCACTCACCACCCCTTGGATCGCGCCGACATTGACATCAATTTCGTAGAGCAGAGACAAGTCGCCGAGATCGAGCGTTTCGCCTGTCGATAATGAAACCGATACCGATAAAGGAGCAAAGCCCGGTGCAACGACATTCAGTTGATATAATCCCGGATCAAGGGCCGTTAACGTGAAGACACCGCTCGCATCCGTCACAATACGGATATTCGTGAGCCCAATTAACTCCACCATGGCCCCAACCAAGGCCAGACCGGTTTCTCCATGGACAACCTGACCGGTCAAGGTGGCCAAATCCGGGTTGGGTAGCGGCGTTTCAGCCAGGGCCAATGCCCTCAGCGCCAAAGCGGTGGTATATACATCTCCTTGCCAGCTGCCATCGGCAAGCTGGGCGTTAGCCAGTACTGCGAGACTATCCGCGATACTGCTGGTATCACTCAACCGAGGCGCGATAGCGATCAAAGCCAAGGCCGTTTCCAATATCTCTTGCCAAACACTACCACCACGTTGTGCGAGTAAAAACGCCTGGGCGCCATCCAGCGCCGGGGTAACGGCAAAGACTTGGCGGTAATGCCACAGTGAACGCAGGATCTGGGCCGATAGGAATGCAGATGTGGCATTCTCGTTATCCGCCCAGCCACCATCGGGTCGTTGGCGATCGAGCAAAAAACTCACTGCCGAATCAACGAGGCTAGTGTCAGCAGAACCCATCATGGCTAGCGCATCCAGTGCGAATGCGGTATCCAGCATTGTGCTTTGGTGACCCGCAAAATCCCCAAACCCACCATCGCTGTTCTGATGGGTCAGAAGTTCGGTGACCAACATACTGACATCCTCACTGGCAGCGATACCGGCGATGATCTTACGAGCGAGGTACTCGGTGTTGTCGAAAGGCTCGGCTGAGAGAAACTGGCGAGCGGCGAAGATACCCGCTGGTGCTTCACCCAGCGCCTGGAAGGTGCGTAGAGTCTCGGCAGTGGCTTGTACTGGAGTCGCGAGATTGGTGTTGCTGGCGTAAGCACCGTTGCTTTGAGCCTGTCCAGCTAGCCAAGCTAAACCGGTCGCGATGTCAGCCTGCGCTGGGTACACCCACAACACCAAGCTGAAAAGTATCCCAGTGACAAACAAACGTTTCATATTTTTGATCCCCGAGCCTATGGCCGCCTTAGACCAATCATAGATATCGGTTGAGTTGGCGATCAAAATATCATCAAATTAAATCAATATCTTATACTAAATCTCTATAGCTAAGCCCAATCGATGAATCATTCAGGGGCGCTATAGTGTTTCGAGAACCCAACCATATAAAGATTACGGAGCTTCATCAATAAGCAAACTTATTGCCAAATGGCAAAAAATTTTTATATTTAATTATATCAATCATATGATTGATCACTCGGCTACTCTAAAGAAGTAGCAATGCTTTAAAAATGAAACAATACTTTTCAGAATATTTCATTCTTGAAGTTGTGAAAAGACATTCGATACAAATTAGGCTCGGAGACGCTAGCCTCATTGACTGAACGCTCAACGGATCACTTGCTGATATGGGCAGCAAAACTTAACCCCGCAAGTCGATCTGCGGCGTTTAGGGCAATACACTTCAACTTGCCGTAGAGAACGCTATGAACCGAAACCTGTTTCTTTCCCTCTCGCTATGCGTCTTGGTTCTGTTTACAGGATGCTCGCCTCATGTTGAGTCGCCTACTGGACAAACCACTCCCGATTCCAAAATAGCGAAACCGGTAGACAAGGAACCTAAACGACAAACCGGAGAACACGAAGAGCGCAATGCGGTGATAACCGTGCTGGCCGAAGCAGCGCCTTTGCCGTCGCCTTCCCCATCGATACCAGGAACGCTTGCTCCCCTGCCGCAGGGCAAATCTCTACTCGAAGTCCCAGCAAAGGCCGATCGAAAAGAACAAGTCACCAACTTAAGCAGCGTTGTGAGTCAGGAATCACTGGACGCGTTGCGTGCGCCCAGCGAACCCACTGACCGTGAGCAATACACCCATCAGGAAGACAACCCCGTCAAGCGCGTTGCCGAGCAACCCGTTTCGACCTTCAGCATCGACGTAGACACGGGCGCTTACGCCAACGTCCGCCGCTTTCTCAGCCAGGGTCGATTACCGCTGCAAGACGCTGTGCGGGTCGAAGAGTTGATCAACTATTTCGATTACGATTACCCCGCGCCGGACAATCGTCAGCCACCCTTCCGTGTCAACACTGAACTTGCGCCGACACCGTGGAACCCCAAGACACAGCTCTTAGCCGTTGGCATCAAAGGCTACGCGCTGCCCAAGACCCAGTTGCCGCCCATCAATCTCGTATTCCTGATCGATGTATCCGGCTCGATGAATGCGCCTGACAAGATCGGTTTGCTCAAGCCGGCGCTGAAGCTACTCGTCCAGCAACTGCGACCCGAGGACAAGGTCGCTATCGCTGTCTACGCCGGCGCAGCAGGCAGGGTGCTGGAACCGACGCCTGGCAACCAGCAGGCGAAAATCGAAGCTGCACTAGAGCGATTAAGCGCGGGTGGCTCCACCAACGGTGGCGCCGGCATTCAATTGGCCTACACCCTAGCACGAGAAGGCTTCGTGGAAGGAGGAATCAACCGAGTGATGCTGGCTACCGATGGCGATTTCAATGTCGGCACGGTCAATTTCGAAGCGCTTAAAAACCTGGTAGAAACCCAACGTAAGAGCGGCATAGCGCTGACCACGTTAGGTTTCGGGACCGGCAACTACAACGACCAGTTAATGGAGCAATTAGCCGATGTCGGTAACGGCAACTACGCTTACATCGACACCCTACAAGAAGCCAATAAGGTGCTAGTCGAACAGATGAACGCCACCTTGCTGACCATCGCCAAGGATGTAAAAATTCAGATCGAATTCAACCCGGCACAGGTTGAAGAATACCGATTGATCGGTTACGAAAACCGGACGCTAAGGCGTGAAGCTTTCAGTAACGACGCGGTAGACGCTGGTGACATCGGCGCCGGACATACCGTGACTGCTCTTTACGAAATCGCCTTGAGAGGCCATGGCGGCGCGCTGATCGAACCTTTACGCTATGGCCAACCACCAGCGACAGACAAGACACCTCATGGAGAGGAGATCGCCTTTCTCCGATTACGCTACAAGCAACCAGACAGCGATGTCAGCCAATTGTTGGAATGGCCGATTCACCGCGACCAAGCGATCAGCCATTGGCAGGAAGCCAGTGAACGGTTCCGGTTTGCAGCGGCAGTGGCCGGTTTCGGACAGAAGCTGCGCGGCGGGCACTATACCGGTCACTTCAGTTACGATGACATACTGGCATTGGCTCGTCACGCGCGTGGCGCCGACCCCTACGGTTATCGAGGCGAATTTCTGACGCTGGTCGGATTAGCACGATCTCTGGATCCAGGCAATGGTGAAGAACACAGGCAGGCGATCCGTTAAATTTCCGGTTAAATCAAGATCGGCTGAAGCCTGAAAGCTTAAAGACAGAGACAAGTAGAGATAACCTAGCGCCTGAGGCCTTTTACCTTGCACCTTTATCTTCATGCCGATCGATCACGATACCGATGAGGCTCTCATGCTGCGCTACCAGGATGGCGATGCCAATGCTTTCGCTCGACTGTACGCTCGCCACAAGGGTCCCTTATATCGCTATCTGCTCCGCCAATGTAACCAGCCAGCGGTAGCCGAGGAACTGTTTCAGGATGTTTGGCTGAAACTGATCGCCGCTCGGACCCACTATGCAGTGCAGGCCCGCTTTGCCGCTTGGCTTTATCGAATCGCGCATAACCGGCTGATCGATCATTACCGCGCTGACAAACGGCGCTTACCCGCCTCCTACGCTGGGGATTGTCCGGAATGGATCGAAGTTCCGGCGCCTATGGAGGAACAACCGGAGCAGCGCGAGAATTGCCGTCGTCAGGCAGAACGCCTGCTAGGGTTGTTAGCGGAATTGCCAGAAGCCCAACGCGAAGCGCTGTTGCTCAAAGAAGAGGCCGGGTTATCGCTGGAGGAAATTGCTCACGCCACCGGAACAGGCCGAGAAACCGTCAAGAGCCGCTTGCGCTATGCGCTGGCCCGTCTGCGACACGGTTTGGGAGAGGCTGATGAGTGATCCATGTGATTGGGAATCTCACGATGAAGTGTTGTCCGCTCTGTATCGGACGACCCGCAACGTCGAACCACCCACTTGGCTGGACGAATCCATCTTGACAACAGCGCACACGGCGGTTGCTACAGTGGCAACGTCGGCGATGCCTCGCGCCCAACGGCGAGGTATCCGCTTCTGGGCCATGCCCGTGGCCTTGGTCGCCACGATTTTCCTGTCGGTGGGTATAGTGCGATTGGCGCGCGAGACCGGTGAGAAGGGATGGCCAATAGAGCTGAAAGTCCAATCCGCAGAGCAACCTGCTGCCGAAACCGATGTGACGTCCACAAGCCAAGCTAAAACGATGGCGGCCGACCGCGTGCTGCTTTCCCCACCGCCGCCCGTCGCGCCAGCTACCCGAATGCCACAAATGGCACCACTATCTGCCGCACCACCGACACAGGAACGAGAATCACCGATAACCAAGGAGCGACAGCAATCGGATAATTTGCAGATAGCGCCAGCGATCCATGATGAGGGGACAAGACCCCAGCGAAAACAAATACTTCTTTCACCGGAAGCCTGGCTGGCGAAGATCGCTGAATTGCGTCGACAAGGTCGGCTAGCGGAGGCGAAAACGAGCTTGGCGGAGTTCCGGCGTCGCTACCCGGATTATCCGCAACCTACTTGGGAAGAAACTGATTGACTGTTTCGACCAGGGTAGCCTCTTCTACCGGCTTGATGACATAACCCTTCGCACCTTGCCGCGCTCCCCAGATCTTGTCGGTTTCCTGGTCCTTGGTGGTCACGATGATCACTGGAATATGGCTAGTGGATGGATTCTTGGTGATTTGTCGAGTCGCCTGAAAGCCGTTGATCTTGGGCATGACCACATCCATCAGGACAAGATCGGGCAGTTCGGCCTTGGCGACCTCGACGCCCTGCACACCGTCCGTAGCCGTCAGGATTTCGTGTCCATGTTTTTTAAGGATCTTGGCGAGGCTCAGCGTCTGGGTCGGCGAGTCATCGACAATCAATATGCGGGCCATGCTGCCACTCCTGGGATAATCTGGTGTATCTGCTTCGCGTACCGGTTCGCAATCCGGGGGACAGAGATCAATCAGGGCCGATCCGCACTGCCCTTTTCGGTTAAATTTAGTTGACCGTCATAACACGCGCCAACTCGATCAGCGAAACCCGGCGCGCGCAAGGTGGTTTTTTCGCCATGAGCGAGGCATCTCGCTGGCGCATGATAGGATACCGCATAAACCGGTTCGATTTAAGGAGTTTGTTTCATGAATGCTTCACAACCAAATGTTCTGTCCCGGCTGATGCTGGCGTTGCGCGCTGCCTGGCGAATGCTGATCGATCAAGAGTTCGCTGACGGTGTCTCGCAGTTAGAGCGGGATGAATTTACCCCGAGAGCGCCTTCAAGCACCGGTCAACCTAAACCGGGGCTGCGCGATACCCTACCGGATTCTGCCCTGCAACTACTGGCGCTTTTACAGCAAGAGGGGCGATTCGTGGATTTCCTAGAGGAAAATGTCACCGCCTATTCTGACGCCGAGATTGGTGGCGCGGCGCGCGTGGTGCATGAGGGGTGCAGCAAGGTAATTCGCGATCATCTCCAGATCGCGTCAGTGCGTGACGAAGCCGAAGGCGCTCGGCTGACTCTTCCGGCCGGTTTTGACGCAACCGCGGTGCGCTTGACGGGCAATGTGGTCGGTCAACCACCGTTCACCGGAACGTTGATGCACCGTGGCTGGCGAGTGATCGAGATCAAATTACCCAAGCTGGCGGAAGGCCATGATGTTCGGGTATTGGCCCCAGCGGAGGTGGAGCTATGAGTGCGGCCCGTTTCGCAATTGGCATCGATCTAGGGACAACGCACTGCGTCATCGCAGCGGTGGATCTGCAAGCCAGTGATCTGGATGAGGTGGTTGATTGGATCGAAGCGATCCCACAGCTGACAGCCCCTGGTGCGGTCGAAGAACGATCGTTATTACCGTCATTCCTATACCTACCACATCCCGATGAATTACGCCCAGAAGATCGTACTCTACCGTGGGGAGAGCAACCGCCATTCGTGGTCGGCGAACTGGCCCGCAGCATGGGCGGTCGCACCCCGATTCGACTGGTAGCCAGCGCCAAGAGTTGGTTATGCCACCCCGGCGTCGACCGACGGGCAGCCATTCTGCCGGCGGAAGCGCCTGAGGAAGTGCAACGAGTATCGCCATTGCAAGCCTCGATGCATTACCTGGAACATCTGCGCACTGCCTGGAATCAGCGTCATCCCGATGCGCCACTGGCGGAACAGGATGTCGTATTGACCGTGCCCGCCTCCTTCGATCCAGCAGCCCGCGAGCTGACTGCCGAGGCCGCTGCTGCGGTCGGTCTGAGCAATCGCCTGGTGCTGCTAGAAGAACCGCAGGCAGCGCTATATCACTGGATTCTGTCCACCCGAGGCGAGTGGCGTAAGCAGGTACGGGTCGGTGATATTATCCTGGTAATCGACTTGGGCGGCGGCACCACCGATTTTTCGTTGATTGCCGTCACCGAACGCGACGGTTCCCTGGAATTGGTGCGAGTGGCGGTGGGCGACCATATCCTGCTGGGTGGCGATAACATGGATCTGGCCTTGGCTCATACGGTCCGCGCCAAGCTGGCCGAACAGGGAACGCAACTCGATCCCTGGCAATTGCAGGGCCTTACGCACGGTTGCCGCTCCGCCAAGGAAATTCTGCTGAGCGATGCCAGCGTCGAAGCCGTGCCGGTGGTGGTGCCAAGTCGCGGTTCCCGACTGATCGGCGGCACCTTGCGCACCGAACTGACCCGCGATGAGGTGGCCAGAACTCTGATAGAAGGTTTCTTCCCGATAGTCACAGCGTCAGCGCGCCCCGCGGCCCGCGCCCGAGCTGCACTCACCAAGCTGGGGTTGCCCTATGCTCAGGATGCGGCCATGTCTCGTCATCTAGCGGCATTTCTAGGCCGACAAGTCGAAGCGACACGCGATCTGGCCGGGTTTGGAAATCGCCTACCGGAGAATGCTAGCTTTCTGCATCCGACCGCCATTCTGTTCAACGGCGGCGTGTTCAAGGCGCAAGCGCTGCTCGATCGAACTTTAGAGTTGCTCAACGGTTGGCTGGCCGCCGAGGGCGCGCCGGCGGCGCGGTTGCTGGAAGGCGCGGATCTCGATCTGGCGGTGGCGCGCGGCGCAGCCTACTACGGCTATGTGCGGCAGGGGCGCGGCGTGCGCATTCGCGGCGGCACCGCCAAATCGTATTACGTCGGCGTGGAGAGCGCCATGCCCGCCGTGCCGGGCATGGAACCCCCGATCCAGGGATTGTGTATCGCTCCATTTGGCATGGAGGAAGGAACACAGGCCGAACTGCCACCACAGGAGGTCGGGCTGGTAGTGGGCGAACCGGTGCGCTTCCGTTTCTTCGGCTCTTCAGTGCGGCGCGTCGATCAGGTTGGTACCGTGCTGGAGCAATGGGTACCGGAAGAGTTAGAAGAGCTAGAGGAAATCGAGGCCAATCTGCCTGCCGAGGACCGACAACCGGGCGAGGTGGTGCCGGTACGTCTGCATGCGGCGGTCACTGAAGTCGGCACACTACGTCTGGAGGCCGTGTCGCGCACCGGTACGGAAACTTGGAAAGTCGAGTTCGACGTGCGTGGGGACAGGTAAGCGGCCGTGACTTGAAGCGCAGGTTAGCTTGCCATCTTCTGGAAAACCCAATGCCTCGCTGGCTACCGAAATCAGAGAGATTATCGAGTGGACGGCGTCAACCCAACTTACGCTTTGGATCAAAGGAAAACGTACAAACGGAATTTTTCTGCGCCTCGACCACTGATATCAAGGCGGATCGCTGGAGCGGGGTGGATACTCACCCGGCAACGGCGGTGCATCGTCTGGCAACAACCGGGTTCCATGCTTGGCGAACTGGCGATGCTCATACAATTTGGCATATTTGAGAAAGACGTAGAACGCTGCGATCACCGAGTTGATAAATCCCGCCCAGCCATTTAGAAAATTGCGTTTGAACAAATAGCTACGGACGAAGAACAGGGGTGGGTAAAAGACCATGATCAATGGAATCCCCCAACGCTGCTTCTTGAGTTTGTCAACCACCAAGCCGGTGGAGTAGGCATTGATCTTATCGACTTTGGTATGAATGTCGGTCTCACCGTAATGGTACAGCGGGGCTTTGAGCCGGGCGACGCGCCCCTGCACCTTGGGTGCAGCGTGAATCGGCAGATCATCAATGCTGCCTCTGCGTTTATCGAACAGGCGCAGGTAATGATTCATCCGTGTCGCTGGATTATACATGCGCCAGAACATTTGCTCCTGACGTGGAATTTCGTAGCCGTCCACACTCGGCCCACTCTGCAGCAGTCGCAGGATTTCGGTCTGGAGCCCAGGCGACAGCGCCTCATCGGCATCCAGCAGCAACACCCAATCATGAGTCGTCGCGGCAAGCGCCATCTGTTTCTGCGGACCGTAACCCATGAACTCGTGCTGGACAATTCGCACACCATAACGCTGAGCGATCGCCAACGTATCGTCGGTGCTGAAGGAATCCAGTACGATCACTTCATCCGCCCACTGGATGCTTTCCAGACAAGCCGTCAGGGTTCGGCCGTTGTTATAGGTGGTGATGAATACCGAAAGCCGGGTTCGGTCGGTCATGAATTAGCCTGTCTTGAACGGAAATTTCATTTACAGTATGCCCCAAATCGTTCATTAATGGCGCGCTTCATTATCGGCGCATCACTGTTGTCATCAGGAGATCATGATCGCATCGGCGCATATCATCGGCGGCAGATTCCTCGGCGGCGCCGAACTATTTTATGCGCGTTTGGTCACCGCGCTGCATCGACACGGCCATGCGACGCTGGCGGTGACGGTTCCGGGCAGCCTGATCGCGACTGAACTTCCAGCAGAAATCCCGCGAATTCACATTCCAATGTGGGGTGTCTGGGATTTATGGTCACGCTGGCAAATTCAAAAAGCCATGCGTGGACACGGCCCGAATATCGTACAAACTTACATGGGTCGCGCCACCCGGTTAACCCATCTGCCATCGGGCCGGCAACCGATTCATATTGCCCGACTGGGCGGTTATTACGAACCCCACGGTTATCGGCACGCCCATGCCTGGATCGTGGTCAGTCCGGGCATTGGCGATCACTTGATTCGACATGGTTTTCCTAAGGATCGCATTTTTCATATCAGTAATTTCGTGACGCCTTGCCCATCCAGCCCCCCTGCCGCCCTACAACAATTGCGTCAGATGCTGGCCATTCCTGAAGATGGACTGATTGCCGTCGCCGTGGGACGTCTACACCCGATCAAGGGTTTCGATGATCTACTGACCGCCTTCGCCGCTATTCCTAGATGCATCCAGGATCGGCCGGTTTATTTGGTCATTGTCGGCGACGGACCGCTGGCTGCACAGCTTAAACGCCATGCGGAGCAACTGGGGATCGCCCACCGTGTCCGTTGGCCGGGTTGGCGCGACGATGCGGGTCGTTTCCAGGAATTGGCTGATCTATGCGTCTGCTCATCCTTGCAGGAAGGGGTCGCCAATGTGATTCTCGAAGCCTGGGCGCGGCGCCGACCCGTGTTGGCGACTCGCACGCTTGGACCCGTGGAAATTGCCGTTCACCAGAAAGATGCCTGGCTGACGCCGGTAGCCGATCCCGCTGCATTGGCAACCTCGATGGAGTTATTGTTGCGGAATGAATCACTACGCTGTGAACTAGCCGACAACGGCTATCGCACCTTGCTGGCTCACCATGGTGAGCCAGCGATCATCGACGCCTATCTGGATCTGTATCGTCACTTGTTGACGGTGTAACCTGGTCCGCGGACGGTGGTCGACCCAAACACGTCAAGCTGCCCAGACAGACGAACAAATAACAGGCTAATTGCCGGGAGGTATAGGAAAAACTCAACATTCCAGCGGTGCTCAGCGCGGCTGTCGCCGCCAACCAGACACCGGCGCGCTGGCGATCCCTGGCAGACCAATATGGCCAAGTCTCGATCAACCGAACGAGCACGGTGTTGATTAGGATCAGCAGCAGGCCCACGCCTAAAATACCGGTTTCATACCAGGCATCCAAGACAAAATTATGCAGATGCTTGACCTGAATAGAATCGCCACCAAGCTCAAAACTCAACACCTCACTCGCATGAGCGCCATTGCCAATGCCGATTCCCAACCACGGTCGCGTCGGAGGATGCATCAACGCCTGACGCCAAAGCACGGTGCGTCCAGCGGTAAAGGCATCCAGCGGGTGTTCAGAATCCAGTTCCGCCTTCCGGAAGGGTCCGGTATTGACCACAATGCTGGCCGTCAGCACCAGCACAGCTAATCCAATGATCCAGCGCAACCGCCATTTCAGCGCGATCCGGCAAAAAACCGCCAGACCCACAATCAAGCCGAGCAGGGCGGCTCGCCCCTCGGCAAGGATTATGTAGCCTAATACGAGCACGCTAACGCCGGCCAGTGCACCATATCGCCAGCGCGGCGGACCATGCCACCATAACCAGGCCAGCAGGAAGGGCAATAGAAACGGCAGATTATCCTCCTGCAGTTGCACGCTTGGGTTGAAGGGCTGACCCGACCCACCGAACAGATGATAGGGCAGCGACAAGTAGAGTCCGCTCAAGGTTAGAGCGCCGCACAACGCCATGCTGCTCAGCAACCGGTCGGGATTCGCCGAGGATTCCCGCAGAGCGACCTGGGTCAGGAGCAAGGTGCTGCTCTGCATGAAGAAATTCAGCCAGGTCCGCAAGCCCCCGACTGGATCGACCGAGCCAGGAATCGTCAGCAGAAAAGCGCCCAGCAGCAGCAAATAAAGTAGGGTGACAGGCCGATCCAAGCGATCCCGGCGACCCCAAAAACTGAGCAATCCCCATAGGGCATAGAAACCGACCAAAGTATTGAACAGCCCTCTTCCGCCTAATTGGGCCACAGGCAATGTCACTGGGGACAACCAGCCCCAGCGAAAGAAAGCCTCACGGAACCGATCAAGTTGCAGAGCCATCTTCATCGAATCGCTCCAAGCGCACAAACGTTTCAAGAACGCGAGCGACGGTAATGGTTGTCATGCCGTCATGGCCGGCAGGGGGCGTAATCGCATGGATAAAGCGAGAATGGTTCAGTGGCGGCGATCCACCGAACAACCCCAGCGTGGGCGTTTCCAGCGCCGCAGCCATGTTCAGCACGCCGGTGTCATTGCCGATGTAGCAGCGACTACTGGCCAGCAAAGCGGCCGTCTGCTCCAGCGGCAGAGCGATGGCGTCTGCCGCCACGCCCCCGCTATCCTGCACTCGCTGCAGGATAGCGTCGGCTAATAGCCGCTCCCCTGACCCACCGACGATAAAGATGGAACCGGACCGTTGACGGTGTAATGCGAGCGCTAGTTCCGCGAAGCGCGCCACACCCCACTGTTTCCAGGGTTCGCTGCTGCCGATACCCAACGCAATCCAAGGTTGGGGCCAGTCAACAAAGCGTTCTACCACGGCCTGCCTTGCAGCCATCGACACCGGCAACCGAGGTTCGGCTTCGATTCGAGCAATCTTCAGCATCTCCAACAGGGCATCCCCCCGCACCATCGGCGGTGCATGCTGAAATTCAGCAGGCAGTCGAACTGGAATGCTGAGTAGCCACGGTTGCCAACCGATTCCATAACCGATGCGTTCCGGGATGCCCGCCAGCCAGGCTGCCAGCACATAGCGGGCGCTGGCGTGCAGAAACCATGCTCGCTGATAGGCGCCCTGACGCAACAAGGCTGCCAACCGGAATACTCCCTGGACTCCCGCATGACGACCCGTATCACGCTCCAGCCACAGTACGCGATCGACACAGGGATCGGCGCATAGCAACCGATCGGCTTGAGAACGCGGTTTGGTCAGAATATCCACCTGCCCAGTGGTCGTGGTAGCCGCAATAGCGTGGATATGCGGCAAGTGCCAGACCATATCGCCAATGCCAGGCAGCGGCTGAACGATCAAGGTCCGGTTGGAAGCGGCAAGCTTCATATCCGACTCCGAGGAGCATGGCGCAACGACTCATACAGGGCTAGGGTTTTATCGAGCATGCTTTGCAAGGTAAACATCGGTTTCATGGGTACTGGCGGCGCAGTGGTCAGCAGCGTCGTAACCCGTTCCGCCAGGCCTTGCAGATCACCCGGCGACACCAGGCCGGCGGGATAGAGGCCATGCAGAATCTCACCCACGCCGCCATGCGCATAACCCACCACCGGAGTCCCCAAGCTCAAGGATTCCAACACCGTGCGCCCAAAGGATTCCGGTTGCGCCGACAACGACAGCACCAGGGTCGATGCCGCGTAAATTTCACGCATGTCGGTGCGATGACCCGCAAACAGGATGGCGCCATCCAGTCCCTGAGCCTGCACCCAACGCCGAAGTTGATCAGCGTAGCGCTGCCGACCCGATTCCACGCCACCGACAATCAATCCGTAGACCGGCAGATCCTGCGCCCGCAATCGGGCGATCAGCGCAATGAAATCTTCATGCCCCTTGAGTCGGCTCAACCGGCCCGGCAAGGTCAATACCCACGCACTCCGCAGTTGAGGGTAACACCGATACCATTGGGCCAGCCACTCGGGCGGCGGTCGATAACCGTAAGGAAAAGCCACTGGATCGACGCCGCGCGGGATGCGCTGAATCCGCTCCGCTGGCAGTTGCGGATAGTAGCGTTGCAGATAATCGTGAATCGTCTCGGACACGGCGATGACCCGCTCGCCATAGGTCATGACGGCGCTGTAGCGGGAAACCGAATACAGACCGTGCACGGTCGTGACGAAGCGCGGACGGGTCATTACGTCCATGCTCCGCCAAGCCAACCAACCAATCCAGGCCGGCAACCGCGAGCGGGCATGTAGAATATCGATATCTTGTTCAGCTAGCCAGCGCTGCAACGGCCAAATCCAGCGTAGGGTCAGCGGCGATTTGACACCCAGCGGCCAGGCTAAATGCTCACTCCCTTCATCTACCAGTTGCGGAACCAGTCGCCCACCGGCGGAGATGACGATTGAGCGGTGCCCACGCCGAACCAACTCCCGAGCTACTTCCAGAGTGCCACGCTCCACCCCCCCTCCGTTCAACGTTGGAACCAGTTGCGCCACGCTCAAGCGAACCATCGGTCGATGATCCAACGCGCGCAACGTTCTGCTTCATTAAAGATTTGAGGTGGACGATGCAGTCGGCGCTCCTGTGACCAGTCGGTAAAAAAGGTGACCCAGCCTTCGGCGACCAGTTGCTCCAATCCCCGACTGACCCGGCTGGATCGTTTGTGAGGTATCTCCAGCACGCCAACCGCCGACCCAGCGGTCAAGGCCTCATAAACCATTGACACGCTGTCGGCGGTCACCCAGGCTCGTCCTGCCCGCGCCAGTTGTGCGGGCAACCAATCAGGACCAGTTTCAGCTACTGGAATAACCGTCAATCGCTCTTTACATGGCAGGTATTTTATAAAATTCAACGGAGTACGGCGAGACGTCGTCAGTGTCCAATCTACTGCAGGATCAGCAGCGATAACGGCGGCGATTTGCCGATACAGGTTTGAGTTGTCCCAGGTGAAATGCGCGGAGGGACCGCCAATCAGCAGCAGTCCCCGTGCGGGGTTCAGCCTCGCGGAAGGCTGAATGCGGTTAAGCGCACCACGCGTCACCTGTACGTTGCTGTAAGTCGGCGGCGCATCGTGGGCAGGGATCAGGCATAGATCAAACAAGAGCAGTGGCAAAGTAGGCCGCATCAAGACCAGCGCTTTACCGCCCCGTAACCGGCGGGCGGCCAGCAACGACAGATGGGTGCGATGACCGGCGCCGACGACGATACTCGGGGCCGCTAATGCGCGCCAAACAGCACTTTGCCTGCCGTAGAAAGCACTCAAGGCCACCTTGGCCGGTAGTGGATCGAGCTCAACGGCCTCAATCGGCCGCAGCCGAGCCAAGGCTTCAATCAGCCCGCGACTCTGCTGGTCATGTCCCGCCTTGCCATCGCTGAAACGCCAAACGACCAGCGGACACACCCACGTCTTCACTCGGCGTCGAGGAAGGACTCAATCCACCAGCACAAAATCAGCGCCGCAATACGGACACTTGGCCTTGCCGGTGGCTTCGATAGGCAAGTAAACCTTGGGGTGTGAGTTCCACACCATCATATCCGGCATCGGACAGGAAACCGGTAGCGCGGCGCGGTGGACCTCATAGGTTTTCTGGGCGTTGGGTGTCAGCTTGGCGGAAACAGCGGCGGCAGTAGCTGGCATGATGTCGTTCTCCTGAAATTTCTTAATGAGTTGGTGGTCTTTGCGGACAGACTAAACCGACGTGAGCCATTCAGGATAAGCATCGCGGCGGCCATGCACCTGATCGAAATACATGGCTTGTAGGCGCTGGGTTATCGGGCCACGCTGACCAGCGCCAATGGTGCGACCGTCCACCTCGCGGATCGGCGTGACCTCCGCCGCCGTACCGGTGAAGAAGGCCTCATCGGCAATGTACACCTCGTCACGAGTGATGCGCTTCTCCCGAACCGGGATCTTGAGATCGGCGGCAAAGCGGATAATCGTATCGCGGGTGATACCTTCCAGCGCCGAGGTCAGATCCGGGGTGTAAATGATCCCGTCGCGAACGATGAAGATGTTTTCACCACTGCCCTCGGACACATAACCCTCGGTATCCAGCAGCAACGCCTCGTCGTAACCATCGCGCAGCGCATCGGCCAGCGCCAGCATCGAATTCATGTAATTGCCGTTGGCCTTGGCCTTGCACATGGTGACATTGACATGATGCCGGCTGAACGAAGACGTGCGGATGCGAATGCCGCGCTCCAAGTTCTCCGCACCCAGATAAGCACCCCATTCCCAGGCGGCGACGATCACATGCACCTTGAGATTATCGGCGCGTAATCCCATGCCCTCGGAGCCGTAGAAGCACATCGGACGGAGATAGGCGCTGGCCAAATTATTGGTCCGCACAGCCTGCTGACAGGCGGCGTTGATCTCATCCTTGCTGTAGGGTATGGGCATCCCGACGATGTGCGCGGAGCGAAACAGCCGATCCGTATGCGCCTGTAGCCGGAATATCGCCGCCCCTTGGTCGGTGGCATAAGCGCGGACGCCCTCGAAGACCCCCATGCCATAATGCAGGGTATGGGTCAGGACATGGGTGTTGGCTTCACGCCAGGGCGTCAGCTCACCATCGTACCAGATCAGACCATCGCGGTCGGACATCGTCATTGCTTGTGTCTCCCCAAACATAATTGTGCGCGTTTAACCGCCTTCCATGAGACGCCGCCAGATACGAGTCACGCTCTCATGCGTTTCCCATGCCTCATCCATCGCAATCCGGGCAGGCTGTTCTTGTAACTTGAGCAGGTGAATACGCCGCCGCAGTCCACGATAGGCATGACGCATTCGCGCCGCATCGGCGACAGAGAGAATGCCGAAGTGCTCCAGTCCGTCGATTTGCCGGATGTTATCAGTAAAAGCCAGCAACTCCGGACAGCGACTGGCATTCGCCAGAACTTCATATTGCACCATAAATTCAATATCGGCGATACCACCCCGGCCTTGCTTGAGATCGAAGCTTCCATCAGTGCTGGTATCCAGCTCGACACGCATTCGTTCACGCATATCGCGGACCTCCTGGCGCAACTGAGCGGGCTCTCGCTCGCTTTGCAAAATCGCCCGGCGCAGCGTCTGAAATCGCTCCGCCAGCGCTGCTGGCCCCGCGACGACTCGAGTGCGCAGTAAGGCTTGATGTTCCCAAGTCCAGGCTTGGTTACGCTGATATTCGGCAAAGGCTTCGAAGGAACTGACCAGCAAGCCAGCTCGACCACTGGGCCGCAACCGGGTATCAACCTCGTACAGGTCACCAGCGCCGGTGCGGGTGGTCAACAGATGGAGAATGCGTTGTAGTAATTTGGCGAAAAATGCGGCGTTATCGATCTGCCGCGGGCCGGTCGTAAGTTGCTGGTCACCGACGCTGTCATGCAGGAATACCAAATCGAGATCGGAACCGTAATTAAGCTCGATCCCTCCAAGCTTGCCATAGGCGACGATGGCAAATTGTGCATCCCGATCCATCCCCTCCACCACGCAACGGGGTTGACCGAACCGGGGCAACAGATTGGCCCAGGCCAGATCCAGCACCTTGCGCAACAAGGTCTCGGCAATTTCGGTCAGGTAATCGCTGACGATCATCAACGGCATGGCGCCGCTGACATCGGCGGCGGCGACCCGCAACACCTGCGCCTGCTTGAAGTAACGCAGCGCATTGAGCTGCTCTTCAGCATCATTGGCTGGCGCCTGTCGTAATTGTTGATCCAACTCCAGCGCCAGTTGTCGACGATCCAATGGTGCATACAAAACCGCTGGACTCAGCAGGTCGTCGAGCAACAGTGGATAGCGGGTCAGATGCTGAGCAATCCAGCTACTGGCGGCGCACAGCTTGATCAATTGCGCCAACGCCTGCGGCTGGTCCGCCAGCAACGCCAGATACACCGAGCGGCGAGCCACGGCTTCCAGCAAATTGAGGACCCGCTCCAAGGTAACCGTAGGCTGTGGCACAACGGTTGTTGCTTCCAACACTCTCGGGATCAAGGTATCCAGCCGCGCCCGCCCGCGCGGACTCATCATCCGGCAACTGAAACTGTCACGTAACGCTCGCAAGCGATTCCAAGCCGAGGTTGGATTCTCGAAGCCCTGCTCCGCCAGTAATCGTAAGGCGTGTTGCTCATCAGGATCGCCATGCCACAGTTCCGCCAGGTCAGCGCTGCCGGTCGCTGCCGGTTGCTCAGTTCCACAACCGAACACTTGAGCAAACTGCTCACTCACCTGTTGGGTATGCCGCGCCAATTCCAAGCGGAACGCGTCCCAGTCAGGATAGCCCATGGCATAGGCCAATCGTGTTTTCGCCAATTCATCTTCCGGCAGGTCATGTGTCTGTCGGTCCGCCCAAGCCTGTAGTCGATTTTCGACCCGACGTAGAAAGATGTAGGCTTTCTTGAGACGGTCAACCGCCGATTTTGGCAGGCGGTCGCTGGCCGCCAAGATGTCCAACACCCGCAGGATACTGCGTTCCCGTAGCGCCGGTTCGCGGCCACCGTAGATGAGCTGGAAAGCTTGACCGATGAATTCGATCTCGCGAATGCCACCTGGGCCCAGTTTGATATTGTGCTGTATGCCTTTGCGCTCCACTTCCTGGGCGATCAGGGTTTTCATACTGCGCAGCGCCTCGAAGGCGTTGTAATCCAGGTAGCGGCGATAGACAAACGGACGCAATTCCATCAGTAAACGTTTGCCCGCCGCCCGGTCGCCGGCGATCACTCGCGCCTTGATCATTGCATAGCGCTCCCAGTCCCGACCGTGGCTTTGGTAGTAGTCTTCAAAGGCCGCAAACGATATGGTCAGTGGGCCAGAATCGCCGAACGGGCGCAACCGCAAGTCGACTCGGAAGACGAAACCTTCCGCCGTGATCTCCGCCAACGCTTTGCTCAGACGCTGGCCCAGTCGCCGAAAGAACTCCTCGTTGCTGATCACGCGGGCGCCATCGGTCTGCCCTTGATACGGATAGGTCAAAATCAAGTCGATATCTGAAGAGAAATTCAGCTCACGACCGCCGAGCTTGCCCATCCCGAGCACAACCAGTTGTTGTGGGTGACCTTCGGGATCGCGGGGCACGCCATAACGCTGTTGGCATTGCCAAGCGTACAACCGGTCCAGCGCGGCGCTGACAGCGGCATCCGCCAGGCCGGTCAAATCATTGAGCGTTTCGGTCAATTCGGCCAAGCCGGCCAAGTCACGCCAAGCGATACGGATCATTTCCCGGCGACGGAACCGGCGCAGAGCCACCATGAGCAACGCCTCGTCGGTCGCATCCGCCAGATATCGTTCAAGCCGCACTGCTAGAGCGCCGCGTGCATAACCCGCCGACAAATCACCACTGGTCGACAACTCCGCCAACAGCGCGGGCTCACGGATGCAGGCCCGAGCGACGAATTCGCTACCAGCCCAGACCCGAATCAAGGATTCCAGCGCCGCCCCAACCGGCAGCTCCAACCCCAAAGTTTGGGATGAATCCTGAAACGCCGCCCAATACTGCGCGATTTCATGGCGTAGTGGCTCAGGGAGCCGGTTTGACGCTTGCTCGAATGGGGTCATGGACGACCATCTTTCAAGGTCGTGCCGGTTCGGTCGGTATCTCGCCTTCCAACGCGTGGTCACCTCCATCAATCGGTGGCATCAGCGGAATCTCCTGATCGTTCACGAACAGCTTGCCGCCTTCAAAGCGCGCAGTCGTTTTGTAGTGATCTCCTTCAAGCCGAATGAACCCCGCTGCCGCCAACTCCTGAAGTTGCTGGTTGGCCTGTATTGCCGCCATGCTTTGCAGCGCTTCCTCACTGACGGATTGGTCCTGTCCTTCCGCCTGAGCTTGTAATTCTTCGCCGATGGTATCGGCCAGTACGGTTTCGACCAGTTTCTTGGATGCCACGACCTCCGCCGAGCCTTTCTCCAGCGCAGCAAGGAGACTACTTGGATCTTGCAGGAAATCGATATGCTCGAAATCCTGGAAATTCAGAGTCAATTGACCCTGCCAGTCGCCCTGGGTCAGGTTCGCTTGAGTATCGAGGATCAGTTCCGGCTTGCCATGCAACAATGCTTTCACTGCTTTCAACAACTCGTTCAAAGCCTGCGGGTCGTCTGGGTTGTTGGAGACTTTTTGCTGCCATTGTTGCAATTGCTCAATCGTGGAACCATCCAGATTGTGCAGCGCCAAGCGCAGACTACCGGTTCCGCTTTGTTGGTCTACGGTCATCCGATCGGCCTTGAGCAAGACTTCACCGGCGACTTGTTGCGGGTTCTGCTGGCTCAACGAGCCGGTCATACTCAGATTGGTTACGATGAACGGCGCACCGGTCGCCGGGTCCTGGGCGCGCAGCTCACCTACCTTGAAGCTGGATTCGCCGAATAACAGATCGAAGGCGCCCTTGTGCTGATTGATCGTCATCGTTAAATCTTTCAGCTTGATTTGTTCACTGGCGGCAGCCGATTTGCCGACTGCTTCTAAACTGGCGACGGTCAAATTTCCTTGCACAGCAGCGGAGTGAGCGGCGACTCGAAACTGACCCTGTAAACCCGAGAATAAGAGGCTTTGCACCTCTTCGATATCCTTCAAAGCCAGCGGCGGCATGGTGATTTGCGTGTCGCTGGCGCCGTCGAAGGCAATTTTCAAGATAGCGACCACCGGTTCCTGGCTACCATACCATTTCGCCAGTTCGCGGGTCCACGCGCTACTGTCCAGATCCAGCGTGGCGCGCACCACGGCCCCGGCCCACTGTACCGGTATGCCCGTTGCTTCTCGCCCCGCCAATGGCAACGGACCGTGGTAGATATCCTGGCGAATCGAGAAAGATGGATCCGAGATAGTGGAATCGCCACCTTCCGGCGGCTTTGCCACATCGACTCGCGTCACGGCCTGCGATGAAAACAGCCCGCGTTGGTAGCGGACCGTACTCAGTTTGACGTTGCCGCTTTTCGACCCTTCCACCAGCGCTTCTTCATACCAACGTTCCGCTTGCGCCCCTGACCAGTAGGTAGCGCCGAGCATACCGATTACCGCTAACACCAGGATGGCGACGATGACACCCAGCCACTTTTTCATGTCCGCTCCCTACTCATGGTTTAAATAAGCCATCTGCTTTCTTTTCGTGAATTTCCCCGCGACCACGCCACGATGATCGGTCAGCAACACGCCACAGCGCGCGCTATCCCACAGTATAGAAGATGGAAATCGGGACATAGATCGCTCAGAACCACCGGCTAATCAGTGGGCGCTGACCCTTCCTGGTAAACCGTTACCCGGTTGCGACCATTGTCCTTAGCGGTATAGAGCGCCCGATCCGCGACCTTGAACAGTTCGCCCACGGTCAGTTTTCGCGCGGCGAACACACAACCGCCGATGCTGACCGTGAAGCGCAACATCTGGTCATTTGTCAGCGGCAGCGCTGTTTGGGCGATGATCGTCCGCAGACGTTCAGCAATCTCAAATGCCGCTGGAAAACCGGTTTGCGGCAATAGGACCGCAAACTCCTCGCCACCGATTCGCCCGACGACATCCACTTCACGGACGTGAGCGCGGCATAATCGGCTGATGAGCTGCAAAACCTCATCGCCAACAGCGTGCCCGTAGGTATCATTGACGACCTTGAAATGATCCGCATCCAAAATCAGCAGGCCAATTTCCAACCGGTAACGGCTGGCGCGACACAGTTCCTGCTCGCACAATTCCAGAAAACGCCGCCGGTTATACAAACCGGTCAAGCTGTCGGTCATCGCCAGCTGCTGGAGTTCTTCCAGCATTCGCCTACGTTCGGTAATATCGGAAAGGATACCTTCTACCCTGGCGTCGGTGTGCCGGGGATCGGGCGGACGCACTCGAGCGCTGATTTCCACCCAGCGAACGGTTCCATCCTGGCGAAGCATCTGCATCTGCAAATGGTTGACCTCACCATCCTCTGTCAGAGCACTAAACAAGCGTTCCTTATCGTTACTGTCTAGAAAAGGCCATTGTTCACTGATCTGATACGCCTTAACAAATGCTTTCGGCGCCGAGTAACCCAAAATATGCGCCATCGCTGGGTTGGCGCATAGTAACCGGCCATCCAGTCGAGCGATAAAAATACCCTCGCTGGCATTCTCGAACAGTGAACGATATTTCTCCTCGCTCTTCTGCAAGCGCTCATTCACATGGTTAAGTTCCTGCTGCATTCGGTCGCCGACCCGGATGAGATAACGCACATGACGCAGTAAGCGAGCGTACTGTCGAATCAATTCTGTAAAAGGTGCGGCGCAGGATCCAAGTGCTTCATCGTGTAATATCGCTTGCGCAGCTTCCAGAGCCTGCTCTTCACTTTCCAACAGATTAGCGTCTTCCAAATCCCCAGAATTCACGAGAGCTCCTGGGGTCGTTCCACCAGATTGAACGTCAAAGCTTCCAATTCCTCACTCAGATCCTGTCCACATTCGAGAATCGTCTCGTTATCGGGATCATAACGCCAGTTGACGACGACTGGCGCACCATCCTGAGCGACCTGGTCCAGCAGATCGAACAAATTCAGCATCACCTTGGTGCTACTGCTATTGAGATAGAGAATTTCCAGATCGACTTGCACTGTAGCTGCTGGGTCATGTTCAGCCAGAAACTCCTTCAACCAGGCGAACACCGGCGCATAAAACGCGGCGGCGTTTTCAGGATAGGATTCGCCACGTATTTGCAACCAACTGGTTTCGGCATCGAATGCGATCGCTGGTGATGATCGAGTAGCTTCAATAATCAGCTTATCCATCAAATCACCACTCTCAGCGTAAAGAAAACCCCTGCATCGACGGTAGTCAATGCGTACTGTAGCGGCATGGTTGCTTTGCGCGCCATTTCAATCAAGCCGAGACCACCGCCGCCTGCTTCGCTCAGCGGTTGACGCAGTTTTTGCTTGTGCAAAGCCTTCAAACCCGCTTTATCCAACGCCCGTAATTGTTCCAGATAAACCACCAACGGTGCGACATCGATTTGGACCATCAAATTTCCTGAACTGACAACATAGCGCTCGCCGTCACGAGCAATGACCACAATACCGGAGCTGGCAATTCGCTCACCGCTGGGTTCTTGTTCCCAGTGACGCAGGTAATTGCCGACATTTTGCGCCTGCTCGACATAGACAGCGAACACATCCATCATCGCTGTACGACTCAATCGGGTATTTTCCAGATGGTTGCGCACCACTTTACCCAGTTCCTCGATGATGCTATGGGAGAAGGGGCCGCTAAAGCTGATTAGAATGCCGCGTTCACCCAACTCATCCTTCAGCCGGACCAGATCAAAATCTTTCATAAACGGCTATGCCTCATTTCACGCCGTGCGCCGGCTGAAAACCGATGATCGTCATATCGTCACGTTGCTCATAGCTACCTTGCCAGTCGGCAAGCGCCTGCTCTACGATCTGATGCTGTGTCACCAGTGATTGGCCATTGCACTCCTGTAGGGTTTCCTGAAAGCGCCGTCGCCCGAAACCGTAACCCTTAGTCCCCCCCGCTTGATCCAACAATCCGTCGCTGGTCAGATAGAATGTCCGTTCCGACGGCAAATCGATCCAGTGATTCTTGAAATCCCTATCTGGATCGGAACGCCGATAACCGAGACTTTGGCCATCGCCACGGATGATGGCCAGTGACGTCTTTTCGGCATCCTGATAAAAAAGGTCGAACCGTGCTCCTGCAAAGCGCAGCCGTTGCTCTGCCCAAAGCCGGCAACAAACTCCCGCGTCCAGACCGTTGTCGAAAGCCTCGCCCCGGTCGTTCTGATTGAGAGTAGTTCGAATTATAATATTGATTTCTTTAAGGATACGAGCCGGATCATTAGCGCAGATGGCGCTGGTAATGTGATTGAGCACTGAATTCACGGCCATGGTCATGAATGCGCCAGGGACACCATGCCCGGTGCAGTCCACCACCGCCAGCAACCAGCCCCGATCATCGGTTCGGCAGTAATAGAAATCGCCGCCGACTAGGTCGCGAGGCTTCCAGATCAGAAAATAATTGTTTAGCGCCTGCTTCAATGATTCATCAGGAGGGAGCATGGCTTGCTGGATCAGTCGGGCATACTCGATGCTGTCCAGCACCTGATCATGCGCAATCGCTATGGTCTGGTGGGCTTGCTGGAGTTCTCGAGTACGCTCTTCGATCCGTTGTGCAAGCTGCTCAGTATGTTGCCGCACTGTCAGCGCCATGGCATTGAAGGCATAGGTCAGATCACCAATCTCATTGTTTGTTTCCGCATGAGCCAACTGTCCATAATCGCCAGCGGCGACGGCTCGTGTGAAGTAATGCAACCGGGCCAGTGGACTGAGCACCATCCGGTTGAGTAGCGTGGTCACCGCCACCGCCAGCGCCAGCATCGAAAATACGAGCAGGGCAGCGAACGGCGCGAATCGCCAGATATCGTAGACATCGGTTGTGTTCACTAGCGCTATGGCGAACCAACGAATTTCATCGAGGTAAACCATCGCCGCCAGGTAAGGCTGGCCCTCGACGGTCAATGACAAGACTGCAACTGGGATCTGAGCATAGCGGAGTTGCTCCAACCGCTCGTCGAGCAAGGTTTGTTCTTTCGGCGAAGCCAGCAACCGATGCAGGGTACTGTGTTCTATCTCGGGTTTGGCGACCGCATTGAAATCCATATAGGCCCGATGGTGATAGGCCTTGATCGCTCCGGTCTGATCCAGCAACATGGTGTGTACACCTTGGCGATCTCTCTGGAGAACTGCTTCGATAAAGCGATCTAACTCCAGTCCGGTGCCTCCAATACCCAATTTTTCTTCGCCATCGCGAATGATGACATTGAACCAAAGTTTATAAATATCGAGTGGCGTATCGTAATTAACATTCAAGTTGAAATCCGTGATCTGCGCCATCGAAGCAAAATACCAGGAATCGCTCGGCTGATTCGGATCAAGCGTATGACCTTGCTCTCGACCCCGGTAGGCATCAGCGGCGTCGTTAAAGTAAAAATGCTTGGATGAATCAAGCGCGATAAAATAGCTATGGTCCGCGAAATGACGACGGTAGCTGTCCAATTCAGCTAGAGCGGCAGCTCGAAGCTCGGGACGATATTCATCTCGCGCCCAACTTTTGAGCAGAGGCGAATCGGCTAATTTTCGCGCCAGCGCCAGCTCGCGCTGAATCGGCCCCAATAGGTGGTCTCTCTGGCGTAGCACATACTGGACGGCAAAATCCTCACCCAGTTGTCGGGTCACTCCTTGCAAGGCCCAGATAAACAGGGCCAAGGCTATAGCACCGGTGATCAGATAAATCATGATGATCAACAGCAAAAATTGGCGCTTGAGGTTAGAGGCGCAAAAATGTCCGAAAGGTGGAGTATTCACTTCACTTTAGGCTTCTAATCCTGAAGAGCGATGTATCGAGCATTCGCTGAGAAAATCAACATATTCAAGATCAACAACGAAATAGCAGTGATTCTGGCAGTAGCCGTGGCGAAATGCAAAAGCGTGGGAATCCTGCTTCAAACGCTTTAGCTGGATTCTGGCACACAGGTGAAGAAACATCATGGCTGAAATGGCGCGTAACCCTTTCATGCGGAAGATTTGTGCGGGGACTTCTGATCTTTTAATAAAAAAAAGTTATAAATTTATGGTTAAAAAATGCTTTATTTGCATATTACAGCGGTGATAATTTGCGTTTAATCAGTCCTTCATCCCAATACTTCCTCTTGATCTAAATAAGATCAAAGTATTGGGAATAAGACGCCAGCCGATTTTCAGTCGGAGACCGACACGTGATGTATCAGTACGACTACTACGATCAAACGCTTGTAGATGAGCGGGTGGCCCAATACCGGGGCCAAGTACAGCGTTATCTGGCGGGTGAGTTGAGCGATGACGAGTTCCGTCCGCTGCGACTCATGAATGGCCTCTACCTGCAACGCCACGCGCCCATGTTGCGGGTCGCTATCCCCTACGGCTTGCTGTCTTCTCGGCAGTTGCGGACCTTAGCGCACATCGCTCGCCGCTATGACAAGGGCTTCGGCCACTTCACCACCCGTCAGAATATCCAGTATAACTGGCCGAAGCTGGAGGAAACACCCGATATCCTCGCTGAACTGGCCCAGGTGCAGATGCACGCCATTCAGACCAGTGGTAATTGTATTCGCAACGTCACCGCTGATCATCTGGCTGGAGTGGCCCCAGACGAGATCGAAGATCCACGCATTTACTGTGAAATCATCCGCCAGTGGTCAACTTTCCACCCGGAATTTTCCTACCTGCCGCGCAAGTTTAAGATTGCTGTCACCGGCGCCGCCTACGACCGCGCTGCCGCTCAAGTCCACGATATTGGCCTAAATTTGGTGCGCGCTGAAACCGGCCAAATCGGCTTCCGCGTACTGGTCGGTGGTGGGTTGGGGCGAACGCCGTTGATTGGTCGCGTCATCCGTGAATTCCTGCCCGAGCGCGACCTGTTGACCTACTTGGAAGCGATCCTGCGGGTCTACAATCAGCAGGGTCGTCGTGACAATCTTTACAAAGCGCGGATCAAGATTCTAGTCAAAGCGCTGGGAACGGAAAAATTCCGCACACAGGTCGAAGCGGAGTGGGAACAGATCAGGAACTCCGGGTTGGCGCTGGATCAAGCAGAGATCGAACGGGTACGCCGCTACTTCTCTCCACCGCCGTATGAGACGAACGCCGTCGATGATCTCAGCTTCGAGCAATGGCTTAAGGCTGACAAGGCGTTCGCTGACTGGATCAAGCAGAATATCGCCCCTCATAAGATCGCAGGATACCGTAATGTATTCGTGGCGCTGAAGGAACCTCATGTACCGCCGGGCGACATCAGCGCCGACCAGATGGACGCAGTGGCCGATATCGCTGACCACTACAGCTTCGGTATGGTTCGTTCCACTCACCACCAGAACCTGCTACTGACCGACGTACGCCAAGCCGACCTCTATCCGCTATGGCACACTCTGAAAAGCCAGAAACTGGCGGCCCCGGTGATCGGCACGTTGGCTGACATGATCTGCTGCCCCGGCCTGGATTTTTGCAGCCTGGCCAACGCCAGCTCCATCTCGGTTGCTGATCAAATCAACGAGAAATTTGACCGACTCGACTATCTCTATGACCTTGGCGATCTTCGTTTGAACCTGTCCGGCTGCATGAACGCTTGTGGTCACCACCATGTCGGCCACATCGGCATTCTTGGCGTCGATAAAAAAGGTGAAGAGTGGTACCAGATTTCCCTAGGTGGTTCTTCGGAAAACGATGTGTCGCTGGGCGATATTCTAGGTCCCTCGGTACCCAAGACCGAAGTGGCCAATACTCTGGAACGTATCCTGCGAGTCTATGTGGAATACCGCGAAAATGACGAGCGGTTCCTGGACACGTTCCGGCGAATTGGCCTGGAGCCGTTCCGAGTGCGGGCTTATGCGCCGGGTAGTCATGAAGCAAAGCAGGAGGAACAGCGCCATGCAGTCGGTTATTAAGGATCGGCGCATCGTCGAGGATCGCTGGCAACACGTTGCTGACGACGCCGAACTGCCGGCTGGACCGGTGATCGTCTCACTGGCCCGCTGGCGAAAGGAACAAGCGGTGTTGCGGGAGCGGGGCGAGTGGGTAGGAGTCCGCCTACCGAATACGACCAATATCGCCGACCTGGCCGCTGATCTGCCAACGCTGGCGTTGGTAGCGCTGGAATTTCCCAAGTTCGCCGATGGCCGCGCCTATTCTCAGGCCCGACTGCTACGGGAACGACATGGTTATCAAGGGGAAATCCGGGCGGTGGGCGATGTGTTGCGTGATCAATTGTTCTTCATGGCCCGTAGTGGCTTTGATGCATTCGAGTTGCGCGCGGACCGTAGCTTAGAAGATGCGCTGGAAGCATTTAACGACTTCAGCGAGAGTTACCAACCGGCGGCTGATCAACCCTTGCCGTTGTATCGGCGAAGATCAGGGGCCTGATCATAACTCAGGGTTCAGATACTAGGTATCAGAACCCTGAACTCTGAATTCTGTTTCGGGCGATGTGGTGCATTCCCAAGGTACTTTTCATAACGATTGCGCTGGTGCTGGAATTGGCGCTGTCAAGCTGCGCTGATCTGGCCTATTACCAACAGGCGATGGTCGGGCAATGGGAGCTTTGGCGCGTCCGCCGACCCGTTGTAAAGGTTTTAGCAGATCCAACAACTTCGCCGAAGCTGCGCCGGCAATTGAAAGTCGCCCAAGCTTTGCGCGACTTTGCTAGCGCGGAGTTGGGCTTGCCGGATAACGACACCTACCGTGGCTATGCCGACCTTCAACGGCCTTGGGTCGTGAAAAACGTGTTTGCGGCGCCAGAACTGAGTCTGGAGCCGCATCAGTGGTGTTTCCTAGTGGTTGGTTGTCTGAGTTATCGCGGTTATTTCGATGCCGACACCGCTCACCGATTAGCCAAAGAATTACGCGCGGCGGGTGACGATGTCTACGTGGCCAATATCACGGCTTATTCGACCTTGGGCTGGTTTGATGATCCACTGCTCAACACCTTCATCGATTGGCCTGCAGGACGACTCGCAGAATTGCTGTTCCACGAACTGGCGCATCAGCGACTGTACATCACTGATGACACGGCTTTCAATGAAGCCTTTGCCACTGCTGTGGGTCAGTTGGGCGCGAAACACTGGCTGGAGAAGCACGGCACCGCGCGTGAGCGTGCAGAGTACGCAGTGGATCTCCATCGACGCAAACAATTTCTGCAGTTGACAGCAGAGGCTCGTAAGGAGTTGGCAGACCTCTATGTTTCTTCCCAGAATGAGCCAGAGAAACGCGAAGGCAAGCGGCATATTCTGACGGAACTGCGCAAGCACTATCAGGAACTCAAACAAAACTGGCAAGGCTATGATGGTTATGATTCGTGGTTCGCTCAGGATTTGAACAATGCCAAGCTGGCTGGCATCAGCACCTATCATCGACAGGTTCCAGCATTTCTAGCGTTATTTGAAAGAGAAGGGCAGGATTTCGCGGCGTTTTACCAGGCGGCGGCGGCCATCGGTCGATTAGCGCCAATCGAGCGGGAAGCACGATTACAAGCCTTGTCGAAGCCTTTGCGAGAGTTTACGAGAGAGGCTATCAACTGATTTGGCCAGCCGATTGTTTAAATAACGAAACCTATCTCGTGCTTTCGCCAGCGACCTCTATCTTACTTGGGCGCAGGCGGATTTCTAGGGATGGCTATGGAAGTCAAGCCATGAAAAAACCCGCACTTGGCGGGCTTTGCAATCCATCCTGGAGCGTGATGGATTAGAATTTGGCGGAGAGAGAGGGATTCGAACCCTCGTTAGAGTCACCCCTAAACAGCATTTCCAGTGCTGCGCCTTCGACCGCTCGGCCACCTCTCCCAAACGCTGCCCTTTCCCTGGCAGCAAGATTTCGAAATATACTCGAAGAAACCATGCCAAGGCAAATCACCCTTGGTACGACACTTTCGAATCTTAGCCCAAACCTTTCATGGTCAAACGGATGCGACCCTGCTTGTCAACCTCCATCACCCGAACCTTGATCAGATCACCGACGGTTAGCTTATCACTGACGCTTTGCACTCGCTCTTCGCAGATCTGCGAGATATGCACCATGCCGTCGCGGCCTGGCAGAATCGCGACGAACGCTCCGAAGTCCATGATCCGCACTACCTTGCCTTCATAGATCTGCCCCGCTTCCACATCAGAGGTGAGCTGCTCGATACGACGACGGGCTTCATCAGCCGCTGCTTTGTCTACCGCTGCGATCTTGATCAAGCCATCATCGTTGATATCGATGGTAGCGCCGGTTTCCTCAGTCAGGGCACGGATGGTCACGCCACCCTTGCCAATCACATCGCGAATCTTCTCCGGATTGATACGAAACGTTGTATAACGCGGGGCATGTTCAGACAATTCCTGACGCGGATTGATAATCACTTCGCCCATCTTATTAAGAATGTGCAGCCGTCCTTGACGGGCTTGAGCAAGCGCCTGTTCCATGATTTCACGGGTAATGCCGTCGATCTTGATGTCCATTTGCAGGGCAGTGACGCCCTCGGTGGTGCCAGCGACCTTGAAGTCCATATCACCCAAATGGTCTTCATCACCGATGATATCGGTCAATACCGCGAAACGGTCGCCTTCCTTGATCAAACCCATGGCAATACCGGCCACCGGCGCCTTGATCGGCACCCCGGCGTCCATCAACGACAAGCTGGCGCCACATACCGACGCCATCGAGCTGGAACCGTTAGATTCGGTGATCTCCGATACCACCCGCACGGTGTACGGAAACTGATCGGGCTTGGGAATCACCGCCTGCACCCCGCGCTTAGCCAAACGGCCATGACCAATCTCGCGGCGCTTGGGGCTGCCAACTTGGCCAATCTCGCCCACCGAGTAAGGCGGGAAGTTGTAGTGCAGCAGGAACGGCTGGCGGTATTCACCCTCAATGGCGTCAATAATCTGCGCATCCCGGTCAGTGCCCAGCGTGGTGACCACCAGCGCCTGGGTCTCGCCACGAGTGAACAGCGCCGAACCATGGGTGCGCGGCAATACACCGACCCGGATGGTGATCGGCCGCACGGTGCAGGTGTCGCGCCCATCGATGCGCGGCTGACCGGATAAGATGCGCCCACGCACGATTTCGCTTTCCAATGTCGAGAAGGCATTTTCGACTGCCTGCGCAGTCCAACAGTCCGGTTGCTGCACGCTCACCTGAGCGATCGTTTGCTCGCGGATCTCACGCACCCGTTGTTGGCGGCTGAGCTTTTCCGCAATTTGATAGGCTTCGATCAATGCTGACTCAGTGACCGCACGCACTGCGCTTTCCAACGCTTGATCAACCGCCGGCGGCTGCCAATTCAACGGCTGGACACCCGCTTCCACTGCTAGTTCTCGGATGGCACGAATCGCCGCCTGCATCTGTTCGTGGCCGAATACGACGGCGCCGAGCATAACATCCTCGGACAGGCCATCTGCTTCGGATTCCACCATCAGCACGGCCCGTTCAGTCCCAGCCACGACCAAATCCAGTTGCGAGGATTTCAGCTCACGGCGGGTGGGATTGAGCACATACTGGCCATTGCGGTAACCAACTCGGGCCGCACCGATCGGGCCGCTGAACGGTGCTCCGGACAGCGCCAGCGCTGCCGAAGCACCCAGCAAAGCCGGAATTTCCGGATCGACCTGATTATTCAACGACATCACGGTAGCGATGATTTGCACCTCATTGGTGAAACCATCGGCAAATAATGGGCGCAGCGGCCGGTCGATCAATCGGGCAGTCAGGGTCTCGCTCTCGGAGGGACGACCCTCACGACGGAAAAAGCCGCCTGGAATGCGTCCGGCAGCGTAACTGCGCTCCTGATAATCCACTCGAAGCGGCAAAAAATCCCGGCCTGGCTCGGTTTTCTCGGAAACCACTACCGTGACGAGCACCACGGTATCGGCCATATTGACCAGCACCGCACCGCTGGATTGCCGGGCAATTTCGCCAGTTTCCAGAGTAACGGCATGTTGACCGTACTGAAAGGTTTTTTTGATAGGCGTCACGAAAGCATCCTGTGCAACGAAAAACGGAAGAAATGCCTCAACGACGCAGGCCAAGGCGGTTGATCAAACCTTGATAGCTTTGTAGATTCTTACGCTTCAGATAATCCAGCAGCTTGCGACGCTGATTGACCATCTTCAGCAACCCACGCCGGGAATGGTGATCTTTCTTGTGCTCACCAAAATGTGGCTGCAAGCCATTGATACGGTGGGTCAGCAACGCGACCTGGACTTCCGGCGATCCGGTATCGGTAGCGCCTCGCTGATAATCTCGCACAATCTGCGACTTCTGTTCAGTGTTAAGCGACATTGAGTCGAACTCCAATTCAGGTTTATTCAGTCAGTCGAATTAAGCGGAAAATGCTAACCTCATACGAGGTAATCAACAAGCGTACTGGGAATAGCCATTTTCAGCCCGCCAGCAATCGGCGCAACGCCACCCGACCATCATCGAGAATCTCACCGATCCCCAGAAAATGCTGCTCGCCCTCGTACAAGCGAACCCAACCCCGAGTCGGCGCATGCGGCGCCAATACCGGCTGCCCCTGGCGCAGGTAAAAAGCGGACTCACTCCGCACGCGCACTGCCGGCCACTGCGCCACGGTACTGTCCAGCGGTAGCAACCACTCGTCCAATGCCGCCAGTCCTTGTTCCGCCTGCTCATGCAGCGCATCCAGAGTCACCATGCGCGCAGCGTCATAGGGCGCTACCGCCGTGCGGCGCAAGGCGGAAATGTGCGCACCACAGCCCAGTACTTCGCCAAGATCGGCAGCCAGGGTGCGAACGTAGGTTCCCTTGGAGCAGTGCAGCTCGCACTCCAACTCCTCACCCTCCCACCGCAATAATCGCAAGGCGTGAACCATCACCTGGCGTGGTTCACGCTCAACCTCGATACCTCGGCGCGCCAACTTGTACAACGGTTGACCTTCGCGCTTCAGGGCGGAGTACATCGGTGGAATCTGCTCGATCATTCCGGTGAAACGCTGCATGGCCATCTCGATCTGAGCACGATTCAGCAACTCGACCGGTCGGATCGTGACCACTTCGCCCTCCGCATCACCAGTGGTCGTCGTCATCCCCAGCCGGCAGGTAAACCGATAAGTCTTATCCGCATTCAGCAGCCAACCAGACAGCTTGGTGGCCATACCGAGGCAGATTGGCAACAAACCACTGGCCAGCGGATCGAGGCTACCAGTATGACCGGCCTTGGCAGCCTGATACAGTCGCTTGACCGCTTGCAGGGCCGCATTGGAAGTACAGCCGACCGGCTTGTCCAACAGCAATACCCCATCAACGGAACGGCGTTGTCGCTTGCCTGTATCCGTCACGTCCTCGACTCCCGGTCGGAAGGATCGGCTGTAGTAAAGTCGTCGCCGCTCTCGTCAGCATGGCGACTGACATCGGCGGCCACTGCGGCATCGATCAATGCCGATAATCGGGCGCCGCGCTCCACCACCTCGTCGTAACGAAACTCCAGCTTGGGAATGATGCGAAGATGCATTCTCCGACCGAGTTCCCGGCGCAATAACGGCGCAGCCCGATTCAGCTCGGCCACCCGTTCAGTCCGCTCCATTGGATCACCCAGCAAGGTCACATAGATCCGCGCATACGCCAGATCACGGCTGACCTCGACGCTGGTCATCGACACCAGCGTCAGACGCGGATCGCCCAGCTCATCGCGGATCAACTCCGCCAGTTCCCGGCGGAGCTGCTCACCGATCCGCCTGGTACGCGGAATGGTTTTCATCGCCATGATTCGGTTTGACCCCACGATTTCAAGGTAGCGATCTATAGGGTGCGCTCAACCTGCACCCGCTCAAAGACTTCGATGTGATCGCCTTCATGGATGTCATTGTAATTTTTGACGCCCATACCACACTCGGTACCGGCGCGCACTTCGCTGACATCATCCTTGAAGCGCCGCAGTGAATCCAACGCTCCTTCAAAGACCACAACATTACTACGTAGCACCCGGATTGGATTATTTCGGCGCACTACACCATCGACCACCATGCAGCCAGCAACCACACCAAACTTAGGCGAGCGAAAGACTTGGCGCACTTCAGCCAAGCCAATGATTTCTTCCTTGAACGCCGGCTTGAGCATACCGACCATGGCTTGTTTGACATGATCGATCAGCTCATAGATGACGCTGTAATAATGCAGTTTCAGGCTTTCTTCTTCCGCCAGTTTGCGGGCGACGCTATCGGCACGAACGTTGAAGCCAATGATGATAGCTTTGGCGTTTCGAGCGAGATTGATATCCGATTCGTTGATGCCACCAACACCGCTAGCGATGATCTTAACTCGTACTTCATCGGTGGATAACCGGGTCAGCGCATCGACAATCGCCTCAGCGGAACCCTGTACGTCAGCCTTGAGCACTACATTGAGAATGTTGACCTGGCCAGCTTCGAATTGTTTGGAGATATCATCCAAACTGATTGCAGGTTTCTTCGCCTGCTCTTCACGCTGCTTATTCTGGCGAAAAAGCGCAATCTCTCGGGCCTTTCGCTCGTCAGCAACCACAATCATCTCGTCGCCAGCCTTCGGTGTTCCGGACAAGCCCAGGATTTCGACCGGAATCGAAGGCCCAGCTTCGTTAACAGCCTGGCCATTTTCATTCAACATGGCCCGCACCCGGCCATATTCGAGACCGCTCAGCACGACATCACCCTTACGCAAAGCACCGCTTTGCACTAGTAAAGTGGCAACCGGGCCTCGCCCTTTGTCTAACCGTGATTCAATCACTACACCCCGAGCTGAGCCATCGATTGGAGCTTTCAGTTCCAAAACCTCAGCTTGCACCAAGATTTGGTCGAGCAACTCGTCAATCCCCTGGCCGGCCTTGGCCGAGACATAGGTGAACAGAGTATCGCCCCCCCATTCCTCGGAGATAACTCCCTGCGCGGATAATTCGCTCTTGACTCGTTCTGGGTCGGCGCCCGATTTGTCCATTTTATTGACAGCCACCACGATAGGCACACCAGCGGCGCGGGCGTGTTGGATGGCTTCCAGAGTCTGTGGCATGACTCCATCGTCCGCCGCCACCACTAGCACCACCACGTCAGTGGCTTTAGCGCCTCGGGCGCGCATGGCAGTAAACGCGGCATGCCCCGGTGTATCGAGGAAGGTAATCACCCCCTTGGGCGTTTTGACATGATAAGCGCCAATGTGTTGGGTAATACCACCGGCTTCGCCAGCAGCGACTTTAGTACGGCGGATATAGTCGAGCAGTGAGGTTTTGCCATGGTCGACATGCCCCATGATCGTCACTACTGGCGGACGCGGCAATGCTTCGCCACCGCTTGTCTCGGACGACAGGTCTTCTTCCAGTGCGTTTTCCCGGAGCAGCTTATAGGTATGCCCCATTTCTTCTACAGCAAGAGCCGCAGTTTCCTGGTCGATGATTTGATTGATAGTGACCATCAACCCCATCTTCAGAAAAATCTTGATGACTTCGGTGGCTTTAACCGACATCTTCTGGGCCAGATCGGAAACGCTAATCGTTTCTGGAATAATGACTTCACGCATGACAGGCGCAGTAGGCTTGGCGAAGCCATGCCGCGGTAAGGAAGCTGGTGAGATCGTTTTGCCAGGTTTGCTTTTTCTGGATTTACGGTGCCCTCCTTTCTCCGTTGCTCCCTGTAGATCAGCACGCCCTCGTGGGAACCGGTCACCGCCCGACATAGCGTCGCGACGCGGGCTGTGGGTATCGGGTTTTCCTTCGCCGCGAGACTTGGCAGCAGCTGCACGGGCCGGCGTTTCAGCCCTTTTCTTGACTTTGCTTTCCGATGCCGATGCAGGGGATCTTCTGGCCCGGGCTTCGGCCTCAGCACCACTACTTTCGGTGCGCCGTTGTGCTTGAACCACGACAGCACCGGTATTGACGGCCCGGCGTGGTGGTGCTTCCTCTCGTCGAGCAACGACCGGCTTCTCTGCCGGCCTGCGACGCTGATCCTGTTCTGATCGGCGACGTGCTTCTTCTTCAGCCGCTTGGCGACGTGCTTCTTCTTCAGCCGCTTGGCGACGTGCTTCTTCTTCAGCCGCTTGGCGACGTGCTTCTTCTTCAGCCGCTTGGCGACGTGCTTCTTCTTCAGCCGCTTGGCGACGACGCGCTTCTTCTTCAGCCGCTTGGCGACGTGCTTCTTCTTCAGTCGCTCGACGCTTTGGCGCCTCTTTCATCTCCCGGCGAGTCTCTTCCGACTCCTCAATACGCGGCGCCTTCGCTGCAATTGGTGCTTCGAAGGAAGCGGTTGACGCTTCTACTGCGGCAGACGCAAGTTTTTCGCTCGATGTCGGTTTCTCACTTTGAGTCCCTGTTCCACGATGGCGCAACGGCTCTTCTTCCACCAAACTGCGCTTGACATAAGTGCGTTTCTTACGCACTTCGACACTGACGGTTTTGACTTGTCCAGCCACACCGCCACCCATCTTAATCTCGCTATGAGTCTTACGCTTGAGTATAATTTTTTTCGGTTCAACGGCACCTTGGATAGGCTGACCGCCATGGCTTCGGCGCAAATGAGCCAAAAGATCCACCTTCTGTTTCTCTGTGATCGCCGCCTCTGCGTCGGCGACCACGATGCCAGCTTCAGCGAACTGCTCCAATAGGCGGTCCACCGGTATGCCGACGACCGTCGCAAACTGCTTGACCGTTACATCCGTCATTTCCACCCCCAGGACGAACTGCAGGCTACCCATTCTTTGAAAACCAGGGCGCGCGCGCCGTCATAATCAGTCTCGCGGCCCGTTCATCGTTTAGGCCGGTTATTTCATTCAAATCGTCAACCGACAGTTCGGCCAAACCTTCCATAGTGGTAATTCCGTGACGCGCTAAGGTAATCGCCAGTTCTTCATCCATACCTTCCATCGACCGTAGATCCTCAGCTGGCCGGGCATCACCGAATTGCTCTTCGGCGAAGATCGCTCGAGTCAACAGAACATCGCGCGCGCGCTTACGCAACTCATCGACGATCTCCTCATCGAATTCCGCGACTTCCAGCATCTCATTCACCGGCACGTAAGCAACTTCCTCTAAGCCGGCAAATCCCTCTCTCGCCAGAATTTTTGCTGTTTCCTCATCGACATCCAGTTGCTCCATGAACATTCGTATCAACGCTTCATCTTCCTGACCACGCCGCGCATGCGCTTGATCCTGGGTCATCACATTCAGCGTCCAGCCAGTTAGCCGACTGGCCAATTGCACATTCTGTCCGCCCTTGCCGATCGCTTGCGCTAATTGTTTCTCATCAGAAACAATGATATCCATACTGCGAGTATCCTCGTCGACAATAACCGAATCGACTTCCGCTGGCGACATAGCATTCATGACAAACCGAACGGAATCATCGTCCCACTGCACGATATCAACCCGTTCACCCGCCAACTCGTTGGTCACACTCTGCACGCGCGCACCGCGCATGCCTACGCAAGCACCGACCGGATCAATCCGTGTATCTTTACTCTTGACCGCAATCTTGGCACGGGAACCAGGATCGCGAGCAGCGCAACGAATCTCGATGAGACCCTGATTAATTTCGGGAACTTCCAGTGTGAATAGCGCGACCAGAAACTCTGGTGCCACGCGACTGATGAAGAGCTGCGGACCACGATTCTCGGTGCGTACATCCTTCAAATAGCCGCGAACCCGCTCTCCAATGCGAAACGATTCACGGGGAATCAAATCCTCACGGGGAATTTTGGCTTCGACATTGCCGCCAACATCGACAATCACCTCACCGCGTTCCAGCCTCTTAACCGTACCACCGATCAGTTCACCTTTGCGATGCAGATATGCTTCGACAATCTGTGCTCGCTCGGCGTCTCGGACTTTCTGCACAATCACTTGCTTAGCAGTTTGAGCAGCAATGCGGCCACCAAAATCTGCATTTTCCAGCGGCATTTCGACCGTTTCACCGACTTGAGCATTTGTCTTGATCTGGCGGGCTTCAGACAACGCGATCTGCCGGTCCGGATTTTCAATCTGCGTGGTATCCGCCACGACCAGCCAACACCGGAAGGTTTCATAACTTCCGGTGCGCCGATTGATCACTACGCGCACATCAGGATCGCCCGGATAACGTTTCTTAGCCACCGAAGCCAGCGCGATCTCCA
The DNA here is from genome assembly GCA_024235035.1 of Gammaproteobacteria bacterium. Classification (GTDB taxonomy): domain Bacteria; phylum Pseudomonadota; class Gammaproteobacteria; order Competibacterales; family Competibacteraceae; genus UBA2383. Next base: position 140,607 of record JACKNE010000009.1, read on the forward strand.
AGGCACCGAAGATCACTTCCTTGCTCACGCCTTTCTCGTTGGAAACGGCATCCACGACCAGCAGAATTTCTTTATTGCCTTCTTTGGTGTCTTTAACGCGCATGTGGTTTTGCCTCCCAGCCGGTTCCGCCCGCTGTCATCCCGCCTTAGAGTTCGGGTACCAATCGAGCCTTTACAACCTGCTCAAGCGGTACCTGCCATTTTCGTCCCTCATTGTCCATGATCACCACGTCTTTACCATGCATTCCAAGCAGGCGACCGACCAACTTGCGCCGCCCCTCAAGTAACTCATGCAATTGCAACCGCGCTTGTGAGCCGGCAAAGCGTTCAAAATGGTTAGCTTCGAATAACGGACGATCCAGGCCCGGCGAAGATATCTCCAAGGTATAGTGCCCAGCGATGGGATCTTCGACATCTAGCACACCACTCAGCTGATGGCTGACTCGCTGGCAATCCTCCAGGGCAATGCCCACCTCGTTGTCGATATAGACCCGCAGCAAAGCGTTGGAACGACTGGAATGAAATTCCATACCAACCCATTCGTAACCCATACTTTCCACCACAGAACTCAATTTTTTTCTAAGCTGTTGAATATCCCCACGCATTTTAACCACCGGAAACAAAAAATGGGCCTTGGGCCCACTTGCTTCATCCAAAAATCTGGTTGATCTTTTGCGGTACAAACCTCAATTTTCAATCCAGCGCCGCCTAATCACTTTATCAGGCAGGCGTCCGCCCGAATCCCCATCCTGATCGCCATAGCCATCCACATATCATCACGATCAAATCGACGCCAGAGGCGACCCCATAAAAAAAGCCCTTGAAGGGCTTCCTTGAGATTGGTAGCGGGGGCAGGATTTGAACCTACGACCTTCGGGTTATGAGCCCGACGAGCTACCGGACTGCTCCACCCCGCATCTGGGAAAAGCGAGATTAGCATGAAGAGCAAAAATATTGCAAGTTATTTAACTGCATGATTAGGACAATCGATCATAAGCTTTCATGCTGATCATCAAAACACCTCGGTTTTTTAAAAATTCATTTTTTAAAAATTAGATAAATCAATTCATTATACTGATATAACATCAACGGGTCTTTGAACGGCACTCTGTGTGTCAGAGATGCTCAACCACTAAGCTTCCTTCGAGCGCCAAGCTCAGGCGCCGTTCTCGAGCTTTTGCACGAACGTACAGGATTGCGCCAAGAAACCATAAGATACTGAACCCAATCTCTAACCAAGCCAGCCAAGGCCGCACCATCGGCCCTGCAACATGAAATACCCCGACTGTGAAATAAAATAACGCCAGAAATCCGGCCCAGATATAGGTATAAGTGCGACCGTACAGGAGGCCACGCAACGGCAACAACAACGGCCCGACCAACACGAACAACACTAGCGCCACCGGCAGAAGACGTGGTGGCTCCAGGCAAGTGAACCATAGCATCAATAACCCGAATAGGCCAAAGTAACCGGTCAGAGCAACAAACTGCCAGAACCGACTCATATGCTTTCCCCTCTTAAACATCGCGCCACCTTCGCCAAGCGCCGGCCCAGCACTCGACCTAGGCGTTTTTCTTCGTTGGTAAGCATTGCAGTGGATGTTGCGTCCGACCAGTGACTCGGACCGTAGGGTGTGCCCCCACCGCGGGTCTCATGTAATGCTGCCTCAGTAAACGGTAAGCCTACTAGCAACATCCCGTGATGCAACAACGGCAGCATCATAGTCAGTAACGTTGATTCGTGGCCACCATGCAGAGTCGAAGCTGAAGTGAACACTGCAGCCGGTTTCCCAGACAGCGCACCAGCCAGCCAAAGCCCGCCCGTGGTATCCAAAAAATACTTGAGCGGTGCAGCCATGTTGCCAAATCGGGTTGGACTACCCAAGGCCAACCCCGCACACTCCCTGAGATCATCCAGACAAGCGTAAGGTGGGCCGGTTGCCGGAATATCATCATCGACTGCTTCACAGATGATCGAAACCGCCGGTACGGTGCGTAATCGCGCAGCCATCTCTGGTACCTCTTCAATACCTCGAGCAATCTGCCGCGCCATTTCGGCGGTACCCCCGGTACGGCTGTAGTACAGCACTAGAATCTCCGCCATCTGTATTTTGATCTCCTACCTTGATATCGTAATCAGCATCGCTGATTTTCCGCTGCTGACTTTTCGTCCTGCCAAGCTGGCTTGACGGTTTCGGTAACCGATGCTAGTTTGGTTTTAAATGAGTCATTAAATTCGCTCGCAAGCTTTATATCATCCTAATTTTCTTACAGCGTCACGCTGAACCCCCAGAGCATTGGCTACTCAATTTACGCGACTCGCTGTCGTGATCCTGGCCTTAGCCGCTTGCGCAACAGCTCCTGTGCAAGAGATGAGCGACGCCCGCCAAGCTATCCGCTCTGCGGAGGCAGTCGGTGCCTTACAGCGGTCGCCTCAAATCCTGATGGAAGCCCAGCGCCTATTACAAGAGGCTCAAACCCGTTTGGAAAGCGGCGCCTACGAGGCTGCCCGCCAATATGCACTGAATGCTCGCCGGCAAGCCATCAAGGCTCGGGAAATGACGATCAAAAACAATAGTACGATTTACCCTAATACACCTCCCTGATCTAGTGGCTGCTTTTTTCGAAAAAACATTTAGCCCCGGACACATCGAGATGCTTACTATTAACCCCTGTCAGCCTTGCAGGTTTGCTATTTGCTGGCTCCTCGTAATGTTCGTTCTGCTCACAAACACACCCTTGGCTAGTGCTCAAAGGCCAGCGTTTACTTTGCCCAGCCTAACAAGCAAGCAACCGATAAGTCTGGCGGATTTTCGGGGACGCTGGGTCGTCGTCAACTTCTGGGCGACCTGGTGTACACCCTGTCTGATGGAAATGCCGGAATTACAGGCGTTCCATGACGCCAACCATGACCATGCCATGGTGATCGGTGTCAATTTCGAGGAACTGGAACTCACCAAGGTTCGCACATTCGTCGCCGACCTAGCCATAACCTTTCCCATCGTGCTAAGCAATGGTCAACCGGTACCCGGGTTTGAACTGAAGGGATTACCGACGACTTTCCTGGTCTCACCCAGTGGCGAACTGGTCGATACCCATCTAGGAACAGTCAATGCTGCTATGCTAAACCAACGCATCGCTGAATTGAATTGAATTGAATTGAATTGAATTGAATTGAATTGAAAGTGGATTTCACTCAAGGAAACCCGTCAATGAAGATCTGCTACGACCTTATCATTGCAGGCGGCGGCATGGTCGGTTCGGCGTTGGCCTGTGCGCTAGGTGGGACAGATCTACACATTGCCCTATTAGAAGGCGCGCCGCTGGAACGCATCCGCCCAGATCTGGAACCCGATCTTCGCGTCTCTGCCATCAATCGCGCCTCACAACGCATCTTCGCTGCCGTGGGTGCCTGGGACAGCATGGCCGCTTGGCGAGTCAGCCCTTTTCGCGATATGCGGGTGTGGGATGCAACAGGCTTTGGCCACATTCATTTCGATAGTGCTGCTATCGGTGAGCCTTTACTGGGCTGGATCATCGAAAATCGAGTAATCCAATACGCCTTGTTGGAGCAGGTGAGGCAGTCACCGACCATCGATCTGCTCTGCCCAGCGGTACTGGATGCTGTCGAACCTCTAGAAGGAAACGGCTGGCAGATACGATTGAACGACGGACGTGAACTCATCACCGACCTGCTGATCGGTGCAGACGGGGCGCAATCCAAAGTTCGACAGCTGACCGGCATCGATACCAGTGGTTGGAATTACAACCAGAAAGCGGTCGTTGGTAACGTCCGCACCACTGAACCGCACCAGGAAACCGCTTGGCAACGTTTTCTGCCCACTGGGCCGCTAGCGTTCTTGCCACTGCATGACGGGCGCTGCTCGATCGTCTGGTCCACGACCATGGAACAGGCCGATGCGCTACTGGCCTTGGATGAAACCGAGTTTGCTCAGTCACTAGCCGAAGCATTTGACCAGAGATTGGGCGCGATCATCGACGTAGGACCGCGCGATGCCTTTCTCCTCCGGCTCCAACATGCCCATGCTTACGTCAAACCCGGTCTCGCTCTGATCGGCGACGCCGCGCACGTCGTGCATCCACTGGCCGGGCAGGGTGTGAACCTGGGTCTGCTGGACGCGGCAACCCTGGCCGAAGTGATTATGAATGCTCTCACGGCAGGTCAGAAAATAAACTCGCTCAAGGTATTACGTCGCTATGAACGTTGGCGCAAGAGCGATAATCTGCTGATGCTAGGGGTGATGGACGGATTCAAACGACTGTTTGGCAATTCGCTACCTCCTGTACGATTGCTGCGCAACCTCGGTCTTAACCTGGCCAACGCGACTGGATCATTGAAAAACCTGATCGCTCGCCGCGCTATGGGGTTAACCGGTGATTTACCGCAGCTAGCGCGAGTGATCGATTGAAATTGCGATGCCCGAGCACCGTCTCTGCCCGCTTGTCGATCTTCTTGAAGGTCAAAGCAAAGGTTTTACCATTCGCCCGGATTCCCGTTACGCCGATATCCTGATCGTCTACACCCAGCAAAGAATTCACGCTTACCGTAACCGCTGCCCGCACACCGGGGCACCGATGGAGTGGGAGCCTGATCGGTTCCTTGATTACACGAGCACAATGATTCAATGTGGCATTCACGGTGCGTTGTTCCGCATTGAGGATGGCTACTGTGTCTCTGGCCCCTGTGTTCGACAATCCCTGCACCGTGTCACCGTCATCGAACGCGGAGGCTGGCTGATTGCCCTTGATCCCTTGGGGCGCGATGATGGCTGAAATGCCAGCGATCCAGGTTGAGGATTTACGCAAGCACTACGGCCCGGTGCTGGCCGTGGATGGCATCAGTTTCACCGTCGCTCGCAGCGTCACTTGCGCTCTGCTTGGCGGCAACGGCGCCGGCAAGACGACGACGATCGCTATGTTGCTGGGCTTGCTATTGCCGACCAGCGGTCGCATTCGCATCCTCGGTGAAGAGATGCCACGCGGCCGTCAGCACGTACTGCCACGCATGAATTTTTCCTCTCCTTACGTCGATCTGCCACAACGATTGACCGTGAAGGAAAACTTGACTGTTTATGCCCGACTCTACGGGGTGCGTCAGGTGGGAGAGCGGCTGGCGACGCTGAGCCGGGACTTGGACATCGACACCTTTTTCCAGCGGCCCTATGGCAGTTTATCCGCCGGCCAGAAAACCCGGGTGGCGCTGGCCAAGGCGTTGTTGAATGAGCCGGAAATTCTACTGCTCGACGAGCCGACCGCCTCGCTCGATCCTGATACTGCTGACCGGATGCGTAGTATTCTCATCGATTATCAGCGACGCAATGGCGCGACCCTGCTACTAGCCTCTCATAACATGAGCGAGGTAGAACGGCTCTGCGATCAAGTTATCATGCTGCGTACTGGATGCATCGTCGCCACCGGCGCCCCGCATGAGTTGATCCATCGCTATGGTCGCAAGGATATGGAAGAAGTCTTTCTCGATATTGCCCGAGGCATCCAGGGTGGCGAGGTCTTTGAATGAATGGAATTTCCTCTTATCGTATCGGCGCACTGGCTTTACGTTATCTTTATCTGATCCGCCGCTCCTGGATTCGAGTTATCGAACTGGCTTACTGGCCAACCGTGCAGATGATCCTATGGGGCTTCATCACACAATATCTGGGGAACCACAGTGACGTGCTGAACCAAGCGACAGGTTTGCTGTTGTCAGGAGTATTACTGTGGGACATATTGTTTCGCAGTCAATTAGGATTGTCGGTGGTATTTTTCGAGGAACTGCACGCTCGCAATTTGGCGCAATTGCTCGTCAGTCCCTTGCAACCGGTCGAACTGATTCTGGCGCTGATGTCGATCAGTCTGGTGCGCACCCTGATCGGCGTGGGCATTGCGGTGCTGCTGGCGATTCCATTCTATGGCTTCAATCTATTTGCGTTGGGACCGCCGTTGGTCGGTTTCTTCATCAACCTACTGTTGATGGGCTGGGCGATCGGTCTATTGGTCTCGGCGCTGGTCTTACGCCATGGCATGGGTGCAGAAAGCATCGCTTGGGCAGCGATTTTCGCCCTGGCGCCACTCTGCGGCATTTATTATCCCATCGCGACCCTGCCTGAGTGGTTGCAACTGCTGTCCTGGATGCTGCCAGCCACCTATGTGTTTGAGGGAATGCGCGCGGTATTGCTGGATCATGCGTTCCGATTGGATTATCTGCTCCATGCACTGCTTTTGAACGTTGGTTACCTTGCGCTGGGCATTGGCGTATTCCTGGCGACAGTCCATAAGGCGCGGGAACGTGGTTCACTGTTGCAATCAGGAGAATAGCGCCGCTTCCCGTTCTTCATACGGCTGTCGACGACATGTCGGCCCAGCAGAGGCTGCTGAACCTAATGCAACATTCCTACACTCTCTCGTTTCATCCAGCGCGATTTTTTGTTGTTCTCCTCTCTTGAATTGCGGTTTCTATTAGCTATAGTTAATATTTATTCACGTCATCAACAGCTTTCAGTCGTATAAATTGGGGATTTTGAAGCAAATATTACTATTATGTTACAGTTGTTTCTAGAACTGTAACAATAAACCCCGAGGAAACGAATAATATAATGCGTATTTGGGCAACACCTAGAGGATGGAAGGGGGAGGAGTAGGGATCTTATGAGCGATAAGAAATCTTTTAAGGTTGCTTTGATTGGGATTCCTGAAAATGAGCGGAATGTCCTGAAAAATATCTTCAAGCTCTCTCTTTACCGTCCCCACACCTATGTCTTTACTGCCGCTGGCGAGCCGATCGAAATCCTGATGGTTGATGCGGAAAACCCTGAGGCTATGGAGGAATGGCGATCTTTTAAGCTTCCCTCGACCAACGGGAAGCCGCCGATCCCGCTCCCAGCCGTCATGGTGACCAAAGATCAGCCTCCTAGCGAACAACCTTATTCCATTCGTCGCCCTTTCGTCGCTACCCGTGTATTGACTGTGTTAGATCAGGTTGCCAACCAACTGACCACGGCTTCCTCTCAGGAGCGCACCATTGGCGACGAGGATCTGATGTCTGGTGAATCTGCCGATACCTCACCCTTCACGGCCCTGGTGGTGGATGACAGCAGCACGGTTAGAAAACAAGTCGAGCTGGAGTTGAAATTGCTTGGCATCCAGACCGACACTGCCGAATCCGGTGAGGATGCATTCGGTCTATTGGCCCAAAAAGACTATGACATCATCTTCCTGGATGTGATATTGCCTGGGGTTGATGGCTATCAGATCTGCAAGACCATCAAGAAAGATAAAGCCAGGAAGAAAACACCCATTATCATGCTGACCAGCAAATCATCGCCCTTCGATCGTGTCAAGGGAGCGCTGGCCGGTTGCGATACCTATTTGACTAAGCCCGCCAAGCAGAACTCTTTCCAGAAGGTAGTCAAAAAGTACTTGAAAACTCCGTAAGATAGATGGCATCCCGTCTTTTTTAAATCGCGGGAACAGCCGATACCAGATTTGATAATGACAATATGATTTTGGTTGACGAACAACCTAAGGAGGCTTCCATGCCGATACGAAAAGTTCTCGTCGTCGATGATTCCCCGACGGATTTAGCGAATATCAAGAATATCCTCAGCGAGACAGGCTGTGCCACAGTAACCGCTACCAACGGCAAGGAAGCCATCGAGAAAGCCAAGGCGGAAAAGCCTGATGTAATCTTCATGGACATCATCATGCCCGACATGGACGGCTACGCTGCTTGCCGTTCGCTCAGCAATGAAGCGGAAACCAAGGATATTCCAGTCATATTCGTGACAAGCAAAAATCAGAAGGCTGACCGATTGTGGGCGCAAATGCAAGGCGGCAAGGGATTCATCACCAAACCCTACGCGGCGGACGCCATCACCGATCAACTGAAGGCGCTCCTATAAACCGCTTCAGCCTGCTGGAACTCCTATGAATGACAAGGCTAGCCGCATTCCCCGGCGCTGGTTAGAGCCCAGTGCGGCGCTGAATCGCTTCAAACCTCCACCCGGCGCCATTGGCGGGCTTACCGTAACCGAAAGCCGGCGCGCACGATACGGTTTCTGGATAGGTGAGATTGGCTTATTGATCGACCAGAACACAACCAGCGAAGTACTGGAACGGTGGGTGGTTTACCCGTTGCCTAACGTACCTCTTTGGTTTCTGGGACTCATCAATCTGCGTGGCAATCTGGTACCGATATTCGACTTGAAACAACTTCTGCAACTGGAAGAGGACACGCGAGAAAAGCGTTGGTTACTGATCCTGGATCGAGGCGAGGGCGCAGTGGGCCTCTTTATCGATGGCCTCCCTCAACCTGCAAATACTCGTCAAGCGCTCACTCGACTGCCGCCGTTACCAGCTGCGCTGCGACCCTCTATCGCTGGAGGCTACCTGCAGGATGAACGCATCTGGCTGGAATTCGACCATCGGCAGTTTTTCCGAACCTTGGGCGGACAAGTCGCTGGAATATCCTGATCCCAACCATTCACTCTCTATCCGGTGCGATTTCGTGGCAATGGAACTCCATCGTTGGCGATTGCTGGAATATTTTGATGAAGAATCGATCACATCTTAGAAACCGATTACACCCTCCAGAAAATTCGTGCCTAGGAGGGAAGGCTTCGCATTATCAACAGACATCAATCATCTGCCTACTTAGCACGATATTTCTGGTTAGCTGGTTGGTCGCATTGGCATCGAATGCCTTAGCCCAGGACTCCGGCGTCAGTAACACCACTGTTCGAATCGGGGGGGTGATGGCGCTGGAAGGCCCACTCAGCGGTCTGGGTCAAAACATGAAGCTAGGCATCGACGCAGCCATTAAGGGCACGCCGATCCAGGGACGCACGATTGAGTTCGTCGTCCTCAACGACTCCTATAACCCACCAGACACAATCGAGGCTACGCACAAATTACTCGGCGAGGGCGTGTTTGCGATGGTGGGAAACGTAGGTACGCCAACTGCGCAGGTTGCCTTGCCCATCTTAGCCGCACAAAAAATTCCGGTGGTGGGCTTTTTCTCGGGCGCCAACCTGCTACGACCCGGAGTTGGCGCTATCATCAACTTCCGCCCTAGCTACTCCCAGGAAATCGCTGCCGTTATCGAGGCGGCCTTACGAGCCGGAGTCAAGCCCAATCAGGTCTGCGCATTTGTGCAGAACGACAGCTACGGCATGGCCGGCGTAACCGGCATCATCATGGCGCTTGGCAACCAACCGGGGGCTGCTGAAATCATCGCCAAGCTGGAGCAAATCCGCGCTACCCCCGACGAAAGCTTAGAACGCAATAACGCCGGCCCAGTGGGTGTGTACCCACGTAACACTGTGCTAGTACGCGACGGTTACCAATCTCTAAAACAATGGGAGAAAACGACTGGTGACCGCTGCCGTTTAGTTGTCACTGTCGGAACTTACGAACCCATCACCCAATTTATGGCCTACGCCCGGAAACTCAAGCGGGAGCCGTGGGTCATCAGCGCCGTTTCGCTCACCGGTGCTGAAAGCTTGCAAGAGCAATTTCGTAAATACGATCTTCGCGAAGCCATCATCATGACCCAGGTGGTACCCGCCTTGGATTCATCACTGCCGATAGTCGAGAGCGCCCGCAAGGCACTGGGCGCCCGATTAGGCTATATCCCGCTGGAAGGCTATATCGTTGGAAAAATGTTTCTGGCGATCCTCGACAAGGCTGGAAACACACCCACCCGTGAACGTTTCATCGAGGCGGCGCGTGGTCGGAAATTCGATCTGGGTGGCCTAACACTCGATTTCACCAGCGACAATCAAGGCTCCGATTTTGTATTGCTGACCTTATTGCAGGGTGACGATTTCAAGGTAATCGAATCAAGCGATATTGAAAAACTGTTCACCGAATGATCCCGAGGAGATAACCGCGCATGCGCATACAGAATAATTTTGCCGCTGGCGCTGGCATGATAGTAGGTTGGCGACGGCTAAAGGGTCGGATCACTCTGGGATTACTACTGATCCTATGTGTGACTACATCCTGGAGTCAGGCCGAAACTCCCGGAGTGACCGACAATGCCATCCGCATCGGCGCCACCTTTCCCCTAGAGGGCGATTTCAAAGTGTACGGCCAAGCGATGAAACGCGGGATGGACGCGGCGCTGGCTAACCAAACGGTACAGAAACATCGCATCCAGTTCATCGCTATCAATGATTTTTACAATCCCACTGAAGCGGTGAAAGCCGCCAAGCAATTAATTGAGCAAGGCATCTTTGCAATGGTCAACAGCTTCGGTTCGCCGACCACCAAGGCCGTGCTGCCACTGCTCGCTGAGAACAAGGTGCCTGCGTTTGGCTTTTATACCGGTGCAGCTTTCACTGGGCCAGGCGATGTGTTGAATTTTCGCGCTAGCTACGCCAAGGAGGTGGAGAGCGTCGTGGATGCGGCGCTGGCAGCGGGCATCAAACCAACTGAGGTCTGCGCCTACGCCCAGAATGACGCTTATGGGATGGCTGGCATCCAAGGATTCCGCGCGGCCCTGGCCAAACGGACTGGCACCGAACAGATCATCGCCAAAGTGGACCAGATTCTGAGCATGCCGGGAGATAATCCCGAACGAAACAATATCGGGCCGGTCGGTGTTTATCCACGCGATACCGTGAGCGCACGACCTGGCTATCTCTCGTTAAAAAAATGGGAAACCGATACCGGCAACCGCTGTCGCCTAGTGGCCACTACTGCAGTTTACGATCCAGCCGCCACCTTCATGGGATATGCCCGCTCCAAGGGCGAGAGCTGGGTTTTCAGTACACCATCTCCAGCGGCAGGCGATCGGCTGGTTGCGCTTCTCAGGGATTACAAAATTCGGGACAAGGTGATCGCTACCCAGATTGTGCCAACACCGAATTCGCTGCTACCCGTAGTCGTGGAAGCGCGTAAAGCTTTGGGCAGCAACCTGGATTACGTGTCGTTGGAAAGCTATATCGTCGGCAAGCTGTTTCTGACGATCCTACAGGCGATCGATGGGCCACTGACCCGGGAAAGTTTTCTCCAGGCCGCACGCCGCCAACCCTATGACATCGGCGGTATCCAGGTGGATTTCACCAACGACAATCAAGGTTCCAACTTCGTGCTGTTGACCTTATTGCAAGGCGACACTTTCACGGTGATCGGACCAAGTGATGTTGGAAAACTGCTGACCCAATAATCCCGAGGAGATCACCGCGCATGCGCATACAAAATGACTTCCCCACCGGCACTGGCATGCTGGCAGGCCAGCGCTGGCTAAAGAATGGAATCGCCTTGGGGCTACTGCTGAGCTTGTGCATGGCCGCTCCTTGGAGTTGGGCCGAGGATCCTGGCATCACCAACAAGACTATCCGTATCGGCGCCAATATGCCCCTGGAAGGAGATAGTAAGTTTAATGGCTTGGCGCTGAAGCAGGGAATCGAGGCGGCGCTGTCTAGCCAGTCGGTACAAGGGCGTCATGTCGAGTTCACCGCCATCAATGATTTTTACGAACCCACCAAATCGCTTGAGGCTATCAACCAATTAATTGAAAAAGGAATTTTCTTAGTGCTGGGCAGCTATGGCACACCGACGACCAAAGCGATTTTACCGGTGCTGGCCGAGAACAAGGTACCAGTGCTTGGCCCCTACACGGGAGCGGCCTTCACTGGGCCGGGTGATGTGCTGAACTTCCGCGCCAGTTATGCCAGTGAAGTGGAGAGCACGATCAACACGGTGCTGGCTTCGGGACTAAAGCCGACTGAAATCTGTGGCTATGCACAGAATGATGCCTATGGGATGAGCGGAATCAAGGGAATGCGTGCAGCCTTGGCTAAGCAACCTGGCACGGATTCCATCGTCGCCAAATTGGATCAGGTTTTGAACTTATCAGGGGATGATCCCGAGCGGAACAATATCGGACCAGTCGGGGTTTATCCTCGCGGCACCGTGAGCGCACGGCCTGGTTATCTCTCATTGAAGAAGTGGGAAACCGACACCGGCAACCACTGTCGGCTAGTAGTGAACGTGGCCATCTACGACCCAGCGGCTACCTTTATGGCTTATGCGCGCTACAAAGGTGAACCTTGGGTTTTCAGCACACTCTCCAATGCGTCAGGCGACAAACTGAAGGATCTGCTCGAAGGACAAGGCATCACGGACAGGGTCATTGCTACGCAAATCGTACCGCCGCTGGATTCGGTGCTGCCAGTGGTTACGGAAGCGCGTAAAGCCCTGGGGCAAAACCTAGATTATTTATCGTTGGAAGGCTACATCGTGGGCAAATTGTTTTTGACGGTTGCGCTAGCCATCGATGGTCCGTTAACCCGTGAAAATTTCTTAAAAGCCGCACGCCGCCAGCCCTACGATATCGGGGGCATCAAGGTGGACTTCACAACCAGCAATCAAGGCTCCAATTTTGTGTTACTGACCCATTTGCAAGCAGGTAATTTTACGCCTGTCAGGCCAGGCGATCTGGAGTCAATGCTCAAACAATAGATTTTATCCGCAAAATGCAAATGAAGGTTTCAATTCATTAGGCTTGCTAACTTATTCGAGGCAAAACAATCATGGGTGGCCAAAAAATCAATGCTCGCTTGACTTTCACGATCATCGTGCAACTTGTCATCCTGGTGGGAATCGGGTTAACTGCTTACTTTGGCATGAACCGCATCGGTAACACCTTAGTTGAAGTTAATCAGTCCGTGGACACGCAAGCCGACCTGGGCCGATTAAGCGAAATTCTCCGTAATGACCTACTGTCGGTCGTCAACAGTGTGGCTCGCGGCACCAGCAATTGGGAACAGGGAAACACCGCGTTACCAGCGGCGAAAGCAAAGTTCGAGGAAAACTGGGAAGAGCTTCTCAGTACCTTGAGCACAAGCGAGCAGGGACGCTTGCAAAACAGCTATAAATCCAGTTTGGCCAATATCAATGAAACCTTCACCGAGCTGGAAAGGCTGTTTGCCGGTCGGGATCGCGCCCAGTTGAATTTATTCGTTAACAACGATCTTGAGGCGTTAGTCAATCCCTTTTTCGAAACCTTGCTGGCGAACACGACTGAAATCGAAGACCTATCGGAGCAGAATCTCAAAGCGGCGCAGAGCACCAGTAACACTTTCACAGTATTGATTGTAGTGATCGGATTGATCGGTATCGTAGCTTCCTCCGGCTTGGGTAGCGCTACCTATCGAGCCATCACCAACCCCTTGAATCAAATGATGGAGACGGTACAAGAGGTAGGCCAGGGAAACTATGCTGCCCGCACCGGCCTGACTGGCTCCGACGAATTGTCAGAGCTGGGCCAAGCATTCGACCGGATGTTGAACGAACGGGTCAACACCCTGGTGGAAGCCGAGCACGAGAACGAAAAGCTCAATGACTCTATCATCAACCTGCTACAAGCCGTATCCCAGCTCAGCCAAAGAGACTTGACGATCAAGGTACCAGTCACCGAGGACGTGACCGGACCAGTGGCGGACGCTTTGAATCTGCTCACCAATGAAACCGCCATGGTGCTGCAAGGCGTCACCCGCATCTCCGAAGACGTGGCGACCGCATCCGACAAGGTAAAAGCCCAGTCCGACACGGTCATCACCGTGGCCGAAAACGAGCGCCAAGCTGTGAAGCAAACCGCTACCGATCTGGCCACCGCCGCCGAAACTATGAAGCAGATTGCCCAACTAGCTCAGGAATGCAACACTGCTGCCGAAACCACCATCAAGACCACTCAGTCAGCGCTCCAGGCAGTGACCAACACGGTCAGCGGCATCAACAGCACCCGAGACACCATCCGTGAAACGGAAAAACGCATCAAGCGACTGGGCGAACGCTCCCAAGAGATTAGCGGTGTCGTCAACTTGATCAACACGATTGCTGAGCGCACACATATTCTAGCGCTGAACGCCAGTATGCATGCAGCATCAGCCGGCGAGGCAGGACGCGGCTTTGCGGTCGTAGCCGACGAAGTGCAGCGGTTGGCAGAAAACGCCCGTGAGGCGACTTCGCAAATTGCCACCCTGGTGAGCAACATTCAGATCGAGACAGCAGACACGGTGAACGCGATGAATGTTGCTATCAGTCAAGTGGTGGATGGCAGCCGGTTGGCGGAGCAAGCGGGTGAACAAATGCAGCGCACCCAGGAAACCACCACCGAATTGGTGACCACCGTACAGCAAATCGCCTCCCGCTCGCAAGAGCAAGCGCGGGTCAGCAACGAGCTACTGGATCGTGCGCAACAGATTCAAGCCAGTACCCAACAAACCAGTGAGCAACTACTGGAACAGACTGTGCAGACGACCAACCTGGTGGAATATGCCAAAAATCTGCTGTCCTCCGTGCGTGTATTCCGGTTGCCAGCCTGACGGCGGGAGGTCTACGCCCACCGCTAAAATAGCTGCCGCCGGGTTGCTGTCGCTTGCTAGAGGGGTTTAGTGCTGATGCTGATATCGGAAGAAAGCGTTGCGGTGTTGGAAGCCCAGGTCGCTGAGACGCTCGGCATTCTGGAAGAACTCCCCGTAGAAGACGATCAGTCTGACCAAGACCAGCTCGGCGCAGTGATCCGCCGTTATGCCGAACAAGTAGGGCGCATTGGTTTGACGGCTGGCGAATCCGGCTTTCCGGGTTTACAGGATGTCTGTCTGCTGTTTCAGGAAAATCTAACCGCTCTGGAGACCGGTGGCCAAAGACTCCGCGACATCGAGCGGGAACGCTTGGAAGAATGGCCGATACTGGTTATCGGTTATTTGATGTCTCCAAGCGACCCACAAACCGGCGAAGCCTTGCTCGATCACCTGCAAAATCCAGTTTGGAGTACACCACTGCTGGCAGTAGAAGCGGATGTATTACGCAACCTGCTGATGCCGGCGACACAAACAACAGAGCAGGAAGCTCCAAGCCAAGCGCTGGAACCCTCCGCTGTTCCAATGGAAATAGAAGCTCCCACTTCAGTGGAAGAGGATTGGAGTTCGAAATCCGAAGGATTGGCACTTGAAACACTTCCAGTGAAATCGCCTGACTCCTCTGCCATATCACCGATGCTGCCAGGCGAGCCGGCGTCCTCGCCCACAGTTGAATTTCACACTACTGACATCGACCACGCTAGAGCCGCCTTTCCGGTAACAGCACAACCGGTCATTGAAACTGTATCGGATACTCTCGCTGGCACTATCGAAGAAAAACCAGCGGCAGTAGCTCCACCAACGATTGCTGAAGCCTTGCTGGACACTGCCGGAACCACCGAGGAAACGGCGCATGTCACGACGATAACCCCTGCAGAAGAAATAATTGTAGCAACCTCGTTAGAATCGCCTGAGACGACTACTGGAGCCACCGCGGCCGTCGAACAAGAATTGGAGTCTCTGATTCCAGCTACAACCGTCAGTGATCAAGAATCCGTCGCCACCCTAGAGGAAACAGGTCCCTTAGAAAAAGCGGAAGCAGCGACAGCAGGAGAAACCGCGACAGCAGAAACAGAAACAGAAGCAGAAGCAGAAGCAGAAGCAGAAGCAGAAGCAGAAGCAGAAGCAGAAGCAGAAGCAGCGACAGCAGTAGAGGTGGAAGAACCTGACAGCATGACGGTACCGTTCACGCTGGGCGACGCCCAGCAAGAGCTACTAGAAATTATCTGCGCGGAAATCGCTCAGATCACTGAAGCCGGTGATGAAGCTCTGGCGGTAGCCTCGGCAGCTGATAGCACACCCGAAGCTCGCAGTGAGGTTTTTTCCAGCTATGCTGAATACCTGGAGCGACTGGGGGAAGCCTCAGCTTCCATCAATCTGGCGGGCCTGCAACAAGCCTGTGTCTGTCTGCACACCAATCTGCTTGAATTGGCCATCCAGGATAGTCCATTGCATCCAGAACAACGGTGTGTAGTCGAGGCTTGGCCCACTCTGGCGCTCAACTACCTGCAAGCGTTAAACAACCCTTCGAAGTGCAAAGCGCTGGCGCAACATCTACAAGATGCTCGCTGGCCACAACCGCTGACGGGGGCTGAGGCAACGGCGCTAATCGATCTGCTGCTCGCGCCGAAGTTGGTCATCGAGGAAGCCGAGGCGGAAGCCCGACCACAACAAGCGCAGCCCGACGATGTATCACTTGAACTGCCAGCCGACGTCAATCAGGACTTGCTGGACGGTCTACTGCAGGAACTGCCGCACCAGGCAGCCGGATTCTCCGCCGCTATCCAACGGTTGGCTACCGGCGATGGTCAGCTTGCCGATGTGGAAGCAGCGCAACGCATCGCCCATACCTTGAAAGGCGCCGGCAACACAGTCGGGGTACGCGGGATCGCTACCCTGACCCACCACATGGAAGACATCCTGCAGGCGCTCTCGAAGCACGGCGCGCTGCCTAATCGACCGCTGGCTGACACCCTGCTCAATGCCGCTGACTGCCTGGAAACCATGAGCGAGGCATTGCTAGGGATGAGTACGCCGCCGCCACAAGCATTGACCGTACTGCAAACCATTCTGGATTGGGCCAACCGCATCGATCGAGTCGGCATACCAACCGACGATGAAATCTCACCCCCGGCAACCGCATCACCGGAATCCGTCCCCGTCACACCGCCGCCCGAACCTGCGCTCACGACCCCACAACCCACCGCTGCGTCCCTGGAAACGACCCTGCGGGTTTCCGCGCCTCTGGTGGACGACCTGCTACGGTTAGTCGGCGAAAGCATTATCCTCACTGGCCAAGTCCAGGAGCGCATTCGCAAAACTATCGCCCAAACCCGGGTGGTCACGAAACAAAATCGGCTATTCCAGAATCTAGCCACCGAATTGGAACACTTGGTCGACGTCCGCAATGTATCGTCGCCACTGTCGAAATCGATCCAGCGCGGCGATTTCGACCCTCTGGAACTTGAGCAGTACAATGAACTTAACACCGTCACCCACCGCCTAGTGGAAGCCGCCACCGACGCCCACGAAATGAACCGCACCGTCGAGGATAACCTGCTGCTACTGGATTCGCTGCTGGTGGACCAGAGCCGCCTACATCGGGATAGCCAGGAGGCCGTGCTGCGCACCCGCATGGTGCCGATCCAAACCGTGGTGCCTCGACTACAACGCAGTGTGCGTCAAACTTGTCGGCTAGTGGACAAGGAGGTGGAGTTGGTGGTGCGCGGCGCCGACACTCCCATGGACACCAACGTACTCAATAACATGGTCGATCCGCTGATGCATATCCTGCGCAATGCAGTGGATCATGGCATCGAATCGCCGCCCCAGCGCCAGCACTTGGGTAAACCTCAAACCGGGCGAATCGAGCTGCGTTTCGTGCGCGAGGGCGACAATATCGTCATCTACTGCCGGGATGACGGCGCTGGACTGGATCTGGCGGCGATCCGCCGGACAGCGGAGGAACGTGGCCTGCTGGCCCCCGGCAAGCCACTGGAGCCGGATGAGCTAGCCCGGCTGATTCTATTGCCGGGGTTTTCCACCCGCGGTGCAGCGACGCAAACCTCAGGGCGCGGCATCGGCATGGACATGGTCTACAGCCGACTGCTGGATATGAAAGGTTCGTTGCGCATCCAGACCGAAACCGGCAAAGGCTGCTTAATGGAACTGCGGTTGCCGGTCACACTAATCTCCACCCACGCGCTGCTACTGCGCATGCGCGATCAGATCTATGCGCTCTCCGACCGTGGTATCGAGCAGATTCTGTACTCCGGAGTGGGTCAACTCCAACAGTTGGGCAAGACCACCACTTACCGGATGGGCGACGACATCTACGAACTGACTTCGCTGGAAACCTTGCTCAACCTGCCGAACGATCGACGCGAGCATGATCGAGGTGCGCCACCCGTGCTGCTGGTGCGGGAAGAAACCGGTGGCCTGCGCGCTGTACTAGTGCAGGAAGTGCTGGACAGCCGTGACCTGGTGGTTAAAAACATGGGCCAGTATATCTCCAAGCTTCCTGGTATCGTGGGTGCTACCATCCTCGGCGATGGCAGCGTAGCGCCGGTACTGGACCTGCCTGAGCTCCTGCGTACTCAATCCGGCGATCAACCATTACCAAGCGTTTTCCGGCCCACGGAATCCGCTGTTTCCACCCCCCACCGTCAAATCGTTTTGGCGGTGGACGACTCACTGAGCGCTCGTCGCTCGCTAGCGCAGTTCGTGCAGGATGCCGGCTTCGAAGTACGCACCGCACGCGATGGCCTGGAAGCAATCGAAATCATCAACACCAAGTGTCCTGACTTGGTACTGGCCGACTTGGAGATGCCGCGCATGAATGGCTTGGAATTGACCGCGCACCTACGCGCCAACCAGGCCACCCACACGCTACCGATCGTCATGATCACCTCACGCTCCACGGCCAAACATCGGCATGAGGCCGAAACCGTCGGCGTCGATGCCTATCTGACCAAGCCCTATATGGAAGACGAGCTGATTGAACAAATCCATAGGCTGTTGCACGCATGCTGATTGAACAAATCCATAGGCTGTTGCACGCATGAATCGGCCCGCTCGAACCACGCTGGCCGAACTGCGGAACATTCGAGTATTTGCCCGGTTGAGCCTGGACGGACACTCATGGTTGCTGCCACAAACGGAAGTTTGTGCGCTGGAATCGACCTTGGACATCGACCGGGAAGTACAGGCGCCGCATAGTATTGGCGCGATCGCACTCGGCGGGGAATGGTGGCCAGTGTACTGCCTGTCCGGCGAACTGCAACGGCTGTTGCAAATGCCGGGTAGCCGACGGGCCTGCATATTGCTGGACAACGGCGCCGACCGCTTCAGCTTGGTGTGCGATCAGGTCGAAACGCTGGCCGAAGCTCCACACTTGCTGGCATTGCCGGCCTGCATGGGAGCGCTGGATTCCCCTATTCAGGCATTGGCGCTGCTGGACAGCAAGCTGGGTTGCGTCACAACCACCGAGCATTTAGCGGCGCTGCTCGCCGCATTCGAGGAGGGCACCGGTGGCCACTGAAAACCTACAGGGGAGCAATGCCTGGGTGTTGGCGCTGGACCATCGATGGTTCGCCGCCATCGGCGAGCGTGAACTGGTACATCTTGTGGAAACGCCTACTTTGCTGGAGGTGCCGACTTGTCCGTATTTTTGCCGATCAGTGCTGGCTTGGAACGATCGATTGCTGCCGGCAATAGATTTGGCGGCTTGGCTCCAGCAACAGCCGAGGGTTGATCATCACTGGAAGCTGGCTGGTATCGTCGCTTATCAACCGGCCCCCGGCGTCATGCCCGACTATGGCGCTTTGTTGTTGGCCGATATTCCAGAACGCTTGCCAGTGACCGACGCTCAAGCGTGTCCCTTGCCTGAGCAGCCACCCGGCTGGCGTGAACTGGCCTTGTCTTGCTTCCGCCGAGGTGAGGACGCCATACCCATCCTGGATTTGCCGTATCTCTTCACGGGTGGTTTATTGACCCGCTGACAGCACCGCCGCCTACCCCGCTCCCGATTTTGATGCTGACAGAGTGATTCTGTAAGGGTAATTCATGCTAAGAAGCGCCTGCCTTCCGGGTGTTTTCTTGTTCCAGGATCAGCGCCCCGCGCGCCTGGAGGTAGTGAGTTTCCAACGCTTCGAGCAATTGGGCAACATCCTCCAGCCGTTGTTCGCGTCCCTTTTGTTCCAACTCCTTGCACACGGCTGACACTTGCACCGCTCCTAGGCTGGCACTGCTCGACTTGAAGCTATGGGCCGCTTGACGCAGTGCCTCGCCATCTCCAGCGGCGACCGCATCCCGCACCCGCTGGAGCAGGGCCGGCGCACTGTCCAGGTATAAGCCAATGACCTTCCCTAGCACACTAGGCTGACCAGGCTGCTGCAAGGCGCGGATCTGAGCCAGTGCGCGTTCATCCAGTAAGGCCACGCTCGACTCGGGCGTGGCCGGCATCGTGAAGTGAGCCCGTGGAGGAGCAGCTGGGCGAGTTGCCGCAACCCCTCGATCCACTGATGGTTGCGATGTGGAAATCGTGCCAGAAACCGATGCTGCCATGACGGGTGACGCGACCCGGTTCGAAGCAGCGGGCACCCAACGGCTCAAGACAGCGGCCAAGCGCTCCTGGGTGAAGGGTTTGCTCAAATAATCATCCATCCCTGCCGCCCGACATTGCTCCTGTATACCCTGGATAATATTGGCAGTCACAGCGACGATGGGTATTCGCCGGCTACCAGTGGCGCTTTCCTGTTGCCGCCAGGCCATAGTAGCCGCGAACCCGTCCAGCACCGGCATCTGGCAGTCCATCAGAATCAGGTCAAACGGCTCCCGCGCCAGGGCAGCCAATGCTTCGCGCCCATCGCTGGTCAACACTACCTGACAGCCCAAGTGCTTAAGCATGGCAAGCACCACTTGCTGGTTGACAAGGTTATCCTCGGCGACCAAGATCCGCGTGTCAAAGGTAGCCCGTTTGGGCCGTGGGGTCGGTCTAGACACGCAGTCCGCGCTAGCGGCTGGCTGTATGAGCTGGCATAACGCCTTATAGAGTTCGACTCGGCGCACGGGCTTAGGTAAATAGCGGTCAACGCCAGATGCCACCGCCTGGGCATTGCCATCGCTCAAACCGCTCGATGTGAGCATGAGGAGAGGCAATCTCTTTAAGGTCGGATCAGCGCGAATGTGACGAGCGAGCTCCAGCCCATCCATCCCAGGCATGTGATAGTCGAGAATCACGAGATCGTGAGTGAGCCCCGCTACCGTTGCCTGGCGTAGTACGGCAAGCGCCTCCGGCCCGCTCGCCACGCTGGTCTCGCACATGCCCCAAGCACTCAATTGATGATGGAGTATCTCGCGTTGGGTGGCATTGTCATCCACCACCAACACGCGCAGGTTCTGTAGGTCGGTGTGAGGTGGCGAGGCTAAACGCGACGCTGCCTCGGAGCAGGCCAGCGTGAGCGTGAACCAGAAGATCGAGCCAGCCCCTGGGACACTCTCTACACCGATGTCGCCATCCATCAACTGCACCAAACGCTTGGAAATCGCCAAGCCCAAACCGGTTCCTCCATAGTGCCGGGTAGTAGAACCATCAGCCTGGGCAAAAGACTCGAAAATCCCGATTTGAGCGGCTGGGGCAATCCCGATCCCCGTATCGCTCACCGCCGCTCGCAACCTCACCGTTCGGGCATCTTGCGCCAGCACCGTGAGACGGATCACCACCTCGCCCTGCTCGGTAAATTTGATCGCATTACCCACCAAGTTCATCAAGATCTGCCGCAGCCGCACTGGATCACCTCGCAAGGCATCCGGCAAATCCTCCGCCAGGTCAACCGCAAGCTCCAAGCCCTTGCCATGAGCTCGCTCGGCCAGCAGCATAACTGTTTCCTCGATCAGTTCCCGCAGGTCGAACATCACGGTTTCCAACTCCAACCGCCCTGCCTCGATCTTGGAGAAATCCAGAATATCATTGATGATGGTCAGTAATCCTCGACCTGAGCGCAAGATAGTGTCGGCAAACCGTCGTTGCTCGGCGGTCAGCGTCGTTCCGCGCAGCAACTCCGCCATCCCCAGAACGCCATTCAATGGTGTGCGGATTTCGTGGCTCATGGTCGCCAGAAACTGGGACTTGGCAAGATTTGCCGACTCAGCGGTGGCCTTGGCTTCGAGCAATTCTTGGTTATGCTTGATCAAGCGTCCAGTCAGCGTCTCCAATACTTGAACCACTGCGGCGATTTCGTCATGGTTGCCAATATCGATCTCTTGGCCTGTGACTTCCAGCGCGATGCGCTCGGCGCGAAGGCGCAAACGGCGTAATGGCCGTATGACAACGCGCAAGACTAGGATTCCAAGCAAGATGCTCCCTAACAGAATCAACATCACATACGCTGCCGAGTGTCGTAAGCCTTCATCCAGTAGATGATAAGCCGATGCGCTGTCAAGCTGGATCAGGACCACAAAGGCGTGATCGACAACGAGTATCGGCAAATAGACCCGGGTCTTGCGTGTAGCGGCATCTACACGGTAAATGGGTATCTTCTTCTCGAACGCTTCGGTCACTGCTTGTGCATCCAGGTTCCTGATGAGGGCAGGGTTCGAAGCTAGCATTTGGCCGGATCGCAACAAGAAGGCGAGCTCCACTTCCAGCTCATGGCCCAAGGATTGGATAAAATGCTCGTTCAGGTCCAGACCAACGCTTAGTGTGCCCACGATTTTGCCTCGCGCCCGCAAAGGTTCGATAGCGCGAATCACAATCCCTTGTGGCTCGATGGCGCTGACCAGCATACTGGCCCCCGTTAGGGCTTCGTAGATACCCCACCCCGTGGCGTGATCGCCGCGACGCGGCGGATCATGTGCTCGATAGACCACGATTTCATGCACATCGGTGACCTCTAGAAGATCCGCCTTGAAAAGGAGAGCATGAACCCGGTCAAGAGCCGCTGCGACTGCAGCGACGCGATCCGGTTCCTGAAGCACCAGCCCAGCTGGCAATTCGTTCCCAGCCGCTAATAGTCGCGCTTGTTGCTGGAGATAAATACCTTGTTGCTGAAGGAGATTTTTTAGGACACGGCTAATCGTATCGATCCTATCGATTTCTTGTGCACGGACTGAAACATGCAGCAGATCGTTCGATACGTGGTAAGCGACTCCCTGCGAAAGTACCGCTAGCAGCGCAAACACCAAAATCAGCGTCATGCTAGTACTGAAGCGGAATTTCACTGGTCTCAAACGCTCTGTCTCAAATACCAACTCTCACCGTGGGGCGCCCCATAGACATGGATCAATCGGTTTCCAGGATCGCCGGCAAAATACCGTATTCGCGCAAGACCCGCTCACCAGCAGGGGATCGGACAAAGGCCAAAAACGCTTTGCCGGCGGGTGTCAGCGCGTTGGGCTGATAGATCAATCCCATCTCCAACCAGACAGGGTAGAGTTCCTTTTCCAAGTTCTCGGGTGTCGGTTCGACACCATCGAGCGCTAGATGCACGACCTTGGTCTTGCAAGCGCCGAGAGCCGATTGATTGAGGATCCCGAGGCTGGTCGGAAACCGGTCAAGCAATGTGATCAACTCGGGATCTAGATGCACAATCTTGACGCTCTCGCCATACGCCATACTCTCGAAAGGCTTGATCAAGCGGGTGATCGCCTGTCTGGAAGCATCGGTCGTCTCACGTCCAATCGCTCGAATCGGACCGGGGTTGCCGCCCAGTTCCCGCCAGTCGGTCAGCTTGCCGCTGAAGACATCCACCACCTGCGCAGATGTCATGTTGCGCACCGTGACGCCTGCCCCTGCCACAAGCACTACTGCATCGCGCCCGAGCGCGAAGTAGGCGATACCCTGGTTGCGCTCGCTGTCCTTGAGCAGCCGGCCTACCCGTGCAAGGCTGGCGGTACCCTCCTCGATGGCGCGTAACGCGCCGGCAGTTCCCGTCGATGGCGGCACCATGACAGTATGCTGGCTCTGCTGCTGATTAAACGCGGTGGCAAGTTGGGTCAAGACATACTCCGGATTACCGCTGCCAGGAATGCTCAATTCTTCGGCAACCGCGGCTCCAGTACTGATCAGCACCGTCAGCCATACAGCGATCATGCGTCGTGGGCGCAAGAAATTCATGCAGGGAGTCTCCTTAAAATATGCCGGAACACGTTGGCGATAGCATCTGCGGGTAGCCGCGACCGCCAACCAGCATGCCGAACGATGTATTGACGCTATTTTAGACAACCGATCCTGAAAATCCCTGAAAAAAAATCCCCCAATGACGGGGGATGAAGAATGACCGAAAAAAAGTAGGTAATTAGATTAGGGGCATTTCCGGTAAGGGTTGCAGCTTCCAGATTTCCGCGTTGTATTCGAGCATGGTGCGGTCAGTGGAGAATTTGCCGCTGAACGCCGTGTTCAGAATGCTCATCTTCGCCCACTTCTCTTGATCCTGATAGGCCAGCGCAGCCTCCCGTTGGGCGTCGATGAAGGCGCGAAAATCGGCAATGGTCAACCATGGGTCATGCGGACTGGTGAGCGCATGCAGGATTGGATCGAAGATACCCTGCTCAAACTGATTGAAGTGGCCGGTTTCCAGCAGATGCATGACCCGAGCAATGTCGGAATCGCTCTGGATGATCGCCGCCGGGTTGTAATCCCGGCGCTGCTCCTCCACTTGTTGCGCCGTTAGGCCAAACAGGAAAAAGTTATCGTCGCCGACTTCCTCGCGGATTTCGATATTGGCGCCGTCCAGAGTGCCGATGGTGACCGCACCATTCATCATGAACTTCATGTTGCCGGTCCCTGAAGCTTCCTTACCAGCCGTGGAAATCTGCTCGGACAGGTCGGTGCCGGGGCAGATGATCTCCATTGCCGTCACTCGATAGTTAGGCAAGAACGCGATCTTCAGTTTGTCCCCGACTTCGACATCATTGTTGACGACCTTGGCGACGTTGTTGACCAGCTTGATGATCTGCTTGGCCATGTAGTAGCCCGGCGC
Organism: Gammaproteobacteria bacterium; assembly: GCA_024235035.1. Classification (GTDB taxonomy): domain Bacteria; phylum Pseudomonadota; class Gammaproteobacteria; order Competibacterales; family Competibacteraceae; genus UBA2383. The sequence continues at coordinate 164,974 of JACKNE010000009.1, forward strand.
CGCCTTGCCGCCGATCAACACACAACGTGGGGTCCAGTTGGCGGTATCGCCGCGCTTGATGCGGTCATAAAGGTGAATGACATGCAAGACATTGAGTAGTTGGCGCTTGTATTCATGCATGCGCTTGACCTGCACATCAAACATGGCTTTGGTATTGAAGACAACCCCCGTATCGGCTTCGACCAGACTAGCCAAACGGATCTTGTTATCCTGCTTGACCGCCCGCCAGCGCGCCCGGAACTTGGCATCTTCGGCATAAGGCGCCAGCTTGCGCAATTCGTCCAAAGCGGTGAGCCAACCCGGACCAATCGCCTCGCTAATCAGCGCACTCATACCAGGATTGCAACTAGCCATCCAACGGCGCTGCGTAACGCCATTGGTCTTGTTATTGAACTTTTCCGGCCACATTTCGTAGAAATCGTGGAACAATCCCTGCTGGAGCAATTCCGAATGCAGCGCGGCCACGCCGTTGACCGAGATGCTACCGACGATGGCCAGATAAGCCATGCGCACCTGTTGCTCGTAACCTTCCTCAATCAACGACATGCGCGCCTGACGATCCATGTCGCCCGGCCAGCGACGAGCGACTTCAGCCAGGAATCGGGCGTTGATTTCGTAGATGATATCCAGCAACCGGGGCAACAACTGCCGGAACAACCGTACCGACCACCGCTCCAAAGCCTCGGGCAACAGCGTATGGTTCGTGTAGGCCATGACCTGGCTGGTGATTCCCCAGGCCTTGTCCCAACCCAGGTTATGCTCATCCATCAACAGCCGCATCAACTCGGCCACAGCGATCGTTGGATGCGTATCGTTGAGCTGGAAGCAGTTCTTTGCAGCGAATTCGCTGAAATCCTCGCCATGGATGCGCGTCCACTGCCGCAGCACGTCCTGCAGACTGGCCGAGGCCAGGAAGTACTGCTGGCGCAGTCGCAGCTCCTTGCCGCTCTCGGTCGCATCGTTGGGGTAGAGCACCATGGTGATGTTTTCCGCCATGTTCTTGGCGCCTACCGCCTCGGTGTAACTGCCGGCGTTGAAGTCTTCCAGATCAAACTCATCCGTGGCTGCAGAAGACCACAGGCGCAGCGTATTGACTGCGCCATTGCGGTAGCCGGGAATCGGTAAATCATAAGGAATCGCCAGCACGTCATGGGTATCCAACCAACGCCAACCCATTTCGCCGTCGGCTTGGAGATAGCCTTCGGTGCGCCCACCGAACTTGATGCGTTGTGCATATTCCGGTCGTTCCAGATCCCACAGGTTACCGCTGCCCAACCAATGATCCGGTTCTTCAACCTGATAGCCGTTCTCGATTCTCTGGCGGAACATACCATAAGCATAGCGGATGCCGTAGCCGACCACCGGCAACCGCAGGGTGGCGCAACTGTCCATGAAACAGGCAGCCAGCCGTCCCAAACCACCATTGCCCAAGCCAGCGTCATTCTCGCACTCGGCCAGCTCTTCCATACTCAAGCCCAACTCGTGCAGCGCCTTGTGAACCGGCTCATCTACGCCCAGATTCAGCATGGCGTTGCTCAACGCCCGCCCCATCAGAAACTCCATGGACAGGTAATAGGCCCGGCGCACCCCACCATCCTCTTCATAGGCATAGCGGGTGTTCTTCCAACGCTCCCACAACCGGTCACGCAGGGTCAACACCAATGCTTCGTACATGTAGTGGGCGTAATGAGTATGCCGGTCGCGACCCAGAGTGTGGCTGAAATAGCGCCGAAAATCAGAAGCAATGCTTTTGGCGTCCATGCCCAAAGGGGGCAATTCCGTCAGCCAGGAGGCTGGAGTGCTCTTTTCCAGGATTTTAATCGACATAAGGTTAAGGTCCGCTATCTAGTGGCTTTGAAAAAAGGAAAATGCCTGACATCGTAAACAACGATAGTCGGGTGATGGTCAAATTCAAGTGGAGAACCGTCGTTGATGGCAGAGACAGCCTACCGGCGATAGCGGTCCCGTCACCCACAACTGGGGTTCTCCATCGGTAAAATGGGCTTGGTAGACAGACTGGGAACTCAATGGGTCCGATCAAGGCAACAAGCAGCCTGCTCCCGGGTATAGAAACAACCGCCGCGCACAAATCCGGCAATAACGCTCGCCTTGACAGCCATGACCCGGCCTGTGGAACCACGGGCAAGGACAAGATGATCCGGCAAGCCGTCGAGGGCATGGAAAGGCGCCAGACGGCCATCCGCCCATCGCGAGAGGTAAACGACACCTGTGTCCTGATCCAGGAACCCTGGAAGAAAACCACAATGCTGATTTTCCTGGCTCACACCGCCGGTGCCGGAGAAAAACCGATTATCGGCAGCCAGAGTGTTTAGAGTGAGCGTCTGCGCCATAGCGATGCCCTCACGCTCGGGTCAATGTGGAAGAGGCAACCTCTATTCCCATAGTTTTTTTGTGTCAAAAAAACCACCAAAGCGGCTTTTTTGCCCAAACGAAACGGAATTGTTGTATTCGAGTCTAGGAGTTTTGGGTGGATGAAACAAGCTGCACTGCAAAAATCATCGAGTGAATAACAATGATCCAGAATTTTCATCTCTATGTCGCCCTATCCGGGCACGGCTTTGGTCACTTAGCGCAGGTAGCACCGGTATTGAATGCATGGCGACGGCATCGCTCGACCAATAGACAGTTGACCGTGCAAAGCATGTTGCCAGAAGCCATATTGCGTAGTCGTATCGCCGGTCAATTTTCAGTGGTGCCTGGCTCGGCCGATTTCGGCATGGTGATGGCCGACGCACTGGAAGCTAAGGTGGTGGAAAGTCTAGCCGCCTACCGCGCTTTCCATGCTGACTGGGAAGCACGCTTGACTTGGCAGGAGCAGGTCTTGCGGGATGCCAGGCCGGATCTGCTGCTGGCCGACATCCCCTATCTGAGCTTAGCCGCCGCTGCTCGGTTAGGTATCCCGGCGCTGGCCCTTTGTTCACTGAACTGGGCGGATATCCTGACTGGATATGCCCGTCATGAACCGGATCTAGCAGATCTGCGCGCACCGATGCTCGCTGCCTACAACAGTGCAGTCGCTTTTCTACAACCGGCGCCGTCGATGCCGATGCCTGAATTACGCAACGCCCAACCGATCGGCCCCATCGCTGCCCTAGGCCAGGATCGGCGAGCAGAGATCGAGCACCAACTTGGCTTGAGTGGCGACGAGTTGCTGGTACTCATTGGGCTAGGTGGGGTCGATATGCGTCCACCTCTTGAAGCATGGCCAAAATTGCCCGGAGTGTGCTGGCTGACGCCGCCGGTCTGGAGGACTGTGCGAACGGACATGCCGAGCTGGGCAGGGTTGACGGATTTGCCGATGGTGGATCTCATTCGCTCCTGCGATGTGTTGTTCACCAAGCCAGGTTATGGCGCATTCACCGAAGCGGTCTGTAACAACGTCCGGGTACTCTATGTGGCGCGCGACGATTGGCCGGAGGAGCCATGGTTGAGCCACTGGCTATTGGAGCACGGCAACGGCGTTAAGATCGACCGTCAGCAACTGGCCGCTGGCGAATTGGCAGCGCCGTTACAAGAATTACTGGCGCAACCACTCAAGCCGCCACTCTCACCGACCGGTATTGCCGAAGCGGTAGATTGGCTGGAGCGAACGACTGCGGTTGCAGCTCGATCAGGATCTCAGCGCGGTATTATCCGCCGAGAATAGTTGCGGATGGTTGCAAACCAGCACTGCCGCCGCCGAGGTCAATTTTCCAACGCCAGGATGAATGCCCACTGCGCTGCAGTAACTGGCAATACCGACAGCCGGTTACCCTGGCGCAGCAGGGTGAAGTCCCCCAACTCCACCCGATACGACTTTAGCTCGGCCAGCGTAACCGGTCGACGCAACCGCCGGATCAAGCGGACATCTACCCGATACCAACGCGGTTGATCCAATGTACTGCCTGGGTCGTAATAAGGGTTGGCCGGATCGAAAGCGGTCTCGTCTGGGTAACCTTCCCGCGTCACTTCGACGATGCCGACAATGGCCGGGCGAGTAGCGCCGGAATGATAGAAAAATGCCTGGTCGCCCAAACACAATCCATCTCGCAGAAAGTTACGGGCTTGGTAGTTACGTACCCCTTCCCAAGATGTAGTTTGATCCGGCATGGCTTCCAGATCGGCAATGCCAAACGTCTTTGGCTCTGATTTCAGTAACCAATAGCCCATGTCATTGCTCCGCCATCCCGATCAGATTCGTGAACCTATATAAATTCTTATCCGTCACCGCTGCATCCAAGGGCACATCCCAGGATTGTCGGCTCAGCGCCGCGACCCGCTGAAATTCGTAACCCAATCCCAACAATCGGGGTCGGTGGCCTAACCAAGTCGGATCGAGGAGAAACGCGAAACTACGGTCGTAAAACCCTCCACCCATGCCCAATCGCGTCCCGGTTGTGTCGAAAGCCACCAATGGAGTCAACACCCAATCCATTTCGCACGGCAATCGCCATTCTTCTTGAGGGATTTCAGGTTCAGGAATGTTAAAACGGTTACGACGCAGCGCAACACCAGGCCAATATGGTGCAAACTGGAGAGCATCGCCGACCAACACCGGCAGATGGATGGCCTTACCCTCGACCCAGGCCCGCTCTAGCAGCGGCGCTGGGTCCAGTTCGCCATGACAGGCCCAGTAGCCGGCGATAACCGCTGCCTTGGAAAAGTCGGGGGTTTCCGCCAACCGGTAAGCAACCGTTAACGCGGCCTCATGCCGTTCGGCAGCGAATAAGGCGCGACGCTGGGCGCGTAATGACCGGCGAAGTTCGCTTCCCTCCTCTAGCGGGGAAGGAATCAGGGGAGAATGGCAACCATCGATCACAGGACAAAAGAAAAGGCGCCGCTCACACGTCGCCAGCATGAAGGGGGCATTCTCCGCCTGTGCCGTCTCGGGCTTTTGCCCTTGAACCGTAGAAGTTCAAGTGGGGAGCAGCGCGATGCATCAGGCTTTCCACAACTTGGCGGACATGCACACCTGCACCAACAACCACATCCCCGGGTATAATCAATTAGGATCAAGGGGTTACCCAGCCCACTACTCGAACACCGCAGAGAATGCCCAAACTCAAAACTTATTGAGGTACGCAGATTATACTCCAGCCAAGACCGCTTTGTTAAAGCACCATGTCGACTTTTTGCAATAAATCTCGCACCTGACGACCGATGATCGCTTCCGCATCCGCCGCCTGACGCTGCTGTCGCAGCAGATCATGACTGAGATTCAACGCCGTCATCACTGCAATAGCTTCTAAACTCAAGTGCTTGCCTTGACTGCGAATTTCTTCCATCCGCTCGTTCAGGTAGTGGGCCGCTTCCAACAACTCATCCTGCTCGGACGACTGGCAGGCAAACCGGTATTCGTACCCGATCAATTGAACGACGACACTGTGACTTTCCTGGCTCACGAGGCTTGCTCCAGATCTCTCAAACGCACGATCATCGCTTCGATACGGGAACGGGATTGTTCATTCTTGCCATGCAAGGTATCGCGCTCAATCTGCAAGAGCGTCATTTGCTCACGCAATTCCCGATTTTCCCGAAACACCTGTTCGCACCGTTGCACCAGTCGCTCGATCCGTTCAGCAAGAATAGCCAAATCGGTCACCACCGTTCCGGAAGGATCATCGAAGCCTTCGGCTGCGAAGGGAGCGATATTTTCTTCAAAGTTTTCACTGTCCATAAAAAACACTATAAAGCGGTTATTCCAATCGAGTCAATTCCGGGACGCTTCAGGAATCCGATCCGGCAATGATAGGATGCATCGTCTGTTGTTCCACCTGCTGGCTTTGGAGCTCCTCATGTCCGCCAATGACTCATTTCAATTCGAACATCTGAGCCGGTTGCTGGCCCCCATCGATCCAGCTGAGTTGCATGGATTACTGTGTGGCCTGTTATGCGCAAGGATAAATCCGGATCGCAACCAATGGCTGCTCCATGCTCGTGAGATGTTGGCCGATGATAGCGAATTTTCTTCAACAGTGAATGATCTACTCTGGCAATGGTTCGATGAAGGCATAATCCGAATCAACAGTCTCGACGAACCCATTACCCCATTGCTACCGGATGACGATGCACCGTTGAGCCAACGGGTCAATGCGCTGAGCGGCTGGTGTCAGGGATTGTTATATGGATTGGGTCTCGGTGAAATCGGACCAGATAATCGGTTGAGTGCGGAAAGTCAGGAATTCCTGCGAGATATTGCGGATATTGCCCAAGTGGGCTTCGATACCGATGAAGGAGGTGAGGCTGATGAAAACGCGTACTTTGAAGTCATTGAGTATCTACGAGTCGGAACACTGCTGATCCACCAAGATACTCAACGATCGGCAGCCTCTTCCTACCCGCCCTGAAATGTATTTTTGCACAGTCTTCACCTTGAACTGCTTTCCTGGAGTCAAGATTTAGGGAACCATAGAGCCTATGAACCTAGAACGATCGCCAATGCTTGCTTGCACGATTCCCACCCCAGTCTTTGCCCGCCGCCGCCGAACGCTGATGGATCGGATGGGCCCGAACTCGGTCGCTCTATTACCTGCTGCGCCCGAAGCGCCGCGCAACCGCGATATCCATTATCCCTATCGCCAGGATAGTGATTTTTATTATCTGACGGGCTTCCCGGAGCCGGAAGCCATCGCCGTTCTCATCCCCGGCGCGGAACAGGAATTTCTGCTGTTCTGCCGCGATCGTGATCCGCATATGGAAATCTGGCATGGTCGTCGCGCTGGACCTCAAGGCGCTAAGGAACGCTACGGCGCGGACAATGCCCATCCTATCGCTCATTTAGACAAGGTTTTGCTGCCGCTCCTGGAGCGCTGCGAGAACGTGTACTATGCCATCGGTTATCGTCCGGATTTTGATCAACAGGTGATGGGCTGGATCAATCAAACCCGAGCTAAAGCCCGTATCGGCGTGCAAGCGCCAGCCACTATCATGGCCTTGGAGCATCTGTTGCACCCGATGCGACGTTGCAAGGATAGCGAGGAAATCGCAGTCATGCGTGAATCAGCCCGCATCGCTTGCGCAGCGCATCGCCGAGCGATGCGAATCTGCCATCCGGGGATGAAGGAGTATGAAGTCGAAGCCGAGATTTTTCATACCTTCCTAAGCAACGGCGCCGGCTGGTCATATCCGGCTATCGTCGCCGGCGGCGATAACAGTTGCATCCTACATTACACGGAGAACAACGCTGAACTACATGATGGCGATATGCTATTGATCGACGCCGGTGCAGAAGTAGACGGCTATGCATCCGACATCACTCGCACTTTTCCGATCAACGGGCGCTTTTCCGGTGAGCAGCGAGCAATTTACGAACTGGTGCTAACGGCGCAGAAAGCCGCCATCGACAAGGTTCGGCCCGGTTGTCATTTCAACGAGCCACACGATGCCGCAGTCCAGGTCTTGACTGAAGGATTAGCTGCGTTGGGCCTGTTACAGGGCAATGTGGACGAATTGATCCAGCTGGAAAAATACAAACAATTCTATATGCACCGCACCGGTCACTGGCTAGGTATGGATGTACATGATGTCGGCAGTTACAAAACCGGCGAAGACTGGCAAATCTTTGCACCCGGCATGGTAACCACGATTGAACCAGGTCTGTATATTCCTGCCGGCAGTAAAATGGCCGATGACTGTTGGGCGCAGCTCGGCGTTCATCTGGAAGCCGACCTGGATGAACGCTGGCAGCGCATTGGCGTGCGTATCGAGGACGACGTGCTGGTTACGGAAGGAGAGCCTGAGGTGCTCACTGCCGCCGCGCCCAAGGAAATCGATGACATCGAGATGCTGATGAGAAACCGAGAAAAACCTGACTGAATAACGCGATGTCACATTTCCCACCATCCCTACTTGAACCCGCTTACGCAGGCAGTTGAAATACGCGCACTGAATTTAGTAAACCCCGTGCGAATTCCACCAACCGATTGGTTTGCACATTCTGCTCCTGTAAATACTGGCTGGTCTGTTGGGTGCTTTCCTGAATCTGCTGAGCACGCCCTAACAGCTTACCGCTGATCCGAGCCTGATCCTGTGACTGGTCAGCAATCTGCCGCACGGCGGCCACTAGATCGGCAGTGGTTTGCTGAGTACGTTTCATCTGATCGCCTGCCCGTTCCGCCAGACGACTGCCGTCTACCGCTTGATCGATAGCCGCGTTGATCGCATGAACCGTATCGGCGGTTTCGATCTGGATGCTGCTGAGCAACGTGGCGATGCGTGACGTCGCCTCGCGCGCATTTTCAGCCAATCGTTGCACTTCATTGGCGACCACCGCGAACCCACGCCCTGCTTCACCTGCTGAAACCGCGTGCATACTGGCGTTGAGCGCCAAGATGTGGGTTCGCTCAGCGATGGTGTTGATCAGGTTGACGACACCGGTTATCTCTTGCGAGCGCTCGCCCAATCGCTTGATGCGTTTTTCCGTTTCGCGGATGGTATCGCGAGTACCGTTGATGCCATCGACCGTGTCGGTCACCGTGCGCAATGCTGCCTGGGTAGTTTGAATCGTGGTTTCGGCAGCTTTGTTGCAGGTCTGGGCCAGCCCAGCGATTCGCTGCATGGTTTCAGCAGTGACCGATAATTCGGCAACGGTTTGCTCGACCGCCTGGCGCTCATTCGCAGCAGCGATGATCACCGTATCGGACTGGGCCTTCACCGTGTCGGACGCACTCGCCACCTGCTCGGAAATACAGGTGACGTCCCACAGCACGCGGGCGGTTTCTTCGATGAGTAGGTTCAAGGCGTCGGCCACCGATCCGGTTACGTCCTCGGTGACCGGTGCCCTGACCGTTAGGTCACGCTGGCTGAGTTGGGAGACCGCTTGCAATAAGCCGATGACCGATTCGTTCAACCGATCACTCTCCCGTTGGGCTACGACCAACGCGGCTACCCGCTCATTCAATAACCGATCGAATGCCCATCCAAGCTGACCCAATTCACCGCTACCCTGGAGGCCAGTGCGAGCCGTGTAGTCGCCTTCATTGATCTGGCGCGCGGTGTCGACGATCCGGTTAACCGGTTGGGCAATGGAACGATAGATCATCCAGCTGATCAATGCCGAACAACCCAACCCAGTGATCGCCAAGATCATAATGAACCATTGAAACTGCTGGTTGGTACGTTGGGTATCAGCCAGCGCTTGACGAGATTGGGCCGAAACCTGGGTAGCCGAAACCAACATCGACTTGAAAAAAGGATTGATCTGCTCATCGAGGTCATTGGCTACAAACAGGCCGAGGTGAACACGGTCGCGCTGATCGATCAAGGCAGTCAATTCTTTGGTAACTACTCGCACCGCTTCAATGCTGGCTTGAATACCCTCGGGCCGTTTAGCGAACCCTTCAAGATAGCGTTGCCAATTGCTCTCGATCTCAGCGGTTGCCTGAGGTAGCGCAGCCTCCGCATCCTCCCAGGTGATGCTGCCCAGAACCATTCGGTTGACTAAGCTGAGCAGGTCGCTGCGCACCGCTTCGGTCAATGTGCCTAGCTGCGATTGAGTGACCGCTATAGCGCTGACTTGACCGACGGCGCCACCGATTCGGTTCATGCCCAAGTAGGCGACAAAACCAACGAGAACAAGAAATAACAATTGCACAACGATGAGGAAAGTCAAACGAGCCCTGATGTTCCGATTGCCCATTTTCATTCAGCCTTTCAAATGGAGTGATCACTTTTCAAAAAACCAGACCAGGTTTCGCCAAGCAGGTTTTTCGATGCTGGCCGGCGCGATGGATCAATTCTGTAGCAGCGATCGCCAGTCCTCTGCGGTGAGCATTCTGGATCGGTCAGCGCCCGACACCATCAGCAGGACCGAGCTGGAACCAGGGTTGCCGTCGGTGAAATCGATCTTCAATCCACCGACCTCAAAGGGTCGCCGACGGGCGGTCTGGAGAAAATGGGTGCGAGTCAGTGGCCCGTCTATCGAGCGCAAGATGGACAAAAACATGCGCCCGACGATAAAACCCTCGAGGCTCAATGGATTGAGCGCAGGACCGAGCGCACCTCTCGCGTCAGTCAATAGAGGTAATGTTGCATCCGGTGCCGGAACCACCTGAGTGATGATGATCGGCTCGCGCGTTCCATTTTCCTGCAGGAGTCTGGGCAATTCGTTTCCAGCTGCAGTGACCGAGAGCGCTGCAAAAATCCAAGGTTCGTTCTTATAGCGAGCATAGGCAATGAAAGCGGCGGCAACTTGGGGAACCGCCACCAGGACCACCAAGCGACACGCCTCGCCAGTGGTTTGCTCCCAGGCTTTGAGCGATTGATAGCCTTCGCGTAAATGCATAGTGCCTCGGCGATAAAAACCGACCGGCCCCAAGTTGTCGAGCGCGGGATTGATACCACCCATCGTCATGTCGATGATGTGGTCCAGTTTATCAATGATCGACTGAGTCTCCGGGCGTTCGGACAAACCGATTTTCAACCCCTCAATGCCGGCTAGACCGTAAGCGTCGTTTTGCAGGAACGCGCAAATTCGTGTCGGTTTCACACCAGCGTCCGTTGCCGCCCGAATCAATTCAGCGATCTCTTGGGCATGGCTGGGACGAAAATTGAGCATCTCTTCAGTTTGGCCAACCTCGCCCGCCGCGTAAAAACCCACCGCCGGTACATGATTGGACGTCAGCACTGGCATCAGCTTTAGGGCGGTCAGCGTTCCCACATTGCCCAGCATAGAAAAAATACCTTTCTCAATCAACATATTACCAGCCTGTAAGGTGGTAATCGGTTCACCGAAGTCGTTCACAGCCTCGAACTCCAACATGCGCCCTTGCACAGTCTGCCCCGCCAGTGCTGCTTCGATGCCCTTTTTCATATTGAAGCCGTAAACTTCGTTGTCTCCTCCGAGTGGCATTAGCGCGCCGACACGAATGACGGTTGCAGTCACTCCAGGCTCTTCAGCGATCGATATTCCCGGAACGATCAGACAGAACAACAGGACAAGTCGCCATGTCTGATTTCGCCAGAACGACAACCTAAGCCGCATCACACTAATTTGATTAGGGAAGCACAATGCTGAATGCATACTCAATGGGATTCTCTGCAACGATCTTAAAAGCGGTGAGCCGTACATTCATCATTTGATCAGGCATCACCATTGGATTGACCCGCTAGTGTTCTAAGGTGGATTCCCTGGTCAACACCGGCCTTTCTGGTGGCCTCGTAAAAGTGCATGTAGTGTATAGGTGAAGAAGCACATCGGGTCGATTTGCCGATACCTCAGCCAGATCGATCGGTTGCAGCGGAACACTGGAAAGGGATTCTGCGGGCGCATGGTGACGGTTTTATGATAAAAAAAATACAAAACGACTGCTTAATGCAGGCGAACACCGCACTACACCGAGCGGAACAAATCGAACATGATCAAGCGAATCTTGGGATGCTTATAGCCAAATTGAGATCTTGTTCTCAGCTATTGAAAAATTGCCGCTATTGAAGAACTCAAAAAGAATCCTATGAAAAATGGTATAAAATTAAGAAAACTGTGGGGACTCACCAGCTGTTGCGACGATGATGAGTATTCCACGTCCGAACTATTGACTTACCAAGAGGGTTAATCGGTGACGGACCAAGAAAAAGAGCAGGAATGGGCCATTGAAGATGATAGGAGTGAAGAAGATCGGCGTCAGTACGATCGCTACAGCACAGACTTTTACCTGTGCGTCCACACGAGGCCTGATGATCGTCTTCTCGGCGATGTCATTGACATCAGTCTGGGCGGCCTGAAACTGCTGAGCAACGAAGCGCTTCGTGTTGGTGAAATCATGTCATTGCAGATGGACATTGCTCTAGAAAGTGGCCGACAGGGCAACTTCGAGTTTCAGGCGAGGGCCGTCTGGAGCGGCCAGGATGAAAACCCCGAGTGCTACACCACAGGGTTTGAGTTTCTCAACTTATCTCCCCAAACACGGAAAATCTTGCAAGATATCATCGACGAGTTGGGCGATTAGGCACGGTGCGAGAAAAATTCGGATCGACGAACCAGCCGTTCCAGCACTAGCTGGTCTAGCTGGTCGCTTCAAACAACACCAATCGGTCAAGTTAGCGTTTTCATGAGATGCATCGCCGTTCGTTCGCCCACAGCGGCGTGCAGTCCTCCACCCCCACCAGCGTCAGTCACCAGGCGATGCTCTGCCAAACGATCCGGTTTAGGTATCGGCGGTTCTCCAACAATCTGGCCAACGATGTCACCGGTCGTTTGGTATCGAACACCTACCTCAGCTCATCGCCGCATGGAATCGCCGCTGGAAAGTCAGTTCGCACAACCAGCAGGTTGGTTTTATATAGCCTCCAATGGTCATCAACTGGCTCCACTAGAGAGGATCACGATGCCCTATCGTATTGCCATTCAGCCAAGCGGTCACGAATTCCAGGTGACAGACACTGAATCAGTGCTGGACGCCGCTCTGCGTGAAAAAGGCAGCGTCTTACCTTATGGTTGCCGTAACGGGACCTGCGGTTCTTGCATGGGTACACTGCTATCCGGTCAAGTCGTTTATCTTGAAGGTCGCCCGTCGGGACTCAGTGAGCGTGAGCAAGCGGAGGGCAAGGTGTTGTTGTGCCAGGCGCGGCCCGTCTCCGACTTAGTGATCGAAGCGCGCGAGGTGAAAACCGGCGGCGATATCGTGGTGAAAACCTTGCCCTGCCGCGTGGAACAGCGAGAGCGGTTGGCTCCAGATGTCATGCGGTTGTATCTACGACCACCCAACACCGAGCGCCTACAATTCTTGGCAGGTCAGTACGTGGACATCCTGTTAGCGGATGGTCGGCGGCGGGGTTTTTCACTGGCCAACCCGCCTCATGCCGACGATTTGCTGGAACTGCATATCCGCCTTGTGCCAGGCGGTTTCTTTACCAGCTACGTCTTTGAGCGCATGAAGGATAAGGCGTTATTGCGCTTTCAGGGACCATTGGGGACATTTTTCCTGCGCGAGGATTCGCCGCGTCCGGTCATCCTGGTGGGTGGCGGCACCGGCTTCGCGCCGCTGAAAGGCATGTTGGAACATGCTTTTCACATTAAGTGGGATCGTCCATTGCACCTGTACTGGGGCGTGCGGGCGCCGGTGGATTTGTATCTGGATGCGCTGCCGCGCCGCTGGCTTGAAGAATATCCCTACTTCCGTTACACCCCGGTATTATCGGAGCCACAGCCGGAAGATCCTTGGCAAGGACGGACTGGGTGGGTGCACGAAGCGGTTGCCGCCGATTATCCTGATCTCAGTGGCCACGATATTTATATGAGCGGCCCACCGCCGATGATCGAAGCCGCCAAGCCAGTTTTTGCGGCGCAGGGATTGCCCGCAGAACAGTTGTTCTACGACTCCTTCGAGTTTTCGGCGCGATAAAGCGGATGCGCGACGAATTTATCTATTTTATTTTTATATAAAAATTAGCTGGCATCGGTCGATGCCTAAAAAAACACCGGCGGGCAATCTCTCCCGCCGGCAATGGTCATCAAGATATCAAGTCGCCGCCGCCGGCGCGGCCGATTGACCGGGTCCCTCAAGCTGCACCTTATCGGTAGCGGGCAGCATCGCACCGTGCTGCTCTTGCGGCTTGCCCACCAATAGCCGCAGACCGGCGTGAAAGCACTGGCCAGCGTAGGTCAGTTCATGCAGGGACTCCAGCAATTCGCCCAGTTCCTGATAGGCATCCGGGGTTGGCATGATCTGAATGCTGCGTTCCAGATAGTTGCGCGCCTTGGCATTCTGCTGGCAACGCTTAGCCAGTCGGCCCAGTGTCAACAGCAAATATGCATCGTCACCGTGTTGCTCCAACCAGCCTTCAGCAGCGGCCAATTGCGCCGTGGCGTTGCCACGTCCGAGCATTCCGTAACCGACGACCAGCTTCGCGTTCCAGCGCCGGTCGATCGCCTCACGCAGCAGCGCCTCGGCGTCCTCGATAGCCTGACAGTCACATAAAGCCGTTGCATAAGCGACCAGAAACGCTTCATCTTCCTCACGTAGTATGGTCGGCGCCTCTTTCCACAGCGCTCGCAGCTTCTCCAATGAACCCCCAGCAGCGGTAATTTCCAGAAGCGCCCGATAGGTCTGGCCCTGCAATTCCACAAGCAATTCGGCGCCCAATGCTTTTTGTTTTTGCACCTCCGGCAGCAGTTTTTGCAGCGATTCCCAGGCTTCCAGGGATTGATAAGTTTTAGCCAACCACTGTAATACGCCTGGATGGCGAGGATTAAGCGTATGCAACGATTCCAAGATAGCGCGAGCCTGCTCGGCATCCCCATCCTCCAGCAGGAACTCTGCGCGGGTGAGTTGCACGGTTGTCTTATCGGATTCCGGCAAGTCTTCAGCCCGGCGCAGATTCAGGTCACGACGCCACTTGACATCATGGAGATGGTGGGCAGCCCGCGCCGCGCCCAAGTAATGTAGGGCAGGCGTTTCGCTGGATTCCGCACCCTTGAGCAAAGTTTTCTCGGCCGCCACCCACTGACCGGCGGAGAGTTGCCGAATGCCAAGATCGAACAACCGCCGGGCTCTTTTCTGTAGTCGTCGTTGATTGGCTTCTAGCGTCTGGCTTGGCGTTTGCCAAAGCCGGACCGCCAAGCGCACCAAAGCGTAGAATGCGAAAAAGGCAAAGACCAGGAAGATGACGAAGAAAGCCAGGCTGGTCTCAACCGTCCATTGACCCATACTGAACATGGCGTAACCTGGGTCCTGCCGCAGTGATAGCGCCATCCAGACCGAAATGAACAGCGTGATGATGATACCGACCAGCAATCTCATGGTTGCCCCTCCTCATTCATCGCCGCTGGTTTGATTGGCTCAGGCGGCGATTGCACCGGCTCCGCCGGCGACGGAGTCGGCTGTGCAGTCGCCAAAGCCGCGGACGTTGCCGGTCGCATGGCGCGGATAGGCTGCCGTTGGGTGATGAATTCCTGGAACGACTGCCTGAGACCAGATAAATCGGGAATGTAGGGATTGAACTGTATAGCCTGGAGGGCTTGAAGCTCAGTCAGGAATTCAGTGACCTTTGGATCAGTAGTGTCAAAATAATTTTCCATCCAGTCGCGTACTTGTCCATAGGAATCTTGGAAGGCTTGAGCATTGCCGCGCAAGAGCGCGGTCCGCAGGGTTTCCAATTCCAGTCGTAGATTCTGACGCAGGAAGAACTCGTCCTCACGCGCGATCAGCGGCGGCGCTTCGCTACGCTCGCGACGAATCACCACGATATCCTTGAATTGATTCCAAACCGCCTCGCCGGTACGCTCCCACCAAGGGCGCTCGGTATCGTCACTCAAGGCGACGGTGGTGGCAGGTTTGACCCGGTTCTTGATATCGGGTACACCCGAGTTGAGCTTTAGCGGCAAACCATCCATTTGCTTTTCCATCTCAACCACCTTGTGAGCGAGCGCGCCAAGATCGGGCAGGCGCACGCCGCGCAAAGTAGCAATGGCTTCGCCAAGCATCGTCTGCACTGGAGCCAGTCGTTTTTCGTCAACCGTCTGCAACTGCTGTTGTGCAGCGCCTAACGCCAAGCGAGCGGCGTCGATGTTGCGCTCCAGCTTAAGTTTGGTATCGGCCAGTCGCAGCAAGTAGTCCACTTCCGCCAGTGGGAAGGCGTTGATGTCACCACCCTTGGAAGCGATGAGTTTGACCGTTTCCAGATGTTCAGTTAAGCCGTTATGGCTGAGCTGCAAGTTTTGCAAGTGCTCATCCAGTTGGGTCAGACGAGTCTGCTGTTCCTGGATTTGCGCTTCAAGTGTCTGTTTTTCCTGTTGAGTTGAGGTTTTGTGAATTTCATGGCTTTCCCGCAACAACTTGATTTCATTCTTGACGATCTCGGTTTCACCCTTTTGCAACTCAATGGCGCTCTTCAGCGGCTGCAAGTCACCGGTCAATCCCAATAGTTGTTCCTTGAGATTTTGATCTTCGGTGCGCAATTGACCGATAGCATGCTGGTTTTGGTCAACGGGATTCTTGAGCGCCTGCAATTCGGCGATGGTGGTTTTGAGCGCTTGGAATTCAGGATCCTGCTGGGCAATAGCCTGCTTGATCGCCTGATTCAGCCGGCTAGTCTGTGTGGCCTGTTCCTGCTGCCACAGGTACCAGAGATACCCGCTGCCGCCCGCCGCGCCTAAGGCTACCAGCAATGCGAATGCCGCCAATCCTCGACCACCTTTGGGAGCGGGTGTCGGAATGATCGCAGGCGTAGCCGATGCGGTAGGCGTCGCTGCTTGAGGCGCAGCCGATGCGGCCGAAGTCGAAGGGTTTGCGGGTTTATCGAGCGTTGTGGTAATCGGGGCACTGCCAATGTCGGATTTTTGATCTGTCATGTCGCGTTACCGAAGGGGTGGGGGTGGGCTCGTCATCAGGTCGAATAGGGCGGCAAGGATGGCTTCGTCGCTGGCCTCCCGGGCGAGCAGGGAATAGCGGCAACCGTATTCCACGGCGGTTTGCCGGATGCGGGCACTGACCACGACCAGAGGCGTGTCACGCAAATAGTTCTGCCCGACGATCTTTAGCATATCAAAAAGATTCCGCAGGCTCTCGGTACTGGTGATGACAACCGCGCCGATTTCACCGCGCGCCCAACGCTCCACAAGTGTTTCGGTGTCCACAGTGGGCGGTTCACGCCGGTAAACTTCAGCGCGGTCCACACGCGCGCCACGACCCACCAGAGTATCCACTAGCCATTCCCGGCCACCTTCGCCGCGAATGATCACGATGTTTTGACCGGCAACCTGCTGTAAACGGGGCAATTCCAGCAACGCTTCGCTGGTGAAACCTTGTGCCGGTCGCAGGCAGTCAGCGACGCCCTGGCTTGCCAGCGACCGGGCGGTCGCTTGGCCGATCACCGCGATGTCCAACCGCGGCGGGAGACCGCCGCAAGCCCGAATCAGCGGCCAGGCACGATCCACGGCGTTCGTGCTGGTGAAAATCGCCAGATCGTAATCGGCTAACCGCTCAAAAATGGCCAGCGCCGGCGCCCAGTCACGCGGCTCAGTAATGACCAGCGCCGGGCAACGAATGGCAACGCCGCCGCGCCGCTCGATCAACCGGCACAGCGGATCGGCTTGCTGCTCAGGTCGAGTGACGAGCACACCTAAACCGTTTAAAAACCGGCTCTCTTCACTTCTCAGGAGAGTGATTGGGGACGAAGGCCGCTGGCTCATGGTTCAATGCGCCGCCAATAATCGCTGCAGAATCGCGCCAGCGCCGCGGCTGAGCAACTCCTCGGCCAGCACCACGCCGAGCGCTTCCGCTTCGCCAGCTGGGCCGCGAACTTCGCCAGCCACAATCCGACGACCATCGGGCTCACCCACCAGACCACGCAGCCAAATCCATTCATTCTCCAACACCGCGTGGCCAGCGATAGGCACTTGACATCCACCTTGTAACCTGGCATTGAAAGCGCGTTCCGCCGTGACCTGAATATGCGTCGCTGGATCATCAAGTACGCTAATCCACTGTCGGGTTCGAGCATCATCCAACCGGCATTCCACGCCAATCGCGCCTTGACCGATGGCCGGCAGGCTGATTTCCGGTTCCAGGGCCAGTGTGATGCGTTCCACCAAACCTAACCGTTTCAGACCCGCCGCCGCCAGCAGGATGGCGTCAAACTCCCCCGCATCCAATTTAGCCAATCGACTACCGACATTACCGCGCAGACTATGAATCTCCCATTCAGGACAACGGGCGGCCAATTGGCACTGGCGACGCAGACTGGAGGTGCCGATCCGGGCCTTGACCGGCAGGGCGTCAAGATGAGGATAATGGCAGGAGACAAAGGCGTCGCGAGGGTCCTCACGCGTCAGGATGACAGGCAAGCCCAATCCAGCCGGGAAGTCTACTGGTACGTCCTTCATGGAATGAACGGCAAGATCGGCGCGACCTTCCAGTAACCCCTGCTCCAATTCCTTGACGAACAACCCCTTACCACCGACCTTAGCTAGTGGACTATCGAGAATCTTATCCCCCCGAGTGATCATGCCGATCAATTCTACATGCAAGCCAGGATGGGCTCGGCGCAAACGTTCCGCGACGTGTTCAGCCTGCCAAAGGGCTAGAGGGCTTTTGCGGGTGGCAATACGCAGGGTGTCGGAGGACATGGTTTGATAAGCTATAGGTATCTTCTAATTGAATCTAACAGCATATCTTATGAGCAATCCAAAGACTAACCAGAGTTGGGGCGGGCGATTTACCGAGAGTACGGATGCCTTCGTCGCGACATTCACCGCTTCGGTGGACTTCGATCGCCGCATGTATCGGCAGGATATCGACGGCTCCATCGCCCATGCTCGAATGCTGACGCGGAGCGGCGTGCTATCCGATACGGATTGCGTAGCGATCGTGGATGGGCTGGCAGCGATTCGCCGCGAGATCGAGCATGGCGAGTTCACATGGTCCATCGCTCTGGAAGATGTCCACATGAATATCGAGGCGCGGCTGATCGAGCGGATCGGCGACGCCGGTAAGCGTCTACATACCGGACGTTCCCGCAACGATCAGGTCGCAACCGATGTTCGTCTATACCTGCGCGATGCCATCGACACCATTCTGACTGAGATGAGACGGTTATTGGGCGGACTGGCGGAGCAGGCCCTACGCGAAGCCGCCACCATCATGCCCGGATTCACGCACTTGCAAGTCGCTCAACCGGTGACTTTCGGTCATCACCTGCTGGCTTGGTTCGAAATGGTGAAACGCGATCATGAGCGATTGACCGACTGCCGCCAGCGAGTCAATGTCATGCCACTGGGTGCGGCGGCGCTGGCGGGAACCAGCTATCCATTGGATCGCCATTACACTGCGCAACTACTCGGTTTCACGGCGCCCTGCGCCAATTCGCTGGATGCGGTCAGCGACCGAGATTTCGCCATCGAATTCACTGCCGCCGCCGCTATCTTGATGACCCATCTGTCGCGCATGGCTGAGGAGCTGATCCTGTGGTCCTCGGCCCAATTCGATTTTGTCGATCTGCCCGACCGATTCTGCACCGGTTCCTCGATCATGCCCCAGAAGAAGAATCCCGATGTACCGGAACTGGTGCGCGGCAAGGTTGGGCGAGTGAATGGGCATCTGATGGCGCTGTTGACCCTGATGAAGAGCCAGCCGTTGGCGTATAACAAGGATAATCAGGAGGACAAGGAGCCACTGTTCGATACCGTGGATACCGTGCTCGGTTGCCTACGGGCGTTTGCCGACATGATTCCGGCGCTGCGCCCCAAGCGTGACAACATGCGGCAATCGGCCCAACGCGGCTTTGCGACAGCCACCGATCTGGCGGATTATCTAGTGCGCAGGGGCGTCCCATTCCGTGATGCGCATGAGATTGTCGGCAAGGCGGTGCGGCTTGGGGTGGAAACCGGGCGGGACTTGGCGGAGATGGCTTTGGAGGAATTGCGGCAATTCTCGCCGCTGATCGAAGACGATGTGTTCGAGATCTTGGCCCTAGAAGGTTCGGTCGCAGCCCGCGCTGTGCTGGGTGGCACGGCGCCCAGCCAGGTTCGTGAGGCCGCATCTCTGGCCCAGACCTGGGTCAACCAGCATATTCACGTCAATCAACCCTCGTAGTACAGAGAATTCGCCCAATGACGCCAGCGACCATGCAAGCCGTGCGTATTCACGCTTATGGCGGCCCTGAAATACTCCACCATGAAGAAAATGTACCCTTACCTTCTCTTAAGCCCGATGACTTGTTGGTCCGGGTACGAGCGGCGGCGGTCAATCCAGTGGACTGGAAAATCCGTGAAGGTCGGTTGCAGAATGTCCTCCATCACACTTTGCCGCTCACCTTGGGCTGGGACGTTTCCGGCGAGGTGGTCGAAGTCGGTCCCGAGGCGCATGCATTCACCATGGGCGATGCGGTATACGCCCGCCCGGACATCGAGCGCGACGGCGCTTATGCTGAGTACATCACC
Organism: Gammaproteobacteria bacterium; assembly: GCA_024235035.1. GTDB lineage: Bacteria > Pseudomonadota > Gammaproteobacteria > Competibacterales > Competibacteraceae > UBA2383. The sequence continues at coordinate 184,850 of JACKNE010000009.1, forward strand.
GTCAAGGCCAGCGAAGCGGCCCGCAAGCCGACTACCCTGGATCATGTACACGCTGCCGCTGTGCCACTGACGGCGCTGACCGCCTGGCAGTCACTGGTGACTACCGCACAATTGAAAGCCGGTCAGACCGTGTTGATCCACGCTGCCGCCGGCGGCGTCGGCAGTTTGGCCGTGCAACTGGCCAAGGCGCTGGGTGCGCGGGTCATCGCCACGGCTTCAGCAGTCAACACGGGGCTGGTGACGCATCTAGGGGCCGATCAGTTCATCGACTACACACAAACCCGCTTTGAAGAGGCCGCCAAAGATGTCGACGTGGTGCTCGACACTTGCGGCGGGGATACTCAAGCCCGCTCCTGGTCGGTGTTGAAGCCAGGCGGCATCCTGGTTTCGGTGGTTGACCCACCACCGGAAGCCATGGCTGTCGAGCGAGGGGTTCGCAGCGCCTTCGTCTTCATCCAGCCCAGTGGCGAGCAATTGACCACCATCACCCAGTTGATCGACGAAAGCCGCATGAAACCCATCATCCACACCGTGTTGCCGCTCCGCGAAGCGCGTCAGGCGCATGTCATCAGCCAGGGGGGCCACGCTCGCGGCAAGATCGTGCTACGGGTCGCCGACTAGCCGCGTATCTGCGCCTGAGTGTCCTGCAACGCCTCGCGGACCGCGACGATCCAATGCGCTGGAAAGCGCTGTGGATCGGTCAGCCAGCTTTCAAGGCTCAGCACCGCCTGCTCGATCCCTCGGAATTGATCCGTCACGGCGCTGACCAGCAGGCCCCCAGTTCCCGGCAGTCGCGTCCGCCAATCCGGCCCGACCGCCTGCTCAAACTGACGGCAGATGGCATCGAAATCGGTGTCACAGATGACTCCACGACGCTGCTCAGCGAGATGATCGGCAGCAGCCAACAACTTGCCGTAATCCGCTGTTGGCTGCTCTGGCATCTGCGCGACCAATTCCTCATACAGCAACTCTAGATGGCGTTGCAGCAAGATACGCGGGATACCCTTGGACGCCAATACGACGCCCAACCATTCGACCTGAGCGTTGACGACCGTCTGATCGCGAGTGGCCAAGGTGATCAACCAGGCTCCATCGCTATGGGTGTAGCGTCGGCCGCGTTCGCCGAAGCGCCAGGCAAGATAAGGATATTCCAGCCAACAACGCTGGCCGGCCCGAAGGGCCGCTTCGACTTCTCCTGGGTCGTCCGGCATTGGATGAGCACCCGCTTCGGGATTCAGGGAAGCCGCTTTTCGGGTCAACTGAGCGGGATCGAAGGGATAGAGCGCCTGAAATAGTCGGTGGATTTCCACGAACGCCTCCAGTGCGGCGGCGATAATGATGTCCTCTTCCTCGACAGTGATGGACACGGCATTCATCCGCTCGCCGAAGCGACGCCAGCGTTCTTTGGCGATGGTGCTTTCCCAGCTCAGGTAGGATAGTCCATGACCCTTGTTCAGATTCAGGGATTTGCCGATCAGCGGCGCCAACACCGTCGCACCCTGGATGGAGCCTTCCAACACATATAGATAACCGAGCAAAGAGATTGGTAAATCCGCCGAACGTTGCAGAATATGGTCGGCAAGCACATTGGCTGCTTCATGGGCGGCGGAGATATCGAAGATGGCTCTGGATGCAAAGAACGCCAGGTCTCGCTGAATTCGTGAGAATCGGCGCATGTCCTCCCGCCACACAGCGTTCAGTCGAACATCGCGCGCGCCCGGTATCTCATATTCCAAAACGCCATGCAGCACCGCCATGGCGCGCAATTGCCCCACGTAGCTTTCAATGGGAAGTTCGCCTCGCTCAAGAGCCTGGAACCAGGGCAGATCCTGGATCTGGTCATGAGCCTCACGAGTAGCCTTACGCAGGCGAGTCATCAGCGTCGATACTGGCATCGGTGTTTCTCGGCTCATCACGGCAACCAATGGATTTCATGGTACTGACCGGCTCGCGCCTTCTCCCAAGCGGCCAGTTCTGCAAGGGATAGCTCTAGCGTGATCGTCTGGCTACGATTCCATAAGACCAGCCCGTTCTCGCAGCTACTAGCCAGCCAGCGCCCGTCCGGACTGAACGCCAACCCCGTGACCCGGCCAGCGCACTCTGGCAAAATCGCCGTACATTGCCGGTTTTCCACGCGCCACACTCGCACGGTACCGTCGCCGCTACCGCTGGCCAGCAACCGCCCATCCGGACTGAAGGCGACGGCGTTCACGCTCCCGGTATGCCCCGGAAACGCCGCCACACATTGTCGGTTCTCTACCCGCCACAGCCGCACGGTATCGTCATCCCGGCGCCGCTCGGAAAAGCTGCCACTGCCGCTGGCCAACCAACGCCCATCCGCACTCAGCGCCACCGAGGTCACCCGTCCGGTGCGTCCTGGTAGAACCGCGAGGCACTGTTTGAGGTCCGCTCGCCACAATCGCACCGTGCGATCTGCGCCACTGCTGGCCAACAGTCGCCCATCCGGCCCATAGGCGACGGCGCTGACGCCTCCGATATGCCCAGCCAAGACTGCCACACATTGTCCACTATCCACTCGCCACAGCCGCACCGTGCGATCCCCGGCGCCGCTGACCAACCATTGTCCATCGGGACTGAAGGCGATGGCGTTCACTGTTCCGGCATGCCCACGCCACGCCGCCAGACAGGGGCCGCCATTCACCCGCCACAGTCGGATGGTGCGATCACCGCCACTGGCTATCAGCCGCTCATCAGGACTGAAGGCGACAGCGTTGATCGCCCCACTATGCCCAGTCAAGGTTTTCACGCACGACCCACTCTCCACTGACCAGAGTCGCACTGCCCGATCTACACCACCGCTGGCCAACCAACGTCCATTTGGACTGAACGTCACGGCTGTCTTGCCGGATGGCGCACCCGGTAACCGACGATGGTCGTGTTCCCACTTCAAAGGCGAGGCCGCTGGACGTTCCCAGCCGTCTACACGGATCCGCCAGCGAAAGGCGCGCGTCAAATCCTGCTCCAGGGCCCGAGCGTCCTCATAGCGCGGCGCGGCGATTCGAGGCTGCCATTGCCGCAATAGCGGACAGGCGGCGCTATTCACCGCGATCTGTTCCGACAGCGCATAGTAGCGCCGCAACACTTCAGCTAAGGATTGCGCATCTTGCCGCAAAGCATCCAAAGCCTGTTCCACGGCCTGTGAGTGGTCATAAATCCCATCACGGAGATTCTGATCGAACTGATCCAGGGCGCTCCTGAAATCCGGGCTGCGATGCAGGATGGCAAATTCCTTCAGTAGCGCTTCCAGACGAGGGGTGGTGTAGCGTTGGATTTCCTCCATCAGCGGCAGCCAACGCAGCACTACCTTGAGCGCCAGCGCGACACCACCTTGCACTGAGGCACTCAGCAGGCTGTCAAGCCATGCCGGTCGCTGACCTAAAGCGCTCGCCAGGATGGTTATTTCTTTTTGAAGCTGTTCCTGGAAGGCAGGCGACACCGTCGCCAAGAGCAATTCGGCGAGAACCAGTGCCGCCTCGGGTCGCCCTTTGGCCGGCATGCCATAAGTCAGCGCCATTTGCCAGATTCTTTCATATTCAGTCGCCATCGCCCGCCAGGCAGATCGCAACCATTGGCACTCAGCATTGCCCGCCGCAGCATAAATACCTAGGATATCGGGTGGGACCCGATCGAGTTCCAGTAATAGCGTCTGGCTGGCGGCATCGCCATCCCGCGCTGCCTGCGCCACTTGCGCCAGATCGTTCGCCGCCAAGCTCCATTGCTTCCATACCGGCGGCAAATCTGGGGCTAGGTGAGCTAGCAACCGAACCAAACGCTCGTCGTCGTCCATGTCATGGATTTCCAGCACTTCCAATGCCGCCCGTGATACTTCCTGCTCACTCAAATCACAGCGCAGCCATTCACCGATGGCACCCCGCGCCAGATCTTCGCGAGCCTCCTCCCAGTGATGAGCGATTTGCGCGGCCAGTTCACGGGCCGTCCGACACTCGACCCCAGCAGTCAGACGATAAAATCGATGGGGTCGAAAAGTAATCGCTTCCGGCTGCGCGGCGTCCACTGGCGCCTTCAATCGATCGTCGCCCGTCCACCAACGGTGAACTTCCGCGGCGCTCCAGCGTTGCTGTGGATCGCGCAACAACAATCCCCGGCACAGGGTGCGCCACGGTTCCGCCACGTCCTGGACCGGTACAGGACGCACCTGCAACTGATAACGAATGACCATCATCGACAGGTCAGCGAACGGATGCCGACCGGTCAGCGCTTCCAGGAGAATCATGCCCAGCGACCAGTAATCCGCCGCTGCACCCGTGGTCCCCGTCACCGTTTCTGGTGCGCCATAGCGCATCGCACAGCGGTGGGTAGTGAATCCTGGCGCCGTGTCCGTTAGCAACGTGACCCCAAAATCGGTCAGCGCCAATTGTAGCGGTTGCCGATGACGCACCAAGATATTTTCCGGCTTCAAGTTCCGATGTGGAATGTTGCGTTCGTGCAATTCTTTCAGCGCGGCGCCGAGTTCGGTCAAAATTTCCCAGACATCGATCTCAGCCAATGCCCCTTCCGCCATCCACTCACGCAGGGAACCTTGTTCGGCGTATTCCAATAGTTCATAGCCGATTCCGTCCGATTGTCCATATTCTAGGAGACGCACGACATAGCGTGGCGCTTCGGTGTTGAGCCACTGCAATACTTCACTCTTGGGCTGGATACCGGGATGATAAAGTTTGGCGACTGCTTGCAGCCCTGATTGGGACCGGGATTCTACCAGCAGTAAATTGGCCTCTGTACGCTGGGCAACTAAATCTCTCGACACTTGATAACGATCCGCCAGGGCGCGCGGCAGGGCAGGCAGATCAGCGCATTGGGGACGTCCTATCCCATGCTCTGTCGGTACGGGTGAGGGTTGAATGGAAGGCCGTTGGAACATGGATGAGGTTCTCGAGCGGAATCACGCCCGGCTGGATGGGTGCACAGCGCTTTGTCCAGGGTATTTACCCAGCCATTCACTCAAGCTAGCGTACGGATGTTCAGCTGGCGAGAGTGGGCCTCAATACCAGAACTTTCGCTTTTCGTCATACCAGCGTAAGCCGATATCCATTTTTTTCAACCGTTTTACTGGATTCCGCGTCAGGCCAGGATGAAAACACGCATGGCGCGAGCAAGCAGCCCAGATTCTTACCGCTGAACGGACGCCACTTCACCCGCTTCCACCGCCGCGATGGCTGCATCCCGATCGTGTGCATGATCCTTGGCCAACAGCATGTACAGCGCCGGCACCACGAACAAAGTGAACAGCGTACCTACGGCCATGCCGCCGACCAGCACCAGGCCGATGGAATTGCGGGCTGCCGCGCCGGCGCCACTGACCAGGGTCAACGGTAGATGACCGGCGATGGTCGCGGCGCTGGTCATCAGGATAGGCCGCAATCGGATCAACGCCGCTTCACGCACAGCGGCCAGTTTGCTTAGCCCACCATCGATCTGACGGTGATTGGCGAATTCGACGATGAGAATGCCATTCTTGGCGATCAATCCCATGAGCGTCACCAATCCGACCTTGGAGTAGATATTGAGGGTAGTGGTCCAGCCTTCGGTGAAAGGAAAAGGAATATTTGGATTGGGCATCTTCAAGAAAGTGAAGAGTAGGGCCCCGAACATGGCCAGTGGCACCGAACCGAGCAGGATGATCAACGGATCGCGAAAGCTGTTGAACTGCGCAGCTAGAACCAGAAAAATCAGTATGATGGCCAACCCCATGGTAGCAAAGAACTGGCTACCGCCCTCCAACCGTAGCTGCCGCGATTCACCGGTGTAGTCGATCACATACCCTTGCGGCATCAATTTGGCCGCTTCATCCTCTAGAAAACGCAGCGCCTGATCGAGCGGCTGCACCGCCACTCCACTGAGCTTGACCGCGTTCAATTGCTGGAAGCGGTTGAGCGAGCGCGGCACAGTGCGGTTACGCACCGTGGCCACGGTGCTCAAAGGGACCAGTTGGCCGTCGGGGCCAGTGACGTAGAGCTTCTCCAGTTGCCCAGGAGTCAGTCGATCTACCCGCTCTATCTGCGGAATCACCTTGTAGCTGCGCCCAGCAATGTTGAAGCGGTTGACAAAATTGCCACCCACTGCCGCTGCCAGATCCGCGCCGACCTGTTGCAGATTCAAACCCAAGTCGGCGACCTTATCCCGGTCGATGATAATCTCCGCCTGTGGCTGGTCGATCTTGACATCGATGATCGGCGGAAAGGCGAACATGCCGCTCTGCATGGCCTTGAGCTGCACTTGCTGCGCAATGCTGAGAATCTCCTGGGTATCGGCGGTCGAGGCAATCAGAAATTCGACCGGAAACTGTCCACCGCCGGGCAGCGCCGGGGGTGTGACCGGGAACAGCTGGATGCCGGGGATTTGCCCCAGCTTTTGCTGCACCTCAGGCAGGATCTGAAATACGGTACGCTCGCGCTCACTCCAGGGTTTAGTCACCATGCCACCGAAGCCGGAGGTAGGAAACGTGATCTGAAAAGTAAAATCGGTTTCCGGCACGCCCAGAAACACTTCACTAGCGGCATTGGCGAACTGACTGGTCTGATCGAGCGTGGCATTGGCCGAGGCGTCGACGATTCCGAAGATCACGCCTTGATCTTCGCCTGGCGCTAGCTCCTGGGCCGAGAACAACCACATCGGTGGCACCAAGGCGAACAAAGCCGCCCAAACCAGATAGACTGCTGGGCGAGCCGCTAACGCGCCATCGAGTAGCCGGCTGTAAAAAGCCCGTAGCCGTTCGAAGGCAGCGTTGATATGTGCGGGCAGCCAGTGCCGTTCGTCCTCGGCGCTGAGCAGTTTCGAGGCCATCATCGGCGACAAGGTCAACGCGACGATACCGGAAATAGTCACCGCGCCGGCCAAGGTGAAGGCAAATTCGCGGAACAGTGAGCCGGTCAATCCACCCTGTAGGCCGATGGGTGCGTAAACCGCAATCAGGGTCAAGGTCATGGCGATGATCGGCCCGACGAGTTCCCGCGCGCCGAGAATGGCCGCGTCGAATGGGCGCTGGCCCTCACGCAGGTGGCGTTCCACGTTCTCAACCACCACAATGGCATCGTCCACCACGAGACCCACCGAGAGTACGATCGCCAACAAAGTCAATAAGTTGATGGTGAATCCAAAGATCTGCATCAGGAAAATCCCGCCGATCAGCGAGATCGGGATCGCGATCACCGGCACCAACACTGAGCGCAGCGAACCCAGGAACAGGAAGATGATCACCACCACGATCAGCAGGGTTTCGGTCAGGGTTTTGATCACCTCATGAATGGCGTTGTTGATATAGTCAGTGGCATCGTAGGCGACGCGGGCCGCCAAGCCGGTCGGCAAATCCCTCTCGATCAGCGCCATCTCGGCGCGCACCCGCTGGATCACGTCGATGGCGTTGGCGTTGGGTAGTGGAAAAATTCCCATGAATACCGCGGTCTGCCCGGAAAAGCGCACCTCGGCATCGTAATCCTCAGCGCCGAGGACGACATCGGCGATGTCTTTCAGCCGCACCAATGCACCGCCTTGTGCGCGGATCACCAGGTTTTCGAATTCCGCCACCGAGCGCAGATCGGTGTCGGCCGTGAGATTGACCTGCACCAACGACCCTTTAGTCTGACCGATGGCTGCCAGATAATTGTTGGCGGCCAATGCTTGACGCACCTGGACCGGACTGATGTTGAGCGCGGCCATACGTTCCGGTTTGAGCCAGATGCGCATGGCGAAGGTGCGTGCCCCCAGAATTTCGGCCCGTTGCACGCCTTCCAGGGCGGTCAGGCGAGGTTGCACCACTCGCACCAAGTAGTCGGTAATCTGATTTTGGCGCAGGATGTCCGAGGAGAAGCTCAGATAAGCCGAGGCAAACTCGCTATCGGCGGATTCGATGTTGAGTACAGGCACTTCCGCTTCGGGCGGCAGATCGCCACGCACCTGATCGACCTTCGAGCCAATCTCGGCCAGCGCCTTGGTAGCGTCGTAATTCAGCTTGAGACGAGCACGAAGAGTCGATACCCCTTGAGCACTCTGCGACTCCAGGTATTCAATGCCGTCGGCGGCAGCGATGGCCCGTTCCAGTGGCGTTGTGATGAAACCGCGCACCAGTTCCGCACTGGCACCGACGTAGGCAGTGGTCACAGTGACGCTGGCGTTATCGCTGCGCGGGTACTGGCGAACATTGAGCGTGAAAATCGCCTGGATACCCGCGATGATGATGATCAGGTTGACGACCATCGCCAACACGGGCCGGGAAATGAATAGGTCGGTGAAAGATTTCATGGCGCGCGTCTCAGGAATTGGCCGGCTTGGGCGTTAGTTGGAAGTCCGGCGCCAACTGGTTGTTCACCACGACACGCATACCGTTACGTAGATTGAATACCCCGGTGCTGACTACGGTTTCGCCAGCGGCCAGCCCCGAACTCACGACGACGAAATCGCCACGGGATGGCCCTAGTTGAACAAATTTCTGAACCAGCACGGCGCCTACGGCGCCGGTCTTTTCATCTGGCTTCTCTTCGACGACGAAGACCGAATCGCCATAGGGCGCGTAGAGGACCGCCGTCGCCGGAATCGTCAACACCTGTTCTTGCGCCGGCAACACTGCAGCAACACTGGCGTACATGCCCGGCTGCAACCGCCCATCAGGGTTAGCAAGGGTAGCACGCAACCGGACGGCGCGGGTCAGCGCATCCACTTCGGGGCTAATCACGCTCAATACGCCTTCGAAGGTCTGGCCTGGCGCCGCATCACTGGTAATGCGTATCGCCATCCCGCTACGTAGTTGCGCAAAATTCTGTTGTGGCAGGGCAAAATCGACGTAAATCGGGTCCAGGGTTTGCAAGGTCACGATCGCCGCGCCGCTGTCGAGAAATTGACCAAGATTGATTTGGCGGATACCCAAGCGTCCGGCGAAGGGCGCGCGAATGCTTTTCTTGGCAATCACCGCGCGAATATTGTCGACTTGGGCGTTAGCCTGTTTGGCCTGAGCTTCGGCGCTATCGACGTCGGATTGCGAAACCATGTTGCGAGGCCGCAGGTCGCGGACCCGCTCCAGACTAAGCTGGGCCAAGTCGGCACTGGCAACCGCCGAGCGTAACTGAGCCTGTTCGACTCCATCGTCTAATTCAATCAGTAGCTGCCCAGCACGGACAGTCGCTCCCGACTCGAAAGCAATCCGCTTCACCATTCCAGCGACTTCAGTGCTGACTGTAACCCCCTGCACGGCGACAGCTGAACCGACGGCATCGAGAGTGGGTTGCCAGAGGTCTTGCTTGACGATGGCCGTCGTGACCGTTGCTGGCGGCGGCACGGCGTTGGCCTCGGCGGCGAACATGGTTTGAAATTGCCAAATTTTCATGCCGGCCAACGCCCCAACCACCAGCAAAAGACCAGCAAACGTCAGAAGGGTTTTCTTAATCATGCTATGGTTTTTCCAAGTTCGCGGCATCAGGATTGTAAAGACATGCCATCGGTCGGTATGATACATACATTCAAGTCTGTATGTAAATAGCAAAGCGAACCGATCTGCTTGATGAGTGTTGCTCAAGGGGTCCGGGTCCGTAAATAGACCACGAGGATAAGAACATGGTGAGAAAAACGAAGGAGGAAGCGCAGGAAACTCGTCACCGAATTCTAGACGCTGCTGAACAAGTATTTCAGCGCCAAGGAGTTTCCCGTACTTCTCTGAGTCATATTGCGACTGATGCAGGAGTGACCCGAGGCGCGATTTATTGGCATTTTCGAAACAAGGCTGACTTATACGATGCCATGATTCGACGAGTGCTCGACCCAGAGGAAGCCCGCGGCCAGGTCGGAATACGGACCCAGAACGACCCGTTAGGTTTTATTCGCAATCTGGTGGTGGAATTTCTCCAGCGGCTGGCATGTGATCCTCAGTATCAAGGGGTCCTGGAAATAGCCTGGCATAAGTGCGAGTACGTGGGCGAAATGGCTGTCATCCGCGATAGCCATCTGGAATGTGGGCGTCGGTTTATCGCGTTGTTGGAAGAAGCCATGCGCTGTGCTCAGAAACGGGATCAGTTGCCGGCAACGATCTGTCCCCACCAGGCAGCGATAGGCGTCATGGCCTTGCTTGATGGGTTGGTCGTCAATTGGACACTGGAGCCTAGCTTATTCCCACTGACCGAGTATGCACCAGGCATTATCGATACCTATCTTGCCGGGCTGTGTACCCAGACTCCCTCACGCTGAAAAATGAAGATAGTGTTTGATGACCCTCTACCAAAGACCGATTCAGCCCCACAGTATCATCCTACTGAACCCTCGCTGCGATGGGTTGCCAAACAGCCGATCATTCCCCTTCGGACATATCGAGTTCTGCGGAGACCTGCATGCCTAAAAACCGCCTTGCCGCTCTTGCGTTATGGTTTGCCGCTGTCAACCCACTGGCCTCTCTCGCCGCCGCTTCGATTCACGAATCAACCTTGGATAACGGTTTGAAAGTGCTGATTCGTGAAGATCATCGTGCACCGGTCGTTGTTTCACAGATTTGGTACAAAGTGGGATCTAGTTATGAACCCAGTGGCCTGACCGGCATCTCTCATCTACTGGAGCATCTGATGTTCAAGGGGACGTCCAACGTACCCGGCGGTGAATTCTCCCGCTTGATCGCCGCGAATGGTGGGGATGAAAATGCGTTCACTAGTCATGACTACACCGCCTATTTTCAGATTCTGGAAAAAGAGCGATTGGAACTTAGCTTTCGGTTGGAAGCTGACCGGATGCGCCACCTGCTACTCAAACCAGAAGATGTCGCCAAGGAAACCCAGGTCGTCGCCGAGGAACGCCGATTGCGCACCGAAGATCAACCGGAGGCATTAACCCAGGAACGTTTCTACGCCACTGCCTATCTCACCAGTCCCTACCGCAATCCGATCATCGGCTGGATGCAGGATATCCAATCCATCAGTCCCGATAATCTGAAACGTTGGTATCAGCAATGGTATGCACCAAACAACGCCATTTTAGTCGTGGTCGGCGACATCGATCCCATCGAGGTCCGCAAATTGGTGGAGAAGCACTTTGGCCCTTTGTCACCCAGCGAGTTGACCTCGCCCAGACCAGCAGCGGAAATACCACAGTTGGGTGAACGCCGGATGACCGTCAAGGCCCCGGCGGAAGTACCCTATGTAGTGCTCGGCTATAAAGTGCCGACCCTGAAAACCGCTGCTGAAGCATGGGAACCTTATGCGCTGGACGTACTCGATGGCATTCTCGATGGCGGCAGCAGCGGGCGAATCAGCCGCCATCTAATTCGTGGTTCTCAAGTCGCTGCCGCCGCCGGCACGAGCTATAGTCCAACTACGCGCCTGGAAGCGTTGTTCGTGCTGGCAGGCAATCCTGCTCCAGAGCGCACTAACAGCGAGTTGGAACAGGCACTGCGCGCCGAAATCACTAAATTGCGTGAGGAATTGATCAATCCTGAGGAATTATCGCGGGTCGTTGCCCAAGTCGTCGCCACCGATGTCTATCAGCAGGATTCAATGTTCTATCAAGGGATGCGGCTGGGTATTCTGGAAACCGTCGGTCTAGGCTGGAAGAGGCTCGATGACTATGTGCAACGCATCCAAGCCATTACCCCGGAACAAGTGCGCGAAGTCGCTCGCAAATATCTTACTGATGACCGGTTGACCGTAGCAGTGCTGGAACCGTTACCGTTGGATGGCCCGCGCCCAGCGCCTAATGCGATGATAGATCATGCGATTCGCTAAGATTCTCTGTCGATTACAACACCCTAAGCACACTGGACGCCGCCGACCGGTATCACGTTTCTGAAAAATCTCTACGCATATCCAGCCTAGGCCGACGCACTCGACACCGAAATCAATTGCCCGGCAATAGGCATCATCGGCAAAAGCTGGTTTCTGTCGGTTCCTGTCGGCTTGTGTCGGTTCAAAGGCCGACTCCCAGCAGGGAAAAGAACGGTAACTATCTGAAAAAATGGCGCGCCCGGCGAGACTTGAACTCACGACCTTCGGCTCCGGAGTTCTATTCTAGGTTTTCTTTCCCTAGAATCATGTGCTTCTATGACCTCAGCGACACAAGCCGACAGATGGCGAAAAGGGTTCGCCCTAGTGCTAGCGTTCACGCTCTTCATGCTGGCGCTGGCGCTGCTGGCATCACTGTTTACGGCTAAAGAACCCGGCGTATTCCTGCACGGCCAAGCCAGCCGCATCATTGACGGCGATACTTTCATCCTGGAAACCGGCCAGCGCTCCCTTAGAATCCGCCTCAGTGCGATTGACGCCCCAGAAAAGAATCAACCCTATGGCGTGGTCGCTACACGCTTCCTAGAAGACCTCCTTACCGGAAAAGCGGTCCAGGTTCGGGATGAAGGAGCAGATAAATACCGGCGAACTCTTGGCCGGGTCTTCGTCGGGAATCGAGATGTAAATGCAGCCCTGGTAGAACAAGGGGCAGCTTGGGTCTACCGCCAGTACAACCACGATTTAGAGCTATTGACCCTTGAAGCGCAAGCCAAAGCGCAACAGCGCGGACTGTGGGCGCTTCCTGATCCGATTGCCCCTTGGGACTGGCGAAAAACCCGGAAAAGCCAAAAAATTGAGGTGCGATCAGAAGCGGATAGAAGCGCAGGTTGCCAACCCGATAAACGCACCTGTAAAGACATGATCAATTGCGAAGAGGCACGGTTTTACCTGAAGCATTGCAATAGGTTACGCTTGGACGGGGATAAGGATGGCATTCCTTGCGAAACGCTTTGTCGTTAGGGTCCAGGAAATTCGGGCGGCCAAGGATCACCCGGTGGTGTGGTGGTATCAGGGGAAAACGGGGCTTCAAACCAATCTCGAATATCGTTCAGAATGTTGTTGATGATATCGCCAGGCGATTCAGGCAACTTGGTTGGGTCTGGAGGATCACCTTCTAGCTCAACATCATAATGAGCAAAGCAAAACATCTGAATCAGCGAGTCAGCAAACGGTTTAAGTTCGCCAATCATAATCATCAGCGCACCAACATAAATCACGGTCTGAATCAGGAACGTTACCATAACACGCAAGATTGCTAGTAATCGCCCTAGCCACCCTGCCCATGAAAGCACTAACAGCGCCCTTTGCAGGGCTACCAGCGCTGTTAATACTTTGGGGAGTTCCTCCCCAATTTCTTTGCAAAGTGTTGTCAACGTCCAAAATCGATGCGCCCATCGACACCAATCCACGTTAATTGAATGATCGTTCGGACAGATCGGCGTGTGCGTTAAAATATGGGCTTTAAAGCGATCGAGAACGCGCTTCTTCTCCGCTGGATCAAGGTTCCGGCAGTAGAACCGAATTAAATCGGTATCGGTAAATGTCGGGTCTTTCCGTGGCATAGGCGATTTTCCCGGCTTTTGGCCTTGTTTGGCGCTGGGGGAAACCCCGGTATGCACCCCTGAAAAAAACAAAAACCCGGATTCCTGGACGTGCCTGAAATCCGGGCGCCTTTGCGCCTTGCTGTGGTCAGGTCAAGGCCGCTTCGGTATCCGTCATCACCTGCCCTAGCTTCACCCCGGTTTTGAAGCCGCTCGACAGGTCAAAATCCGCGCTTCGGGCCGGCGGAATAATCGTGTACGTACCATTGCGGAACTGGGTTTTTTCCTCTGACCATTGCGCCTTGAAAACCCCGAAATCCGAGAGTGTCACGCTACCACCTCTGGCCACCACATCCTTGATCTTGTCCAACGCATTCACCCAAACTGCGGTGATTTGCGCCGCATCAATCGCAGGAAATTGACTGGTCAGCCAACTGACAAATTGGCCATGACTCATATAAATCGCTGTTCCGGCCAAATCATCCGGTGTCGGTTCCACCACATCGGCGGCGCTGGCCGTTAAATTCACCGGTGGGGCATACACCACGCTGGAATTGGTTGAACGGTTATAGGCTTGAACACCGAAACGGTACGCATGAACAGCCCCATCTCGTGTGCCGTACCGGGTCATGTTTTCGAGAATCACGAAGGATTCGGATTCAGACATCTTGGCGACGTTGCGCTTTTTGCCCAAATCATCCAAGCAAATGACATCGACATCCTCTGCACTGGTCCATTCGACCTTTACTTGATCCGGCACCACACCGGCACGGTCCCGTAAAACCGTCACCATAACCCCGGTCGGGTCAGGCGGTGGCGCCATATCAAACGAAGCCACCAAGACCTCGGATTCCACCTCATCGCTGGTTTCCGTCCCGTCATCATGCCAGAACTTGAATTGCACCGGGTGCGACAAGCCATCTTGTGGAACCGTGACGCCATTGACACGGATCATCGGCGGATACTGGCTCAGCACATCGAAGGTGCAATCTTCGTAAGCGCCACCGTCGATCATGGCTTGCACCTTCAAATTTGCCTGAGTAAACGTCAACCGGACCGTAAACTCGCAACCAGTTTGCAAATTAGTGAACGGGTCTTTGGTCTTTTTGAACGATGGAATGATATTGCTAGGAGCATCCAAAGGCATGGTTAAACCCTCATGTTAAGGAATCACAACACCTTCAACAACGCTCCGTTTAAAAGCACTGTCAAAGGTAAAATTGGCTTGCCGTTCCCCATTTTTCCAAACCGCTTTAAAGATGCCAAAACCATTTAGACTGACATGGCCACCTTGCGCCAGTAAGGTTTTGATCTTCGACAAGCCAGTCTTTACGATATTCTCGACATCCGCCAACGGTACAAAAGAATCAACCTCTTGTTCATCAAACAACTCTTCTAAAAAGGTCGCCTGATTTATCACGGGGTCTAAAACCGGTGGTGCAGGTGGTGCGGGCAAGGCTTGAATCAAGACTTCATTCGAGAGCACGACAGACCCTAGCGCACGAAGAGCAAAGCCGCGCACACCAAAACGCACGGCATTCAATCCACTCCCCGCTTTTAAGCTCTTTCGTAAGTCCTCAACCATCACTTCATTTGTCGTACTATCGGCATAACCTAAAATCAGTAAACGGCCATGAACCACTGCCACCAACTGCACCAGTAGCCCAGCAGGCCAGCTTAAACGCACCTGATCGGGTAGTTGCCGTGTGGCTTGGCGTAACAACTCAGCCGTCAATTGATTAGGCGATGCTGGAGTCTCGACCGACATCTTGATCGCGGTAAAAACCGCTTGCGTCTTCTCGAAACCGGTCAATACGTTTTCCCGGTGAACCGTGATCGTCAAGCCATGCGTCAACCCATCTTGCGGAAGCTCAATCGCTTCGAGAATCGCGTTAGTCCCGACATTGCGCGCGGTAAAAGCCACGGGACCGCTTTCATCGTTCACTGCGGTAATTGCATTGCTGGATAACCCAGTAATCACCAGCGAAAACGATCCATCATATTCAGTAATGAGGTTTGTTTGATATGGCGTTTCAGGGATTTCCAAATCAGCAGCAGTAGGTAAAGAAACAAGCCGGTTGGCGGTTGGAATGACGCTGATAACCTGACTATCCACCGTGTTAATCAAGGTGGCTGTGAATTGAATCTCATGACTCGCTCCATCTAAGGCTTCGCGTGGGACTTGCGCTAGCCAAGCAGCGGCTTGCTCGACTGCATAATCTCCCTCTCCATCCACGGAAAAATGCCATTCCCGGCGCATTTCAACCGGGACCGTCCCCATAAAAAAAGGTGAATCCCAACTGACCGCATTGGCGTACTGCCGGTTAATCGTCCAATCCACAAAGGGATAATATTTCGAGCGTAGCGGCAAGACAGCAGGCATCACCGCCTCTAGCCAAGCATCGCTGCTGCCCGCCTTCCGGGCGCGCGCTTCTACGGTATGGAGGCTGGTCCCCTGTGAGGGTTTACCATCGGAATAGCGGTAGCCATGGGCAATGTCCAAAGGGCCGGTCTGATCCAAAAGCCCGGTTGGATCGTTTTTGCCGTGCAACCAGGCGTCAAACTGGCCGTTGATGGCCTCGGTGGTGAGGGTCGGTTGCCAGACCATGCCATCGACTCGGGTCTCGATTTCCAGCGCCAGAGGCGTAGCGCTGACGGTCCAATGGATGGTCAACACAGAGGGGGTGATAGCGCCGGTCGCGCCAACGAACAACGTCAACGCCATCCCCGTTAACACACTGACAGGAGCATTCGCTAGAACATGCATAGGGCGTGGCGCTGTGCCAAACACGCCAGCGGTCAACTCCAAAGTCACTTGATATTCTTCGCCATCCGGCGGTAATGGTACATCCGCCATAGTCCGAAATTGGCTATTGCCTAAACTCTCGACACCGTTTGAAAATGAACTGGAATCATCCCCGGCCACCGAATAATAAACTGTGCCATCGTAAGACAATCCTTCTTCATGCGCGGATTGCAACCAATCGGAGGAAAATTCTACGGTCAGTGTGTTGTAAGCGCCTTCTCGTATGACAGAAAGCAGCGCTGGTGCAGTCAAGTCAGGTCGGTTATGGGGAATCGCGAGGCTGGCTAGATTAGCCGGGTTTTGCGTGGAATAAACCTCAATGGTGCGGTCTTGCCAAAGACCTGTCTGAACCGTGGCGTTATTCTCGGTGGTGGTGCTGATTTCATCGTTGCCGTAACCAGCAGGATCAAGCAGCTTGACAGTCCAAGCATCACCGTTAACGAGGGTTCCTGTCCAGGTCAGTACAACCATGGAGCCTGTTCGAGTAAACGCTAAATCGATAATCGGGTCGGATTGCGGCGGCGGTGAATACATCCATTCCAACGGTGTCGATTCACCTTCTGCATTAAACGCGGTAATCCGGTGCGGTTTGCTTAAATCAACTTCATTACCAGTAATGTACTCACTGGTTAAATTGGTTGCAGTGCTATTGATGGTTTGAATCAACTGCCAACCCATCGAGCCATCGACGACAGAAGGCCCATATCGGTAAACATAAAAGCCTTGATGGTCGCTATCCGGTGCGGTGGTGATGTCGCAAACGTTTGCGTACCAATCGGATCGGTAATAGACCTGAAAACTCAATGGGGTGGCCGGTGCGGGCATTGGGTGACCTCGACTATTTCATGCGCTCATCGCGCCAGATTTCAATCAGGGAATAAGCCGCACCCAAGGCGATAGCCAGCGCTTCTAACAAATCGGGTCGGATCGTGATCCCGACTACGGTTAGCAATCCTAAAAAACCGCGCCAGGTGCTGGGTTGGCTGAAATCAAGTTTCATGCCGGTTCGTCGCTTCGCGGACCGTAAACCGATGTTCCAAGGCGGTGAGGCGCATGGAGTTCTTTTCTTCACGTCGTTGCAATTCTTGAAACGATTGTTGCCAATAGCCCGTCGCCATTTGGCGCTGCTGTTCGGCGAAAGCAAAGCGTTCTTCAATCAGTTTGGATAAATCGGCTTGGCGTTGTTCCAGGTGCTGGATAATCAAGCGTAACAGTGCCCAACCACCACCCATCATGGCGATGATGAGCGGGATGATGATTTCAAGCCAGTCGTTCATAGCGCGCGATGACTTTATCGACGTAATTTTGGTTCACGTAATGGTCGCCGACTTGGCGAGGACTGCCCGCGCTATAGGCGGCAATGACCGGATGCCATGACCCTTTGAAATAGTGATTCGCTAAATAAGCCAGGTGTTTGCAGCCATATTCCAAGCCGGTTTCAATGGCGCACAGTGCGGAGAGAAATGGGCCGTTAAATCCGCGTTCCCTTGCCGTTTGTCCCATGACTTGCATCAATCCCCATGACGTGGCGCGGGCGATGCGTTCACTATCGAATGAACAAGGTGCAATGGCTTTTAAACCGGGTTGCTTTTCCACATAGCGCTTGAAAAACAACGGTTCGTAGCGCATGGCGAACGGATCGCCGGATGATTCGACCAGCACGATGGCGCTGACCAGCGCCACCGGTAGATCGTAGGTTTGCGCGATGCGTTGAAGAATCGGGTGGTGTTCGATGTTCATATCATAATTAAACATCATTCAATTATGGCATTCAACACGCTTAGGCTGAATTTTTAAAATCGTTTTCATTTGCGCCAGCGCCGCGCATCCGGCCACCCGGCGGGCTTCTTTCACGCTTTCTGGAACGGGTAAGGCTTTCGGCGCTAGGGCATGGTACGGGGCTAGCCGTGTAGGCGGCGGGCGGCACAGGGCGATGAATTCGGGCAGCGTGGGTGGCCAGCCGTCGCCGCGTTCGACACAGCCGCGCAGGCCACGCGCCAATTCGTCCGGGCCAAAACCCGCCAATGCCCGACCCCAGGTTTTGGCTGCATCGGTCAATTCGCCCTGATCATTCAGGGCAGGTCCGTAGCCTGTCTCCCAACGATGCCCGTAAACGTGGTTAAAACGGCTCCAGAGCGCCGTAACACCTTTAGGGGCCAGGGTACCATTAGTGTCGGATGAAATCGCCTGAAATCGCGTCGTAGGCGTCTTCTCGATCATGTTTGTCGTCGATGAAGCGTTGGTAGCGTTCGTTGCGTTCGTGGAGGGATTCTTTTCGCGGGCCTCTAGCCGGGTGCGTAGGCTGTCTAGCAACGCTTTGGCGGATTGCAGATCGTTCATGGCGGCGGGTTTCCTGGGTTTGGTGGTAGGCGTGTTCACAACGGGCTTGACGAAGAAAGGCGCTATCCCAACAGCGCTTGGCGTGGCCGGTGATGAGCCAGAACAGCAAGAATTCTTCCCGGACGCTGGCGATGAAATCCAACGTCATCCCTTCCCGAACCAACTGGTTGACCGTTTCCGGTTGCGGTTGCCAGTCCGTGGGGATGGATTGGGGAAAGCCGGTTTCGGCGTTCGCGGCGCGCGCTGAAGCAGTTGCCGAAGGTAGGGGTTTTCCCGTAGCTGTGTCGGCGTTCGCAAAATCGCGCGCGGTGGTGGTGGTGTTATTGGTAGTTGATGGATTATAAGGAGTCGGATTGTCCCTTTCGGGCAATTGGTCATCCCGAAGGGGCAATTGGCAATTGTCCGTTTTGGACAATTGGTCGATGGAATCCAAAAATCCCTGCAGGCGGTTTAGGTCGATCTTCCACCAGATCGCCGTGATGCAATCATCGGGAAAAACCTTGGCTCGGCGGGTTTCCAGAATCCCTAGCCGGGTCAGCCGCTGGCGTGCATTGTCCTGTTCCTTGCGGGTCAAACCGGTTTCCGCTTGCCACTCTTCCCGCGTCTTGTAAAACCAGCCGTCCCGGTCGGGCTTGAGGTGGTGGGTCCAGTACAGGGCGTTCGAGAGCATCAACGCGGCGTTGATGGAGCCGGTGATATCCACAAACACACGGTGGAAGGTGATCGGTTGCAAGGTCTTGAGCAGGTTCATGATGCGCGACTCAATGCCAATTCAAGCTGTTCGTGTATGGCCACGATGCGCAGTTGATTGGGTCGCCTCAGCCGATATTTCTTAGCCGTTGTTTGCATGGCCACACCCTGAGCACGCGAACGATTGGCTTCTTTGATCCAAAGGCTGATGGAGTGATTTTTTTCCGGTGTGCTCAGTACGATGAAATAGGTTTTCATGCGCGCTTCTCTCCGCTGTGTTTAGCGTCTTCTCGGTTCGCCAGTCGCCCGTAGACAATCTGGGTTAATTCGTGGCGTATCCATTCGCTGACTGATCGATCATTCGTTAAAGCGAGGTCTTGAATATCCCGCTCCCGCTTGAGCGAGTCCGGTAAGTGCAAAGTAATCGTTTCAATCGCTTTTTCTGGCATGGACTTAATCTCTTAGTCTCTGGCAAAAAAAACCCTCGATCCCGCCACTGAAATCCAGGATCGAGGGAAAACCACCGTCAGGAGGAAGACGGTTAGGACGCGCCAGGTTTGCGCCGGGGTGTGGGCTTGCATGACAGCAATTGCTCTTGCGTGACCGCGCCTTGAGTGGCGTTCTCAATCATGGCGGCGTAGTGGGTTTCGCCAGTCCATTCGGTTCGAGGGAGGTGGCCACGTCGAATCCAGCGCCAAGCAGCGCTGACTCGAACACCGCAGACACGGGCCAGTTCTGCAACGCTGCCTAATGCTTGAACGGCATTTGCCAGGGCATGGTTGCGCCGGTTGGGTTCACAGAGAGGTGCATTCATGAGAATGATTTACACCAATAGTGAAAATTACGCAAGTGTGAAGCCCATTTTTCGTCTACCCAAAGTGAACAAGGGAATGACGATACTGGATTTTATGAAACACGCTGATTTTGCGGTTCGCCTTCAACACGCCTGCCGGGAAACACAAGCACCCGATACGATGGTGGCGCTTGGGCGTTATCTCGGTGTTAGCACAACGATGGCCTGGAATTATTGGACAGGAGAAAAGCTGCCCAGCATGGAAAAAGCCATCGAAATATCGATCAAGCTAGGAATTTGCGTGGAATGGCTGCTGACCGGACGTGGGCCGCAACGACCACTAAAACCAGCAGATCAAATGATTGATGTCAGCGATTTACCCGCAGAAGCGCGGGCCGGCTTGCAACAATTGGTTGACTCTATCAAAACTTCGGAAAAGCATCAGGCCGCTTAATGGGATGGATAAAAGGGTTTTTCTAAAAGCGTTTTTCACTATTGGTGATTGAAAATCTTTCACCTTTGGTTTATGCTGGGTTTGAATACTGCATAGAATGACGTTACCAAAGGTGAAAGCGATGCAGGCAGAGGAGCCGAACGGGTTTTGGTCGATCCAGAAGGCAGCGGAGTATCTAGAGGTAAGTTCCCGAACGATGGAGCGCTGGATTGCTAGCGGCCAACTTCCCACGGTGAAGTTTGGGCGGCGGTTGGTGCGGATTCCCTACGCGGCTTTGCGGGTCTTCATCGCGCAAAATGCCCGGCGTAGTGTTCAGGAATCAGTCGCTTGGGAGTCTTCGACATGCGCCGCACAGGAACTTGCACAGGTCATCCGCTTTCGTCCACGTCGCCCGGCGACGGTGCGTTAATCAGCTTCGATCAATTGATACTGGCCTATCTTAAAATCCGTTCTGCTGAAAAATCAGCCGTGCGGGATTGTAACGCGGCGCAACACTTATTTCCGGTTTTTACCGAAAAATTGCTATGCGATATTGACCCAGTGGACATCCGGCAATATGTGCGAATGCGCGAAACGGAAGGGGCTGCCGCCAGTACGATCAACAAGGAAATTGGGTTGCTATCGCGGGCCATTCATTACGCCAATCGGGAATGGGGTTATGCGCTTTATAATCCGGCGCTGGGCTGTAAAAAGCGAGAACCGGAAGGTCGGGTACGTTGGTTGACCCGGCAAGAAGCGCAGCGGCTGATTGATTGCGCGGGGCAACTAGGGCCACGGGCGGCGCATTTGCCGGAACTGATCACGCTGGCGGTGCATACCGGGATGCGCAAGGGTGAACTGTTGAGCTTGGAATGGCGGCGGGTGGATTTTGCACACGGGTTGATTTATCTGGAGGCGAGTCACACGAAGTCCAGTAAACGACGCTCGATTCCGCTCAATCAACCGGCCAAAACGGCGCTGACAGCCTGCCGCGAGCGAGCACCGGGGCGTTATGTGTTTGGTGGGGTGAAGGACGTGAAGCGCAGTTTTGCCCATGCCTGCCGGTTGGCGGGCATTGACAACTTCCGGTTTCATGATTTGCGCCACACGTTCGCCAGTTGGTTGGTGCAGGCCGGGGCGGCGCTGGCGGAGGTGCGGGACCTACTCGGTCACAGTAGTATCGAGATGACCGAACGCTACGCGCATCTGGCCCCAGAACGGCTGCGCGGGGCGGTGGCGAGGCTGGAGGGGGCATGATGAGGGATAAACTACGGTTGTTGTTCAAGCGCCTATTCATGGCGCTGGTGGCGGCGCTGGCCACCTTCGGGTTGCTGGTATGGTTGGCGCTCAGATTCTGGGCAACGCCTCTTCTGGCGGAACTGGCCGCGCCAGTGGAACCGGGGCTTGAAGATCACGCCCCAGTGGAAAGGTTGACCGCTGTGCAACCCGTTACTGAAGAAGCGGCGGGTTGTTCGCCGAATAAGCGAACCTGCAAGGATATGGTCAGTTGCGAGGAGGCGAAGTTCTATCTTCAGCAGTGTGATAGGCCACGCTTGGACAGGGATAAGGATGGCGTTCCTTGTGAGAAGTTGTGTCGGTAAGTTGCAGGGCTAAATCCGGCGAGGTGGACCATTTGCTCAATGAGGATCTTGATACGGTGATTAAATCACCGTCGTAAACCACGGTGATTTAATCACCGGGTGTCGGTTCCTGTCGCCTTCTGTCGGCTTGTGTCGGTTCAAAGGCCGACTCCCAGCAGGGAAAAGAACGGTAACTATCTGAAAAAATTGGCGCGCCCGGCGAGACTTGAACTCACGACCTTCGGCTCCGGAGGCCGACGCTCTATCCAACTGAGCTACGGGCGCGTTGAGGAGGGAAGGGTTAGAATACCTGTGATCATCAGTTTCCGTCCAGTGCTCTTTAGTAATATTTTCTCTGCTGAAGAACGCATGGAGTGCAGACGCCAGGATTGGAGAGCGAGAGCAGAGTACTTCAGCCCATCTGTTGCTTAAACGATGCCTTATTTTGAGCGTAGGTAATCGCTTCTTCACGAGTGACCACCCCCTTCTTGACCAGATCCAGCAACCCCTGATCGAGGGTCTGCATCCCGAAGGAAGCACCGGTTTGAATCGACGAATACATCTGCGCCACTTTGTCCTCACGGATCAGATTACGAATGGCGGGAATGCCGACCATAATTTCGTGGACTGCGGTCCGTCCGCCGCCCTTTTTCTTGAGCAGCGCTTGAGAAATCACCGCTCGCAGCGATTCCGACAACATCGAACGCACCATCGGTTTTTCGCCAGCCGGAAACACGTCGATAATGCGGTCGATAGTCTTGGGCGCGGAGCTAGTATGCAGGGTGCCGAACACTAGATGGCCGGTCTCGGAAGCAGTCAATGCCAAGCTGATGGTTTCTCGATCGCGCATTTCGCCAACGAGGATGATGTCCGGATCTTCACGCAGCGCCGAACGCAGCGCTTCATTAAAACCTAGTGTATCGCGATGTACTTCGCGCTGATTCACCAAGCAGCGCTGGCTCTGGTGCACGAATTCGATAGGATCTTCAATGGTCAGAATATGACCATACTCGTTCTTGTTGATGTAATCGACCATTGCCGCCAAAGTGGTGGACTTACCCGAACCAGTCGGACCGGTGACCAGGATCAAGCCACGCGGAACCGCAATGAGATCCCGGAATATAGGAGGACAACCTAGTTCTTCCAGGCTTTTGATCACGGTAGGAATCGTGCGAAATACGCCCGCCGCACCCCGATCCTGATTGAAAGCGTTGACGCGAAACCGGGCTAGTTTGGGGATTTCAAATGAAAAGTCACATTCGAGAAATTCATCGTAGTCCTTGCGCTGCTTATCGTTCATGATGTCATAGATCAACCCATGTACCTGCTTGTGATCGAGCGGTGGGACATTGATACGGCGCACGTCGCCATCCACCCGGATCATGGGGGGCAACCCAGCCGACAGATGCAGGTCCGAAGCGTTATTCTGTACGGAAAAAGTCAACAGTTCGTCGAGATTCATGGCGGTTGCTCTTGCAAGATTTAAAGAGAAAGAACCCGGTGGTCACGGGCAGTTCTGCTAAGCTGGACTTTCAATAGTATATCGCGCAAAACCGTGATCGCTGCGTCGTCATGCACCGGGAGCATTGACTATGAATATTGACTTCGTCGCCCGCTTGCAAAGCGTGCTGACCCGTATTCGCAACGCCGAGCGCCGCTTCCAGCGTCCACAGGATTCGGTACGGCTGTTAGCCGTCAGCAAGACCCAGCCGGCGGCGGCCATCGCCGCTATCGCCGCCGCCGGTCAACACTGCTTTGGCGAGAACTATCTTCAGGAAGCTCTGGATAAAATAATCGAATTGAAGGCATTGAGTCTGGAATGGCACTTTATCGGGCCGATTCAGGCTAATAAAACCCGGGGCATCGCTGAGCACTTCGCTTGGGTGCATAGCGTGGACCGGCTGAAGATTGCCGAACGGTTAAATGCCCAACGACCCGACACATTGCCGCCACTGAATGTTTGCCTGGAAGTCAACATTGACCGGGAATCCAGCAAACATGGCCTGGACGAAAGCGAGATTGCTGAAGTCGCTCAAGCGGTCACTGCGTTGCCGCGATTACGACTGCGCGGCCTCATGGCGATTCCCGCCTTTGCCAGCGATTTCGATAGCCAACGCCGATCTTTCGCCCGGTTGCGCGAACAACGGGATCGACTGAATGTTCAAGGGTTGACGTTGGACACCTTGTCAATGGGTATGTCCGATGATCTGGAAGCCGCCATCGCCGAGGATGCGACCTTGGTGCGAGTCGGCACTGCTCTGTTCGGACCGCGCACCTGAATTGCCGCTTTGCGGTATGCTAAAGAGATTCCCTTTCCAATCCAGCCGGGCAGCCGCCTTGGAGCCGTTTCGCCATCCCGAGAAGCCATGATGCCGTTACCCACTCCTCTTTCCGATATCGCCATGCGGGTTGGATGGGCCAGCATGCTGTTGCTGGTTGCTCCCCTCCTGCTTGGCGCAGACGATAGCTACCTGCGTGAGATCGAGGAAGAAGCCAAGCGCCAAGCAGCTACGCTGACGATCCATCAGGAACCACCCAATCGTCCAGCCGCAACGACCGCAGCCAATATGGAGGCTATGGTCGACCGATTGGCCTCCGGACTGGATCAGATAGGGTTTGAACAGATGCTGCGTGAAACCTTACCAGGAACCTATACGCTTTATCAACAACTTGATGCCACGCGCAAACAAAAGGTGTATACGGCCTATCAGCATGACAACCGACTCGCTGGCATCAGTGAGCAGGTGATTCAATTACTGAGCGCCAAACCTTGAAGTCAACCGGCATCCATGTTTCGCTCGGATGCCAAAACGTTATCGTTTACAGAGGTGGTGATGAAAGACATCCCCATGGCATTTATCGGCGGTGGCAATATGGCCCGCTGCCTGATCGGTGGCTTGCTGGTCAACGGTGGCGATCCCGATCATATCTGGGTCGCTGAGCCAGACGCTGGCCAGCGCGAACTGTTGCGTGGGCGCTTCGGTGTGCATACCGGCGCCGACAATCGCAAGATCGCGACCAAGGGCCAAGTCATTATCTTGGCGGTCAAACCGCAGATTCTGCGTTCGGTCACTGAAGAATTGGCCGAGAACGTACAGCGACACCAACCACTGATCGTTTCCATCGCCGCCGGCGTGCGCGAACCTGATCTCCGCCGCTGGCTGGGCTATGAAGCCGCTATCGTCCGCACCATGCCCAATACGCCAGCGCTGGTCGGTAGCGGCGCCACCGCGCTGTTCGCCAATCCTTGGGTCGATCACGATCAGCGACAGATAGCTGAATCGATCATGCGCTCCGTAGGAGTCACGGTCTGGGTAGACAGCGAGCGAATGCTGGACGCCGTGACTGCTCTGTCGGGCAGTGGCCCAGCTTACTTCTTCCTGCTGATGGAAGCCCTGGAAAAAACCGGAGTCCGCCTGGGGCTAGCACCCGAAACCGCACGCCTGTTGACCCTGCAAACAGCCTTTGGCGCGGCCAAGATGGCGCTGGAAAGTCCCGAAAACCCGGCCATGCTGCGTGAAAGGGTCACCTCACCGGGCGGCACCACCGAGCGAGCGATCAGCGTGTTTCAGGACGAGCAATTAGATTTGTTGATCGCCCGGTCGCTGGCTGCTTCGCTGGCGATCATGGAAACACCTTCGCTGCTAAGTGAGCAGCTGGCCGAGTTGGTGAACAAGGCACTGGATGCCGCGCGCCACCGCTCCGAAGAGTTGGGCAACCTGCTGGGAGGGCAACCGTGACTGCTGTTGCTTTCCTGATTCAAACTGTGTTCGGTTTCTACATTCTGGCAGTGATGCTGCGCTTCTTACTGCAATGCGTGCGGGCGGATTTCTACAATCCGCTGGTGCAGTTTTTGGTGCGCATCACCAACCCGCTACTGTTGCCATTGCGCCGAGTCGTACCCGGCTACCGAGGGTTGGATTTGGCGGCGGTGGTACTAGCGTTCGTGCTGCAATTGCTTGAGGTCGTGCTGCTCAATATGCTATCCATTCAGCCGGTCGGAGTGGGTAGCCTGCTGTTACTGACGTTGCTGGAGCTGCTCAAATTATTGATCAATATCTACCTCTGGAGCGTCATCATTCAGGCGTTGCTGAGCTGGTTCAATCCCGACCCTTATCATCCGGCGGCGCGGGTGCTAGCTCAGTTGACCGCACCGGTGTTGCGGCCCGCTCAACGGATGCTGCCCCCGATTTCTGGAGTGGATTTGTCGCCAATGCTGGTGGTCATCGCGCTGATCTTCATCAGTCTATTGTTGCAGGATTTTCTCGGTCTGTGGGCCGGGGTGCGCTAAGCTCATGTCGGTGACTGGTTACATGTGGGAGGGTATGAACCTAATCCTGCGAGTGCGGGTGCAACCACGCGCCAGCTGCAATGCTTGGGCGGGATTGCAAGACGATCATTTCCGGGTGCGCATCACTGCCCCGCCGGTAGACGGTCAAGCTAACCTACATCTACAGGCATTCCTAGCCGAGTTGTTCGGAGTAGCGAAGAGTCGAGTGACGCTGCTGACGGGCGGAACAAGCCGCGAGAAGCGCTGGTGCATCGCTGCCCCGAAACGGCTACCGCTCGGGATCGAGAGACTGTAAAAAACTCTTTCCGTTTATTGCAGCGGTAACGCGGGCTCTCAGCCTGTTGAACAGACTGAGAGCCTTTGTTGCTCGCTTTGCCGACTCACCAAACAGACCCTGGCTGACTAAATACTCTATGTCCCGAATTTGCGCCCGGTTGCTCCCGACCCCGGCGCCGATTAGACTTGACCTCCTTTACATTTCATCCTCCAAGGACAAAACATCACGGTCAGGAGAACGATGGCCGCACAATTTCCTCCCGATTCCGTCGGTTTGATCACACCCCAAACCGCCCATTTCGCTGAGCCACTGGCGCTGGATTGTGGCCGGATGCTGACCGACTATGAAATCGTCTATGAAACCTACGGAACGCTGAATGCCGACCACAGCAATGCCGTGCTAATTTGCCATGCCTTGTCCGGGGACCATCACGTCGCGGGCTTTCATGAAGGCGGCAGCCCGAGCAAACCCGGCTGGTGGGATAACTGTATCGGCCCTGGCAAACCCATCGACACTCGTGAATTCTTTGTGGTGTGCTGCAACAATCTAGGCGGTTGCAGAGGCTCCACCGGGCCGACCTCGCTCAACCCGGATAACCGCAAACCTTATGGTCCGGATTTTCCCATCGTCACGGTCAAGGATTGGGTGCGCAGTCAGGCCCGACTCGCCGACCGGCTCGGCATCCGGCAATGGGCGACGATCATCGGCGGCAGCCTGGGCGGGATGCAGGCCATGCAATGGGCGATCACCTTTCCCGAACGGTTGCGTCATGCACTAGTCATCGCCGCTGCACCCCGCTTGTCGGCACAGAATATCGCCTTCAACGAGGTTGCCCGGCAGGCGATCTTGTCCGATCCCGATTTTCATCACGGCCACTACTACGAGTTTGGCGTGGTACCGCGTCGCGGGTTGATGATCGCTCGGATGCTTGGGCATATTACCTATCTTTCCGATGAGGGAATGCGGGCCAAGTTTGGCCGTGAACTGCGCGAAGGCACGCCCAATTTCAACTTCAATTTTGACACCGAATTTCAAGTAGAGAGTTATCTACGCCATCAAGGTCAGGCATTTGTCGATCGCTTCGACGCCAACACCTATTTGCTGATGACCAAGACCCTGGATTACTTCGACCCGGCGGCGGATTTCGACCAGGATCTATCGGTCGCCTTTCACCGGGCGCAAGCGCGATTCCTGGTGATTGCTTTCACCAGTGACTGGCGGTTCGCACCGGCCCGCTCGCGGGAAATTATCCGCGCCCTGGTGCGGGCCAACCGTGAAGTCAGCTATGCCGAAATCACTTCGGAATACGGCCACGATGCCTTTCTGATGCCGATTCCGCTGTATCACCAGATACTGCGCAATTATCTGACGCAAGTCGCTTGCGAAGTCAACGGTCGGGTGAGTGCGCCGTCCCAAAACCCATTTCCCTTACCGAATTCTGCCGAGGCGCTTGCCCATGCGACCTGAACTGGAGTTGATCAGTGACTGGATTCGCCCTGGTGCGCGGGTGCTGGATTTGGGTTGCGGCGATGGCGCATTGCTGGCCTATCTTCACGAGCACCGGCAGGTCAAGGGTTACGGCCTGGAAATCGACACCGCCAACCTGGTCAAATGTATTCAGGCTGGAGTGAACGTAATCCACGCTGACCTGGAAGCCGGCCTGGAGGATTTCAGCGACAGCAGCTTTGACTATGTGATCATGACCCAAACCCTGCAAGCGGTTCGGCACACCGAGCGGTTGCTAGATGAGATGCTGCGGGTCGGTCGGCAGGGGATCGTGACCTTCCCCAACTTCGGTTTCTGGCGCTGTCGGATCCAAATTGCCTTGCAGGGATTGATGCCGGTCGCCAAGACGTTACCTTACCAGTGGTACGACACGCCGAATATTCATCTCTTCACCATCTGTGATTTTGAGGGGTTGTGCCGACACAAGCGTATCGATGTGTTACAACGCATGGTGCTGGATCATGCTCACCGTCCCTGGCAAGGACCACGCCTGTGGCCCAATCTTTTCGGCGAGATCGCATTGTACCGGCTGGGCCGCGCCTGAATTGCTCGTCTGCTCCGACCCGCACCGAAGTCTGGAGATTTCCTGATGTTGACTATTCCCTCTCGATACGCAACCGTTCACACTCCTCACCCCAACCTTCCCCTACAGAAAGAGAGGGCGTTTATGCAGAGAGGGAGATCCCCCCAATATGGGCGTGGCTTCACGCTGATTGAAGTCATGGTCGTCGTGGTGATTCTCAGCATCTTGGCCGCCGTGGTCGTGCCGCGCATCATGGACAACCCGGACCGGGCGCGAATCGTCAAGGTCAAACAAGACATTCGAGTGATCAAAAATCAGCTTGATCTCTACCGACTACACAACTTCCGTTACCCAACCACCGAGCAGGGCCTGGAAGCGCTAGTGCAGAAACCCACAGATGCTCCCCATTGGCAGGACGGCGGTTACCTGGACAAACTGCCCAAAGATCCTTGGGGTAAACCCTATCAATATCTCAGCCCCGGTCAGCACAACCAATTGGACCTCTATTCGCTGGGCGCCGATGGTCAGCCCGGTGGCGAAGGAGTGGACGCCGATATCGGTAATTGGAATCTGGATGAGTGAAGAGAAGCGCCGAGGCGCTGAAGATGAGGACATTGCCGCGTGGCTTCACCTTGCTGGAGATCATGGTGGTCATGGTGTTGATCGGCATTCTGACCAGCTTGGCGGTTCTGTCGATCGGCGGTGGCCCCCAGGATCGGCTGGCTGAAGCAGGACAGCGCTTGGCGGCGTTGCTAGAGTTGCATCGGCAAGAAGCCATTTTAAGCGGCGAGTTACGCGGGATTCGGTTTGAGCGCAATGGTTACACTATGCTGAAGCTCGATGCACAAGGCGTCTGGCGTGCGCCCAACGCAACGGATACCCCGTATCACCCATGGCCCGAGGACATCACGCTGGGATTGTGGGTGGAGGGTCGGCCCGTGCGGATCGAAAAGTCCGATTTTCCTCAAGTGTTGCTGCTAAACAGCGGCGAAATGACCGAATTTAGCGCCGTATTCCGCCTTGCTGATGATTCAGCGCTGGACGCGCCGTTGTATCGGGTTGCTGGCGACGCCATGGGTCGATTGACGATTGGGGAAACCGCACGGTGAGGCGCTCGACCGGCTTTACACTGCTGGAAGTGCTGGTCGCGTTGGCGGTGCTGGCCATCGCCCTGAGCGCAATCATCAATGCTGCGACACAAAGCATCGCTAGCACGGCGTATTTGCGTGATCAAACCTTTGCCAGTTGGGTCGCTCTCAACAAGATCAACGAATTACTGCTCGACCCAGAGCCATGGCCCGAGGAAGGTTCGCTCCAGGGCGACACCGATCTGGCCAACCGCACTTGGCGCTGGGAGGCGCGCTTTGCCAAAACCGATGAGCCGGCTCTGCGCCGACTCGAAGTCACGGTTCGCCGCGCCGAACAAGCCTCGCCGCTGAGTGTGTTGATCGCCTTCAAGGCTAAACCTCCTGAAAAACCGCCTGCTGAGGATCTGCCCAACGATGACCCCGCTGCCAAGGAGCAGACCTCAGAGGACCGACACCCCTCCAGGAACTCCACTCCTAAAGATCAGCCTTGAATCATACTCCGATGAAGCGTGCGATCACCTGCGGTTTTACCTTATTGGAATTGTTGGTGGCCTTGGCGGTATTCGCCATCATGGCCATCGCTGCCTACAGCGGCCTGCATAGCGTCCTATTCACGCGCGCCGCCGTAGAGGAAGAAAACCGTCGGTTGGCGGCAGTGCAATTGGCGATCTTCCGCTTGGAGCAGGATATCGAGCAAACCGTACCGCGCGGCATCCGCGATGCGTATGGTGAACCCCAACCGGCCCTACACGGTGGAGAATTGCTCAGCGAAGCGTTGATCTTGACCCGCGCTGGCTGGGACAATCCGCTTAGCCAGCCGCGCGCCAATCTGCAACGGGTCGCCTACCGATTGCGCGATGGGCGATTGTGGCGATTGCATTGGAACGTGTTAGATCAGGGAGGGTCGGTCGAACCGCATGAAACCCTGTTGTTGGAGCGGGTCCGGGAATTCCAGGTGCGGTTTTTGGATCAGAGCGACGCTTGGCAAAATGCCTGGCCGCCAGCTGCTAGCCACGCTGCCGCTAACAGCCATCCACTGGAATCCAATGCATTACCGCATGCCGTGGAAATCATACTGACCTTGGAGGATTGGGGTGCAATTGCCCGTCTGCTACCCTTGCCTGGCTAAAAGGTTTTTTTGTACAGCCGCTCCCTCTCTCTCCCGGTGGGAGAAGGTCGAGGCGAGGAAACAATGGCCTGAAAGAGCATTCTCACCGCTCAGTCCTCTCCTGAAGGAAGAGGGAAATCTTGGCGCTGCCTTTGAGATCTTTGTTCGCTATCAAGCTGGTGTCGCCCTGATTACGGTATTGTTGATCGTTTTCCTGGCTAGCCTGACCGCCACGAGTCTCGCGACCTTGCAGCAGATCGCGATCCGCCGCAGCACCGTTCTTCAACACCAGCAGCAGGCGCGTTTGTACACTTTGGGCGTCGAACAATGGGCGACGCTCATTCTGATTCGGGATCAGCAAGCAAGCAAAACGGATCATCTTCATGAGGAATGGGCCAATCTAGCCTTGGCGCTGCCGGTTGAGGGCGGCATCCTCTCGGGAAAAATGCGCGACTTGCAGGGCTGCTTCAATCTGAACAATCTATGGCGGTCGGCAACCGGATCACCGACGAATTCTGCCGATCCCCCGGAGCGTCCACCGAAAGATGATGAGGCGCCCGAGCAGGATCACGCAGACCCTGCATCAGAACAGCCTTCTACCTCTGAACCACCTATGCCCAAGGATGCCGATTCGTCGCAATTCGGCAAAAGAGGCCTGGACAAAGTGCAGCTTCAAATGCTGCAACGCTTGTTGACGCTTCTGGAACTGAAACCGGGGTTGGCTCAAGCCATGGCTGACTGGATCGATCCCGACCAGGATCCACTGTTTCCCGATGGCGCTGAGGACAGCGACTACACAGTCTTGAATCCGCCTTATCTGGCCGCTAACCAGCCATTCTCAAGCGTTTCCGAACTGCGATTGATCAAGGGTGTGGATCGGGAAACCTACGACAAGCTGGCCCCACTGGTTTGCGCCCTACCACCAGGCACCGCATTGAACGTCAACACGGCGCCGACATTGGTGTTGGCAGCGCTGGGTGAAGGAATGGATCCAGTGGATTTGGAACGCTTGCGGGAGGACCAGCCCGCTACAGGTTATGAAAACGTCGAGGCCTTTCTGAATGCAGCGAAAATCACCTTGAATGCAGAATTGAAAGCGCTACTTGGCGTCGACAGCCAGTACTTTCTGCTGCGCGCCGACGCCCAAGTAGGCGATGGTCATGCAGTGCTATACAGTATTCTCTTGCGTGATGAGCATGGCGTTCGCATCCTGCGGCGCAGTTTCGGCCACCAGGACTAAGACAACGTGCCAGTTCCCCTATGTTTTTTTCGTTTTTTCTCCTCTGACCAGGCTGAATGGCTGCGTTCCGATGGAACAATCCAGCGTGGACCATTGCCCGAGCTGGCTGGCCAAGTCAGCGACGTCCGCCCGGTTTTGGTCGTACCTGGTGAAGCGCTGACTCTACATCGGGTTCCCCTGCCCGGCTGCAAGCGCGCCCTATGGGCGCGGGCAGTACCGTATGCATTGGAAGATCAGTTGATCGACGACATCGAGACACTGCATTTCGCTTTGGGCGGTACGCTGGATGGTGACCGTCTACCGGTAGCAACCGTCGATCACACGGTGCTGCGCGGCTGGCTGGAAACCTGTGCCCACGCGGGACTGACCCCAGTCGCCGTCATCCCCGATCTATTGCTACTGCCTTGGCAGGACGGCGACTGGAGCATTTTGCTGGAAAATCAGCGGGTCGTCGTCCGCACTAAATCTTGGGAAGGTTTTGTCACCGAATCGGAGACATTGGAACTGTTCATGAATCAAGCGCTGACCGAGGCCAGCGACGCCAAACCCCAACGACTGCGGATTTGGGGGGACCCGCTGCCGGCGCTCACCACAACCAGCCTGCAGTGGCACGTCGAAGGCCATCCCGCCGAGCCACTCCAACTGTTCGCTGCCGGTTACCAGCCGGCGACGGCATTGAACCTCTTACAAGGTCCCTATAGCCGGCAAACCCCATGGAAGCGTCGGTTGCGTCCCTGGCGAACCGCCGCCATGTTAGCTGGCGCGTGGCTGCTATTGCGAGGTGTCACGCTGATTTACGAGCATGAGCAACTGCGGCGAGAGCAGGTGGCACTCCAAATTGAGATGGAGCAGGTCTACAAAGCCGCCGTACCCGGCGCTACCCGGATCGTCAATCCCAAAGCGCAACTAGAAGCCCGCCTACGCGAGTTGACCCCAACAGATGTCGACAGTGGGACATTCCTCGAGTTGTTACACCGGAGTGGACAGCTACTTGTCGATTTTCCTGACATTACCCTGCGTGGCCTTAGCTACCGCGAGAGTCAATTGGATCTGGCGCTGGAGGGCGGCAGCCCGGCGACCTTGGATCAACTCCAGCAACGGTTTGAGCAACAACCCGGCATACACGCGGAAATGCGCACGACCCAGCGCGAGGGACGCTTGGAAAGCAAGATCACACTGAAAAAGGCCGCTTCATGAAAGTGTGGTGGGATAGCCTTGGCGCCCGTGAGCAATGGCTGGTTGGCGGCGGCGCAGTGCTGGCGCTTTCCATATTGGTTTATGTGCTGATCTGGGAGCCGTTTCAATCCAGCCACCGGCGACTCCAGCACAGCGTCGCTGAACAACGCACCGATCTCGTCTGGATGCGCCAAGTCGCCCAGAAGATTCAACGTCTAGGTAACGTCGGCGCCATGCAGTCCCAAAGCGACGGCCGTTCGCTGTTGACCCTGGTGGATCAGACTGCGCGCACTGCTGGACTGGGCACGGCCCTGAAGCAGATCAACCCACAGGGCGACGACAAACTGAACGTTCGCCTAGATGCGGTTGAATTCGACAAGCTACTCCCTTGGTTGAGCGCTCTGGAACGCGAACACCCCATCATCCTTGTCAATCTCAACGTGGACCGGACTGGCGCTTCCGGGCTAGTCAACGCCCGTGTCATTCTGCAAGGCAGGCGACCATGAATAGTGTTCTACGCTATGGTCTGCTCGGGTTACTCGCCTTTCTACTGTCCTTATTAGGGTTAGCCCCAGCCACTCTGATCACGGAACAACTCGCTGAACGCTGGCCGAGCTTCAGCGTTCAGGCGGTCGAGGGTGCGGCTATCGATGGATCTGCGCGAGGCGTGTCCTGGCGCGGTGTGCAGATCGACCGACTACAATGGAACTGGCGGCCACTGGCTTTATTGACTGGATGGCTGGAATTTCGTCTGCAGATCGACGATCCTGAAACAGGGCTTTCGGGAAATACGGCGATCGATGCCAGTCGGCGCATTCGTTTCCAAGAATTGGTTGGCCAAACGCTTCTCACTGAATTGATCGGTTTAGCCGGGCAATCCAAGCTACCTTTACAGGGGATCGTGGCGTTTAATTTACCGGATTTCCGCCTGACTCCGAACCGACAACCCTTAAGCGCATCCGGTACGGTTCATGTTAAAGAGTTGAGACTTACCCTGCGCCAACCGCTCACGCTGGGTGACTTCACCGCCCAGATGAACGCTGCTGACCCGGAGGGCATCCAGGGTTTTATCAAGGATGATCATGGCCCTCTGATGCTGGAAGGAGCATTTAGCCTGCTGCCAGATGGCCGGTACCGGTTTAACGGCCAGGCAGCGGTTCGCGATGCGGATAATCGCGCTCTGCGCCAGGCAATGAACCTGCTGGGGCCACCCGACAACAATGGACGATGGACCTTGAGTTTTTCCGGCGTACTGTCTCGGTAGACAACGAGTCGACCAGTGGACTGTAGCCGTTTACCTTGCGGGATTCCGCAAAATTTTGTTTAACCACGCAACCAGGGGGAAAGCGCCAATGCGACTACGACTGCGCGGATTCTCAATTGTTCTGACGACGCTCATACTGGCTGCCTGCGCCAACCAGCAGCCTACATCACCGCCGGTCAGGATTTCCGTTCCGACCACCAGCGATGCGGTATTCCCAGCACCGCCAGCGTTACAACCGCAAATTGTATTTTGGCAAAATGTCTATGCGGTTTGGGGGCGCAACCAGGTTGCGTTGCACGACGACCGTCATATGGATTTGATCTATGCGGTACTGACCTTGCCTGGTCCGGTCAGCGAAGGTTACAGCGCCGAGCAGAAAACTTTTCTCCAGGATCATTATCGGAATCTGAGAGACCTCCTACAGCAAATCGAATCCAAGACGGCTGTCAACGCGCCACTGACTCTGGCTGAACAACGCCTGGCCGATTACATCAAAGCCAGCCGCAGTGGCGCTGCCGCCCTGACCGGCGCCAGCGACCGGTTACGCAGCCAGCGGGGCCTACGTGAGCGGTTCAAGCGTGGATTGGAAATCAGCGGACGCTATGATGCGGCATTCCGCGAAGCGTTCCGCGAAGCGGGCTTACCCGAGGATCTGGCTTATCTACCCCATGTCGAGTCGTCTTTCCAAAATCATGCCTCGTCTTCTGTCGGCGCGGCCGGTATGTGGCAATTCATGCCCGCCACTGCCCGACAATTCATGCAATTGAATGCTGCCTTGGATGAACGGCGCGACCCGGTAATCTCGGCTCAAGGCGCGGCTCGCTACTTGGGCAAGGCTCATGATCGACTGGATAGTTGGCCATTGGCGATTACATCCTACAACCATGGCGTGGGTGGCATGGCGCGGGCGAAAGAGGGGTTCGGCGATGATATCGCCGCCATCGTGAGTGGCTATTCGGCAAAGAGTTTCGGCTTCGCTTCACGGAATTTCTATACGGAATTCCTGGCGGCCCGTGAGGTTGCCCGCAATCCCCAGCGGTTTTTCCCAGAAGGGATTGTCTACGAACCACCTCTAAATCTCGACCGAATCCGGCTTCGGCAAACGGTGGATGTTCCCACTTTGGCGAATTACTACGAGGTCAATCTCGGTGAATTGATCATTTTGAACCAGGCATGGAAATCGCCGGCTCAGAGCGGGCAAAGACCACTACCGGCAGGCACCATGGTCTGGCTACCGGCAGGCACCATGGTGCGCCTGGCCCAACGCGGCGTTACTTCACGGGCGTTGGTGCTGGCCGAGCCAGTTTCTACCGCACGGTTACGCTGAAGCACAGCTGCACCACTCGCGAGCTTCTCTAAATAAAAATACTCGTAGGGTGGGTGTGACCCCACCCTACGAGGGGTTTGACCGGTAGCGCCTTTTGCGGAAATTGTCCTCTAAGTTGGATTAGGCACTGCGCCTAATCCAACCTATCGCTATGGCTGTCATTTAAGATCGCCATCCATCCAAAATCAGCCTGCCTTCTTAAGCATCTCCTCAGCTCGCTTCTTTTGCGAAGCATCTCCTTCACGCAAAACATCTTCGAGCAAGCCACGGGCGCCCATTTGATCGCCCATATCCAAATAAGCAGAAGCCAAATCCAACTTGGTTTCCACGTAGTCAGCACCGGTATCGGCACCGATA
Organism: Gammaproteobacteria bacterium; assembly: GCA_024235035.1. GTDB lineage: Bacteria > Pseudomonadota > Gammaproteobacteria > Competibacterales > Competibacteraceae > UBA2383. Next base: position 220,979 of record JACKNE010000009.1, read on the forward strand.
TTTGGTTGGTCGAGCTCCATCTTGCCTAGATCCACGTCGCCGAAGCTAAGCAATTCCTCATCCAACTTGGCCAACTCTCCGTGAGCCGCCTTTTCATTTTCTTGACCGACATCGGTAAATTCGAACTTCAGGTCAGCGGCCTTGGGTTTGGATGGTTCCTGCGCGAATCCCGACTGGGTGGGCGGCTCAAGATCGGGGAGATCGAAATCCAGCGGTGACCGGGTTGCCGTTTTAGAGGGCTCAGCAGATTTCAGTTCCAGCGGTGGCAACTCGGGAGCCTGATTGCGGCTAGCGCCTAAGCCCAGATCGCCCAAATCGAAATCCAGCTTGTCCAGTGGCAATCCAGAGGAGAACTCCGACGGTGGTTGATTTACATTTGGAGCAGGCGCCGGGGGTTTTTCTAGATCTGGAGCCGGTTTTACAAGCTTCACCGGAGCCACCGAACCAGGAGGGATTCGGGTACCCGGTGACGTAGGTGGTTCGGCATCAGGTAGGCGCCGCGATTCTAAATCCCCCGCAGGCGCCGCACGCCTATTGATCCCAGTCATCGTGCGTGACTTCTCGTCGCCAAGACCGAAATCAATGTCTTTCAGAAGTTCATCGATAGGCTTGGGAGGCGAGACGGCGGCTGGTTTGGAGGCGGTTGGTTCGCCAGAGGATAACGGCGCGGTATCGGCCATTGCTTCAGTCGAAGGTGGCTGCCTTTGTGGCCGGGGCTTGCGAATCTGAATTTGGGTGTTCGAAGTCGTTGCAGCTTCTTCACCCTCATCCACGGCCACCGAGACGGGTTCTTCTTTCGATTCGGCAGTCGGCTTTTTCGGGCGGGCAGGCCGCCGCAGTAACGGTATCAGCAACACTGAAGCGACAGCGAGCACAATGAGTGCAATCGCAATCCAAACGACCGGATTGGATAGCCAATCCAAGCTGGTTTCCTGAGGTGGTGGCGCGGGCGCCTTGGGTGCAGGCGCGGGCGCCGGCGGTGGTTCAGCAACAGCAGGGGCAACAGCCTCCGGTGGCGATGCCTCCGATGGAGCGGTTTCCGGCGCCGGCGGTGTCTCCGCTTGCGGAATCACGGTCTGGGGAATGATCTCCTGTGGCGCAATCGGCGCCAGTGGCGCCAGTGGTGCCGATTCATCAATTTTCGGCGATGCTTGATCCAAAGGGGGGGTGACGGGCGCCGGCGGCGCTGCGGATGAATCAGTTGACGGGGTAAACTCGGAGGGTTGCGCAACCGGTGGGATGAGCGTTTCAGGCGCCGTGGCCGCCTCCGGCGGTTGTGAAACCGGCGGGATGAGCGTTTCAGGCGCCGTGGCCGCCTCCGGCGGTTGTGAAACCGGCGGCGTGAGAGGTTCGGAGGGTTGCGAAACCAACTCCGGCGGACTCAAGGTGGAGTCGACCGGTATCGTAGCAGCGGCGATTTCCACCGCTGGAGTCGATGCCACTACGGGTGCGCCCTGGACGCCCAAAGCTTGCGGGGCAGGCACTTTAAGTACCGCGCCAACCCGCAGCAAATTCGGATTGCCATTGATGAAGGCTTCAGGATTGCCCGCGACCAGGATCGCCATCATGTCTGGCAAGCTGATGGTGTCGGAAGGGCGGACCTGGTTGGCGATTCGGGTCAGATTCTCACCCGACCGAACGGGACCATAGAATGACGCACCTTCGAAGCTGACGGGAGGCGCGGGCGGCAAACCGGGGGCCGGTGGCGCAGCGGCGACGGGCGGCGCTTCGACCAGCGGAACCTCGACGGGTTGCGGCGCTGGAGGCGGCTCCCGACGATTGGCATACAATTCTGGGTCGAGTTGGACCGGGAAGGTCCGCAACAACCGGCCACGCGGCCAGGTCGCTTCTACCAGAAGATCGAAGTTAGGTTCACGAATCGGTTGGACCGAGGTGACCTTGATCAAATTCGGACCACCCGGTGGCGTCTGCACAGCAAAGCGCAGGTCCGCCATCAATTTCAATCGTTCAACGCCTAACTGGTCAAATACTGGTTGGGGGGGAATCTGCACGGTCAATCCGACCAGTTCAGCAGGATTGTTAGCAATCAGGGGAATATCGGCCTCGAAATTCTGATTGAGCGCCGAACGAACTTGAAGCGAACCGATACCAAGGGCAAACGCGCAGAATGGCGCTACCAGTCCGGCCAAAAGAAATAATCGGAGTAATATCCTGGTCGGCATGACCTAATCTCCATGACGCCGCCGGAGGGTCACGGTCCCGGCGGGGTTGGCTTGAATGCCGCCACCGACCTCAAGCGGGCCAGCGGGCTTTCCCGCTCCGAGCCACCCATATTGCCCATGATTCGAAGCTTGCATTTAAAGATACTCCTTAACTCGCGTTTCTGCGATTTCGATGAGGCTTTCTAACGCAAATTTTGCATAAAGCAAGTTTCAGCTACTCAATCAACAGCGAGCAAGGCTTGTGACAGTCACGCTTCCAGTAGAATACGCAACATGCGGCGCAATGGTTCGGCAGCGCCCCACAGTAACTGATCGCCGCAGGTGAATGCACTCAGATAATGCGAACCCATGTTGAGCTTGCGCAATCGGCCTACAGGCACGCTCAGATGACCAGTCACAGCGGCGGGGGTCAACTCACGAATGGAAAGCGCCCGCTCGTTGGGCACGACCTTCACCCAGTCGTTGGCAGTGCCGATCATTTCAATCACTTCGTCCAACGGGGCATCGCGAGTCAGTTTGATCGTCAACGCTTGACTGTGGCAACGCATAGCCCCAATGCGTACACAAATGCCGTCGACGGGAATCGGCTGATTCTCACAACCCAGAATCTTATTGGTCTCAGCTTGACCCTTCCATTCCTCGCGACTCTGACCATTGTCCAACTGCTTGTCGATCCAAGGGATCAAACTGCCTGCCAGTGGAACGTCGAAGTGCGCAGTGGGAAAACGGTTGGAACGGAGCGTTTCCGCCACGACCTGATCGATCTCCAAAATCATTGAGGCAGGTTGATCCAAGCGGTCGGCCACGGCACCGTGGATCACGCCCATCTGCTCGATCAGTTCACGCATGTTTTGCGCGCCCGCTCCGGAAGCGGCCTGATAAGTCATGGCGCTCATCCACTCCACCAGCCCATGGGAGAACAATCCACCCAGACCCATCAGCATCAGGCTAACAGTGCAGTTACCGCCGATATAATTCTTGATGCCCTGGGTCAGCGCATCCTGAATCACAGTACGGTTGACCGGATCGAGGATAATCACCGCATCGTCTTGCATCCGCAGCGCAGAAGCGGCATCGATCCAATACCCTGACCAACCGGCGGTGCGCAGTTGCGGATAAATCTGATTGGTATAATCGCCACCCTGGCAAGTGATAATCACATCCAGCGCTTTCAATTCGTCAATCGAGCGCGCATCCTTCAGCGGTGGGGTTTCTTTACCGATGGCTGGCCCCTGGCCACCCACGTTCGAAGTCGTGAAAAACACGGGATCGATCAAGGCAAAATCGTTCTCGACCCGCATCCGATCCATCAGCACAGAACCGACCATACCCCGCCAACCCACTAGACCCACACGCTTCATCATCACTATTTCGCCTCATTAGAAAGATTGACTCCGACCACTGACCATTCCTCACTCCAGCAACGCCGCCACCACTGCGTCACCCATCGCCTGGGTGCCGACCGCCGTCATCCCGGTCGCCGTGATATCCAGGGTTCGCAATCCCTGGTCCAGCACCCGCCCAACGGCGTTCTCGATGCGTGCGGCCAGTTGTGGCTGGTTTAGGCTGTGGCGTAGCAGCATCGCTGCTGACAGGATCGTCGCCAGTGGGTTGGCCAAGCCCTTACCGGCGATGTCAGGGGCGGAGCCGTGAATCGGCTCATACAGTCCCTTGCCATCCGCGTCCAACGAGGCCGAGGGTAGCATACCGATGGAACCGGTCAGCATCGCCGCGCAGTCGGAGAGAATATCGCCAAACAGATTACCCGTCACGATCACATCAAACTGTTTAGGCGCTCGGACCAGCTGCATGGCGGCGTTATCCACATACTGGTGGGACAGGGCAACATCGGGATAGTCCTCCGCTACGCGGACGACGACTTCTCGCCATAGCTCCGAAGTTTCCAGCACATTGGCCTTGTCCACCGAACAGACTTTGCGTTGACGTTTGCGGGCGGCTTCGAACGCGGCCTGGGCGATACGGTCGATTTCCGATTCACGGTAGCTCATGGTATTGAAACCTTCCCGCTCACCGTTTTCCAGGGTGCGAATGCCGCGCGGTTGACCGAAATAGATGTCACCATTCAGTTCGCGGACGATCAAGAGGTCCAGGCCGGCGACGATCTCCGGTTTGAGCGCCGAGGCTGATGCCAGTTGTGGATAAAGCAGCGCCGGACGCAGGTTGGCAAATAGGTTCAAGTCGGAACGGATCGCCAACAGACCTCGTTCTGGACGCAGTGGCCGGTCAATTTTTTCCCATTTCGGGCCACCGACGGCGCCCAGCAGGATCGCGTCGGCCTCCTGCGCCTGGCGACGAGTCGCTTCGGGATACGGCTCTCCCAATTCATCGACCGCGCAACCGCCCAGCAGGCCATATTCCAACGTTACATCCAGACCGCATTCCTGGCGCAGACACTCCAGCACCTTTGCCGCCTCGGCGATGATCTCGGGACCAATGCCGTCGCCTGGGAGAATCAATATCTTGTGGGTCATCACATTTTCCGTATTTCAAGCCATCAGGCGAGTAACCAAGGCGCTTCCTCACGTCGCCGAATCTCGTAGGCGCGGATTTCATCGGCATGGCGTAGGGTCAAACCGATATCGTCCCAGCCATTGATCAAACATTGCTTGCGGAACTCGTCAATGGCAAAAGGAAAGGAGATTCCGTCCGGCGTGGTGACCGTCTGTGTCGGCAAATCGACGATCAAGCGATAACCGGGTGTCGCTTCGCTCTCGCAGAACAATCGATCCACCACCTGAGTGTCGAGAACCACCGGCAACAAACCTGACTTGAAGCTGTTAGTAAAAAAAATGTCGGCAAAACTCGGCGCAATCACGCAACGGATGCCGTATTCGTCCAACGCCCAAACGGCATGTTCGCGCGAGGAGCCGCAACCAAAGTTCTCCCGCGTCAGTAGAATGCTCGCGCCCTGGTAGCGCGGCTGGTTCAAACTGAAGTCGGGACGGAGCGGCCGCTGAGCACAGTCTTGTCCCGGCTCGCCATGATCCAGATAACGCCACTCGTCAAATAAATTGCCGCCAAAACCGATGCGTTTGATGGATTTTAGAAATTGCTTGGGAATAATCGCATCGGTGTCTACATTAGCGCGATCGAGCGGGACCACCAGGCCCTTCAGTTGATTAAAGACTTTCATCAAACAGACTCCTTAGAACGTCAGAACGTCCGCACATCGACGAAATGGCCGGCAATCGCCGCCGCCGCCGCCATCGCCGGACTGACCAGATGCGTCCGCCCCCCTGGTCCTTGCCGTCCTTCGAAATTGCGGTTGGATGTGGCGGCGCAATGCTCACTGGGCAGCAGCTGATCCGCATTCATCGCCAGACACATCGAGCAACCGGGTTCCCGCCATTCGAAACCGGCTTTTTTGAAGATGCGATCTAAACCTTCCGTCTCGGCCTGACGCTTGACCAACCCGGACCCAGGCACCACCAGGGCCTGTTTGAGGCTAGGCGCCACCGTGCGGCCTTGAATCACCGCCGCCGCCGCTCGCAAATCCTCAATGCGGCCATTGGTGCAGGAACCGATGAAGACCCGATCCAATTGAATGTCCACAATCGGCATATTCGGCTGTAAACCCATGTATTGCAAGGCTCGCTCCATGCCACTGCGCTTGATCGGGTCTGATTCGAGAGCCGGATCGGGAATCCGTTGATCCACGGCCGCCACCATTTCCGGCGAAGTACCCCAAGTCACCTGGGGCTTGATGATCGTTGCATCCAAGGTAATCACCCGATCAAAGAGCGCATCGGAATCGCTGTGCAATTCGCGCCAAGCAGCCACTGCACGAGGCCATAAATCCCCCACCGGCGCGAACGCCCGGTTGCGTACATACTCGATGGTCGCCTCATCCACGGCAATCATGCCGGATCGGGCGCCCGCCTCGATCGCCATGTTGCAGACCGTCATGCGTCCTTCCATGCTCAATGCTCGGATCGCCTCACCGGTAAACTCGATCGCGTAGCCCGTGCCGCCGGCGGCGCCGATCTGACCGATGATGGCCAGCACAATATCCTTGGCGCTCACCCCTTCTCCCACTTCACCTTCGACCCGCACTTCCATGGCTTTGGATTTTTTCTGGATCAGGCATTGGGTCGCCATGACATGCTCGACCTCGGACGTGCCAATACCGAAGGCCAGGGCGGCGAAGGCACCATGCGTGGAGGTATGGGAATCACCGCAGACCACGGTCATACCAGGCAGGGTAGCTCCTTGTTCTGGGCCAACTACATGCACGATGCCCCGGCGCGGATCGCCGATCGGGAAATAGCGCAGATCATAGCGATGGGCGTTATCGTCCAGCGTCTCGACTTGCAGGCGGGACACTGGATCGTCAATGCTGGTGAAGCCAGGCGTCGTCGGCGTATTGTGATCGGGCATGGCCACCATGGAATCCCGTCGCCACGGTTGGCGTCCGGCCAGTTGCAAACCACCAAACGCCTGTGGCGAGGTCACTTCATGCACCAGATGGCGATCGATGTAGAGTAGCACCGTGCCGTTGGCATCGGTGCGCACAACGTGAGCGTCCCAGAGTTTGTCGTAAAGGGTCTTGCCCGCCATGATGGATCCTCTTACCGGTCTCGATATCCTCGAAAGGATGGGTTTTTTCGGAATGCTATTAAACCAGATTCTTGCGCGGATCGAAGGCATCTCGCACCGCTTCGCCTATAAATACCAGCAGGCTGAGCATCAGCGCCACGACGACAAAACCGGAGATGCCAAGCCACGGCGCCTGAAGGTTATCCTTACCTTGGCGCAGCAGGTCGCCCAGCGAGGCCGATCCGGGTGGTAACCCCAGGCCGAGAAAATCCAACGCGGTCAGAGCGACGATGGAACCGGATAGGATGAAGGGCAGGAAAGTCAACGTCGCCACCATAGCGTTGGGCAGTACATGCTTGAACATGATCCGCCCATCGGTCATGCCCAGGGCGCGGGCGGCGCGCACATAATCGAAATTGCGCGCGCGCAAGAATTCAGCCCGCACCACCCCGACCAGCGAAGTCCAGCTAAACAACATCAGCACCAATAACAAGGTCCAGAAACCGGGCGTCACCACGCTGGACACGATGATCAGGATGAATAATTGCGGCAAACCGCCCCAGATTTCCAGAAAGCGTTGGAAGAACAAGTCCACTCGCCCGCCAAAGTAACCCTGCACCGCGCCAGCGGCGACCCCGATGATCGAGGAAATCAACGTCAACAGCAGACCGAACAACACCGAGATGCGGAAGCCATAGATCAACCGGGCCAACACATCACGACCCTGATCATCGGTACCCAGCCAGTTATCGAGGGAAGGCGGTGCGGGAGCTGGAACCGGCAGATCATAGTTGACCGTATCGTGGCGGAAGCGAATCGGCGGCCAAAACATCCAGCCATCCTCATCGATCAACTGAACCAAATAGGGGTCGCGATAATTGGCGGTGCTGGGAAAGACTCCGCCAAAGTCAGTTTCTGCGTAATCCTTCAAGACAGGGAGATAAAACGCACGCTGATGATAAACCAGTAGTGGTCGGTCGTTGGCTATGAATTCCGCCCCCAGGCTCAGTCCGAACAGCAGTAGAAACAGCCACAGCGACCACCAGCCACGCCGGTTGGCCTGAAACTGCGCCAACCGACGCTGAGTCAGGGGGCTGAAGTGGAGGTGGGGGAAAAGCATGCGGTCACCTATTGCGCTTTCGATATTAATCTTCCGCTTTCGCCATTTCCATCATGATCAACTGAGTCCAGGCCCCGGAGCCGGGCAAATTTTGCCCACCGTCGGCGACAATCAGCGTGCCGGTGATGTAGGAGGCCAGCGGCGAAGCCAGGAATACGCTCAGTTGACCGATATCATCTGGAGTGCCGAAGCGACCTAGTGGAATCATCTTTTTCAGTCGATCGGCGCTGCCCTCGGGGACCAGCCGACGCACGCCTTCGGTGCCTTCGATCGGGCCTGGCGCGATGCTGTTGCAGCGAATGCCGAAGCAACCCCATTCCAGCGCCAAATTGCGCATCATCTGATCGATGCCGGCCTTGGCCGCACCGACGTGCGCCTGGAGAGCATAAGGCATGAACGCTTGCCCTGCCGAGATGAATAGGATATTACCGCGTGTCTCCTTGAGCTGCTCGAATGCCGCTCGGCAAGCGTGAAAGGCGCCGAGCAAGTCAATGTCCACCACCGCTTTGAAGCCATTGGGACTGATCTGTTCAGCCGAGCACGGAAAATTGCCGGCGGCGCCGCAGATCAGGGTCTGCATCGGCCCCAACTCTTCACGGCAGCGCTGCATGGCGGTTTCCAGCGCTGCGTAGTCGCGCACATCGCTAGAATGGGCTGAGACCCGAGCACCGAGGGCGCGCAATTCCGCTGTCGCTGCATCGAGCTTCTCTGCTGAGCGACCGACAATACCCAGGTTCGCCCCGACGGCAGCGAAATTGCGGGCGATGCCGAGATTGATACCGCTGCTGCCGCCGGTGATGAACACGGTCTGGCCTTGAAAGAGGTCCTTGGCGAAGTACGTAGTGATATTCATGGTTTCCTTCAGGTGCATGGTAGTGAACCCTTTCAATACTAGGTAAAACGGGCTGGATGAACCTAGCATGGTTCGGCTGAATTTATTAACGTCGATCATCACCGACGGGCGAATGAGCGACTGATTGCGGAGCACATCATGGCAGATAACGATTTGTTGATTGTGGGCGCCGGAATCAGCGGCCTGAGCATGGCGCATCAAGCTGCTGTTGCCGGATGGAACGTGCTGGTCTTGGAACAGGAGCATCGGGTCGGGGGATGTTTGCATTCACATCGCTTCACCGGTGCACCGGACGACTTCTGGTTGGAGCTGGGTGCACACAGCGCCTTCAACTCTTATGGCAGCCTACTGGCGATGCTAGATACGCTCCATGCCCTGGATCAGTTGCGGCCTCGCGCCAAGGTCGGCTTTCGTCTGTTCGTCGATGGCGCAGTGCATCGTATTCCTTCGCAACTGATTCTTTCCGAGCTGCTGCTAGCGCCATTCCGCATGTTGGGTCTAATCAAAACCGGACGTAACATCGCTGAATATTATGGATATATTGTCGGCCCACGCAATTATGCGGCGGTATTCGAACCAGCTTTCAGCGCCGTGATCTGCCAACCAGCCAGTCAATTTCCCGCCGATAGTCTGTTCAACGCTCGCCCTCGCCGCAAGGATGTCCCACGTAGTTTTACCTTACAGGGTGGCATGCAGACCGTGGCGGGTATTCTTGCCGAATCGCCAGGCGTTCGAGTGAAATTTGGCCAGACCGTACAGGATATCCAGCGTGATGGAGGGAAGTGGGCTGTTCGCACTGAATATGGCGCTTACACGGCCCGTGCCCTTTGTCTGGCGACGCCAGTCGCTGTCGCCGCCCGATTGCTCCGATCAAGGTTTCCGGAACTCGCCGGCCATTTGGCGGAAATAGAAACCGCGATCGTGGAAACAGTGGGCGTCGCCGTAGCGAAATCCCAGCTGAACCTGCCCCCACTGGCTGGACTGATTGGCCGGAATGCGCCTTTCTTTTCCGTCGTTTCGCGCGACACCGTTCCAGACCCGGCATATCGGGGATTCACGTTCCACTTTCGGTCCGGGGTGCTGGATGAAGCAGGGAAACGGGATTGCATCGCCCAGGCGCTCGGCTTATCCGCTGAAGGGCTAGCGTCGATGCATATGATTAGCAAGATCAATCAATTACCGGCCTTGCGAGTCGGACATGGCGAACGAACACAGGTAGTGGATGGATTATTGCCGGGAAGCCAGCTGGCGTTGGCGGGCAACTATTTCACCGGGATCGCCATCGAGGATTGTGTGATGCGTTCACGGCAGGAATTGACGCGATTGCAGCAGGAGATCGGATGAAACTCGCAACCGGGGCAGGGCCAATCATCGGTTTCCCAACCTTTAGCGCTGCCCTCGGCAAGGGAGTTAAAAAGAGGGAGTCACCGTCGTCGTTTCGCCTGCTGAAGCGGACAAGTTGTCGCCTGTGGACCATTGATCGGTGTTGTCGTTGAGCAGGAACTTGAACGAAATCACCCCTTCGGTCATTTCGTTCGTCGTCCACACCCAGACATCATTTTCGACATTCTTCATCGATACGCCGGCGTTCCAGTCGAGGCCAGCACCCTCGCCGCGAAGGTACAGGTTGTTGCCGTAACCGGCGTCATATTTGGCGACGATAACGGTAATGACCGAACCGGCGCGTTTGCCGGAGGCAGGGACTTTCGCCTCAGTGGTAGAAGCCTTGGCCGCTCTTGCCTTGGGGGAAACCGCCGGCTTTTCAGCCTTGACCGGGGCAGGTGTTGCTGTGGGTTTCTCAGCCGTCTTGGTCGAAGCGGCGGGAGCAGACGTCACCTTGGTTGGAACCGATTCTGCCTTAGCTGGAGCCGGAGCCGGCGTTGGCGCTGGGGTCGAGGTCACCTCTGCCTTGGCCGCTGGTTCCGCTTTAGCCGCCGAAGCTGGAGCTGGGGTCGCCTCTGCCTTGGCCACTGGTTCCGCTTTAGCCGCCGAAGCTGGAGCTGGGGCGGCTTTGGCCGGAGCTGACGTTGCCTTGGCGGAAGCCGCGGCGGTTTTAGCAGCTGGCTTGACCGTACTCTCTGCAACGATGGGCTTAGCAGGTGACGACTTCACGGTTTCAGCTTTGCTGGTGGTTTTCGCGGATCCCGCTTTGGCCGGGGTTGCAGTCGGCTCTTTCTTCTTTGGCATAAATCATTCCTCTGGATTACTTGATGAATTTCAAGGCGCGACAGACTGTTCCGCTGACGCTGCAACTGGATTGAGTCTAACCCAAGCGTGAAGCAGTCTCCAGGTCACAAGCAGCTCAAACCACTAAGATAGCCGCATTATCGCTAAATTTAGCTCATGTTTTTCAATATTCTCCACGTACCCATTTAATCCGATTTCATGCAGGCGCATGAAACCCAATGGCTCGATAGTCAGCGCTGGCTTGCCGACGATGGCCTAAAAAATCATCTAAAAGGAGTTTATTTTTCAAATATTTTCAAAAAATTGATAAATATATAAATAATTTGTATGGATTTTTAAGTTTAAGATCCGGCCAGCATGGCTGTTGCTCAATAGGCATCCGTTCATCTCTTGCATAAGGAGGAGGTGAACGCTGACCTCGATGCAAGATTCCATCATCCAGGATATCGCTATACTCTGGTGATATGCTGAAACCTCGCAATCCCATCTCGGTTAAGAATGTCGCTGCACAAATGGTCCTCGATCCAGACTGGGTCTGGCTGCTGCTGCTCAAACTGCGTCGATGGTCACGAACGCTGGAAACGCTTCCCATCCGTCTTGGTTTTGGGCTGAAAGCGCATGGCCAATTAGCGCTCGTTCCTGCCGACGACATCGCTACGCTCATTGAAATCACCGACAGCGGCTCCTGGATCGCTAAAGCTCCGCTCACTCAAGCCAGCACAGAACTACTGGATCTCTATCTGTCAATGGCCCTGGCTTGCCAGAAACGGCCACTCGCTGTGGCACATCTGGGGCAAAGCCTGGATGGGCGCATCGCTACTGCCTGTGGCGCATCCTGCCACATCAACGGCCCTGAAAATCTCATGCACCTGCATCGGATGCGTGCTCTGTGCGATGCAATCATCGTCGGTGCAAGCACCGTGGAATGTGATGATCCACAACTGACGACTCGGCGGGTGGCCGGTCCTCATCCGGTGCGGGTCGTCCTTGATCCCAGACGTCGTCTTACCGCTGAACACCACCTGTTCCAGGACCGAACCACTCCCACTCTGCTGGTCTGCGCTGAGACACTGGCCGATCGACCAGGACCAGGCCATGCCGAGGTGATTGGCGTTCCTCATGAGGGTTGGCGCTTGCCTGTTCAAGAAATTCTACGCCGATTGCACGAACGAGGTTTGTTCGGGCTTTTTATCGAGGGCGGTGGTCTGACGGTATCAGCTTTTCTGGAGGCGGGTGTGCTGGACCGGTTGCATATCGCCATAGCGCCGCTCATCATCGGTTCTGGTCGGGCTGGCATCAGCTTACCGGTGATCAATGACTTATCCGATGGACTACGCCCTCGCCATCGCTGCTACAGGATGGGCGAAGATATGCTGTTTGATTGTCAATTGCGGGATCGGGACTCATGACGATGCCGTTTCTAGCTCCCAGCTACTCCCTCAAACGAACTGCTTTTCATAGTCTATTTCGAATCCAATTCAAGGAATCCGTGATGCCTCAAACATCGATCAGCCAGGAAATCAATGACTATCTTGATCGCCATGTCCCACTTTTTCAGGCCATGCAAGCGCGACTGGAGCGTTGCGAAGAGACGATTCTGAGCATCGTCGCGCCGTTGCAACCCAATATCAATGATAAAGGGATTGCCTTCGGGGGCTCGATGGCGGCGCTCGCTGCCTTGACGGGGTGGGCATTGACCCGTGTCACGCTCAGTGAGCACGGTGAGGCCGCGGAAATCGTCATTACCGATAGCACCCAGAAATTTATGCGGCCAGTGCGTGGAGCAATCGTCACGGAATGCCTGCGGCCAGAGGCAAAAACGGTCGAGCAGTTCATCCAAAGCTATCGCCAGCGTGGCAAGGCGCGCTGGACAGTGGAGGTCGCTATCCGCGCTGAGGGCGAGCTGGCGATGGCTTTTACCGGGCAATATGGCATTTTCCGGTCGTCATAGCCTTGGATATCTGCACCGACAAGACGCCAATTCTGATATTGCAGCTATCGGGGCTATTTTATAGCCCCTCGAACAAGGAATTTAAATCCAGGAGCCTTTGCTCCTGAATCAATGGCTCGATCACTGGATCGAGATGGCCTTCCAGCACCTCGTCGAGCTTGTACAGAGTCAGGTTGATGCGATGATCGGTGACCCGTCCCTGCGGAAAATTATAGGTGCGGATACGCTCGGAACGATCACCGCTACCGACCAGCAACTTTCGGGTCCGCGCCTGGGCGCTGGTCTGCTTCTCCCGCTCCGCCGTCAACAACTTGGCCTGTAGCAAGGACATGGCTCGCGAGCGGTTCTTGTGCTGGGAGCGCTCGTCCTGGCATTCAACCACGATGCCGCTGGGCAAATGGGTAATGCGGATCGCTGAATCGGTCTTGTTGACATGCTGGCCACCGGCTCCGGAAGCGCGGTAGGTATCGATGCGCAAATCAGTGGGATTGATGTCGATCTGCTCCACTTCGGCCAGTTCCGGCATGACCGCCACAGTGGCGGCTGAGGTATGTATCCGTCCCTGCGCTTCGGTAACCGGAACCCGTTGCACTCGATGGGCGCCGGATTCAAACTTCAACTGCGAATAGACACCCTGACCGATGATCCGGCCGATCACCTCTTTGTAGCCACCATGTTCGCCCAAACTTTCACTGAGGATTTCCAGCTTCCAACCGCGCAACTCGGCATAGCGGCCATACATGCGCCACAAATCGCCGGCGAATAACGCGGCTTCGTCCCCGCCCGTCCCGGCGCGGATTTCCAGAAAGACATTGCCGGCGTCGTGCGGATCATGCGGCAGCAACAACAACTGCAGGGCTTGCTCCTGCTCAACACGGCGCTCCTCCGTCTCTAGGAGTTCAGATTGGGCCAAGGCGCGCATTTCCGGATCGTTGTCTTGCACCATCTCACGAGCGTTGTCCAACTCATCGAGTAACCGACGATACGCGCGAAACCCGCTAGCAACCGGTTCCAATTGCGCATATTCCACCGACAGCGTGCGGAAGCGATCGTTATCACCAATAATGTCGGGATCCGCCAACAGCGCACTAACCTCCTCATGACGGGCTGCTAATTGCTCCAGTTTGATCAGCATCGATGGGTTCATGAGCAAGGTTTTCCAGCGTGCAGACGATACAAGTTTTGAATGAGCGTCAACATTTCGATATCGCCTTGGGCGGCGGCTTCCCGCAAACCGGCGCAGGGTGGATGAATGAGCTTGTTAGTCAGGGTATGGGCAAGAAGGCCCAATACCTCAGTGGGGTCCTTGCCTTGAGCGAGTTGCCGTCGAGCACGAGCCAGCGCTTCATCGCGCATCGCCTCGGCCCGCAAGCGCAGAGCACGAATACTGTCGGCACTGTCCTGAGTGCGTCGCCAAGCCATGAAATGCTCGACCTGATTGTCGATAATCTCTTCTGCTTGTCGGGCAGCCGCCTGTCGAGAGCGCAAATTTCCCTGGATGATATCCTTGAGGTCGTCCACCGTATATAGATACACGTCATCCAGATCGGCGACTGCCGGATCAATATCGCGCGGCACCGCCAGATCGACCATGAACATCGGTCGATGGCGACGCTGTTTCAGGCAGCGACGGACCAGTGGTGTTTCCAGTAACAATCCGGGACTTGCCGTGGATGCGATCACGATGTCGGCCTCACCGAGATGCAGGGCAATTTCCTCCAGGGCGATAGCATAGCCGGCCAAGGATACCGCCAGCGTGTGCGCTCGTTCCAGCGTACGATTGGCGACGATCAACCGACCGATCCCCATCTGGTGAAGATGGCGAGCGACCAGTTCGATGGTATCGCCGGCGCCGATCAGCAATGCGGTGCGGCGCGGCAGATCGGCGAAAATCTGTTTGGCCAGACCGACTGCGGCAAACGCGACCGACACCGGGCTAGCGCCGATGCGCGTATCGGTGCGTACCTGTTTAGCGACCGCGAAAGTATGCTGAAACAAGCGTTCCAACAAGGCGCCCAAGGCGCCGGCGCGGCTGGCCGCTTGGTAGGCCGCCTTGACTTGACCGAGAATTTGCGGTTCGCCCAACACCAGCGAATCAAGCCCGGAAGCCACGCGCAGAATGTGCCGCACCGCCTGGCCCTCGGCATGTTGGTAAAGATAAGGCCGCAAATCCGCTATGCGCAGCGTATGATAGTTGCCTAGCCACTCGACGACCGGTCGGCTGTCGTTGTCTTTCAGACCGCAGTACAGTTCGGTGCGATTGCAGGTGGACAGAATCAACGCTTCGTGGGCGCGGCCATGATCGAGTAAATCCTGTAAAGCCGGACACAACCGGTCCGGCGCGAACGCCACTCGTTCACGGACACCAACCGGCGCGGTCTGATGGTTGAGGCCAAGAGCCAGTAGAGACATGAAATTTAATCGGGATCAAGCTAAGAAATGATGGGATTGTGCGGGATAAAACCAACTCATGACAAGGTCATACTCTTAGCCTGGATTATGACAGCATCATGGATTTTCTACCCTCCGGGACCTGGAGCGCCCTCCAGCATCCAGTCTCCACTGATTCCGTCTTGAACGGTTTTTGAAGTTGGTAATGAACACACTTTTTAAGGTATTGATTTTTTGTAGCCCGCTTCTCAGTAGTTGCGCCACCGTGGTGGATGCACAGGCGCCGATTGAACCGGAGTTCCAGATTCGTCCGATCTTGGCACCCAGTTCTCGCGCCGAATTGATGTATCGGGTATTGGCGGCGGAGCTAGCCGGCAAGCGTGACCAGCTTGATGTCGCGCTGAGCCATTATCAGCAAGCGGCGCTGGTCAGTGATGATCCGCGCGTTGCCGAGCGTGCAGCAGTGCTGGCGTTGATCATGAAAGAAGATACTGCCGCATTGGCGCTGGCGCGACGCTGGCATACCCTTGATTCCACCAGTGAGCAAGCGCGACAAACCTTGGCATTGGCGCTGTTGCGCAATGGCCAGTTGGAGGAAGCCAGCAAGCACTTGGATGCAGTGCGGCGTGCTGCTCGCAAAAAGGACCAGCAACAGGGCTACGCGACCATCGCCTCACTGCTCAGTCAAGTAGAGGATAAGTCATTGGCTCTGCGCTTGATGGGGCAATTCCGCGATCGCAACCCGCGTTCAGCCTTCGCTCAGTATTACCACGCCATGTTGGCCACCGCCGCCGGCGAACGCAGCCAAGCGCTGATCAGCCTGGACCGGGCGCTGTCTCATGATCCGAAACTAGCTCCCGCCCATCTATTGCGTACTCGTCTGCTGCTGGAGAGTGGTGACAAGGAAGCGGCGCTGGCCGGATTGGCCAAGGCGGTAGCCGCTATCCCACGCGACCGTAATCTGCGCATGAGCTACGCCCGACTGCTGATCGACGCTGGCCAATTGAACAAAGCCCGTCGTGAGTTCGCCACCCTACTCAATCAAGATCCCAAGGATACCGATTCTTTGTATGCGCTGGGCCTGCTGGCAGCGGAAACTCGCCAATTCGATCTAGCCGAAACCTATTTTCTGGATCTGATCAAGCGCAATGTCCGGTTGGCGGAAGCCTATTTTGAACTGGGCCGGGTCGAAGAACAACGCGGTGATTATGCCCGGGCTCGAGAATGGTATGCACAGGTGAAAGATGAGGACCGCTATCTAAGCGCTCAGATGCGGATGGGCGTGGTGCTAGCCAAATCGGGCGATATCACGGCGGCTGGTCAGCATTTCGACACGCTGCGCCGTGACAATCCGCAAAATGCGATCACCCTGTATTTGGCTGAAGCCGAGGCGTTGCGCGAGGCAGGACGTTATCAGGAGGCTTTCGACGGTTTGAATCAGGCATTGGCGTTGCACCCCGACGACAAGGATCTGCTGTACGCTCGAGCGCTGGCAGCGGAAAAAATCGACCGACTGGATTTGTTGGAGCAGGATTTACGCACCATTCTCGCCGCCGATCCCAAGAATGGGCAGGCCTTGAATGCGCTAGGCTATACGATGGCCGATCGTACCGACCGCTACCAGGAAGCTTTGGGCTATATCGAACAAGCGCTGGAGCAACTGCCCAACGATGCCGCCGTTCTCGATAGCATGGGTTGGGTGCAGTATCGATTGAAAAACCTGGATAAGGCTCTGGAATATTTACGCCGAGCTTACCAAATCAACCCTGACGCCGAGATTGCTGCGCATCTGAGCGAAGTACTATGGATCGATAACCAACACGACGAAGCCCGAAAAATCTGGCGGGAGGCTTTGACCCACAACCCAGACAGCTCACACCTGCGCAAGCTGCGAGAACGGTTTGGCTGGTAGACGATTGACGGAAGAAGACCGGGTAGTGCTTGAGCAAATAAAAAAACCTAATTTATTGAAACTACTAATTTTATTGGGTTTCGCTGCGTTCAGCGCCAACCTACATTTAGCCTAGGTGGAGCAGTAATGCGTGATGGAGTATGACGAGTTCCGGGTGTGTCGCGTCAAGCCACACCTTTTGATCATCACCCTCAGCAACCTGGGCGATGTGATGATGACCACACCGGTCATCATGGCGCTCGCCACCCGATTTCCGGCGGCAAGACTGACCGTGCTGGTCGGTCCCAAAGCCAGTGCTCTGCTTGAGAAAACCCCATGTATCGACCGGATTGTGGTTTACGACAAGAAAGCGGATTGGAGCGCAAAATGGCGGCTGCTACGCGAATTACGCCAGGACCCTTACGATTGCGTCGTTGATCTGCGCCATACTCCGATCCCCTATCTGCTCCCCTGTACCCGGCGTAGTCCGCTATTCCGCCGCTTCCGCAAGACCAATATGCGGGAACGCCACTGGGAAATCCTGGACATGATGGGCTTCGATTTGCCCAGCCCACCGATCTTTCAATTCTTCGACGCAGCC
This sequence comes from Gammaproteobacteria bacterium, assembly GCA_024235035.1. GTDB lineage: Bacteria > Pseudomonadota > Gammaproteobacteria > Competibacterales > Competibacteraceae > UBA2383. The sequence continues at coordinate 238,713 of JACKNE010000009.1, forward strand.
GATGTCCGCTCCAGCCTAGAAAAACTGCGGATCAAGGGGATCTTGGAGACCAGCGGTTGGATCGTCGCGGCGCCGGGCGCGGCCAGTAAGCAGAAACGCTGGCCTATCGAATCCTTTCAAGAGGTACTGAGCAAACTGGCTATCCGCACCGCTCGACCCATCCTGCTGGTCGGTGCGCCAAATGAATGGCCGATTGCGGAAGCAGTCGCCCGAGGATTACCAGGGGTAGTCGCTGTAGTGCTATGCGGGGAAACGACCATCAATGAAACCGCCGCGTTGCTGGCCAGAGCTGCTCTGGTACTAGCCAATGACAGCGCCATCATGCATTTAGGTTTTGAACTCGATATTCCCACCGTGGGAATTTTCGGCCCTACCGACCATGAAAAGTACGGCCATGTCGGTGCGCGATTTCGCATTGCTCGCGAAGATGCAACAAGGTGTTCCTGCAATGCGCAACGGATTTCCTACCATGAGAGAAATTGCTTTCATGGACTTCAAGCGGAGAAGGTATTGGGTCTTTGCTGGGAATTGCTGAGCGAAAGTGGAAATGTAGGGTAGGTTAGGCGTCAGCCGTAATCTGCTTTTTGCAGGCTGATAGAATGGATACGGCGGGTTACGCTTCGTTAACCCGCCGTAATTTCTGCTTATCGGGCTTCCCAGCCCATTGCGCATTGCTAGCCGAGATCCTTGATGCCTTGGATCAGACCCGCCGTGACTTTCTGCGCGTCACCGTACACCATCCGCGTGTTGTCGGCGAAGAACAGCGCGTTCTCGATGCCGGCGAAGCCGACGCCCTTGCCGCGTTTGATCACTTGGACGTTCTTGGCGTAATCCACATTCAGGATCGGCATGCCATAGATCGGGCTGGACTTGTCGGTGCGCGCCGCCGGATTCACCACGTCGTTGGCCCCGATGACCAGCGCCACATCAGCGGTGGAGAACTCTTCGTTGATCTCATCCATGTCGAAGATCAGATCATAGGGAACGCCCGCTTCCGCCAGCAACACGTTCATGTGGCCCGGCATCCGACCCGCAACGGGATGAATGGCGAACTTGACATCGACGTCGCGTTCTATGAGCAGCTTGCACATTTCCCAAATCTTGTGTTGTGCCTGGGCCACCGCCATGCCGTAACCGGGCACGATAATCACCTTGGCGGCGTAGGCCATTTGAATCGCCGCATCCGGCGGCTCCATCGCCTTGAGACTACCGGTCACCGCTTGCGCCTCGCCGCTGGCCAGCGCCGCCCAGTTACTGAACAGTACGTTCGATACCGAGCGGTTCATCGCCTTGGCCATCATCAGGGTCAACAAGGTACCGGACGAGCCAACGATGATGCCGGCGATGATCATCGCCGAGTTACCCAGCACAAAGCCTTCCAACGCCACCGCCAAACCAGTGAAGGCATTGAACAACGAAATGACAACGGGCATATCCGCGCCGCCGATGGGCAAGGCCATCATGGCACCGAACGCCAGCGCCAGCAGGAAGAAGATCGAGATCAGTGCGCCGCTTGAGCTGTGACTCAAGGCGATGACCAAACCGAGCACGATCGCCGCGCCGAACACCGCTGCATTGAATTTCTGCTGCCCAGTGAAACGAAACTTGGCGTCATCCTTGAAAAATTTGAGCTCTTGCAGCTTGCCGAAAGCGATCACCGAACCGGAGAAGGCCACCGCGCCAATCAGCGCGCCTGCCACCGCCATGATCAGAACATGGGTTTCCGGTCCGCCACCGCTATGGTCCTTGAGCAGCTCCACGGCGGCAATGGCCGCCGCTGCGCCGCCGCCCATGCCATTGTAAATGGCGATCATCTGCGGCATGGCGGTCATTTCCACTTTCTTGGCGCCCCACCAAGCGATGACGCCGCCAATGGCAATCGCAATGACCATCAGGACATAATTACCCGGTCCGGCCTGGATTTGCGGGTGAGCAAAGCTGAACAGCGTCGCCAGCACCATCCCATAGCCCGCCCAGACGATGCCGCTACGGGCGGTCGTCGGATGCGACATCCGCTTGAGGCCGACGATGAATACCACCGCCGTCAGGAAATAAATCGTTTCAATCAGATAACCCATGACTTACTTCTCCTGACCCTTGCTGCTCTTGAACATTTCCAGCATCCGCTCGGTGACGAAGTAGCCACCGACCGCATTACCGGCGCCCAGCAATACGGCCAGGAAACCGATGGCTTGCTCTAAGGGGGTTTCCGCCTGACCCAGAGCCACCATTGCGCCCACCAGCACGATGCCGTGGACGAAGTTGGTGCCGGACATCAGCGGGGTATGCAGGATCACCGGCACCTTGCCGATGATTTCATAGCCGAGAATGGCGGCCAGCATCAGGATGTAGATGGGAGAAAAAAAGCTAACCACTGCTTCCATCATGCGTCTCCGGAGTTATTGTTCGAGCAGTTTGCGGGTGGGTTCATGAACGACCTGCCCATCACGGGTCAACGCGCTCTTGGCGATCACTTCGTCGTCCCAATCCAGATTCAGCGCACCATCCTTGATCATCGGCGACAGGAAGTTGTACAGATTCTTCGCGTACATTTCGCTGGCCGGAACCGGGAAGTTGCTGGGGATATTGAGCGGACCGTCGATCACCACACCGTTGTGCTCATAAGTTTCGCCGGGGCGGGTCAGTTCGCAGTTACCGCCGGATTCGGCGGCCAGATCGACGATGACCGCGCCGCGCTTCATGTTTTCCACCATCGCGGTGGTGACGATCTTCGGCGCAGGCCGCCCAGGGATAGCAGCGGTGGTGATGACTGCATGAGCGGCGGCAATGTGCTTGGCCAGCACATCGGCCTGCTTTTGCTTCTCCTCCGCTGTCAGCTCGCGCGCATAACCGCCTTCGGCAGCCGCATTGACCCCAGTATCGATCATCTTGGCGCCCAATGATTCGATTTCCTGACGAGCCGCTGGGCGGATGTCATAGGCTTCCACCATCGCGCCCAACCGCTTGGCGGTGGCGATGGCCTGCAATCCGGCCACGCCGGCGCCGACGATGACCACTTTGGATGGACGGATGGTGCCAGCGGCCGTGGTCAGCATCGGGAAGAAGCCACTGGCCAGGGTCGCCGCACGCAACGCGACATAGTAGCCAGCCACAGCGGCTTGGGAGGACAGCACGTCCATCGACTGGGCGCGTGAGATGCGCGGGATCAACTCCATGGCGAAGCTGGTAATTTTCTTGTCGCGCAACCGCTTGACCACGTCCGGGTTGCGATGCGGCGACAGCACGGCTAACAGGACCGAACCGTCCTTGAGCAGCTCGACTTCCTCCAGAGTTGGCCCCTGGACTTTGAAAACCACATCGGCTTCGGCGTACAGCGTCTGAGCGCCGTCCACCAACCGGCTGCTTTTGCCAAAGGCTTCGTCGGTGAAAAAGGCGCTGAGACCTGCGCCTTTTTCCACCAAGATTTCCACGCCGAGCTTAGTAAAACGCTCGGCCATCGTCGGGTCCAGCGCGACCCGCTGTTCGCCCGAAATGGTTTCTTTCGGGACGGCCATACGAACAGGCATATTGTTGTCCTCACACGGTGGTTGTTTTTCCAGACGCCCGCCCGTCCGGAAACGGACATGAAAAAAGCTGGCTCGAAGTCGGCCAGACTCGCAAACTTGCAGGTGGGCATGCGCGCCAACGGCGGGAGACGCGCCATACTCGTAGAATAGTAGCCTAGACTTGCAGCATCACAACAGGGGTAGCGTGCAAATCAAGCGTGGGATGGTCTGGCAAGCGCAACCCGTCGGTAGTTTTTGCGTCTATCTGTTGGGTGTCAACAGAGGTTCACGTCGGTTGGCGACGATACGCTGCTGAAGATGGGAAACAGGCAAAGGTGAAGAAGTATGTACGGACTGGAGCAACAGGTTCTGCACACGGACGTCACGGGAATGCCGTTGGAATGGATTGATTATCAACAGGCGGTGCGCCTTTATTGCGCCGAGCAAGTGGCCTACACCTGTGGCATCGTGCTTTACACGGTACATGGTGGCGTCAATGCTCGCAGTGGCCAGCGTAGCATCGTCACCGTCAACTCCATCATCGCCACTCAGGGTGGCGCTTACGCTCGATTGCGCGCTCGCGAGGACTATGTGCCGCCCCTGTCGAATGCAGCGTTGTTCCGGCGTGATTGCAATACTTGCTTGTATTGTGGCGAGAGTTTTGCCATTCGAGATCTGTCTCGCGATCATGTCCGACCCGTGGTGCAAGGCGGCGTCGATCACTGGAACAATGTGGTCACTGCTTGCAAGCCCTGCAATCATTACAAGGGCGGCATGACCCCGGAGCAAGCGGGCTTACAATTGTTGGCGATCCCGTTTACACCAAACCATGCGGAATATGTGTATCTGCAAGGCAAGCGGGTATTGGCGGATCAAATGGATTTTCTGCGGGCGCATTTCCCCCGGTCGAGTCCGTTACACCGGCGACTGGCGGGACTATCCTGACGAACGGTAGGTAAACTCCTTCTCCATGCTTATGGGAGAGGGATTGAGGTGAGGGAAATGGGCAACGACCAGGGATTTCTACAGCAGGTTTTCGGTGGCCTGGCCGCGTTTGCTCAACAGCAACTGGCTGAACATCGCCACCATCAGGAGCGATTGGCGGCGATGCGCGAGGTCATCGAAGCCGTCGTGGACGCCAGCGAGCCACGTATTCGACTGGTGGGCAACTATGCCGAAAAATTGCTGGAGGCGGTAGAGGCTGCCTCGAATTATGCGGAAAAGGTCTTGCAGCAACTGCCGCCGGCAGTGACACTCGACGCCCATGCTTGGTCGCGCAATCCGCAGGTCAACGCTTTTTTTGCGACAGCGGATGAGCTACGCACGACATTGACCGAAGATCCCAGCCTTCAGGCATTTTTCAATGAGGATGGGTATTCGACGTGTTTCGCTTTGATGCTGATGGTGAAGCGGGAGACAGAAACCTTTGGAGCGGCGCTCCGCGGCGATATGTTGGTGCGCGATGTTCGGCAGATTCGAGTGAGCTTTTCACAGCATCGATTATTTTTCCCTGCCGGCAGCGAAAAACAACTCCGTGAGGAGTTGCAACAACGCATGCTGGTGTTTCTGGCGACACGCGCCTTGGAGCGGATCAATGTATTGCGGGATCAGCGCAGTCTGCTGGAGGAGCAACGCCGGCGCTTGCAGGCGCAACTGCGTGCGTTACGCAGTCACGCGCAAGGCTTGCAACCGTTGTTGTCACCTGAGGACCCCAGTACCCGCCGGGTCGCGGGGCTGGAACAGCGCCTAGTTCAGGTCGAGACAGATCTGGTCGCAGCCCGTCAACGATTGGGTACGTTGGACGATTATTTGGAGCAGATCCGGCAGGTGCTCAGCCAGCCAGAGACTTATTTGCAGGTAAGGCCCCTCACTCTGCGCTTGACGCGGCTGGGCGTTAAATTGTCCCCCGATTCACCGGAGCCGGGCGAGACGATCTCATTGATCGAACTGGATTCGCTGGGCGAGCAGCGGATCGGCGTGTTGGTCAGTTTCGATCGCGGAGAGTGATTGATCGTTGATGCAGGCGCATCGCCGTTTATCAGTCAAGAACCACCACTCGTCCAGCTCACAAGTGATGTCCGCTACTCCCTGGGTTATTTAAGCAACCGTAACCTTAAGGTTCAAAAATTATGAATAGAAACTCTGGTTTTACTCTCGTCGAGCTGATCGTCACCTTGGCAATTGCTGCGATCGTCGTCACGGTTGGGGTGCCATCGTTCCAGGCGATGATGCGGAATAATCGAGCCGCCACGCATACGAACGAATTCATGAGCGCGCTCAACCTGGCGCGTAGCGAGGCGGTGAAACGTGGTTGGCGTGTGGTGTTGTGCCCCTCGACCAATCAAACCAATTGCACCGGCACCCCGTGGGAAAATGGCTGGATCGTGTTTGTCGATGCCGATGCGAATGGAAACGGTGCTTTAGACGAGGGTACCGATAACAATGGCGTACTGGATGCGGGCGAACTCCTGCTCCGTGCTTATGACCCATTGGGTGGGAACGATACGTTGACTGGCAATGGGACGTTGAACGTCAGCATCTCGTTTGCAGCTGACGGCTCGACTCGTATTCCTGGTGGCAACGCCTTTCAAGCCGGGACACTGAATTTCAGTCTATGTTATAGCAATAATCGGCAAAATAGCATCACCATCAATAACATTGGACGGGCACGCACCAATGACAATCAAGGGGCACCACCCGTACCCTGCACTCAATAAAACGGACCTCGAACATGCGTAAGCAGAATGGTTTTACCCTCATCGAGATTCTGGTGACCGTGGTCGTTCTGGCCATCGGTTTGTTGGGGCTGGCCGGGTTACAGGCGATTTCGCTCCGGTATAACAGCACAGCCTATCAACGCTCTCAGGCCACAATCCTGGCTTATGACATCGTGGAAAGAATGCGCGCGAGCAAACCTGCCGGAGGGATCATTCGTTGTCCTCAACAGGATGTTCCCGCCTGGCTTGCCGTGGTGGCAGCGACCCTGCCTTTGGGAACGGGCAGCGTAGCACCTTCTGGAAACGTCTGTGTCATTACCGTGCAATGGGATGACGACCGTGATGGCGTACTGGATCCACCTTTTGTCGTGAATACCGAACTATGAACAACATTGACCGTGGTTTGCCTACATCCGCCCGTCTACAACGAGGTTTGACGCTGGTTGAGATTCTCGTGTCGCTCGTCATCAGTCTGTTTTTGGTTGCTGGCGTCATTCAGTTGTTCATCGGTACCCGACAAACCTACCAGGGCCATGATGCACTATCGCGCATTCAGGAAAATGGGCGCTTTGCATTGGAGCGGATGGCGTGGGATATCCGCATGGCCGGCTATGTCAATCCGCTCACCGTTCCGCCACCACCTGCCGTTCCCGCGATCGCAGGTAACGATGGCGCGAGCAATAACGATACGATCAACGTGCAATGGAATAATGGTGCTGCGGTTAACCAAACCTACACCATTCAATGTACTGGCGGAGCGGCTCCGCCGTGTCCGAATAGCGTTCCCGCTTCGCTGACTTTGAATATCAACGACGGCGCCGGTGCTCAACAGCTGATCGAGGGCGTCGATGCCATGCAAATTCTTTATGGGGTCTGCGCTGGGGGGGTAGTTAATCCACCCTATGTGAACGCAGGAGCGGTCGCCAACTGGAATAATGTGTGTAGCGTGCAGATCAATCTGCTTCTGGCCAGCCTCAACGATAACCTGGTGACGCAGCCGCAAACCTATTTTTACCAAGGCGCTTTCACCACCGCCACCGACCGACGCTTTCGCCAAGCGTTCTCCACCACCGTCGCCATCCGCAACCGCATATTACGTTGAGAATGACCATGCTCGAACGCGCCCACATCACGACTCAATATCCTGGCGGAACCGCTCTCCAACAAGGCTCTGCATTGATCATCGCCTTGGTTTTTCTCTTGGCGATGACCCTGATCGGAACCACGGCCATGCAGGGCACCAGCCAGCAGGAACGCATGGCAGGTAACTATTGGGATCGCAACCTGGCCTTCCAGGCGGCTGAAGCCGCCCTCATGGTCGGTCGGCAAAATGTGGATGGGATATCACCCAGTCCACCTGCTGCAACAGATCCTTGGGATCAGGGAACAACCTGGTGGCAAACCCCTCTTCCGCCCCCGCCCTCCCTTTGCCAACCAGACGTGCAGCCATGCCCACTGACGACAAGCTACCAAGATTTAGCTAACCCACCACGCTATTTCGTGCAAAACCTGGGAGCCGCTGGAGCCACACAGGGTAGCGCCGCCGCTGGGGCTATCACGTTTACCAAATGTCAGATCACCTCACGCGCCGATGGCGGTACGAGCAGCGCTGTGGTGATCCTGGTCGAGACCGTTGAATGTGCTCCTTTATGAGGATGATAAGACTACTTTGCTAATCAACCATTTCGATTTTCCAGGCACCCTTAACTTAAAGGGTAGGAGAGTAATGATGGCTATATTGAAACGCTTTACATTTTTGATACTGGCGGCAATATCGATCATTGCCTCCAGCATTCATTCAGCGAACGCGGCGATTCCGATTGCGCAATCGCCGTTGTTCTTTCCGGGCACCTTGCCTCCAATCAATATGCTGGTGGTCGGACGGGACCATACTTTGTATTACGAGGCTTATAACGACGCCTCGGATCTGAATGGCGATGGAGTATTGGATGTCGGTTACAAGCCCAATAATGTGACCTATTTCGGCTACTTCGATTCGCATAAATGCTATGCCTACAACAGCAGTGACGGGCGTTTCAATCCGGTTTCCACGGCGAGTAACAAGAAGTGCTCCGGACAATGGAGCGGTGATTTTCTGAACTATGTCACCACGGCTCGCGTCGATGCGTTGCGCAAGGTGTTATACGGTGGGCATCGTGTCGTTGACGATGAGGATCTGACCATTCTGGAACGTTCGTATGTTCCCCAGGATGCGCATAGTTGGGGCAAAGAGTACCGGAGTATCTCACATGACGGTTACGACATCCGGGAATACACGCCGCTGACCCTGCCCACCTCAGGCACACGACATCTATTCGCTAATACCACGTTGCTTAAGACCGGCAACAAGGAACCTTTGATGCGGGTGTTGACCAACTCCAACTATCGAATTTGGGAGTGGGTCGCGATTGAGCGCCCTGTGGCCGGAGATCAATGCCTGAATGGGGGTAGTGGACCGAATTGCGAAACCTCCGCCAGCACGGTATGGGAAATCGTGCCGAGTACGGTGCTGCAACTGACTCAGACCGTGTATAAGATCACCAGTGGTGTCGGCACCCATCCGAGCAATTCCAGCACATTCGATACCCTGGTGACGAACAATGCGATCACGGCTAATTTGTGCGGCTCGCAAGCGGTCACCACCATCAATGGCAGCGGAAACCCGTTCAGTGGGGTGAATGGCTGCAGCAACGACAACTACCTGAACATATTCACCGGACAGATCACGATCGATGAGGCGGGAACCTACACCTTTTCCGTGGATGGCGACGATGCCGTCGATCTGCAAATCGACGGTGTCCCCGTGGCTTCCTATTATGGCGGTCATGGCTCCTGTGGCTGCAATACCTATTCCGGCGCCGTCACCTTGTCAGCAGGAACTCATACCGTGCGCTTCCGGCATGAAGAGGCCAGTGGGGGCGACAGTTACTATCTCAGATGGCAAAGGGTCCTGCCTTCTTCAGCCAGGACCGATTATACGGTTCGCATCAAGGTCTGCGATGCCAACGTTGGCGTCGAAGCCAACTGTAAGGAATACCCGAGCGGCCACTACAAACCGACCGGTTTGCTACATGACTATGGCGAAACCGATCGGATGCTCTTTGGCTTGATCACGGGCGCTTACAACAGTGGCCATAACTTGGCAGGTGGCGTACTGCGCAAGAACATCGAGAGCTTTCAGGATGAGATCAACCCGGACACCGGGCAGCTTACCAACCTGGTGGGAATCGTTCGCACCCTGGATCGGTTGCGGATCGTGGATTTCAATATGAATCAGACCTATCAATACAACGATGGCTGGCTGGTCACCGGTCCTTTGTCCACTTCGAGTAGCCGATTCCCCGATTGGGGTAATCCGATTGGAGAAATGATGTATGAAAGCCTGCGTTATTTTTCAGGTAAGACTTCGGCGACCAGTGATTTTCTACCTTCTCTAACCAGCGGTATGGAGCGGGTGCTACTGCGCGACTATGTCGGCAATCAATACATGTACCTACCCGCTCCAGCATGGAAAGACCCCTACACCAGAGCAGACGATCCAAGACCGTATTGTTCCGCAGGGGCGCAACTGGTGATCAGCGACATCAATCCGTCCTATGATACCGACAAGGTGCCCGGCAGTTATTTCAGCACCTTCACGGGCGATATCAGCGGATTGAATGCCACCAACGAAGCCGACGCAATCTGGGCCGCTGAGCATGGCGGTTCGAGTCAACACTTCATCGGCCAGTCAGGAACGAACTATGATGGCGCACCCAGCGTCAAGACCGTGACTGGACTGGGCAATATTCGTGGTCTGTCACCCTCGGAACCCACCAAGGAAGGCGGTTATTACTCGGCAGCCATCGCCAAGTATGCTTACGAGAATGACCTGCGCACCGATTTGCAGGGCGAACAAAAGGTGCAGAGTTTCTCGGTCGCGTTGGCCTCTCCGTTGCCAAAGATCGAGATTCCCGTGGGCAGCAATCGAGTCACCTTGGTGCCCTTTGCCAAGTCAGTTGGCGGATGGAGCGGCCTGAGCGCTGCGCAAGGCAATTTCCAGCCCACTAACACCATCGTCGACTTTTTCGTTGAGAAGTTCGCGAACACCGATCCCCTCGGCTCGGATGCCGATGCGTCTGTCAATAGTGGACGCCCCTTCGTGAAATTCCGCATCAACTATGAAGACGTCGAGCAAGGCGCTGACCACGACATGGATGCTATCGTGGTCTATGAAGCCCGAGCGAATGCAGACAATACCCTGACGGTGGACCTGACCTCCGAATATGCTGCCGGCTCGATCATTCAGCACATGGGTTATGTCATCTCCGGCACAACGGCGGATGGAACCTATCTGGAAGTCAGAGACTATGATACAGGCGCTGGCAGCGATCCCTCTTATTTTCTTAATACTCCGCCTGGTTTGTTGCCCGGAGCGTGTGCGTCTTCACCTCCCGCAGCGTGTAGCAATGCGCTGCCATTGTTCGCCAGCCGTACGTTTACTCCTAGCAATACAGGAGGCGCTACGCTGCTGAAAGACCCGCTCTGGTATGCCGCCAAATACGGTTCCGATGGCAATGAAGCGCTGGCTCAGGGTGAAACTTCGCCCAACTATTTCCTAGTGACGAATGCCAGCACCCTGCAAGCGCAACTGGAAAATGCGTTCCAATCGATCATTGGCGTCACCACATCGGCCTCGGCGGTGGCGACCAACTCGACTCAGTTGAACGACGGCACGGTGCTTTATCAAGCGCGCTTCAACAGTGATGACTGGACGGGTGAATTACGGGCCTTTTCGGCGACAGCCGTCTTGAGCGGCATTGGAGCAACGCCGCCGTTGTGGGATGCGGGCACTCTCATCCCAGCACATGGGGCTAGGAACATCTTTACCGCTAATGTGGATCCAGCGGCCAACCCACGGGGCGTACCGTTCCAATGGACGACAGGTGGCCTGGATGCCACGCAGAAGACTGCCTTGAATATCGATCCTAGCGATCCGCTGAACAATGAGGACGGTCTGGGAGAAACTCGACTCAACTGGCTACGTGGCGACGCCAGCCAGGAGCAAAAGAATAGCGGTCCGTTCCGCAACCGCAGCCGAGTATTGGGCGACATCGTCAACTTCAACCCGGTGTTGGTCCGAGCTGACTATTTTGGTTACGAGCGACTGCCGACTGCCGCTGGTGGCGACACCTACCTGAGCTTTTACAATAACAACCGGCATCGCCGCGCCATGGTATATGTCGGGGCCAATGATGGCATGTTGCATGCGTTCGATGCCGCCAATGGAGACGAGCGGTTCGCTTATGTACCGAATCTGCTGATTCCGCAGTTGAACCAGCTGACCGATCCGGCCTATACCCATCGTTATTACATCGATGGTCAAGCTTTCGCAGGCGACGCCTACCTGGGCGGCGCTTGGAAGACCATCCTAGTCAGTACCCTGGGTGCAGGAGGACGTGGGGTATTCGCCCTGGATGTGACCGACCCAGACGCCTTCGATGCGAGTAAGGTGCTGTGGGAGTTCACCGATCCCGATCTGGGGTACGTCATCGGCGAACCACAGGTGGTGCGCATGGCTAACGGGGAATGGGCCGCTGTGTTTGGTAATGGCTACAACAGCGATTCACAACAAGCGTATCTATTCATCGTGAACCTAGCAACTGGCGCGCTGATCAAAAAGATTCCCACTGGCGTAGGGTCAGGCGCTACACCCAATGGATTGGCGCCTCCAGCGTTGCTACCCGATAATACGGGTACAATCACTGCAGCCTATGCAGGCGATCTGCTGGGCAATCTCTGGAAGTTCGATCTGTCGGCCACGACGCCAGGAGCCACGGCCGATACCGGTTGGCGCTCGGCGTTTGTGTCGGGCACGACGCCTGAACCGTTGTTTACGGCGATCAATCCGGATGACGAACCGCAGCCGATCACCGCGCGCCCGGAAATCGTCGTGCATCCGGATGGCGGCTATGTGATCTTATTCGGAACCGGACGCTACTTTGCGGCGAATGATAACGTCATCGCCGAGACCAACGAACCGGTACAGAGCTTGTATGGGGTAAGGGATAATAGCGCCCGAGTCATCATCGGCAGCGCAAGTGCGCGCGCCAGCGTGTTGCAAGAGCAGACCATTCTCGCCGAGCCTTTTATCGACGATGTGGATCAAACCACGCGGGTATTAAGCGCCAACACGGTGGATTGGACCAGCAAGGAGGGTTGGTTCCTGGACTTGGTGTCTCCCGTCAATGGCCGGGAAGGCGAGCGGGTGACCTTGCGACCGGTCATACGCCGCGATCGGGCGATCTTCACCACCCGGATACCCTCGGAAGATCCTTGCGTCTTTGGCGGCGATGGTTGGGTGATGGAAATCGATGCGCTGTCCGGCGCTCGTGTGGACTACGCTCTCTTCGATATCAACGCAGACAGCCTCTTCGATGAGGGCGATTTTGTCCAAGTCGAGGTGACGGAGAATGGCGTGACCGAAACGATATCGGTTCCAGTCAGTGGACTGAAAGTAGCGGGCATCCCGGCGCTGCCGACGATTATCCGTGACGCCAGCGGTGTCGAGGTGCGTCTGATCAGCACCACAGCCACCACTGGCGAAAGTTCTCCTCAAGAGACGGCTGCGGCCACAGCCCGCGCTAATGCCCGCACGGCGGCAGAGGCGGCACAAGCGGCGGCCGAAGCAGCAGCAGCAGCGGCGGATGCAGCAGCGGCGCACCCTGAGGATACCGCAGCAGCAGCAGCAGCAGCAGCAGCAGCAGCGGAGGCCGTAGCGAAGGCGGCGGATGCAGCGGCGGCGGCAGCAGCTGTCGTCGCTCCGACTGCCGCCACCGGTGCAGCAGCAGCAGCAGCAGCAGCAGCAACCGCGGCGACCAGCGCGGCCAGCGCGGCCGCACAAGCGCAAGCGGCGACTCAGGATCCAAGTCTTTCCGTGGCCCAAGCAGCCAGTGCGGCAGCGGTCGCGGCGGCTGAAGCGGCGGCGGCGGCCAGGCTTGCCGCCGGATCGGAAACAACCCGCATCAGTCCGCTTCAGCTTGGAGAAGGCGGTGGTGGAGCGCGGCTAGGAACGCCGAGTGAGTCGCGGTTATCGTGGCGTCAGGTCAGGTGACAACGATCTGTAGTCGGTCGTAACCAAGACGGGAAGCCGCTCATCGGTAGCGGCTCCCCATGATTTGGAACTTGAGGATTTGACCTAAAGGCGCAAGATGATGAAACGGCAACAGGGATTTACTCTCACCGAACTGATGATCGCGATGGCCATCGTCGCCATCGTCGCGGCGGTCGCCTACCCGTCGTATCAAGACAGCATGCGCAAATCGCGGCGAGCCGATGCGCGCGCCGTGATGTTGGAAGCAGCACAGTTCATGGAGCGGTTTTATACGGAAAACCTACAGACGGGCTATACGACCGCCACGCAGACCATGCTCGACAATAACAGACTCGGGCAGTCCCCCAAGGATGGAGGGCCGCCAGGCGGTTACTACGTAATTACCTTGGGGAATTTGGCTCAGAACACCTTTACCTTGACAGCGGTGCCGCAGACGACGGGTGGCCAGAATCACGATGCCTGTCTCAACTTGACGTTGAATCAAGCGGGCGTCAAAGGCACCAGCAGTTCAAAGCCCGTGGACGAATGCTGGCGCTGAAGATCCTTCCTGTCGGGCAACGCGACGCTTTTGCCCGACCTACTGCGTGAGGCGCAACAATCCGTAGGTCGGGGACAGGACGTGCCCGACATGATCCTTCCCGTCAGGCAACGCGACGCTTTTTCCCGACCTACCGTGTGAGTCCATGCATTCTACTCCCAGCGAAACAGCCAAGCGCCGATCGCCATGCACCCCAAACTCATCGCGGTCAGCGCCAACAGGTGACCGGACACATCCACCAAGCCGGCGCCATCGATCATGATTGCCCGCGCAGCGTCGATGATGTGGGTCAGTGGGGCCAGTTGCGCGCACTGTTGCAGGAATGGATGCACCCCCTCCAGGGAAAACCATACCCCGGATAGAAACGTCATCGGCCAGCTCAGTAAATTCAACAAGCCGGCAGCTAGTTCCTCGCTGGTGGTGCGTGCAGCCACGATCAGTCCCAGGCTGATCAGGCTGATGGCCCCAACCGCAAACACCAAAAATAAGTTGAAATACGAGCCGTGCATGGGGAAATCGATGACGGCATCGGTGCCGGCAAAGACCACCACGGTCGTCGCCAGGGTCAACCACAAGCGCGAAAATACCTGAGCGGTCAGAAATTCCAGTGGCGTCAGCGGCGTGGCCTTCAGCCGTTTGAGCATCCCGTTCTTACGGTAGCGCACGATCACGTAGCCAACCCCAAACAGGCAGCCGAACATCATATTCATCGCCAATACACCCGGCATCACCCAATCGACATAGCGGATGCCACGACCGCTGACGGTTTGCTTGCTAAAAACAGGCGTCGCGGCATCCACCCCGCGCAGCACCCGTTCCAACACATAGCCCTTGGGCGCTTCATCGTTGATCCAGTAGCGTCGCCCGATAGGATCGATCAACATATCCAGTTGATGGCGTTCAACCTTGGTCAAGGCCACAGGCAGGTCAACGACCGGGATAAAGTGGATGTAATGGGTCTTGAAGAACGCACTGCCTTGCCCAACACCGGCCTCACCGAGAACGCCCACCTTGTAGAGATCCAAACCCGACCCGGAGAAAGCAAAGGCAAACCCGGCGATCAGAGACACGGGAAACAAAAAATTCCAGGTCAGCGTCGAGCGGTCGCGCAAAAACTCCCGGTTGCGGCAGACGAACACAGCCCAGAATCGCCGCCAATTCATGAGCGCAGTTCTCGGCCGGTCAATTCCAGGAACAGATCTTCCAGGGTGCGCGGGCGAATTTGCAGCCGCGCCAGCGAAATATTCCGCGCCAACAACGCCTTGATCGCCGCGTTGACGTCGCAGGTGAGAATTTCCACGGTGTCCTGACCTCGGATGACGGTGTGTGAGGAGAGCGGGGTCGGATCGGGAAAATCAGCCAATGGCAGTTGCAACACCACATCGTCGAAATGCGCCGCCAATAATGCACGGGGCGTGCCTTGGGCGATGATCCGACCATGATCCATGATGGCGATTTCATCGCACAGGTGATAGGCCTCTTCCATGTAATGCGTCGTCAACAGGATGGTTTTACCACACGCCTTGATGCGATGAACAAGTTCCCAGAAATTACGCCGGGCCTGCGGGTCGAGACCAGTGGTCGGCTCATCCAGAAACAACAATTCGGGATCGTTGACCAAGGCGATCGCCAACAGCAAACGCTGACGTTGACCACCGGACAACTTGCGGGTGTCACGGTCGAGAAATTCGCCGAGGGCGCAGGTTTCGATCAGTTCGGCCATCGGCAGAGCGCGAGGGTAAAAACTACCGAACATCCGCAGATTTTCACGGCCGGTGACGTGATCTTGCAAGGCCGTGGATTGGAACATGATCCCGATGTCCTGGCGAAAACGCGGACCCAGCGGTTCGCCTCGGTAGCGAATGACGCCACTCGTCGGTTGCTGGATGCCTTCCAACATCTCAACGGTGGTGGTTTTTCCCGCGCCGTTGGGTCCAAGCAAGCCAAAACAGCAGCCGGATGGAATCGTCAAATCGATACTGTCCACCGCCTGGACACCACGAAAGTGTTTGACCAGGCGGTGAGTTTCCAACAGGGTGGTCACAAGCGCAGGCATCTAAGCTGTGAAGAGTACGAAGCAGCCCGTCACTCGCCATCGGTTACTCGCTGACCTCCTTAGTTTCCGATTCACTGTCATCATCCTTATCCTCGACAGGCATTTTTACCTCGATCTCATTGCTTTCAAACACATGGCTAGGGTGAACTGCAGGTCGGCTGGGTATCCAATCCTCACGCCGTTGCAGATGATACGCCAGCCCGGTGCCGGCTGGAATCAACCGGCCCACGATCACATTCTCCTTCAAGCCACGCAAGTCATCGCGCAGACCACGCACGGCAGCTTCGGTCAACACGCGGGTGGTTTCCTGGAACGAAGCCGCCGAGATGAAGGATTCAGTGGCCAGCGAGGCTTTGGTGATACCGAGCAAAATCGACTGATAACGCGCTGGCTGACGGCCTTCGATCCGCGCCCGGTCGTTTTCCTCCAATACTCGGGTCCGTTCGACCTGTTCACCCTTGATAAAAGAGGTTTCTCCCGAGTCGATGATATCAACCTTACGCAACATCTGGCGGACAATGACCTCGATATGTTTGTCATTGATCTTGACACCCTGGACCCGGTACACATCCTGAATTTCCTTGGTCAGGTAGGCCGCGAGTTCCTGCACTCCCAGCAGCCGTAGAATGTCATGCGGATTCGGTTCACCGTCGGCGATCATCTCCCCCTGCTCGACATATTCGCCATCGAACACGTTGACCTGCCGCCATTTCGGAATCAGTTCCTCGTAAAGAATCTCGCGGCTCTTGTCACGGATCATCAGACGCTGTTTACCCTTGGTTTCCTTACCGAATTCGATAATGCCGGATTTTTCCGCCAGAATTGCCTGCTCCTTGGGCTTGCGAGCTTCGAACAAGTCAGCGACCCTCGGCAGACCGCCCGTGATGTCGCGCGTCTTGGAAGATTCCTGAGGGATACGGGCGATGACATCGCCGACCGCCACCTCGATACCGTCCGCCAGATTGACGATAGCGCCAGACGGTAATGGGTACTGGGCCAAGGTGCTGGTGCCTGGAATAAACAAGTCATTGCCATACTCGTCCAGCAAGCGCACCATCGGCCGTTTGTCCTTGCCCAAGGCGCCACGCTGCTTGGGGTCCATCACCACCAAGCTGGACAGACCCGTCATCTCATCAGCATGCCGTTGCACGGTAATCCCTTCTTCGAACTCGGCAAAGCGGACAAAACCCGCCACCTCGGTCACGATCGGATGGGTATAGGGATCCCAGCGAGCGATCACTTGACCAGCATCGACCGGGTTGCCATCCTCAATGGACAGCTCCGCGCCATAAGGCACCTTGTAACGTTCACGTTCACGGCCTTGCTCATCGGCCAAGGTAATTTCGCCCGAGCGAGAAACGGCGACCAAATGGCCATCCCGGCGTTGCACGATCTTCATTTTATGCAGGCGCACAATCCCTTTGGATTTGGCCTGCACATTGTTGACCACTGTCGTCCGGGAGGCCGCACCACCAATGTGAAAGGTGCGCATGGTCAACTGGGTGCCGGGTTCGCCGATCGATTGAGCGGCAATCACGCCGACCGCTTCACCGCTGTTGACTCGATGGCCACGCGCCAAGTCACGGCCATAGCAGGCGGCGCAGACACCATAGCGAGTCTTGCAGGTGATCGCCGAGCGCACCATGAGGCGGTCGATACCCCATTCATCCAGTTTCTCTACCCATTTTTCGTCCAGCAGGGTGCCGGCTGGAATCGCGGTATCGTCGCCGCTGGGATGCAACACATCGCGCGCGACGGTCCGCCCCAGCACTCGATCACGCAACGGTTCCTTGACATCGCCTTCTTCGATGACCGGCGTCATCCATAACCCTTCATCGGCGCCGCAGTCAGGTTCGGTGACCACCAGATCCTGAGCGACATCCACTAGACGCCGGGTCAGGTAACCCGAGTTGGCGGTCTTGAGCGCCGTATCCGCCAGACCTTTGCGGGCGCCGTGAGTGGAGATGAAGTACTCCAGGACACTTAAACCTTCACGGAAATTGGCTTTGATCGGTGTCTCGATGATTTCGCCAGATGGCTTGGCCATCAACCCACGCATTCCGGCCAACTGGCGAATCTGCGCCGCCGAGCCACGGGCGCCGGAGTCAGCCATCATGAAGACGGCATTCAACGAAGGCTGCTTGGTATCCTGACCCTCGCGGGTCTTCACTACCTCACTGCCGAGATTGTCCATCATGGCTTTGGCGACCTGATCATTGGTGCGCGACCAGATGTCCACCACTTTGTTGTAGCGCTCACCCTTCGTCACTAAGCCGTCTTTGTACTGTTTGTCAATCTCCTTGACTTCCTGCTCGGCTTTCTCCAGCAAAGCCGTTTTCTGGCCGGGAATCTTGAAATCCTCGAAGCCGATCGAAGAGCCCGAACGGGTCGCATAATGAAAACCGGTGTACATCAACTGGTCGGCGAAGATCACGGTGTCCTTCAATCCCAAGCGTCGATAACACTCGTTGATCAAGCGGGAAATAGCTTTTTTATTCAGCCCTTGGTTGACCAGATCGAAGGGTAGCCCCTTGGGCAGAATGTCGGATAACAGCACGCGACCGACGGTTGTCTTGACGCGCTGCAAAACCGTATGGGTGTGGCCGGCAGCATCGGTCTTTTCCTGCGGCAGACGCACCTCGATGCGTGCATGGAGGTCCACTCGCTGGCTTGGATCGGGGTTCTCGTAAGCGCGATGGACTTCCTTGAGATTGGCGAACAGCATACCCTCGCCCCGGGCATTGATCCGCTCACGGGTCAGATAGTACAGACCCAACACCACATCCTGGGAAGGAACGATGATCGGATCACCGTTGGCCGGGCTGAGAATGTTGTTGGTGGACATCATCAACGCCCGGCCTTCAAGCTGCGCCTCGATGGACAACGGGACATGCACGGCCATCTGGTCGCCATCGAAATCGGCGTTGAAAGCCGTGCACACCAGTGGATGCAACTGGATCGCCTTGCCCTCGATCAGGGTCGGCTCAAAAGCTTGGATACCCAGTCGGTGTAAAGTCGGTGCACGATTGAGCAGCACGGGGTGCTCGCGAATCACCTCTTCGAGGATATCCCATACCGCCGGCTCCTCACGCTCGACCATCTTCTTAGCGGCTTTGATCGTCGTGGACAGTCCCTTGAATTGCAGCTTGCTGAAGATGAACGGCTTGAATAATTCCAAGGCCATCTTCTTGGGTAGTCCACACTGGTGCAGGCGTAGCGTGGGGCCGACCACGATGACCGAGCGGCCAGAATAATCCACTCGTTTGCCGAGTAGATTTTGGCGAAACCGGCCTTGTTTACCCTTGATCATATCGGCCAGCGACTTCAACGGCCGCTTGTTGCTGCCGGTGATCGCGCGCCCGCGCCGACCGTTGTCGAGCAGCGAATCCACCGATTCCTGCAACATCCGTTTTTCGTTGCGGACGATGATATCCGGAGCCACCAGCTCCAGCAAACGCTTAAGCCGGTTATTGCGGTTGATCACCCGCCGATACAGATCGTTAAGATCGGAGGTCGCGAAACGCCCGCCATCCAGCGGCACCAGGGGCCGCAGATCCGGTGGCAGTACAGGTAACACCGTCAATACCATCCATTCCGGCTTGTTGCCGGAATTCAGAAACGATTCGACCAGTTTAAGCCGTTTGGACAGCCGCTTGAGTTTGGTTTCGGAGCTGCATTCCAGGATTTCCTGGCGCAGTTGCGCAACCAGTTGTTTCAAGTCAAGCCCATGTAGCAGATGATGAATCGCTTCAGCACCCATCCGGGCATCGAACTCATCACCATGCTGCTCGATGGCCTCCAAATACTGTTCATCGGTCAGCAGGCTACCGCGCTCCAATGGAGTCATGCCTGAATCAATGACCACATAGGACTCGAAATACAACACCCGCTCGATGTCGCGCAGGGTCATATCCAGCAACAGGCCAATGCGCGACGGTAGCGATTTCAGGAACCAGATGTGCGCAACGGGACTCGCCAGTTCGATATGGCCCATGCGCTCGCGCCGCACTTTGGCTAGCGTGACCTCGACCCCACATTTTTCACAGACTACACCCCGGTGTTTGAGCCGCTTGTACTTACCGCACAGGCATTCATAATCTTTGGTTGGGCCAAAAATCTTGGCGCAGAACAAGCCATCTCGCTCGGGCTTGAAGGTCCGGTAATTGATCGTTTCAGGTTTTTTGACCTCGCCGCGGCTCCAGGCCCGGATCATCTCCGGCGAGGCCAGCCCGATGCGAATAGCGTCGAAATCCTCGATCTCGTCGAACGTCTTGAACGGATTCAGCAGGTCTTTCATCATCAGCACTTTCTCGCGAGAGACCCCAGCCTTCAGGTCGGGGAAGGATAGAACAAACGTTGCCAGTACTTCATTCCGCCGGTGGCAACGTTACATCGTTTTCCAGATCAATGTTGATGCTCAGCGAGCGAATTTCCTTGACCAGCACATTGAATGATTCCGGCATACCCGCTTCCATGCGATGGTTGCCATCGACGATGTTCTTGTACACCTTGGTGCGACCATTCACATCGTCGGATTTGACTGTCAGCATTTCCTGCAAGGTATAGGACGCGCCATAAGCTTCCAGCGCCCACACCTCCATTTCGCCAAAGCGCTGGCCACCAAACTGCGCTTTGCCACCGAGTGGCTGCTGAGTCACCAAACTGTATGGACCGGTCGAGCGAGCATGCATCTTGTCATCCACCAGATGGTTCAGCTTGAGCATATACATGTAACCGACCGTGACCTGTCGGTCGAACGGTTCGCCGGTGCGGCCGTCGCATAGGGTGGTCTGGCCATTTCCCGATAATTCCGCCAAGCGCAACAATTCGCGCATTTCCTGTTCACTGGCCCCGTCGAACACCGGTGTCGCAATCGGTACGCCACCGCGCAAATTGTGGCACAGTGTCAACAACTCCTGGTCATTGATCTGTTGCAAATCGACGCTTTGTCCGCCAATTCGGTTGTAGATCTGATCCAGAAGCGCCCGCAGATCGCTCAGTTGCGCCTGAGCATCCAGCAAGCGTCCGATTTTGAAGCCAAGCCCTTTGGCTGCCCAGCCTAGATGGGTTTCCAGCACCTGCCCGACATTCATTCGCGAAGGCACGCCCAGTGGGTTCAAGACAATATCGACCGGCGTGCCATCTTCCAGATAAGGCATATCTTCCTGCGGCACGATCATCGACACCACACCTTTGTTACCGTGGCGTCCAGCCATCTTGTCGCCTGGCTGAACACGACGCTTGACCGCCAGATAAACCTTCACCATCTTCAACACGCCAGGAGGAAGGTCATCACCCTGGATCAACTTACGGCGTTTTTCATCGAACTTCTGATCAAAATCCTTGCGCTGCTGGTTCAGTTGACGGTTGATTTTCTCCAGCTGTTCATTCAAATCCTCCTCCTGCATGCGAATCTGAAACCACTGCTCGCGGCGTAGCCTGCGCAGATACTCGACCTTAATCGAGTCACCGACGCGCAAACCTTCCGGACCACCTTCGGATGAGTGGCCGACCAGCATTCGTTCCATACGTTGATACAAGTCCTCTTCAAGGATACGCAACTGATCATTCAGATCCTTACGAATACGCTTCAACTCCATGTCTTCGATCTGTAGAGCGCGTGAATCCTTCTCTACACCGTCACGCGTGAAGACCCGTACATCGATCACCGTACCATCCATGCCAGAAGGCACCCGCAGTGAGGTATCCTTCACGTCCGATGCTTTCTCGCCAAAAATCGCCCGCAGGAGTTTTTCCTCGGGGGTCAACTGAGTTTCGCCTTTGGGTGTCACCTTACCGACCAGGATGTCACCCGTCTTGACTTCGGCGCCGATAGATACGATGCCGGCCTCGTCCAATCGAGCCAGGGCATTTTCGCTGACGTTGGGGATGTCGGCGGTAATCTCTTCCGGTCCGAGCTTGGTGTCGCGGGCGACACAGGACAGTTCTTCAATGTGAATGGTGGTGAAGCGATCCTCCTGCACCACTCGCTCCGAAATCAGGATCGAATCTTCAAAATTGTAACCATTCCACGGCATGAAGGCGACCAGTAGGTTCTGGCCCAGCGCCAGTTCACCCATATCAGTGGACGGACCATCGGCCAACACGTCGCCGCGCGCCACCCGGTTTTCCACTCGCACCAGTGGCCGCTGGTTAATGCAAGTATTCTGATTGGAGCGGGTGTACTTAGTCAGGTTGTAGATGTCCACACCCGGCTCGCCCGCCTCGGTTTCGGCATCATTGACCCGCACCACGATACGACCAGCGTCCACCGAATCCACGACACCACCACGCCGGGCAATGACGCAAACCCCGGAATCACGCGCTACGATGCGTTCCATACCGGTGCCGACTAAAGGCTTTTCAGCGCGCAGGGTCGGCACCGCCTGGCGTTGCATATTGGAACCCATCAACGCCCGGTTAGCGTCATCATGCTCCAGAAATGGGATCAGCGCCGCCGCCACCGAGACAATCTGCTTGGGCGACACATCCATGTACTGCACCCGGTCTACGGTAAACAACGCAAACTCATTCAAATGACGACAAGACACCAGATCGTCGGTCAATAAGCCCTCGGCATCCAGCGCCGCGTTAGCCTGGGCAATCACGTATTGACCTTCTTCGATCGCTGATAAATAGTCGATCTGGTCCATGACACGACCATTCTCGACCCGCCGATAGGGTGTTTCCAGAAAGCCATAGGCATTGGTGCGGGCATAGACGGCCAACGAGTTGATCAGGCCGATATTCGGCCCTTCTGGGGTCTCAATCGGGCAAACTCGGCCATAGTGGGTGGCATGGACGTCGCGCACCTCAAAGCCCGCTCGCTCGCGGGTCAGTCCACCCGGCCCCAGCGCCGACACCCGTCGTTTGTGGGTCACCTCGGACAGCGGATTATTCTGATCCATGAATTGCGACAACTGCGAGGAACCAAAGAACTCCTTGACCGCGGCGCCAACCGGCTTAGCGTTGATCAGATCTTGTGGAGTCAGCCCTTCGGCTTCCGCTAGACTGAGCCGCTCCTTAACCGCACGCTCGACTCGCACCAGGCCAATGCGGAATACGTTCTCGGCCATCTCACCGACACAGCGGATGCGGCGGTTGCCGAGATGGTCGATGTCATCGACCTGACCTTTACCATTGCGGATATCGATCAGAGTCTCGAGCACGGCCAAGATGTCCTCCATAGATAGCACGCCAGGCGGATGATCTCTGACCGGGAATTCAGCGACGCCGCTATCCTGCAACGCCTTCAAACGATCGCGCGTCAGCTTTTCGCTGCTTCTCGCCAGAATGGCGCGGGTTTGCGGATGATGCAGATCATGGATCGGGAATTTGCCGATTGCCTCGTCAGAGGCCGATTTGACCACCGGATAGGTCGCGCGATTGTAGCCCACCCGACTATCGAACTTCATGCGTCCCACATCGGACAGATCGTAGCGATCTGGCGAAAAGAACAGATCGTGCAATAAGCGTTGCGCAGCGTCCTTGGTCGGTGGCTCACCGGGGCGCATCATCCGGTAGATTTCCACCTGTGCGTCCCACTGGGTGCGCGTGGTATCGGCGCGCAGGGTGTTGGAAATAAAAGCGCCGCAATCGACATCGTTGATGTAGAGTGTTTGAAACTCAGCAATACCGCTGGCCTGAATTTTTTCCAGCTTGTCCAGTGTCAATTCATCATTGGCCAAAGCCAGCACTTCGCCAGTCTGGGGATCGGTCAAGTCGTGCGCCAAAATTTTACCGATCAGGTATTCGTCCGGCACCACCAGACTTTTCACATTGGCTTTGGCCAAGCTGCGCACATGCTTTTGCTTGATCCGCTCGCCTGCTTTAACGATGATCTGGTGATCGATCAGGATATCGAAAGTGGCTGTTTCGCCTTGCAGACGCTCGGGGACCAGGTCTAAGGTGAATTGCTCACCCGCCACCCGCACGACGTTGGTGTCGAAGAAGATATCCAGGATCTGTTCGTTGACGCTGCACGCTTGGGGATCGTTGGGATTAGGCTCATCGAACAGCGCCCGCAGCAGAATGGTGACTGGCAATTTGCGTCGGCGGTCGATACGTGCATACAGCACGTCCTTGATATCGAACTCAAAATCCAGCCAGGAACCCCGATAGGGAATAATTCGACCGGAGAACAATAGCTTGCCAGACGAGTGGGTTTTACCCTTATCGTGATCAAAGAACACGCCAGGCGAGCGGTGCAACTGAGAGACGATAACTCGCTCGGTGCCATTGATGACAAAGGTGCCATTATCGGTCATCAAGGGCAACTCACCCATATAGACCTCATTCTCGCGAATATCCTTGATCTTGGAAGCACCAGCCTCCGCATCCTTGTCCATCAGCACCAGTCGCAGACGCACTCGCAGTGGCGCGGCGTAGGTCAATCCACGCAACTGACATTCACGGACATCAAATCCGGGCTCACCAAGCCGGTAGCTGACATATTCCAGTTGCGCACTGCCCGAATAGCTGACAATCGGGAATACCGAGCGGAAGGCGCTATGCAATCCAATCTCGCGGCGTTCTCCCGGCGGCACTTCGGCTTGCAGGAATTCGCGATACGAATCCAACTGGATCGCCAGCAGGTAGGGCACCTCAAGGATGCTGGAACGCTTGCCGAAGTCTTTACGAATGCGTCTTTTTTCAGTAAAAGTGTAAGCCATCGGGATTCCTCTGACGGGAGTACCAGCCTAAGGGCGAAAACCGCCCGATTTCATGAGCGGTCGCGGTTTGTCGTCCTGCGAACCGGAGCACCGGCGGTCTTTGACCGGATAAACGGAGACGGGCCGGCGACCTGAAGCCGCCAGCCGTTCCTGCTAGAGTCCATCCACGTTGGACCAAGCAATGCGACGAATGCCGTAGACCATTCGTCCCCACCCCTACCCCAACCACAGGAAGGGGAGAGTCTTTACGGAATAGCTCGTTGCCGGTTTACCCCCCCTGGCGTTGCAGGGAGAGTCAATTGCCCGCATTTACTTGATTTCGACCTTAGCGCCGGCTTCCTCCAGCTTTTTCTTCACGTCCTCGGCCTCGGCCTTCGGAATACCTTCCTTGATCGTGGAGGGTACGCCTTCCACAGCATCCTTGGCTTCCTTCAGCCCCAAACCAGTCAGGGCGCGCACCACCTTGATCACCTCGACTTTCTTCTCGCCAAAGCTGGTCATCACCACATCAAACTCGGTCTTTTCCTCAACCGGCGCAGCAGCAGCAGCAGCAGCGGGTGCAGCGGCCACGGCGGCGGCGGCAGTGACGCCGAACTTCTCTTCCATCGCAGAAATCAGATCGACAATCTCCATCACGGTCATGCTAGAGATGGCGTCCAGAATCTCTTCTTTCGAAACGGCCATTACAAATTTACTCCTGGTAGGAACCTGGAAAATGCGAAATCAGGCGGCTTTGCGCTCAAGCAGCTTCCTTTTGCTGCCGGATCGCGTCGATTGTGCGCACCAATTTGCCGGGAATTTCATTGAGCGTCTGCGCGAACTTATCCAGCGGCGCCCGCAGAGTCGCCATCAGCAGGCTGATCGCTTCATCACGAGTCGGCAGGCTGGCCAAGCGATCCAGTTCATGCGCCGGATAGGCCTGTCCACCCACCGCCAAGGCTTTGACGATCAGCTTGTCGTTGGTTTTTTCCTTCAGAAATTCCTTGAAAATGCGTGCCGCCGCGCCTGGCTCCTCCTGAGAGAACGCTAGAATCAGCGGCCCCAACAGACTGGGTTGCAGGCATTCGAACTCGGTACCCTGCACGGCGCGGCGCGCCAGGGTATTCTTGACGACACGCAGATAGACGCCGGTTTCTCGCGCCCTAGCACGCAGGCTAGTGAGCTGAGCGACACTCAGCCCTCGATATTCAGCGGCGATCACGGAGTGCGCACTGGCAGCGACCTTGGCGACTTCGGCCACCACCGCCTGTTTTTCTGCCAGATTGAGACTCATCAGTTTTCCTCATGGTTTTTTCTCCACAGTTATGGAGAAAAGGGGAACGGCAGCCTGACCAGGAAATCCGGAAGGGCTTCGCCGTCTGCGCGGGTGCTCCTAGCCAAGGCTAGAAGCGATTAAGCCCGAGGGCACCCGCGGTCTTTGACGCTGGCCGGCAAGGCCGGCTGGCCCAAAGTTCGTTGTGGTTTCGGCCCCAGTCAGAATGACAATGTTGCCTGGTCCACAGCCAATCCCGGCCCCATGGTGGTGGAGAGGGTCACCCGACGCATGTAAATGCCTTTGGAGGTCGAGGGCTTGGCCTTTTGTAAATCGTGTAACAATGCTTGCAGATTTTCCTGCAACTGGATCGTACTAAAATCCACTTTACCCAGGGTGCAATGGATGATACCAGCCTTGTCGGTGCGATAGCGCACCTGACCGGCCTTGGCATTCCGGATCGCTCCCGCCACATCCGGGGTCACCGTACCAACCTTAGGGTTGGGCATCAAACCACGCGGACCGAGAATCTTGCCCAGCTGGCCGACGATCCGCATCGCGTCAGGCGAAGCAATGACCACATCGAAATCGAGATTGCCGGCCTTGACCGATTCAGCCAAATCCTCGAACCCGACCACATCCGCGCCGGCTGCCTGCGCCGCCTCAGCGTTAGCACCTTGCGCGAATACAGCGACACGCACTGTCTTACCGGTACCGTGGGGCAGCACCGTCGCACTGCGCACCACCTGATCCGACTTGCGGGGATCGACGCCCAAATTGACCGCGACATCCACCGACTCCCGAAATTTGGCGCTCGCCAATTCTTTCAGCAAATCCAGCGCTTCCGCAGCCGGATAAATCTTACTTGGCGCAAGCTTGCTGCGAATCGCCTTTAGACGCTTGGAGATCTTAGCCATGTTTCAGAATCCCTCAATGTTGAGGCCCATGGAACGAGCGCTGCCAGCGATCGTACGCACGGCGGCCTCCAGATCAGCAGCGGTCAGATCGGGCGACTTGGCTTTAGCCACCTCTTCCAGTTGCGCGCGGGTCACTGTGCCGATCTTTTGCGTATTGGGTTTAGGGCTGCCTTTATCGATGCCTAGAGCCTTCCTCAGCAACACCGAAGCCGGAGGAGTTTTCATGATGAAGGTGAAGCTACGGTCGCTGTAAACCGTAATCACCACCGGAATCGGCAGACCCGGCTCTAGATGCTGGGTCTGGGCATTGAATGCCTTACAAAACTCCATGATGTTCACGCCATGCTGACCGAGGGCTGGACCAACCGGTGGGCTGGGGTTGGCCTTGGCAGCTGCGACTTGCAGTTTAACGTATGCGTTGACTTTCTTTGCCATGGTGGCTCCTGTCGGGTGCAAACGCCTCGCGGCTCCCCGGATGAATCGCCCAACGATCGGGCAACGAAAACGGCGACCGGCAAGCGCCGATCAGCGGGATACTTTTTCGACCTGACTGAATTCCAGTTCCACAGGAGTGGTGCGCCCGAAGATCATGACCCCAACACGCAACCGATTCTTTTCGTAATTGACTTCCTCAACAACACCCTCGAAGTCATTGAACGGGCCATCGGTGACCCGCACCATCTCCCCTGGCTCGTAAAGCACCTTAGGTTTAGGCTTATCGACGCCATCTTGAATGCGCTGCAGGATCACCTGAGCTTCTTTCTCGGAAATCGGCGCTGGCCGATCGCTAGTCCCACCGATAAAGCCGAGCACCTTTGGCGTGTTACGGACCAAGTGCCAAGTATCGTTATCCAACTCCATTTGCACTAGCACATAACCAGGAAAAAATTTACGGTCACTCTTGCGCTTCTGTCCATCGCGCATCTCCACGACTTCTTCGGTGGGTACCAAAATTTGCCCGAATCGCCCCGTGACACCTTCGCGATTAATTCGTTCCAACAATGAGCGCCTGACTTGCTGCTCGAAGCCAGAATAGGCTTGCACAACGTACCAACGCATGGTCATGGTCCTAGCTCCGTTATCCGGTGACCAAGCGAACCAACCAAAGTAACAACACATCGAACAGCCACAGCAGGATGCCCATCAAAACCACCATAGCAAGCACAATCAACGTCGTTTGCGTCGTCTCGGCGCGGGTCGGCCAAACGACCTTGCGCAGCTCGGAGCGGGCGCCATGCAGGAATTCCACAGCTTCGGCGCCCAGGTCGGTTTTCAAGGCAATGGCAATCGCTACTCCGACCGCAAACAGAAACCCTACGACCCTTACTACCAAGATCAATTGATTTGCAGATAGGTAGAAAGCCACTAGTGCGATTAGGACCAGCGCGCCTGCAGCTGCCAGTTTGAGAGTATCGGGTCGACTCAGGGATTGCGTTTCGGATTTGGTCGAATTCATGCGGGTTCCGTGGCTTTGCACTCTTCAGGAAATGCCCATTCGTCGAAAAAACGAACGGAACCTGAAGCCTGCCATAGGAATTATGGCAGGCCAGGAGGGTCTCGAACCCCCAACCTGCGGTTTTGGAGACCGCTGCTCTACCAATTGAGCTACTGGCCTATAGTTATTCCATCAAGCGGAACGCTCGACTGGCGTTTCGCTTGATGCAACATCGGATCGAGAAATCACTCGATAATCTTTGCGACGACGCCGGCGCCGACCGTGCGCCCGCCCTCACGAATGGCGAAACGCAAGCCTTCATCCATGGCAATCGGTGCAATCAGACTCACCACAATGCGTACATTGTCCCCCGGCATCACCATCTCCACCCCTTCAGGTAGATCCACCGAGCCCGTGACATCCGTGGTGCGAAAGTAAAATTGAGGCCGATAGCCTTTGAAAAACGGCGTGTGCCGCCCACCTTCTTCCTTGCTCAAAACATACACTTCAGCTTCAAAATTCGTGTGCGGGGTGATCGTCCCCGGCTTGGCCAGCACTTGACCACGCTCCACATCGTCACGCTTGGTGCCTCGCAGCAAAACACCGACGTTGTCCCCCGCTTCACCTTGATCCAACAGCTTGCGAAACATCTCTACACCCGTGCAGGTGGTCTTCACCGTCGGACGAATGCCCACAATCGCTACTTCTTCCCCAACCTTGATCCGACCACGCTCCACCCGTCCAGTCACCACCGTCCCACGACCCGAAATCGAGAATACGTCTTCGATCGGCATCAAAAACGGTTTGTCCACTTCACGCTGCGGTTGCGGGATGCTTTCGTCCATCGCCGCCACTAACTTGTGAATCGACGGCTCCCCCACCTCACTTTGATCCCCTTCCAGCGCCTTGAGCGCCGAACCCGTGATGATCGGTAGGTCGTCCCCCGGAAAGTCGTAACTGGATAGCAACTCCCGCACTTCCATCTCAACCAGTTCCAGCAATTCAGGGTCATCCACCATGTCCGCTTTGTTCAGGTACACAACAATGTAGGGAACCCCAACTTGCCGCGCCAGCAGAATGTGTTCGCGCGTCTGGGGCATCGGTCCGTCCGCCGCCGACACCACCAACACCGCACCGTCCATCTGCGCCGCACCCGTGATCATGTTCTTGATGTAGTCCGCATGCCCCGGACAGTCTACGTGCGCGTAATGCCGCTTCGGCGATTGGTACTCAACGTGCGCCGTCGCAATCGTGATCCCCCGCGCCTTCTCTTCCGGCGCCGAGTCAATCTGGTCGTAGGCTTTGAATTCCCCACCAAATTGCGCCGCCATCACCCGCGTGATCGCCGCCGTCAACGTCGTCTTGCCATGATCAACATGACCAATCGTCCCCACATTCACATGCGGCTTGCTGCGCTCAAACTTCTCTTTGGACATCTAGGCACTCCCCTGAAAAACTTAGGGCCAGAGATTCAAATCGGTTCGCCTCAGTTAGGCAATTTATTGTAATCACATCAATTCTGGAGCCCATAACCAGATTTGAACTGGTGACCTCATCCTTACCAAGGATGCGCTCTACCGACTGAGCTATATGGGCAAAGATCCTTAAAATTCAGTTTATCGAATCTGGAGCGGGTGATGGGAATCGAACCCACACCATCAGCTTGGAAGGCTGAGGTTCTACCATTGAACTACACCCGCCTTTACCATACTCTCTCTATCAAAATCTTTATCGGAACCGACAGCTAAGCTCTAAAATCCACTAATTTTCTACACGAATTTGGTGGAGGGGGAAGGATTCGAACCTTCGAAGGCTGAGCCAACAGATTTACAGTCTGCCCCCTTTGACCGCTCGGGAACCCCTCCAAAACGGAGTCGAGCATTTTGCGATTCGCAAATAAGGTTGTCAACTGTTGAAAGGGATTTTTTCACATTCCAGTCCCAGTTCTCATCAGCTCATCTAGCGCCATGATTAACATTGGTCTGGGTCGATCTTGAAACACGCCGCAATCCGCGCCTCGTGTCGGGTCCATACCGCGCAGGAACAGATAAAACACTCCGCCGAAATGGCGCTCATAATCATAATCCGGCACCCGCAAGCGCAGATAGCGGTGCAACGCCACGGTGTAAATCAAGTACTGCAGCACATACGCTTCACGGGCCATGATCTCCGTCAGTCGATCCGGCCGATAGGCGGCGGGTTCCGGGCCTAGCCAGTTGGATTTGTAATCTACGAGATAGAATCGCCCTTCCGCTTCGAACACCAAGTCGATAAACCCTTTCATGTAACCACGGAAAGGCGTGAACACCAAATTTTCGATTAGGTCGCCGAACGAACCGGTGACGTAGCCATGCCGCCTCAGCACCGCTCGTAAAGTTTCCGTGCATAAGTACGCCAGTGGGTAATAAAATTCTAACTCATTCAACCGTTGATCCAACGTCACCGTATCCAACCGCAACTGGTCACCATCCAATGGTGTCGCTAACACCCGCTCTACCCAGTCGGCAACAATCAGAGTCCATGCCTCGGCATCCAAGCCATGCCCGATCAATGCCCGCTCCACTAGTTTTTCCAATCGCTCTCGATCCGGTCGACTGAAATCCAGCCGCTCAAAAATAGCGTGTAAACAGGTTCCGGCCCGTGCGCCGCGCGGGAAATTGAAAATATCCGGGCAGGGGGTGGCTACCAACTCGGTGTCCACCGTCGGAACCACTGCGAGCATGTCGTGGTCGGGTATTTCCGCCGACAATCCCGCTGTCAGTGCAGTAAAGCTACCTACTCGCCAGAACCCGGACAGCGGCCTAGTGAAAACCCGCGCCTGCAACTCTGGCTCTTCCACGGTGGGCGGGTGATAGCGGTGACCAATCTCCTGGGGCAATGGCGCCATCGCGACCGTCTCACCTGCTGGAGCAAATACGCTTTGCAGGTCGTCGAAGAAAACGCTGGGTGTGATGCGGTCAAAACGCTGCCGGGTGACTTCCAGAACATCTTGCGCAGGACCCACGACCGGTGGATGGTGCAACAGCCAGGCAGCGGGCGCTGTGTCGGTTTCCTTGATCTTGCCCCAGATCAGAGTGCAATGCTGTTTGGCGCGAGTCAGCGCCACGTAGAATAAGCGCAGACTTTCCGCCACTTCCTCCCGGCGGGCGAGCTGAAGGGCTGGATCATCGTCATCGATACCGATAGCGAGAATGGAGCGCCGCAAATCGGCAGGGTCGTGATACAGCGCCTGATTCCCTTCGCCGGTGCGCAGCCGGCCATCCCAAAGGAATGGGCAGAACACCACCTCATATTCCAGTCCCTTGCTCTTGTGAACAGTGACGATTCGCACTAGATTTTCGTCGCTTTCCAGGCGCAATTGCTGTTCCTCATCCTGGTTGGCAGGCAGACAGTGGTTATCGGCGAGCCACTTCAGTAAACCGATCATTCCAGGATGGGTACGACTAGCGACGTGCAGCAATTCCGCCAAATGCAGCACATTGGTCAAGCGCCGCTCGCCGTCACGGAAGGCCAGCAAGCGTTGCGGTACGCCTTCATCCATCAGCCAAGCGCGAAAGAAACGCATGAAACCGTGTTCCTGCCATAACTGCCGGTAGTCCTGAAATTTCTCCAGCCAACGCGCCCAGACTTGTTCCTGCTCATGCAACTGATGCAGAGCTTCGCCGCGCAGCCCGAACAGAGCGGATGCCAATGCTGTGCGCACCCGTCCCTCATGACCGGGTTCGGCAATGGCCGCTAGCAACCATGTCAATTGTCGGGCCTCGTCTGAAAGGAACACACTATCATCGGCATGCTGGACACTCGACACATTCAATTGCAACAATTGCCGGCGAATCAGCCGCCCTTGCCAATGGTTGCGCACCAACACCGTGATGTCGCCGCCGGCGAGTGGCCGCGCGCCGATGTGCGCTTGGCCGCATGCGCCCAAGCTCAGTAACCGGGCGATTTCCGCCGCCGTGGCTCGAGCAGCCTGCTCGCTGGCTGCACCCTTGTTCATCGGTTTGCCCGAATGGTCTGGTTCGACCAACCAGAGTCGTAGTGGCGGCTCCAACCGCCCCTGAACACTTAATAGCGGGTGTTGCTTGCGTTCAGCTGGAATAGCCGGGTGGAAGGGAATACCCTCGAATAGAAAGGGCTGATCCTTGACCACACCGAACAGGGCATTCAAGGCGGTCAGCAGACGCGGATCGGAACGCCAGTTGACCTCAAGGGTATGCTGTTGCGTTGTGTCACGGCGGGCGGCCAGGTAAGCGAAGATATCCGCACCCCGGAAGCTGTAAATAGCCTGTTTCGGATCACCGACCAGGAACACCGGCTTAGCGGTCCCAACGTAGAGGCGGCGAAAAATCTCATACTGTACCGGGTCGGTGTCCTGAAATTCATCGATTAACGCCGCCGCATAACGGTTTCGCAGGGTTTCAATCAGCGCTGCGCCGCGTCGGGAATCATGTAGAGCATCGTGGAGATTCAGCAGTAGATCGTCATAAGATTGCACCTGTTGCCGCTGTTTACGCGTTGCCAGCTCTGCATTGCAATACTTGAGCAATTGCACGGGGATCTGATAGCGGCAGTAATCGGCTAGCGCCTCACAGGCGGTTTTCAGCGTTTCACAAGCGTCGAAAAATGCATGATAGGGGGGAGTTTGATCCTTCTTGACCGAAGCACGCAGTCTGGTGGTCGTGAACTGTTCGAACTTGTCGAACAACGCCAACTGCAGTGGATCGGCGCTCAGATGAGCATCCATCGCTACCAACCAACCGGGAATGGATTTTAGGTTGTATTTCTGTCGATTAAGAGCGGATGAGGTCAGCAACAACGCCTCAATCGCCACGCGATCCTGCCGCCAGAGATCACGGGCTTTTCCAAAAGCAGTGACAAAATCCTGCTCCAGCGCTGCACCATCAGCATCGCCGTTGGGCGTCCTGACTTGGAGATAAGGCTTACCGAGATGAGGAGCAACTTGCTTAAGCAGAATCTCCGGGCTAATGCCCTGGTCCAGAAAATACTGCACCACTAGCGGTGAACCCGGATAGAACGTTCGGCGCCAGAAATCCTCGACGATCTCACGCAATAGCTCGCGGGTGTCAGCCATCAACTCAATATCGAACGACAAGCCGCTTTCAAAGGCATTATCGCCTAGTACCCGTTTACAGAACCCGTGGATGGTGAAAATAGCCGCCTCGTCGAAACCACGCAGGGCATTGCTCAAACGGCGAATGGCCAATTCCCGATCCGGGGTCAGATCCAGCAGCCGGATACCCAGTTCATCTTCTTCATCAGCGCGACCCCGCAGAAAAGTCCGATGGATTTGCGCCAGCCGGCCACGAACGCGGTCACGTAGCTCCTTGGTCGCCGCGTTGGTATAGGTCACGACCAGAATACGGTTGACTGGAATATGCGCCTCGACTACCAGCCGTACATAGAGTGCGGTAATAGCATAGGTTTTGCCGGTTCCGGCACTGGCTTCGATGAGATTGAAGCCGGTCAGGGATAGATAGAGTGGGTCGAGATGTTGCATATATAAACAATAATTTTCAGCATCCTACATTTGTCCATCCAAGAAAATTGAGCATCTGCTCAAGGTCATTCTAGCCTAGATTGCTTCCTGCGGCTGAAAGGCATTTTTTACAGTCCTTGCGGATTCAATCGGTTGAAACACAGCCTGTGCCTCTGATCCATGCGAGATTTTTTAGCGAGCGGAGTGTGTAAGATGAAATATTAGTTTATTCTAATATGCGAATCGTATATTGCAGCAGCGTCATAGGATTTTCGTCATGAACACCGCTAACCCAATACCTCCCACTCCTGTTATTGCCTCCAGAAGAGAAACGACTTGCCACCGTCTTGAACATTTTCCCATCGCGATCTTTTCAACTGTCATGGGGATGGCTGGACTCACGTTAGCTTGGCAGAAAGCCCATATGGTCCTAGGGGCACCCTCAATGATTGGCGCCGCCTTGCGCGGGGCGGTCAGCACCCTATTCGTTATCTTGTTGGCTTGCTATAGTATAAAAATTTTGCGTTATCCACAGGCGGTCGGTGTGGAGATGCGCCATCCGATCCGCATCAACTTCTTTCCTACTGTCTCCATTTCCTTGTTGCTGCTTGCCATCACCTATCTAGAATCGGCGCCCGTAGCCGCGTTCTGGCTGTGGAGCGCTGGCGCCCTCCTACACCTGGGGTTCACTCTGGCGATCTTTGGCAGTTGGCTTCACCATACTCACTACGACATCAAGCACACTAACCCCGCCTGGTTTATTCCGGTGGTCGGCAACATCATCATCCCAGTCGCTGGCGTGCGGTTGGCTTCGCCTGAATTATCTTGGTTTTTTTTCAGTATTGGACTGGTATTTTGGATCGTATTATTAACCATTGTGCTGTACCGACTGTTTTTTCACGAGCCACTGCCCGTGCGGCTAGCGCCGACCCTGTTCATCCTGCTGGCGCCGCCCTCGGTCGGCTTCATCGCCTATATCAATCTGACCGGTGAGCTGGATGCTTTCGCCCGCATCTTATACTACAGTGCGCTGTTTCTCGCCTTGGTACTGGGCAGTAATGCCGTGCGCTTCTTGCGTTTGCCATTCTTCATTTCCGCCTGGGCCTATTCCTTTCCACTAGCGGCGCTGACCCTGGCCACCCTGATCATGAGCACATATCTGTCCATTCCCCTATTTAATCTGCTGGGTATCGGGCTACTGGCGTTACTCTCGCTAGTGGTCAGCATTCTGGTGTTTCGCACGATGATCGCCATCCAACGCCGAGAAATCTGTGTACCGGAGTAACCGCTGACAATCGGGCCGCAACCATTTTCAGCTACACTCTTTTCCATGGAAAATCGGAGGAGAGTTTCCCATGCGTTGGCGCGATCTTAGACGTAGCCGTCATGTAGAGGACCGGCGAGATGCATCACCTTCCGCTCGCAGTGGGTTGGGCGGTGGCGCCAAGCTCAGCGGCGGTGGCTTGCTGTTGGTGCTGGTAGCCAGCTTGATCTTCGGATTCAATCCTATGGAAGTACTGAATCTACTGAGCGGGGAGCCGACCATTTCAGCATCCCAGCAGACCCACCCGCGCCAAGCGCCGTCCCCGGACGATCCAATGGTGGATTTTGTCAGCGCCGTTCTAGGCGATACCGAGGATGTGTGGAGCCAATGGTTCCAGACACAGGGAGGCCGCTACGAACAGCCCAGACTGGTGCTGTTTCGCGATGCCGTACAGTCCGCCTGCGGTTTCGCCGACACCGCTGTCGGTCCTTTCTACTGTCCGGGTGACCGGCAGGTTTATCTGGATCTGTCTTTCTTCCAGGAACTGTCCCAGCGCTTCGGCGCGCCCGGCGACTTTGCCCGCGCCTATGTGATCGCCCATGAGATCGGCCATCATATCCAGAATTTGACCGGCCTCTCCAGCAAAGTGCAGGCGCAACGGCGGCAATTGCCTGAAGCGCAAGCTAACGCCTTGTCGGTGCTCGTGGAACTGCAAGCGGATTGTCTAGCGGGGGTTTGGGGCCATCACGCCCAGCAACGCGGTGTACTGGAGCCGGGAGATGTCGAAGCGGCGATGCGCGCCGCCGCCGCGATTGGCGACGATCACCTGCAGCGGCAGGCTCGTGGCTATGTCACCCCTGACTCTTTCACTCATGGCACCTCCCAGCAGCGGACGCAATGGTTCAATCGAGGATTGAACACCGGCCATGTCACGGAGTGCAACACCTTCGCCGCGCAGCATCCCTGAATGGGTTTTCACCCGTCATGGCCGCCCGCATCCTGCTGATCGAAGATGAACCCTCCATCGCTGAAGTTGTCGAATTTGCGTTGACCAGCGAAGGGTTTCAAGTGACTTGGCGAACCCTGGCCCGCGAAGCCGAAGCGGAATGGGCGACGACATCCTTCGATCTGCTGATTCTCGATCTTGGCTTGCCCGACGGCTCAGGACTGGAACTGCTCAAACGATTGCGGCGTCACTCGGAAGTCCCGGTGCTGATTCTATCCGCTCGCAACGCTGAACTGGATCGAGTACTCGGCCTGGAGTTGGGAGCCGATGACTATGTCAGCAAGCCGTTCAGTCCGCGCGAACTGGCGGCGCGGGTCAAGGCCATTCTCAAACGCACCGCTCATCATCCTCCGATCCCCGCTGCGATAGGCAGCGATCCACCAATCCGTGCGACTTGGTTTGTCATCGATGAAGTCCGCGCCGCCATTCGGTTCCAGAACCACCTCTTGGATCTGACTCGCTACGAATATCTGCTCCTCAAGACGCTGCTGGCGCAGCCGGAGCGGGTTTTTTCCCGCGCCCAGTTGATGGACCAGGTTTGGCCCGATCCCGTCGCCAGTTTCGAGCGCAGCGTAGACACCCATATCAAGACCTTGCGCGCCAAGCTGCGAGAAATCGACGCCACCCTCGATCCGATTCGGACGCATCGCGGCCTGGGCTATTCAGTACGCATTCACGACGCTTCTTGAATCCCCCATGCGTCTGGGTCTCAAGCTGTTTCTCGGATACTTTCTGATCGTCGGGCTGGGGGTTTACTTTTCCCTGAATATTCTCGGCGTGGAAATCAAACCGGCGTTCCGGCAAGCGACTGAGGAAACCTTGATCGATACAGCTAACCTGCTAGCGGTGCTGGCGCGGGATGAAGTGGTGAACGGCAACCTGGCCGATGGCCGGTTTCAAGCCCGCTTGGCGGAGTACGCGCAGCGGACTCCAAATGCCCAGGTCTGGGATATCGTCAAGAACACGCTCGATCATCGCGTCTACATCACCGATGCGCAAGGCATCGTCCTGTTCGATTCCACCGGCCAGGCGGTTGGGCAGGACTATTCCCGGTGGAACGATGTTTATCTGACTCTGCGCGGCGAGTATGGCGCGCGCACCACCCGCGAGAACCCCGGTGATGAGCGAACCTCAGTGATGTATGTCGCGGCGCCGATTCGTGATGGCGAGCGGATCATTGGCGTACTGAGCGTGGCCAAGCCGGGTTCCAGCATCCAACCTTACGTCGACCGGGCAGAGGCCAAGTTACGCCGCGCCGCCGCCCTATTGGTGGCGATGTCGCTGATGGTCGGGTTAGGGTTTTCCTGGTCGTTGGCGCGTTCGATCCAGCGTTTGGCCGCTTACGCCCGTGCGGCGACTGCGGGTCAGCGCGCGATGGTTCCTCAAGATGGCGGCCCGGAACTGCGGGCGCTGGCGGAGGCGGTTGCCACCATGCGCGACCGGTTGGAGGGTCGGGATTATGTGGAGCGCTATGTTCATACATTGACCCACGAGATGAAGAGTCCGCTAGCGGCGATTGCCGGCGCTGCCGAATTGTTGCAGGACGAGCTGCCGCCGATGCAACGTAAACGGTTCGCCAGTTTGGTCACCAATGAGACGGAACGCTTGCAACAATTGATCGAACGTCTGTTGGCGTTAGCGACCGTTGAACAACAGCATGCACTCCAGGAACGACGACTGGTTTTGCTGGGTCCCTTGGTGGAGGAATTGCTGGGGTCCCGCGCGCCGACCATCGCCCGCAAGCATGTACGCATCGACCGCCGGATTCCAGAAGACGCCACCGTGCTTGGCGAGCCATTCCTGATTGCACAGGCGATAGGCAACCTGCTGGATAACGCGCTGGATTTCACGCCGGATCAGGGTATTGTCACCCTGGAGGCCAATCGGAGCGGCGATGCTTGGCGGCGGTTGACCGTGACCAATACCGGCAGCGCGATCCCCGATTATGCCCACGAGCGGTTGTTCGAACGATTCTATTCGCTGCCCCGTCCCGATACTAACCGCAAGAGCACCGGTTTGGGCTTGGCATTCGTCCGGGAAGCAGCGCACCTGCATGGAGGAACGATTACCGTGGATAACCGGCTGGCTGCAGATGGCACAGTGATCGGCGTGGCCGCGTGTCTGACATTGCCAAGCATCGTTTAAATCACCTGAAATCATCTCTCCAGCGACTGATAGCGTCTGACCGCTCGATTGTGCTCATCAAGCGTCCTGGAAAACACATGGCCGCCTGTACCATCGGCGACAAAATACAGGGCCTCGCCGGACGCTGGATGCACCGCCGCGTTCAACGCCTCCGTACCCGGCAGGGCAATCGGCGTTGGCGGCAAACCTTTACGGGTATACGTGTTGTAAGGGGTGTCCGCCATCAAATCCCGCCGGGTTAGATCGCCATTGAATGCCTCGCCCAACCCATAGATCACGGTCGGATCGGTTTGCAAGAGCATTCCCTTACGCAGACGCCGCACGAATACTCCAGCTACCTCCGGGCGTTCTGCCGGCAAACCGGTTTCCTTCTCGACAATCGAAGCCAGGATCAACGCCTGATAGGCATCATCCAAGGGCAGATCAGGTGTACGGCGCGACCAGACCTCAGCCAAGCGACGGTCCATGGCCGTCAGCGACCGGCGCAGGAACGCTTCATCGGTGAAACCCGCAGGAAAATGGTAAGTATCCGGTAGAAACCGCCCTTCAGGATGCTCGCCTGGCCGACCCAGCCGAGCCATCACCTCGGCATCGCTCAAGCCTTGCAGGGTTTGAGCGAGCTTGGGATGTTTAGTCAACGCCTGTCGCAACTGGCGGAATGTCCAGCCTTCCACCACCGTCAACGGATACTGGATCACCTGACCTGCTACGATTCGATCGATCAGAGTCTCTAAGGTGATGCCAGGGGCAAGCGCATATTCGCCTGTCTTGAGGCGATGGGCTAACCCATTGAGTCGCGTGTAAGCTTCCAGATAAAGCGCGGGGCGCGATAGACCTAGCCGCTGTTGCAGATCCTGGGCAATGTCGCCAATCCCCATACCAGGTCTCACTTCCAGCACTTGGCCATCGGCAGGAACATTCAGGGGGGTATCGAGAAACAGACGATAATCGATATAGATTAGGGATAGCGTTAAGCCGAGCGCTAACAAGCCTGCCAAAGCTAGCAAAAGCCGCTTACGCTTCCCAGATAGTTGCCCAGATTCCAGAGAAGAGCGAGGATTGCTGTTCATTATCGAAGCCCTCACCCCCAACCCTTTCCTAGCGAGGGAGAAGGCGATGCTTCAATCCAGGCTGCGAAAGACTACCGTACCATTGGTGCCACCAAAACCGAAAGAATTGGATAGCACCACGCGTATCCGTCGTTCCTGCGCGGTGTGCGGCACGTAGTTCAGATCGCAACCGGCTTCTGGCTGATCGAGATTGATTGTCGGCGGCGCCGCCTGATCCCGCAACGCCAGCATAGCAAAAATGGCTTCGACACCGCCCGCCGCGCCCAACAGGTGACCAGTCATCGATTTGGTCGAACTCATTGCCAACCGGTAAGCATGTTCACCGAACACCGCCTTGGCTGCATCGCTTTCGATCTTATCGCCAGCCGGCGTGGACGTGCCGTGGGCGTTGATGTAATCCACCGCCTCAGGAACGATTTCTGCATCGCGCAAGGCGTTGACCATCGCCCGCCGGGCGCCGTCACCATCGGGTGATGGCAAAGTCATATGATAAGCGTCACCGCTCATACCAAAGCCGATCAATTCAGCGTAAACCCGAGCGCCGCGCTTCTTGGCGTGCTCATACTCCTCCAACACCACGACCCCAGCGCCGTCGCTGAGCACGAAACCATCACGGTCTCGATCCCAGGGTCGGCTGGCTTTCTCCGGTTCGTCATTGCGAACGGATAGCGCGCGCGCTGCCGCGAAACCGCATAATCCGGTCGGTGTCGTGGCCATCTCTGCGCCGCCGGCGATCATGACATCGGCGTCGCCATAGGCAATCAGTCGGCCCGCCAGACCGATACTGTGTGTGCCCGTGGTACAGGCCGTGACCACAGCCAGATTCGGGCCTCTGATACCGTACAGAATCGACAGATTGCCCGATACCATGTTGATGATGCTACGTGGGACGAAAAACGGCGTCAGCCGGCGCGGCCCACCCTTCAGAAACGCTGAATGACCGTCTTCGATACCTGGCAGACCGCCGATACCGGAACCAATATAGGTGCCAATCCGTTCGGCATTGGCATCAGTGACCTCCAATCCCGAATCCTGGATCGCCTGCACCGCCGCACCAATGCCATAATGGATAAAGGCGTCCATTTTCTTGGCTTCCTTGGGATTCAGGTATTGCTCAACCTGAAAATCCCGCACCGCGCCGCCGATGCGCACCGGAAAGTGGCTGGTATCGAACGCGGTCACTGGCCTAATCCCACTGTGACCGGCCAAAATGTTATTCCAGGCTGTCTCCACGGTACTGCCGACGGGCGATACGATACCCATACCGGTCACTACCACTCGCCGCTTGGCCACAGAATTACCCTCTGCTGTGCTGCGCTGACAAAAGAAGGCCGCGACCCCCGGCAGCGGTCGCGGCGACTGAACCCGAGCGATGCGCGACTGACACCCTCAACCAAGATGTGAGGCGATGTAGTCGATCGCCTGCTGAACTGTGGTAATCTTTTCGGCGTCCTCATCAGGAATTTCCAGTTCGAACTCCTCTTCCAAAGCCATCACCAGTTCAACGGTATCCAGCGAGTCGGCGCCAAGATCCTCGACGAAAGCGGCCTCATTGGTGACCTGCTCTTCCTTGACTCCCAACTGCTCGATGATGATTTTCTTGACGCGGGCTTCAATGTTGCTGATGTCAGTCATGTGATTTGTTTCCTCGTTGTCTGTTTCAATCCGCACCTACCAGCCGCGGCAGGTAAAATCCGGCGCAACGGTAACACAACTTGCGCGAATTTCAGAAAATAATCAGACGATAATATTCCAAAATTCGGCATTTTCGAGATTCCGCGTCGACCGCCGGCGCGCCAGCGCGGATTTCCCCAGATTCCAGTCAGTTGGTCACCATCAAACCATGACCATCCCCCCGTTGACGTGCAAGGTCTCTCCAGTGATATAGGCGGCGTCCGGTGAAACCAAAAACGCTACGACGCGAGCGACATCCTGCGGCGCGCCAGGGCGTTGCAGAGGAATCGACGCCACTAATGCCTGGCGTTGGCTCTCGGGTAAGGAACGGGTCATGTCGGTTTCGATCAATCCCGGCGCGACCGCGTTGACCGTAATGTTCCGCGAACCGACCTCACGCGCCAACGATTTGGTAAATCCGATGACGCCAGCCTTGGCCGCTGCATAGTTAGCCTGTCCGGCGCTGCCAGTGACACCCACCACCGAGGTGATATTGACGATACGCCCTCGCTGGGCTTTCATCATGCTCCGCAATACGGCCTTACTCAACCGGTAAACCGAAGTCAAATTGGTATCGAGAATAGATGACCATTCGTCTTCCTTCATTCGCAGCAGCAAATTATCGCGGGTGATGCCGGCATTGTTGACTAGGATGCTGGGTGTACTGAACTCCTGGCTGATCGCCTTGATCACCACTTCGACTGCTGCTGGGTCGGTCACATCCAAACGCAGGCCGCGCCCCCCGATATCGCGCACGCGCAAATCCTGGGTGATCGCCTCCGCGCCGGCCTCGGTGGTCGCGGTGCCGATCACGATCGCGCCACGCTGACCTAACTCACGAGCGATGGCCTGGCCAATACCACGGTTGGCTCCGGTCACCAGAGCGATTTCATCCTGCAATATCATCGTCATCGCTGAGCCCATTTCAATATTTCACCAACACCGCGCCCCAGGTGAAGCCGCCGCCAAAACCCTCCAGCAGCAGCGTATCGCCACGCTGGATGCGACCGTCGCGCACCGCCACATCCAGCGCCAGTGGCACCGAAGCAGCTGAAGTATTACCGTGAGTCCGCACGCAGTCCACCATACGCTCTTCCGAAAGACCCAACCGTTTGGCCGTAGCCGTTAAAATGCGACGATTGGCCTGATGTGGAATCAACCAATCCACATCAGCGGCGGTCATCCGGTTGGCAACGAGAATCTGTTCGGCGATCTCCTTGAGCGTCGTCACCGCTACCTTGAACACCTCACTGCCGCGCATTTCCACAAAGGCGGCATCCTGACGGGTCTGCTCATAGCCGCTCGACACCCCAGCCGGCACCCAGAGCAACTCCTTGTAGCGACCATCGGCGCCCAATCGGCTATCGATGATACCGGGTTCATCAGCTGCTTCCAGCACGACGGCACCGGCGCCATCGCCGAACAGAATGCAGGTACCGCGATCTTTCCAATTGATAATCCGTGTAAAGGTATCCGCCCCTACGATCAACGCCCGCTTGGCCCCATGCGTGCGGATAAACCGGTTGGCGATATCCATGGCGTAAACGAAGCCGGTGCAAACAGCCTGCACATCGAACGCCGGACCTCCGTAGCAACCCAGGCGATGCTGCAATTGACTCGCCACACTGGGAAAAACATGATCTGGCGTGGTCGTGCCCAGAATGATCAAGTCGATATCGCTTGGGTCCAAGCCTGCCGCTTCCAATGCCCGACGAGCGGCTCGCTCAGCCAAGTCGCAGGTGGTCTCATCCGGTGCGGCGATATGCCGTTCCTCGACACCCGTGCGCTCGACGATCCAATCCGCCGTGGTATCGATGAGTTGTTCGAGATCGGTATTGGTCAAAACTTTTTCCGGCAGGTAACCGCCGGTTCCGGTGATTCTGGCGTAGTTCAAAGCGCTTGCCTCTCAGCGTGAAGGGCGGCCAGATGGGCATCGATACGTTGCGGCACCGCCTGCTCGACTTCCAGCATCGCGACCTGGATCGCGTTGGCGAACGCCAGCGCATCGGCGCCGCCATGGCTTTTGATGACAATGCTCTGCAAGCCTAGCAGGCTGGCGCCGTTGTAACGACGGGGATCGATCTTGCGGCTGAAGGCGCGCAACACCGGTAAAGCGATCAATCCGGCCAAGCGGGTCAGTAGATTCCGCTTGAATTCCTGGGTCATATAATGGCGAATCAGTTTGGCGACACCTTCACTGCTTTTAAGCGCAATATTACCAACAAAGCCGTCACAAACCACGACATCGACATCATCCAGATAAATACCGTCTCCTTCGACGAACCCAATATAATTGAGATCGCTGACTGCCAGCAACTGGGCAGCGCCCTTGACCTGCTCGTTACCCTTGATGTCTTCCTCGCCAATGTTCAACAAGCCAATCCGAGGCCGCTCGATGCCGTTCACTGCGGCTAGTACCGAACCCATAACGGCGAATTGCAGCAGGTGCTCGGCCTTGCTGTCCACATTGGCTCCAAGATCGAGAACGCGAACATCACCGCGCACCGTAGGCAGCGTCGTACAAATGGCGGGACGGTCGATTCCAGGCAAGGTTTTCAATACGAAACGAGCGGTAGCCATCAACGCACCCGTGTTACCGGCGCTGACGCAAGCATCGGCCTCACCCTGTTTGACCAGGTTGATCGCCACCCGCATTGAGGAATCCTTCTTGATCCGCAGAGCCTGTGCTGGCGACTCGCCCATGCTCACCAACTGCGAAGCATGGCGGATCATGAGGTGTGGATGCCCCTTGACCTTGTGCCGGGCCAGACAGGCCGATAGCACACCCTCCTGACCAACCAGGATCAAGCGCAGCCCATCGCTGGCCGTTTTCAACACCTGCAAGGCGGCGGGTACGACCATCTCAGGACCGAGATCGCCGCCCATGCCATCCAAGGCGATGGTCAGCGGTCTGTTCATGGGGATGCCGGACTGTTGGGTAAACTGAACGGAGTGCAAAAGCGTACCGGTGAAGGCGGTTATTCGTCTTCGGTGGCGCTTAGGAGGTTGATCACCTTGCGGCCACGATAAATCCCACTCGGAGTGACATGATGACGGCGATGTATTTCGCCAGACAAGGGATCGGTCGACAAGGTTGGACCTGTTAAGGCATCGTGGGCGCGGCGCATGCCCCGCTTAGAAGGGCTCTTGCGACTTTTTTGTACAGCCATGTTCAATGACTCCTTTGGGAATCTTGTAACAGAGTCGCCAGCACGGCAAACGGCTGGCGGTTTTTCAGATCCAGCACCGGTTCGGCGGGCTGGAGATAACCATGCACTTCGCATTCCCGCACGTCATCGTGGCGGGGAATCTGCGGCAGGGCCAGTAACAATTCGTCTTCGATCAAATCAGCGACTGCGATACTGCCATCCTCCGGGACCAGTAACGGTTCGTAGGCGTCGGGCAACTGATCGACTGCTGCCTCGTCGCACGCCAACCCCAAGCTGACCGTCACCTCAAGAAGCAACCGCAATGGACCTAAGCAGCGTTGGCAAATCCATTCGACCTCAGTTTGCAAATGACCCTTGATAAACCGTGTTCCCTGCGCATCGAGGCCAGCAGACAACGCTACGGCCACCTCGCCATCGGCGCAGCCCAAAATCGCGGCCAGCCGCGGCAAAGCCGTCAGCGCCAACCGACCATTCAGGCACCCGCACTCGTCAGCCATAAGCCACGGGCGGATTTTTCCAGGAAGCAACAGGGTTTGCATAAGGCGCCGAATCATATAGACCTGTCGGAATTCTGTCAAAATAAACCCGAATTTCGCACAATTAACACAATATTTCACCGATTTGCCCGATCCTCTGCGGAGTTATTGCTATGTCTGAAGCCTTATCTGACGGTCGTCGGCTCGTTCTCGCATCGACTTCCCCATTTCGCCGCGAGCTGTTGGCGCGATTGGGTCTG
This sequence comes from Gammaproteobacteria bacterium, assembly GCA_024235035.1. GTDB lineage: Bacteria > Pseudomonadota > Gammaproteobacteria > Competibacterales > Competibacteraceae > UBA2383. The sequence continues at coordinate 283,461 of JACKNE010000009.1, forward strand.
ACGTTTGCGGTCCAAGCACCAGATATCGATGAAACCTGCCTAGCGGGCGAAAGCGCAACTGCATTGGTCATGCGGTTGGCGGAATGGAAAGCCCGCCGAGTTGCTAAACAGATGTCTGCGGCGCTGATCATCGGTTCGGATCAGGTCGCAGTGTTGAACGAGGAAATCATCGGTAAGCCTGGTAATCATCGGAGAGCGATAGAACAGCTGCAGCAGGCTTCCGGGAATCGAGTGATCTTTTACACGGGGTTGTGTCTGCTGGATGGCGCAAGTGGTCAATGCCAGGTTGCAGTGGAATCTTTTCAAGTGGTGTTTCGGGCCTTGACGATGGAGATGATCGAGCATTATCTGCAACGGGAACAACCCTATCATTGTGCAGGCAGCTTCAAGTCAGAAGGCTTGGGGATTACGCTGTTTGAGCGACTGGAGGGCGACGACCCTACCAGCTTGATCGGTTTGCCGTTGATCCGACTGGTGCGGATGTTGGAAGCGGCGAAGGTCGCCATACTGTAGTGGAATCCTCGCATTTGGCATGCCTCGCCACCTCTCCGGGTGCGGTCAATACTGATTCAGCCGAGCCAAGCGCTCCTGGTAACGAGCACGCAGGCAGCGTACATCTGCGCCGCAGCGGTCACGAGCGGTCAGCCAGGATCGCTGATCCTGGCGCAACCGCTCGGCCTGGCGTCGAGGCAATTGATGCAACAAGGAGCGATAGGTGGCCGCTAGGTCCTCATCCAATCGATTGAGGCCAGGATTGGCGCACACGGCGATTTCAGCGGCAATGCTGGCCTGAGTGCAGTCATAGCTGGCGGCCTGCACCAAAAGCGGCGTTAAAGTGGTGCATAGTAATGTCAAGCATAATGGTTTAAGCATGATGGTTTCCTCTCTGAAAATGGCTGATAACCCTAACACATAGCATAACCGCCATGGACCAGGTCGCAAGTCGCGTCTGCCGAAACACGTGGCTTCCCGCAAGGTCAAACCGCTATCCATTTCCTTACCACCAGGAGAAATGCTCATGCGATGGTTACCACGTAAAATCCAAATGTTGCGCCCCGAAGAGGCTTTACCCGGTCGGGTCACGCCGATGCCGGTCTCCATGCGGCACTATGTCAATGGTCATCCTCTACAAGCGCCTTTCCCGACAGGCATGGCGCGCGCCATTTTCGGACTTGGTTGCTTCTGGGGTGCGGAACGGAAATTCTGGACTCAGCCTGGCGTATACAGCACTGCAGTGGGCTATGCGGGCGGCTTTACTCCCAATCCGACTTACGAGGAGGTGTGCAGTGGCCTGACCGGTCATACCGAAGCAGTGCAGGTGATTTTCGATCCCGAGGCCATTCGCTACGAACAATTGCTCCGTACTTTCTGGGAGGCCCATGATCCCACCCAAGGCATGCGCCAAGGGAATGATGTCGGGACCCAATACCGCTCGGCGATCTACACGGGCGATGAAGCGCAGTATGCTGCCGCTATCGCTAGTCGCGATGCCTATCAGCAGATGCTGACCGCCGCCGGTCACGGGCAGATTACCACCCAAATCGCTGATGCCCCACCCTTCTATTATGCAGAAGATGACCATCAGCAGTATCTGGCCAAGAATCCCGGTGGCTACTGCGGCTTAGGTGGTACGGGTGTCAGTTGTCCACAGGGGGTGGCGGCATAATGTCAGAATTGCATAGAACCTGGAGGATGAGAGCCTTATGCTGCTAATGATCGATAACTATGATTCCTTTACTTACAACCTGGTACAGTATCTTGGCGAATTGGGCGAAGACGTGTGGGTATACCGTAATGACCAGATTACTCTCGACCATATCGCCGAGCTGCAACCTGAGCGTATGGTGCTCTCGCCTGGCCCCTGTACGCCCAATGAAGCTGGGGTGTCGCTGACCGCCATCGAGCGCTTCGCTGGACGGATGCCCATTCTTGGCGTCTGCCTGGGCCATCAAAGCATCGGCCAAGCCTTCGGTGGGCGTATCGTCCGCGCCCAGCAGGTCATGCATGGTAAAACCTCCGAGATTTATCATGACGGTCATGGTGTTTTCGTCGGTCTGCCCAATCCTTTCACCGTGGTGCGCTATCATTCTCTGGTCATCGACCGGGCGACGGCGCCGGACTGCCTGGCTATCACGGCCTGGACCCAAACGCCGGATGGCGCTGTGGACGAAATCATGGGCGTGCGGCACAAGACCCTGCCGGTCGAAGGTGTCCAGTTTCATCCTGAGTCGATCCTGACCGAACACGGCCACGCTCTGTTGCGCAATTTTCTCAACCGGCACTAAAGCCTCGGAGGATCATCCCATGCCCATTACCCCTCAGGAAGCCTTGCAGCGCACCATCGAACATCGGGAAATCTTTTACGACGAAATGCTGTCGCTGATGCGTCAGATCATGGCCGGCGAAATATCCCCGGTGATGACTGCCGCGATCCTGATTGGCTTGCGAATTAAGAAGGAAACGATTGGCGAGATCACCGCTGCAGCGACGGTGATGCGGGAACTGTCCACCAAGGTCCAGGTTTCGCCACCCCATGAGCACTTTGTCGATATCGTCGGCACCGGCGGCGATGGAGCACACACCTTCAATATCTCCACTGCCACCATGTTCGTCGCCGCCGCCGCCGGCGCTCGGGTCGCCAAACATGGCAATCGCGGCGTATCCTCCAAATCTGGCAGCGCGGACGTGTTGGAAGCGCTTGGCGCTCGCATCGACCTTCAAGCGGCGCAAGTCGCTGAGTGCATCGCTGCTACTGGCATCGGCTTCATGTTCGCGCCGAATCACCATGCGGCGATGAAAAATGTGGCGCCTGTCCGCCGCGAGATGGGGGTGCGCACCATTTTCAATATCCTGGGACCGCTGACCAACCCAGCGAGTGCGCCGAATCAGTTGATGGGCGTCTTTCATCCCGACTTGGTCGGTATCCAAATCCGGGCTATGCAAAGGTTGGGCGCACAGCACGTACTCGTTGTCTGGGGTAAGGATGGCATGGACGAAATCTCGCTGGGCGCCGCAACCCAGGTGGGCGAACTCAAGAATGGTGAGATCGTGGAATACGAAATCCATCCCGAAGATTTCGGGCTGGCGATGGTCTCCAACCGCAGCCTCAAAGTCGAAAGCGCCGAACAATCCAAAGCCATGTTGTTGAACGCTCTGGACAACGAACCCGGTGCTCCGCGCGACATCGTCGCTTTCAATGCGGGCGCGGCGCTGTACACCGCCAACCTGACGCCTTCCATCGCCGACGGCATTGCCTTAGCCAATGAAACCCTGGCCAACGGTGCTGCTCGCGCCAAGTTGGATGAATTCGTGCGCGCTACGCAGAAACTGGCGTCATGAACGACACACCGGACATTCTGAGGAAAATTCTGGCCCGCAAGGCCGAGGAAGTCGCCGAGCGTCGCGCCCGACTCGATCTGCCTGCACTGCGCCGCCGCGTTGAAAACCTCCCGCCGCCGCGTCTGTTCCGGGGATGTCTGGAACAAACGATCGCTCAAGGTCGGCCAGCAGTGATCGCCGAGATCAAGCATGCCTCACCCAGCAAGGGTTTGTTACGCGATCCGTTTACACCGACGGATATTGCCCAAAGTTATGCCGCCGCTGGAGCGACCGCTTTATCAGTCCTAACCGACCGGGATTTTTTCCAGGGCAGCGAGGATGACTTGCAGAGTGCGCGCGCCGTCTGCGAGCTACCGGTGCTGCGCAAGGATTTCATCCTTGACCCATATCAGGTTTACGAGGCGCGGCTGATCGGGGCTGACTGCATTCTGCTGATCGTGGCCGCATTGGATGCGGTGGCGCTGCGGGAGCTGGCGCAACTGGCGACCCATCTGACGCTGGACGTCCTCGTAGAGGTGCATGATACCGAGGAACTGGAGCAGGCGTTGCTGATCGAGGCGCCGCTGATCGGCATCAATAACCGCAATCTGCGTACCTTTGAGACCCGCTTGGAGACGACGCTCAATCTGCTGGCCGGCATTCCCGAGGACTGCAGGGTCGTTACGGAAAGCGGGATACACACCCTGGAAGACGTGGCTTTGATGCGCAAGCATGGCGTCCATGCCTTCCTGGTCGGCGAGGCGTTTATGCGCGCCCCTGATCCCGGCGTGAAATTGGCCGAACTATTTGGAACGTAAAAATCCCTTACCCCCTAACCCTTAACCCTCCCCAACCTTCCTTTCAAAGGGGGAAAGGGGAAACTTGATATCGTTTGAGGAGCCGTAATGAAAACCCGTGTCATCTGGTTGGAAGACATGACCTATGTCGCTCAATCACCCAGCGGTCACGCCCTGGTCATGGATGGCCCACCGGAATTGGGTGGTCACAATCTCGGGCCGCGACCCATGGAAATGTTGCTGATGGGCATGGGCGGTTGTACCGCCATCGATGTGGTCAATATTCTACGCAAGGCCCGGCAGGATCTGCATGGCTGCGAGGTGCAACTGGAGGCCGAGAGAGCGGATAGCGAACCCAAAGTGTTCACGCAGATCCGGGTCCATTTCATTTTCACCGGTCAGAACCTGAGCACTAAACAGATCGAACGCGCCATTCATCTTTCTGCGGAAAAGTATTGTTCAGCGTCGATTATGCTCGGCCAGATGGCGCACATCACGCATACTTTCGAAACGCGTCAGCCTGGCGAAACCCCGGCAACGGCTTAGCGTCACCGGCTAATCGCCCATGCCCGGATTGCACTTGCAGGGGTTCAATAACCTCACCAAGACGCTCAGCTTCAACATCTACGATATCAGTTATGCCGCGACGCCCAAGCAGCGCGAGCGTTACCTGGCTTATATCGATGCAGCTTATAGCACCGCGCGTTTGATCCAGATCCTGAGCCAGGTTTGCCAGATCATCGGCGCTACTATCCTTAACATCGCCTGCCAGGATTATGAACCGAGAGGAGCAAGCGCGACCTTGCTGATTGCCGAAGAGCCGATTGCAGCGCAGCCAACCCACGATACGAAATCGCCGGGTCCGCGGCCAGATGCGGTGGTTTGCCACCTGGATAAAAGCCATATTACGGTGCATACCTATCCAGAGAGCCATCCTGACAATGGGGTCAGCACCTTTCGCACCGACATCGAGGTATCGACCTGTGGCCGCATTTCACCACTCAAGGCATTGAATTACCTGATTCACAGCTTCGAATCCGACATCGTGATTCTCGATTACCGGGTCCGCGGCTTCACCCGGGACGTGACCGGTAGAAAGCACTTCATCGACCATCCGATCGACTCGATTCAGAACATCCTATCCAAGGATATCTGTGAACGGTATCAGATGATCGATGTGAATATCGACCAAGAGCGCACTTTCCACACCAAAATGATCTTGAAAGATTTTGAATTGAACAATTATCTGTTCAGCGCAGACCCACGAGGCGCACCACCGCGTCAGCAGGCAGAGATTGAACGACGCCTGCGGCGGGAGATCGCGGAGATCTTCCACGGCGAGGACCTGCACGAGGGAGTGCAGGTTTGACGACCTCACCCTCAACCGTCTCTCCTGGCGAGAGAGGGCGAGCGAACGCTAGCTTAAACCCAATAGGTCATGCTGGTCATGACTTTGGCTGCGCTCTTCATGAGCACCCGGATGGGCAAGGGCAACCGGGCGCCGCCGGCCGCCAGCGCATGCGTCGCATGCCGGGCTTCATCCTCCTTCATCTGCTCCAGGATCAACCGACTGGGCTGGTCGTGATTGGGCAAACGGCTCAAGTGGGAGTTCAGATGTTCGACGACCTGATGTTCGGTCTCCGCCACAAAACCCAGACTCCAGCGATCTCCGGCTTTGCCGGCTAAAGCGCCGATGACGAAGGCGCCCGCGTAGAACAGCGGATTCAGCAGGCTGGGATGGCTGTCCAGTTCTTTCAGTCGCGTTTCGCACCAGGCCAAATGATCGTTTTCTTCAATAGCGGCCTGATCCATGCTATCGCGCACCGTATCGAGTCGGGCGGTCAGTGCTTGACCCTGATATAAGGCTTGAGCACAGACTTCTCCGGTATGATTGACTCGCATCAACCGTGCAGCTTGCTGTTGTTCTGAGGGGTTTAATTCGGTGGCGGGTGGCGCGCTGACCGCCGGGTTGAGTCGACCCGTTGTTTTCGGTTGCCCAAAAACGGTGCGCAGCGCCTGATCGAAATTGATCAACAAGGTATCAGCAGAAGTATAGTGGCGGTTAGTCATGGTCACTAGCTCGAAATCCAGGAGGTATTTTTCGTGTCCTATTATCGCTATCACGTATTCTTTTGCACTAACCAGCGGGACGACGGTTCGCAATGTTGTCAGCAATGCGGCGCTCAGGAAGCGCGAGATTATGTCAAGCGCCAGGTCAAGGAGCGAGGGTCGGCCATTCCCCATAAGGTACGCATCAATAATGCAGGTTGCTTGGACCGTTGTACCGAGGGGCCGGTCATCGTGGTTTATCCTGAAGCTACCTGGTATACCTATATCGACCACGCCGATTTGGATGAGATCATCGAGGAGCATTTGGTGAATGGTCGCGTCGTGGAGCGACTACGTATTTAACTGATGTAACAGGCAACCCTGCTGGTTTTCGTAGTCGGCCTGATCCACGAAGCGTGGTATGGATGCTGCTCAACCCTCTTGTCAATCCCTCACCGCTTGGGTAGAATCCCGCTCTTTCCAAGCGAACACGGATCTTTTCGGATGCACGTTAATCCAATGAAAACTTTCAGCGCCAAGCCGGCCGAGGTCAAGCGCGACTGGTACGTGATCGACGCCACGGACAAGGTTCTGGGCCGGCTGTCATCGGAAATCGCCCGTCGCTTGCGAGGCAAGCATAAGCCTGAATATACGCCGCATGTCGATACTGGCGACTATATTGTCGTGGTCAATGCAGAAAAGGTCCGGACCACGGGTCGCAAGCTGGACGACAAGATCTATTATCGGACCACCGGTTACGTTGGCAATCTCAAATCTATTTCGCTGAAGAAGATGTTGCAGCAAACGCCGGAGCGGGCTATTGAGATTGCCGTGAAAGGTATGTTGCCCAAGAATCCGCTGGGCCGGGCGATGTTCCGCAAACTGAAAGTCTATGCGGGATCCGAGCATCAACACACCGCGCAGCAGCCCATCCCACTGGAGCTGTGAGGGTTCGGTGTACTTTATTTGGAATGGAATAAATCAGCATGGTCAATAATCAGCACTATGGCACCGGACGGCGCAAAACCGCCACAGCGCGGGTATTCCTGCGGTCTGGCAGCGGGAATATCACAGTCAATCAGCGCCCTCTGAACGAGTATTTTGGGCGTCAAACCTCGTGCATGGTGGTGAATCAGGCACTGGAAGCCGTAGGTCTCAAGGAACGATTCGATATTTACATTACGGTTAAAGGCGGCGGTATGACCGGTCAGGCAGGCGCCATCCGTCATGGCATCACCCGGGCGCTGATGGAGTATGACGAAAGTCTCCGTACTCCGTTGCGCAAGGCCGGCTTTGTGACTCGCGACGCCCGCGAAGTGGAGCGCAAGAAGGTTGGCCTGCGCAAGGCCCGCCGCGCCACGCAGTATTCGAAGCGCTAATTTGATAATGATCGTTTGGGGGATCGTCTAACGGCAGGACAGCGGACTCTGACTCCGTCAATCTAGGTTCGAATCCTAGTCCCCCAGCCAATTATCGTCGTTAGGAACCATCTTAATTTGGGTGATGAGATCTGCTTTCGGTCGTGAAAGCGTCGCCACCACGTAGATTTACACCAATGCCAGGCAGGGAATGGATGGAGCGGATGGTGGCGCGCTTGTGAGTTCCCTCACTCAGCGGTGATAGAGATCGCATCCTGCAACGCGGCGCGCACCAGCGCTCGCACCGCCCAACTTTTGATGGTCCGTGCAGCGTCAGGGTCAATACCCAGGACATCGCGGAAAACAATCATCGACTCTGTTCCGAAGATCAGCGCCAACGCGGCGCAGAGCTGTTCGTATTCCGCTTCGGGAAGACGGCGCCGCACCGGAGCCAATGCGGCTTCGATTAATGGTAACCGACGGTTTTGCCGAGCCGGTATTGAATCGTCTGTCAGGTCGCGACGGATCGAGTTCGCCAACAGAATCCGCAGCTGCGCCTCGTTCTGGTAGATCATCGCGTGTAAGGCTGCCTCAGCCTGATCTATCCGTTCCTCCACATCATCCGAAGAATCGTCGGCAAAGAGTTCCGTCGGGTCGACAACCGCCGCGTCCAGCGGCGCCTCCACCAATAACTCAGTTCGGTCGCTTATGTTCAACCCCACCGACGAGGGAAAAGAGTCGTTACGCTTCTTCGGCGGTTGGCAGCGCTATCAATTCAGCTAGAAGCCACTTTATCTGCCTCCTCATCGCTGAGTTTCCAGCGTTTCCTGTTCGTACGCTTTGAGAATCGACTGGAGCAACCCAGGAAATCGCGTTTCCAACTCGTGCACACGCACCCGGCTCGTGAGTTCTACACCTTTGCGCTCACTGAAGATCAAACCTGACTCTCGCAGAATACGATAGTGCTGAGAACATGTTGATTTCGGCATTTCGACTGCGAGTCGGTCTGTCATTTGCGTGCAATTCAAGCTGGCTTCCGCTTTTAGCAGCTCTCTAACGATTGTCAGCCGCACGGGATCGGCGAGAGCGTGCAGAATGCCCGCCACGGTAGTGTCTTCAATATTAGGATGCGTTAATGGTCGACTCATAAATTAAGAGTACCCGATACGATTGCTTTTTCAATAATTCTGTATTTCAATAATATTGAACAATTAATGAGGATAAACCCATGACGACTCTCTTTGACTCCCTGCGCCTCGGTGATCTATTGTTACCAAACCGTATTGTGATGGCGCCGTTGACTCGCAGCCGCGCCGGCGCGGTGCGTGTTCCAAATGCTCTCATGGCTGAATATTATGCACAGCGAGCGAGCGCAGGGCTAATCATCACCGAAGCGACCTCCGTGACACCACAAGGCGTAGGCTATGCTGATACGCCGGGCATTTGGTCGGCCGAACAAGTGACAGGCTGGAAACTCATCACCCAAGCGGTGCATCACAAGGGTGGCCGCATCTTTTTGCAGCTGTGGCATGTGGGGCGCATTTCACATCCACTCTTTCTGAACGGTGAATTGCCAGTGGCCCCCAGCGCGATCGCCCCTGCGGGCCATGTCAGCTTGGTTCGCCCCGAAACACCTTATGTGACGCCACGGGCACTGGAGCGCGATGAGATTCCTGGCATTATCGAAGCCTACCGACAAGGCGCCGCGAACGCGAAGGCCGCGGGCTTCGACGGTGTCGAGATTCACGGCGCAAACGGGTATTTGCTCGATCAATTTCTCCAAGACAGCACGAATCATCGTACGGATGATTATGGCGGTAGCATCGAAAATCGCGCACGCTTGATGCTAGAAGTGACGGATGCCGTCATCAGCGTTTGGGGAAGTCATCACGTCGGTATGCATCTCGCACCACGCGGCGACGCTCATTCAATGGGAGATTCCAACCCACTCGCTACGTTCGGCTATGTCGCTGCCGAACTGGGCCGGCGCCAGATCGCGTTTATTTGCGCGCGTGAGTATGCTGCACCGGATCGAATTGGTCCAAGAATTAAAGCCACCTTCGGTGGTGTATTTATCGCGAATGAACAATTTACTAAGGAATCGGCCGAACAAGCGATCGCCAGTGGCGATGCAGATGCCGTGGCGTTTGGCAAAGCGTTCATCGCCAACCCCGATTTGCCCAAACGCTTCCGCCAAAACGCTCCGCTCAACCCCCCGGATACGATGACCTTCTATCAAGGGGGAATAAATGGTTATATCGACTATCCGACAATTGATGCTGCTTTGCAGGTGTAAATCAGCTCTCGCTATAGATGATATCTATACCGCGTTGACGTCCCGCCCGCTCGGGCGAGCGGGCGCGGGTGGCGCGGGATCATCAGCTCCCCCTTTGGCAATCTTCATTACAGGGAGCCCATTCTCAATATAGTACGGCTGCCTAGTGCTCACACATGGTTTCATGAGCCCAATTCCTATCTCAGGCTAAAGCCAAAGTCAGGAACCCTATTGCAGGTTAACCTGTCCAATACACATTCCGTCGCCGGAGAGCCTGATCCCAGGCTTAGAAGGTTCTCGTCCTCTCGCTCTTCATGGCACTCACCGTTGTAAAAAACAACCTTTTCTCCCAAAGACGCCATCCTTCAAATATCGCCTCTGCAGCCCATGAAACTCATGCTGTAACGAATATGGACCAGGACACCCAGGATTCTTCCGCTATGTTCAGCTATAAAACGTCGCTCATCACCATCCTCGGTTTCGTCCTGCTACTGGCTGCTGGGATCGCCACTGCTGTACCCGAAATCCAGCATTGGCGGACGGCCAACAACGTACCGGTCTATTTCGTTCCTGCCCGAGAATTACCGATGGTGGACGTACGCATCCTATTCAACGCCGGCTCGGTTCGCGATGGTGATCGACCAGGATTGGCGCGGCTGACAAATGCCTTGTTAGAGGAAGGCGCCGGCGACTGGTCGGCAAATGACATTGCTGATCGGTTGGATCAGGTCGGCGCTCAGTTCAGCGCCAACTCACAGCGCGACTCGGCAGTACTTTCACTGCGCAGCCTGACCGATCCTCGCTATCTTCAGCCGGCTGTAGAAACCATAGCCCGACTGCTCAAGGAACCGACTTTCGCTTCGGATGCCGTCGAGCGCGTGCGTCAACAAATGCTGACTGTGTTGCAGGAACGCGCTCAATCACCTAGCGCCATCGCTCAGGACGCTTTCTACCAGGCGTTATATGGTCAACACCCCTACGGTTCGCCGCCCGAAGGCACGACCGCCAGCCTGAAAGCGCTTACCCGCACCGATATCCAGGGTTTCCATCACCACCATTACACGGCGGCGAATGCGTTGGTTGTCCTGGTCGGCGATCTGGACCGTTCCACCGCCGAGCAGTTGGCCAGCACCC
>JACKNE010000010.1 GCA_024235035.1 Gammaproteobacteria bacterium
AATCCCAGTCCAGCACCTTATCCCAGGGTTTGAACCAGGTGACGAGTTGATTGGCCTGCTCCGCCCAGAAGCCTTCGGGGTCATCGACCGAACGCTTGTACATCTCCAGGTATTGGTCGTTGTTGATCCAGGCGTGGGCGGCGACTTCAGCGGGCACCGGATAAAGTTTGGCTTCGGACATTACCGTGTTTCTCCAGATGGTGGTTGGATAGGTTTGAGATATACCGGGAATAGAGCCGGTGGAGAAAATGCTGCAAGAAAGCGCTTGCAGCCAAATTTTTGAGTTTCAGTGTAGTTGATAAATTTGTCGAATCCAGTCAATCCATTGACTGGCGTATTTTGCAATACGCTTCGCCAAGGCCAGCATACCTGTTGTTTCGCAAGATCATGTTCATGGTTCTCTCCATGAGAACGATAAATCCCTCCGAAAAAACAGGGGCGACCGCGGCCGCCCCTGACATTCCAACAATAGCGGCGCCGCCTGAAGGGCGCCACCTATGCTCAGCCGCTGGTAGCTGGCTGGAATTCGTCTTCCAGTAACTTGGCGTGCGCCGCTGCCAGTCGGGCAATCGGCACTCGGGGCGACGAGCAGGACACATAGGTCAGATTGGCGTAATGGCAGAAGCGCATCGAAGCCGGATGACCGCCTTGTTCACCGCAAATGCCGACCTTGAGACCACCGCGGGTCTTCCGACCATTTTCAACCGCAAACTGCATGAGTTGACCAACGCCAGCCGTATCCAGCGCCTCAAACGGGTTATCCTTGAGAATCGAGGCGGAGTTGTAGAACGGCAGGAACTTGTTCTCGGCATCCTCGCGCGAGAACGAGAAGGTGGCCTGGGTCAGGTCGTTGGTGCCAAAGGAGAAGAACTCAGCCACACCGGCGATTTCGCCGGCGCGCAGACAGGCTCTTACGACTTCCATCATGGTGCCAAACTCGAAATGCACCTTAACGGCGTATTTGGCCTCGACCTGGGGCAGCACCTCGTCGACCAGTGCTTTCACCCGCTTCAGCTCTTCCACGGTGCACACCTGCGGCACCATGATTTCAGGATGAACATTGACCTTCTCCTGGATACATTCCGCCGCCGCTTCCAGAATGGCGCGGATCTGCATCTTGTAAATCTCGGGATAGGTCAGACCCAGGCGGACGCCGCGATGACCGAGCATCGGGTTGATTTCGTGCAGGGCGCGCGCCTTCTGCAGGATTTCTTCCTTCTTGGCCAACACGTCGGAGACCAGATGGCTATCGTTCAGGATGCCCAACTGTTCGACCGCTTTCGGGTTGACCTGGCTGAGAATCTGGCTGATCGCCTCCAAACCCTGTGCGGTTTGCCGCAGATGGCGCAGATGCTCGATGTCGTCGATCAAGGTCTGCTCGGAGGGCAGGAACTCATGAATCGGCGGATCCAGCAGACGGACCGTGACCGGACGCGGCGCCATAACCCGGAAGATTTCCTTGAAATCGCTGCGCTGCATCGGCAGCAACTTGGCCAAAGCAGCTTCGCGGTCCTCGGTAGTCTCGGCCAGAATCATTTCTAGCACGATGGGCAGGCGCTCCTTGGCGTTGAACATGCGCTCGGTGCGGCACAGGCCGATACCCATCGCGCCATAGTTGGAAGCGCGCTGCGCCGCTTCCGGGGTGTCCGCATTGGCCATCACCTTGAGGGTGGCGATCTCGTCAGCCCAGCTCAGCAAAGTGCGCAGTTCCGGGGTGAATTCCGGCTCGACGGTGGGAACGGCGCCCAGGTAGACCTGGCCAGTGCCGCCATCGATGGTGACGACGTCACCCTCATGCAGCACCTTGTCGCCGATGATCGCTTGGCGCTGATGCACGTTGACCAGGATGTCTTCCGCGCCGACCACGCAGGGTTTGCCCATGCCGCGCGCCACGACCGCCGCGTGGGAGGTCTTGCCGCCACGGCTGGTCAGGATGCCCACGGCGGCGAAGAAGCCGTGGATATCTTCTGGCTTGGTTTCCTCACGCACCAGAATGATTTTTTCGTTGGAACCGCGCCCACGTTTCACGGCGGTGTCGGCGTCGAATACGATCTTGCCCGATGAGGCGCCGGGAGACGCGCCCATCCCGGTCGCTGCCGGAGCCACTTTTTGCTTGGGATCGAGCTGCGGGAACATCATCTGTTCGAGCGACTCAGGGTCGATGCGCAGCAACGCCTTTTCGCGGCTGATCAAACCCTCATTGGCCATTTCCACCGAGCTGCGCACCATGCCCTGGGCGTTCATCTTGCCATTGCGGGTTTGCAGACAGTACAACACGCCCTTCTCGATGGTGTACTCGTAATCCTGCACTTCGTGGTAGTGGCCTTCCAGCTTGTTGCGCAACTCAACGAGCTGTGCGTACAGGGCCGGCATTTCGTCCTTCATCTCCGCGACCGGCTTCGGGGTGCGGATGCCGGCTACGACGTCTTCGCCTTGGGCGTTGACCAGATATTCGCCGTACATGACATTTTCGCCGGTGCCGGGATCGCGGGTGAAGCCCACGCCGGTCGAACAGTCATTGCCCATGTTGCCAAACACCATGGTCACGATATTGACCGCGGTGCCGTTGGCCTGCGCTGGGGTGATCTTGAACTCGCGGCGATAATCGACCGCGCGCTGACCCATCCACGAGTTGAACACCGCCTTGACCGCCAGCTCCAACTGCTCAAAGGGGTCTTGCGGAAACGGCCGCCCGGTTTGCTCCTGAACGACTTGCAGGAACAACTGGCCGATATCGCGCAGATCTTCGGCGCTCAGGGCCACATCCACCTTCACCCCGGCGCGGCGCTTGATCGTCTCGAAGTGTTCGTCGAAGAAATGATCATCCACGCCGAGCGCAATCTTGCCGAACAACTGGATGAAGCGGCGGTAGGCGTCATAACCAAAGCGCTCGTTGCCGGTCAGCTTGATCAAGCCAGCGAGTGTCTTTTCGTTCAAGCCGAGATTGAGGATGGTGTCCATCATGCCTGGCATGGACATGGCGGAACCAGAGCGCACCGAAACCAAGAGGGGATTGTCAGCGCCACCGAATTGCTTGCCGGTTGCCTGCTCCAGCCAAGCCATGTGCTCGCGCAAGTCGCCCATGATCCCGTCGGGCAGGCGATTGTTGGCGTTGATGTAGTCCAAGCAGGCTTCGGTGGTGATCACAAAGCCCGGCGGCACCCGCAAACCAATCTGCGTCATCTCGCAGAGGTTGGCGCCCTTACCACCGAGCAGCATCTTATTCTTGCCATCCCCTTCGGTGTACTTGTAAATGTACTTTTTGGTCATAACCCTGCCTTAAATATTGATTTTGATCAAAATTCTGGTAAAAAAGATGGGTTTTCCCTCACCTTGCCAGCGCTTGGATGGCCCAGCAAAGCTTCAGTGATTCGCCCATCTGGTCTTGGTCGCCAGAATTGCGCGTGCGGAAAAGTCGTTGCCGGAGGTGCTGCAAACCGACGAAGACAACGATCCGTATCGTCCGCAAGGATAGCTTCACATTTCGCTAAATGCCAAGACTAGCCCGGATTAAAGATGCCTGGCATCCGTTCGGTCATTTGACTTGCCGGTCGCTTGACGGGAAACTACCGGCTTTGATCGATCCACCGCCGTTCTCGGCGACCCATTTCCCAACTCTGCTGCCAGCCCCATGCAAGCCCACGATATCGAGCATCTGATTGAGGAACAACTACCGGGCGCGCGCGCCATCGTGCGCGGCGATGATGGCGTCCACTTTGAAGCTGTGGTCATCAGCGACGCTTTTGCCGGCAAATCGTTGATCCAGCAACACCGACTGGTCTATGCGGCGCTGGGTGGACGGATGGAAAGCGAAGAAATCCATGCCCTGTCGCTGAAAACCTGTACCCCGGACGCCTGGCAAGAACGGCCATCCTGACCCTAACGGACCCTGCTTTCATGAGCAAACTGATCATCAACGGTGGCGGACCCTTGCAAGGGGAACTGCGCGCTTCCGGCGCCAAGAATGCTGTGTTGCCGATTCTGGCCGCGACCCTGTTGGCCGATGCGCCCGTGACGATCCGCAATGTCCCGCACTTGCAGGATGTCACCACCACGATGGAACTATTGGGTCGGATGGGCGTGGACCTGGTGGTGAACGAAAAGATGAATATCCAGGTCGATCCTCAATCGATCCACAGCTTCCAGGCGCCCTACGAGCTGGTGCGGACCATGCGCGCCTCGATCTTGGTTCTGGGGCCGCTGATCGCCCGTTTCGGTCAAGCCGAGGTGTCGCTACCTGGCGGTTGCGCGATCGGCTCGCGACCGGTGAACCTACACATCAAAGGTCTGGAGGCGATGGGCGCCGATATCAAGGTCGAGAACGGTTACATTCGCGCCCGCGCCAACCGGCTTAAGGGCGCACATATCGTACTGGATCTGGTGACGGTGACCGGTACGGAAAATCTGTTGATGGCCGCGACTTTGGCGCAAGGTACGACCATCATCGAGAATGCGGCTCGTGAGCCGGAAGTCGTCGATCTGGCTGAGTTTTTGAACGCGATAGGCGCGTGTATCAGCGGCGCTGGCACCGATACCCTGATCATCGAGGGCGTCGCGAGCCTGCATGGAGCTCATTATCAGATCTTGCCGGATCGTATCGAGACAGGTACTTATCTGCTGGCGGGCGCGATCACCGGTGGCCGGGTCAAGGTCAAGGATACCCGCCCAGATATTTTGGAAGCGGTGCTGCTCAAGCTGGAGGAAGCCGGCGCTCAGGTGAATACCGGCACGGACTGGATCGAGGTGGACATGCACGGTCGCCGGCCCAAAGCCGTGCGCATCCGCACCGCGCCTTACCCGGCCTTTCCGACCGATATGCAAGCTCAGTTCGTCGCTCTCAACGCTGTTGCCGAGGGTACCGGGATGATTACCGAAACGGTGTTCGAGAACCGCTTCATGCATGTGCTGGAGTTGCAACGGATGGGTGCGCATATCGAACTGGAAGGCAATACAGCGGTGAGTATCGGTGTCCCCCGATTAACCGGTGCGCCCGTGATGGCGACGGATTTACGGGCTTCGGCCAGTCTGATCCTGGCGGCCTTGGTCGCCGAAGGCGAAACCGTGGTCGATCGTATCTATCACATCGATCGGGGCTATGACTGCATCGAGGAAAAGCTGGCGCAACTGGGCGCCCGCATTCGTCGGACGCCGAGCTGATCATCCATGAGCACTTTACTGACGATTGCTCTCTCCAAAGGCCGTATCTTCAAGGAAACGCTACCGTTGTTGGCCGCAGCAGGCATCGTTCCGGCGGATGATCCGGAAACCAGCCGCAAGCTGATTCTCGATACGGATCAGCCGGAAGTGAAACTGGTAATCATCCGCGCCACCGACGTACCGACTTACGTGCAGTATGGCGCGGCGGACCTGGGCGTGGCGGGCAAGGATGTATTGCTGGAACATGGCGGCGAGGGACTCTACGAGCCGCTGGATTTGCAGATTGCCCGCTGCCGATTGATGGTCGCTGGCCATCCCGATCGCCAGCCTCGGCTGAGCCGGCCACGGATCGCGACCAAGTATGTCAACACCACTCGTCGTTGGTTTGCCGATCAGGGGCGACAGGTCGAAGTCATCAAGCTGTACGGGTCGATGGAGTTGGCGCCATTGGTGGGTTTGGCCGATTACATCGTCGATGTCGTGGATACCGGTAACACGCTCAAGGCCAATGGCTTGGCGCCGCTCGAACATATCGCTGACATCAGCTCGCGGTTAATTGTCAACAAAGCGGCGATGAAAATGAAACATACCCGGATCAAGGCGATCATGGAATGTATGGCGACAGCAGTGGGCGTTTGATCGCCCGGTCTGGACAGATGCGCCTTGGACAAAGGATCATGACGTTGGGCTTTGCAAGTTCGGTCCAACCCACTCCGGAATTTCGATGATGCCGACCATGCAACGTTTGAACACGACCGAAGCCGATTTCTGGCCGCGCCTGGAAGCGCTGACCGCTTGGGAAGGGGTCGCCGATGAAGCGATAACCGCCACGGTGCGGGAGATTCTCGCCCAGGTGCGCCGGCGTGGCGATGCCGCCCTGCTGGAATACACCCAGCGTTTCGACCGACTCGACGCTGGGCAAGCAGCTGATCTGGAAATTCCCGTTGACCGGCGGCGACAAGCGCTGGCGATGCTTCCCGCCGAACAGCGCGCGGCGCTGGAAACCGCCGCTGCCCGGATTCGCACTTATGCGGAACGGCAGAAACTGGAGTCCTGGAGCGTTGCCGAAGCGGATGGTACGGTCCTTGGCCAACGGGTCACGCCGCTGGATCGGGTTGGGTTGTACGTCCCCGGTGGCAAGGCGGCCTATCCCTCCTCGGTGCTGATGAACGCCATTCCCGCCAAGGTCGCCGGAGTGCCGGAAGTGGTGATGGTCGCGCCAGCGCCGGGCGGTGAATTGAATGAGTTGGTGCTGGCCGCCGCCACCGTGGCCGGCGTAGACCGGGTGTTTACCCTGGGTGGGGCGCAGGCTGTTGCGGCGCTGGCTTATGGCACGGCGACCGTGCCGCGCGTGGACAAGATCGTCGGGCCGGGCAATATCTACGTGGCCGCCGCCAAGCGGCAGGTCTTCGGCGTGGTGGGCATCGACATGATCGCGGGTCCGTCGGAAATCCTGGTGGTCTGCGATGGCTTGACCGATCCGGACTGGATCGCCATGGACCTGTTTTCGCAGGCTGAACACGATGAGGATGCCCAGCCTATCCTGGTCAGCGCGGATGTAGCGTTCATGGAGCGGGTCGTGGCTAGCGTCGAGCGCTTATTGCCGGAGATGGAGCGACGGGCGGTGATCGAAGCTTCCCTGACCCGGCGGGCGGTGCTGATTCAGGTGCGGGATCTGGCCGAGGCGGCGGAGGTGGTGAACTTCATCGCCCCAGAGCATCTGGAATTGTCGCTGGAAAGGCCGGAAGAGTGGCTGCCGGCGATTCGCCACGCGGGCGCGATCTTCATGGGGCGCTATACCGCCGAAGCCTTGGGCGATTATTGCGCCGGTCCCAATCATGTGTTGCCGACTTCCCGCACTGCCCGGTTTTCTTCGCCGCTCGGCGTTTATGACTTTCAGAAGCGCACCAGCCTGATCCATTGCTCGCCCGCTGGGGCCGCCATGCTGGGCCGAACGGCGTCGATTCTGGCCCGCGGCGAGGGTTTGACGGCGCACGCCCGGTCGGCGGAGTTGCGGTTGGAAAGGACCTGACACCATCACGACCGAGCCGGGGATGTTGCTTTTGAGGTAAAGCCAATCCTGCTTTATCCTCGATGCATGCCTCGGCTATAGTCGATGAATCCTTTGTTGATGCCATTGATTTTGCGTCGGTCGCGGCGAAAGACGCCGATCCCTTCTCTGCCGCCGGCCTGATTGGTATTGCCTTCGATGGTCACGAGTTTTCCGCCTTCGACGCGCTCGACGAGGCCGGTATGGCCCGCACCGCCAGGATCGCCGGTGTCGAGGATGAAGATCATACCAGGTTGGATCAAGAGTGGATCGGCTTCCGCTTGCGCGTGAGTGATCCGGCGAATGCCTGCTTGTCCGGCTCGATTCCAGTGGTCGAGGACCCCGGCTGTGTTGATGCAGGGATTATCGGCGCCGAGTTCTCGGGCTGCTTGTGCGAAACACCAATAGACAAACGCGGCGCACCAGGGATAACCGCCTGCGAGACCCGTGCTGGCTAGATATTCTTCGACACGTGCGCCGCGATTCGAGCCGGGTGGGTCCTCAAGTACGCCGATTTCCTTGCGGGCGATTTCCAGCAGCTTGGCCAATAGCGGCACTTCGGAGGGACGGACCCGCACGCGGGGTAGGGAAGCTGCACCGAACAACGCTTCCCAGGTCAGGGAGCCGACGATTCCATCGATGAGCAACGACTCGCCGTCACCGTCTTGGCTGCGGGCTTGAAACAGGCGCACGGCTGCTTCGGTCTTGCTCCCGAAATCGCCATCGACGGTCAGCGGTGGATGAGCGCAGCCGAGTGCGTTGAGGCGGCGTTGGATCAGTTGGACTGGGCGGCTGTCTTCTTCGCCTTGACGAATCAGACGCCCAGGGTAGGGAGGAGCTCCCGCCGCTTCGGGGCCTGCCGTGGGCGTTTCTTCGACGAACATCACGTTCCCGCGCTGTTCTAGGACTTTGAGCAGCGTCGCCGCGCCACATTGCCCGGAGATCAGCTCGGGATCGAATCGACCATCCGCCGCATATTTGCCCTTGGTGTAATGATTGGAGAAAGACCAGAGGTAGGGAGAAAGTACATCGGGGTGGAACTGGCGATAACCCCAGCCGTTGTAGCTCTCCAGTTTGAACAGGGTTCCCGGCAGGCTCCAATCCGACCAACCGGTCATGCCATCGAAACGCAGCGCATCCACGGCGGATTCCAGCCAGGTGAAGGGTGGGTTGCCTGGCGGGCGGTTCGCCGGTACATGGGTGGTCTTGGCGTGGAGTGGATCGCCGTTGTGGAGGTGTCGGTCGAAGCGTAGGCTCGATTCCATGGCATGGATGACAGCGATCACTTGCCAAGGAACGCTGGTGGCGCCGCTGGCGGATTCGTATTGTTCCTTCTGGCTGAGGATGCGATCGACGAGTCGATTGACGGCGGTCAGGTGATCGGGATTCGGGGCGCAGGTGTTGAAAAGGTGGGTATATTCATCCCGAAGATCTTGATGCAAGGTGATGGATGTAGTAGGCATTTTTACACTCCTATCAATGCGGGAGGCTATCGATGAGTGGCTTTATCACCCCAGATTTCTTTCAACCGATTGTCGCGTCCACAATTCCATCGATAGAACTGATAGCGGGTTGGACTCTTTTTGTAAAAATCTTGGTGGTAACTTTCGTCACCCTGAATAGGGTAGAAGGTCGATGCATTCAATATCGGCGTAACGATTTTCTGATCAGGAAACTGCTTCTCGATATTTCTTTTGGATGCTTCGGCAATTTTTCTTTCAGCATCGTTGCTTACGAAGATGGCGCTCAGATAGCTGGGGCCTTTGTCGCAAAATTGGCCTGTCGCATCAAAAGGGTCGATATTCACCCAATAATATTCTAATAACTCTTGATAGCTGACGATATTTGGATCATAGGTAATTTCGACGGCTTCGTAGTGACCTTGATGATTTCCATTATAGGTGGGGTTTTTTAACGTACCTCCTGTGAATCCAGAGATTACATCGGTGACGCCTTCGAGTTTCTCGAAATCCGATTCCATACACCAAAAGCACCCGCCAGCTAATATCGCTTTTTCAGCGATTGCGTTGGAAGCAGAAAATAAGGTAAGAAAAATTACTAAAACATTCAGTTTTTTGTTCACTGTTTATCCTCTGCAGAACAGGTATGCGGTGTCTTGACAACACTCAATAATTGCCATTTAGTTTTATATAAGGATAAGCAATCAATGTTTTAGGTCAGTTTGCTCTGCAATATTTCTGCAGCTGAACCTGATATTTGAATCGTACGTCCATTTCTGAGTTCGATGATTAGTGAATCGCTAATAAAATTCTTCTTAGTATAAGAATTCACAACCTCGGAATACTTGATTGGCAATTGGGCGCCTCCAAATAGCCAGAGCATGCGCAATGAAATTCCGTTTTTGTATATGTCAATATTCATTGCCGCGTTTATTCTCAATGATCCGATTTTTCCGGAACACATATGCAAAGTTGAATCCAGAGGACCGAAATCAGTCAGATCTGGTTTTGAGGATAGCCCGCCCAATATAGAAAACAACTTACATCCAATTATCCAGAAAACAGGAAATAAGAGAAAGTAGAGAAATATATACTGATGGTTCATTTGCAGATAGACCTAATGATCCGACCAACACGCAGCAAGCTCGGAGCGCCTCTTCGTACAAAATGGAGTGCGGCGGAATGCACAAAAAGGCGTGGAGAGTTTGCCATCGTTGTGTAACCGATTGTTATGCGATTACTGCTCATCAAAGTAATCCGAATCCAATTTCTTGAATTTGTACAGCCCCACATGAGATAGCAATAAAGATGCTTTTTTCGCACGCTGCTCTTGCAGTGCTCCTGCAAATGTTAGGCTTTTGCCGCTTTAAGCTTAAAACTACGCGTTTCTTGTTGATATTTTCTCGTCGTAATATCCTGTGAATTAATCCCTTTTAAGACGGATATCACATCCTGTCTTACCGTTTTATCGATTCTATAATATTGATGACCGGTGGGGTCATCTTTAAATCGAACGACGGATTCACAATTAACAACACTTACTTTATCTGGAAGCGCTCTTGAATTTCGTGGACCACCAGCACCCAACCTATCTGGATTGCCCTTTGTGAAATCACTGACTACTAATGCTTTGTCGCCAGGATTGTGATAAACGGTCACACGACGCCCCAGGTCAGGCAGAGTTTGGAACTTATAGTCATACTCAAATGCGTCATCGTCTTCATCAGCGGCGAATAGGATGATTTGCTCAAGTAGCCTACGCAATTGGCTTCCCGAAGAGCTTTTTATCCCTTGTAGCGCCCATCGAAGAGCATAGTTTCCCATGCTATGTGCGAACAGATGTATATTTTTCTGACAGTAATCTTCTGGTTTAACTTCACGCAAAAAATCTGCGAACTTTAGTAGTCCACGTCCAAGGGCAACGCCTGAAGCGCGTGCATCATCTCTGTCGCTAGCGTAGGCTTTAAACGGTAACATGGACCCATCAGAAGGCCATGTGAATAAAAAATAGACCATAGGTAATTCATTGTAGAATCTCTTAATTTGTGCCGTTCTCTGGATGGCCTCTTGAAATGTATAATTAAATCCATGGATGGAAATTACGCAATCTTGTTTGGTCTGCTTCATTTCCCTGCGGATTTCTTCAAACACAACCTTGCTACCGAGTGTTTGCCTACTGAAATTATTGACTGAAGCATTTTCGCTTCCGACATCCAATACTTCATCTGCAACAGTTAATGTGTATTGGTCAAGGTTTTCACCGCTGACGTCAGCCCAGCCAAATCTAAGGTCAGTCAAACCGCTACTGCTAAAACTGTTTCCAAAATCCGTTGGATTTTTTTGATCGTTCGGATTTCTATTAGTACCAAAATATATTCTCATAATCTTGATCTCTGGTTGCGTTGAAACTATCAGAAAAAATGTCTAACGCTGCAATAAACGGCACTAAGCAACACGTAGCTGCGGAGCATCCGAGGAAGCACAGCGAACAGCTTGATTGCATTGTTAGGCGCCATTTAATGACGTTCCCATGACTCAACTTCACCTGACTGTATCTCAAACAATGGATGTGGCTCTACTGTTTTGCATTTATGCCATTTTTCATAAGCGGCTGGACTACGCTGTTCTAGCTTTGACATTAAATGCTTCCACTCGTAGCTCATTTGACCACTGGTAACTTTAATGGTTACAGGTTTTGTCTCTGGTTTGATTTTTGACTCATCGAATGAATAGCCTCTGCACTCTGATTCTATATGGACATATTTGAGATACGCTGATATTGCAGATAGCGGTGCAGAGCAATTTTTAAATCTTTCCAGTTGTGGGTGATTGCGATAACCTTTGGTTTCATTTCGTAAAACAGCTTGAGCCAACAATGTTTCTCGCCATAAAGCCACTATGCCTTGTGCATCTAGGTATTTAGGGTGTATTGACCAAAGACGCATATTTTTTCTGGTATCCAACGCCAGGATCAGCGGCGTAGCGTTAGGGGAGTCCGCTGGGGCGCCTTACTAGGCGACGCTAAGCATTTTGTTTGCATAATCTTTTCCAGCAGTTGTGGCCGGTAATGGTTTACCATCTGTTTTGTAGAGTTCGATGGTTTCTTCAACTATGTCGCATAGTTCAGCGAATACCTGCTTCTCATCGCCTCCATGGCAGCCGCCATAAAACAGTTCGGGGCAACTTCCCACAAAGCATTGATCTTCTTCAGACCACTCCACAATTTTCACATAACGGATGCTTCCGTTCATTTCTTTGAACCTTCAATAGCCGCCTTAACTGCTTTCTCTTGATAAAGCTGAATGTCATCGCTAAGTTATCCAGAAATCACAACTGGTTTTGCCACCTTCGGATGTATGAAGTTTCTGTGACTTTCCTTACTGCCTCGGTTGGAGAGACCGGCTGTTCAAGCTCTTTGATCAGTTCTCTAATTTTCTTTAGCATGATTTAGCTATAAAGCGAAACCCTGAGCCCAATTGTCGGCAGATTAATCTCTACGGGTCTAATTCCCTGCAGCTTGCTGCATGTCATCTCGCTTTTGATACCCGCAGCTTGCTGTGGAGTCGTTCATTTTTTAAAACAGATCAACTCGTTTCTTTGGTTTCACCGCTTGAAAAATACTATAGCCAAGCGTGATGTCAGTTATAAACCTTACGCAGACTGCCGGGATGGCTATCAGTGCGTGAATGAACATTGCACAGGCAGAGTAGAACGCAAACTCCAAGGCTCGGAAGGCCATCGGGAAGCGGGGGTTTTTCACTTCAAGGACGTCAGCCCGAAGTGTAGCCAAACTTGGCCAATGGGCTGAATCAACGTTGGATCTGCAAGACTTTGAATAAAGGTTTTTGCTTTTGCAGCCTCGACTGAAAGAAGACCACATGCGCTTAGGTTCCAGCACTAAACCGGTGGAGAGTGCTATTAGATTCATAACCCCAAGCAACGGTGAGACAAAGGCAGACCCAGTACCTAACTCCCACGCACTAACCTCGCCTTCTCCGATTCGTCCAACGCTATAACCAGTGATGAGATGATGAAGGTCGTGGTATTTCAAATATTGCCTCCGAGTTTCGATATTAGGCAATGGCACAAGCATACATCCGGTATAGACAGGCACAGTCAACGGTCTCATACCAATAACACTGCCAAAGCCGCTCTTTTCATAAAAGTTAGCTAATTCTTCTTGTAATGTCAGCGGGGTTGTATTCATGAAATCTAACGTCTGAGCTCAGCCGCGACGGGGCGCCAGCCCTGGCGTTGACTGCGGCGGTTGGTTGGAATCTTTGTTTGTTTCTCCGTATCGAAGGAAAACCAAGTCGGACCCATCTCCAATCTTCCAGGGCCGAGCGTCACTGATCTCTATATATTCTTCATATGGGGTGCTGAATGGATATCCCGCGATGATCTCAGCACAGAAACAGTGAACGCAATCAAGGTGATCTTCTGTAGCTGAGCTGTCCAAAACCGCGGTGACCCGGACCGCTCCTTCGGCTGTCTCTGAAGCATAGACGAACCGGAGAGAGGAAGGGACTTCACCCAACATCGCTTTCTGCGCGGCAATACGAATGTCCTGCTTCATCTTCCAACGCTTCAAACACCGGCTCGGTGAAGTTGGCGGCTTTTTGGAACAAAAAAGGTGACAGCTTTGCCGAGTCCGCGTGATTTGACTTGTTAACCCCACTCAACAAGATTCTCTCCTTGCTGACTTATTTCAACAAATATATTTGAATAGGGCGATACAGTTGGATATTCACTTCCAGGATCGCAACGCACCGTTACTTCTAGAGCACTTACGATACATCTTGCGAATTCGATGTCTGATTTCCAATTTTCTAAGCCTTTCAAGTAGACGGAAATGTATCCGTATTGAATACCAGAGTTAATTAGAATTTTTGCGTCGCTGTAGGTGTACAGGATATGGCCTTTGTCTATTTCAGAATCAAAGGACAAAGTGCCTATCTCCTTATTAAGGAAAGAAACAATTTTATCTGTTTCATTCCCTTCAATGTAAATTTCGATATCTTCTTGGCTTTTCATGTGGGTTAACGTCTGAATTGAGCGGCCTACGCGGCATTTCGCACAGGTCCGCTCGAATGATGGATTGGGCGTCAGACGGATCATGGGGCTTTGGTTTTCGCGTTGCTCCAGGCGTACGACATGAGACCCTGTAGTTCGGTGTCTTGCTGCTCCAATACCCAAGCGGCAATTGACTCTTGAAAGCTCTCGTTGGCTTGGCCGGACAATAGCTGGCGCAGACAGGCGGCAACGCGATGTTGAGTTTCATTGACCTTGCGAAGCTGCAACGGCTTCTCCAATTCTTCGCTCCGGACGCGGTAGCTATTTCGTCCAACGATTGTCAGTTCATGCATCAACGTGGCAAGAAACAGGGTCTTGCTGTGCGTCTCCAGCGAAACCAACCATCGGCCTTCGGCATCAATTGCGCGATTCATGATGACGCTCAGCAACCGCACGACGTCAGGAGCGGTCTGTTGGAGCGCCTTGTTCGGCTTTCCGGTCTCGCTCGTCTCGGCGGAATCTGCTGCAGCGAGAAGATTGTTTTTTCAGGAAATATCCAGCCAGTCCGTCGATGTTGTAGTCATGCTCCTTAGCGATATTGTCTTTTGCGGCCCAAAGTTCTTTTAGTACCTCGTCAGTCACCCTCGTGCACTCTCATTAACTCGATTGGTGTTGCAACCTCAGGATATTGGTAGCCTAGGTCCGGCGGAATGTCTTGTTATATGATTTTAAAATGACTAACTCTGGCTTATTGATGCTTATTATTTTGGTAAATCAATGAAATTTTCAAAATCATATATTTTACTTGGTCTTTTGGAATTTATATTTTCTAAATTTTGGTAAATAAAGATTTTACTTTCTTTTGCAACTATTAATCTTCCAGTATTATCGAAATCAGCCCATTTGCAAATTTTTTCTTTATCATTAAGTGGGAATTTAACTTCGTTTTTATTATCTTGAACGGCATAACTATGCAGATCATAATCTCCCATAACTTGCCCATCCATTCGTTTGAGATATGAATTGTAGTTTAAATATTTAAGTAGAGTTATTTCACCATTGGTTTTTGTCCAAATCTTAGGGATTGGATATTTATCTCCAAGTTCTTGTACAATTTGTCTTTTTAAGATTTTCCATCCGTTCCCTGAAGTCCAGCCTCCATCTTCAATGTTTCCTGTAAAGGTGATTTTGTACTTATCAAGTTGATCGTTTAGGTTTTTGTCAAAATCAGGATACTGCCCAGGCGATATATAAATTGTATTATCATTTATGAATCTTCCTCCTCCTCCCCATGTATCCTTGTGTGCAAAAAGTTTTATAGCTTTAATATTTGGAGGTACACAGACACCTGTCCAACAATAAAGCCTTTTGTCATATTGCTTTTGAGATTTACCCATAGCGAAATAAATAAAATAAGTTCCGTCAGGGGAAAGATCACATCGGTTAGGATAAATTTTCCCATAAAAAAGTGACCCAATCTCTAGGTTCTCAATTTCTTTTTCATAGTTCATTGAAATCAGAAAAGTAATCTTATTACTTCTACGGTATAGAAATACTATTTTGTTGCTTTGGGTAGCAATATAACCGCGTATCTTTGGTGTCGTTCTCATTTTAGATACACAACGTTCCGCATGAGCGGCCGAGCGTAAGCGAGGTCCGGCGACCGCGTCTGCAGGCGCGAACTCGATGCGGTTGTTAGGTGACATTTGCCTAATCATTGGAGCTACCGTTCGATGCTTCTTGTGCCTCGGTTGAGTCACCAGCGGTCGGCTCTGCCGAATCGGAAGCTTCGGCGACCGACGCCACGAAAGCAGACAGAATCATGTATTCGAGCGCGGGAATCCAACCCGGTCCTTTTCGCTTAATGTCGGGCGAAAGCATATGTAGTACGAATGCCGCTCCTAGTATTGGAATGAGCCAAACAATGGCGTGCTGCGCACGCTTCTGTCCAGACTCAAAATACTCGGACCTGGAAATGTGCCATGAGGTGAAGGCGGCCATGTAGATGTACATAACCGACAGCACTAGAACAACAGCGACTATCACAACGTTCACCGCAGTCATCTTGGCACCTAACGCCGCGCTCTGGGGCAAACCGAAGCGTAGCGTAGGTTTGTCCCTAGCAGCGCTTTGTTAGGCATTTGCACCACCAAGGAGCTCAACACGCTCCAAAATAAACTTAGAAACCTCGGCTTCCGCGAAATGGTTGGCATCAATGTAACCATCTATTGAGAACACACCGTCTATTTGAGCGTCATCGAATCGAACAAACATTACTCGTTCGCTTTCCTTAGCCTTGATGATATCCCTTACAGCACGCCACTCTAAACCGCACCATTCTTTCTCCGAATACTCTTTACACAAGAATACAACGACCAAATCGCAATTATTCCTATAAATATTCTGCAACATAGTATCTAAGTCAGGCCTAGCCAGCTGTGACTGATAGTCAAAATCATAGAAAATTTGGTCTTTACCTAAACTTTCTTTTAGCGAGCTAACAATATTTGAAACATAGCCACGCTTCTCCCCCGGAAACGACAAAGCCACCTTGAAATTTAGCTCATCGACTCGACTCATCGATTTGTCTACTTTTTCTATTCTTGGACTATCTAATAAATCCTCTAAGGCCAATAGAGAAAGCGAAAAAGGATCAGGCTCGATTCTCTCTAATTTATCTTTTCCGGGGCTGACTCTAGAAATGTGATAGAGAAGATAGCTTAGCCAAACCGCCATCGCGTTATCGTTGACAGCGGCAGCCGGTTTATAAACCCCATCTATTTCGGATTTCTGTATTTCAGAAACCACCCGACTTTTCAAAACAAACGATTCCTTTTCGTTAAACAAACTACCAGCTCGTTTCGCCATGCGACAAAAGAGAGCACAACTATCACCTTCAATCACAGCAAACGCTGACAATTTAGCTCCCCTTAAACCCCACTGAAGATCGCTACTTTTTAAATTGTCGACAAATTTCTCAGCGCCACCTTGAGGCTCAATCTTTCCATAGTACTGCCACAGCATTATTGTATGGTTTGGAGACTTGAACTTCCTGTTATCAATTGGCTCTTCATCTGTCACATAGAATAGACTGAACGTTAAATCGTGAAATTTGTCAGCTTCGCGCTCAAAAGAACCTATCAGTCGCTTTATCTCAGATTTCTTTTCTCTAAGTGACATTTATCACCTTAACCTGATGATTGCCTAACAAATTACTATACGGTTTCTGTATATTTACTATAATCTGCCATCGTTGAAAATAATTATTTAATTTTTATGGTATTTCCCTGCTGTATAACATTCATCGCAAATTCTGGCAGGGTCTCTATGGTCACTAATGATCATGCTCTGACCCGGAGTTTTTTCATCCAGATGACTCGTGGTTACTCGCTTTTTTAATTGAAATTCGCGCCAGCAAATTCTTCGAACAGGCGACGGATTTCCAGCGCTTCTTCAGGCGCGATCTTTTCCACCGCCCAAGCACCTGCCTGAATGATCAAATAATCACCGGGTGTGACCGATTCCTCGGTAAGCAGTAACAAACTGACTTCCAATTGCTCGCCACAGCGTTCCACACGCGCATGCAGGCCATTGACTTCGAGCACCTGAGCGGGGATGGCGATGCACATGACTTTCAATGGATCGTCTTAAAGGCGCTCTCTTCCCAATCCGGCAAGAGGCAGGGTGTAGGGGAAAAACGGTCATGCGCATCTTCCTCGGTAGGCGCAAGACGAGGGGTGAGAGCAAAACCAAGCCCACGCAATTCTGCAACCAGCGCCTCGACCGCTGGGTCGATGACCGCTGCGACCTCGGGCGACAGTTCAGCGCCCAATTCCATATCCGCTGGCACCACGCCGATCAAGGTGATCGCTTTCGGCGCTTCCTCCATCAGGATCAAGGTGGCTAGCACCTCCGCCAAGCCTAATTGGTGGGGCGAAAATCGGGTTTGAAACAAGGCCGGCACTTCGGCATCCGCCAATTTCACCACCGATGCGGGTGGTGCACCGGTTTGCACCGCATCACAAATCAGCAAATGATCACAACCCGCCAAGGTATCCAAGAGATCCATGCCCACCGTGCCGCCATCCACCACCTCGATCTCCATCGGCAGCGTATAGCGTTCGGCCAGCGCCTCGATCACCCGCACCCCGACCCCCTCGTCGCGCAGCAGAATGTTACCGAGGCCCAGCACGATGATGTTCATCCGAAAGCCTTGACCTGGACGATCGGTCGCTTGCGGCTATCCACCAGGTGAATGGCGCAAGCCAGACAAGGATCGAAAGAATGCACGGTGCGCAACACTTCCAACGGCAGTTCGGCGTCCGCCACCGGATTATCCATCAGCGACGCCTCATAGGGCCCCATGGCGTCGGCATCGTCGCGTGGGCCGGCGTTCCAGGTACTCGGCACCACTGCCTGATAATTCTTGATCTTGCCATTCTCGATCACCGTCCAGTGCGACAATACCCCGCGCGGCGCTTCGTGATAGCCGAAGCCGCGAATCTCGCCCTTGGGAAATACCGGTCGATTGAAGGTGGTGAAATCCCCCTTGGCGATATTGTCGATCAACAATTGCCATTGATTCTGCAATGACTCCAGCAACACCGCACAACGCACCGCGCGCGCCGCAATCCGGCCAATCGTCGAATGCAATGCAGTGACTGGAATTTGCGTACCCGCCACCGTACTGGCGATTTCCAACACCCGGTTCAAATGCCGCTTGGTTGGCTCATGACCGGCGGCGACCATGGCCAGCACATTGGCCAGCGGCCCCACTTGCACCCGCTGATCGTAGAAGGTCGGCGCCTTGACCCAGGAATACTTGCCATCATCCTGGAAGGCGGTGTGATGTGGGTTCGTCTGACCCTCGTAGGGATGCAGCGCCCGATCGCCGCCCTGATATTGATACCAGGCGTGTTTGACGCTCTCCTTGACCCCATCGCGGAAATAGCCATCCTGATAACTGGTGATCGGTTTGAACTGGGCCAAATCGCCCTTGGGCACGAAGCCGCCCGGCAACTCGAACTGGGTGCCCTTGGTGTCCAGCGGTAGATCGGGCACCGACAGATAATCGGTCACGCCCGCCCCATGCGTCGTCCAGTCGGCATACAAAGCGCCCACTGCCGCCACGTCGGGAATCATCGCCTGATTGACGAACTCGCTGAGCTTGTCGATTTCGGCCTTGATGGCGAATAATCGCTCCAGGGTCAGCGTGGATTGGCTATCGGGGTTGATCGGATTCGCCACGCCGCCGACTGCCAGGTTCTGGATATGCGGAGTCTTGGAACCGAGAATCGCCACGATCCGATTGGCGATGCGCTGGTATTCCAGAGCTTGTAGGTAATGGGTCGCCGCCAGCAGATTCACTTCCGGCGGCAGCTTCATCGCCGGATGCCCCCAGTAGCCACTGGCGAAGACACCGAGTTGTCCGGTGCCGACGAACGCCTTCAATTTCTCCTGAATTTGGCGAATTTCCGGCAGGCTGTTGCGCCGATAATCGGACAGACTGGCCCCTAGTTGCGCCGCGCCTTCGGGACTGGCCGATAGTGCGGATACGATGTCCACCCAATCCAATGCCGCCAACTGGTAGAAATGCACGATATGATCGTGAATCCCGTGGGCGGTGATGATCATGTTGCGGATGTACTGCGCGTTCAGCGGTACTTCCAAATCCAGCGCGTTCTCCACCGCTCGCACCGACACGATGGCGTGTACGGTGGTGCAGACCCCGCAGATGCGCTGCGTGAACAACCAGGCATCGCGGGGGTCGCGGTCCTTGAGGATGACCTCGATGCCGCGCCACATTTGCCCAGAGGACCAGGCGTTGGTCACTTTGCCGTTTTCCACCTCGCAATCGATGCGCAAATGACCCTCGATGCGGGTGATGGGATCAATCGTTATTCTGGCCACGCCAGCCTCCAATGGTCACTGTTGGACTTTGTGGGCGCCGTGTAACACCGGCAGGGTCTTGATGAAGATGAGATACAGCATGATTTCCAGACAGACGACGCCGACCGTGATCATCAATTCCGGCGCGGAGGGGAAATACACCCAACCGTTGCCGGGATCGATGGCGAGCAAGTAGCCGTCCAATCGGTACAGCGAACCGGCGGCTAACAAGCTGATCGTGGCTAGGAATCGTAATCGTGCATTGGCGCAACGTCGGCGTGAAACCAGGATGACGATCGGTGCGGCGAACAACGCCGTTTCGATCAAGAACAGAAAACTGTAACGATCGCCGGCGAAAGCCAGGCCCAACTGGCCGCGCGCCAGCAGATCGCCGATTCGCACCACCAGGAATAGCGCCAGCAATCCAGCGGCGACTCGCGACAGCTTGGCCAGCAACGCCGCTTCGGAAGGCAACTTGAAGGAGCGTTGCACCAGGGTGGATTCCAGCATTACCACCCCGTAGCCCATGGCCAGCGCCGAACTCAGGAACAGCAGCGGCAGCCACGGTGTATACCAGAGCGGCGACAGCTTGGAGCCCATGATCAGCAGCACCGAGCCTAACGAGGATTGGTGCATGGTCGGCAACAACACGCCCAGGCCAATGAACACGTACATGTAGCGTCGCAGGAAAGCCTGAAACTTGTGCAGGCCGAAATGCTGCTTGAAAGCGGGAGGCATCCGTTCCAAAAACGCTGGCCAGAATTCGATCCACAACACGGTGATGTAGGCCATGACGCACAACGCCACTTCGAAAATCACCGAATTGATCTGCGCGTACCAGGGCATCAGTAGATTGAAGGCGTGCCAATAGCGGCCCAGGTCGATCATCACCGCCAAACCAGCCAGAGTGTAGCCGAACACCCCACCGAGCAGGGCAGGGCGCATCAGCGGGTGATAAACATGGCGGTTGCAGATGTAGACCAGCAACGCCAGAGCGAAGCCGCCACAACCGAATGCCGTGCCGATCACCACGTCGAGAACCACCCAGGTGCCGATCGGATAACCGTTGCTCATGTGCGAAACATCGGCCATGCCGAACAGGAAACGGCGCAGGATGAAATAGCCGCCGATCAGCACGAACAGACCCAAAATGGCAAAGGGTTTGGTGAGGATGGGGCCGCCGAGCGGTCGATGCATGGTTTCGCTCATGATGACGCATCCTCCTCGTCGGTGCGGGTCGGATCTTCGCCGCCATAGGTCTTGGAACTGCGCCGGGCTAGGAAGACCAATCCGCCGAGCAAGGCCAATGGCGCGACCATGCCTTTATAGAGCGTGTGCTGCATCCCTTCGGAAACGGCGGCATAGGAGTGATCGGGTAATTTGGGTAGACCCAATTTCTCGTGAGGAACGCCGGTCAGATAACGCACCTGGGTGCCGCCCGCTTCCTTCTCACCATAGAGGTGTGGTTGGTAGTGGCCGATAGGCGCTTCGTGACTGGGCCGATCGCCGCCCAACTTGCCGCGCGGAAAGGTGTAGGTCTCGCCTGGTTTGGCAGCCAGCCGTTGTTCCGCCTCGGCTTGCAGATCCTCGACCAGGCCGAACAACGAAGCGCCCGTTGGACAGACATCGCAGCAGGCCGGGAGCTTGCCTTGCGCTTGTAGGTGATTGCAGAACTGACACTTGGAGATCCGGCCAAAGGGCTCATCGAACTGGTACTGCGGGACGTTGAACGGACACCCGTAGACACAATAGCGACAACCGATGCAGGCATCGGGATTGTGGGTGACGATGCCAGTGAGCGGATGCTTCTGCATCGCACTGACCGGACAGACCGAGATACACGAGGGATCGACGCAGTGCAGGCAATGGCGCTTGACGAACGCATAGCCATCCTGCTCGCGGTCTTTCTGGGCCATCGTGCCATCTTGGTAGACGCGAATGACGTTCAGCGTCTTGCCGGAGATATCCTGGGCGGCATCCCAAGTACCTTCATTCCACTGAGCCAGGTACTCTGGTTGTTCGGCAGGCATGCCGTTGGCTTGCTTGCAAGCGGCCATGCAGGCTTTGCAACCGACACACAGCGTCGAGTCGTACAACATACCCACGGCTTTGGGCGGCAACGTCTTCGGCTCGCGTGGGCCAAAGGCGACCGCCTCGCTGACCGGTGTGGCGACCGCAGCGGCTGTGGTCGCGATGGCGCTCGCCGCGCCGCGCAGGAACTGACGGCGGTTCGGATCCATACTGTTTCCTCCCCTAGTGTTGCCCGGATGAAGAACTCGACGAGGTTTCCTGGCTGCTCTTTCCGGCTTCATCTTGCATGCCACGCAACGCCATCGCTCCGGCTCCGACGCCCAACCCAGCGATGCCAGCGACAATCGCCGCGGCGGCCGGCGTGACGCCTTTACCCTTGGGCGAATTGACGGCTGGGAAGGCGGTCGGCGGCGAGAAGGTCTTGACATCCGCCAGCGCGTGGAGAGGCTTGGTAAAACCGATGCCTTGCTCGGTGCAGCCGAAGCAGGGGTGGCCGATGCCGACTGGCCAGTTGCCTTCGCCAACATCGCCGAAACCGATCGCCGGGCAATTGGCGTGGGTCTCCGGTCCTTTGCAGCCGATCTTGTACAGACACCAGCCCTGCCGGTGGCCAAAATCGCCATATTCCAGTGCGAAACGCCCCGCGTCGAAATGTGGACGCCGCTCGCAGTTTTCGTGGATCAGTCGCCCGTAGGCGAAGCGTGGTCGGTTTTTCATATCCAATTCCGGCGGTTTGCCGAAGGTCAGCAAATGCAGGACGGTGGATAGGAAGTTGTAGGGATTCGGGGGACAGCCGGGGATATTGATCACCGTCTTACCGGGCAAGACCGCTTGCACCGACTTTGCCTGGGTGGGATTGGGGTCACTGGAGGGAATGCCGCCCCAGGAGGCGCAGGAACCGATGCCGATGATTGCCGCCGCACCTTCCGCCACTTCCCGGACAGTTTCCAGAATCGGCTTGCCAGCCACCATGCAGTAGACGCCGCCATCCTTGGTTGGGATCGAGCCGTCCACCACCAGGACATACTTGCCCCAGTTCTCCTGCATCGACTTGGCCTTGTGCGCTTCGGCCTGATGACCGGCGCCAGAGCAGAGGGCCTCGTGATAGTCGAGGGAGATCATGTCGAGAATCAAGGTTTCGAGTGTCGGATGATAGGCGCGCAGCAGCGATTCGGTGCAACCAGTGCATTCCTGCGCCGACAGCCAGATGACGGGTGGGCGTTGAGGTGCGGTAGCGGCTTGTGCGATGCGTAGGCCCATGAATGATGACAAGCCCAGGGTCGCAGCGACTCCAGTGCAGTATTTCAGGAATTCGCGACGGGTAAGTCCGCCCAGCGCGCCCTCGTGGCTATCGGGATTCCGGACTGTGCCGGACGCCAAATCGATATCATCGACAAAACTCATGATTACATGCTCCCCCCGCAAAATTCGACCACGGTAAAAAATAACGGGAGATTCAGGGAGTCATTTGATGATCGTCAATTTTTGGGGGGTTTTTTTATGCGGTGATTCGGTTTTGCATCTTGTATGCGGAAGATCTTTGTTTTTTCGTAAGATCTTTCCAACACATCCACTGGCCTCCTGCTTCAAGCTGAACATACTTGTCGGATTCACCGAGGCAATTGACAGAGTGAACGCGAACTAGAAGCGCAAATTCATCAGAGCCTGGTTTTGCTTGGTTGGGCTTTTTTTGGATCACCTCATGAATGGTGTCCGGGAGAATCACCACTTCATCCATTGCGTTCAGTACAAATGGTCCTTCATCGTTGATCAATATCTCCATCTTTCCTTTGAGCACGGTATATATTTCTAGTCCTGCATGATGCTTATGGCGATCTTGGCCCGAATATTCGGTGAATGTCGCTATCTCGATACCTCCTTCTGAGGTTGGCAGTATTTTTGGAGCCGACCAAATGGGAGTGTCGATAAGCTTTTCACCGAAGGCTTCCATCACTGTCGTTGCAAGGATTTTGCGGCCATTATTGTTCGCTTTTCCAAGTTTGTTATCCAGTTGCGCCATTTCGCCATCCAAGGCTACACATTCATTTCTTACAAGCACAAATGGGACGGGAAAATCCATGTGAAGCTTCCGAATAATCGCTAAAGATCAGGGGAGAGATGCCATCGGATAGCGATTAAGATATTTTTATTTATACCTTATCTTTAAGATTAAGATGATGAAGCTCAATGAAAAAGTAATTGAGTTTGCAAGAATTATAGGTATATCTCTTATCATAATTCCATAAATCAACCAAAGAAGAATGCCCAATGAAAAAATCGCATACATGCTCAAGGAAATATCCCTAGTTTTCTTTTCTTTAATAACTTTAATCACTTGTGGTAAAAAGGATATCGTTGTGCAGCTGGCGGCAATTAAGCCAATCCAGGTGAAATTGTCAAGTGCGGGCATTCTAACTTCCTTTGCTTGCTATTCGGGATACATACCCCGAAGCTTGCTGCGAAGTATCGTCTGTTAAATACCCCGCAGCTTGCTGCAGGGTCGTTTATAACGGGGCATCTGAGCAAACAGCGTTGAATACTGATCACCAGCGATTGGTTCGTGCTAGTGAGCGCACATTTTATCGGGGCTTGTGTTAAAACCTGCCTCGGTTTCAACAAATTTGCCTTTGCTCTCAAGAAATTCCACCAAGTCACTGGCGGTCATATTCTCTTCTGCACATGTGTAGAATCGTGCATCCTTTCCGAACTTCGCCAATATGGCTGCGCAGAGGCTTTCCTTCGTGTAGGAACGATTGCTCGAAAGCATCATTTCCATTACCTCATGCCCATGTATTTTCTCTGTCATTTTAGCCTTCCTATTTTCCTCAATACCTTGCTTAGTGGCACCAAAAGCGCGCAACAGCTTTGGTGCCCAGCGGAGGGCCGCAGGCCCGGAACGTGCTGCTACTTTAGGTTGCCGATAATGTCTAATGTATCACTAGATTACTTTTCTCTCTAGTAAATTGACCATTCGAAAATTTGAAATAAACAAGCTATCAAGAATAATAGCCAGAAGAAAAATGCATACGGACCCGCAGAATTTCTTGATCCGTAATCT
Source organism: Gammaproteobacteria bacterium (assembly GCA_024235035.1). Taxonomy (GTDB): domain Bacteria; phylum Pseudomonadota; class Gammaproteobacteria; order Competibacterales; family Competibacteraceae; genus UBA2383. The sequence continues at coordinate 24,659 of JACKNE010000010.1, forward strand.
GACGCAAAAAACTCCATAAACCCGAAGCTTGATAAATAAGCTACTACCCGATAGAGCAATAATGGCACCAAAAAAACCAGCAATAAAAATATTCTTGCCAACGCTTCATCTCCAATGCCATCTCTTATGGTAATTAGGACTGAAACACCTGCAAAAATCAGCAAAGAAACAGCTTGATGCCTTTCTATAGGTATTTTTATTTCCATAACTTATTTGGTGTTGTAATAATTCTACAACCTGTAAAGGATTACTATAGCATTAGCGGTGTTGGGAGTGAGTTGGTTGATTTGAAAAGCGATCTCGTCGATCACCCTGGTGATGGTTGCGCCTCTCCGATTCGCTGGACGACCACGGCGCGATTGCGACCTTGGGACTTGGCCTGATACAGAGCGCTATCGGCGGCGGCTAAAGCATCCTCAACTTTTTCTCCATCCTGTGGAACTCGGTGCAGCGCCCCCAGGCTGAGCGTGACTCGATCATGCACTTTTGATCCAACGTGGGGGATTTTCAGCGCTGCAACGCTACATTTGATCGTCTCGATCACCTTGCAGAGCCCTGCCCGGTTGGTTTGAGGCAACACCACGACGAACTCCTCCCCACCATAGCGGGCGACCAGGTCGCCCGATCGTTGCGCTGCTGCTTTGATCGCCTGGGCAATCCGTTGCAGACAGCGGTCTCCCTCGATGTGTCCATAGGTATCGTTGAATTGCTTGAAATAATCGATATCGCAGAGGATGAGCGAGAAATCCTGCTTTATCCGGTTGTGACGCTTCCACTCAATCTTAATGAAGGCATCGAAAGCGCGACGATTGGCGATCTGGGTTAGGCCGTCGGTGTGCGACAATTCCTCCAGCTGCCGGTTGGCCTGTTGCAGCTCGTCGTTGGTCTTGACCAATGCCAAGGTCCGCTGTTCGACCAGTTGTTCAAGTTCTCGATAGAACTCGGCGTTTTCGATGGAGATGGCCATCTGCGAGGAGAGCAGTTCCAGCGTCGTAAGTCGCTCCCGCGTGAATGCTTCCTCGACTAGGTTGTTTTCAAGGTAGAGCACCCCCTTGAGAGCGCCGGAACGCAGGAGCGGTAGGGCAAGTACCGAACGCATGGCGGTGGCGGCGAAATAAGGGTCCTTGACGAAACCGCCATAGGCGCTGGCATGGCCAAGCACCACGCTCTCTTGCTTGCGCGCGCAATAATTGATGAGACTCAGAGGCAGGGATGTCTCCAGCGCTGTCTCCGTCATCTCCTGCGGGATGGAGACGGTCTCCCACTCACTCCTCGCCTCGGCCTTGATGCTCCAGCTCCCTTCATGCAGATCGAGTAACACCGAGCGCTCAGCACCGGCATTCTCAGTGACGATCTTCATCATCCGATCCAGCAGTCGTTTCAGGTCGATCTCGCTTGCCAGACTTTGGGAGGATTGGACGATGGAGACGATGTCCAAAGTATCGGTGCTGGTGTCGCACTCGGTCGTGGCGTGGGATGTGGTGAAGCTTGAGGTCGAGGGTTGACCGCGTCGAGTGTCGAATGGAGTGATTGAGAACCACTCCCGGTACTGACGTTCAAGTTGCCGAACTTTCGCCGTCGCCCCCCATTTGCGGTAGGCGTAGTACGCCCCATTCAAGTAATCAACGGCCGGGCGAGTCAGATTACGGGCAAAGAAGAAGCGGGCGGCGCACTCGTAGGAAAGAGCTTCGTTGTTCAGGTAGCCGGACTTGTGTGCTTCGTCAATCGCTGCTTCGTAGAGTTCCAGTGCTGCCCAGTCGTCGGTAGCGACCCGCGCCCGTTCCGCCTCCACCAGCAGAAATTTGTGACGAAAGTTGGCAGAGCTGTGGTCGGCCCATACCTTCATTTTCTCCTGATAACCGGCGATGCGAGTGGCATGTGGTACCCATTCCTCTGGGGTGAAGCGGTCAAATAAGGCCAGCAGGGTGAGGGAGGCAAAGAAATAAGCTTCCGGAACCTTGGCTTGGGCGAGAGCGACTGAGGCCACGAAGTCAGCCTGGTCGATCATGGCCAAAGCGGCGTCCCAGTCGCCGAACCAGTAGAGGCTGCGCAGCTTCGCGGTGTAGAAGTAGGAAAGGGCGAGTGGATTATGCCGATAGCTTTGCAAGAAGGTTTCTTCGCGGAAATCGTCATCGTCGAAGGTATGGTCGTTTCGGGTGCGCCCTAGTAGTTGCAGCAGGGGATTGAGGCAGGCGGGTCGGAAGAATTCGTCCAGGATCACCGGGGCGTTGTTCTGGAGAAACGGGAGATAGCGTTGCGCCGCTTCGAGCAATTCGTCGCAAGGCATGCCCCAGATAGTGGGGTCGGAAATCACGAACTCGGCGCAGTAGCCCGCATAGATCCAGTCCCCGTTCTCGACCAGCAACGGGAAGGATTTGCGGCTGTAATCGAGGGAGGTGGCGAGCGGTGCGCGCCAGTGGTTCACGAACACCGCGAATAGCAGATAGACCTTACCGCGCAGCAGCAGGTCGTCGAACCGTTCCGCTAACCGATTCGCCACCTCGCCGAAGCGGTGCCCGGTTTCGTACTGCCCCAGCAGCGCGACGCAAACGAACGCATAGTTCATGTAGCCGTAGGCAGTGAGAGGGTTATTACCATACTCCAGAGAGATGTTGGTCATCTTGCAGGAAGACCAGGCCACCAGTTCGAGTTGAGAATTCAGGTAGGCGCTAGTCCATAAGCCCATCAAAATATCCATGATCGCGGCGTGGCGCGGCGAATCCAGCAGAGGGGCGTCGTACAGCGATTCGATGCGGCGCCCGCCGAGCAGTCGCGGCACGGTTTCCAATTCGCGTTCCAGTAGCGCGGAAAGCCCCTCGTCGTCGATTTCGACTCCCAGCAGCCGCAAGGCTTCCTTCTGGATCTCCACCGCGCGCCCATAGTCCCCGGCCAAGTGGTAATACTCCATACGGATGGTATGGACGCGGATCGTATCCTCCAGGCCCTGAACGTGGGCGAGCAGCATCGCGAACAGCGCCTCGATCTCCGTCGTCTCGCCCGCGTAGAAGCGGCACCAGGCCCACTCGCTGTAGATAGAAAAAGTGAGGTCGTAGTGACGGCTCCATTGCTCGATAGGCAGCAGTTCCGCAGCGATGGCCAGGTAGTTGAGCGCCGAGGTGTAAGCGGTACTGCTCTTGGCCTGCTGGCCCGCCTGCCAATTGAGCGCGACCAGAGCGAGCCGCTCCTGCGGGTCGGTGATCAGGCGGCGTGCGGCGTCGAGCTGATTGACGACCTCGAACAGGCGCTCACCCGTTGGTTTCCCGTCGCACAGCAGCAACCGGCCAATGCGCAGGTGGGCGCGCTCACTGTCCGCCATCAGCGAGTAGGCGGCTTGCTGGATGCGATCGTGGGAAAAACGGTAGAGGCGGGTATCGTGGGGAATGATCAAGCCCTCTTGCACCGCCGGTTCCAAGTTTGCACGGGTTGCGTGCTCCTCGCCTGTGTCGATCACCGCCAGGGTATCGAGGGCGAAAGCATGACCGATACAGGCGGCGAGAGTCAGCAGTCGCTGGGTGGCGGGCGTCAGGTGAGTGATCTTGGCCACCATGAGCTGTACGACATCGTCCGGGATGGCGTGCTGTTCGATCTCGTCGATGTTCCAGCGCCAGTGGCCCAGACCGGCATCGAAGGCGATCAGCCGGTCCGCATGCAGCGCCTTGATGAATTGGGTGACGAAGAAGGGGTTGCCTAGGGTTTTGGTGTGGACCAGGCGGGCGAGTCGGGTGACCGTCGACGGTGCGGCGTGTAGGGCGTCAGCGCAGAGCGCTGTCACGTCCTCCTCCGCGAGATTGCCCACCTGGATCGTATCCGGGGTGATCCCTTGCTTGGAGAGGCTTTCCAGCATCAGCATGAGAGGGTGTGCTGGAGAGGTTTCGTTGTCCCGGTAGGCTCCGATGAGCAGGAGATGGGTGATTTGGCTGTCAGTAAGCAGAGCCGATAGGAGATTGAGGGAGGCCAAGTCGCTCCATTGCAGGTCGTCAATGAACAGCACCAGGGGGTGGTCAGCCGCCGCGACACAGCGAAAAAAGCTGCGACAGACATAATTGAAGCGGTTCTGCGCTTCCAGACCCGAGAGTTTCGGCGCCTGCGGTTGAGGGCCGACGACCAATTCCAGAGAAGGAATTAATTCGACCATGACCCCGCCGATCTCACCCAGCGCCCCCCGTAGGGTGGTGGCGATCGTGGCGAGTCGTTCCTCGCTCTCGGCGAGCCAAATATCGATCAACCCGGCTAGCGCCTGCTTGAGGGCGGAGTAGGGGATGGTCCGCTGGTGTTGGTCGAATTTACCCTCAATGAAATAGCCGTTGCTACGGGTGATGGGCTTGTAGATTTCCTTGACCAAGGAGGTTTTTCCCGTACCCGAGTAGCCGCTGATCAGCGTGAAGCGCATCGTTCCCAGTCCGGCTGCTTGCTCATTGAAAATATTGAGCAGATGCTCGGTTTCCTGTTCACGACCGTAGAGGCGTTGGGGTAGATAGAAAGTATTGATCTGATCGTGTCGTCCCAACTCGAACGGATCGATCCGCCCGGTTGCACGCAGGGCGACGAGGCAAGCTGTCAGGTCCGCTGCTAATCCCGAAGCGCTTTGGTAGCGCTGTTCTGCGGTTTTGGCCATGAGCCGGTCGACGATAGCGGATAACAGCGGCGGGATAGTGGGATTCACTGCATGTACTGGAGATGCGATGGTGGCGAGGTGTGCATGCACCATCTCCAGGGAGTGACTCGCCTCGAAGGGAAGCCGTCCGGCCAGCAACTCGTACAGACTCACCCCTAGTGAGTAGAGGTCCGAACGGTAGTCGACATGGCGGTTCATCCGCCCGGTTTGCTCGGGGGAGATGTAGGCGAGTGTCCCCTCAAGAAGGTTGGCGTGGTGCTGGCTTGGGTTGGTCGGTGATAGGGGAGTGGCAAGACCGAAATCGATCAGTTTGCAGAGACGGCTGGTCGGGTTATAGACGATGTTGGAGGGGTTGATGTCCTTGTGCACGATGTGGCGTGCATGCAGTTGAGCTAAAGTGTCACAGATCGTGATGAAGATTTCGAGCAGTTCCTCCAGGGTGAAGTGGTGCTGGCCGATGAGTTTTTTCAAGGACTCGGCGCCGAAGTCTTCGACGACCAGGATCAGGGTGTTGCCATGCTCCTGCAACCGGTCAGCCGCGATGACATGGTCTATGTCCAGCGCGTGTAATAACTTGTATTCGTGCCGGTAGCGCGCGAGTTCGCGGATGCTTGGGTAAGCCCCCTTGAGCATCTTGAGCACGACCGTTTGGCCGTCCGCCTCCCGTTGTCCTCGGAAGACGATGGAGGTGCGGCTTTCGTAGATCGCCTTGCATCCGCTGTAACCTTCGATAGCATGCACTGCTATGTAGCGCCTCCCTAAGAAAAACGAATCTCTTCCATCAGCGAATGGGGCCGATTGACGCAGACGGTGCGCCCGGAAAAGCGTGCGACGCCATCTTCTTCCAGCCGGCCAATGATCCGCGACAGCGTCTCGTGTCGGGCGCCGATCATCGATGCCATGTCGCGCCGCGAGATCGGTAGATTGATCACCTGGCTGCCATCAGGCGCAGGGTGGCCGTGACGGTTCATCAAATTTAAGAGGAGATGGACAAATTTGCTGCGGTTGGACAGCGTGGCGTTCTGCACCAGCTTGTTATGGGCGTCGTCCAGATCATTATTGATGCGCCGCAGGAATTGTAAACCCAACGCGGGATTGCGCTCCATCAGCATTTTGACCACCTGCTGATCGATGAAACAAATCCGGCTCGGTCCGAGCGCCTCGGCGCTGAAACGGCGTCTTTCTCCCAAAAGTAACCCTCGATAGCCCAAAGTGTCGCCTGGGTAGCTGATTTGAATCAGCACCGTGTTCCCTTCGGCATCGACCTGGCGCATGGCCGCTGCGCCGGAAACCATGCAATAGATGCCGTAACTCGGCTCGCCTGCGGTAAAGATCGCCTCGCCAGCGCGGTATCGACGGCTTTTTCGGGCTTGGGCGAGAAGCTTGATTTCCTTTTCAGTCAGGACATGCCATTCGTTACGCTGGCGCAGTTGACATTCGAGACAGTTGGCTCCTGGCATCGCTTGACGTTGCTCGACCATCCTCCATTCCTCCGTCCGCTATATTTTTTGTCATGCGCGTCATTTGGTGCAGATGACTTTGCCCGTCAGGAAGCCACCGGTATTGACGGCCATCATTAATTTATGAACTTTTGAACTATAGTTCAGGAATGATCGGAAGGGGATACATGGGGGGATACATTATGTCAAAACATTTACCGCCACCTGTTCTGACTATTGCCACCGGTGTGCTGGCGCTGACAGGATTGCTAGGGATGGTTGACCTGGAGGCGGGGACATTCTGGGCGAGTTCGACCAAGACCCTGGAGCGTTATCCAACTCAACCAGCCGGCTGGAACGGTCCCGCCAGGCAGTGCGTCGTTTGCCATAACCTGGAAAAGGATGGTCTCGCGCGCGTTGCGCCCAATCTTTGGGGCATCGTCGGCGCGCCAAAGGCCGCTGCCAAAGGTTATGGTTATTCCCAGGCGCTGGCTGAAGCAGGCGGGATCTGGACGAAGCAGGAGCTGGATCGGTATCTCACCAAGCCCGACCGATTTCTGCCGGGCACCAGCAAGACGATGACCGGTTTGCCGGATGCCAAGGAACGAACAGAAATCATCGAATTTCTTGCAACACTCAAGGATTGAGGGAGTATAGAGAATCGTTCGAGATCAAAATCTCGTTGATTCGGGAGTCTACTTTGCGAGCAATTTTGTTGGCTATCTCCGAAGCGGATTCCCACCATCGAAACGCCCAGTTTGCTTGTCTCATTACATCTGCTTTTGTGGGAGATTGTTCATGCATACCTTGTCTGGAAAACGCGGTTTGATCGCTTTAGCGCTGCTTGGCATGAGCGGTGTTGTCCATGCCCATACGTCGGGATTGCCGCACATGGACTTCGCCACCGGGTTGGCGCACCCTTTGAGTGGTTTGGATCATATCCTGGCGATGGTGGCGGTCGGGTTATGGGCGGTGCAACGGGGTGGACATGCCCTGTGGCTGATGCCGTTGACCTTCATACTGACCATGGTAGCTGGCGGATTGCTGGGCTTCCTGGGCATGACGCTGCCTTATGTAGAATTGGGCATCGCTGGCTCGGTGCTGATCCTTGGCCTTCTGGTGGCTCTGGCTTCACGCTTGTCGCTGGCGGCCAGTATGGCCCTGGTTGGGTTGTTCGCCATGTTCCACGGCTATGCCCACGGTGCAGAGATGGCGGTGGGAGCCAGTGCGCTGTGGTATAGCCTGGGTTTCATGCTCGCTACCGCGGCGCTACACGCTGGCGGCATTGGCATCGCTCTCGCCGCCCGGCAGGGGTTGCCGGCGCGGTTATTGCGCATCGGCGGCGCGGCCATCGCAGCCAGTGGCGTGTTCCTACTGGCGGTGTAGTCGCCACTTTTTTCCTCACTCCTACCTCCTCTCTGGTCAAGAATTAGGGAGGAGATTCGGTGCTAAGAGGTCCAATCCTATGTGTGTTACCTGCGGTTGTGGCGTTGACGAAGCCGCCATGCATTCTCATGATCACCCTCACTTTCACGACCACGATCACTCGTATGATCATTCCCATGATCACGCCGCTGAGGGGCGGCTGGTTTCCATCGAGCGCGATATTCTGGCTAAGAATGCTGGGTTTGCCGCCGGTAATCGAAGACTATTCGCTGAACGCGGGGTATTCGTGTTGAATCTGGTGTCCAGTCCTGGTTCCGGCAAGACCGCCCTGTTGGCGCAAACGGTTCAGATCCTGCGTGAGGAATTCCCGGTGGCGGTGATCGGCGGCGACCAACAGACCGCCCGCGACGCTGAGCGCATCCAAGCGGCTGGAGCGCCAGCCGTGCAAATCAACACGGGCAAGGGTTGTCACCTTGATGCGCATGGGATCGGTCACGCACTGGAAGAATTGCCGTTGCCGGAAAGCGGTGTGCTGTTCATCGAAAATGTCGGCAACTTGGTTTGTCCGGCGGATTTCGATCTCGGCGAGGCCTGCAAGGTCGTGGTGTTGTCGGTGACCGAAGGTGAGGACAAGCCATTGAAATACGCTAACATGTTCGCTGCCGCCAAGTTGATGTTGCTCAATAAGATCGATCTGTTGCCCCATGTGGATTTCGCTGTCGAGCGCTGTCTGGAATATGCGCGGCGGGTTAATCCCGATATGCGGATTTTGCAGTTGTCCGCCCGAACCGGTGACGGCATGACAGCTTGGTTGGACTGGGTGCGGCAGGGCCAGCAGGCTGCGCTGGCGCAGCAAGTCAGCCGGCTGGAAATGGAATTGACCTCGGCGCGAGCACGGTTGGCGGCCAGCGTCCGATAACCGATCGCTCCATGCCTGCACTGGAAGGTCACCTCACGCTCCGTCTGTATCGATACGCCGACGCTCCGGTGCGGGTGCAGGTGATTTCCAGCCGACCGCAATTCGCCGACCGACTGTTTCGAGCGAAAACGCCTGCTGAGACGGCAAAGTTGGCTGGACAGGTTTTCACCTTATGCGGGCGAGCGCAACACTTGGCGGCGGCCGCTGCGTGTGCAGCAGCGCAATCGAATCACCCCGACCTATCAGCTAAGATCTTCTTGTCCGAGCAGTTGCGACAGGCGGTATTGGTTGAGACCGTTCTGGAACATGCTTGGCGATTGTTGCTCGATTGGCCGGCGCAAGCAGGCTTGCCGCCGGACATGAACAGCTTGCGGGAGTTGCGTCAAGCGGCGACCAAGGGGCCGGAAACGTTGGCGGATGTGCTGGATGTCGTATTGGAGCATCAGATGGGCCCGTGGTGTTCCTCCGCTTGGGTAAGGAGAGGTGATCCGCAGGGTCAGGGTGGTTCGATCCATCCTGGCGGTGAAGCATTATTGCCGTTGATGTCTGGCGGTGAAGCATTATTGCCGTTGATGTCAACGCTCAGCCCTGCTGAGACGGATGCTTTGGCCTGGCAGGCCTTGGAAGATCCGCACTTCTGCACCCGCCCGTTGTGGCGCGGTCAACCGGCGGAAACCGGGGCGCTGGCCCGGCAACAACAGCATCCGCTATTGGCCGATTTGCTGATCGAGCGGGAACGCCGCATCGATGCTCGCTGGCTGGCGCGATGCTTGGAACTGGCGGAATTGCCTAGCCAATTGCGCCGAGCGCCGACCGATCTATTACTGGCCCGATCACTGGCGGAAAACCGGGGCTATGCCTGGGTGGAGACAGCGCGTGGGGCCTTGCTGCATGTCGTACACCTGGTGCGGGATCGGGTGCTTGATTACCGCATCATCGCGCCGACCGAGTGGAACTTCCATCCGGCTGGACCGTTCGCTGCCGGCATCGCCGCCCTGGGTGAAACTGCTGACCTGGCCGCTGCCGCTCGTGCGTTGGCTTTATCTCTCGATCCTTGCGTGAGTTATCAGGTGGAGGTGGTCGATGCATGAAATGGCGTTGGCGGAATCTATCTTGAATATCGTCGAGGAAACCGCCCGTAACCAGGGTGCGGTTCGGGTCACCGAGTTGCGGCTGGAAATCGGCGAACTGGCCAATGTGGAGATCGAAGCCCTGCAATTCGGCCTGGAGGTTGTGTTGCGCAACTCACTGGCCGCTGGCGCCCAAGTGGAGATCTTGACCATCCCTGGCCAGGGGCAATGTCTGGAATGTGGCGCGATGGTGCCGCTTTCCGCTCGCTATGATCCTTGTCCGCAGTGTGGCGGTTATCCGGTGCGTCCGACCGGCGGTCAGGAAATGCGGGTCAAGGACATCCTGGTGGAATGAATGGCGGATCGCGACCGGCGTCTTGCCATTCAGATTCGCGGCCAAGTACAGGGTGTCGGTTTTCGCCCGTTCGTCTACCGGTTGGCACTGCGTCATGGGTTGAGGGGGTTCGTGCGCAACGATGGCGCCGGCGTGGAAATCGAGGTGCAGGGCGCTTCCGAGCCGTTGGGCGAATTCCAGCGAGCTCTGCGCCAGCCGCCGCCACTGGCCCGCATCGAGATCTTGCGGATTGAAGAGCGACAGTTGCTGGCCGGGGAGTGCGGTTTCGAGATCGCCACCAGTGCCGCTGGCATGGTAACGGCGGAAGTGACTCCGGACTCAGCGATCTGCACCGCCTGTCTGACTGAATTGTTCGACGTGCATGATCGTCGCTACCGTTACCCCTTCATCAATTGCACGGATTGTGGACCCCGCTATACGATCACGGCTGCTTTGCCCTACGACCGGCCCAATACCAGCATGGCTGGATTCACCTTCTGTCCGGCTTGCGCAGGGGAGTATCACCGCCCCGACGACCGCCGCTTTCACGCCCAACCCAATGCTTGCCCGGTCTGTGGGCCTCGGTTGACCTTGCGCAATGCCGTTGGCGAACCGGTCGTGGTGGACGATGTCATCGCCGCCGCGTTGCAGCGGTTGCAATCCGGTGAAATTCTGGCGATCAAGGGATTGGGTGGTTTCCATCTGGTTTGCGATGCGCGGAATGCGCTCACCGTGGAGCGCCTGCGTCAGCGCAAGCAACGCGAGGCCAAGCCGTTTGCGGTCATGGCGGCCAACCGCAGATCGCTGGCGAATTGGGTGGAAGGTAGCGATGCAGAATGGCGGTTGCTGGAAATGCCGCAGCGGCCGATTGTATTGATGCGCCGGCGCATGAGCGCTTCTCACTCTCCGAGAAACGATCTGGGCGTAGGGGTCGAAAAAGAGTGCATCGATGATTTGCCTGGCGTCGCTCCCCGATTGGCGCATCTGGGCGTCCTATTGCCCTACACGCCATTGCACTACCTGCTGTTCCACGAAGCGGCGGGCCGACCGACGGGTCTGGCCTGGCTGACCCAGCCACAGGCCTTGGTGCTGGTCATGACCAGCGCCAATCCCGGCGGTGAGCCGCTGGTGGTCGGCGATGAAGAAGCCGTGGAGCGGCTGCGTGGCATCGCCGATGGTTTCGTGACCCATGACCGTGCGATTTTGGCGCGTTGCGATGATAGTGTCATGACGGATCGAACCTTGATCCGCCGCGCCCGCGGTTACACGCCGCAAGTCATTTGTCTGCCGGAAGCAGGGCCTTCGGTGTTGGCGCTAGGCGGTTATCTGAAAAATACCGTCTGTTTGACCCGTGACGACCGGGCGTATCTCTCGCCGCATATCGGCAGCCTGGACAATATCGCCACCTGCCGGGCGCTGGAGGAGACCGTAGCGCATTTGCAGGATATTCTGCGCATCACGCCAGAACGGGTTGCTTGCGACCTGCATCCGGATTTCCACAGCAGCCGCTTGGCAGCCCGTTATGCCGCAGAGCGGGAATTGCCTTGCCTCACCGTGCAACACCATCATGCCCATATTGCAGCGGTCATGGCGGAGCATGGATTGCAGGAACCGATACTGGGGTTGGCGTTGGACGGGGTGGGTCTGGGCAGCGACGGCGGTATCTGGGGTGGAGAGTTGCTGCGCGTGGAGGGTGCGAATTTCCAGCGGCTAGGTTGTTTGTCTCCCCTGTTACTACCCGGTGGGGATCGGGCCGCCCGCGAGCCTTGGCGTTTGGCGGTCGCGGTGTTGCATCGATTGGGCCGGCATGAGGAGATTTCCCGCCGATTCGGCGACCGGGCCGCTTTGCTCCAGCAGATGCTGGAGCAGCGTATTCGTACGCCTGAAACCAGCAGCGCCGGTCGGCTGTTCGATGCAGCGGCTGCCGTACTGGGGGTAGGCGAGGTCAATGCCTATGAAGGGCAGGCGGCGATGGAGTTGGAGGCGCTGGCGCATCGACAGGGACCGGCTCTCCCGCTGACGGGTGGATTCCAGCTTAACCCCGATGGCGCGTTGGATTTTCTGCCGTTGCTGGCGCGACTGGCTGATGATGGCCTGGAAGCCGGCGCGGGCGCGGCGCTGTTTCATGCCACCTTGACGCTAGGTTTGAGCGAGTGGTTGGAGTGGGCGAGCACGGTTTCCAATCTGCGGCGGGTGGCGCTGGGTGGCGGCTGTTTTCTGAACCGGTTGCTGACCAGCCAACTGCAAACCCGGCTGAAAGCCGCCGGCTGGTCGGTGTTCACGGCCCAACAAATCCCGCCCAACGATGGCGGCTTGAGCCTGGGGCAGGCGTGGGTGGCGATGCAGGTTGCAGGTGAAACTTTCCTCCCTTTCAAGTGACCTCTTTAACCGATCGTCTTCAATACGGGGCGGTGAGCTTCTGATCTGATGGCGACGGGATAGCCAGATTTTTTTCGGCTATTCATTAGGTTGTCTGCGCTAGCAACGGCTGGTTTGGCGGTTGAGGTCGTGCGAGCTGCAGCGCGGGCGACCGTAGCAAGCCGTTCGTCCAATTTGAAAAAGGTCATCAACTGTTGGAGTTCGCTCGCTTGCTCACCCATCAACTGGCTAGCGGCGGCAGTTTGTTCGACCAGTGCAGCGTTTTGCTGGGTGACTTGGTCGATTTCTATCATCGCTTTATTGAGCTGTTCGATACCTGTGGCCTGTTCATGGGTGGTCGTCGCGATCTCGGCCACAATGTCGTTGACCTTCTTCGCCGTCGCGATGATCTCCTGCAAGGTCTGCCTGGTTTGATCCACCAACTGGTTGCCATCTTTGACTCTTCCCACGCTGTCGCTGATCAATCCCTTGATCTTCTTGGCGGCGTCGGCGCTGCGCTGCGCCAGCTTGCCCACTTCGGCGGCGACGATCGCGAAGCTCCGGCCCTGTTCGCCAGCGCGGGCGGCTTCCACCGCTGCATTGAGAGCCAGTAGATTGGTTTGAAAGGCGATTTCATCGATCACGCCGATAATGTCAGCGATCTGGCTGCTGCTGGCGTTGATGGCGCCCATAGCGGTTATGACCTGTGCCACGATTTGTCCACCCTGTTTAGCCTGGATGCAGGCGGCGCTGGCGAGTTGGTTGGCTTGCTCGGCATGCTCGGCGCTTTGTTTCACCGTCGAGGTGAGTTCTTCCATCGTCGCAGCGGTTTCCTCCAGCGAGGACGCTTGTTTCTCGGTCCGCTGCGAGAGATCAGCACTGCCTTGCGCAATTTCATTGGCGGCGTTGCTGACCGTATGAGTAGTCTGGGTGACATCGCCAACAATCCGCCTCAGGTTGGCGTTCATGGTTTGCATGGCTTGCAGCAATTGCCCGATTTCATCCTGGGAAGTGATTTGGATCACCGTTGTCAGGTCGCCTTCGGCAATATGATTCGAGACGGTGATAGCGTTGAGCAGCGATCGTAGGATAGAGCGGATCACCCAACCCGTGATCAGCAGCACACCGGCGACAATGATGCAGAGGATGCTCAACATGAGCATCTGCTGATCGAGGGACTGCGCGTGTGCTGCGCTGGCGCTGACGACGCGCTGTTGGGTAGCGGCGAGAAAGCGGTTTACATGCCCGGCCAGTTCCTCCGCAACCGCATCGAATTCCGCCATCAGTCGGTTGCCACCCGAGGGGCCTTGCTCGATATAGGCATGAGCCATTTTTTGACCGACAGCATAATACGCCTCGAAGCTGGGCCTCATCGCCTGATAGCTTTGCGCGTTCGAGCGATCGAGCGCCTGCAATTCCTGAAGCAGATTTTGGAATACATGCGCTGCATTCTCCGCTTCTTTGAAACCGTCATCCAGCCCATCCTGGCCGCGCGTGGCGCTGATATCGGTGAGCCACTGCTGCACCTGAACCACGGCCAGCTTGAGCTCGTGAGCCTTGTTCAGGACCACTGTGTCCACGCTGGCCAGATGCTCCATATGTGCTTTGGTGGATAGCATGCTGACGAACAAGAATCCCATTCCGCCGGATAACACCAATACCAGGATTATACCCAACAGCAGGAACTTAGTGCGCAGGGTAAAGCTTTTATTTTTCATGAAATTACCTAATAGGGTTGACGAGTTGGGTATGATCAAACGACTGCGCAAAGCTCCTCATGAACGTCCTCCAACATACCCAAATCTCTCCTTGACAATCAACTCGATCGCTTAACTTGTTAGCAATGCTCAGAGGTGCTGACGAGGGGCAGGGATCAGTACCACTCGGGATGGATGACCTCAACCGGACAACTGAGGAGTGGCCTCCCACTGTGCACGCCAGACGGCAAAGTCGTCCGCTGGCAAGGGGCGACTAAAGAGATAGCCCTGGGCCAGGTCGCAGTCCAGTTCCAGCAGAATGCGCCGCTGTTGTTCGGTTTCCACCCCTTCTGCAACCACTTGCAGTCCCAGGCCGTGGCCTAACGCGACAATGGTGGCCGCCAATATCCGGTCTTCCGCATCGATCTCCAGATCGCGCACGAAGCTTTGGTCAATTTTCAGCGCTGTGACCGGCAGGCGTTTGAGATAACTCAGGCTGGAATAACCGGTGCCGAAATCATCGATGGCCAGCCCGATGCTGTGCCGGCTCAAGGCTTGCAGGCTCTCTAGAGTTTTCGCATCGGTTTCCAGAAGCGTCGATTCAGTCAACTCCAGTTCCAAAACACCCGGCGAAACATCGTGCCGCCGGATCAGGCGCTCCAACTGCGCCGCCAAAGTCGGGTCGCGAAAGTGGCGCGCCGCCAAGTTGACCGCGACGCGCAGCGAGGGCCAACCCGCGATCCGCCAGGCCACCAGTTGGCGGCTCACTTCATCGAGCATCCAACTGCCCAGCGCGACAATTAAATCGCTGGCTTCAGCCACGGGAATAAACTGAAAGGGAGGAATCAAGCCGCGTTCAGGATGCTGCCAGCGCACCAGGGCCTCAACGCCCACCAGCACCCCATCCGTTAGCCGGAGCTTGGGTTGATAATAGGCGCGCAATTGACCGGTGGCCAGGGCTTGGCGCAATTCGGTTTCCAGCACCAATCGCTCCACCCCCGCCACATTCATCTCCGACGCATAAAATACCCGATGGTTACGGCCTTCCTGCTTGGCTTGATACATCGCCGTATCAGCATTCTTCGCGGTGTCAAAGTTCGCCTTCATCCTGGGGTAAAACAATCGATCGAGAGAATGTGCGGCCGTATGACGAGCGACCACGAGGTGGCGTTTGTCGGAAATGACTGTGGCCATCGGTAACACGCAGCATGACTCCCCAGCCCCAGGCAGTAAAACCACAAACTCATCCCCGCCCAGCCGGCAAACCGTGTCTTCCGTTCGCAGCAGATTCCGCAGACGAGCGGCGACGCCGATCAAGAGTTGATCGCCTATTGTGTGACCTAACGCATCATTGATGTCCTTAAAGCGATCCAGATCCAGAAAGAGGATCGCCAGCGCTTCGTGACGGCGCGCGGCCAGCGCCAACGCCAGTTCAGCCCGCTGCGCGAACAGCGTCCGGTTGGGTAAATCGGTCAGCGCGTCGAAATAGGCGAGATGCTCGATGATTTGTTCAGCCGCTTTGACCTCCGTGATGTCACGAGCAATCCCAAACATAAGGCGGTCGTTGATAGGAACCGCCGTGAGCCATGCGGTTCGTTTGGAGCCATCCGGTTGAACATAATGGACTTCGCCAAAGGAGAAGCCGTCCGTTGAATCGGTCGCCTGGGCGAGCCGTTCCCGCGCGCCGGCAGGGGTTAGATCGGCGGTCGTCAACGTCACAATTTCCGCCGCTGATCGACCGGTCAGCCGTTCGGCGGCCTGGTTAGCGGCCCTATAGCGGCCTGTGGGCTTTTCCACCAAAAAGATAGCGTCGTAGGCGCGATCGAACAACATCCGGTAACGTGCTTCGCTCTCCTTTAAAGCCCTTTCGGCCTGTTTGCGGGCGGTAATATCGGCAAAGATGCAGGCAAATTGACGTGGCGCAGGCCGGAATGCAGTGACTTCAAAATACCGTCCAATTTCCTGCGCGTAGTTCTCGAACAAGACCGGTTCGCCGGTTAACGCCACCCGTCCGTAGGTCTCGATCCAGTAACGCCCTGTATCCGGCATGACGCTGAGTACGGTCTGGCCCAGGATTGCCTCCGCGCGAAGACCGGTCAGGCGTTCAAACACCGGGTTGACGGCCAGGAAGCGATAGTCGATCGGTTGACCTCTGGCATTCAGGAGGATGTCGTGCAGGGCAAACCCGTCCAGCATCTCGCGAAACAAAAGTTGGTATTGTTGTTCGGCTTGCTGACGTTCTACCAACTCTTCGCCTAACCGCCTTCGCGTCCAGGCCAGCCCCAGCACCCCGAGGCCCCAGAGCAGACTATAGCCCGTCACTGTCATCGCTGCCTGATGGAAAAAGGCTTGCCGATAGGGCCGCCAAGGCAGCGAAACGCTGATCCCGCCCCGGATATTGCCCTCCCGATAACCCTGCTCTGCATGACACTTCAGGCAGTTTTTCTCCGTGATCATCGGTCGCATGAAACGCAGGTAGGATGCACCGTTGAGTGTTTCCAGGGACACCTGTTCCGTTTGACCCTGTTCAAAGGCGCGGAGCGCTTGCTGCTCCCAGGCATCCGGGGCATTGCCGGGGCGGATGGGATTCAGGCTGGTGATATGTGCCTGCGTACCGTCAATCGCCATGGCGAGTTCATGCACCTGCCGGGTCATGTAAGCCGGATTGATCAAGGTCAGTGTTTTCCCGAGGGCGCCGCGAAATCGCGCTCCGGGACTTGAAGGTACGGATTAGGCGGGGTGTGTTCGGTGATCGGCGCATAAACCCCGCCATGCAGCGTGACCCAACGGCGGTAAAGAATATCCTTGCATTGGCTTTCCTCAACAGCGCCAGCTGTCGCCAAGTCGACATCCAGTTAGCTCGTAGCTTTGCCCGAAACGTGGCAAAAATAATAGTGTCCACGACCGCCACGCTACAATCCCGTATTCAAACGCGCCTGTAGCTTCTCTAAACCCTGGTGGAGCGGCAGGGCCATTCCAAATCGTCGTACCTGGAATAAAAGAAGGATGGGTTGGCCTGTACATCATCTCTCGTCGGTCGTAAGTTCTCTGGGCTGCCTTGGGCAACCGAAGAAACCTTGAGCCACATGAATTCTCCTAAACCAACTGTGGGTGAACAAGCTATGGGTAGCGCAAGGAGAATGCATGCTGGTACGTATAGCATGCTTTTGGCTTTAGGGAATTAGCTTTTACGGCATCGCAGTTATCAGCCAGTTATCGGGGCTGTACGCGGTAGCGGCAGCCAGCTTTCGGATGACGACCCGCGCTCCGCCTGGCAGCGCTCTTCAGCGCTCTGCCAGGAATCCTGGTGGCTCGATGCGCGCACTGTTGGATTCGCCCGACGTGGAAGCGCGCACAATCTGAAAGCAGCTCTCATAAGCGTCCGGTAAGGATAGACCTGGTGCGACTTGCCGCAGCCGGAGCAAGGCTTCACATCAGGCGTTGACCTTCGTCCAGGTCGAATGGGCGAGGGCCGCGGCGGCAAGCGGTTGATACCGGCAGTGCAATGCAGGCTAAACTATTGGCCTTGGCTGAGCAAGCGTGCAGGGCTTGCACGGCGTCAGGCAATCGATGGCGTTGATCCTCGGCGTCGAAATCCCGCATGGGGCTACGCTGCATGAACAGGCTAACGTCTGACCGTGGTACCAGTTGCGGGTAGTCGATTGCCAATTTCTCCAGGCATTCGTCGTGCTGTACCGACAAAATCGCCGATACCTTGGCTTCGGCGCGAATTCGCTCAAAGATCGGACGGGCGCGAACTGCCGATCACTAGATCGTGACGGATCACGTTCCAGTTCAGGCTCCAGGGTAGAGTGGAAACGGTGGTGTGCTTATCTGAGGTATTAGCCATTTTCAATCTCGCTATGAGCTCAAAGAAATCGACGGTGTCACGCTGATCAGGCGGTGCGGACTTTTCAGCTTGATTTAAGCACCACAGGTCGTAAGGTATCGCCCGAGGTCGCGGTTGGAGAATGTATTACCACGATAACCGGCTACGACCGCCATGTCGGAGGTGATTGGATCGAGAATTTCGAGCACTCCGCAAATCGCTGTTAAACTATCGTCACGTTGGTCGCCACCTGCTCACCGTTCCTGGTTCGCCTCTGAAACTAAGGACACGATGCCAACCGCCTAGTTCATCCTGCTACGACTGCCGGTGAAATCACCAAGGAACAAGCGGTGAAAATGGCGCTGGCGCACATCCGGGCAAAGTCTGCAAGGCGTAAAGATGGTCACTTAAAGGCAAGCAGACTTGGGAAGTCAAGATCGATGGCAACGACGGTAAGAAGTGGAAGGTGTACTGAAATCGCCACCGGGGCGCTGATCGACGAAAAGGCGAGTAGCCAAGGCGGTGTTTTCTCACAAGTAAACCTGCCTCATCGTCGGCGCTATCGCTACGGTGAGGCTTACCGATGCGTTGAGCCGTCATGACCAAACCACCGCGACTGGAAATCCCTGTTTGGGATCCTTGGAATTTGCGCCCTGTTCACTGGATTTTGATGCGGTAGCCTTCACGCTTCTTACTTTACTGAATTGAGCTGTTTGAAGAGTTTCTATGGACAGATGGACGGGGCGCTGTTACAAACCATCCATGTCTGGTCGCTGTCATCGCCGGACTGCTGGTTTTCGCCTGATCTGGGTTTCTTCAGGCCCCGTTACGCTCGATTCAATGACTTCGTGCGCTGGTTGCAGTTTGGAGCTACACGCAAAAGGTGCTGACGCTGCGCGCGCGCCATCTCGGTCACAATCCTGCGGGCGGCGCGATGATCCTCATTCTGCTGCTGAGCCTGACCGTTACCATTGTCGCTATTTTGGTATATGGCGCCGACAGGAATGGGGCCCGCTGGCTGAGTATTGCTGAACAACGGCGACAGCAGCCTCATTGAGGTCATCAGGGAAATCCATGAATTATCAGCCAATTTTACCTTGATTCTAGTGGTTGGGCATCTGACCGGCGTGATCTGGGAAAGCCTGCTGCACCGCGAGCCTCGCACAAGCCAGTCACCGGACGTAAGGCGTTGCCCTGAACAGCATTAGATCAGAGGAGGACATATTGATGACTATATACGCCGACGTTTTTGTGGCGGGACTTTCCGGTCTGATCCTGTCGATTCCTCGTCCGGACAGGCCAGACCGCCAATGGGCCGTTGCTAGCGCGTCTCAGTGCGCCCAATGCCGCAGTACCGATGGTCGGACGGTTGGCGACGCCGGAATAGCCTGTGATGTTTTTCCAGGCGCCTCGCCCTTGCGCCGCCACGCTCGCACTATACTTGATCCTGCTTGCAGCAGGCTTGCTCGTGGCCGGACCCGGTGGTCTTGGCGGACGCGATCAGCAAGGGGGTTCGCCGATTACGCGGCGCTGGGCAAGTCTGTCGCTTGGAAACCATCATCGCCCACCATCGCCATGACATCCGGATGGTCAGTTGCTGGAAGCAGAGCTGGAATTCGAGCATGGTCGCTATGTCTACGACCTCAAATTTTTGAAAATTGATGACGGCGTGGTGCGCGGGGTTTGAATGATGCTCACACCGGTGAGTTATGGCATCCTCGAGGAATGAAGAAGAACTGCGAATAATCAGCCGTCTGCTGTTGGTCGAACGATGTGCTGTTAGGCAGTCGGTTGCAGGTCGAGTTGGAGCAGGTCGGTTTGCGGTGGATATGGCGACCGATGGCATCGATGCCGAATTCGTAGAAGTCGGAACCTTACCACATGGTGGTGCTGGATCTGGGATTTACCGGGTCGTCCTGGACTCGATGTGTGCTGCGCCGGTGGCGCGCAGCGGCTCTAAGTGCCGATGATTTTGACCGCCCGCGACGCCTGGCGCTGAAAAAGTGGATGGCTTTAAAGGTAGCGCGGACGATTATCTGAGCAAACCGTCCATACGGTGAATTGATCGTCCGGCTTCAGGCTTTGCTGCGACGCGGCATCTGCCCGGCCCGCCTGGTCCCGTTGCAGACAGCCGGTCTGGAATTGGATGAACGCAGACCGCACATTTTCACGCCTACGGTGGCGACTCTTCGAGAGCTAACCGGCTTTCGGTCCGACTGTTGCGCTATTTCGTACGGCATCCTGGCCAAAGTGTTGTCCGGGCGCGGATTACAGCCCGACAAATTTACGACTTCGAGACGGAACGCGACAGCAATGTGTTGGAGGTCTACATCAATCGGTTACGTCCCCGCAAGTTCCGGACGTGAACAGATCGTGACGCGTCGCGGCCAGAATTTATGTATTTGGGGCGACCTGACATGACTTCTCTGCAAGCCCCGGCTGTCAGCTGGTGATCGTGGCGCTAGCCGTGCTGACTAATGGCGGTCGCTATAGGCGGCGGTTATTCGTTGCGTCAGTTGGCCGAGTTTCAATCGCAGTCCGACTCTGGAGCACGATTTGGAAACGCTACTGGCTGCGTTAGATTCGATGCAATGGGTCAGCCTCGGCTGCTGGCTGACTGACCGAATCGGCGCTTCTTTCCATCAGCCTATTCGGACGCTATTATCAGATTGAGGTTCCCGGTGACGAATTGTGTTCTCGTTCGTTGTGGGATACCGGGTGGCGCTGCCGCCAAACTCTTGCTGAGCGCTTCACCCGAAGTTTCATCGTATTCGAAAGTCAGCATCTGTTACTGGTTGGCCGCGCTTTTCGGGTCCAGGATCGGCCAGTCACCATTGCGGTGACTGAGGATTTCACGCCGGTGCGTCAAGGTATCCGCCGCCTGCTGCTAGAGTTTATCGGAGTCGCCCTGCTACTGTTCGGCGCCTTGCTGGTGTGCCAACGGTTGATCGTGCGCCGCGGGCTGGCGCCATTGGAAGAAGTGCGTCGTGAATTGCCCCGTCTGGCCTGTGGAGAAATTCCACAATTGTCGATTACCGTTCCAGATGAAGTGCGGCCATTGGTCGCTGAATTGAATCGGTTGCTGGCGCTATTGGAGCAACGTCAACGACGGGCGCGGCGCGCCCTGGGCAATCTGGCTCATGCTCTGAAGACGCCGCTGACGGTTCTGACCCAGCTCGCTGAGCACCCGCTTTCACCTGATGATACCGGTGGCTGGGAACATCTGCGCCAGCAAATCCGGCAAATGCAGATGCTGACCGAACGTGAACTCAAACGCGCGCGTATTGCTGGTGGCGGCGTACCTGGGCGGCGAGTGTTGCTGGAGCGGGAAATCGCCGATCTGGTCGAGACTTTGCACCGCATCTATCGTCACCGGGATCTACGGTTTGAAATCCGGGTTCCGCCAGGTAGCGGATTTCCTGGCGACCGCGATGACTTGCTGGAGTTACTGGGTAACTTGCTCGACAATGCTTGCCAGTGGACGACCCGCACCGTGCGGCTGACCGTCGGTGCTGGGAGCGAAGATTTATGGCTGCGAGTGGAAGACGATGGCTCTGGTTGTTCGCCGGAACA
The DNA here is from genome assembly GCA_024235035.1 of Gammaproteobacteria bacterium. GTDB lineage: Bacteria > Pseudomonadota > Gammaproteobacteria > Competibacterales > Competibacteraceae > UBA2383. Next base: position 45,879 of record JACKNE010000010.1, read on the forward strand.
GTTGGCGTTATTGCGGCGACGTGGCGTGCAGCTCGACGAATCCCATGCCGGACATGGCTTAGGGTTGGCTATCGCTGGCGATATCGTCGAACAGTATGGAGGAAGGCTGAAGCTCGGTCGCTCGGAGGCGCTGGGTGGTTTTCTCGCGGAGGCGACCTTGCCGACCGAGCGTCCCCCTGTCACCTAGTACCCTTCGAAGGTAAAGCGCGCCGAGCCGATAGTCAGCGAATCGCCGGTTTCCAACACCAGCACCTCATTGGTCGCCAATCCGTGGCAACCGACCTGCACCGAACCCGATGCCGCCAGATTCTGAATCCAGTACATGCCATCGCGGAACAATAATTCCGCGTGGTGAGGCGCCACATCCGGCGCGTTGATGCGTAACCCATCCTGCGGAGAGCTGCCGATGGGTAGCCACTTGGGCACGTAATAATGTGCGATCTGCTGGTGGGCGGCGTCATCGCGTTCAAAACGGATATACAGCAATGCGCCCGTATTACCGATTCCGTTCATCTCGGCGACTCGATCTTGCATCCGCGTCAGGTGCAAGTAGCGGTTACGGAGGTTCGCCCGCAATTCATTGTCGTCGGCGTGCTGGTCACGCTGGCGCAATATGTCCACCAGCTCAAGCAGATAGTGGCCGAATCGGTTACGCGGTTCCTGGGGATCCCAATCCAGGACTTCTCGTTCCCCCTTGCGATCCCAAGCCACAGATAGCCGCAGGTGATATAGGTCGCAGATATCGACCACATCATTGGCGGCCAATATTTCCCAGCGGCCCCGATCCAGCCGCTGACCGTTGTGTCCGGTATAGGTATGACCGTGGTCGCTAGCCGCCATCAACGCCAATTGGTCGCCCAGCGCACAAATGACGCAGTGCAGCCGGGAGATCCGGCTGTATTTCGGCACGAAACCCAGGTTGAAATCCCCGAACCCACTGCCGGCGGTAGCGCTTTGCCGACCAAAGATCATCAAGGGACGCGAGACCAGTTCGATGCGTGCTGGGGCTTGCGCGGGATCGACCGCCAGTAGTAAAGCTCGAGTCAGCGGAGTGCCGCGACTCAGCGTCTGTTCGTTAGCCGCACGCAGATGTTGCGTGTGCTCAGGGTTGTCTTCCAGTTCGAGTAGCAGGGTGCAGGCCAGGCTACCATTCCTGGTCGCGCCTGCCAGCCATCCGCCAGGGTCCGATCCGGCCACCGGGAGATCCGGCCAGAAGCGATCGTAATGAGGTTCGACGCCAACCTCGACTGCCGTTTTCGAGTTATCTGGAACGCTTGGCGAAAAATCCAGGCGGATCTCCAACCGATTCGTGTAAGCGAACCATTCGCCACGATGGTCGCAAAGTTCGAGTTCCAGCCACAACGTCGTGCGAGCCGATTCGGTGTGGAGCAAGCGGTAATCCAGATAGACCGGATGCGCATCCCGACCATCCAGCAAACGCACAGGGGGGGCTTGTCCATCCTGGGCGAAGATCAGATCAGGGCTGCGTACATGTAACCGGATTTCCCGGTAGAGCCACCAAGTTGGATTGATCAACAGAGCGCAGAGTACCCCGTCCCGCTCTGGCAATATCGGAGCAGCGGTTGCCAGACCGATCAGCACCGGTTGCCGAGTCTCCTGTAATTGCGCAAATCTTCGCTCGCACTCATCCAGTTGCGCCGGATCATTGCTGTGTAGCCAACGCAAGTAGACATTGCGAAAATACCGCAGCGCCTCATAGTTTTGCCCTTCTTTACGATCTTGTTTCATGCCTAGATCGCTCAACAGATGCGCGAACTCGCGCAGGGAGCGCGATGCGGCGGTCGATTTGCGCGGTTCGGCGACGGACTCGATCGGTTTGCCGGTTGACGACGGCGATGCTGGAGGCAATGATGGTTCGACCGGTGTCTCGTCGATCACCAGTTGAGTTGGCGGCGAGATTTCATCCACGGGCAGAATGTCAGGAAGCATTGCGTCCAGCGCTGGTTCAGCAGGGCTATTCGCATCGCTCTTCAAGGTCTCTTCCAGATCGAAGTCGAAGACTAGGCCCAGCTCAGGAAAATCCAGCTCGGGTTCTCCCTTGTCAGCAATCAGCGGCGGTATCGTATCGGCGGTATACGGGAGGGCATCGGTGTTCGATACCGAGGGTTGTTGGGAAGGTTCATTGAGAAAACAGCTCCGAGCGGCTTCATCGACCAGTACCGGCGTGATCTCTGCTTTAGCTTCCAGGCCGGCAAAGAGCAGGAGGGTATCGCACAACATCACGATAGCGCGTGGAATGCCTTGACAATACCGGGCGATGCGCTCGGTTACGGTGTCCGGGGGCAAGCCGCCATCCCAATGATCAGCAGTTTCGAACTGATGGCGGATGAGTGCTTTCGCGTCCTGGTCGCCTAATCCGCTGAGGCGGCAACGCGTTGCGATGCTGTTCTGAAGTCGGTGCAACTCGGGTTGGCGCAACTTGCCTTCGATGTCAGGCAAACCCGCCAATACTACTTGCAGGCGTTGGGTAGGAATCGCTGGCATTTCCAGGAAATCGTACAAACGGCGCAAGACGCCAAGGCGCAAATGATGTGCATCGTCGATCATGAGTGCGACGATCTGATTGCGGCGTGCACAGGCAGCTAACGCGTCCAACAACAATCGGCTTTGCTGGCCGGCATCTAGATGGTCGGTCGGCAGTTCTAGATTGGCGCACAGATAATTGAGAATATCCGGAAAATCGAGACTGGCGTTGGTCAACAACACGAAACGGATATCGTTGGCTTCCGCCATGCAACGGCGCAATACCAATGTCTTGCCGACTCCGGCCTCCCCAGTCAGCAGGATGATGCCCTGGCGCCCCCGGATACCTCCCAGGACATCAGCGCAGGCAGCCTCAAAAGCGGCATTCGGATAAAAACGCTTGGATTCCTTCGGGTCGAAGGGCTGATGATCAGAGCCGGTATTGATAGTGTGCATATCCTCTCCCGCCAGTCGCTACTCACAAGTTTACGACGCTTAGTGTCAATCTCAACAGTCTCCACACGATGCTCTGTGCAGGCGCTCCAGGTTGCTATACTGTTTTGGCGTTGGCGCGTTCGCCACACCGGCTGCGCGGTAACATACAGATCTTAAATGATAATCTGATCAGCGCGCCGCGTGGCCGAGGATTCGAGTACGTCACTTTCTCCCCCTCCTATTGACCCTCTGAACGCCGGCGCTGCAAGCCCATCTGATCGTTCGGTCACGGCCTTGCAACCCGTGGCGCCTGTGAAACTCCCAGTGCGTCGTCGGTGGTTGCTGCGGCGGTTGCTCACGGTTGTTCACCAGTTGCTTGGGCTGCTGGCGGGTGGCTTGGTGGCCTATGTCCGCCACCGGCCTTCGGAGTGGCGACAGCGCCGTAGCCAGTGGCCGATTCGGTTGGCGGCGACGCTCGCGGAACGCCGACTTGACCCTAAGCTGGTCAATCTACCGTTCGCAGCGCAATTGCGTCATCGCTTGGAACGACTCGGACCCACTTATATCAAACTTGGCCAGATTCTGGCGGTTCGTGAAGATATGTTACCACACGCCATTACCGATGAATTGAAAAAACTGTTCGATCAAGCATCGATCGTCTCTTTTTCGATCATTCACGCCTCGATCGAAGCCGAGTTAGGGCGACCGTTATCCGAGTTGTTTCGGCAAATCGAAGAACAGCCTCTAGGTTCAGCGTCATTGGCGCAGGTGCATCGCGCGACCACCCGTAGCGGACAGGCTGTCGTGATCAAGGTGCTCAAACCAGGGGTCCGTGAGGTCGTGCTGGTTGATCTTCGGTTGTTGGGTTGGTTGGGCGCGGTGTTGGAGCCTTTCATGCCGCAGTACGAGATTGTCGCCATTATCGAGGAATTTCGCAGCTATACGGCGCGTGAGCTGGATTTGACCCTCGAAGCCGACAACGGTGATATCTTTGCCGCCCAGTTTCAGGACAGCCCGGCGATCGTCTTCCCGATCATGTATCGAGAACTCAGTACAGGCAGTGTGTTGACCATGGAGTTTTTAAACGGGTTCAAGCCGGGTGCGCCGGCCACCTTCGCCTTGGCGGAATCAGAGCGGTTGCAGATGGTGCATCTGGGCGCACAGGCTATCTTACGGATGCTGTATCAACATGGTTTTTTTCATGCCGATCTGCACGCGGGCAATCTGCTGATCTTGCCGGGTCCCCCGCTGCGGGTCGGTTTCATCGATCTGGGGATGGTCGGGCGTTTCGAGGAGCAAACCCGTCGGCGGCTGCTCTACTACTATCATGCGCTGGTCAACGGCGATATCGAGAAGGCAGCGCAGCATCTTTGCGAGATTGCTCGACCAGGTCCCGGCGGCAGTGATCCAGCGGGCTTTCGGCGCTCGGTCGTGGAATTGTCGCAACGCTTTTTATTGCGCGCCGCTCGTGGCGAGTTCAGTGTCGCCCGGCTGATCCTGGAGTCGATGCGCCTCGGTGGTCGCCACCGTATGTATTTCCGGGTTGACTTGGTGCTGATGGTCAAGGCGCTGGTGACCTTTGAAGGCGTTGGGCGGATGGTCGATCCTAATTTGGATGTGGTCGCGGTCTCGCGGGTCCACATCGGTCGCATTTTCCGCGAGCAGTTCCGGTTGACGCGACTGAGGCGAGAACTGTGGCGCAATGGCCCGGAATTGCTGGATTTGGCCGGTCGGCTACCGGAGTTGCTGGTGCAATCCGGCCATCGGCTGGAATCCTCCACTACCTCGTTTTCGGCTCAACCGCCGCTGGCTGGGCTGCGTGGCGCGATCGTCGTCGCTGCTTGCATTCTCGGCGGAGTACTCTTACTACAGTCGCATGCTTGGCTGGCCGGCGGTGGGTTGCTACTGGCCGGATGGTGGATTTATTGGCGAGGTGACTGAAGTCTTCATCCAGTCGAGATACCATTCGTCCAATCGCGTTACGCTGATCGTGCATTCCAGGTCGGCAACGGGCAAGCTAGTCATTCCACGTTAAAAGCGCTCTCTTCATCCGAAGCGATACGCTAGGAGCACCCATCGAATGCATGAACCCGAACTTTCCCGACAGACGCCATTCGGTATCGATTTCAGTGTCGCCGAATTTGCCGACAACCCGGAACCGCGTTGCCCCTGTGTGTTACTGTTGGACAATTCCTGGTCGATGAACGGTCAACCGATTGCCGAACTCAATCAAGGATTGGCCATGTTCAAGGAAGAACTACTCGCTGACAGTCTGGCTGCCAAGCGGGTTGAAATCGCCATCGTCAGCTTTGGCCCGGTCGAAGTCGTCAACGAGTTCCAGACCGTTGAGCATTTCATTCCCCCGGAACTGACCGCGCAAAAGGATACGCCGATGGGGGTGGCCATCCGGCGCGGGCTGGAGTTGCTCGATCGACGCAAAGCGTTATACCGCGAAAATGGGATCCCTTTCTTCCGACCCTGGGTGTTCTTGATCACTGACGGCAGCCCCACCGACGATTGGAAAGACGCTGCCAGCGAGGTGCGCAAAGGCGAGGAAAGCCGGGCCTTCGCTTTTTTCGCCGTCGGTGTCGAAGGAGCCAATCTGGATATCCTGCAGCAAATCTCCTTGCGCCAGCCATTGCGGTTGAAAGGCCTGCGCTTCCGGGAAATGTTTCAATGGCTATCCAACTCGATGCGTTCGGTGTCACGGTCGGTGCCGGGCGCCGAGGTGCCGTTGAGTAACCCGACTTCTCCCGACGGTTGGGCCTCGGTGTGAATCTTGATGGGGGTTGGCGCACGGTCCAGGCCAGTGTCGCCGGTGTCGCCCATCGGACCAGCGGCGCCGAATGTCAGGATGCCTGCGCCGTCCGGCTCGCGCCCATGCCGGACGGTCGCTCGGCATTGGTGCTGGTCGCCGCCGACGGCGCTGGTAGCGCCGCCCAGTCACGCGCTGGAGCGGAACAAGCGTGTCAAACCTTGCTGATCGAATGTGCGGCCTGGCTAGCTCAAGCGACCGATGAGGATTGGCGGCCCAGCGCCGCTAGGCCCTGGCTCCACCGCCTCCAAACCAGCCTGGCGCAGCAGGCAACCGATGCTGAGCGACCCCTTCGAGAATTCGCCTGCACTCTACTGGGCGCCATCGTGGCGACCGATCGGGCGCTATTCTTACAGATCGGCGACGGCGTCATCGTCATTGGCGACGGGTCTGGCTACCAACCGGTCTTTTGGCCGCAAGCGGGTCAATATCCCAACGAAACCTGGTTCGTTACCGATGCGAATGCGGCAAGCCGTCTAGAGTGCAAGGTATTTGCAGAACCCATTAACGAAGTTGCTCTGCTGACCGATGGGCTGCAATCGCTCGCGCTGCATTACCAAAGTCAACAGGCCCATGAGCCATTCTTCCGCCCACTATTCCAGAGTCTACGCGCTTATCCTGAAAGCGGCTGCCCAGCGGCGCTGACCCACGCGCTGGAGCAGTTTTTGGACAGCCCGGCGGTCAATCGACGTACTCACGATGACAAGACGCTGATTCTGGCTAGCCGCTGGATTGCGCTGGAGAGTGCTCCGGCAACGCCGACCCAGGCCGAATGGCCAGGCGCGTCCGAGCTTCGAGACGGTGTCGATGACGAAGCTGTATAGCAGCGCCGGTCATCAGGTCGAGCTGGGGCCGGTGCTAGGGCGGGGTGGTGAAGGCGCCGTCCATGAAATTGCGGGTCGGCCTGGCTTTGTCGCCAAGGTTTATCGCCAGCTGGCTCATCCTGATAAAGCGCTTAAACTGGAGAGCATGGCTCGCCAAGTTCATCCCGCCTTACTGGATATCGCCGCTTGGCCAGTGGACGTGCTGCGCGCCAAACCACAAGGTCCGGTGCAAGGCTTCGTCATGCCTCGGGTCCATGGTTATCAGGAAATTCACAGCCTGTACGGCCCGTCTCATCGCAAACGCGCTTTTCCCCATGCTGACTGGTCATTCCTGGTGCATACGGCGCGTAATCTGGCGAGCGCTTTCGAAGCGGTTCATGCCCGGGGTCATGTCATCGGTGATGTCAATCCAGGTAACGTGGTCGTTTCAGCTCAGGCGCTGGTCAAATTGATCGATTGTGACTCTTTCCAAATTACCGCCGGCGACCGATGGTTTGCCTGTGATGTCGGCGTTCCACAATTCACCGCGCCGGAGTTGCAAGGTCGGCCGTTTCATGGTCTGCGCCGTCACCCTGACCATGATGCGTTCGGCTTGGCGTTGCTCTGCTTCCATCTTCTGTTCATGGGTCGCCATCCCTTTGCGGGTCGTTATCGGGGTCGAGGCGATATGCCGATCGAGCGGGCCATCAAGGAATATCGGTTTGCTTTCGGTCCCCACGCTGCGGTCTGGCTGATGGAATCGCCGCCACATACCTTGCCCTTCACCGTGCTGCCCCGTCCTATCGCCGCTCTGTTCGAGCGCGCCTTTGTGCCGCTGACCGTCGGGCAAGGCCGCCCTAAACCCCAAGAGTGGTTGCAGGCTTTGGAACGATTGAGTCGGGAATTGCGATCCTGTGGGTGGAATGCGTTGCACAAGTATCCCCGGTCGCTGCCGGCCTGCCCGTGGTGTGAATTGGAACAAACCAGCGGTGCTGCTTTCTTCGCGACTTCGAAACCACCGCCGGTCAGTACGCCCTCACCTCATCCTGATTTCGATCTTGACCGCGCCTGGAGCTGCATTTTGGCGGTCACACCGCCTAGTATCGAGGCGATGCCTTGCCCTGAGCCGCTCGCATCGATCACGCCGACACCGTTGCCGGAAACCTTGCAGCGCGCGCGAAGTCGTCACTATTTAAAGACGATGACGATCGTCGGTGTGGCTTTGGCGGCCATTTTGCTCCATCCTCAACTGAGTTGGTTATGGCTACCGTTAGCGGCGATCTTTTGGTCGCTACTGCGAGATGGCGCAATCCGGCGCGAATACCAGCGGCGTCGGATGGCTCTGGTAGCCGCCAGTCAGGAACTGGTCGATCTCCAGGCCGCTTGGCAACAACGCGCCAGCGAACAGCCTTTCATGACTGCTCTGCACACTGCGCGCGCGCTTTACGAGCGTTATCGCCAGTTGCCGGAGGCATTACAGTGGGATTTGCAGCGATTGGAAACGGATCAGCGCCAGGTTCAACTCCAGGCTTTGCTGGAAAATCATTTTATCGATGCCGCGCAGATTCCTGGTATTCGCGCCACTGACCGGATTGCCTTGGAATCCTACGGGATCGAGACCGCTGCCGATATCACCGCCGAGGCGCTTCGTGCTGTGCCAGGCTTCGGCCAACGACTCGGTCGCCAGCGTGCGAGTGCGCTATTGGCTTGGCGTCAGGCTTTGGAAACTCAATTTCGCTACGATCCTCAGCAAGGCGTCAATCCGGTTGCTATCGCCGATCTACGCCAGCAATACGCTCGGCAGCGCGCGTCCATTGAGCGGGAACTACTAGCGAGTCCCGATGAACTGGCTAAAATCAAAATGGATATTCTCAAACAACGCGCCCAGCTGAACATCGCTTTGATCCGCCAGGCTGTGCAGGAAGCGCAAGCCCGTGCGGATCTGCGGGTTTTTTATCCGCATCCGGGCGGTTTCTGGCGGCGCCATCGTGTCTAGCGACAGGGCATACCATAGAGAACTCGTTTCATGGGTAGACGCAACGCACACACGCGTGAAGAATTGCGGGAAATTGCGCTGCAAGCGGCTGAAGATCTGGTCGCGGCGCATGGTCTGACCGGTTTGAGCGCGCGTAAGGTCGTCAACCGTATCGGCTACACGGTCGGCAGTCTGTACATGGTCTTTAATAACATCGACGATCTGATCGTCCAGATGAACGAAAGAACGCTCGACCGCTTATACGCCATGCTGGCCGCCGCCATCGCCGACCGGCCGCCAGCCGCTCTGGCGATCCGGGCCTTAGCCCAGGCTTATATCGCCTTTGCCTTGACCCAAACGCATCACTGGTTGGCTGTTTATCAGCATCGACTGCCAAAAGGGGAGACTGTGCCCGATTCCTTCGCGGAAAAAGTGGCGCGGATGTTTGAATTGGTGCAGCAGCAATTGACCCTGCTTTGTCCTTGGCGGGGACCGGAAGAGATCGCCTTGGCCGCCCGCGCGCTATGGAGCGGGATTCATGGCGTTTGTATTCTCGGTTTCGACCAGAAGCTGGAAGCCGTTGGAGGCTGGTCGATTCAGGAGGTGGCCGGTTCATTGCTGGATAATTATCTATCGGGTTTCACTCAACAACAGTGACAGGTTGGAAATGGCCTTGATTCTGCCGATGGTTTTATGCTCAGCGGCGCTCAAGATCGGTTTAAGCGGTAATACTGACAGTGAGGGAGGAGTCATGCACGTGCTTGTGGTCGGTGGGGCGGGTTATATCGGTTCTCATATGGTTAAACTGCTGTGCCAGCGCGGGTTCGACGTCACCGTGCTGGACAACCTATCGACAGGTTACCGCGATGCCGTGCAAGGCGCGCGCTTTGTGCTGGGTGATCTGTTCGAGCGCGATGCTTTGGATGATTTATGTCGGGAAACCAGTTTCGACGGGGTAATCCATCTTGCTTCCCACATCCAGGTTGGTGAGTCGGTGCGTGAGCCGGCCAAGTATTATCGCAATAATGTGTTCAAGGCCCAGAACCTGCTGGATGTGATGGTCGCGCGGCGCGTGCGCTGCTTCATCTTCTCGTCCGCCGCCGCGATTTTCGGTGAGCCGGTGCGCATCCCGATCGACGAAGAGCACCCCAAGCAACCGATTAATCCTTACGGTCGCAGCAAGTGGATGGTCGAGCAGATGCTGGAGGATTACGACACGGCCTATGGTTTGAAATCGGTGTGTCTCCGCTACTTTAACGTTGCTGGGGCCGATCCCGAGGGAAAGCTGGGCGAACGCCATGATCCAGAAACACACTTGGTCCCTCTGGTGCTGCAAGTCGCCAGTGGTCGTCGGCCATACATCACCGTGTTTGGCAACGATTACGATACCCCGGATGGCACCTGTATCCGCGACTACATTCACGTTAGTGACCTGTGCGAGGCGCATCTGTTGGCTTTGCAACGATTGTGGGATGGAAGAGGCAGCATTGCGTACAATCTCGGTAGCGGTGCCGGTTTCTCCGTCCAGGAAGTTCTCGAGATCGCCCGTACCGTGACCGGACGTGATATCCCGGCGCAATACGGCGAGCGCCGGCTTGGCGATCCAGCCCGGCTGGTAGCCGATTCCCAGCGTGCGCATGCGGAACTAGGTTGGAAGCCGCGTTATGCGGATTTGGCGACGATCATCGCGCACGCTTGGCAGTGGGAAATGCACCGATAGAGCGTTCTTGGATGAATGGTAGGTTAGGTTGGTTAGGCCGTAGGCTGCAACCCAACATCTTGATGCCCTACATGCTAAATTATTCGTCATTGCATGACCGATCACCTGATTGCTCTGCTTTCCTTAGCTTGGTTGGCGTGGATCGCTTTGGTTGCGGTCGGATTGATTCTGGAGCGCCATTCGCCAGTGGCGACCTTAGCTTGGTTGCTGGCCCTGCTGTTCATGCCGTACTTTGGGTTCCTGGTTTATCTACTGTTCGGGCCACGTCGATTGCATCGGCGGCGACGACGTTATGATCGTGCTCGCGAACGTTTGATCCAATCCACCCGTGATCTGCGCTCCGATCACGCTATCCCAGAAAATTTCCCGGATGTGGGACTTGCAAGGCAGATCGCGCTGATGCAGGTTCGGGTGGGTCAAGGCGCTCCTTTATCGGCAGTCCGCGTGATCGTGTTGGAAACCGGCGATGTTTGTTACCGGTCGATCGAGACCGCCATCGCCGCCGCCAGCCATCATATTCACCTTGAATACTATACCTGGCGACCGGATCGGGTCGGCACCCGGCTGCGTGATCTGCTGGTCGAAAAAGCCCGCGCCGGCGTCGAGGTGCGCCTGCTGTTGGACGCCATCGGTTCTGACCGCACCGACCACCGCTTCTTACAGCCCTTGCAGGATGCTGGAGCTGAGGTCGCTTGGTTCAATCCTATTGGCTTACGTCGGTTGCGTCTGAAACAGGTCAATTTCCGTACTCACCGCAAGATAGTCGTCTGTGACGGTCAGGTGGGTTTTACCGGAGGTATCAATGTCGGCGATGAGCACAGCCAGACCCATCGTCGTCATGATGCTTGGCGCGACACGCATCTGCGCATCGAAGGCGAACCGGTGCATCGATTGCAATTCATTTTCCTGGAAGACTGGTATTTCGCTACCGATCAAGCACCCTTTGCAGACGAGTTTTTTCCGCGCTTTGCTGAAACAACGGGTCATTGGTTGCAGATCGTCGAATCCGGCCCGGACAATCATCGCCACGCGATCGCCAAGTTGTATTTCGCCGCCATCGCTGGCGCACAAAGGCAACTGCTGTTGGCCACTCCTTATTTCGTGCCCAGCGAGGCTTTGACTATGGCATTGGTCACCGCGGCGCTACGTGGAGTCGATGTTCAAGTGTTGGCGCCCAAGCACAGCGACTCTCGGCTGGTAACCGCTGCGGCCCGTAGTTATTACGATGAATTGGCCAGTGCGGGCGTTACCATCCATGAATATGGTCCACCGATGCTGCATGCCAAGCTGATGGTGGTCGATGGGGAGATCGCCGCTGTGGGCAGCGCCAATTTCGATAATCGGAGCTTGGCATTGAATTTCGAGGTCATGGCGGTGCTTTATGACGCGGGCCTGGCTAGGCATCTGACCCACAGTTTCGCCGCTGATTTGCGTCACGCCAGCCGCTACGTCAAACCTGGTCGGCGAGCGACGTTTGGTCAGCGCCTGGGTGAGGCAACGGCCCGCTTGCTGTCGCCGTTATTGTGAGCCGCTAGCGCCCCTAACGGCAGGTAGCCAGACAGCTTGCGGGTCAAGCCGCATATCGGCATTCGAATTGAATGATGTCGGGGTTTTGCTCAAAAACGGCTTGTCCCAGGCAGATGATCCCCCGGTCGTGCAGGGTGACTTCTTCGCGGCGTACAAAAAAGCGCGATCCATTTTCCAGCATCAAATAGGTTCCATTGGTGCTGTGATCCACCAGGATGAATCGGCCCTGCCGGGATTCCACGATGGCGTGGCTGCGGGACACCAGTTCGCGGTCCACGACCAGATCGCTTTTGGGTCCGCGACCGATATTAAAAGGCTGGGCAGAAGGCATCAGCTCGATTTGCCGGCCGCGATAGTTCAGAATCAATCGCGCGTAAAGCTTGTTACGCAGTATCTTCTGGGTTTCTTCATCGGACAGCTGGGTCAGGCTGGTCGATTCGTACCAAATCACCTCGATGATTTCCATCTCGTCCTGTTTGCCGCGCACCCAAGATCGGCCAAGGCCGCGAGTCATTTGCTGAAGATCGGGCGACAGGCTACCCACGGTCTCTCGGGTCGTAATGATTTGATCGGCTTTGGCCAACGCCACCATCCGGGCAGCGATGTTCACAGCGTCGCCGAATACATCGCCTTTCTCGACCAGCACCGGTCCGTGGTGCAGACCGATCCGGATCGCAATGCCCAGGTCGGCTAATATCGGGTCATCTTTGACGCCTTGCTGCATCTCGCAAGAGGCCAACACACTGCTTTCAGCACTGGGAAAGCGGCTCATGATCTCATCGCCAATCGTTTTGATCACCATGCCTTGATGAGCCACGGTCCGTGATGCAAGCAAGTCCAACACGCGGGTTTCGATTTGCCGGGCGCGTAAATCACCATATTTTTCAAACAAACGAGTACTGCCACTGATATCCGCGAACAGTACGGTTGCTGGCTCTTGTTGCTGCGATGCCGATGGGGCGCCTAGCATGGACGCCAGGTTGCTCAGTTTCAGTTTCATCTCCCCTGATCCCCTCGGACGGAATAATCGGACTCAGTAATAACCACGCAGATGCAGGCTCGTGATGAGCCGTGCGATATTCTCACGTGCGGTTTGTTCGTAGCGTTTCTGGAAGAAATCGGTGAAAAAGAAAGTTGGACGCTCCCATAAGGCCTGCAAGAACCGTACATGGCCTGGATAATACTCGTCATCACTCAAACCGGCGCATTCCGCACGAATCCGTTGCCCATCCTGTTCGAATCGATCCCAGGGTAATCCGAAGCTGGATAGATCGATATCGACGATGAACTGCTCATCTGGTTGGCTAGGTTGTTCGCGGTGGGTCGTGACCATGATTAAATCGTGAATCCGCCGCTGAAAAAGCATATCTGTACATCCACTGGAATTTGAATATTTTTGGAATAGTTCGGCGCTGCGTTGCTCATTGTCTTTCGCCCCAGGCTCGTAGATGGCGTCGTGGAACCAGAGTGCAATCTCCACCGCATGGGGGTCGTCCATACGGGTCGCCGCTTGGTCGAATTCCTGTAAGCAGTGTTGGATGTGATCCAGAGTATGATAATGGCGATGAGCTTCTCCGTAGAGATGGAGCAACCGATCGTGGATGGTTTCAGCGGTCGTCGATTTACTCCCTTTTACGCAGCGCAGCCATAGCGTTATGAAGCGAGTTTTCGACCCATCCTGCCGATTGGGCTGGGCGGTCGAGCTGTTGGGTAAGCCAGATTGTTGGAACATCTCTCGTCTCCCAGGTCAGTCTTGGCATGACGGTATTCACCCTTGCATCCTCACCGGCCAACACCGAGAGGCATCAATGGTGGTTTGTCAAGTAATCCTGGATCAACCGCCAGGCCATGCTCATGGGACTGGGCAAGCCTGGCATCTCATCGGAGGCAAACCAGCGGGCATCCAGGATTTCCCGCCCATCGACCTGTAGCTGACCGCCGGCGTAATCCGCGGTGAAGGCCATCATCAACGAATGCGGAAACGGCCAGGACTGGCTGGCGAAATAGCGCAAATTGGACACCTTGATCCCGACCTCTTCGGCGACTTCGCGGTGAATGGTTTGTTCCAACGTCTCGCCCGCCTCCACGAATCCGGCCAGCACGCTGTAAACTCCAGACGCAAAGCGCGGCGCGCGCGCCAACAGAATCCGGTCCTCATGCGTGACTCGAACCATGACTACCGGAGATAGTCGCGGATAAGCGGTCAATTGACAAGCCGGGCAGTGCCGGGCGCGTTCTTCGGCGCGGCGCTCGGTGGGCGTCCCGCACTGGCCGCAAAATTGGTGATTACGATCCCACTCAATCAGTTGTAGAGCGTGTCCAGCGACGCCGAGCAAAGCTTCATCTAATTGCGCCCACAGGCTACGCAGGTTCTCGAAAGCCCAGCCTGGTGGCGGTGTTGTTGTGACTTCGGCGGCATGACAAGGCCGGCCGTGCAACGTTCCTAGATACAGCCGTCGGACCGGTGGCCATTTGGCGAATGGCCATCCCGAGGCCAGCGGTAGTTCTGGTTTTTCGTCCACGGATCGCACCAGCAACTGGCCATTGGCAAATACGAACCACCAGACAGGCTGTTCGACTGCTGCCGGTGGCAGAATGGCGGGCTGAAATTCATTCGGCAAACTCAGCATAGAGCTATCTTCCTGTTAAGTGGTTAAGTGAGTCAATAGCAGTCGACCGGGAGCTGATGCGTACTGGATCTCGCAGGATCGATTTTCGAGCAAACGACGAGTTGTGACCCGAACGATAATGACTTGAGTTATGTTCGAATCCGGTGTTTGGAGGTGTTGAAAAAGGGCAGCGTATCAGGTTGATTGTAAATGACGAAACGAACAAGCAACCGAAAAGGGTACGTCACATGAATAAAGGTACTGTGGTTGATCTGCCGGGTCTAGAGGCGGGAGTGAATCCGTTACGGAGCTGTTGAGAGCGGGTGCCTGGCAGCCGTAGGTTGGGCAAAAGCGCAGCGTTGCCCAACGATCTAAAAACTCGATTCTATTCAGAAACGGTATTACAAGAACTGCTAGCTGAGTATATCGGTCGGCGCACGGTGAAAGGCCAGGGCTATCGGCGCCCGCTAGCGCGGACAAGGTCTTGGTGTCCGAATGACGGATGATGCGGGGCTCTGATCAGGTGGCGAACTGCTTTGCGCCGGCCACGCAAAAGACAGCTCCCAATGTTGCAATCAGCATGCTTCCACTCACTGTCTCGTGGAGAAGCGATGCCGCCAGCCCGAGACCAAAGAATGGTTGGAGCAACTGTAACTGGCTGACTGCGGCGATGCCGCCTTGAGCCAAGCCGCGATACCAGAATATGAAACCGATCAGCATGCTGAATAGAGAAACGTAGGCGAGGCCGAACCACGCCGACACACTTACATGCTCAAGCGATGTGGGCCTTGTGAACAGGGCTAATGGGAGCATGACGGGCAACGCCAGCGCCAGCGCCCAACTGATGACCTGCCAGTCGCCAAGGTGGCGCGACAGGCGAGCGCCTTCCGCGTACCCTAGGCCGCATACGACGATGGCGGCCAGCATCAACAAGTCGCCTATCAGCGATGTTTCGATACCTCCACGGGCGGCGTAGCCCGCGACGAATGCACTTCCCAGCAGGGAGAACAACCAAAAAGCTGGCCGAGGCCGTTCGCTCCCACGAATCACGCCAAAGATCGCGGTGCATAACGGCAACAAGCCCACGAAGACGATCGAGTGTGCAGAGGACACCTGCCGCAGCGCCAGGGCCGTCAGCAAAGGAAAGCCGATGACGACACCCAATACCACGATGGTGAGCGACGGTATTTCTGTTCGCATCGGGCGCCGTTGCCGAAGCGCCAGCAGCAAGATCAGCCCTAATAACGCGGCGATGGTGGCTCTGGCGCATGTGAGGAATACTGGATCGAAATCCATGACGGCTGCGCGTGTGGCGGGCAGTGAACCCGCGAAGATTACAACGCCTATAAAACCGTTGACCCACCCGCTTGCTGTCCTATCCATCGTTATCCCCTGTTCAGATCACCTCGCAGTTCATCACGGGCGCGTCGTATCGGCCATGCACAATCCAATATAATTACAAGTAACTGTTATGTAATAGAACGCAGTACAATTGGTCGGAGGTGTCACGGGCGATGCGACACGAAACACGTATTGATGTGGTCATGGCGGCGATCCGATCGAGGATCGTATCTCGCGCCTGTCCTCCAGGTACGCGCTTGCCTTCCGTGCGTGCGCAAGCTAAGGCGATGGGGTTTTCGGTGTCCACCGTGGTGGAAGCCTATGAGCGACTGGCTGCCGAACAGGTCATCTGTGCGCGGCGAGGTTCGGGGTTCTACGTTTCCGGACCCATTGCACCCTTGACCCTCTCGCAAATCGAGCCACGGCTCGATCGGGAGGTCGATCCCCTTTGGATTTCGCGCCAATCGCTGGAGGCCGGTACGACATTGCTCAAACCCGGTTGTGGCTGGCTGCCTGCCTCGTGGATGTATGAGGAGGGCATGCGCCGGGCGCTACGCGCAGCTGCGCGAGCCGATGCAGCCGTGCTCACAGACTACGCTACCCCGTTGGGTCTGCCGACGCTGCGCCAGGTGCTTGCCCGGCGCATGGCCGCTGCGGACATCGAAGTGTCGCCTGAACAGGTCTTGCTGACCGAGTCTGGTACCCAAGCCATCGATCTGATTTGTCGCTTCCTTCTGGAACCGGGAGACACCGTACTGGTGGACGATCCCTGCTACTTTAATTTCCACGCTTTACTGCGAGCGCATCGTGCGAAAGCGGTAGGCGTTCCATTCACCCCAAGCGGGCCAGATATCGCGGCGTTTGAAGCTGCCTTGCAGGAGCATTCCCCACGGATCTACATCACTAATTCCGGCATCCACAATCCCACAGGGGCAACACTTTCTTCGGTCACTGCGCACCGGTTGCTAAAGTTGGTCGATGATACGAATCTCGTCATCGTCGAAGACGACATCTTCGCAGACTTCGAGATTACCTCGGCGCCGAGGCTGGCGGCCTTCGATGGCCTCTCGTGCGTGATTCACATCGGCAGCTTTTCCAAGACTCTCTCGGCCTCGCTGCGATGCGGCTACATCGCCGCACGCGCCGACTGGATCGACAGTCTGACCGATCTCAGGATCGCAACCAGCTTTGGCGGCGGACAACTGGCTGCCGCTGTCCTGCTGGCCGCATTGACCGACAGTGGCTATCGCAAACACATGGAAGGTGTACGCCTAAAGCTGGCCGAGGCGAGGAGTAGGACCATTGCTCGTCTGGATGCGATAGGCGTCAGACCCTGGATCGTCCCGCAGGCGGGCATGTTCCTCTGGTGCCAATTGCCTGTAGGCGTCGATGCGGCGGACATCGCTCGCTTCTGCTTAAAAGAGGGCATGGTGCTAGCCCCCGGCAATGCCTTCAGCCAATCGCTGAGCGCAAGCGGCTTCCTCCGCTTCAATGTCGCGCAGTCTGCGGACAAGCGGGTGTTCGATATACTGGCACGGGCGTTGTCTGGTTAGTTATGCTGGCTCAAGATGTTTTAAGCTGGGTCAATGTGCCAAGAGCACGTGGCGTCAGTTTCGTGGTTTTGATGTTTTGGCCAAAATGATTCATCCTACTAAAGGCTTATATCTATTGAGAGTTAGGATTGGCTCAGGCTGCTGATGAAGGTGAGGTGATACCTTAAGAGATATAGTTGGTCAGGAACGAGGCTATCGACTGACTGTAGCCGATTAACCATTGCGTTTGAGAGGTGGCAACAATGGTTCAGCTTTACACAGCGCTCGCCTACCCGAGATTGGCTGGCGTCGTTCGCCACGATCTTCCCAAAGTCGTGAACGATAAACGAAAATTCAATGCTTTCAAGAAATTTGGACAGTTCAATGAAGAAAAAGCCCGCGAAATCCTGAAGCCGGGATCAGATCCAGTGCTTTGCGTGTCGCAACTTCCCCCTGGAGTTTTCGGACAGTATCGTGCTGGCGACGAAATTCATATCAATCAAGTGATTGTTCAACAACATGAAAACATTATAAATTCATGGATCAATGCCAGTGCCTTTAAGGTTGGTAAACAAGATCATTGGCTTGCTCTCGTGCAAAGAGCTACTTTGATCGTCGAATCCATCATCCTTCACGAGTTAGTTCATTGGGGAGATCTGAAAGCGGACGGACTGGACAGTGATCCGGAAGCAATTCGGCTCGGCTGGAAAGACATCGGCCATATGTTTGTCCATCACGCCTATGGGGCTCAATTCGCGATCGAAATGGATCGAATCGAGCAACGGCGAGTCAAGATTCCTAAAATGGATATCGAAGGCTGGATGGGTTGGGGAGTGATCGAATATGAAGGCGAGACTTACGCGATACCCTACGACCCATGGTATGGCCACGGAGCCGGCTCCGGTCCGCCACTGCCGCCAGGGTCGATCTGATTAGGACGCTTTCCCTACCCACTTGAATGATGCAAGCTTTCGACCTCTTCTTTCTCCGGGTCGAATAAGCACAAGAATCGATATCTAGCGAGTGACGATATTACCGTCCTCGCCTGACACTGCGCTTTCGCCTTAGCATAGAGCCAGTGATCTTCCCGGTCGCTTCTTCGGTCAGCCACATCCTTTCTAGCGCGCCGACGCCAGCCTTTTGTCCCATTTCGGTGAGATAGGCCCGCCGGAAAGCGATCACCTTACCGTCCTTGGTAAAGGCGTCATCCCGTAATTCGATCAGTCCGGTTCCGGACATCGCCTCCAGTAATCGCTCGAATGCTCGTCGATCGCTTTGCCCTTCTGTCAGCCGTTCGCACAACTGGCGAGGCGTTTGCCCTTCGCGCCAACGCAATCCCTCCAGGATCTGCAAAGTCCACTGGCTTTCGATGCGATTCGGCCGGCGGGTGTGCCGGGCAGTGGCTGCCTGCGGTGCGCAGATATCACAAACGCCGCAAGGTTGATCGTCATCCTGGTCGCCGAAGTGGCGTACTAGTCGCACCATTCGGCAACCGGTCGCTTTATCGGCGAACTCCAGCATTTGTCGGGGTTCCAGCAGCTTGTGTGCACTCTGCTGCTGGTAGGAGTCTTGCCAGCCGTCCTCGCCACGATAGAGATTGCCCTCTATGTCCCGTCGGGCGCCGCCATGCACCAACAGTTTTTCCACTCCGGTTTCGAACACCTCTGGGTCCATGCTCAGCCAATCTCGCACCACCACCCTGGGCTGTGGATCGGTGTTCAGGGCGAAAAAAACCCGCGCCAACTGATTGAGTTCCGGATAGCCGCGCCGATGAAAAAATTCATGAGTCCTTAAATCGGCGTAGGAATACAGCAGAAGCGCCCGAGCCGGTTGACCATCGCGTCCCGCCCGCCCGATTTCCTGGTAATAACCTTCAACGCTGCCCGGCAGAGCGGTATGAATCACCGTGCGAATATCCGGCTTGTCGATGCCCATGCCAAACGCAATCGTGGCGACGATCACCTGCAAGCGGCTGGCGCTGAACAGCCCTTGCACGCGCTCGCGCTCCGGTGGGTCCATGCCGGCGTGATAAGCGGCGGTTGGGTAATCTGCGCTGAGTTCCAGCGCCAGCGTCTCGGTCTCCTTGCGGGTGGGCGCATAGACGATGGCGGGGCGGCGGCTCGGATCGGTCAGAATCCGCCGCACGGTTTCATGCCGCTCCGGCTTGCGCGTCTCCACGGTTTCGACCGCCAGATTAGGCCGGCGGAAGCCATGAATATAGCGTTTTGCTGCGCGCATACCGAGTTGGGCGACGATATCATCCTGTACCAGCACGGTCGCCGTCGCGGTCAGGGCGATGATCGGGGCCGGTCGCAACAGGGGCAGATAGCTGCCCAGCATGCGGTAATCCGGGCGGAAATCATGCCCCCATTGCGAGATGCAATGCGCTTCATCGATCGCGATCAATACCGGTTTGCGCTTGGCCAGCATTTCAGGAAAACCGGGAATACGTAGCCGTTCCGGAGCGATGAACAGATAATCCAGGGTTCCGTGCAGATACTCGATACACACTTGGCGCGAAAGGATTCGCTCCCGCCCGGAGTGAATGCGTTCGGCGCGCAAGCCTAGTTCGCTTAGTTTGGCGACTTGATCTTCCATCAGCGCGATGAGTGGCGACACCACCAGCGTGGTTCCGGCCCGGGCGATGCCTGGTAGTTGAAAGCATAACGATTTGCCGGCTCCGGTCGGCATCACCAATAGCACATCCTGACCTTCGGTCACCGTTCGGCAGACTTGCTCCTGATAAGGCCGGAAAGCAGGCAGACGAAAGGCGTTCTGCAAGAGATCGAGCAGATGACCCACCGGTGTCGGTTGGCGTTGCGGCGGCGACTCCCGATCGGGATCGGTAGTTTCCAGTCTCTGCATGGCAGAGAGGCCGGTTGGCAAGAGGGGGGGTGCCACACTCAGCGTCAGCGCCACTGCGCGGGTCACGAAACTCGTGATATCGGCCATGAAGCCGGCTAAATCGCCTTCGCCGCGTTGAATGCGCTTTAAACGTGCTTCCCATTCACCGGTCATCGCCGGACTCTTGATCGGCGTCTGCACGGTCTCGATCAGATGAATACCACGCTCAGTGGCGTGCAAGGCTTTGCCATCACGGGTCAGGTATTGGCGTTTGAGCAAGGTTTCGATGATATCGGCGCGCGTGGCGGGCGTGCCCAGCCCATGTTCCTTCAGTGCCGCTGAGAGCTCCTTGTCCTCTAATTGCCGCCCGGCAGTCTCCATCGCCGTCAATAGCGTCGCTTCGGTAAGACGCGGTGGTGGCCGGGTCTGTTTGGCGACGACGCGCGCCTCCAGCACCTGGCATGACTGGCCAGCCACTAAACCTGACGGCAGGCTTTGTTCGACGCTCTCCTCAGCGGCCTTCGCAGCTTCAGCGGTGGCCATTTTGAATGGCTTGCGCTTGCCGCCGGTTTTTCCCGTCGCTTCATTCGTGCCTACCTCCAGAATTTTCCAGCCTAACTGCTCGATAGACGTACCGCTGCTGTGATATCGGTCGACGATCATCTCTTCCTCTCCTCCCAATTCACTAGCAGGGGAAGGGGACTGAATAGCGGTGATCAGCGTGGTGATGGCCCAGAGGTGATCAGCGTGCCAAGCCATCAGCAGTCGACGGCAGATCAGGTCATAAATTTTACGCTCATCGACCGCTAGCGTTCGGGCGGGCGTCGGCGTGGGAATGATCGCATGATGATCGGTGATCTTGTCGTCATCGACGAAGCGGTTACTTAATGGACGCTGACCCGCGCCCGGCGCCAGTCGATCCCGGTAGGGCTCTTCGATCGCCGCGACGACAGCGCCCAGCGTCCCTGCCACCGATGTCGAGAGGTGTCGGCTGTCGGTGCGTGGGTAGCTGATCAGCTTGTGCTGTTCATACAATTTCTGGGCGATATCCAGGGTGGTTTGAGCGCTGAAGCCGTACAATCGGTTAGCGTGACGCTGCAATTCCGTCAGATCGTATAACAATGGCGGCGCAGCGCGGCGGGTTTCCGCATGGCGGGATTCGATGATGGCCTGGCCAGCCTTGGCGCGGGCAGCGATCCGTTGCGCTTCCTGGCCATCCGCCGGCAGGCGTTTGGCTTTGGATTCCGGGCGTTCGCCACGAAACCAGACGCCCTGGTAGTGTTCACGCCCGATGTCTGGCTGCGCTCCGGCCAGTGGTGGTGGAGGTTCCGGCGGTGTGAACGTCGCTACGACCTCCCGGTAATCTTCAGGGACAAAGGCGCGAATCGCCAAATCCCGCTCCACCACCATCGCCAGAGTTGGCGTCTGTACCCGACCGACCGACAACGCTTCGCCGCCATGGCTCCCACAAGCTAAGGTATAGGCGCGCGACAGATTCATCCCTACCAGCCAGTCCGCCCGACTGCGGCCCCGAGCGGCGGCGGCCAGTGGTTCGAACTCGCCACCATCGCGCAGCTTCTGGAAGCCTTGACGAATCGCGTCCGGGGTCAGCGAGGAAATCCACAAGCGGCGAATCGGTTTGCGGCAATCGGCGGCTTCGTAGAGGTAGCGAAAAATCAGCTCGCCTTCACGGCCGGCGTCGGTGGCGCATACGATCTGGTCGATGGCTGCATCGTTGAGAATCCGCCGAACCGTCTCGAACTGCTCGCGCGTGCGGTCGCCCACGATCAACGGCCAGCGTTCCGGCAGCATCGGCAACCCTTCGCGCCGCCAGTGTTTCCAGTTGGGATTGATTTCATGCGGTTCAGCCAATCGCACCAGGTGGCCGATCGCCCAGGTCACTACATAGCCATTGCCGTGCAGAAAGCCCGCACCACGCTGGCGAGCGCCCAATACCTTGGCGATATCGCGGGCAACCGCCGGTTTTTCGGCGACGACTGCAATCCTCATGGCCAACTGGAAGCCGCCTGAAGAATGCATTGACCTTGAGGAGCAGTACGAAAACACTGCAGGGAATCATTCATTGGCGGTCTCGTTAGCGGTCTCCGCCAGTATTGCGCGCAGCGCGGTTTCCACGGCTTTGAAGGTCGCCCGCAACCCGTTGCTCAAGTCGATCGCCTGTTCGATCTGGCCGGTGCGAGCGGCAGTCTCGATCTCTTGACAGTGCGTGGCGAAGCGGAGAGCACCCAGGGTTGCGCTGCTCGATTTCAGCGTGTGGGCGGAACGGAATAGCTTATCCTGATCCTCAGCGGTGCAGGCAGTTTCGACGGTGCCGATCAATTGCCAGCCATTCTTCAGATAGATTTCGATCAGCTCGGCCAAAAAACTCGCCTTGTTCGGTGCTTGCAAGGCGTGAATCGTCTCCAGTGTCGCTAAATCGATGATGGCCTCGGTGGATTCCGGAGGTGGATCGGGCGATGCCCAGAGGGGAGATTCCGCCATCGGCGCAACGGTGTCGAAGGTCGCCGGCGCCCAGCGCTGCAATATTTCCAACAACGCTGGACGGGTGAATGGTTTGGCCAGAAAATCATCCATGCCGCTAGCCAGACAGGCTTCCCGATCGCCCTCTAGCGCGTTGGCGGTGACAGCGATGATCGGAAGCCGGCGGTGGCCCATCGCCTGTTCTTGCACCCGCCATCGGTGAGTCGCTTCAAAACCGTCCATTTCGGGCATTTGGCAATCCATTAGCGCCAGGTCGAAACTGCTTTCCTTCAGGGTTTGCAGCGCCAACTGACCGTTTTCCACGACCTCGGTTTGGCAACCCAGTTTCTGCAACATGATCAGCATCAATTGCTGGTTGATCGGATTGTCTTCCGCTAGCAGGATGTGCGCCGAGCAATGCGGTGTTGTGTTTGCGACTTGCCGGGCCGATGGGCTCTCTGGTAGGGCGCCCAGCATGGTCGCGGCCAGACTTTGGTATAGCAACTGGCGACGCACCGGCTTGTTGAGTGCTTGGGTGATGCCGGCCTGACGCAGGTCGTTTGTCTCGCCCAGCGTCAGTGAAGAAAGCAAGATCAAGCGAGTGGCCGCGATCACAGGGTCCGCCTTGATGGCGCGGGCTAGATCGAAGCCGGTCATGTCCGGCATAGCCATGTCCAGCAGCGCTACGTCGTAGTGGAGACCAGATCGACAGGCGTTGCGCAATTTGACGAGCGCTTCGGTCCCGTTGCGTGCGCTGTCGCTGCGTAACTTCCAATTCGTCAGTTGATGACACAAAATCTCGCGGTTGAGGGGATGATCGTCCACCACCAGCACGCGTAAACCTTGGGGGAGCGCCGGTAGCTTCGGTTGGGTGAAGATCCGCTCCGACCGCGCCAGCCTGGCGGTGAAATCAAAGGTTGAACCCTGACCGGGGCTGCTGTCCACGCCGATCGTTCCACCCATGGCCTCGACCAGCTGTTTGGTGATCGCCAGCCCCAGGCCCGTTCCGCCAAACCGCCGGGTATGCGAGCTGTCCGCTTGGGAAAAGACCTTGAACAAGCGAGACTGCATGGCTGGATCGATGCCAATGCCGGTATCGCGCACCGTGCTGCGTAGCAGCACTTGGTCGATGGCGTCGCTGGGTACGCACTCCAGATTGACCACCACTTCACCCTGTTCGGTGAATTTGATGGCGTTGCCCACTAAATTGACCAACACCTGTTGAAATCGATTGGGATCGCCACGCACGGCGGCGGGCACTTCTGGCGCCACGCGACAGATGAGCTCCAAGCCCTTGTTGTGCGCGCGCTCAGCCAACATTTCACCGACCGTTTCCACTACTTGACGAGGGTCAAAATCGATATCCTCTAGCTCCAGATGCCCTGCTTCGATCTTGGAAAAATCCAGGATGTCGTTGATGATGACCAGCAGCGCTTCTCCTGAATGGCGCACCATATCCACGTAGCGCCGCTGAGTCGTGGTCAGCCGTGTGTCCAGCAATAATTCGTTCATGCCCAGCACCCCGTTCATCGGGGTGCGGATTTCGTGGCTCATGGTGGCGAGAAACTGGGATTTGGTCAGGCTGGCAGCCTCCGCCGTTTCCTTGGCCTGCTTGAGTTCCGCTGTGCGAATTTCCACCTCCTCTTCCAGTTGTTCACGGTGGTGCGCTAGTTGTTCATCACGAGCCTGAATCTGCGTCAACATATCATTGAAGTTGTCGATCAGTTGCCCGACCTCGTCATGGCTGATTTTTGGCACCCGCAGCGTGTAGTCTTTATCCTGGGCAATGCGCATGGCCGTGTGCGCCAACGCCAGGATCGGGTCGGTCAGGTAATGCCGGAAGTGCAAACCCACCCAGGCGGCCATGGCCAGGGCGACCAGCACCAAACCCGCCATACCGAGTAGATACAGACCTAGAATCCACCAGGAATCGCTGATATCCGCCAGCAAATGTAGGTTGCCGAGCTGTTCGCCATCCACGATGATTGGTTCATCGAGGTGAATCCAACGGATTCCATTGAACGTGCTGAAATGCCTGTGCAGCGTGGAGTTGCAGGGTTCATCGGTGTCGATCGGCGGGATGCTGTACCGGGCGAACGGCGAGCCATCGGGGTGGGTAATGCAGACAAACACGACATCCGGCGCGACCCGTAGGGCTTCCAAATTGGCTTCTGCGCTGCGCTCATCGTTGAAGGCCACAGCAGCTTGGCTGTTGACAGCGGTCATCCGCGCCAGAGTTGCCAGTTGGGTATGTAGATCTTGTTGGAGCTTGATAGCGGCGCCGACGGCGAAGATGACCCAAGCCATGATTAAGGCGATCCCTGCTGTTAGCATCAGAATCAGAATGAACTTTCGGTGCAACGGCCAATCGCGTAAGTTCGCCATGCTCAATCGATTACTCCACAATTTTTGCCATGCGCAGCATCTGGGCGTTCAATTTTAAGCCGGCGCGCCGCGCAGTGGTCAGATTGATGGCGAACTGTACTCGATCATTTTCGATGTACAGTTCGATTATACCGCCCTGATGAGCGAAATTCGGTATATCGCTGATCGTCAGCACTGGAGCTTGATCCAAAATGCGCTGGACCGCCTTGAGTTGCGATGTTTCGTCGGCGCCAAGGTACAGCATGTGACAGCTTCTCCAATCCCGCGCTGGGGGATTGATCGTAACGTCGATGCTGCGTCCCTGGGCCTGGCGCTGGGAGAGCAGGCGCAGCTTGCCATTGAGTGGTGCTTCGCCTAGAACACAGAGCCGTAATGGGGCAGCGACAGTGGCAAAGACACGGCTGGGCCACTCGATGAATTTGGCGAAATTGTAGACAAAACCTATTTTGACGCCGTGTTCCGCAGTTGAGTCGGCGTAGACGCTGGTGGCTTGGAACAGGAACACTGCCGTCAGGATAAACGCGATTTTCCATCCTAGCGCCTCATGCAAGAGGTTCATTGATAGGGCTCGCCTAAAACTGAGCATTCAACTTCAGGTAGATGCCTCGTTCGATTTCAGTGGGTATCGATCGGAGAAATTGTTCAGAGGCATATTCGAGGTGGGTTTGCTCAAGGAGATTTTGCCCAACCAGCGAGATTTCCAGATCACGCTGGATTTTCCAGGCCAGTTGTATATCCAGGCTGGTATAGGCGGGGATGGTAGGATCCTCGATTTCGCTGACATGACGCAGCCAGGCGTCTCCTCGCCAAGCAGGATGAAACGTCCACGACGAGAGTAGCGAAAACTGGTGGATCGGTGGGATGCCGCCGCCACCGATATGATTAGGCCAGCGGACCCGACTGTAGCTGTAGCTGGCCTGTAAGCGCCAATCGGCAAAAGGCTGCCAATTGGCGGTTAGTTCCAGACCGTGAATTTTTGCGCTGCCCGTGTTTCCTCCCAGAAAGGGCAAGGTCAGCAAGGGTGGGTTCGAAAAATCGAGTGCCCCGGCAGAGAAATTTCGCAGTTCGTCGTAATTGTAGTAAAAGCCCGCTAGATCCAGATTCAACGCCGATGGCCACTGGTGTCGCCATCCGATGTCCAGGCCGATCATTTTTTCAGCTTGTAAGTCAGGATTGCCTTGCCAAATGATAGCGACCGGCCGGTTGGGATCGATCAAGGGTGGCAGAGGTTTCCCCAAAGCCCCGACAGGTGTGTTGATGAGCCAGGCCCGGCCATCCGATTCTCCGCGTGATGGGGTGCGCACCACCCGGGAGACTGCTGCCCAGATACGGTTGCGCGGATCGGGCATCCACAATAACCGCAGGTTAGGTTGGACTTCGAAACCGGTGTAATCGTTATGCTCGAAGCGGCTGCCCAGCGTCAAATGCCAGCGATTGGGAATTAAGGTGATTTCATCCTGAAAATAGGCGCTGAATAGACGGCTGGTGCGCTGGGCGGGATTAATCGTCAAATAGACGGAGCCGGTGATGTCATCGCGAGTGTGTCGATAGCCTAACCCCCAGATGATGTCCTGCGTATCACCGATAGCAAGTTGTTGTTGAAACTCCATATCCAGGGTATCCGTGTCCTGAGTGAGCCAGACATGTTCGAGGCTTTGGTGTTCGAAATACGCCTGTAGGCTATACTCATCCGTAGCGCTGATTTGGCGTTTCCAGCGGGACAGCAAGTACCCAGCGTGCATCCTTTGATCGAAGTTCTTGAGCGCATTAAGACCTGTGGGGAGGGGTAGGAGAATGCGGTCGCCAGCCTGGTTATGGTAGACCTCACCTTCGACCAACCATTGATCCATGCCTTGAGCGTGTTCCAGACGGAACCCAGCACGTTCATTCTGCCAGTCGTCTGCATTCTGACCTCCCGCAACCATTTGGGAGGAGCCGTAATCTTGCGCCTTGGCGTACACGCGCATAGCAGTGTCATCGTTGATCTTCCAGCCCTGACGCACGAAGCCTTCGGCGCGCAATTCCGTGCCTGTAGCGACAACCGCTTGCCCTCCCAGCGTCTCTTCAGTCGATTTGGTGATGATATTGATGACGCCATTGACGGCATTGGCGCCCCACAATGGTGCGGGGCCGCGAATGACTTCAATGTGTTCGATATTCTCCAGTGGGATATTCTGCGCTTCCCAAAACACCCCGGAGAGCATGGACGAGTAGAGTGTGCGTCCATCCATCAGCACCAGGAGTTTGTTGGAATAACGGTCCGCAAAGCCCCGGATAGAGATTGCCCATTTGTTGTTGCCCAGGGCGGCGACCTGCACGCCGGGCGCGAGGCGTAGCGCTTCGGGAAGATTGGTCGCGCCGCTGCGGCGAATATCGTCGGCACTGATGACGAACACAGCCGCAGCCGTATCTGCCAGCGTTTGCGCCTTGCGGGACGCTGAGGTAATGACTACTTGCGAGAGTTCTTCGAAACTCAAATCCAAGAAGCTTTCGACCTCATCGACAGCAGCGGCGAACGTCTTGGAAAATGGCTGCACGAAGCTGAGCAGCAGCCCACCAAACAGCATGGCTTGAGTCATCGCGATCAGTGGCGGTTGCTTCACTGGAAAAAGCCGCCTTTTTGCCAAAACGTCAAGGGTGATTTGTCTCTTTCTCACCGGTCCTGTGAATTTTCCATGCTAGGCGGCTCCAGACCGGTCGCTGTCTCCCAACTGACCTGCAAATGCTGCTCCACCAGATCCACCACTTCACCATCCAGATGATTCTGATGCACGAAGCTGCGCAACATCTCCAGAATTTCTTGAGGAGACAGTGGCTTGCGGTAAGGGCGTCGTTGGGCCAGCGCCTGGAATACGTCGGATACAGCGATGATTCGTACCTCAAGGGTCAACTCCGCACCGCGGCGGTGGAATGGATAGCCGTGCCCATCCAGTGTCTCATGATGATAAGCGGCCCAAAGCGTGATATCTTCCAGACCCGTGATGCCACGCAGGATTTGGTAGGTTTCGAAACTGTGGCGCTGGATCATCGCTCGTTCCTCGCGGGTCAGCGCGCCCGGCTTATCCAGAATCTCGTCGGGTACTTGCAGTTTGCCCAGATCGTGCAGCAATCCGGCGACTTCGATCTTCTCGCAGGTTTCGATGGCCAATCCGGCCCGTTCCGCCAGGAATCGCGCCAGACGCGCCGTACCCAGGGAGTGCTCCATGGTATAAGGACTCTTGGCATCCACGATCCGCGCAAAAAGCAGCGCCAATTGCCTCAGTTCCGGGAAGGTGATCGGCACCAGTTGCGATTCCCGCTCTCGTTCGTAAATGAAGCGAATCAAATGGCGAGGCTCCAAACTCAGCCAGAAAGCTTCGTTATCGGACAAATCCATGAACAGGGTCACCAGATTTGGCGCGAAGTAGGAGCCGCTCAATCGCCAAACCGTATCGCGAATCGTGTGTCGAGCCAGCAAAAGATCGCTCTCGTAGTGTGGGACGGCCAAGGCGTCGACCCGATCGACCAGATAGATCAAATTCGCCAACCGAGCGGTATCTTGGGAAACATCGAGAGTAGGGAATACATCCCAGTGGGTATGGTGATAGCGGACGATCGTTTGCAGATGGGCTAATGGTGGAAACTGGCCGAGCAGTTCACTGCCTTTGCGGCAGTGAAACTCGACACCTTCCCCATCCATTTCGTTGATCAAGCAGCGATGCGCATGCG
This sequence comes from Gammaproteobacteria bacterium, assembly GCA_024235035.1. Classification (GTDB taxonomy): domain Bacteria; phylum Pseudomonadota; class Gammaproteobacteria; order Competibacterales; family Competibacteraceae; genus UBA2383. Next base: position 74,538 of record JACKNE010000010.1, read on the forward strand.
TGGATGATACGCCGCAGTCATGCAGCAGCCCAACGTGGAACAGATTTTCCAGTGCCAGATCGCTGAGGTCTAAGTCGCGACCGCATTGAAGCGCCATGAACCCGACCCGCTTACCGTGGAACACCTCGTCCACGCCGACCAGGTCGAGGACATCCGACAGTGCATGAATGGCTTGACCGAGATTGATGGTAACGCTCATTTTGTTTGCAACGGTAAGCGGTTGGGAGCCGTTTGCTGGGTGTGTGCGGCGTAATCCATATAGGCGGGAATGGCGATAGCGGCGATGATGCCAGTGACGGTGATCAACGGCAGGATCAGGGCTAGCAGGATGACACCCAAGGTATTGGGTGGCGGTGGGTTGCCGAAACGGTTAGCGCCTTGAGTGCCGGGCATGATCAGCAGGATCAGATATAATACTAGGTTGGCAAGCGGTACCAATACCAGCAACGACCACCAGCTACTCGCGTTGAAATCGTGCAAGCGTTGAATGATTAACAGGATCGATACGACTATCGTCACTATCCAGAGTGCGATCAGTGCACCGCTACCCAGTATGTGGACCAGATCGCCATCGCCGCCGCCTTCTTGCAGACGGGAAAACGAATTCACGCTGGCTATCAAACCTGCTGACAGAAAAATCAATACTATGAGACCCACTAAGTAACCGATGTAACGCACCCGACCCAGCCGGCCTTGAGTCGAGAAAAGCTTGATTTCAGCAAACGGCTCCGATGCAGTGGATGTGATAGGGCTACGAGGAGGTTGGTAGGGGCTAGAATCATGCATATTATTTTCCAATGTCGATTCATCTGTATTCTAGAAGTCGTTGCGCCTGGTCGCAACGCAACGCGTCTGCTTCTTCCAACCAGCGGTTGCTTTTCTAAGTACCTGATCCGTGCCATGCTGCATAAAACTGTTGCCAATATTTCCAAGACCGATGACTTTATCCGTTTCGCCACTGCCTCTGGATACCCTTTGCCACATCGAAATCCCTGAAGGTATCGAACTGAGCCTGCGGGTAGCGGGACCCGTGGCGCGAGTATTGGCCTGGAGTGTAGATAGCTTGATCCGCTATGGCGCGCTGTGGGGTTTATTCATAGTGCTGGCGATGCTGGGCGCCGGTGGATTGGGGCTGTGGCTGATCATCCTGTTTCTGGCGGAATGGCTTTATCCGGTGCTGTTCGAAGTCTATGCTAGTGGTGCCACGCCCGGTAAAAGGACTCTGGGATTGAAGGTCGTCCATGTCAATGGCACTCCGGTGGACTGGCCAGCGGCGCTGATCCGTAACCTGCTGCGGGCAGTCGATTTCCTACCCTTGCTTTATGGTTGCGGCCTGGTCGCGATGGTGTGTAATCGGCGCTTCCAGCGCTTGGGTGATTTGGCCGCTGGCACGGTGGTCATTTACCGTGATCCGCCCGCCGCTGCGCCGAAATTGCCGCCCGGACCAGCACTGCCACCGCCTTTCCCACTCTATGCCGCTGAACAGCAACTCTTGATTGATTTCGCTGAACGCAGCGCGACCCTTCATCCAGAGCGACAGGCGGAATTGGCGGATTTGTTAGCCTGTCAAACCAGCCTATATGGCGTGGTGGGCGTCGAGCGGTTGTGCGCTTATGCCCGCTGGCTAGCCGGGGAGGAGACATGAGACAACGCCCCTTCGAGGATCGCTACACTGCCGGTTGGCAGGCTTTTGCTGCCCGATTGGATGATCTGGAACGCCAGACTACATCCAAGAATGCGCTTGTAGCGCCCCTGCTATCGGTTGCCGCATTACCTGCGGCTTACCGCCAACTCTGCCAGCAATTGGCCATCGCTCGCAGTCGGCGCTACAGCGACTCCCTGCTGACGCGACTGAATCAATTGGCATTGCGCGCCTATCAGCAGATTTACCGTGCTCCGCAACGGCGTTGGTCGGTAGTCCTGGAGTTTCTCACCGGCGATTTTCCGCGCCGGGTGCGCGCCGACGCCAAACTGTTCTGGTTATGTACGGTGTTGTTTTACCTGCCGCTGTTGAGCATGGGTTGGGCGGTCTACCAGGCTCCGGAACTGATTTATAGTCTGTTATCGCCGGAATCGGTCGCGGATCTCGAAGCGATGTATGCGCCTGAGCGGATTGCCAACGATCGCAATGCCTCGACGGATCTGGCGATGTTCGGCTACTACATCCACAACAACGTCGGCCTGGGCTTTCGTACCTTTGCCGGTGGGGTGCTGTTGGGGATCGGCGTGGCCTTCATGTTGTTGCTGAATGGAATGTTCATCGGTGCAGTGTCGGGCTATCTCACCGCTCGGGGCCTGATCGAGACCTTCTACACCTTTATTGCGGGGCATGGTGCTTTTGAACTGACCGGCATCGTGCTGGCCGGCGTCGCCGGGTTGAAATTGGGGTGGGCGGTCGCGGCGCCGGGCCCGTGGAGCCGGGTAGAATCCTTACGACAGGCCGCCGTGGGCGGCGTGCGGTTGATCCTCGGTGTGGTTACGCTCCTGGTGCTGGCAGCGTTTATCGAGGCCTTCTGGTCTTCCAACCGGGCAATCCCGGCGGAAATCAAGTACACGGTCGGTGCGCTGGGCTGGCTGGTGATCATTCTTTACCTCACGCTGGCGGGCCGTCGTGCCTCTTGAAACCATCACGGCTGAGCTGCGCCGACGCAACGCCTGGGAAGCGACCGATCTGGGCGTAGTGATGGTTCGGCAATGGCTTGGCCCGATCTACGCTGCTTGGTTTGCCGTGGCCTTACCACTGTTCGTGTTGCTGCATCTGCTATGTTGGGAAAACTGGCCAGTGGTGCCATGGCTGATGTGGTGGTTGAAACCGCTGCTGGATCGTCCGCCGCTGTATATCTTGAGTCAAGCCTTGTTTGGCGATTCGCCAAAGCGCTGCCTTTTCTGGCGCAAGTTGCCGGAATTGTTGTTGCATCGGCAAGCGCTGGCCGCACTGACTTGGCGTCGCCTGGATTCCGCTCGCTCTTTTAGCCTGCCAGTAAGTCAATTGGAAGCACTGACAGGCAAGGCGCGTCGTCAGCGCTTGCGCGATTTAGGGCATCCAGGCCGCGGATCGGCGGTGTGGTTGACCGTTGTCTGCCTGCACCTAGAAATTGCGATGGACTTCGCGCTGATAGCCCTGGTGTGGTTGCTGATTCCCGATTTCGTGGCGCTGGAGCTCTTCGATTTGTTCGACGACCACGATGCGTGGGGACAGCTTTGGCTGAATGTCGTGGGTTTCTGTGGGCTGAGTCTAGTCGAACCATACTATGTCGCCGCCGGTTTTACCCTATATCTCAATCGCCGCGCCTGGCTCGAAGCTTGGGATCTGGAGCTCAGTTTCCGGAAGTTGGCGGCGCGGTTGGCGCCATTGGGAGGCGTGGCGGCGCTGTGCCTCGGGTTGGCGCTTGGTTCGGGGTTGCTGACGGTTCCAGTCATCGGGTTCGCCGCTGCCGGCGTTCCCCTCGCCAATACTCCCCCGCCAGAGGCGGAGGCAGCGCCGATCAATCTATTCTGCGTACAGCGGCGCGAACGCGCGGCTGAACTGGCCCAGGCCAGCAGCTCAGTCAAACAGGCGCTGGCCGAAACGCTGAAGGAACCCGAATTACAAGTCTGTGAAAGACAGAAACGTTGGCGGTGGCGGGATGCGCGGCCCGCTGAGCGACCTGAGCGCTCGTCACGCGATCCCCGTCAGGCTCAGTGGTTTGCAGCGACGGTCGAGGGATTGCTGTGGGTTGCTCTAGGCATCTTCATCACCATGGCCGGTGGGTGGTTATGGCGTCGAGCGCCTGGTTTGCCGAAACGCGTTCGCCGCCGTAGCGGCCTCTTCCCAGTTTTACCGATGCCGGGTCACGATGCGATGATCGTTCCGCCGGAGGCTGGATTGGGCGACACCGCTTGGCGCTTGTGGAGCGACGGCCAGCCGCGTGAGGCATTGCGTTTGCTGTATCGAGGTAGCCTAGCTGGGCTAGCGACTCAACACGGTCTTCCAGTGCGCAAGAGCACCACCGAAGAGGAATGCCTGCGGCTGGCCGCTGCGCAACTGGCCGATTCCGACCTGCTCGGCTTTCTCCGCCGCTTGGTCCGCGCCTGGCAGGCAGCCGCCTACGCCCACCGCTTGCCGGATGCAGCGGACGCCCGCCGCCTGTGTGTGGAATGGTCCCGGCATTTCGCCATAACCGGGGAGTTGCTCACATGATCCGCCATCGGCTTGGGCGGATAGGGCTCATTTTGCTGGCGCTGCTCAGCATCGGCAGTGGCGTATGGTGGTGGCTGAGCCAGAATCTGGTTCAGCGTCGCGAAGAAATCTATACTGGCTATGCTGAAATCGCACAACGCAATCCGCTCTATAGCGCCGACCGATTGTTGACTCGGCTGGGCCGCACGGTTCACAGTGTGCGTCGGCTCGATGAGCTGCCCCATTTGCTAGACCCCGCCGATACCCTGCTCATCGTCATCCCCAGTTATGCCTTGAGCGAGATTGAAAGCCAGCAGTTGCTGGCTTGGGTCCACACCGGCGGGCATTTGCTGGTCGGCGTGCAACACGCCTACGAACCAGGCCAGGGACTCGACCATCTGCTCAATCGGCTTGCAATGCGCAGCCATCGCGTTGGGGAAGCGATCAGCGATCCTATCCAGGTCACGCTGAACGAGACGATGCCGCCATTGCAGGTTCGGTTCCGTTCCGACCTACGATTGCATGACGCTTTCTGGCAGTCCCTCCGTTGGGGTGAAGGACGGGTCACGTTGCTGACGGATCTTAGCCTATTTACCAATGCTCGATTGATTGAGCATGACCATGCCGATTTCCTATGGGCGTTACTCCAGCCAGATAGCCGTCCCGGTGGCGAGATCTGGTTGCAATACCGGATGCTGACCCCGTCGCTGTGGCAATTGCTCTGGCGACATGCCTGGATGCCGCTGCTGGGCATGATGCTGACCTTGCTGGCGGCGCTGTGGAGCTACAGCCGGCGGTTGGGGCCGCTGCGAGTTCCTCGTTCTGGCGAACAGCGCCGGTTGGCGGAGCATCTGCAAGCCAGCTCGCATTTTCTGTGGCGACATGGCGCCGGGCCGATGCTGCTGCAAGCGGCTCGACACTATGCCTTGCACCAGAGGGAGCGCCGCCAACCTGGCCTGTCGCTCGACATTGCCCCGTTGGCGAATTCCGACCAGCCGTTGACTGAACACGCTCTGATCCATACCCTGCAAACCCTGCAACGTCTTAGCCGTCCTCGATGAACGAATCCTTTTCTTCGATTGCCGCAAACCCGCCTTCCAGCGCTGAATTGCAATGGGCTGGAGATTTCCTGCAAACACTGCGCGACGAAGTTGGCCAAGCACTGATCGGTCAGCAAGCGGTGGTCGACCAAGTGCTGATGGCCCTGAGCGCCGCTGGTCATGCCTTGATCGAAGGGGTGCCAGGGCTGGGCAAGACCCTGCTGGTACGGGCGCTAGCGGCCTGCGTCGATGCCTGCTTCGCCCGCATCCAGTTTACCGCTGACCTGATGCCCAGCGATGTGACCGGCCATGCCTTATACAACCTGCGAGAAGAGCGATTTGAAATCCGCCGGGGACCGGTGTTCTGCCATTTCCTATTGGCCGATGAAATCAACCGTGCTCCGGCTAAGACCCAGGCGGCGCTCCTGGAGGTGATGCAGGAAGGGCAGGTCACTATCGAGGGTCAGTCATTTCCGCTACCGCCGCCGTTCATGACCTTGGCGACCCAGAACCCGGTCGAACATGAAGGCACCTATCCCTTGCCGGAAGCGCAACTGGACCGATTTTTGCTAAAAATTCAGATCGATTATCCTTCCATTGAAGAAGAAACTGCATTGCTGCGATCGGTGACTGGCGGCCAGGTTGGCGATAAACTGGATCTGTCGCGGGTGCGGGCTGTGGCGGATCTCGAAGCCGTGTTGAATCTGCAACGAATCGCTGCCCGGTTGCATGTGGGCGATGCTGTGCTGGATTATGTGGTGCGATTCGTGGTGGCGACCCGTAAGACGCCCGGTTTTGCTATTGGCGCTGGACCGCGCGGCGGCATGGCCCTGATTCGCACAGCTCGCGCCCAAGCTTTATTGAACCACCGTGATTTTGTCACTCCGGATGACGTTAAGAGCATCGTCAAACCAGCCTTGCGCCACCGGTTGACACTAGCCGCCGAGTATGAGATGGAAGGGACACAAGTCGATGAAGTCCTGGATGATCTGTTGAAACAGGTAGCAGCGCCGCGAGGTTAGAGAGGTCATTGCCGATACCGATGAAAATTCTTGGTATCAGTGGTTGGAGTGGTTGCGGCAAGACCACGCTGATTGTCGCCTTGATTCCTCGGTTGCAGGCGCGAGGTCTGCGTGTGTCCACCCTCAAGCATACCCATCACGACATGGATCTGGATGCTCTGGGCAAAGATACCTGGCGCCATCGCGAAGCTGGTGCGCATGAAGTGATGTTAGCCACTGGCCGACGCTGGGTCTTGTGGCATGAGTTGCGCGCGGCGCCGGAACCGCCGCTGGCCGAACTGGTGACGCACCTGCAAGCGGTGGATTTGGTGTTGGTGGAGGGCTGGAAAACCGAGGCTTATCCCAAGTTGGAAATCTGGCGGCCTGTTGCCGTGGATAAACCACCACGCTTTCCGCATGATCCTATGGTGATTGCCGTTGCGTGTGAACCGCCGCTCGATCCGGCCCAGTATGGCCGCCCCGGTTTGCCAAGTTTTCCACTCGCCGATCTGGACCGCATTGCTGATTTCATCGGCTGGTTTGCCCGTGCCGCCGAAAACGGTACCGGTGATTGGGAATAGGCGCGAAGGTTGCGAAGAGAAAGTTCGAAATGATCAAAAAGCAATCGAAGCCGATTGGATTGAGCATGCGTGGACAGGATTCGCTCTTGGAGCCTAGCTGAGTCGCGCCGCCCTTGGGTAGCGCACCAACGCCGATGATGGTCATGGACGACGACGATCGGCGTTGGAGTTGGGGACTTTGCGTCAGCTTACAGACACAGCGACTTGCCCTTGGAACCCAGATCGGTGAAAGCTTCATCCAGGCGAGCGACCATGTTCTGTTCCGCAGCACGCAGATACTTGCGCGGATCATAATACTTCTTGTACGGCTTGTCGGTTTCCGGATCGACCTGATACAGGAAGGCCTTGGGATTGTCGGTGACGAACTTGCCAATCGCTTCTGAATAGGCGAATTGCAGATCAGTGTCGATGTTCATCTTGAACACCCCGTAGCTGACGGCCTCAGTGATCTTCTCTTTCTCCGAGCCGGAACCACCGTGGAACACCAGATTGAGCGGTTTGCCAGCGGTCTTGTGCTCTTTTTCGATGAGCGCCTGGGAGTTCTTGAGGATCTCTGGGCGCAGTTGAACATTACCGGGCTTATAGACGCCATGCACGTTGCCGAAAGACGCAGCGACCGAGAAATGGCCGATGGGCGATAGCCGCTCGTAGGCTTGCAGCACATCTTCCGGTTGGGTGTAGAGATGGGAGTTGTCGGCGCTTTCTTCCAGCTCGCTGCCGATGCCGTCTTCTTCGCCGCCGGTGACGCCGAGTTCGATTTCCAGGCTCATGTTCAAGGGAGCCATGCGCGTGAGGATCCGGGCGCATTCGCCAAGATTGAATTCCATCGGGTCTTCGGAAAGATCCAGCATGTGTGAACTGAACAGCGGCTTACCGTTCTGCTTGAAGTATGCCTCGCCGTGATCCAGCAGCGCCTCGACCCAGGGAATCAGGCCCTTGTTGGCATGGTCGGTGTGCAGCACGACACATACCCCATAGTGTTCGGCCAACAGATGAACATGCATCGCCGCCGCCACCGCGCCCAGCACCTTGGCCTTGAATCCGTCCTTCATACCCTGCCCAGCGTAAAATTGCGCGCCGCCATTGGAAAGTTGAACGATGACATCAGATTGATTCTTGGCGGCGGCTTCCAGAACCGCGTTGATAGTGCTGCTGCTGGAAACGTTGACCGCCGGCAGAGCATAACCGCCTTCTTTGGCGGCGCTAACCAGGGTCAGATAATCTTTGCCGGAAACCACGCCGGGTTTGAGCTGTGCCATGAATGCATCCTCTTAGTGTGCTAGGGTGAGTGAAACTACTTGATGAAGAATGGCCACCATTCAGGATAGAGAAACTGAATGATGACCGCAAAATTCAGTATAGCCTTTGCGCCGCTTTCGTAGTAGCTATGTTCACTGCTTGTCTGGTGGCGGGTGTTCAGCGCAGGTCGCCGGCAAGGTGGGGTTTTACCCAATACTGAGGATGATCAGCAGCGCAACGATAGCGACGCCGGCAGCGATCAATCCGCCGATCAAGATCTTGTGCAGCCGAGCGGTGGATGGGGCCTGCAACGCCAGTTGTTGCAGAGCTTGCTGGATATCATTCAAGGTATGCGATTGCTCCTGAGCCTGCTGTTCGATTTCATCGAAACGTTGCTCGTGATCGTCGAGCAATTGCGCGAATTCGGTGGCTTCCAGCGCTGTCAGTCGTTCGTGTAATGCGACTAGCTGGCCATGCAGTTCGCGAAGAACCGGATCGAACTTGCCGAACTGTTCTGCTTGCGCACCTAGCCATTTTTCCAGCGCCGCGAGTTGCTCCCGGTCGGCGCGCAGCGCTTCGGCGCTGCGCGCTTGTTCTTCGTTGAGTTGCTGTTCGAGGTGGTTGACTCGCTCGTTGAGCTTGCTCAGGGTTGCCAGGGCATTTTCTCGCTGGGATTGTTCCTGTTTGTGAAGATTGGTGAGGGCGCCGATGTGGTCATTGATTTCCTGGGCCTGTGTTCGCGAGCGTGCGGTCAGCGTCGCTAGTTCACGCGTGTGGGCCTCCAATTGCTCCCGATGCTTCAACAACTGCGTCCTGAGAGTTTTTTCCAGCTCTGCGTTTGTTTGCCGAATACTTTGCAATTCCTGACGAAAGGTGTCCAGAGTAGCTGCGACTGCATGGGCCTGTTGGCTGTGGGCCGTGGTTGTCTCACGCAGAGCGATCAAGTCGTCTTGGACAGTTTGTATCTGCTGGTGCATCGTGTTCACCGACGCTGTGGTTTGGTCGGTCCGCTCCCCATAGGCGTTGCTTGCTTCGCGTAGGCGAGCCAAGTCGTTCTGGGTGGTGTGGAGTTCTTCTCGGAGCGCCGTTATCCCTGTGGTCAGTGCATGAGTTTGCTGGTCATGGGTATGATTGGCTTCGCGCAACGTGGCGAGATCGGTTTGGGTTTCCTGGAGTTCGTGGCGGAGGGCATCTACTGTCGCTATGAGTGCATCGACTTGCTGGCTGTGAGCGTTGCCAGCTTTGCGTAGAGCCGCTAAATCGTTCAAAGTTCCCTGGATTTCCTGGCGAATTGTATCCAGCGTAACCATCATTTCGTCCGCCCGTTGACCGTGCGTAGCGCAGGCATCAAGCAGAGTCGCCAAGTCATGTTGGGTTCCTTGAAAGCGCTCGCGGATCACTTCCAAGGCGTGGTTGAGGGGTTCGTCAGGCGTACTCATGAGGGTCCTCTGAATGCAGGGGTTTAGGTATGCTGGTTAGCGCGTAAGTGTAGTGGGTTCGGAAACATGATTCCGAACAGAGAATTTCGTCAATGTATGCTAAAAGGGGCTGAAAAACCGGTTTTCCGACACCATGCATAAAGTCACCTCTTCCATTTTCCTGGTTGGCCCGATGGGCGCCGGCAAGACGACCATCGGCCGTCGATTGGCGCAGGCGCTGAAGTGGGCTTTTTTCGATAGCGATCAAGAGATTGAGCAGCGCGCGGGCGCCGATATCCCCCTAATCTTCGAATTGGAAGGCGAGGCTGGATTTCGTCTCCGTGAGAAAGCGGTGATCGCTGAGCTGACCCAACGCCGGGACATCGTGCTGGCTACCGGCGGCGGCGCCGTGCTCGATCCTGACAATCGTTGCTGTCTAGCTGGACGCGGTTTTGTCGTTTACCTGTACGCCTCGGTGGAAGAACAGCTTCGCCGAACTCGCTATGACAGCCACCGACCCTTATTGCAAACCGCTGACCCCGGCGCCCGATTGGCAGCGCTGTTTACCGCGCGTGATCCGCTCTATCGGGTTGTCGCCGATCTGATCGTTGCCAGCGATGTTCAAGCACCACGTATCATCGTCCAGCGGATTCTTGCCCATGTTCAGGAGATACTCCCCCTATGAAAACCCTGTATGTCGAGCTTGGCGATCGTCGCTATCCTATCTACATCGGCCCTGGTCTTCTGGCACGACCCGAATTGCTGGGTTCGCACATCCCTGGACAGCAGGCACTGGTCGTCAGTAACACCACTGTCGCTCCGTTGTATCTGGAGCCGGTGCGCGCCGCCTTGGGTGGACGACGCCATGAAGTGGTGATCTTACCCGATGGCGAGCAGTACAAGACCCTGGATACGCTCAACGAGGTTTTTACCGCCCTGCTGAGTCACCGCTTCGACCGCAACTGTACGGTCATCGCGCTCGGTGGTGGCGTCATCGGTGATTTGGCGGGGTTCGCTGCTGCTTGCTACCAGCGCGGTGTCCACTTCATGCAGATTCCCACGACGTTGTTGGCTCAGGTGGATTCTTCGGTCGGTGGCAAGACGGCGGTCAATCATCCATTCGGCAAGAACATGATCGGGGCATTTTATCAACCGCTTTGTGTGCTGGCTGACACCAATACCTTAGCTACCCTGCCAGATCGTGAGCTGAGCGCCGGCCTGGCTGAAGTGATCAAGTATGGGTTGATTCGTGATCTGCCGTTTCTGGAATGGCTGGAAGCCAACTTGGATGCGCTTCTGGCGCGCGACGCCGCGGCGTTGAGCGAGGCTATCGAATGCTCCTGCCGGAACAAGGCGGAAGTCGTCGCTGCCGATGAGCGGGAAACCGGCGAGCGGGCTTTGCTCAATCTCGGTCATACTTTCGGCCATGCTATCGAAACGGGAATAGGTTACGGGGAATGGCTGCATGGCGAGGCTGTGGCGGTGGGAATGATTCTGGCGGCAGAGCTATCGGCGCGATTGGGTTGGTTGTATCGGGAACAGGTGGATCGAGTTCGGCGGCTGTTGGAACGAGCCCGTTTGCCATTGCAACCACCGCCGGGATTAACACCCGATGATTTTTTGCGGTTGATGGCGGTAGATAAAAAGGTCAAGGATGGTCAGTTGCGGCTGATCCTACTGCGCGAATTGGGGCGGGCGGTTATCGCCAGCGATGCTCCTCCTCGCCTTGTGAAAGAAACGCTGGAGCAGGCGCTTTGAGCCGAGGACGGACCGCGATCCGCTAAGCAGTCGTCAGGAACATGTGCATGTTGAGCATAGCGAAGCCCAATAAATTTATTAGTTTCAACATGTTGTGATTTTTTTCTCAGCCCAATCTACCCATCATTTTTAGCTTTTAAATTGGTCAAGCACTACGACCGTTCATGAATATTTTGCTGATTTTCGGTAGGATGCTCCCTCCGTAGACAGTAAGTATGGATCATTGCGGGATCATTGCGATATGCTGTCTTGTCGGAGGGCGATGGTAAATCGTGCTATGGCAGCAGATCGCCACCGGCAATGGGATAATCAATGCCGGCGTGTTCCAGATCGGCGAAGGTGGTTGCATGGAGCGCTGGGTCGATATCCAATCCCAGTAGCAGACCGATTTGCGACAATGAGAAGATGCCGCGCACCGCTAAGTGGCCTGTCGCAGGGTGGGTGTCCACCACCATCGCATGTTGCCGATTGACGCGACGCAGCGTGGCGATGATGTCGCCGACCCGCGCCTTCACGATATCCTCCATCAACAAGACTTCCAACTTCGGTTGCAGGGTCATGATGTCAGCGACCAATAAGTCTTCCCAGTGACCACCAGCCTTGGCCAAAATGCGCTCTGGCTTTTCCCCTTCGATATCGCGACTGGTAATCAGTCCAACGATATGGCCGTCTGTGTCACGCACCAATAGCATGCGTACTCCACGCTTGACCATAGTTTCCTGCGCCTTGTTGAGCGAGGTGTCTAATTCGATGGTATACGCAGTGACCAAGCTGAGATCGGTCATCACCGACAAAGCGGGTTCGTCAGGAGTGATATGTTCAGGCAAATGCTGCTTCGGGCGAAAATAGCTGGCGCCGGCTTCCAAATGATGAAAGGTCAATGTTTGGTAAGTTTGAGACATCGGGGATGATCTCCAGGCGAGTGCAAGAAAAGTTGAAGTTGAAGGTATAGGATCTGAAAAGAGACACCGTGTCGCCTTTCCTTGGGGCTGTTTAGAGTCGCTTAGAATCGTCGCATAGACCGGGCGATAATGCCGTCGGTCCATTCCAGAATCGCCCGGACCCGTGGGGTCAGCATGCCCCATGCTTCGGTGCGGTCAACCCAGCGGAATTCGCTGTGTTCGGGACGACCCAACTCGGGATTCAATGGCAACCGCACCTCGGTACCCGGCGACTCAGCAATATAGTAGCGGGCAACTTTACGCCCCTGATTATAAGGGTGGGTTTCGCGGTAGACATCGCCCCAGCGAAATCGCAATCCCGTCAGCGTAGTTTCTTCTTCCACTTCACGAACAGCCGCTTGTAATGGCGACTCGTCGATTTCTACCACACCTTTAGGAAAATCCCAGTAATTGTAGGCTCGCAGCAGCAAATAGTCGTAATGCTTGCCAGTCCAATGCATCACGACGACCCCGGAGGACAGGATGCGAGGGCTGGCTGGCTTCAGGGGCATGGTGCGATTCACTGGGTGGTCCCACTTAATTTCCAATTCCGGCATGATAGGGTCTGCTCAATTCATGCACGGCCTCCACCAATACTCGGGCATGTTCCGGGTCAACACCGGGTTGGATGCCATGTCCCAGGTTAAATACGTGGCCGGGACCTGAACCGAAATCCGCCAGCACCTGAGCAACTTGCCGGCGAATCTGGTCGGGCGCAGCGTATAGTACGGCAGGATCGAGATTTCCTTGCACGGCAACTTGGCTGCCAATTCGCCGGCGGACCTCATTGAGATCGACGGTCCAATCGACGCCCACCGCTGTGCAACCAGTCGCAGCGATCTCTTCCAGCCAAGCACTACCTCCCTTGGTAAACAAGATGACCGGCGCTTGTTCATTGCTGGTTCCGCGAATCAGATCCGCGACGATCCACGCCAAATAAGCTAGCGAAAATTCCCGATAGGCGCTTGGGGTCAAAATACCGCCCCAGGTGTCGAATACCATCAATGCCTGCGCACCGGCAGCCAGTTGGGCGTTCAGGTAGGCAATGACTGCTTGGGTAGTGACTTCCAACAGGCGGTGTAATAGCGCCGGTTGGTCATACAGCAACCCCTTTACTCGGGCGTAGTCCTTGCTGGAGCCGCCTTCGATCATGTAAGTCGCCAGCGTCCACGGGCTGCCGGCAAAGCCGATCAGTGGCACTTGACCGTGCAACTCCTGGCGAATCAACCGTACAGCATCCATCACATAGCGTAGTTCCACTTCTGGATCAGGTACAGACAATTGCTCAATATCTGCTGACGAACGCACCGGTCGGGCGAACTGCGGTCCTTCGCCCTCACTAAACGACAAACCCAGGCCCATGGCGTCCGGCACGGTCAGGATGTCTGAAAATAGAATGGCGGCATCAAGCGGGAAACGAGCCAGCGGTTGCAGCGTGACCTCACAGGCTAATTCCGGGGTTTGGCACAAGCGCATGAAATTGCCGGCGCGCGCGCGGGTGGCGCGGTATTCTGGGAGATAGCGACCTGCTTGTCGCATCAGCCAGACCGGGGTGACATCCACTGGCTGGCGGCGTAGTGCTCGCAACAGGCGATCATTATGTAGTTTGGTAATCATGATGGCTTGGTGTGATATCTAAAACCCGGTATGGGTATTTGGCGAAGCGAGCTTTTTACCCAATTTTGATGGTGATTTCACACTAAGTGTGCCAAGGTTCTGGAGTAACGTCCATGAGTGGATCGTTTAGAAGCTAATAAGAATATTTCTTCAATGAGTTAGAAGAAATAGGGGGGATCGCCTGAGGAGAGAACAGTAACTTTTCAATCGGCTAACTTGCCGTAAACTGTGAGATTAGGTCTCTTGGAATCTCTCCAAGAACCCTCTCTCCTTGCGAGAGAAGGGGAGGGAAGGGGAGGTGGCGCCGGCAGAGAATCGATTCCCGCGTTAGACTTCCAGATAATCCAGAATCCCCTCTGCTGCTTCACGACCCTCGAAAACCGCAGTGACGACCAGGTCAGAGCCACGCACCATATCGCCGCCAGCAAACACCTTGGGATTACGCGTCTGGAACTTGAACCGACCTTTAGGCGAAGACTGTACTCGGCCCCGCAAATCTACCGCAATGCCAAATTCGCCGAACCAAGGTGCGGGATTGGGCTGGAAGCCAAAAGCGATGATCACCCGGTCAGCAGGCAGAATTTCCTCGGACCCAGGCAGTATTTCCGGCGCACGTCGGCCCCGTGCATCAGGTGCGCCGAGCCGAGTGGCGCAAACCTTGACCCCTTCCACGCGACCGCTGCCGACGATTTCCAACGGCTGGCGATTCCACAGAAAGCGCACGCCCTCTTCCTTAGCGTTGGCTACTTCACGCCGGGAACCAGGCATATTGACCTCGTCGCGGCGGTAGGCGCAGGTGACGCTGGTTGCGCCCTGGCGAATGGCAGTGCGGTTACAATCCATTGCGGTGTCGCCGCCGCCCAATACCACCACCCGTTGGTTCTGCATGTCGATGAATTCACTGGGCGTTTTTTCCAGCCCCAACAAGCGGTTGATATTGGAAACCAGATAAGGCAATGCGTCATGGACACCCGGTAGATCCTCGCCGGGAAAGCCGCCTTTCATGTAGGTATATGTCCCCATACCGAGAAATACCGCATCGTATTCATCCAGCAGGTGTTGAAACGGCAGGTCGCGGCCAATTTCAGTGTTCAGCACGAATTCCACGCCCATCTCCTCCATGATCTCTCGGCGGGTTTGCACCACAGCTTTTTCCAGCTTGAACGGCGGGATACCGAAGGTGAGCAGACCACCGATTTGCGGATAGCGGTCGAACACCACTGGTTTGACTCCGTTGCGGATCAGAATGTCGGCACAGCCGAGTCCGGCAGGTCCCGCGCCGACAATCGCTACTCGCTTATCCGTAGGCGTCACTTGAGACATATCGGGTCGCCACCCGGCTTTCAAGGCTTCATCCGTGATGTATTTTTCGATTGAACCGATGGTGACTGCGCCAAAGCCGGCGTTCAGAGTGCAATCACCCTCACACAGCCGATCCTGCGGGCAGACTCGGCCACACATTTCCGGCAGTGAGTTAGTGCGGTGCGAGAGCTCGGCGGCCTCAAAGAGATTGCCTTCGGCGATCAGTTGCAGCCAGTTGGGAATGTAGTTATGAACTGGACATTTCCATTCGCAATAAGGATTGCCGCAGTGGAGGCAGCGGCCCGCTTGGACAGCGGCGGAATCGGCGTCGAACTGCCCATAAATTTCTCCGAACTCAAGAACACGCTCGCGAGCCGACTTCTTGTCCGGATCCTGGCGCGGGTTTTCAATAAACAGTAAAGGCTTGGCTTGGGACATGGCGAAAACTCGATTTGCTGGGTTTCGGTATTAAAAAAGATTTTTTTTCAAAAACATTGACTATATCCTGCCATTTATTTGAAAAATATTTATTTTTTAAAAAATTGGAAGAAGATTAATGCTGATTTTTTTATCATATTCCAACTGATCGGGAAAATAGCAGGTTTTCAGAGCAGGAAACCGCTCTGAAAACCATTCGCTTACGCTGCTTCGCGCAATGCGCCCACCAGTGACTTGAGATCCGCCGCCTTCGGCTTGATCAGCCAGAATCGGCTGGCGTAGTAACGGAAGTCATCCAGGATCGTCTGGCCCCAGACGCTGCCGGTTTCGGCCACATAATCCTCGATCAACTCCAGCAAATAGTTGCGCTGCGGCTCCATGTTTTCGGTGGCAATCCGGTGGATGTCGATCAGCTCATGGTTGTAGCGGTCCACGAAAGCATTGTGTTCGTCCAGCACGAAAGCAAAGCCGCCGGTCATGCCAGCGCCGAAATTCACCCCGGTTTCGCCCAGCACCACCACGACGCCGCCGGTCATGTACTCGCAGCCGTGATCGCCGACTCCTTCCACAATCGCCAGCGTTCCGGAGTTGCGCACCGCAAAGCGTTCCCCAGCTGTCCCCGCTGCATATAACAGGCCGCCGGTGGCGCCATACAGACAGGTGTTGCCGATAATCGGGGTCTGCTGGCTGGCAAATTGGCTGTGACGCGGTGGGTGGATGACCAGCTTGCCGCCGGCCATGCCCTTGCCCACGTAGTCGTTGGCGTCGCCTTCTAGATAGAGATGCAGACCGCCTGCATTCCACACCCCGAAACTCTGGCCGGCGGTGCCGGTCAGCCGCAGCGTGATCGGCGTGCTCTCCATGCCCAGATTGCCATGTCGACGGGCGATTTCCCCCGATAGTCGTGCGCCGATGGAGCGGTGAATATTTTTGACCGTATAGTGGAATTCACCGCCAGTCTTGGCTTCGATCGCCGACAATGCGTCGGCGACCATCTGCTCCGCCAGTTCCCCCTTGTCAAAGGGTTCATTGCGTGGCTCGACGCAGAACTGTGGATGCTCCAGCAGAAGATCGGCAACGGACAACAGCGGCGATAAATCGAGATTGCCCTGTTTATCGGTTTCGCCGGGCAGGGTATCCAACAACTCGGTGTGGCCGATCAAGTCCTCGAACTTGCGAATGCCGAGTTCCGCCATAATCTCCCGCGTTTCCTGGGCGATGAAGCGGAAATAGTTCATCACTTTCTCTGCCGTCCCTCGAAAATGGTTCATCCGCAGGACATTATTCTGCGTGGCGACTCCGGTGGCGCAGTTGTTGAGGTGGCAGATACGCAGATACTTGCAACCCAGCGCCACCATCGGCGCGGTGCCGAAACCGAAGCTTTCCGCGCCAAGGATAGCGGCCTTGATCACATCCAGGCCGGTTTTTAACCCGCCATCGGTTTGTAGGCGCACCTTGTCCCGTAGGTGATTCATGCGCAAGGTCTGATGGGTCTCGCTCAGCCCCAGCTCCCAAGGTGAGCCGGCGTATTTGACCGAAGTCAGCGGCGAAGCGCCGGTGCCGCCGTCGTAGCCGGAGATGGTAATTAAATCGGCATAGGCCTTGGCCACTCCAGCAGCGATGGTGCCTACCCCAGCTTCAGCGACCAGTTTCACCGAGACCAGCGCCTGGGGATTGATTTGTTTGAGGTCAAAGATTAACTGCGCCAAGTCTTCGATAGAGTAGATGTCGTGGTGCGGCGGCGGCGAAATCAGCGCTACGCCGGGTTTGGAGTAACGTAGCCGGGCGATGGTGGCGTTCACCTTGTCACCGGGGAGTTGTCCACCTTCGCCAGGTTTGGCGCCTTGGGCGACCTTGATCTGCAACACCTCGGCATTGACCAGATAAGCTGGCGTGACGCCGAATCGCCCCGAAGCGACCTGCTTGATCTTGGACATCTTCTCCGTGCCGTAGCGCACCGGGTCTTCGCCGCCTTCGCCGGAGTTGGAGCGCCCACCCAACCGGTTCATGGCGATGGCCAACGCCTCATGCGCCTCCGGGGATAACGCGCCCAACGACATCCCGGCGGAATCGAAGCGCGGCAGAATATTTTCCAGTGGCTCTACCTCGTCCAGCGGAATCGGTTGACCCGCCGGTTTCAATCGAAGTAGATCGCGTAGCGCGACCTTCGGTCGCTCGTTCACCAATTGGGCATACGCCTGATAGTCGGCATAATCGCCACTGCTTACCGCCTTTTGCAAGGCGTACACCACATCCGGATTGTAGGCGTGGTACTCACCACCATGGATGTATTTCAGCAAACCGCCGGCGTCAATCGCCTGCCGACGCTTCCAGGCCCGGCGCGACAACTCAAGCTGCTCGGCTTCCAGGTCGGCAAAGCGCGCGCCCTGGATACGGCTGACGGTACCCTTGAAACAGAGATCCACCACTTCATCGTGCAGTCCGACGATCTCGAACAACTGCGCGCCGCGATAACTGTTGATGGTGGAAATCCCCATCTTGGAAATGATCTTGTACAGTCCTTTATTGATGCCTTTTCGATAATTTTCGACCAGGCTAAGGAAGTCACGGTCGGTGATTTCACCCGTGCGCAACAAATCGCGCAGCAGGTCGTAGGCCAGATAGGGATGCACCAACGTCGCACCGTAGCCGATTAACACGGCGATCTGATGCGGATCGCGGGCCGTGCCGGTTTCGATGATCAGATTGGTGTCGCAACGCAACCCGTCGCGGACTAATCGATGATGTATCGCGCCGGTCGCCAACAGGGCATGGATTGGCAGTCGGTCGGGGGCGATAGTGCGATCGGACAACACCAGCAGCACGGCGCCGCTTCGCGCCGCCGCGACCGCTTCATCGCTAATCCGCTCGATGGCGGCTTGCAAGCCTTCGTCAACTGGATAATTCAAGTCGATTCGTCGATGAGGGTAGCGACCGTCGGGGTTGGCCAGCAGTACCTGCATCCGACCTTCGGTCATCACAGGCGAGTTGGCGGTCAACCGAGGCGCGTAAGCAGGGCTTTCCTCGAATAGATTGCACTCTACTCCCAGACAGGTTTCCAACGACATCACCACCGCCTCGCGCAAGGGATCGATCGGTGGGTTGGTAACTTGGGCGAACTGTTGACGGAAGTAGTCATACAGCGAACGGGGGCGTTCCGATAATACCGCGAACGGCGTATCGTCACCCATCGAACCGATCGCTTCCTGACTGGCTTCGGCCAGCACCCGGAGTACCTGGTCGCGTTCTTCGAAGCTCACGCCGAACAGCTTTTGATAGGTATTCAGCGCCTCTGGGGTTAGCGGACTAGGTTCTGGTTCATCCTTATACAGGGAACGCAATCGCTGGATATTGCCGCGTAACCAGCGTCGATACGGATGGCGGTTCTTGAGATCGTTATCGATGTCGGTCGGCATTAATAGCTGGCCGGTTTCGACGTCGACTGCTAGCATCTCGCCGGGTCGCATCCGACCTTTGGCGACGACCTGCTCAGGCGTGTAATCATAGACACCGATTTCCGAAGCGATGGTCAAATGACGATCTGTAGTGATGACATAGCGAGCTGGGCGCAAACCATTCCGGTCCAGGGCGCAACCGGCATAACGGCCATCCGTCAACACGATACCGGCGGGGCCGTCCCATGGTTCCAGATGCATGGAATTGAACTCGTAAAACGCCCGCAAGTCCGGGTCCATATGTTCGACATTTTGCCAGGCCGGCGGAATCAACAAGCGCATGGCGCGGAAGATATCCATGCCACCCATCACCAACACTTCCAGCATATTATCCAGCGAACTGGAGTCAGAGCCGTGCATGTTGACCAGGGGACGGATTTCGGCCATGTCTGGCAGCAGTGGCGAGGAGAAGACATGGCTGCGGGCTTCGGTCCAGTTGCGGTTGCCGCAGATAGTATTGATCTCGCCGTTATGGGCTAGATAACGGAATGGCTGCGCTAGCCGCCACTGTGGCAGGGTATTGGTGGAGAAGCGTTGATGGAATAAGCAGATTGAGGATTCCAGGCCCGGATCATTGAGATCGAGATAGAACACTGGTAGGTTGGCTGGCATCACCAGCCCCTTGTAGCTGATCACTCGTCCCGATAGGGAAGGTACGTAGTAGACCGGATCACGTGAGCTAATCTGTACATTGGCGCGGCGGCGAGCGATGAACAGATGGCGTTCGAATGCTTCGACAGTCATACCGATCGGTGGGTTGACGAAAATTTGCTCGATAGATGGCAAAGTCTTGCGCGATTCCTCGCCGCAGGCATCAGGATTGATCGGAACCGAGCGCCAACCGGCAACAATCAATCCCTCCTGTTGGAGCTGCGCCTGAAGATCGCTGCGTGCTGAAGCGGCCAAGTCCGGGTCGCGGTTGAGGAACACCATGCCCACCCCATACCAATCTCCTAGAACGATACTGGTTTCGGCAGCGACCCGACGCAGAAAGGCATCGGGCTTGCGCATCAGTAGCCCGCAACCGTCGCCGGATTTGCCATCAGCGGCGACGGCTCCCCGGTGGGTCAGGCGGGCCAGGGAAGCGATCGAGGTGTGAACCAGCCAGTGACTGGGTTCATTGTCCATTTGAGCCATCAGGCCAAAACCGCAACTGTCTCGCTCGAATTCAGGTCGATACAGGCCTTGTGCCGGGGAAGAGGTATGCATCGATCAATCACTCCGCATAGGTGAGGCAAACGTCATAGTCGGCTTCCTTGGATAAGGATGGGGTGAGGAAAGTATACGATGATATGCAAACGACGAACCGGATGGATTATCGTTCAATATGTTATCAAAATTTTTGGTATCGTAAAGTATTATCCATTTGAATTAAAATTATTTTTATGTGGAAAATGCTTTTTGGTCTGTCGTAAGGGAAGATCCCGAAAAGATGGGCTGAGCAAAAGCGGTGCGCCAGCGATGGCGGTTCGCTTCATGAGGATCGGATCGAAAGCCTACAATAATCCATATTGAAAAGTCCTTTTCGCCAAGGCCGGTTTTTCTCACGACCACCATACAACTCCGAGGAGAACATCATGATCGAAGTGCAAGGTTCGACTGCGCGTAATCCTGACCTGGATTGGAGCCAGATTCGAGAGACCCTTTTGATGTTGGCGCTGGCTGTTGCACAGATTGAAGTTTCGATGCGCGACAGTGATGGTTCAGTGGAGATGCTGAGCAACTCTTTCACTTCGATGGTCGGGCAGGTCAAGATGATTGAGAGGACTGCCGCCGCACTACCGAATACGGTGGAAAACACAGCTGCCAAGGCGGCGATGATCGAAAGCTGTGCGACGATCAGCGAGATGATGCATTCGGCCATCGTCGCTTTTCAGTTCTACGACAAGCTGACTCAGCGTCTCAGTCATGTCACCTCTAGCTTGGGTTCGCTGGCCAATTTAGTTTCCGACGCCAAGCGGCTTTACAACCCTTATGAATGGCTAGGCATGCAGGAAAAAATCAAATCCCGCTATACCATGGAGGAGGAACGATTGATGTTCGAGGCTATGATGGAGGGTAAGAGCGTCAAGCAAGCCTTGGCCATTTATGTTAATGCGATGGAGGAGAAAAGGCAGAAAGCAGCTGGTGGTAATGGAAGCGACGAGGAAGATATCGAATTATTTTGACCATAAACGTCGAGCTACAGGTATCGGCTGTCGAAAATCATCCCTGAACTAGACAGCGGGTGCCTGGAACCCACATCATCATGCATCATTGTTTCCTAATACTACCTGTTGGCGTTGCTTAGCAAAATTCAGCAGTCGGCGAATCGGCAGAGCAGCTCGCTCGCGTACCGCTTCATCGATATGAATCTCATGGTCGCCGGTTTCCAGCACCCGCGCCAGATTGCGCAACCCATTCATCGCCATCCACGGGCAGTGTGCGCAACTGACACAGGTTGCACCCTTACCGGCAATCGGCGCCTCCAGCAGGATTTTTTCCGGTGCGGCTAGTTTCATTTTGTGAAACAATCCATTATCGGTGGCGACGATAAACTTCTTCGCCGGCAGTTCCTGAACGGCCTTGACCAGCGCCGTGGTTGAGCCCACTAAGTCCGCTTCAGCGATAACATCTAGCGGCGATTCTGGATGCACCAGCACCTGAGCGTCGGGATGTGCAGCCCGCAGCTGGCGTAAACCTTCGGCCTTGAACGCCTCATGCACCACGCAGGCCCCATTCCACAGCAGCATATCGGCGCCGGTTTGCTGTTGCACATAGGCGCCAAGGTGCCGATCCGGCGCCCAGATCAGCCTCTCGCCTTTTTCGGCCAAATGCCGCACCAGCTCCAAGGCGATTCCCGAGGTGACGACCCAGTCGGAACGAGCCTTCACGGCGGCGCTGGTGTTGGCATAAACCACCACCGTTCGGTCGGGATGCTGGTCGCAGAAAGCAGCGAATTCGTCGGCGGGACAACCCAGATCCAGCGAACACTCCGCCAGTAGGTCCGGCATCAGTACCCGCTTTTCGGGATTGAGAATTTTGGCGGTCTCGCCCATGAACCGCACCCCAGCCACTACCAACGTATTGGCTGGACACTCTGTGCCGAAACGAGCCATGTCCAGTGAATCCGATACATAACCACCGGTCGCGTCAGCTAGTTCCTGTAACTCGGGAGAGGTGTAGTAATGAGCTACCAGAGTGGCGTCCCGCTCGATCAGCAAGCGCCGAATGCGTTTGGTCAGCACAGTTTTTTCGGTCGCTTCCAGAACCTCGATCACAGTCGGTGGCACCTGCGTTGGCGACAGGCGATGGTCTTTGATAGCCACTTCAGCAGTGAATGCGCTCATATTCATCTCCGGCGACGGTGTCCGGCACGTCGCTTGACCGTTTTGGACGCCCATATTTCTGTGTCTCTGATTAACTAACGGGGCAAGACGTCAGTACTGCAAACGTGGTGAGCCAAGTTCTTAGTTAATTTCATTTTGACATTATTTAGGAAGAGATGGCGAATTTTTTACAGCCTGATGAAGCCAGACGATGGCTAATTTCCGCTAGAATGCCTGCTTTCCCAACGTAACCTGGAGTCAATGATGGCGGCCCAGCGCGAAACGGTAGTACTGGTGCACGGTTTGTATGTTCATGGTTTGTGGATGCGTTTGTTGGAGTACTGGCTGGAGGAGTCCGGCTATCATACGGTGAATTTTTCTTACCCGAGCATGACTCGCTCACCGGCGGAAAATGCCGAAGATCTGCACCGGTTGTTGGAACGGCTGGAGGCGGAGTCGTCGACCGTGCATTTCCTAGCGCATAGCATGGGTGGACTAGTGGTGCGCTATCTATTTCATCACTATCCCAAGCAGCGACCAGGTCGGGTAGTTACACTGGGTACCCCGCACCAAGGCAGCTATGCAGCGCAGATCATGCATCATAGCGGACTCGGCGTCTTCGTCGGGCGGGCTTTGGAAGAGGGGTTGCTAGGTGGAGCGCCAGCTTGGACTGCCCCGAATCTGCTTGGCTCGATTGCCGGTACGCTGAACATAGGTATTGGCCTGTTATTTCCGGCCATGCCTGCGCCAGCGGATGGCATGATCGCGGTGGTTGAAACCCAACTACCGGGCATGGCCGATCATATTTGCCTACCAGTCTCGCATATGCAGATGCTGGTCGATCCATCCACGATTACCCAGGCCTGTGCGTTCTTTGCTACCGGCCGGTTTCACCATCCACGTCATGGGTAAGCGAACGGCAAAGTGGTAGGTGGTAGACTGATGGCCCGTATCTCCCCTTACCTAATTCGCCATCTTTCAAGAAACAGGGAGATAGGTTGAGTGGTTCAATCGATGATTTTCACCTGCATCCCAAGGCAGGCTAGGCAAGAGGCTTTGTATGGCTGGACATAGTAAATGGGCGAACATTCAGCATCGGAAAAATACTCAGGATGCCAAACGCGGCAAGCTGTTCACCCGCCTGATTCGAGAAATCACCGTGGCAGCACGCATGAGTGGCGCCGACCCAGGGGCGAATCCACGCTTGCGGTTGGCCATGGACAAGGCGCTGACTGCCAACATGCCCAGGGATACCATCGAGCGGGCGATCAAACGCGGTACAGGTTCTCTGGAAGGCGTGGAATACGAAGAAATTCGCTATGAAGGCTATGGTCCGGGTGGGGTGGCGGTGATGGTCGATGCGGTCACCGACAACCGTAATCGCACGGTGGCTGAAGTACGCCACGCTTTCAGCAAGTGTGGCGGCAATCTGGGAACCAGTGGTTCGGTGGCGTTTCAATTCGCCGAACAGGGTGTGTTGAGCTACCCAGTGGGCAGCGATGAGGACCGAATCATGGAGGTAGCGATCGACGCCGGTGCTGACGATGTCGTCGCGAATGATGACGGATCTGTGGATGTGCTGACCACGCCGACTGCTTTCCAGCCAGTGCGAGAAGCGATGACCGCCGCCGGATTGGAACCGGAAAGTGCCGAGGTCACGCAACGTGCTGCTTCCAACATCACCTTGGGTTTGGAGGATGCGCAGATCATGATCAAACTGCTGGACCTATTGGAAGACCTGGATGATACCCAGAACGTCTATTCCAATGCCGATATTCCTGATGACATCTTGGCAAGACTCTAAGTGTGGCCATCGTTCGGTTATTGGGTATCGATCCAGGTTCGCGGATCACCGGTTATGGTATTGTCGACGTAGAGGGACCACACGGATGCCATGTCGCTAGCGGTTGTATCCAGACGGCCAGCGACCGACCATTACCTGAGCGCTTGAAAACTATCTTCGAGAGTGTGACTGGCGTGATTGGCGAATACCAACCCATGGAAGTTGCAGCGGAACAAGTCTTCATGCATCGCAATGCCGATTCGGCGCTGAGGCTGGGTCAGGCGCGGGGCGCAGCTCTGTGTGCAGCAGTGATGGCCGGGTTACCGGTCAGTGAATATGCGCCGCGCGCCATCAAACAAGCCGTGGTCGGTAGCGGTGCAGCGGATAAATGCCAAGTACAGCGTATGGTGGCTTTGTTGCTGAACCTGCCAGAATTACCCCAGGCCGATGCTGCCGATGCACTGGCCGTAGCGATTTGTCATGGTCACACCCGGCAGACCTTGAACCGGTTGGGTGCGGTAGCCGTACGGACCCAGCGGCGGCGATGATCGGACGTCTGCGCGGGCTGCTGGCCTGGAAGCAGCCACCCTATCTGATGATCGATGCCCATGGGGTAGGCTATGAATTGGAGGCGTCGCTGACCACCTTTCAGAACCTACCGGAGATCGGCGCGGAAGCCATCTTGCTCACGCATTTGGTCGTGCGCGAGGATGCCCATACCCTGTATGGTTTCGCCGACCTGGCGGAACGGAGTCTGTTCCGTAACCTGATTCGGGTGACCGGTGTCGGCCCAAGGTTGGCGTTGCTGATTTTGTCTGGCATGAGTGTAGAGTCGTTCGGGCGTTGTGTGCGCGAAGGCGATACCCTGTCGCTGACTCGATTGCCGGGTGTCGGCAAGAAGATCGCCGAACGATTGATCGTTGAGATGCGTGATCGGATTGGTGAGCTGGGTTTACATCCGGCAATCGGGTCTCTGCCAAGTGAACGAGTTGCCGCACCCGAGGCCAGCCCGACCGATGATGCCATCAGCGCCCTGGTGGCCTTGGGTTACAAGCTACCCGATGCCTCACGCATGGTGCAGAGTCTTGACACCGATGGATTGACCAGTGAGGTCATCATTCGGCTGGCGTTACAAGCCAGCGTACGCCGTTAACATCACATGACCCGCCTAGAAAAATAGACGGCATTTGTCAGCGTTTGGCCTTAAACTTTCCTTGTCCAGAATCTGGAAATAGCCGTTACTTTCATGAGTTCCCCTGATCGCTTGATTGCGCCATCCGCCAGCAGCGAAGACACCGTCCTCGATCGGGCGGTGCGTCCCCGACGTTTGGCAGAATACGTTGGTCAGCAGGCCATGCGTGAACAGATGGAGATCTTCATTCACGCGGCGCGTGCGCGCCACGAGGCGCTGGATCACGTCCTGCTGTTTGGGCCACCGGGGTTGGGTAAGACCACGTTGGCGCATATTGTCGCTACTGAGATGGGCGTCAACCTGCGGCAAACTTCAGGGCCGGTGCTGGAGCGGCCCGGCGATCTGGCGGCGTTGTTGACTAATCTTGAACCTCGCGATGTGCTGTTCATCGATGAGATCCATCGTCTGAGTCCGATGATCGAAGAAGTGCTGTATCCGGCGATGGAGGACTACCAGATCGACATCATGATTGGCGAGGGACCGGCGGCGCGGTCGATTAAACTGGATCTGGCGCCATTTACGCTGGTAGGAGCCACTACCCGCGCTGGATTGTTGACCTCGCCGCTGCGAGACCGTTTCGGTATCGTGCATCGCCTGGAATTCTATACGCCGGAGGAGTTGACCGAGATTGTCGCCCGTTCAGCGCGAATTCTCGGTATTGAGATCGATCTTCCTCCAGGTGCCGCAGAAATCGGCCAGCGTGCGCGTGGCACGCCGCGCATCGCCAATCGCCTGCTGCGGCGGGTACGTGATTTTGCCGAGGTGCGCGCCGATGGCCGGATTACTGTCGATGTGGCGCAGCAGGCGCTCGATCTGCTTAAGGTAGATGCTTGCGGCTTCGATGAAATGGATCGGCGGCTCTTATGGCTGATGATCGACAAATTTAGTGGCGGGCCGGTTGGGTTGGATACGCTGGCCGCTGCGTTGAGCGAGGAACGAGGCACGATTGAAGATGTGCTAGAGCCTTATCTGCTTCAGCAGGGATTCCTGATGCGCACCCCGCGTGGGCGGGTGGCAACCGCTCACGCCTACCGGCATTTTGGGTTGGCGCTTAGCGCATCGGCAGGCAGTGGTGGTTTGTTCAGCGCCGGTTCCTGAAGAGGCAATTAAGGTTTGGGTGGAGGCTGTGTGGGATCGGTGACGGGGTTCGGAGAATTGGGTCTAGCTGGTCGCGACAGTTTTTCTGCGGCGATGTCGTATTCATCTATCGTGAGTGTGCCATCGCTATCACTGTCGGCAGCGTCGAAGTCCAATTCCTCGACGCTGGCGGCCTCATCGGCGCTGATGAGGCCATCACCATCGGTGTCGGCTTCTTCAAAGGTTAACGGCGTCGCAGCCAGGATAGGAAGTGCGACCAGCAACGAGGCCAGTAAGATGAAAGTGCGCATCGAGCAGCTCTCCACGAAATATTGCCTTTATCTGAGGAACGGTTGCTGATGATCCGTTCGATGACTCAGAATTTTAGCGGAAACTTGAGGAATTTGAGGGGAGAGTGTGGGTGACCCATGAGATGTCGTTCTGGAGCTTGATCGCCAACGCCAGCCTGGTTGTGCAGTTGATCATGCTGGTGCTGATGCTGATTTCGCTAGGTTCGTGGTGGGTGATCGTCAAGAAGCACCTGGTGCTGGGTTCCGCGCAGGGAGCAGCCGACCAGTTCGAGGATGATTTCTGGTCAGGCATCGATCTTGCCTCATTGTACGCACGGATCAATCGTCAGAAAGAGCTGGTTTGGGGGATGGACGCCATTTTTCTGGCGGGCTTCCAGGAATTCCTGCGGCTGCGCGCACAGCCGACCGCCGATCCAGAGTCGGTGGTCAGTGGCGCACAGCGAGCGATGCGGGCGGCGGGTTCGCGGGAGCTGGATGAATTGGAGATGTATTTGCCGTTGCTGGCGACCGCCGGGTCGACCAGCCCGTATATCGGCCTATTTGGTACCGTGTGGGGTATCATGAACGCCTTCATGGCCCTGGGCGTGACGCAGCAAGCAACCTTGGCGCAAGTCGCGCCGGGGATTGCCGAAGCGCTGGTTGCCACCGCGATGGGTCTGTTCGCCGCTATCCCCGCAGTGATCTTTTACAATCGCTATGCCCATGATGTGGATCGACTGGCCAACCGTTATCAAACCTTTATGGAAGAGTTTTCCAATATTCTCCAGCGACAATCTTACAATCTGCGCAAAAGCCGCACCCCTGTGACCCAAGGTTGAAACATGTCTCGACGTAGCTCATGTGGCCGTTTGAAAGCGGAAATCAACATTGTTCCTTACATTGATGTGATGTTGGTGCTGCTGGTGATTTTTATGGTCACCGCGCCGCTGCTCAATCAAGGCGTCGAGGTCGATCTACCTCAAGCGCCTGCGGAGCCACTCGAAACGCAGAATCAGGAAACCGAGGTTGTGGTCATGTCCGTGCAAAAAGACGGTTCCTGCCATGTAAACGTCGGTTCGGAACAAGCTGAATTAGTGAACTGCAAGACCTTGGAGCCGCGTTATGTGGAGATCCAGCATCATTTGAATCAAAAACCGCAGCCACCGGTGTTAGTCCGTGCCGATCGTGAAGTCCGTTACGAGCAGGTTATCGAAGCAATGGCAGCCTTGAAAGGCGCAGGTGCTGTCAAGGTCGGGCTATCCACAGCCCCACCGGATTTGCCACAATAACGGGTGATTTGTATTGATGCGCCTGGAGCATAGCGCATGGCGGCAGAACTTGATCGCGACGGTTTTCGCGGTTGTAGCTCATGCGGTTGTTGGGTTGTTTTTGTTGTTTGCATTGGGTTTTTCAAAAAATCCGCATCCTGAGCCAGCATTAGTCGAATCGATTCCGGCTGAGGTGGTGGATGAAGTCGCGATCCGCGAAGAATTGAAGCGATTGGCCGAATTGGAGCGTCAGCGTCAGCAGGCGGAAGCCGAACGGCAGGCCAAGTTGGCGCAAGCTGAGCGGGAGGCTCGTGAGGCTGAGGCGCGTCGGCAGGCGGAAGTCCGGCGTCAGGAAGAAGCGGAAGCCGCGCGCCGTAAAATGGCTGAAGAAGCGAAACAGAGAGCCGTCGAGGAAGCCAAGCAAGAAGCTGCTGAGAAAGCTAAGCGCGAAGCTGAAGAGCGCCGCAAGATCACCGAAGAACGCCGCAAAGCTGCTGAAGAAGCCAAGCAGGAAGCCGCTGAAAAAGCTAAACGCGAAGCTGAAGAGCGTCGCAAGATCCGAGCTGAAGAACGCCGTAAAGCTGCTGAAGAGGCCAAACGCCAAGCTAGAGAACGCCGTAAACTTGAGGAGCGCCGCAAAGCGGTTGAGGAAGCGAAGCAGCAGGCTGAGCAAGCGCGCAAGGCAGCTGGAGAAGCGAAGCGGCGCCAGGTTGAAGAAGCTCGAAAAGCTGAGGAGCGGCGTAAGGTGGCCGAGGCCAAACGCAAGGCGGCTGAGGAAGCCAAACGTAAGGCGGAGACCGAGGCCGAGGCCAAACGCAAGGCAGCTGAGGAAGCCAAACGTAAGGCGGAGGCTGAGGCTGAGGCCGAGGCCAAACGCAAGGCGGCTGAGGAAGCCAAACGTAAGGCGGAGGCTGAGGCCGAGGCCGAGGCTAAACGTAAGGCGGAAGCGGAGGCCGAGGCCAAACGCAAGGCAGCTGAGGAAGCCAAACGCAAGGCGGAGGCGGAGGCCGAAGCCAAACGTAAAGCAGAAGCCGCACGAAAAGCGGAAGAGGCGCGCCGGGTTGTTCAAGAAGCAGCGGCTGCAGACTTCGCCAAGCGCCGTATCGAACCGTATATTAAAAGGCAGTGGAAGCCTGCACTAGGTAGTGATGCCAAATTAAGTTGTGAAGTCGTGATCTCGGTTAACGATGCCGGAGCAGTGACAAAAGTCAGGTTTATCAAGCCTAGTGGTGATATTCGATTCGACGATTCGGTGAAAATGGCAATCCTCAGTGCTTCACCGTTGCCTATGCCCTCTGATGATTACCAAGCGGCTTATATTGCTAAGCAGTCTCTGAAAATCACATTTTCTTTGGATTCCAATTGATGAGAAAACGCCAATTGTTGGTTTGCACGTTTTATGGAGATTAGTCGTTGAAAAAATTTGAAAAAATATCTTGCTTGTTGGTATTGTTGTTTGGTGTCGTGGGATTTGTCCATGCCCAGATCAGTCTGGACATCACCAAGAAAGCGGGGAATGGTGGTACGCCGATCGTTATTGCACCCTTCAGTGGCGGCGCACCCGAAGATATTGCTGGTATCATCGCTGCCGATTTACAGCGAACCGGTAAATTTGCCTTGCAACCACCTAATGCTCAGAGCGACTACTCTGTTGTGGGCCAAGCCAGTCCGGGTGGTTCACGAGGCTACATCGTGCAGTTTCAGCTGAACGACGCTCGAGGTGGTTCGTTGTTGAACCTATCCTTTGATATCCCTGCCAATCAGTTGCGACCGGTCGCTCACCGAATCAGTGATCTTATTTATGAGAAGCTCACCGGAGAGAAGGGGTTAGCAGGCACACGCATCGCCTTCATTGCGGGCGGCGGCGGTGTTTGGTATCTAGTGGTCACCGATGCCGATGGGCAAAATCCCCAGGTGATTCTGCGCTCCAGCCAACCGATCATGTCGCCAGCTTGGTCGCCAGACGGCTCTAGTTTGGCTTATGTGTCTTTCGAAGGTCGCCGACCGCAGATTATCGTTCAAGATGTTTACAGCGGCGCCCGGCGGGTGGTCTCTGCAGCCCCTGGCATCAACGGCGCGCCGACCTGGGCGCCAAACGGTCGGCGACTGGCATTTACCTTGTCCAAGGATGGTAATCCGGAAATCTACGCGCTCGATTTGGCCACGCAGGCGCCAGTCCGCCTAACCAGCAACGGTGCGATCGATACCGAACCGGTCTGGTTGCCAGATGGTGGCCTGGTGTTCACTTCCGATCGCGGAGGATCGCCGCAGCTGTATCGGATCGGCCCTGGCGGTGGTGCCGCGCAGCGGTTGACCTTCGAAGGCGACTACAATGCTCGTCCGGCAGTCTCGCCGGACGGCCGCTATCTGGCGATGATGCATCGGCGAGGTGGCCGTTTTTACATCGCTGTCTTGGACTTGCAAACTCGCCAGTTTCGCGTCTTGACCTCAGGTGGGACGGATGAGTCGCCCAGTTTCGCGCCGAATGGCAAGATGATCATCTATTCCGATGGTCAGCGGCTGGCTGCGGTATCGGTGGATGGGTCTATCCGGCAAGATTTGGCACTGCGTGGTCGAGCACGTGACCCGGCTTGGGCGCCTTATGGTCGTTAGTCATCACTTAATTAATCTAGTTATGGGGAATTCCATGCAAAACAGTATTCGCATCTTGATGGCCGCTGCCTCGATAGCGCTGCTGGCCAGTTGCGCCTCAACCGGCGAGAACACGGACCCAGCCGCGCAGGATGTGACACAGTCAGAAGCCACCGCACAACCTGGTCAGGAAGCTTACAGCTACCCTTATGGCCAGGCGCCGGGCAATTACGACAGCTATGACACTGCGAGCGGCGCTTACGGTAGCTATCCCAGCGGAAGTCAGCCGGAATATGGGCAGTCAGGACAACCGGGATCGGGACAGCCAGGGCAGTATGGCCAGGCGCCAGCGAGTCTGGGGGGTGGTAGTATGGTTTCGGCAGATCGTATCGTGTATTTCGATTTCGACAGCGCCGATATCCAGCCTGAAAGCCAGACCATTATCGAATCCAATGCGAATTACTTGAGGGGAAACCCGCGTATTATCACGCAGCTTGAGGGGCATACCGATGAACGCGGCAGTCGCGAGTACAACATCGCTTTGGGTGAGCGTCGTGCTAATGCCGTACGTCAGGTTATGAGTGCCATGGGTGTTTCTCCCCGGCAGATTCGCGTGGTCAGCTATGGAGAGGAGCGGCCGGCGGCCAGCGGTTCCAGCGAGCAGAGTTATGCGCTGAACCGTCGTGTGGAAATCGTTTACTGACATAGGGGTTATCAACATGCCTAGCCTACGGGTTGCTTGGCTGATCGTTTTCCTGTCAGGCAGCTTGGCGTCATGCAACGCCGTCCAAGCCCAAACTCCCGACAGCTCGCTGACATTGGAGCTGCTACAACGCATCGAGCAATTGGAACGGGAAGTTCGGCATATCCGTGGGCAATTGGAGCTTTATCGTCATCAGGTCGATCTGCTCCAGCGAGAACGAGAAGCGGGCTATCCAGCGCCATCGGCCATACCTATGACGGCTGCTCCGGCTCCCACTGCTCCAATAGATGAACGGCCAGCTGAAACCAGTCGGCCATTATCCAGTCACTCCCCTGTTGTTGAACAAACACCTGTTGCCCAACCAGCGCCGCCAGTTTCTGTTGGAGCGGAACAGGCAAACTTCGACGCTGCATTGCATGAATTCCGCGAAGGCCGCTATCCCCAGGCCATTGCCGGTTTTCGGCAGTTTCTGCAAGCGCATCCAGCTAGTCCTCTGGCGGGTGAGGCGCAATACTGGCTTGGTGAGTCTTACTATGCCGTTCGCGATCATGATGCTGCCAAAGAAAGCTTCATCAGCTTGGGGTTACGTTATCCAGATAGCGAGCGGCTCCCGGATGCATTGCTGAAATTGGGTTATCTCTATGAGGAATCAGGTGATATCAGCCGAGCGAAGGAAGTCTTGCAGAAATTACTGGAAGTTTATCCAGATACCCAAGCGGCTGATCTAGCTGCGCAGCGATTGTCGTTGTTGCATTAGACTCATACCATTTGGAAAAGACTAGGACTTGTGATTTTGGTGAATTCCTGTAGCATAATCGACCCTTCCGGGGCCGTTAGCTCAGCCGGTAGAGCAGCAGACTTTTAATCTGTTGGTCGTGCGTTCGAACCGCACACGGCCCACCAATAAATCAATACCTTATCCTGTTTTTGCTAACCCTGTAAGCGGACGCATAGATTGATTCTCATTTTATGTGTCCATCTACAGTCCGCTTACAGTGAACCATATTCCTCCAGCAACCTCCGCAGTCCCACATCCACGTCTGCTTCGCATCGGCCCAGCGCCTGCAAAATGTCTGCATAGTTCTCTGTGACTGTACGCAACTGCGGATGCGCATACCCGGTGCGGCGTTTGAAGTCGAGAACCACGCTTAATGCCCGGTACATCAAGGGCTCGGCCTCGGCCAGTCGATTCGTGGCGTGGAGCAACTGGGCCAGGTTGTTGAGGCGAATGGCGACTTTGGGATGATCGGAGCCGAAACTTTTCTCGTCGATGGCCAGCGCCCGGTGTATCAAGGGCTCGGCCTCGGCCAGTCGATTCGTGTCCTGGAGTAACCCAGCCAGGTTGTTGAGGCGAATGGCGACATTGGGATGATCGGAGCCGAAACTTTTCTCGTCGATGGCCAGCGCCCGGTGCATCAAGGGCTCAGCCTCGGCCAGTCGATTCGTGGCCTGGAGCAACTGGGCCAGGTTGCTGAGGCGAATGGCGACTTTGGGATGATCGGAGCCGAAACTTTTCTCGTCGATGGCCAGCGCCCGGTACATCAAGGGCTCGGCTTCGGCCAGTCGATTCGTGGCGTAGAGTAACTGGGCCAGGTTGTTGAGGGTGATCGCTAGAATGGCGGAATCGCCCAGTGTTTCAGCTTCATCCTTGGCCAGCTTGAGTTCTTGTTCCGCCTCCGGCCAGCAAGCTAGATCATGCAATAGTTTGGCAATTTTTAATCGCGTCCTGATCCGCTCCCTGGTGTCCGAGAGATAGTGCAGGTGGTCGCGCAGGAAAGAAATCTTGGTTTCGGAAAATGACTTGAAACTCAAGGTATCGGCCAGATCGCTGAAACGCTTGGCAAAGGCTTCCAGGTTGCCGGATCGGTGCAGTTCCCAGCAAGCGACCATCTCCTGTAACTCGTTCAGATAGTCAGTGGACGGCGTGTCGTCCACATGCCGGACGATCCAGGTAGCGACCGGATCGAGAGGTAACAATGACGCTTCCCGCAGGTATCGAACGGTTTTGTCCAGCACACCTTGTCCGGCGTGCAAGCGAGCCAGGTTCAGCTTGGCGACAGCTCTTTCCTCAGGCGGCCCGACTTCGCTCAGATAATCGGAAGCCAGCTCCGCATCGCCGTTTCCCCATTGGCCGTGCAGCTTGGCGCGTTTCTGCTCCCGTTCCTCGATACTGGGGTAGTAAAGCGTGAAGAAATCGAGCAGGAACGGCAGCCGTTCGCGCGCACCTCGTGAGAGATTCATGGCCAGCCAAATGTCGAAAAAACCCTCGCGGATGCTGTAAAGCCGCGAGCGCTTGTCCTGGGGGTGCGGTGTCGAGCGGAGGTAGCGGGCTTCGGTGAGGCGTTTGAGGAGCGACGAGGTTTGCGGTTGGCTCAGCCGCATCCGCGCGGTGATCGCGGCAGGCGTTTTCTCCTGATCCCGCATGACCGCCATCGTTTCCAGCACGGCGCGCTCCTGTGGCGGCAGATCGTTGAGGCGGCTTTGATAGAACGGCGTGATGCGATCGAGCAGGATCTGAAACTGTTGCCGGACTTCGGTGATCGCGTCATTGGCGATGAGTTCGTAAAGCATGACGGTGAGCCGAGGATTGCCGCCCGTCATCTTGTAGAGCGCCAGCAATTTGGGGCGCAGCGAGTCGAAATCTTGCAGAAGATCATCGCGTTGCTCCCATTCCAGATTGCGCCGGATGAGTTCGAGTGTTTCCGCTTCGCTCAGATCTTCGAGAATCTGTACGTCGAAGAAGTCGTAAAACGGTTCCTCCACGCTGGTAATCGCGTCGAAATGCAACGGTGCGGTCGCCAGCAGCAGACACCCGTTATCATCCATGAAGAACTTGCGCAACGCGGCGATATCAGGTTTCTTCTTGATCTGTCGGGTAAACATTTCCCCGAGATTTTCCAGCATCACCAGCACGGTGCGGTGGCGCGCGCGATTCTGCCGGCGGAGGGCGGGAACCAGGGTATCGGTGATCGTGACATCCTCTTCTTCGGTGCGAAGCCGTTGATGCAAATCCCGCCACAGCGGTTCTTCGGGCAGCATGTCGCTGAGGATTTCGCACAGACCGAGCAAGAAATCGGCAAAGGAAAGCGTGCGGTGAGATTCTTCGGGAAAGCGCGCCACCACATAGTGTGCGCTTAGATCGGAGGCGGCGGCTATCTCGTCTTCGATCAACGACAACAGATGAGTCTTGCCGATGCCACGCGGGCCGATGAACAGAAAATGGTGTTTGGAATTCCGCGACATCGACCCGCGTAGGATTTCCAGTGTGTCTTGCACCAGGGGATTGCGAGCGACGGTGATGCGCCGACGGTGCTCTGCTGAAGTCAGACCCGCCCGATAAAGACCCAGATGGGAAGTGGCGTCAGGCATAGTATTTTTTCCACCAGGCTTTGAGCAGGCCGCTGGCAAAGTCGTAGTGATTGTCCGCAATTTCGCTGACGTAGAAATCGTTTTCCAGGTCGCGCAACAGTTGATTGAAGTGGCGCTTGCGCTCGTGGACGGGAACGGATTGCCCCGCTTCAGCAAGATGCCGCTCGAATTCTTGAGTCAGTGCGGTACGGCTCAGACCGGCGGCACTCAAGCTGAGCTGACCCAACAGCGTATGGGCGGCAGAAAGGCGTGGCTCTTCATAGTACTTCGCGATGCGCGAATGGTAATGCTGGAGCTTATCCCTGGCGGCGTTGCTGACGACGAGCTGCGCGAATACCTGATCTACATCGGCGGGCGCGAGTTTGCGGGGTGACCTTCTCCATGCGCGATAGAGTTCCTGGGTAGCCATTTGCATGAACAGCGGGATAGGCCGGCCAAGGCGCA
This sequence comes from Gammaproteobacteria bacterium, assembly GCA_024235035.1. Classification (GTDB taxonomy): domain Bacteria; phylum Pseudomonadota; class Gammaproteobacteria; order Competibacterales; family Competibacteraceae; genus UBA2383. The sequence goes on from JACKNE010000010.1 coordinate 109,513, forward strand.
TGCTCAAGCATTCCGCGACCGCCGCTTCGAACTCGACACCACGCCTGGTCAACATCGATTGTACAAATTCAATGACTTGAGTATCGGTGAGAACGGGCAAGAGCACATCATCGAGATCGTTGATGAGATCGACGAGGCCCAGCGCATCCAGCGTACCGGAAAGATTGACCGAACCGCCAATCAGCCAACGCGCCCGGTCCTTTCTGGGGTGTGGATTCTGGCGCTGGGTGCGGAACCAGGCCAGAAACTCATGCAGCAAGATCGTATTTTCCCGCTTGAGATTGAACAACATATCGGGTAATTCATCCACGATCAGTAATATCGGCCCGGCCTGTTTGCGAACTTGATCGAGAAGTTTGTCGCCATGCTGCCGCCAGTTGTTTCTCCAGTCGGGATCGGTTTCCCGCAACCGCACCTTAAATTCACCGAAGTCGATCTCCTTCACTTTGCTCAGTGTATCCGTGAGGAGCTTCCAACCGGTTGCCAAACGCTTGACGACATCAGGATGTCGATCATGCAAGGTATCGAGAATAGCCTGAAAGAAATCGGCAGGATGCGTAAGGTCTTGGACATTCTGGTAGATCACCGTGAAGTCATGCTTAGAGCCTGTTCATGATCTTTTGAGGAGCAGGGCAAGAAAAGCCAAAACGACCATGTTAAGGCTGGTGTTGAGTTTGCGTTCGCAATTTTTCCAAAGCCTGCGACATTTTTCGAGCCAGCCAAAAGCGCGTTCGACGACCCAGCGTTTTGGAATAACGGCAAACTGATGAAGCTCACTGCGTTTGGCGATTTCAACAGACGCGCCGATTGCAGATAAAGTCCCGGAAGAGAACGATTCACCCGTGTAGCCGCCATCAGCCAACACTTTGATGACGCGTGTTAAATTGCCTTTGCAGGCGGCAAACATGGCCAAGGCTCCGGCCCGATCGGTGACATTGGCGGTGGTGACGTGAATGGCATGAGGCAGCCCGTTTGTATCTACGCCGATGTGCCGTTTGATTCCGGAAACAAGCTTGCCACCGTCAAAGCCTTTTTGTTCCGCCGTGTCTGTATTCTTGACGCTTTGCGCGTCAACGATAAGAAAAGTCGTCTTCGCATCCCGCCCAAGGCCGCGTCGAACGTCGCCAACCCCATTTTTTTAAGGCCTCTTCCAAGAGGCTTTGTTTCCCGTCTTCTTTGGCGCTCCATTTTTGCCAGTAGTCATAGCAGGTGCGCCACTTCGGAAAGTCAGATGGCAGCATTCGCCATTGGCAGCCACTTTTCAGCACATACAAAATACCGTTGAAAACATCATACAAATCAACGGTTGTCGGCTTCGTTTGCTTCCTCGCCCGTCTCAACACTGGCAGAACTTTTTCTTCAAATACTTCGCGGCTGATGTCGCTCGGATACTTCTTCTCCACGGTGTCCTCCTTCTGTGAGGACTCCTTGAATCAATTCCACGTTAAAAGATCATGAACAGGCTCTTAGGAAAATCCCGCAAATGATCCATCACGCTGGTCTTGCCCGTGCGACGCGGAGCGGTGAGGAGAACATGCCGGGTGCGGAGAGTTTCCCAGAGTTCAGCAATGAAAGCGTCGCGGAACTGCAAATCGACTGAATCTACTGGAGCGCCGGTGTAGAACTCAGGGTAGCCGGGATGGGATGGCATCGCTTAGTCGCTCCTGTCATATACGACAAAATAGTTGCAAAACAATTTTGTCTTTTTTATATATGAAAGACAGTCTTGTTGCAAGACAAAAGAGTTTTTTCGAACGGTCGTCCCTCTATACACGGACACATTAAGTTGATTCTCATTATTTATGCATCCAAAGCCACCCCTCCGTCGATGGCACGAAATTAGAGATGAGCAGCTCCTTCGCCTGTGGCCTTGGGGGCTATTATATTACCCGCAGGCTACCTTCCCGATCCGCCACGTACACCAGCCGGGTATCGGGTACGGCATCCCCCAACTCCAGATCGTGAAACCCTGCTTGTGTCCGACTCATGCCACCCGCTCATCACTTGATAAAAATTCATTTTTTAGCAGTGAGTTGGTATTTTTGGGTAATCGGGTAGGTGTAGCGCCTTCCCTGGCGAGGGCTATTCTTGATATTCCAAATTGGCGATTACACTAGCGTTTCGCTGCCATAAGCACCTAAAAGCACTGCTGCGATACCCACAAGTTGTAATAAGAATGGATTCTTAGCATCGGACCAATGAAAAATCACATACAGAAATGATACAGGGGTAAAAAGAAGACAACCAACACCCCACACAATACTGGTTTTAAATGCTGAAATTAATAATCCAATGCTACCAATAATTAGCAAAGCGATACCCATATAAATAACAATTTCCAATTCCCACTGCTCCCATGTTTTTCAGTAAGCGCTTTTAGCCTTTTATGCTTTTTATTTGGCACGGGTTTTCCGCCAAATAATGCGTAAAAAATATAATAGAGATAGGATGATAATAGCCCAAGGCAAAAGATACGCCACCGCAACAATTGTTTGAGAGATACCTTCAGATAGGTTTTTACCAAAATCCGCAAACGACGCTGATATCGGCTCCCAGAACGAGCTATAAGAGCTTGTATGTAATAATATGTGGACGATGTCCGTTTGCGTTCGTTGGAGTAGTTTTGCCTTTTCTCCTTCCGCGTACTCGATATCGGATTGTACCTTTGAAAGTTCTTGTGTAATCTTTATTAAAGACTCAATATCACTACTCGACTTTTTCTCTAATTCGGTTAATCGTGATTGATATTGAAGCAGCATTTCCAGGCGCTTGTTACCGTTAACAATTACATCTTGGAGATCTTCAATATCTGTAGATTTATTTGAAATTTTTCCTTGCTTAGAAGCCAAGTGAATAAGAGGATCAACCCCATTTGGCAGAACCCTGACCTGAATATTTCCAGATGGATAATCTCCAGTATTCAGGCTTGAATGCAAAATTGTACATTGATTTTTTGCATCCTCGGCGCAGAAGGAAACAATCTCATTGAAAACTCTTTCTATCTCCTCCTTGGGGATATCGATAGTGATCTTGTGTTCGTATGCGAGATATTCCGTTCCCTTTCGTTGCTTTTCCTCAATAGAAGCCTCTTTATGCGTGCTGAACGAGGCAGCATCATCATCAGGCGGTTTGCTTGAACAACTAAAAATACTTAATAGTATCAAGCTAGATATTAGGTATTTGATGTAACTCATATATGTGATCTTTTTTTAAGCATGAAGACTAATCTATATGATGCAAACGAAGCGCAGCGTATGTGAGTTATTTTACCACTTGACCTGGATATTTCTAATTTCATTTGAATTGTAAGCCGTGACGACAGCAGAACCGTTATTGCCTGATATAATTAGGCTACTGATATGATATTTATAATTTGAGCCTAATTGCTCTTTTGCGAAAGCCTTGGCTTTGTCGGCAGATTCACTATTGAACAGGATCTCAAACATGAGACTACCTAAGATAATTAAGCAAATAGCTGCATATAATGCGGACTTCGGCTTTCCATTTTGATAGCCAGCCTGTTCTAGTTTTGCTAATGAGTTCAGGGTGGAAAGCTGCATATAAACCCAAATAAGAATTCCTATCAATATGAGTGAAAATGCGTAGTAGTTAAGCATACCAACCGGATTTAACTTGATTTGTGTCACTAATAGTTGAAGTGGCGTAATGATTAATAATAAAAGCATCATTCCGATAAATGTAATCACAAAGAATACGCTAAGCCACCGAATCACGCGTGCTGTTTTTACACTGCCTCTTATGAGTAGTACCCCAACGATCACAGCAAAGATATTAAAACTAGATGAATAGCTAATTTTATTGGCGATGCAATATATCATTGCGCCAATGTCTAAGATGCCAATCATGAGTAGCATGATTCCGGCTTTTCTAAATGGGTTATCAGTTGCTTCCATAGTTGTTTCTTTTAGCAAGCAACTAACGGGACAGCGGGTGATCGGCGAGTCCAGCTAAAACGTAGTTTGTAGATTGGAGTAAGGTACGTTTTGTTATGTATTGATCTTTTCATAGAGTTCAATGCTTTCATTGAGATGTCTATAACCACACTGCGCCTCGCCAGAATCAACATGTTTCAATCCGCACTTTGCGAGAACCTTTCCAGACGCAGGATTTCTACTTAGATGGTGCGCATGAACTCGCTTTAAATTAAGCTCGTTAAAACAAAACTCAATTATTTTTTTACAGGCTTCGGTACCATAGCCATGATTCCAGCTTTCTACCCCAATCCAATAACCAAGCTCACCTTCAGATGACTTGATATTCATGATTGAAATGCAACCAATCAGGATCATGGATTTCTTTTCTATGATGGCAAAAGACGCCATTTCATATTTTGACCATTTTTCGGCATGGCTCGAAATCCAAGTTTCCGCTAAACCTTCCGGGTAGGGATAAGGTATATTGGCAGTTACATCGGCGATACGTTTATCGCCTGCAAGCAGTTTTAACCGAGAAGCATCCGATAGCTCAAAAGGTCTTAGTATCAATCTTTGTGTTTCTAAAGTAGGTTGCAATTTCACTTATTTTCCTTAACCCATAATGAAAAGCAGACTTCCCACTCCGGGAAGGACATTGAGCCAACACCAAGTTGACAAAATAAATGCTCCGATCTTCAACATATGATCGTTCTTTTCTCATATCGAACGCTCAGGTTCAGCAGTGGGCCGAGTGGCACGGCGAGTGCCATGCGCTGTGATACGACAGACCGCCTGCTGTGGCCACATGTTAGACCGAACGTAGCGCATTAAACTCAAGGCAGCGCTTATAAAAAACACGATACCTGGCCTCTGCGCCACCAGCTTCCATTGCGTCCAATATGGACTCCCATGACAAGGTCCCAACGTCAATATGTTCAAGCATAGGCTTGAAAACCGACGAGAACCAACTGTCGCGAGCACCTGCGTACTGAGATACGCGCTCGGATACTTTGCGTTCAATGCTGGCCAGGGTTACTAGATCCCTAAACACCCCAGAGCGAATCTGTTGGTCCGGTGCCACGACATAGAATCCGAGCCTTTCAGCCGCCCGTGGATTGAGCTCCTGTGCTGCCAGCATGTTCGCGATACAGGCTACGTTTCGTGCAGCCTGATCATAGGTCCGAGCGTGCGTCACGCCAGAAGAAAGCCGGCTCCCAAGCTTTGCCTCGACAACGATCAACTGCCTGGCGTCAGGCAGCAGAGTGGCTTCCGCTCGCTCACCGGGTAGGATTCGAAAGTGGCCGACAACACCGTCGGCATGTGTGTACGACTCGGCACGAGGGTCCCCACGGAATTCGGGGAGAAACGGCGGCGCAATCAAAGCTTCGGAATACCAGCGAGATCCAGAGAGGAAAGAAAGCTCGTGTCCGCAGGTTGAGTGATTGGCAAACCAATCAAGCACCAGCCGCAGCATCCACCCTTCGTTGTAGAGAACTGTGGGCGGGATGGACGACTCTCCTGTTCCGCATACTCGCAACATCTCAACAACGCGGTCGAACATTGACTACCTTTCCGGTCTAACAAGGGGCGGCGGATAAGCGGTGAGTCCGTTCAAAACACAATTTTAGGCAGGCAATGTCCGGTTGATCCGCGTGGTTGTGCGGCACGAAGCGCCAAGCAGCCATGTGGGTTGGAATCCACCGCCCCGTAGTGCAGGCGCAAAGCATCCGCACTTCTAATGATTTATATGGTTCCGCATAATTCCACGACGGTGATGCTATACGTCAGGAACCATGCCCTTGCGCCCCAATCTATCCATCTGCGTAAAGTAGATCAGCATAATGAAATACGTTGTCACAAAACAACCTGGTATTTCGTCATCTTTTCAAAAGTTGCTGCCTAATAAGGATATCAGATTTCACCTGACTACCCGAAAAATGTCTCAGATAAGACAATACTGTAAGATGTATCTCTCATCCCTACCTATCGGCAAGGGTGAAAAATGCTTTTCAGGGCATCAATTTGACTGAACAGCTAGTGGATTTTGGTCTGGAGTGAGCGCGCAAGACCTCAATTCTGCAAGAATCAGGAGATTGAGAAATGACTAAAGGCGATAAAGATGGTTTTGTCGAGAGAAGAGGGGGACGAGATCTGCTGCTGCGGATCATAAGTGGGTTAGGCATTGTCGGCTGGGCGTTCATGTTGGTGGCAATGATCGTGCTTGATCGTGCGAAACCGGATGATCCGACCTTCATTCCCAATGAGCGTGTTTTTGAGAGGAGTGGCATTCCCTATCACCTGCAGACGGCCTGGGATCAGGATCTGTTGACTTCTATTTTTTATCTGTTAAGCATCGGTCTCGTTCTGGGTATCATTGGTCTGGCTGTCAATTCCCGGCGGCATCGCCGTCGTGACGATTATTACCGGATTCATTTGGTGCTGTTAACTGCAATCTCAGCGATCGGTATTCTCTATTACCTTATTGCTTGACGACATCGACAAACCTTCAAGCACTACCATTGTCGCATCTGAAGGCGAGCGCCGCGTTAAGCGGCGCTCAGCGCGGAGTTAGGCACTTTACACTTCGTCGCGCCAAGCCACATGCGCAATTTCTGCTGCCTCTTCTAATATTGCTCGTAGCGCTTTGAGCAGTGGGTAAGCTTTCTCAAGTGACGCCTTGTTGCGACCAAAAAAACTTTTGGCCTGCGGATTTAGGTAACACAGCCACTTATTGCTTGTTCCGCTGACGTTGCTACAACAGAGCCAATATTCATCTCCGTCAGCAGTGATGAACTCGACAAACCAGCCCCAATCTTCGTAGTTGGGATAAGACGTTATCACGCCACGGACAGCAAGCTCTCTCGAAAGCCAGAATGCGAGTTCTGCTCCATATACGTTCGGGTTTACCTGCGATTTTTCAGGTAAGAAAGGCCGAAACAGGTCTGATTCAAACTCTACAGCCGTATCCATATTCCTGCTTATTCCCCCATTTTGTGCCTAACGGGGCGGCGGATAACCGGTGAGCCTGGACAAAATGTAATTTTAGACGGGTGATGTCCGGTTGATCCACATGCATGTGGATTGGAATCCGCCGCTCTGTAGTGCGGGCGCGAAGCATCCACACTACTAGTAATTATATGGTTCCAGCCACGCTATTCGGTGGCCTTGCGATATATCGCGGAATCCGTTGCGCCTCCAAATCTATTATCACGGAAGTCTTTATTTTAACTATTTGTTATTATTACAAATAATATCTTTATTTGCGCTGGCATGGACATTGCTAAATCACAACCAGCAAACGATGCTATCCCTAAACCAGCCAATTGAGGAGTAACTCCATGAACAAGACTATCGCAACCACTTTATTGCTTCTGGCTTCCGGCCTGACTCTGAGCACAACTGCATTAGCGGAACCCTTTAATCATGGCACCGGTTATATCAACTCCATCAGCAATGTTTATTCCAATGCTAACACCCGGAGCGTGCAGCGTGTTCGACATTTCAACACGATAACCGAGACCAGTGGTTTTAACGACCAGACAAGCCATGCAAAGATCCCGGTTAATTCCAATTCTGTTGTCGAGCCTTTCATTCCTCAGATGTTTTCGATCATTACACACGGGTTTAATGATCGCAGTTAATTCCGATCAGCCGAGATCGCCAGCCAGGTTTTTCAACTTGGATGACTGGGTGGCGACTCGAGCATTCACCCTATTTCATCAGCTATGAGGTGATGTCATGCACCCGCTCTCTGTTTCCTTTTCCACTGATGCAATCCCGATTTATCCCAGGAAATGGAGAATAGCGGGCATGCTCAGTCTGGATTTATCACCGATCTTGCTCCGTTTAGACGCTCGCAGCAAAAACCCGTTGTTCCCATTGCGACCTCCGGCGGTCATTTCCCCGAGTCATTCCTTGAATCCTTGCCTTACTGGAGAATTTCCATGTCGATAACCTCTATCTGCGATCCTGTTTTGAAAGGTCAGCGCGCTCTGGTGACCGGCGCCAGTTCCGGCATTGGCGCCGCGATCGCCAAAGCACTGGCAGAGGCCGGCGCCAAAGTGGTCGTTAACTACGCCGGCGGCGCGGATCGGGCGCGCGCCGTGGTCGAACACATCCAGGCGGGCGGCGGTGAGGCGCTGGCGATACGTGCCGATGTGAGTCGGGAAGATGAGGTTGAGGCGATGTTTGCCCAGATGATCGAGACCTGGGGCAGCATTGATATCCTGGTCAACAACGCCGGCCTGCAAAAAGATGCACCTCTGGTCGAAATGAGTCTGGCCGACTGGCAACAGGTCATCGCGATCAATTTGACCGGTCAGTTCCTCTGTTCCCGCGCCGCCGTGCGCGAGTTCCTCCAGCGTGGTGTCGTGCCGGAACTGTCGCGGGTTGCCGGCAAGATCATCTGCATGTCCTCGGTCCACGATGTCATTCCGTGGGCCGGACATGCCAACTATGCCGCGTCCAAGGGTGGTGTCAGTCTGTTGATGAAAACCATGGCTCAGGAACTCGCGCCGCGCTGCATCCGGGTCAACGCCATCTCGCCTGGCGCAATCAAGACTCCCATCAACACCGCTGCCTGGATGACGCCCGAGGCCGAGGCGGAACTGCTGAAACTGATTCCCTGTCGTCGTGTCGGGGAGCCGGAGGACATCGCCCGCGCCACGGTATGGCTCGCTTCCGATGCGTCCGATTACGTCACCGGCGCCACACTGTACGTGGATGGCGGCATGACCTTGTATCCAGGTTTCGATCAGGGAGGTTGATATGAAACGGATCGTATCGCGCCATGCTTTTCCTCTGCGAATGGTGCTGTTGGGTTTGTGTCTAGCTCAGCTAGCCGATGCTTGGGCCACCGGCGAAGCGGGAGCGCCGACCTATTCGGATTCTCGCGCCGACCGGACCGGCTTGCCCGCCGATGTACAGCCCTGGTGGCCGAGTCGCTATGGCGCGGACGATCAGCTCGGTACTCTCAATGAGATCACTCCCGAGGTGGTAAGGACTGCGACCGCCCTGGTGAAAACCGGGACCGTCATCGATCTGGGCCGGGTGCTGGATGACGACACGCCCAAGTTTCCTGGTCGCTACTGGCACCAGACTGTCGATGTTTCGCCCCATTTCACCAATCTGCGCCGCCCGGATGTCGACGGCAAGGGTTGGGGCAAGAACCAAATCAACTGGATCACCGAGATTCAGGTCGGCACTTTCCAGGTCGGCACCCAGTTGGATTCCATCGGCCACATCCAGATCGGCGACCGGTTCTACAACGGCTGGGCCACGCGCGACGTGGTCGAGTCATGGGGCCTGAATCGCTTTGGCGCCGAAACCGTGCCGCCCATCGTGACCCGAGGTGTGCTGATCGACATCGCCGCCTACAAGGGTGTGAAGCACCTGGCCAAGGGTTACGTGATCACCTTGGCCGACGTGCAAGGCGCGTTGAAAAAACAGGGCGTTACCTTGCGACCCGGCGACGCGGTGCTGTTTCACACCGGCTGGGGCGAGCTGTGGGGCAAGGACAACGCCGAATTTCTCTCCGGCGAGCCCGGTCCCGGCCTGGAAGTCGTGAACTGGCTGTACGCGCAGCACATCGCCTTGACCGGCGCCGACACCTGGAGCTTTGGACCGGTACCCGGCGAAGACCCGGAACGCCCCTTCCTGGTTCCCCAAACCATGTACGTGAAGATGGGATTGTTCGGTCTGGAAAATCTGGCGACCGAAGAACTGGCGCGGCGCAGCGTCCATGAGTTCCTGTTTACCGTCACGCACGCCAAGACCCGTGGCTCCACGGCAGCGATCATCGCCCCGGCGGCGGTTTTTTGAGAAGGAAATACGATCATGAACGAACATTATGACGTCCTCATCGTCGGCTCCGGCGCGGGTGGGTCGGCGGCGGCCTACAGTCTGGCGCACGTCGGTCGCCGGGTCCTGCTGCTGGAGAAGGGACGGGAGCTCCCGCGCGATGGCAGCACCCTAGACGTGGACAAGGTGATCCGACAAGGGTTTTTCAAGAGCAAGGAACACTGGCTCGATAGGAACGGCCAGACCTTCGAGCCGGAGGAATATTTCAATCTGGGTGGCAAGACCAAGTGGTACGGCGCAGCTCTAGCACGCTTCGAGCCGCATGAGTTCGAGGCCGAGCCGGCGCACCAATGTCTGCCCTGGCCGATTTCATATCGAGAACTGGAACCCTACTACGAGCAAGCGGAAACTTTGCTGAACGTCCATCAATTCAAGCCGGAACCGGATCTGCAAGCCATCGTCGGCAAGCTGACCTGCAACGGCGCTGGCTGGAACGCTCGACCTCTGACGTTGGCTTTGGACTCCAATATCGTCGAACATCCTGAGGAAGCGGCCCACTTCGACGCTTTCGCTTCGGTCAAGAACTTGAAGGCCGATGGCCAGCGTGCCTTGCTGGAGCGGGTTCAGCAGTTGCCCAACCTCACCGTGTTGACCGGACAGGCGGTGCGCGATTTCATCGCCGATCCCGAGCGGCCTGAACGACTGATCGGTGTTCGCGCCGAGGATGGCGGCGAATTCCGGGCCGATAGAGTATTGCTGGCGGCTGGCGCACTGCACTCGCCGCGTTTGTTGCAGGGCTATCTGGAAATTACCGGTCTGACTGATCGGCTGCCGTGTGCGAACGCGGTGGGACGCAATTATAAAAGCCATCTGCTCAGCGCCGTACTGGCGTTTTCTGCTACGCTGAAGACTGATCTGCTGCGCAAGACCTTGTTGCTGTTGAACGACCGGTTGCCGCACAGCAGTATTCAGCCCCTGGGTTTCGATGGCGAGTTGCTCAGTACCTTGATTCCGGGGTTCGTCCCGCGCGGGTTCGCCCGGGCGCTCGGTCATCGCGCCTACGGCTTCTTTTTGCAGACCGAGGATGGTTCCGATCCCGCCAACCGCGTCGTCGCCCAGACTAATGGCGCCCGCTATCCTCAATTAGACTACGATCCGGCACGCTTGCCAGCGGCGCGGGAGGAGCATCGGCGACTGGTGCGTGATTTCAATCGGGCACTGTTGAAAATCGGCCTGCCGGCGGCGGCCAAGGGAATTCCGCTCGCGGGCACCGCGCACGCCTGCGGGACTTTGGTCGCAGGCCACGATCCGCGTACTTCGGTGGTGGATGCCGACGGCAAGGTACATGGTCTGGACAATCTGTACGTGGTGGACGGCAGCGTGTTGCCCCGCTCCAGTCGGGTCAACCCGTCGTTGACCATCTACGCCTGGGCGTTGCGGGTGGCGGAACGGCTGCAACAGCGGAGGTCGTCAGTATGAACGACGTGTTACCTGATTTCGTCCGTTTTGGACGGGCAATTTGCGGCGATCTCGGCCAGGCGGAGCGGCGCGAATGGTGGTTAGGCAACGGCCTGGGCGCTTACGCCGCCGGTACGGTCGCGGGAACGCTGACCCGTCGCTATCACGGTTTGTTGATCGCGCCGGTGGCTCCGCCGCTCGGTCGCTGGCTAGTGTTTTCCAAGGCCGACGCCACTCTGCTCAACGGTGACCAGGAAATTTCGCTGTTCAGCAATCGCTGGAGCGGGGGAGCGGTGGCCCCCGCAGGGCACATTCACCTTGAATCGTTCCATTTACATGGCCGGATGCCGGTGTGGCGCTATGCCTTGGGCGAGCGGGTGATCGAACAGCGTATCTGGCTGGAGCCGGGCGCGAATACGGTTTATGTGGCGTACCGGCTGGAATCCGCCGATACCGACCGGGATTTGCGCTTGCAAGTTCGCTTGCTGGTCAACGCCCGCGATCATCACGTCGGTATGGCGCCAGGCGGTTTCTCGCCGCAGGTGGAGAGGGTAGGGGAGCAATTGCATGTCGCCTGTTCCGATCGCTTCACCTTACGTTTTCAGATCGTGGACGGTCAGTTTCAGACCGCGTGGGATTGGATCGAGAATTTCGATTTGCCTATGGAACGGGAACGCGGCCTGCCGGATCGGGACGCACATCTGTGCGTCGGCCATGCGCTGTTGAGCTTGCGTCCTGGTCGCTGGGTCGGCATCGTCGCCAGCCTGCACGATAATGCTTCCGCCGATTTGGACACAGCCCTTCAGCGATTTCTCGACCGTGAACGGGCGTTGCTCGCTCGCGCCCGTCCACACTTCGTCAACTCCCCACCCGATTGGATCGAACAACTGGCGTTGGCCGCCGACAGCTTCCTGTTCGCTCGGCCGCTGCCGAATTTGCCCGACGGTGAATCGGTGATTGCCGGCTATCCTTGGTTCGGGGATTGGGGCCGCGACACCATGATCGCCCTGCCGGGTTTGACCCTGGCGACCGGTCGGCTCGACAGTGCTCGGCGCATCCTGCTGACCTTTGCCCGGTTCGTCGATCAGGGCATGTTGCCTAATGTGTTCCCCGGCGCGGGTGAAACGCCTGACTACAACACGGTGGATGCCGGACTGTGGTATTTCGAGGCGTGGCGGGCCTATCTGGAAGCCAGCAACGATTGGGCGGTCTTGGCTGAGGTGTTTTCGGTGTTGGCCGAAATGATCGACTGGCATGTTCGAGGCGCCCGCTATCGAATCGGCATGGACCCAGCCGACGGATTGATTCATGCTGGCGAACCCGGCGTGCAGCTCACCTGGATGGACGCCAAGGTCGGCGACTGGGTAGTGACGCCGCGTATCGGCAAGCCGGTCGAGATTAACGCGCTTTGGTATAACGCCTTGGCGATCATGGCCGATTTTGCCGAACGGTTAGGGCAACCGTCCGCGACCTATGTGGAACTGGCGGCCAAAGCACGGCAAGGTTTCCAGCGTTTCGTTCGTCCTGACGGCGCGGGCCTGTTCGACGTGCTGGACGGCCCCGCTGGTGATGATCCTACTTTGCGTCCCAATCAAATCTTCGCCGTCAGTCTGTCGCACAGTCCGTTGAGCGCGGAAATTCAGCAGACCGTGGTCCGCGTCTGCGGACGGGAATTATTGACCTCTCATGGCCTGCGCTCTCTGGCGCCCGACCATCCCGATTATCGCCCTTATTACCTCGGTGGCGTGTGGGAACGCGATGGCAGCTATCACCAGGGGCCGGTTTGGGCTTGGCTGCTGGGCCACTACGCGCTAGCTGAGTATCGCATGACCGGCGATGCGGCGGCGGCCCAGGCCCGGTTGCTGCCCGTCCGTGATCACCTGCTGGATGCCGGGCTGGGCACGGTCAGCGAAATTCTTGACGGTGCTCCACCGCACGTCCCGCGCGGCGCACCGGCTCAAGCCTGGTCGGTGGCCTGCGTGCTGGAGGCATGGCAACGGCTGGAGCGGCTGAAGAAGCAGTAACTTTTTGCTCTTTAAAAAGAAAGCGGTAGCTAGTCGCCTAGCTTGGCTGGTTGCTTCCATGATGCAGATCCTAGCCCTCATGTCGATGGTTGGGTCAGATGGATCGTCGCCACGACCTCATCTCCATCCGTATCGTTGAGCCAGGAGATGGACGGCCAGCTTTTTAAAGCGCGCAACACTCCGCTGCCAATTCCACGGTAGTTCAGTAAATCGGGTGCAAAAGAAGCGAGTAGCACATTCCGACTCCGCCGAATTCCGCGGCGAATCTGCTCCACGGTGAGGTTGTTTGGCAATTTGCCGGGACTGCGTATCTCAATGTGATCATCGAAGATGAATACTTTGATCGAATCCTTGATGAAGTAATCCCGGTGGATCAGCGCATTGATCAGAAGCTCCTCGAACACGGTTTCTGGGACTGCTAGGTGGCCTGCCTGATTGAAAGAACCTTCGCCCTGAACACGGGAGTTCCAGCGTTTCAAGAAGCCCATTCCGCCATCATATTGCTCAGGGAGCGTTCCAGTGATGATGCGCTGGTCCCACCACTCATCCGATGATCTCTCGTATCCTTTGAACCATACTGCATCTATCTTCATTTCCGGCAGCAATACTGGCAAACGCCTTCCGAAGAGCAGCAGGCCAGCGACAGTGATGCGGTTTCCGACAACGAGTTCGAGATTTTCGAGAGTCCTCAGATAGGCACTGCTGTCGATGTTTGTATCCGGCGCGGATTCGGAATATTTGGCCTCGTAGAAGCGAGTGAAGCGGTCACGGTCGAAGTCCTCAAGGGTCGAAACGGCGACCGGCTGGTTTTCGGCGTAGAGCTTCTCGCCAAGCTGGAACAGGCGCGCGAGTTCTTCCGGACTCTGCACCCGCCGTTTGTCCGGCCCGTTTTTCACCCAGTAAACTCCCTTGTTGTCGCAGTAGGGCTTGGATGCGCCATTGGGAATTTCGACCACGACCACAATTCCATCGCTGGTGGCTACGGATTGGGTAAGGATGGAAAACGGCGGACGCACCGAATCCCACGCAATCTTGGCCATGTCCTCGCCGACCTTCTCGGCCTCGGCGCTGTTCATTCCGTGAATGTCTCCTCCCTTCTCAACTCCGACGAAAATACGACCCCCGCCACTATTGGCGAAGGCGACGATTTCCCCTGCCATCTTCGCGTCGGTGGAAGGTTCACGCTTGAATTGCCGGGTGCTGTCCTCGCCCAGAAGAACTTGGCTTCTTAGTTCGAACTCTTCCATAGCTGGTAAATCTCTTTTCTGCGGCGGAAGGCATCCTCACCACCCTCCATAACCGTAACGATTCGATCCTGGATGCGCTTGTTGTCGATGCTGCCGTGTTCAAAGGAAAAATGCTCCCCCTTGCGGCAGACAATCGTCTGCTCGGCATCGCCGAGAACCGGTATATTCGGATTATGTGTGGCAAAGATGAACTGCGTGAGTTCCTTGCGCTCCAGAAGCTGGCGGATGAAATGACTGTAGAGCGTCTCGTTATCGAGATCGTCCTCCGGCTGATCGATGAGAATCACCGGGTGGCGGCGCAGATGCATGAGGATGTGGAGGATCACAGTCGCCCGTTGGCCAAGGGAGTAATCTCCGAGCGGGTTGCCTTGGTAGAGGATTTCTGCCATATCCGGCGTGCGGAAGGTCAGGAAATCCGCCAAACGGTCGAGCAACGCGGCCTTGACCTTGATCGCGGCGGTCTCTGGCAAGTGTTTTTCCAGTTCCGCGCGCTTTTGGTAAAGCTGGCGCCCGTCGATGAAAATCTCCCGCAATGTCTCGTAGGAGGTTCCCTGCACACCGCTGCCCCTCAGGGTAGTCCGCAGGAATTCTTCGAAGGCTTTCCGCTTGCCTTTGAAAGCCGTGTAGAGGCGGATTTCCTCCGGCAACTCCCGCTCCAAGCGGCGGACTTCGGTTTCGCGTTCCTGGAAGCGCTCCCGCCAGAACTCATGGAGATTATTGGCTGCGGCCCCCAACAGGTCACGAGCCGCTTGTTCGGTTTTCGCCCGCTGAGTCCCAGCATCGAGCAGTTTCTTCAGTTGCTCAAGACGGGCCTTCTTCTTGCGGAATACTTCCAGATCGAGTTGGGGTTCGTTCAGAGCTTTTTGCAAGGCCACAACCTCGGTCTGCATCTCATCTTGAACCGGTGTGAGTTTTTTCGTTGCCTCAGTGACAAGTGTGAATGCATCCCGCAGACCGGTCAGGCAAGCCTCGGCGGATTGTTTGGCTTCGTCCGACTTGGCTTTCGCTTGCACGAGGTCCTCGCGCAGGAACTCCGTGCGCTTAGAGCGCAGGGAAGGGAAGGCCCTGTTCACTTCGTCCCAGTCCGTTACCTCTTTGATGCCAGTACCTAGTTGCTTCAGTTCTTCCTGCCAGCCAAGGATCGCTTGGCGGTCCGTATCAAAGAGCGTCATCTCTTCAAGCTTCTTGTCAACTCCCTTGTCGGTGAAAATCTGGAGCTGCACTTCCAACTCATTCTTCTCTTTCTGAAAGACTGCGATCTTTTCAGAGGCTTCGAGCGTTTCCTTAAGCTGACGGGCGGCCTGCCGGACCGATTCCAACAGGCGGCCTTCCTCTTGGGGTTTGGGATCGAGCCGATCAGCAAGCAGCTTGTCGAGAAAGCTCTCGTCGAATGATTCGGATCGGGTGGAGAGGTCCTTTTGGCCAAAATAGAGAATATCCTTCAGCACCGAGCCAGGCGATATATCGCGGTAAGTGTCGTCGAGAAAGACGGAGGGCTGTCCGGACCGTTCCCGTTCGATGCGGATCGTCCGGCCATGCTCGTCCGCTGCCTCGACAACCACCTTTCCGGCTGGGGAAAGCATGCGTTCCACCAAGCCGGCTTTATATCTCTCGTCGGAAATCTCCCTGAAACCCAGCGCGTGGCGCAGGCACTCGATCACGGCGGACTTTCCGTTGCCCCGCGGTCCGATCAGGCAGTTCAGGGAAGACGAAAAAGGAATAACACTGCCCTCCAATATGCCGCCTTCGAAGCGGATTTGGTGGATAATCGCCGAATTCCTTATATTAGGAAGAGATGGACGGACTCGCTGGCGATGGTCGAACAGCGCGAACTTCACCGCCTCGAAAGACAATTCTCCAAGCTTCAGGTAACAAGGTTTTCCTTTTCCAATCTCTTCGATTGTTTTCGGATCACTGCCTTCGACTTCGGCAGGATAGGCATCTTGAAGCCACGCCCGCACTTTGGTACGACAGGGCCGATCTTTCCCAGCGCCATCATGGGTAAGCACCTTTTGAAAGCCCAAAGTGCGACGTCGGAAGAATTTATTTTGTCCGAGTTCTTGAAGACGACCTCCGTCAAGTTCCGCCCACAACCCGCTGCTTTGTTCGACATGGGCAAAGACCAGAAAGAAGTCTTTACAGTAACCTTCCAGCTTGCGAATCGTCTCGATCAGCGAGAGTGAGCTGCGCCCGTTTTCGTTTTCATATTGCTGTGGGGTTTTACCTTCAAAAGCGACGGTCAGAAAGGGATTGATGTGGTTCTCGCCATTGGCCAGCCATTGCTCCGAAAACACGATGAGGGTATGGATTCCATTGGCCCCATCGTTGACGGACAACTCCACCCCTGGCAGGAGTCCAATTTCCTTTTTCTTGGCCGTTGAACGGAGGGCCTTGAACTCATCGTAATCAAATTTATTGTGGTTGGTGATGACACCAAGGCGAATTTTAGCCTTCTGCAAAGCATCGATGTAGTTGCTGTTGTAGTAATTGAGGTCGCCTGTGTAGTTGAACTCTTGGTCAGCTTTTGTATGCAGGTGGAAGTCTGTTCGCACCCATTCCGCGCCACGTTGGAAATTTGCACTGCTCGATTTGAGTTCGTTCACAACCCACCATTGTATTTGCTTTCCTTGCCCCAAACGCGAATGAGGATGGCTAACTCCAGGGCTAATAGCTGCCTGCCTGGCCACCCGGCTGAAACGGCAGTAACCAACAGACTCCATTCACCCAACCGTGCGTAGCACGGTCAGGCGAAACGCTCATTTAGGCCAGCTTGTAGATGGGTTGCCAGCAATCACGGCAACCCAACCTATGCGCTGTTATTTAGGCGGCATCGGTTGCCGCTCCACACGCTCAAGCGCCGAGTCCAGACAAGCCCAACCCGGTGCGCTCGCAACCCAGATGTTCGTGCTCGGTTGAATAGAGGAGGGATCATCCAGGTTGCCCGCACGAACCACCCGGAACTCTGGACGGTTGGAGGATTTGCCGAATAGATGCGTGCCGCACTTCGGGCAAAATTGACGAGTCACTTCGTCGCCACTGTCAGCGGTTTTGGTGTGCTCAGCAAGCAGCCCGGAAAAGCTGAGTCCATCTGCGGGAACCAGCAGATTCACCGACCCATTGGCTGCGAGGTGTTGGCAGTCGCGGCACCAGCAAATGCGGGTGGCCAGCGGTTCCGTGACCAGCTTGAAACTCACTGCGCCACAAAGACAACGGCCGGTTCTTTCAGTCATGTGTTTGTTCCTCTCTTGAGTGGATTGGGCCTAACAGGCGCGAAGCGTCCGCGACAACGTTGCAAATCAGCCGTGCGAAGTACAAGTGTTGGCTGGATTTGCCTTGTTATGCGATTGGTTTTCTTTTGGTTTTAATGTCGCTGATAATATCCTTCACCGACACGCTTTGAATAGTTGCTCCCACTCAACAGTATAGTTTCCAGAGCCTGCACGGAACTGATTCAGGAACCGATTGGTTGAATATTCGTCGTCATCGTAAGGCCTCTGAAACAATAGCAAGCACGGAAACAACCTTGCATTCCAGTCCTGCTACTGCTTTGGCTTTTCGCAAAAGTTGGTCATCACATGCGAGTGAGCGCAGCGAACGGCTTGAACGAATTGTTAGTTCTTTGTATTTTCAACGTAAGTTGCCATATTGTCTGCGCCAATGGTTCCTGAGTTGAGTCAATGGTCCGATGGTGCGCCGTGGCCCAACACTCAGACTTGGGCGTAACCACCATCGACGAACACCTCACTGCCCGTCATGAAGCTGCTGTCGTCTGAGGCAAGGAACGCCGCGACAGCCGCGATTTCGGAGGGGGCACCGATCCGGCTGAGTGGCGTGTTTTCAATAAACCCGGTAACAATTTCGTCTTCCATACCGGTTTGCGCAAAAATATCCTTGAGCTTTTGCGTTTCCGTTGCTCCTGGAGAAAGGACGTTCACCCTAATATTCGTGCCCTTGAGATCCAGTGCCCAGCTTCGGGCAAGATTTCGAACTGCCGCCTTCGATGCGCTGTAAACGCTCATAGCGGGTGTTCCCATTGAACCAACGGTCGAGCCAGTCAAGATGATAGATCCGCCTGACTTAAGAAGCGGAAGCGCTTTTTGAACCGTAAACAGCGTGCCTTTGACATTAATGTCGAACGTCCAGGACAAGTGTTCGGGTGTGATCTCTGCGAGAGCGGCAAACTCTCCAACGCCGGCGTTGGCAAACAACACGTCGATACTGCCCTTTTCGATCTTCACCGTCTCAAACAGGTGATCAAGATCTTCCAAGTTTGTGATATCTCCGCGAACACTTCGTGCGTCTGCGCCAAGTTCTGCCAATGCAGCATCAAGGGCCTCTTGGCGGCGTCCAAATATGTAGACGAATGCGCCTTCGGCGACAAAGCGCTTTGCAGTCGCTAGACCGATTCCGCTCGCGCCACCGGTGATAACCGCTGTTCTACCTTCAAGTTTGCCCATGAAACGATCTCCTTAAGCTTGTGGGTGACTCGAAAGTACCATATGGTTTCGAAATGACAAGTATGCACCTTTTGGTAAGTACAAACTATGAAAGCGAAAGACACTGAAATTTCCCCTTTTATTTGTGGTCTCGACGCCGCACTCCGGGTGCTTGGAGGAAAGTGGAAGCCGCTTATCCTCTTTTTCCTCCAGCATGGATCAATGCGGTATGGCGAGCTCAAGCGTTCGGTGATCGGCGTCAGTAACAAAATGTTGATACAGCAACTGAAGGAGCTCGAAGCACATGACGTCGTCTTGCGCACTGATCATAAGGAAGTGCCGCCGCGCGTGGACTATGCGCTCACACCGTTGGGCCGGAGCTTGGCAGAAGCTTTGATCCCGTTATGCGGTTGGGGTGAAAAGAACTCGGACAAGATCGCATCGGTGCTTACCAAGCGTGCGAAGGAAAACTCAGTTTAATCTTGGCGTGGCGGCGACGATTTGTAGCCTACGAAAAAGCCGTTTGTGACCGAAAGCTGATGGTTGAGGTCGGGCTTCCGTTTGCCATATAACACCGCCCTTGAGGGGCGTGGCCACTGACATTACAGGAAACGGTGTGCTGTATCACCGCGTCCCCTCCAAGGGCTTGTTGGGTTGCTTAAGTGGTGGCTTGAATGAACCACAATCGCTAGTACTGGTAGAGGTGGTTGCAGTTTGGACACGACCATTCTTAAACACCGGAACGGTTGGCGACTTCAGAAATATCTATGGCAACCCCTTGACTTAAAGTTGACTTGAAGTTGTACGCTAACAGCATGTCTAAATCAAGACACACAAGAGAGGGGCATAAGCTATCGAAGATGGTGGATCAGATTCCCTCACATTTAGAGTTTGACGAGATGTCAGAAGCGCGCGAGCCAACTAAAGGCTAAAGCATCAGGAGAACTATCATGTATGACAAATCATTTTGGAATAAGCGCTACTCCGGCGCCAACTACATATACGGCACAACACCTAATTCGTTTCTAGCGGAGCACTGTGGCCTTCTCACTGGACCGGTCCTATCCCTGTCAGAAGGTGAAGGGCGCAATGCTGTTTTTCTGGCATCCCGCGGTTTAGAGATTATCGGCGTCGATATATCGATAGTCGCACTGGAAAAGGCAAAGTTATTAGCTAAATCACACGGCGTGGAAATCAAGACTGCACTTGCTGACTTAGCAGCTTACGAACCCGGGGAAAATCAATTTGGTTCCGTGGTGTCAATTTCAGCGCATCTTCCAAGTGCAGTTCGAAATAGGCTTTATCCGTTAATAGAGAAGTCGCTCAAACCTGACGGAATCCTAATTCTAGAGGCGTACTCGGAGAATCAATTATCGCGAGATACAGGTGGCCCGAAGGATTCAGATATGCTCATGACAGTTGCTAAGCTCCATCAAGAACTTCCGAATCTGGAGTCAGTTCTTTTGCGTGAAGTCGATCGGGAGGTTTCCGAGGGGGAAGGACATACAGGGATGGCTTCAGTCGTTCAGTTTATTGCGAGAAAGAAGGCCTAACGCCAAAATGAGCCGCGCTTGACAGCGGTAAGCTGTCCGCCTGATGAGGGATTAGGCCGCACCGCTACTCCCACTCTCCGCCGCTCTTTGGTGGCTGCCGCGACAACACCTCTTGGTCTGTGAGTGGCCGACCAGTCCACACAAAGACCTCTGAGGCCCCTGCGCCAAGCGCCATTTCTCGAAATGCCCTGCGTTCGATCTGAGTGAAGCCACCAGCCGGAGAACCCAGCGGATGGATGACAACACAAGGAGCAACGGACAGCAGCGAGTTCCCCATAACGCGGCGCAACTGATGCTTAACGAGCTGCTCGGCAACCGTGAAGTCAGAGACAAGCGACCGGGGATGCGCGAATGGATTAACAATTTGCGCGGGCTGCGATGCTGCGGCGACTCTGGCCTGCGAGCCAACCGCGAGAATCTTTGGTTTTGGCGGTAGACTGATTGCCAACTCAGGCACCTCTGCAATCGACACTCCGCTCTTTACATTCTTCACTACGAGCTTCTCGGGCGAAACCTGGATATAGATTATGGACTTGAGTATGGAGAACATGTGTGGCTTCTGTACGGCCTAACGTCCGCTGGAATGACTTGTTGGGCGGCATTTTCACAGTGCACGTGCCCTTTGTGTGATTTGAAACAGCTCTCCGAGAGTGACCTTCTCGTGCCAAACACTCTCAAGCGCGAAACCATACTTGGCCTTGAGGTCTCTTGTGAGTGTTTCAAGTTCAAGAGCGTCCGGTGTCCACCTGCTCGGATAAATGGCGCGATAGATCTGAAGGATTTGATCCTCTGGGTTCAGCTTCAGCCTTTCCTTTTGTGAGAAGGCGAATGCGTCAACAAAAACTGAGAGAAATTCACGGATGTCTTGCTTTGATGACGAGGGAAAGGCATTGCGCCAGCCTTTGCCTTGGCACGTGCGAACGTTGTAAGGCTTTGGTAACCGACCGCCAAGTAGAACCGACCACAGCACTGATGCTGCAATGAGGGAAAGAATGACGAGGGT
Organism: Gammaproteobacteria bacterium; assembly: GCA_024235035.1. GTDB lineage: Bacteria > Pseudomonadota > Gammaproteobacteria > Competibacterales > Competibacteraceae > UBA2383. The sequence goes on from JACKNE010000010.1 coordinate 130,968, forward strand.
CGATATGCCCATGGTTATGACGCCCAACGCCCAGCTAAGCCGCCGAAACGCAGTGGAGGTCGGATTGAGCTGTTTGTTAACTGTGATAAGGGCCGGACCATACGTAACCTTGTTTTTTAGTTTCAAAGTCGCCTTCGATTAATTGCGTACCGCCTCCTTTCAAGGCATCACCCCACATAAATATTTTGTCATTGAACATATCCTGAAGGTATTCAGCGACCTCTGAGATTATTTCTTTAACCTCATCTAGATTGCCAGACTTTTCATCGAAATAGCCACAATGCCAGTGAGTGAAGTTGCCAATAAATACCGTGAGTTCGTCATAGTCATCTTGTATGTCGATGCTACCCACTTCACTACAAACTGGCGGAATAGAAATAAGTTTTTTCTCATCATCAGTGCTGAATTGCAGCGATGGAAACTGAGATTCTATTTCCTTCTTCATTGCCTCGTAGAGCATGATTCCTCTTGTACAGTTAACGCCATGATAACTGGCGACATACCCGGAGCGCCTTTTTGTGCAACAATGGAGCGCAGCGGAATGCACAAAAAGGCGTGGAGAGTATGGCGTCCGTGTTCATCAAATTAGACATCATCGGAAACAGTTATGAAAATTTTTATCAATCTTAAATTAAGATATTGATTATTAATTAATTTTTATAAATAAATGATTTTTGGTTAAAATCATCTTTTTTAATTTCCGATAATGTCTATTGTTAGCATTCAGCTCTCGCCCTCAAAAGCCATTTTCCAGCGCTTTTTCGGATTCCAAAACTTTATCGACTTTGAATCGAACTTCGCTGGATCATACGGATAGTAGTTTTTCGCGTGACCTTTCAGCCATTCGTTCATATCTTCGTATTCCGAACTGTGTTTACCGGCAAGCACCTCAAGAAGATGGTAATAGCCTGGAATACCGCCACAATCCTCAGGGGGACAAGCTCTTTCACCGCCGTCACAGCTTGGATATTGCTTGTGTTCTTCCGCCAACAATATTCCTTCCATCAATACGCGATGAATCCAGCCATCACCAAAATCGTATTCATAACGCGCTTCATCGCCCGGTTCTTTGAAATATTCATTCAAAGGCACCTCCCAACCGGCCGAGATCTCCTCTTCATATTCGGCAGCCGGTATTCCAATAACTACCGGTTTTCTTTTTCTGCGCGGTAGGATCGAAAATGAATGAAGATGATAATCTAACCATCCCATTGAGTCTTGGATTGCGACGTGCAGATCCCAAAACGAATACATTGACGGGACCTCAATCGTTCGCCATATCAATGGCTCGATTTCCTCAAGTTCTATCCTGAACCGATATACCAGTTTCTTTTTCATGGATTCGAAGTCATCACTTTTCTTTAAATGCTAACGCTCAGGCTCAGCAGCGGGCCGAGTGGCGCGGCGGGTGCCATGCAGCCGCCGTGACACGGCCGACCGTCTGCTGCAGCCAGAAGTTAGGCTGTCCTCAAAACGCGGCTTGATAACGGATGTCAACGTGAACTTCAGCCACTGTGTTTTCCCGAACCTCAAAAGGAGATAGGTTGCCAAGACCATCCTCTCCGAAGACATAGAGGACCGAGTCTTCTACTGTGAAGATGCTGTAGCGACCCACTGGAAGTGCTGCCTGGAAGAACCCTTGAGCATCTGACCATACTGTGGCAATCAATGGCGTCTGCACTGCACGCACAGTTCCGATGGGGTCATCCCACGTTGCCTGATCCTCTGACGTCAACTCATGGATTCTCAATTCTCGTCCGACGGGGACCACGGTCCCAGTTTCACAAAGTGGCATGAAGTTTCCTCTCCAAAACCAGACGTTTCCCCATGCGCCCTGAGAAACACTGACTCGCTGTGGTGTCTTTGCAGGAAACCTCACCGGACTCCAACCCGGCCCGCAAATGTTGTCATCGCATCCGACGAGTATGAGCATCTGTAGCGTTGCCACGCAGGTAATCAGGAAGGATCGCCATGCAATCACTATCCACCCACTCTCTGCCTAACGACAAGCTAAGCGGCGCGCGCGTTGAAACCTTAAACCATTCAGAACCAGCCCTAGAGCGCGCGTCCGCTTGAGCTGCTTGTTGGGCTCCGGTGATGTATTTATTAACCATATTCTGTTTTTAAAAACCGACAGCACTAGTGTTTCGGTTGCTTATGTTATTCGATGATGAATTCTTTTATATTTAATAATAAATCTTTACACTCTTTCACTAAAGGAATAGCTAATTCTGTTGAGATCGTTAATGCCTGTTCACATAAATCGAAGGCGAGTTTATAATGATGCAATTTACAGTAAGTCTCGGCTAAGTTCTTGAGCATCGCTGCTTTAGAAAAGCGATCACCAATATCTTGAAATATATCTAAAGAAATTTGAAATTTTGCCAAGGCTTCCGAATATTGATTGAGCTTCATATATGTAGCCCCTAAATTTCCCAGGGCATATGCTTCTCCTCGTCGATCGCTAATTTCACGAGCAAGGGCCAAATGTTGTTGGTGGTATTCAATTGCTTGAGTGTATTTTTCCAGTTTAGCATTAGCTGTTCCTAAGTTACCCAGCGCATTAGCTTCTCCTCTGCGATGGCCAATTTCACGGGCAATAATCAAATGTTGTTGATGGCATTCAATTGCTTGAGAATAATTTCCCAAAATTTCATAAGCAACACCCAAGTTACCCATCGCATATGCTTCTCCTTCGCGATCACCAATTTTACGGACAATAGGAAGAGTTTGTTGATAGCATTTAATAGCCTGATGCTGATCACCTAAAGAATCATAAGAAATCCCCAAAGACACTAGAGTTCTGGCTTCACCTCGTGCATCCCCAATTTCACGCTCAATAATTAGACACTGCTGAAAATTTTCAATTGCCCGAACAAAATCACCTTCAGAACCATAAACAACTCCTAAATTGCCTATCGCAATACCCTCAGCACAACGATCTCCAATTTCACGAACATGAGCTAATTGCTGGGTATGATATTCAATTGATTGGGCATATTTTCCTAAATTCCTGTACGCTAATCCCAAGGAGTTTAGAAACTCAGCAACCGAATTAGGAGATGAATTATTTATAATTTTTTGACAAACCTGAATCTGTAACTGATAATATCCACAAAAACCAAGTAATTTATGCAATTTACTTTCACTTAATCCACCTACACTAATCAAAAGAATTTTTTCTCCTGCTGACCAATCCTCAATCTCACATAAATGATAAAATGATTCTAATAAACCTTTTATTTTTTCTAAATTTGAAGCATCTGGGCTAACTTTATATTTTGTTATCCAATTAATAATTGCCCGATAAGAAGTTCTTTTTATCCCGGCTTTCATTTTCTTAATCATGGCAGAATCAAGATTGAGCAGGAATAAAATTTCTTCATTAGTTGGTAAATTTAACTCATTTCTATTTCCCATATTAGCCGTCACCTTAACTTCCGCAAATGCTGCAACGAAACACCCCTAATCAAATTATGCTGCCTCAATAAATAGTTGTTGTCTTCATCAACTCTTTCTTCTACCAAATAACGATCTCTTAATGCATCTAAAGCCATTTCTTGCCTATCTTTATCAATATCCCAATCTTCTAGATGGCTTAACCAAAAATCTTCCGATACCTCACAACGATAAAGTGAAGATTCACACAACAATAAATATGCCTCTCGCACAGTTTCTTTTAATCGATTAAATACTTTATCTAGCCTAGATTTTACATTTCTATGTAAATTTCGAGTGTAGCAATGCAAATTAAATTGATCATCTGCGGATACTGTTATCCCTTTTGTTGCTGCTTCTTCAATCGCACGTTCAATCTCTTCAAATTCTTTTCCATACTTGGCCCAATATCTTATGACATCACCATTAAAAGGATGATTGCTAATTTCACCGGCAATTACACGTAAAGCTAAAGGATGCCCATCATAAGCCTGCCCAATCCGTTCTAAATATAATATCCCTTTGGATATCTCGCTAATATTTAATCCTATTTTATTGAATAAATTTAACTGTTCAGATTTATCTAATCCAGTTAAAACTCGATAATCCCAAAAATTTTGATAGCGAGTTCCCATGGTGTGAATTTGTGCGGGTAAATCTTGTGAGGTTAAAATAAAGCAACTTTGACAAGTATCAGAATTCAACCAAGTCTGGAAAAACTTCACCCACCATTCATCCTTAAATTCACTCCATCCTTTTTCTTCGTTTCCTTGCAAAAGATTTTCTAAAGAATCAATTTGTATTAAATAACGATTCTCTCGTAAATGTATAGCCAAATGATGCATTAACTGTTTAGTATCATTACGGTCATTTTTCGATACTACTTCTCCACATCTTTCTAATAATTTTGTGGCAAAACTACAAAAATCTGATGTTTCTTCTTCGTTATCGAAATTCAGTTGAAGATAGCCATTCCAATCATAAAGCCAATCTTTTAATTCAACGGCTAACTTTTCACCTAAAGCAGTTTTTCCTATTCCTGCTATACCCAATAAAACTAACAAACGACATGAGCCATCATTAACTTTATTTATTAGATTACCAATTATTCTTTCGCGACCAACCCAAGCTTCGTCATAGGAAAAAAAATTATGAAATACAGAAATAGATCGTTGCTTATTTATGGTTCTTATTAATCTTTTCCATTCCAATTCTTCATCTTCAGGATCAGCAAAGTTGAGATAAGTTAACGTCTTCAGCCGTAAAGGCAATTCACATCTCTCCTTTAAAATAGGAATCAATCGCAATTTTTGATTAGTTGGATCAAGTGTTTGTAACAATATATTTTCAAATTCAAGCCATCCACTCTCAAAATAATTATTCGTCAAAATCAACAAAGTCTTATAACTGTTTATTACCGCATTTTCAATATTTTTGATACTAGCCATGCCTGGGATGAAATCACGGTAATCGATGCACACTTTAATCTTTTGGTCTTCAATTCTTTTTATAAATTCTTGAACCCAAGGACGATCCTTCGAACTATACGATATGAATACATCATGTTTATAATTTAAGTTCTTTGACATTTAATTCCACCTTTAACTTAATAAAGTTTGTGATTTATTCTTAACTTATACTCTTTTGCGATTATTTCTTCTCAGTTTGGCACCATTTTATTGAAGACTCTCCAAACCAACCAGTGATTCTTTCTAACAGAAACAACTTTGACAAAGGCCAACAAGTAATTATGTAGTTTCCGCCTATCTACCACAATCTGCTGTGGTTGACAGGAATTATTTGATCTTGCTGGCTTTTACCAGCCGTATAACATTCATCGTCAGCCTTCCTTCCAGTAGTCCTGGAAACCTCACCCTGCTTACTGTCCCCTGGAACTCGCTCGTCGCTATGAGATGCGGTTGATACAGCAGAACATCCTAACCAGGCAATATCCGCATTCTGGCTAGTATCCACGCCTTTACCTGGACTACTGTCACAAGTATAGCTTTCGCTAGCAGAATGGGCGGAGTTTGGTGACTTTTCGAGAATAACAGCCAAAACCGCTGCATTTAGCGGCTCTACGATATTTCGTAGCCCTGGTCCTCGACCAAAGTTCAGGATTAAAAATTTATATGATTTATTATCAATAACTTATTTAATATTTCTCCAGTGGCATAAGTGTTGCCAATTCGAATGACGAACGCTTGATCGATGAAGCTGATTCATTCTCTGGAAAGGCATTTTCTCCAGAAACAACGTAATGGCTCGTCGGTCATGAATAACCTCTCAGCACTCGCAACCCTTATGGAGAAACCCCAATGAAGGCCACGATTCCCATCGACAACCCCGAGCGCTTGCGCTTGGAACGACAGCACGAAGGCAAAGAAAATTGGCGGTTGTGGGGGCCGTATCTCGCAGAGCGGGCCTGGGGCACGGTGCGTGAGGACTACAGCGCCCACGGTGAAGCTTGGGAGCATCTCGATCACGACCAGTCTCGTTCCCGTGTCTATCGCTGGAACGAAGACGGCTTGGGCGGCATCTGTGACGAACAGCAGTTGTTATGCTTCGCACTCGCCTTGTGGAATGGCCGCGATCCGATTCTCAAGGAGCGGGCGTTCGGTCTGACCGGCAACCAGGGCAACCACGGCGAGGATGTCAAGGAATATTACTTCTATCTCGACGCCACCCCCAGCCACAGCTATCTGCATTACTTATACAAATATCCCCAGGCCGAATACCCTTACGGTGGGCTGGTGGAGGAAAACCGCCGCCGGGGTCGATTGGACCCGCCGTTCAATCTGCTGGATACCAGCGTTTTCAACGGTAATCGCTATTGGGATGTGCAGGTAAGTTACGCCAAGGCCAGCCCGGAGGAAATTCACGCTCACGTCACCGTCGCCAACCGTGGACCTGACGCAGCGACCCTGCATCTGTTGCCGCAACTGTGGTTCCGTAACACCTGGGCCTGGGGCGACGCGGAGAAAGAGCAGGCGCTGGCCGAACTCCGAGGCGATCCAGTCGAATCCTCTCACCCGACTCTCGTCAAGCCAACCTTGCGCGCGATTGCGGCGCCAGCCGGCGCAGCCTGGGCAGTGCGGGCCGAACACCCAACGCTGGGTAGCTATCATTTGTACGGTCGGCAGTCCGCCGAACCGCTGTACGCCGAAAACGAGCATAACGTTCAGCGACTGTGGGGCTTGAGCAACGCCACGCCCTATGTCAAGGACAGCTTCCATCGCCGAGTGGTGAACGGCGAGCAGGATGCGGTCAATCCGGCGCAGGAAGGGACGAAGTTCGCAGCCTGGCATGTACTGACCGTAGCCGGCGGCCAGCAGGTCCAAATCGAATTGGTGCTGAGCGCCACGCCGCTGGCCCAACCTTTCGCTGCCAGTGCGACGGTATTCACCGACCGCCAGTCTGAGGCGGATACGTTTTACCGCGACCTGTTGCCCGAAGCGTCCGACGAAGACCGGCGCATCTTGCGTCAAGCGTCGGCGGGCATGATCTGGAGCAAACAATTCTTTCATTACGACGTGGCTCGCTGGCTGGACGGTGACCAGTTCCCACCGCCCGATAGTCGCAAAGGAGGCCGTAACCGCACCTGGCGGCACCTCAAAGCCTCCGATGTCATCTCCATGCCCGATAAATGGGAATATCCCTGGTTCGCAGCTTGGGATCTGGCCTACCACTGCGCCGCGTTGTCCCTGGTAGATATCGATTTCGCCAAAGATCAGATCGAACTGGTGCTGAAAGAAAACTACCTCCACCCCAACGGCCAGATTCCCGCCTACGAATGGGCGTTCGGCGACGTCAATCCGCCGGTGCATGCGATGGGTGCTCTCAAGGCATTTCGGGCCGAACGGGTCCAGCGGGGCCGGGGCGATCACAACTTTCTACAGCGGGTGTTCCACAAACTGCTGTTGAATTACGCCTGGTGGATCAACCGCAAGGATGTCGATGGCAACAACGTGTTCGAGGGCGGCTTTCTGGGGCTGGACAATATCTCGGTGTTCGACCGTTCCCACCCGCTGCCGGCTGGCTACACCCTCCAGCAGGCCGACGCCACCGGCTGGATGGCGATGTTTGCGCTCAACATGACGGTGATTGCGCTGGAACTGGCTGCCGAAGACCCGGATTACGAGCAGGTCGCCATCCAAATTTACCGGCAGTTTCTCGCCATCGCTAACGCCATCGCCGGCCACTCCGGTCATGAAGTGCCGTTGTGGGACCCGGAAGCTGGATTTTTCAAGGACTTGGTGACCGGTCCCGATGGCCAAAGCCAGCGTATCGATGTCTATTCCTGGGTCGGATTGATTCCATTGTTCGCCTGCGAGGTGGTGGATCAGCGCATCTTGGCCAAGGTCCCGCGCTTCCGTGAACTGCTGCGTCAGCACCGGCACGGTGTGTTCGACGGCAGCATCATCTGCCAATGCCCGGACTGGGAAAACGAGCGGGGCGAGCATCTGCTGTCACTGGTCACCAACCGGATGCTGCCGCGTATCCTCAAGCGGTTGCTGCGCGAGGACGAGTTCCTGTCGCCGCATGGCATCCGCAGCGTCAGTCGCCTCCACGCGACCCATAAGCACTTGGGCACATTGCCCGGCGTCGGTGAGGCCATCATCGAGTACGTGCCTGGTGAATCCAATTCTGGTCTGTTCGGTGGCAATTCCAACTGGCGCGGCCCGATCTGGCTGCCGACCAATTACACCCTGGTGCAAGCACTGGAGAAGTTCCACCGCTTCCTGGGCGATAACTTCACTATCGCCGTACCCAGCCTGGGCCACCGTGAGCTGAATTTGAAGGAAATCGCCACGTTGATCGCCGAACGGCTGGTGGACATTTATCGCCGCGATGCGAGCGGGCGGATGCCCGCCTTCCCCGCCGACAGTCCGTTCCAGCACGATCCGCACTGGCGCGACTTGCTGCAATTTTACGAATACTTCCACGGCGATACCGGCCAGGGTTTGGGCGCCGCCCACCAGACCGGCTGGACCGGTCTGCTGGCGAACCTGGTGATGCGCCGTTATCGGCGAGACATCCCGGCGTACTGGAGTCAGCAAATGGCGACTGCGGAAACCACTGTCCGATCGCTCCAACAAACGCTAGAGGCTGCGACTCCAGTCGCAAGCACGGTGGAGGATTGAGCCATGTTGACCGCAACCGTCGCCGCCGTCCGGCATCGCCGGGCCAATGTCATCGCGGCCTTCCTCAAGCGTGTGGACGAAGCGCTGCGTGTCGCTGAAGTCACGCTTTACCCCGTCCTGGATCTGGCGATCCGGCTGTGGCTGGCGCAAACATTCTGGGTGTCCGGCGTGCTCAAGCTGGCCAACTGGGACACTGCTTTAACGCTAGCCACCTACGAATATCCGGTGCCTTGGCTGGACCCATTCACCGCCGCCGTGCTGGGCGTCACCGTCGAGGTGCTGGGTTCGATGTTGCTGGCGTTTGGATTCGCCACCCGGCTGGCTGCAATTCCGCTGCTGGTTCTGACGCTGGTGATCCAGTTCGAATATCGCGCTTTGGATCAGCATCTCTACTGGGCGGCGCTGTTCGGCTGGTACGTGGTGATGGGAGCAGGGCCGATTTCTCTGGATCGATTGCTGGCTTCCGGTCTGGCCGCCTCAGCGTTGCCGCTGGTTAAACCGCTAGGCCGGTTGTACGCTGCGATGACCTACTATCTCGGCCCCGTGTATCAGCTTGGGTTGCGCCTCTGGTTGGCGAGCTTATGGTTTGTGCCGGTCTTGGTGGGGCGCTCGTTTCTAGAAGCGGTGTTGGGATTCGTCAGCCCGTTGCTGGCGCTGGGCTTAGCGACGCGCTTGGCCGCCATCGGCGCGATGCTGGCGCTGCTCGGCTCTGGTTTCATGGGCGCGGACGAAATCCAGACGATCAACCGACTCTATCAGCTTTTCCTGCTGGGCTTGATCGCGTTGCGCGGACCGGGGCCAATGGCCGCTGACGCTGTGCTGCAACGGCAACTGACCCGCTGGTTCCCGCCGCTGGAAAGCTGGTCTGACGAAGCACTGACCGATGCGCCGCATGTGGTAGTGGTCGGCGCTGGCTTCGGCGGTTTGAAGGTGGCGCATAGCCTGCGCCTGGCGGCTTGCCGAGTCACCATCATCGACAAGCGTAACTACCACCTATTCCAACCGCTGCTCTATCAGGTGGCGACGGCCAGCCTGTCGCCGGCTGATGTCGCCACCCCAATCCGAGCACTGTTTCGCGACCAGCACAACGTGCGAGTGTTGCTGGGTGAAGTAACCGGCGTGGATACCGCTGCACGCCAGATTATCCTGAGCGACGGCGCTCATATCGGCTACGACTATCTGGTGCTGGCGACTGGCGCGCGTCATAGCTACTTTGGGCGCGACGACTGGGAACCCTATGCGCCAGGTCTAAAACGCATCGACGATGCGACTGCCATTCGTCGCCGCCTGCTGTTGGCCTTCGAACAGGCGGAAAATTGCCCCGATCCCGAGGAGCGGCAGCGCTTGTTGACCTTCATCATCGTCGGTGGTGGGCCGACCGGCGTGGAGCTGGCCGGGGCCATCGCCGAACTGGCCCGCCACGGTCTGGCCGGCGAATTTCGCAACATCGACCCGGCGCAAGCACGAGTGTTGCTGGTGCAGTCAGCGCCGCGCTTGCTGCCGGCGTTTCCCGAAGCGCTTTCCGAAGTGTCGGCGCAATCGCTGCGGGCCTTGGGGGTAGAGGTGCTGACCAAGAGTCGAGTGGAGAAAGTGGACGCCGAAGGTGCGCTGGTCTCCGGTCAGCGCATCGGTTCCCGCACCGTGTTCTGGGCAGCCGGGGTGATGGCCTCGCCCGCCGCGCAATGGCTCAAGATCGACGCCGATTCGGCTGGCCGCCTCAAGGTGGGGCCGGATCTGAGCGTGCCTGGTTTGCCTAACGTTTTTGCCGTCGGTGACACGGCCCTGAGCGAAGCCTGGGACGGCAAGCCGGTACCAGGACTGGCGCCAGCGGCCAAGCAGCAGGGCGCTTACGTCGCCGAGGCGATCAAGGCTCACCTGGAAGGACGTATCGGCCTGCCACCGTTTCGCTACCGCCATCTGGGCAATCTCGCCACTATCGGCCGACAAGCGGCGGTCGTGGATTTCGGCTGGTTCAAATTGAGCGGGGCGTTAGCCTGGTGGTTATGGGGCGTCGCACATGTGTTCTTCCTGGTGGACACGCGCAAGCGCCTGTCGGTGGCCATCGAGTGGTTCTGGGCCTATCTCACCTACAAACGCGGCACCCGGCTTATCACCGGCGATCGCGAGTAACTCACGGAGGCGGTGCGGGTTCCGCTGGCTCCGGCCAGTGGCCGCCGCACCGAATGCGCCATGCACAAAGCACTCTCTCAACATTGGCCGGAGTATCTGATGGAAGCTGTCGGGCTCGGATTGTTCATGATTTCGGCCTGCCTGTTCGCTACATTGCTGGAGTATCCTGGCTCGCCGCTCCATCAGGCCCTTCCCGATCCCTTCGTGCGGCGTCTGCTGATGGGATTGGCGATGGCCGCGACTGCGGTTGGCATCATCTACTCTCCGTGGGGACAACAGTCGGGCGCTCACATCAACCCGTCTGTCACCCTAAGTTTCTGGTATCTGGGCAAGATCGCCCCTTGGGACGCCTTGTTCTATACACTAGCCCAGTTTCTGGGGGCGGTGGCGGGGGTGACGGTCGCCGCCGCACTGCTGGGGTATGCCCTGGCCGATCCGGCCGTCGGCTATGTGGTGACCCAGCCGGGCATGGCGGGAATCCTGGTGGCGTTTGCGGTGGAAGCGACCATTTCCTTCATCCTGATGACGACGGTCCTCATCGTCAGCAATTCCCGGTTGGCCCGCTACACGGGACTGTTCGCGGCCAGCCTGCTCGCCCTCTACATCACGTTCACCGCTCCGTTCTCAGGTACGAGCATGAATCCAGCCCGTTCTCTGGGTTCGGCGCTGGTGGCCGGGCAGTGGGCATACTTGTGGATTTATCTGATTGCGCCGCCGCTCGGTATGTTGCTTGCCGCTGAGGTTTATCATCGCATCGCAGGCTGGGATGCGGTGAAGTGTTGCAAGCTCCATCACGAGAACGATAAACGCTGCATTTTTCGCTGCAACTATGTGTAGATGGTCGTCGGGTCGCCGGGTGGTGGCGACATCACCTCGCTACTCGACTGCCTATGCAGGCGCCTCGCTCGCTTATGCCTGGTCACCACGCAACTGGAGTTATGAACATGCCGTTGGCGTTGAGACGGTTTCCAGAAATCTTGAATTTCCTGGCCTAATTTTCCTGAGTCTACTTGCCTATTGAAAGATTTCAGTTAATTCTTTTCAGCCGAGCGTCTATTCTCAGCGAGTGTCGCTAAGAAGCCATCGTTATTGGATGAAGAGGAGTTATATTGCAATGAATACAATCAGTCGTAATATCTTGGGCGTCGCCGTCAGCGCAATCATGCTGAGTCTGGGCGGGTTAGCCTACGCCAAGGATACTATCAAGATTGCTGTGGTTGGCCCAATCACCGGTCCAGTGGCCCAGTATGGCGACATGCAAATGATGGGTGCTCAGATGGCGGTCGAGCAACTCAACGCCAAGGGTGGCGTTAATGGCAAGCAGTTGGAAGCCGTGCTCATCGACGATGTTTGTGAACCCAAACAGGCAGTCGCTGTCGCCAACCAGATCGTTAACGACAAGATCAAATACGTGGTTGGCCACCTATGCTCCGGCTCCACTCAGCCTGCTTCCAAGTTGTATGAGGAGGAGGGTATCTTGATGATTACCCCGGCAGCCACCAACCCGGATATCACTCGACAAGGTTACCAGATGGTGTTTCGCACCATCGGTACCGATGATCAGCAAGGTCCGACTGCCGGACGCTATATTGCCGATCGAATCAAGCCCAAGCACATGGCGGTCCTGCATGACAAGCAGCAATATGGTCAGGGGATTGCCGAGGAAGTCAAGAAGACCGTCGAAGCCAAGGGCGTCAAGGTCGACTTGTTCGAGGGCGTAAGCAAGGGACAGGCTGACTTTTCCGCCCTTTGCACCAAAATGAAAAGCGCCAATATCGATTTTGTCTATTACGGCGGCTATCACCCAGAGCTTGGCTTGATTCTCCGCCAGTGCCGGGAGCAAGGTTTCGATGCTGGGTTCATGGGGCCGGAGGGTGTTGGCAATAAGGATATCAGTGCGATTGCGGGGCCGGCCTCGGAAGGATTGCTGGTCACTTTGCCAGCTGACTTCAGCGCTGACCCGGCCAATGCCGACCTAGTCAAAGCCTTCAAGGATAACGATCAAGACCCCAGCGGTCCCTTTGTCATGCCATCTTACTCAGCGGTGCAAATTATCGCGGATGCCATTGCGGGCGCCAAGACTGAAGATCCGATCAAATTGGCTAGCTATATCCACAAACACAGCTTCGATACGCCGATCGGCAAGGTGGCCTTCAAAGAGAATGGTGACCTGAAGGAATTCCAGTTCGTTGTTTTTGAGTGGCATGCCGATGCGACTAAGACGCCAATCGAGTAACCAATAGAGAGAGCACGGATTTATCGCTCGTCTCAGAACGGGTATCTTGCCCGTTCTAGACCACCTCTACCCCAGACACTGCGCCCCCTATTCGGTTTTCTCCATGCTTGAATTCTTCCAACAGATCATCAACGGCCTGACTCTGGGTAGTATCTACGCGCTGATTGCGATCGGTTACACCATGGTGTACGGCATCATCGGTATGATCAATTTCGCCCATGGCGAGATTTACATGATCAGCGCTTATATCGGTTTGCTCACTATCACTGCGCTTACCGTTCAATTCGGCGTGGAGGCTGTCCCCCTCATCTTGTTGCTCACCCTGACCATCAGTATTCTGGTCACCAGCGCCTACGGTTGGGCCATTGAGCGGGTCGCCTATCGTCCTCTGCGGGGTAGCCCTCGTTTGATACCATTGATTTCTGCGATCGGCATGTCCATTTTTCTGCAAAATTATGTGCAGATTGGCCAGGGCGCGCGGGATTTGTCCATGCAGCCGTTGATCAGTGGCGGCTGGCGGTTCGGTCCTGCAGAAGGGTTTCAGGTCTATCTCTCTTACATGCAGGTGTTGATCGCCGTCGTGACGGTCGTTTTCATGACCGCATTGACCTTGTTCATCGCCCGTTCGCGTCTGGGGCGAGCCTGTCGCGCCTGCTCCCAAGATTTGACGATGACCAACTTGCTGGGTATCGATACGAATCGGGTGATTTCCTTGACTTTTTTGTTGGGCGCTGCGCTAGCGGCGGTTGCCGGGGTATTGGTCAGCCTGTATATCGGCAAGATCAACCCCTTTATCGGCTTCGAAGCCGGTATCAAAGCCTTCACTGCAGCAGTACTGGGCGGTATCGGCAGTATTCCCGGCGCCATGCTGGGAGGAATCATCCTGGGTTTGTCGGAAAGCTTTGCCTCCGCTTACCTGCGCACCGAATACAAAGATGTGGTGGCCTTCAGTTTGCTGGTGTTGGTGCTGTTGTTTCGTCCCACCGGGCTATTGGGCAAGCCTGAGATCGAGAAGGTATAAGCGCGATGCCCAAACATTTTTCCGAAGCGGTGTGGGTCGCCTTGTTGGCCGGATTACTGACCGTACCGATTTTGGGTATTCAGATTCAGGTCGAAGGTATCAATGTCTCTCTGATAGGGAGTCCTCTACCGGTCTTGCTGGCCATGGCGGCAGTGTTTGTAGCACGCTTGCTTCAAGCCCCCCTGAAAGCGGTTTCCGGCTTGGCGCATATCATCCAGCGACTCCCTCGGCCTGTGCATTGGTCAAAAGCCTATCGTCCGATTTTACTGGGTTTGGTCATCGTCGCTGCGGTGATCTGGCCTTTCACAGCTTCTCGAGGCTCGGTCGATATCGCTACCCTGGCGCTGATTTATGTCATGCTCGGTTTGGGTTTAAATGTGGTCGTCGGCTTTGCCGGTCTACTGGATTTGGGTTACGTCGCTTTCTACGCAGTCGGCGCTTACGGTTATGCGCTATTGTCCATGCATCTTGGCCTGTCTTTCTGGGAATGCCTGCCGCTCTGCGTCATCATGGCAGCGATCACCGGCTGTTTGTTGGGTTTCCCGGTGTTGCGTTTGCGTGGTGATTATCTGGCGATTGTCACCTTGGGCTTTGGCGAGATCATCCGCCTGCTGCTGAATAATCTGGATGACCTGACAGGCGGCCCCGACGGGATTGGCAATATCCCCAAGCCCACTCTGTTCGGCTTGGAATTCGCGCGCCGGCCCAGTACCGAGGGTGGAACTACTTTTCATCAGTTCTTTGGCCTCGATTATAGTGGCGCCGACACCATTATCTTTCTCTACTTGGTGGCGCTGGCCATGACCCTGTTGATTCTCTACGTCATCAATCGATTGATTCGAATGCCTGTGGGACGAGCCTGGGAAGCGTTGCGGGAAGATGAAATCGCTTGCCGCTCGCTAGGCTTGAATCCAACCACGATCAAACTCTCTGCATTCGGTTTTGGCGCCTCGACGGCCGGTTTCGCTGGCGCTTTCTTCGCTGCCCGGCAAGGCTTTATCAATCCCGAATCTTTCACCTTCATCGAGTCGGCGATCGTTCTGGCCATCGTGGTGTTGGGGGGTATGGGTTCTCAGATCGGCGTGATTCTGGCTGCTGTCGCCCTGACAGCGTTGCCGGAAGTGGCGCGGCAGTTCGCTGAATACCGTATGCTGATCTTTGGTCTGGTGTTGGTTCTGATGATGATTTGGCGACCTCAAGGGTTGTTGCCAGCGACCCGGCCTCGGCTGGAATTGCCGGCGCGCGCGGAAGCACTACGATGAACGCAGTTACTGCGCCCATTACCACACTGACGGAACGCTCTCTATTGCAAGTTCGTAATCTGAGTATGCGTTTCGGTGGGCTGTTGGCGGTGGATAACGTTCACTTCGATGTGCATCGCCACCGGATCTTTGCCATCATCGGTCCCAATGGTGCAGGTAAGACCACTGTTTTCAATTGCATTGGTGGTTTCTACCGCCCGACTTCGGGCCAAGTGCTTTTGGACGATCAATCGATTCATGGCCTGCCCAGCCATCGCATCGCCCGGCTGGGGTTGGTGCGCACCTTTCAGAATGTGCGTTTGTTCAAGAACATGACTGTTGTCGAGAATCTGCTGATTTCCCAGCATACACAATTGGAAACCCGATTTTTGCACGGTTTGTTCAAAACGCCCAAATATCGTCGTGCCGAGGCTGAAGCGCTGGAACGAGCGGCTTTCTGGTTGGAAAAGGTGAATTTGTTACCGATGGCCAATCGAGAGGCCGGCAACCTGGCCTACGGTCAGCAACGACGCTTGGAAATTGCCCGCTGCATGATCACGCAACCCAAGCTATTGATGCTCGATGAACCGGCGGCAGGTTTAAATCCGCAAGAGACACGTGATCTAGACCGCTTAATCAACGAGTTGCGTGCGGAACATGGCGTGGCGGTATTGCTGATCGAACATGATATGAGTCTGGTGATGGGCGTTTCCGATGAGATTCTAGTCATGGAGTACGGTCGGCCGATTGCTGCAGGAGCGCCTGAGCAAATCCGCAACGATCCCCGAGTGATCAAGGCATACCTGGGAGAGGAATAGGTTTGGTTCAGCTTGACTTCTGTACAACATAGTGCATGTTCAAGAGGCATCTCGATGAGTTCGAAAGCATTTCAAGACTACTATCCTGAAGAGCTTAGCCATTGCTACGGTTGTGGCCGGCTCAACGAACAGGGTCATCAGCTCAAAAGCTACTGGGATGGTGAAGAAACGGTTGCTTCCTTCACCCCGCAACCTCACCATATTGCGATTCCTGGCTATGTTTATGGTGGCCTGATTGCTTCGTTGATCGACTGCCACGGCACTGGCACGGCGGCGGCAGCAGCCTACCGCGCCGCCGGGCGCGACATGGATACCCGACCGGCCTTACGGTTCGTCACTGCAGCGCTCCAGGTCGAGTACTTGCGGCCAACGCCACTGGGCGTACCGCTGGAGATTCGTGGCAAGGTCGAGGAGATCAAGAGCCGTAAGGTGGTTGTGAAGGCGACAGTGATGGCCAACGGCGAAGTTTGCGCACGTGGCCAGGTGGTCGCGGTGCAAATGCCGGAGCGCATGATGCCTTCGGTTTCTTGAAGATTTTTGATTTTTCCACTCTGTCAAGGAGAACCAAGATGGCGCATGTACTGGTCCCTCTCGCCCAAGGTTGCGAAGAGTTGGAAGCGGTGACGATTATCGATTTGTTGCGCCGGGCTGGCATCGAAGTGACGGTCGCTGGATTGGAAGACGGTCCAGTGACTGCTTCACGCGGCGTCATCCTGATGCCGGAAACCACCTTGGAGGCGGTACTGGATCGGGATTTCGACTTGATCGTTTTGCCGGGTGGCCTGGGAGGCGCCCAACGGCTGGAAGCCGATCGGCGCATTACTGTACTGCTGCGGCGGATGACGGAGCAGGGTCGCTATGTAGCGGCGATCTGTGCCGCGCCGAAGGTCCTGGTCAGCGCCGGCCTGCTCGAGAACCGCGAGGCTACCGCTTATCCAGGCATTCTCGATGATCAGGCTGGCATCCGGTTAAGCAGCGCCGCCGTGGTGCGCGACGGAACGTTCATCACTTCGCGCGGCCCTGGCACGGCGATGGATTTTGCCTTGACCCTGATCGATACTCTGTGCGGTCGCCAGATACGTGATA
This sequence comes from Gammaproteobacteria bacterium, assembly GCA_024235035.1. Lineage (GTDB taxonomy): Bacteria > Pseudomonadota > Gammaproteobacteria > Competibacterales > Competibacteraceae > UBA2383. The sequence continues at coordinate 148,082 of JACKNE010000010.1, forward strand.
CCGTGGAAGCAGCGCTGCAACGACCATAATGGGTGGATCGCCCGCTCTCAGTGGGGCGGGACAGTGCTGAAGATGAGGTCATCCTGATCATGACTTATCCTCCGGTCAGCCACGCCTGGCCGTTGCGAAACTTGTCTTCCAGAAACCGCCCGTGGATCAGCAATTGCTGGCTGTCCTGGCGGTGGAGGTCGGCAGCGATCTCCCGCATTTTGCCGTCGAGCAAATCTAGTTGCTCCAGCAGAAGCTGATGTGCGGTCTTGCCATCCTGGAGCGGATGCAGGCGGGCAAAGGCTGACGGCAGGACAAGGTAATTTTGTAATGCGGCAGGCAGATAATCAAGCGCGGTCTGGCGGATAACATGAGTGTTGTGGCTGCCACCGTCGAATTCTCCCAGGCGCGGTAACATCTCCAGGAGGGTAACAGTGATGCGCTCGGTCCTAGCCAGAATATCCGCGGGAACTCGGCGCCGAATCAAGGCGATCAATTCATCCAAGCTGGCGCGCAATGCCTCGGTATCGAGTTCATGGCTCAAGCGAAGCGGCTGACCAATTGGGCATGGCGTCACCAGCCAGCCGCCGGCGTACAGACCGACCACGATCGGCAACCAATAGTCATGAATAATTCCGGCGAAATACAGTCCCAACCCGGCCAGACCCAACAGACAGCCCACGATGTTGGGGGCGCCATACAGGAACAATAACAGACGCCGTTTCATCATCCTGTCCCATGTTTTATTGATAACCACGGATCGCCTTGAACACCTGACTCAGCGACTCGGTGCGGCCATCGAACACCCGACCACCGGTCGCCTGCGCCAGCCGCTTCATGCTTTCATCATCGGCAGCGGCGAACAGCACTGGAAACACCCGGATGCGCTGCGCTGCCTCCGGCAGGTTCTGGCGCCATTGCAAAAACTCGGCTTCCGACAGCCCCTCATTACTCTCGCCGTCGCTCATTAGCACGATGGAGTAATAGCGGTTCGATTCCGTCGCTTGTGCTTGCCCGGCGATTTGGTAGGCGCGTTGTAAAGCCGAAAAAAGGGCGGTTCCCCCGCCGATTTGCAACTCCATAACCGCTTCGCGGATTGCGCGCATGTCCTTTCCTTCGGCGGCAGTATCGCTCACCTGGAAATTCTGAGCCGGTTGCACGTCGCTGCTAAAGGGCAGGAAGGTGATGCGCTCGCGGCCACGGAACCGGGCAAAGCGGCCGCTCAGACTCTGATCAGCGCCGGCCAAATTGAGCAAGGCAGTTTTCAGTTGCTCGATGCCCTCGCCCTTCATCGAACCGCTGACATCCAGCACGAACACGGCATGACCCGGTCGCCGTTGCTCGTCCAGGTAGGCGAACAGCAACTGGTCGATAACTTGCAAACTGTTGGGAAACGGCAACTCCACCAGCAGGCGATCCGGGAACCGTGCATCCGGCCTCACCGTCGCAATCGCCGGACGTCGCCGCGTCTGCTCCATGATCCGGCGCTGAACATCAGGGGTGCGCAGGTAGTCCACCACTTTCTGATACGCCATGCGCTGGGCTGGATTCAGCAGCATCAGCGGATAGTCAGCGGTGACGATGCCCTCCTGGGGATAAATCAGCGCCAGTTTTTCCCGCAACTGCCTACCCGCGTTCAGCCCCAGCAGCACCGATTCGTAGTTGATCATGCCGTCGAGCCGATCCTGCTCTTGGACGTAGCGCTCAGCGAGCCAGCCGGAACTGCCTGCGGTCAGCGCCTGCCCGGTGAAGAACGACTTGAGCGCGGCAGTGTCGATCGTTGCCGGCTGCAATGCCTCGCCGCTGCCGGAAAAAGCGGACGCCAAGCCAATCAGGGCGGTGAAGCCGGTATTGGATGAGGTCGGATCGGTCATCGCGTAGCGCAATTCGCCGCTGGCGGCCTTGGCGGCGATGTCACGCCAGGTCAGGTTGGGATTATCGATCCAGCCCCAAGCCCGCGCCCGGCTTTCCCGCACGCCCAGCACGACCGGCGACAACATGATTTTTTCCTGCGCCGCTACTCGCGAACCTGTCAGCATGCTGAGATATTTGCCGTGAGAGAACCAGGCCAGATCAACATTTTCGCCGCCGGCCAGCCGTTCCGCGCCATCCAGCGAACCGGCGTATTCCAGGTTCAGCCGAATACCGGTCTCTGATTCCAGATCGTGCAGCACCGTCGTCATGTCGCGCAGTTCAGAACCGGCTAACACTTTGAGCACCGTCTCCGGTTCACGTCCGCAACCCGTCATCAGCGCCAGGCATAGCCCTATTCCCAGCCAACCAAAAATCGTTTTCCGCACCGTCGTCATACCCTTCCTTCCTGTCAACAGCTTAAATCGTGGCGAGGTTTACAGCACCAGATCGTTCGTAGCAGCCGGAGTGGCCGCAATGATCGTATCCGCCTCCTGCGCCCGGGCCACGTACTCTCTGGCTTTCTCCACTTCGTTAGAGAGGGTATCCACCGTCAGGCGCATGTTATCCAACGCCTTGACCTTGTAGTCGGACATCAGCTCCATCGCTTGATAGATGTTGGCGAAGGCGGTTTTAAGCTGATTGGGGTTGACGGTTGCACTGGCGGCCTGCTGCTGAATCTGCGCCGACTGCTGCTTGAGCAGGGCGGAGGTGGATTCGATCAGATTGCTGGTGGTGGCGTTCAGCGCGTTGATCTGGTCGAGCACCAGTTTCTGATTGGCCAGCGCCTGGGCGACGATCACTGCGGTGCGCAATGCGGAGACTGTGGTGGTGGTGGCCCGGTCCACGCCCTTGATCAACTCCAGATTGTTCTTGCGGATCATGTCTAGCGCCAGGTAGCCTTGAACGCTGACTGCCAGCTGGGTCAGTAAATCCTGCACTTTCTGGCGCAGATAGAACAACGCTTCCTCCTTGACGATCCGCGCTTTCTCCGCATTCTGCGCCTCGATCTCGTGAATGTGGTTCTCCAGTTCGCTATCGAGCTGCTTGCCGACGTACACATACTGCTCCAGCTTCTGCATCATCGCCCACAGGTTGGCCTTCTCCTGTTCAATAGCGGCGTTGTCCTTGCGCAGTTCATCCTGACCGTTGTACAGCGCTTGCAGGATAGCGTTGATGTGGCTTTGCGCGGACTGGTATTGCAGAAAGTAGTCGCGCAGCCGGTTGCCGAACGGAATGATACCGAACAGTTTTTTGGGCGCGAACAGATCGCCCTGCCGGCTGGGGTCGAGGTTTTCGACGGTCTTGCGCAGGTCAGTCAAAGTACGTGAAATCGGCGCACCATCGTCGAACAGGCCGCTGTTGAGCGCCTGAGTCGGGCGTTGCAACATCCGATTAGAGACATTGGCGGCGGCGCGAATATCAGCGGCGCCCAGATTGTGGATGTTGGCGATCTTGTCTTTGAATTCGTCGCTGTGCGGGGGCAAAGTCAACATGGCGGATACGAATTCCCGTACCCGGGTATTCAGGCTGGCCACCGTTTCCGGGTCCAGCTTGACCATGTTGTGCGCCTGCTCGGGCGCGACCGAAGCGACAGGTGCTGGCGGGGTAAGCACTTCGGGTGGCGTCAGTTCAAGGGCAGACATGAACGTACTCCGAAAAAGTAGATGGTGGAAACCGGATCAATCGGGAGGTGGGTTGTTGGTCGTGTCGGAACACGCAACCCGGTCAAGGGTTGCGGCGGTCACAATGTACAAACGAATCAGGCCGGTTGCGGTCCAGCGACGCCTCAATCGAGGTGATCATCACCTCGATGGCCTCATAGGTGGGCGGCTCGACCACGTTGACTAGCGTATCGGCGACCGGTGCCTGGTGCTGACTGACGAATTCGCGGAAATAGGCAATGTCGGTGTTGCGGAAGCCGTATTCGACCGCCAGCCGGCGCAGCGCCGGGTCGGTCTCCAGTGCCTCACCCAGCCGCTGGCCGACCTCGGTAAACGCGATCAGCACATGCTTGGTGTAAACGGTTGGCTCCGGGTACAGCAACACCATCTCGGGCCGCAACCGACCCTGCGCCGCCAGTTGTAGAAACTGCGATTCATAGATGATCACCAGCGGCGATTTGCCCATGCCCATCACCTGATAGTCCTCGAATGGCGCTTCGGAAGAATATTCGGTGAAACCCTGACGCAGGAAGATGTCGCGAAAGGCCGGATAAATGCGGCAAATCTGCTCGTCATTCTGTACGACTTCATCGCCGTTAGCCACAAAACTAAACAGTGCCAGATACATGGCGGCGGAATTGGATTTGCGGGGATCAGTAGAGGAAACCAGGATGCTCTTGCCGACCGGGTAAGCATCGCTGTGGTCCAGGTCACGCCAGCGCTTGTCGGCGTTCATCAGGTCGATCAGCTTTTTCATATCGAGAAGATAATAAGCGCCGTTCTGTCGGGCTAGGTCGTTGTGTTCGAGAATTTCGGCGATCGGCTGCCAGGAGGCAATCACCATCGGGGTGAAAAACGGCGTGTACACCGCCAGCGCTCGTCGCTCGCGGCGAATTTTTTCAGCTCCCGGTAAACCAGCGGGGAACGCGAAATCGTACTGCTCCAGCGTGGGCAGGCTGGCGATCTGTCGGGAACCGGCCTTTTCCACGGCTACGCTCAATCCCCGCTGGCGTAGCGCCTCAATCACCCTGGCGTCGTGGAAAAAATCCTCTTTTTCCGAACCGATCACGCCGCGCACCGTGACCTGCTGGCGTTCGAGCGCTTGTTGCTGGGTCAGTTGTTGCTGTTCCTGGGCTGAGAAGTAGATTCCTATCCCGATGCCGCCCAGCAGCAGGACGCCGAGCAGGGGGCCAAGCCAACGCTGCATCTGTTACCTACCTTGTTCATAGCGATTTCCAAGTCGATGATCCCGGATCGACGATCGGATTTTACATCAACGCGCTAAGCATAGCCTCACTGTGACCCGGCCCCAACCCGCTAATTTAAAAGCCTACCCCACTTGAGTGACAATGCCATGATGGAGCGCGCCAACGCCCACCTCAGAAGCTGTACAAAAGCTAACTGATTGATTGTGGGAGCCGGCTTGCTGGCGATAGCGTCTAAAATCGCCCACAAGCGGGTTAAAACTAAATAAGTATTTGATTTAATTGATGATTTTGACGTCTTCTCACTCGCTAGGCCAGGCAGCGATCAGCAGACCAACCCCGATCCCGCCCAACAACCAACTGAGCAGCGGTGCGTGCCACAATTCAACGCCGTTTCGGGCATCGAATCCAAGAATTACGGCGGCGCTGACGATTAGGGCCGCTCCGACCGCTGCGTGAAAATTGCGCCGGCTAGCCCGATAGGCATCCTGTCGCAACTGGTCCAGTTCCTGTTTGCGCAAGCGGACCGCCAAATCCCCAGCGCTCGCCTGCTTGAGCAGGCCATAGACCAGATTGGGTAAATCGGGCGTCTGATCGGCCCAGCGCGGGATGTAATACTTGATGCGCCTGAGCACCGAACGTGGCCCTATTCGGTCATGCATCCACTTTTCCAGGAACGGCTTGGCCGTCTTCCACAAATCCAACTCTGGATCGAGTTGTCGGCCTAATCCCTCAATGTTCAGCAAGGTCTTCTGTAACAACACCAATTGCGGCTGTACCTCCATGTTGAAGCGACGGGCGGTCTGGAATAACGCCAACAAGAATCCGCCGAAAGAAATGTCCTTGAGCGGCCGGTCGAAGATCGGTTCCGACACGGTGCGAATCGCCGATTCGAACTCGTCCACTCGAGTTTCCGGGGGCACCCAGCCGGATTCGATGTGCAATTCCGCGACCCGCCGGTAGTCGCGTTGGAAGAACGCGAGGAAATTCTCAGCTAGATAGTGTTGGTCAGTGGGGCTGAGAGTGCCAATGATGCCAAAATCCACGGCGATATAGCGAGGGTCGTCAGGGTCTTCGGCGTTGACAAAGATGTTGCCGGGATGCATATCGGCGTGGAAGAAGCTGTCGCGGAATACTTGAGTGAAAAAGACCACCACACCCCGTTCCGACAGTTTCTTCATATCCACCCCGCATCGCCGTAACTCAGCGATATTGCCGACCGGGATACCGTGAATGCGCTCCATGACCAGTACGTTGCGGCGGGTTTCTGGCCAGAATACCTCGGGAATGTATAGGATGGGCGAGTCCTTGAAGTTATGTCGCAGTTGGCTGGCATTGGCCGCTTCGCGCACCAAGTCCAATTCGTCGAAGATAGTTTTCTCATACTCGGTGACCACCTCCAGTGGTCGCAAGCGACGGCCTTCTCGCCAATAGCGTTGGGCGAGGCGAGCGATGATGTAGAGCAACTCGACATCACGGCGGATGATTTTCTCGATGCCGGGCCGCAGCACTTTGATGACTACCTCACGGCCGTTCAATAGTCGAGCGACATGCACCTGAGCGACTGAAGCCGATGCCAGCGGCTGCAGATCAAATTCGGTAAACATCGCTTCCAAGGGTTGCCGGTAAGCTTTTTCGACAATGGCGCGCGCTTGGTCGCCTGCAAATGGCGGCACTCGGTCTTGCAATTTGGTGAGTTCCAGGGCGATGTCGTCGGGCAGTAGATCGCGGCGGGTGGACAGCATTTGTCCGAACTTGACAAAGATCGGTCCTAAGTCTTCCAGCGCCAACCGGATACGTTCACCGCGCGTCAGATTCAATTCTTCACGCGACACCCAGTTCCAGGGCAGCAGATGCCGGAGGAAGGCGATAGGTCGGAATAAATGGGTGGCCAGGACAATATCGTCCAGACCGTGGCGCACCAAAATCCGGTTGATATGCAGCAACCGCAGCAATTGGGCAGGACCGGGAATACCTCCGGCACGCATGGGCAGGAACAGAAGTCAGGTCAGGTCGCCGCCGGCCAGTTGCCGGCGCAGGCGGGCCATGCGCGCTTCAAGCCGGTCTGCATCCTCGCGCAAGAGGTCCACAGCGCCCAGGAAAGATTCGACGGCGGAGCGTGGCGGCAGGGCGCGCAATTCTTGTTGCAGATATTCGCTACCATCGCGCAGGAGGGTTGCAGAAGTTTGCTGGCTCCAGCGGCGAAGTCCGTGCCAGAGTGTGCCGAATCGGTGAGCGAGCATATCGCCGACCACGGTCGAAAGTTGTTCTTCCCAATCGATGTCCAGCCGGGCCAGCAGGGTCTGAAATTGCCGGCCGACGATGCTGTCTCCGTCCACGGTGATTTGGCCGCCTACCGATTGACCACGCCATTGTCGAATCAACGCTGGCAGTGCGCCGCGAATGCGCACAGTGGACTCGCCTTCGTAACGGTTGTTGACTTGGATACCCTTGGATCCGGGAAACAGATACAGGGTCAGGTCCAGTCCCTCCGGCTCGATGGCGATCACCGCGCCTTCCAATTCGGCCAAGCGCGGCAAGACTTCGGGATCGAGGCGCAAGTAACGGTTAAGCGCGTTCTCCAGACCAGCTATGATGAATAGAGGGGTCATCGTCAAAACTTGTAACCACGGTGTACCGCAACGATGCCACCACTCAGATTGAAGTACTGGCAGCGTTCGAAGCCAGCTTCTTCCATCATGCGTAATAGCGTGTCTTGATCGGGGTGCATACGAATCGACTCGGCTAGGTAACGGTAGCTGGCGGCATCACTGGTGACCAGTTTGCCGAGGATCGGCAATACCGCGAACGAATATAGGTCATAGGCCGGTTTCAGGCCAGGCGCAACTGGATGAGAAAATTCCAGGATGATCGCCCGTCCGCCTGGTTTTAGCGTTCGGTACATCGCCTCCAGCGCTCGCTCCTGACAGGTGACGTTGCGTAACCCGAAGCCGATCGTCAGGCAGTCGAAGGTATTGTCGGGAAACGGTAGCTGCTCGGCGTCAGCTTGCACATAGGCGATATTGCCCACGGCGCCTTCGTCGACTAACCGCTTGCGTCCTTCGCATAACATGCTGGCATTGATATCCGATAGGATGACTAGTCCTTTGGGTCCAACCAGTGGCAGTAGTCGGTTGCTCAAATCGCCGGTGCCACCAGCCAAATCCAGCACTTGGTCACCAGGACGGATGCCACAAAGGCGCACGGCGAAATGTTTCCACAATCGGTGGATACCCAATGACATCAGGTCATTCATCAGATCATAGCGGCTAGCGACTGAATGGAAGACGCCGGCGACCTTATGTGCCTTTTCGCGGGTATCTATCGTCTGGTAGCCAAAATGAGTCGTTTCAAATTTTTCCATGGTTTTCAGGATATCTTTACCCTTTCATTCCTGATCAGGCTTGGCGTTTATAGCCCATCTCAGTCAGCCGACGCAGATAGTCCTGCCAGTGATTCTCCTGATTCAGGCCAAGATCGTAAAGGATGTTCCAGGAATATAGACCAGTCGCATGATGATCGTCGAACACCAACTTGACGGCATAATGCCCTACCGGTTCGATAGCAGTGATATTCACCTGCTCCTTGCCCGTCACCAGTGTCTCGGTCCCGGGGCCGTGACCACGCACCTCGGCGGAAGGAGAAAATACGCGCAGATATTCACAGGGCAACCGGAAACGAGCGCCATCTTCAAAGGCGACCTCCAGGATACGGGAGTTCTGGTGCAACTTGATTTCAGTTGGATGGATGCTCACGAGCAGGCCTCAGAGTAATCAAAGTTCCCATTTACCTTGGCTGGAAAAAGGGCTTGAATAGGAGAGTCTTTCGTCGAAAGGATAATTCTTACCCTCCTAACCCTTCTCTCGCAAGTGGGTGAGGGAAGCAGGGAATTATCACAGAATATAACGAGTCAGATCTTCGTCCTTGATCAGTTCGCCCAAATGGGCGTCCACGTAGGCGTTGTCAACGGCTAAGCTCTCCCCGGAATGATCAGGCGCCTCGAAGGAAATGACCTCGAGCAACCGCTCCATGACCGTATGCAAGCGGCGGGCGCCGATATTCTCAGTGTGCTCATTGACTTGATAGGCTACTTCGGCGATACGTCGCACGCCATCCGTCGTGAATGCCAGATTGACCTTTTCGGTTTCCAGCAAGGCTATGTATTGCTCGGTCAACGAGGCATCCGGTTCCGTCAGGATCCGCACGAAATCCTCGGTACTCAGGGCATTCAGTTCGACTCGGATCGGCAGTCGACCCTGCAATTCGGGAATCAGATCCGAGGGCTTGGATAAATGAAATGCCCCAGAGGCAATGAATAGAATATGGTCGGTGCGTACCATGCCGTACTTGGTGGATACGGTGCAGCCTTCCACCAAGGGCAGCAGATCACGCTGTACCCCTTCGCGAGACACGTCCGGGCCACCATACTCACCGCGTTTAGCGACTTTATCGAGTTCATCGATGAACACGATGCCATTCTGCTCAACGGCCTCCAGCGCCCACAGTTTGAGTTCTTCCTCATTGATCAGCTTAGCGGCTTCTTCTTCCTGCAGCAGTTTGAGGGCATCCTTGACCTTGAGCTTGCGCGTGCGCGTGCGGCTATTGCTGAGGTTCTGGAACAGACTCTGCAATTGACTGGTCATCTCTTCCATACCGGGTGGGGCCATGATCTCCACACCGACCGGTCGCACCGAAATCTCAATCTCGATTTCTCGGTCATCTAAATCGCCTTTCAGCAGGCGTTCGCGCATCTTTTGCCGGGTACTGGAATGATCATGTGGTACTGGTTCATTGGCGAAACCGACACTGCGCGGACGCGGTAGCAATGTGTCTAGCACTCGTTCGTAGGCAGCTTCTTCAGCGCGAGGCTGCACTTTGTGCATTTCTTCTTCTCGCACCATCTTCACCGCTCCGTCCATCAGATCACGGATGATGGACTCTACATCACGACCGACATAGCCTACCTCGGTGAATTTGGTAGCTTCGATCTTGATAAATGGCGCGTTAGCCAACTTAGCCAGCCGCCGGGCAATTTCAGTCTTGCCGACACCCGTCGGGCCGATCATCAGGATGTTCTTGGGAGTGATTTCATTACGCAGATCCGGATTTACCCGCATCCGTCGCCAGCGATTGCGCAGAGCGATCGCTACAGCACGTTTGGCGGCGTCCTGGCCAATGATATGTTTATCCAGCTCTTGGGCAATTTCTCGGGGAGTCATCTCTGACATGGCGAGGCTACCATCCACGGGCAAAGCAGAAATAGGGTGACAAGCACACCGGCAGCAGACACCGGTTCATGCACTCGCCAGTTCTTCGAACGTTAGATTTTCGTTGGTGTAGATGCAGATGCTGGCGGCGATTTTTAACGCCTGCTCGACGATGGTCCGCGCATCGAGTGGGGTGTTTTCCAGCATCGCTTGAGCGGCCGCCTGGGCATAGCCGCCGCCGGAGCCAATCGCCGCCAGGCTGTATTCTGGCTCAATCACGTCGCCATTGCCGGAAATGATCAAGGTCGTCTGGAGATCGGCGACGATCAGCAACGCCTCCAAGCGTCGCAGCATGCGGTCCGTGCGCCAGTCCTTGGCCAGCTCCACGGCTGCACGGGTCAAATGACCGTTGTGTTTTTCCAATTTGCCTTCGAATCGTTCAAATAGCGTGAAAGCGTCGGCGGTACCACCTGCGAAGCCGGCAATGATTTTATTCTGGTATAACCGCCGTACCTTACGGGCGTTGCTCTTCATTACGGTATTGCCCAAGGTGACTTGTCCGTCACCGCCGATCACCACCCGGCCGTCACGGCGGACGGCCAGCACTGTGGTGCCGTGTAATGCCGATTCCATATTTCTGCCTCGCTGGTTGAGCGGGATTGTACACAATCTACCATCGTTGTAATGGGGCCGGTTGCGGAATCATCAAGTGTGTCGCTCGAAAAAAAACCCCGGTTACAAGGGGGAATGGAACCGGGGTGAATAAGGTATCCAGTTATGTCAACCGGATATGGCCCGCTCAGGGAGGGAAGCGGACAGGCGTAAGGGCTTACGCTTACCCTCTAGGATAAGGGTTATCCAAAAAAGTTCAATGGGTATTTAGCAAATCAGCATAAAGATCATGCTCATCGGCATCTGCAATCTCTATGTTTCGGTAAACTTGCTCACTGGTAATTTGCGCTGCCTTTGATATAAAGCACACCATCGGTTTCCAGAGTATTGGAAGTAAAATGGGCGACACTTCACAGCTTGCGGGGTAGCCCCAAAAACCGCTAGATTATATCGCTCATCAGCGCAGTGGGCACTCTAGCTTGGCTGGTGACCACTCCGATATCGCTCATTCAACTGTATTTTCAGGATCTTAGGCGTCATGAAGAAAGGCATCCACCCCCAGTACCGCGAGGTTGTGTTCCAAGACATCTCTACGGACTTCGCATTTCTCACCCGATCAACCATCCATGCCAAGGACTCTATCCAGTGGACCGATGGCAAGGAATATCCGCTAGTCAAGGTGGAGGTATCCAGCCAGTCTCACCCCTTCTACACAGGTAAGCAGAAGATCGTCGATACCGCCGGGCGAGTGGACCGATTCCGTCGCAAGTACAAGCTATCTTAATCAAAGCCAGTTGTCCTTGCAGATATCGATCGATGATAGGGAGGACCATAAATCTTGATCAAAAGACATCTAGAGGGATGTCTTTTTTAGCTGCTGAACCATGCCACTTACGCAAGGCTTTTCTGCGAAGCAGCATACGTTCGGTTATTATCGCTTGATCTATTCAAAATGCCTATTAAAGCCCAGACCTTTTTCGGAAGGTTGCTTGAGTTGTCGATCATCTTGATACCGACGCTGGGCTGATGCCGACTTGCTGCTACCCACTCCGGAGGTTTATGAATGACAACGATTACCTTTAAGGACGATGCCACTGGCAAAGCTGTACAGATGCCAGTGCTGGCGCCAACTTGTGGTCAATCTGTGGTTGATATCGGCAAACTGGCCAAGGAGTTCGGTTATTTCACCTACGACCCCGGTTTTATGTCCACTGCCAGTTGCCAAAGCGCCATCACTTATCTGGACGGTGATAAGGGTGAGCTGATGTATCGCGGTTACCCAATTGAACAACTGGCCGAACAGTGTAACTTCTTGGAAGTTTGTTACTTGTTGCTCTATGGAGATTTGCCCAACACTGAAAAAAAACAGATCTTTGAAACCAGTATTGCTCGTCATAATCGGATTCGCGAGAATCTGCGCCGCTTCTTACACGGTTTTAACCATGATGCCCACCCGATGGCCATGATGGCGGCGGTGGTGAGTTCGTTATCCGCTTTTTTCCACGACCGGCTTAATATCCACGACTACGAACATCGTATGGTTACAGCCCGTCGGTTGATCGCTAAGATGCCGACTATCGCCGCTGCCTGCTACAAGCATAGCATCGGCGACCCCACAATTTATCCTCGCGATGACCTCAGCTATACCGGTAATCTGCTGTACATGATGTTTAGCCTCCCCGGTAAGCGCTATGAAGTCAACCCGGTCGCTGAACGGGCGTTGGATGTGCTGTTTACCTTGCACGCAGACCATGAACAAAACGCCTCCACCTCGACTGTGCGATTAGCCGGTTCTTCGGGCACCAATCCTTATGCCGCAGTTGCTGCCGGCATTGCTTGTTTATGGGGACCAGCACATGGCGGCGCCAACGAGGCTGTTCTCCGCATGCTGGATCAGATTGGCGATGTCAATAACGTCAATAGTTTTATGGCCAAGGTCAAAGATAAGAATTCCGGTGTCCGGTTGATGGGCTTCGGTCACCGAGTCTATAAAAACTTTGACCCGCGAGCCAAAATTATCAAGGATATCTGCCATCAGGTGCTGGATAATTTCGGTTACGACCCACGCTTGGAGCTGGCGATGCGTTTAGAGGAAATCGCTCTCAGTGACGACTACTTCATCGAGCGCAAGCTGTACCCGAATGTGGATTTCTATTCTGGTATCATCTATAGCGCGCTGAACATTCCGGTTGAGATGTTTACGGTAATGTTTGCTATCGCCCGCACTGCAGGTTGGATCAGTCACTGGATCGAGATGGTTAGCGAACCGGATATGAGGATCGGCCGACCACGCCAACTCTACATCGGCCTAACTCGACGCGATACGGTTCCACTGGCGGACCGCTAAGCTAGTGATTTAGCAGACCAGTATTTAATCTCTACGGGTCTAATTCCCCGCAGCTTGCTGCGGGGTCGTTCGTTCCTCCCGATTATGGGAGGAACGGCTCAAGTTCTCTTAGCCACCTTGTTTTTTAACATTCTTATATTGTGGCTTGGAAACAAGCTGCTTATTGTTCGCTTTGACTGTCGCAGTCGGTGCCGGCTTGGTCGTCCTGGCAGTCTTAATATTGGTCTTGCTCGTTGAGGATTTTTTACCCACTGCCAAAGCCGGCTTCTTGGGTGCCTCGACCTTCACTGTCTTCTTAGTCTGACTGGAATTTAGTTTGAGTTTGACAGGCACGACACGTGCTCCTTTCCCTCTGCTTGCAGTCAAAGTTCTCGCTGCCGTCATATGCGCTTTAGCCGGAATTATCTGGGTACGCTGAACGATTGCTGGTGTCGGTTCCGGTTGCACAGGTGATGGCGCCAAGCCGTAGCGAGCGAAACCATAATCGAGCAGGTGGCGGGCATCCTGCCACAAGGTGCCACTGTTAGGGCTATTAAGGATGGCGACAATCAACCGGATGCCGCCGCGGTCGACTTCGCCGACGAAGCAGCGGCGGGCTTTGAAAGTAAAACCGGTTTTGCCGCCGCGTGCACCCTCGTAGGAAGCCAATAACCGGTTGGTGTTATGTACTGGCACCATACGCCAGTCACTATACAGGCCATGCCCGGACTCGATCCGTAAATCCGCATTGCGGGTGCGCACGATATCGGCGAACAAAGGATGATTCATTGCTTGGCGAAAAATCAGCGCTAAATCATAGGCTGTAGTGTAATGATCATCGTTTGGGAGCCCGTGTGGATTCATGAAATGGCTGTCACGCGCCCCGATTTGCCAGGCTCTCAGGTTCATTAGTTCGGCAAACTTGGGCACTGAACCGCCTGCTGCTTCGGCGAGTGTTTCAGCAGCATCGTTACCCGATTTGAGCATTAGCCCATAGAGTAAATCCTGGGTCAGGGCCGACTCACCAGCACGCAAGCCAATCCGACTGGGTGGCGCGCTGGCCGCTTGTGGGCTGACCGGCACCTGTGCGTGCAGGTTGAGGCGTTCCAGAACCACCAGCGCGGTTAATACCTTGGTCGTGCTGGCCGGCGGCAAACGTAGGCGAGGTTCCTTAGCAAATAGAACCTCTCCTGTGGTGGGATTTATCAGTATCGCTGATCGAGCGGCAATCGTTGGCAAGGTCGGGGTGATTGTCTCCTGCCCCTGTGCTGAGCTGGTTACCATCCACAGCACCGCCATAACTCCTGCCCAAAACCATGATGGCCGGATATGAAAATTATTTGGAAAAAGTTTTGAATGCATACGATTAACCTTTAACCTCAATCCATGTTCTTTGGCTTTGGATTGGCCTGCCTGAGCTTTCCGATGGTCGTAATTTTTCGCGACCCATTGATGACTCAATAAGGGCTGCATCGTGTAAATAATAAATCTCGAATGGTGTGGCCGAGTCGCAGGCCGCGTTGTTCAAATTTGGTCATGAGTCGCCAAGTTGGGCGTGGAGCGAATCCATTCCCAATCATGTTGTTTACTAGATCAGGATTTGCATTGAAAATATCCAGCATTGAAAGAGCATAATCCTCACAGTCGGTTGCTATATGCAATTGTCCAAGCGGCTTGAGTTTTCGAATGAGCAGCGAGACCTGTTGCGGTTGAATAAACCGACGTTTGCGATGCCGCATTTTTGGCCAGGGATCGGGAAAGAAAATTTGAATGCGTTCCAGGCACTCATCTGGCAGTTGTTTTTCCAGTACCTCGGTGGCATCAGCACACATTATCCGAAGGTTGGTCAGTTGTAATTCCGCCACCCTTAGCAGTAGATGTCCAATACCAGGGCGATGAACCTCAATGCCTAGATAGTTGAGGTCCAGATGCGTCGCCGCTATAGCAGCTAGTGATTCACCATCGCCGAAACCGATTTCCAGAACACATGGTGCGCGGCGACCAAATAACTTCTCCAGATCGAGTAATACAGCGCCAGTTTCAATTCCAAAGCGCTTCCAATGCTCTGTGAGCGCTCGCTGCTGGGCCGAGGTCATTCGGCCTTCACGTCGAACAAAACTGCGAATCCGCTGTGACGAGCTACTGTTGGTATTCAAATTATCTAGAATCGAGGTCATATGTAGTAGGTTGTTTAATTTTAAGTGTCGGTAAAGAGCATTTCAATATTGGATCAAAGCGACCATCGAAACTAAAAAGTTAAATTATCAGTTCATCCAAAAAGCTACAAAATGATTGCAGATAGAAAAGAGAATCCTCTATAATGAAGAAATGGCTGGGATTACAGCTTTCCTTGAAATGATTAACAATTAATTAACAGTGGTGTGTAAAAAATTATGAGTGATGCAATCAATGACATTCTCGATTCTTCTTCTCTCGATCAACTGAATATCTTGATCAAAAGAGCACAGGAGGAAATTGAACGCAAGAAAGTAGATGAGATTCAAATAACGCGTCATCGGTGGATTGAGGAGGCCAGTAATCTGGGTATGTCCCCAGAGGAAGTGCTGCAATATTCCGGACGCAGAAAAGGTAAGCCAAAATATCGCAACCCGGCTGACCCTGATCAAACCTGGACTGGTCGCGGTAAAATGCCAAACTGGCTACGGGATGCGCCAGATCCTGATGCTTATCGCATTCCTGAGTGAATTCGCTCATTGTACTCCAGGTAATTCAGAAATTATCTAATATCTTGCAAGGAATCTACTTTAGCGTTAGGATTTTGTCCATGCTAGTCCATTTTATTTTATGGTAAGCATGGTGCGAAGTAGCGCGGCGGGTGTAGTTCAATGGTAGAACCTCAGCTTCCCAAGCTGATGGCGTGGGTTCGATTCCCATCACCCGCTCCAAAATATCAGGGTTGCGTCACAGCGTAACCCTTTATTTTTATCTTGCCTCTTTCCATCATTTCTAAAAACAACCTGATATTGGTTTGGTTGTCTCTTAATCCCCAGAAGTATCTCCTGCGAGGAATGCTTTCCGTGATACAAGTTGCCATCGCTGGTGCTGCTGGTCGCATGGGCCGAAATTTGCTCGAGATCTGTCATCAGACTGAGGAAATTCGTTGCACCGTCGCCTTAGAGCAGGCGGATAGCCTATTTGTCGGTGCCGATGCTGGTGAGCTGGCCGGTATCGGTCGCCTAGGTGTTTGTATTACTGCCGATTTGATGCCGCTGATCGACCATTTTGATGTGTTGATCGATTTTACTCGACCAGTGGCGACACTGGCTCATCTGGCTCTCTGTCGAGTAGCTGGCAAGGCAATGGTCATCGGCACGACTGGCTTCTCAGCTGAACAAAAGGCCGAGATCGTTGACGCTGCCGCCAGCATCCCTATCGTATTCGCGCCGAATATGAGTGTTGGGATCAATCTCTGTTTCAAACTGCTGGAAATGGCCACACAGGTCTTGGGAGATGAGGTGGATATCGAAATCATTGAAACCCATCACCGATATAAAGTGGATGCCCCTTCTGGAACAGCGTTGGCGATGGGTCAGGTAGTGGCCAGGGCGTTGGGGCGAAATTTGGAGCAATGCGCTGTTTACGGTCGGCACGGTGTGATTGGCGAACGTGACCGCTCTACAATTGGTTTTGCCACGATCCGCGCCGGCGATGTCATCGGCGAGCATACAGTGCTATTTGCCGATGCTGGTGAGCGCATTGAAATTACACATCGTGCCTCCAGCCGAATGACCTTTGCCAAAGGTGCAGCCCGTGCCGCCGCTTGGGTGGTTGGTCGCAATCCTGGTTTGTTCGATATGCAAGATGTGCTGGGCCTGCGCTGAATGAATAGCGACATAGCTAGAGCGTTAGGGTCTAATTTGATAGACTGCATTGTGTGCCAGTTCGAAAGCTAGGTTGATTTTGCGCGGTGTCCATGGAGCGGTTTTCACCGCTCTTTTCTTATGTGCGTCTGTTTTGGAGGCCCCCTTGAGGAAACCTGCGATTCTTGCTCTGGAAGACGGCAGCCTGTTCCGGGGCGAATCCATCGGCGCCGATGGTCATGCCCAAGGCGAGGTAGTGTTCAACACCTCAATGACCGGCTATCAAGAAATTCTGACCGATCCTTCCTATTGCCAGCAAATTATCACTCTGACCTGTCCGCACATCGGGAATGTGGGAACCAATTGCGATGACGAGGAAGCAACCAGCATTCACGCTAGCGGACTGATCGTGCGCGACTGCCCACGCACTGCCAGCAACTGGCGCCATCGACAACCGTTGGATGGCTATTTGCGTGAACGCGGAGTGGTTGCTCTGGCTGGTATCGATACCCGTCGGCTCACTCGGTGGCTGCGTGAGAAAGGTGCGCAAAACGGTTGTATCATGGCTGGAGACGCTCTCGACGTCGGGCTGGCCCTGAAGTTGGCCCGAGCATTTCCCGGTTTGAAGGGGGCAGATTTAGCGAAGATGGTCAGCGTCACCGCCCCTTACGAATGGAGTGAAGGGAGTTGGCGGCTGATCGATAATGCGTTTCCCAGGATCAGTGACACTCGTTATCATGTGGTCGCCTGCGATTACGGCGTCAAGCGTAATATCCTACGGATGTTAGCCGACCGAGGTTGTCGGTTGACCGTGGTTCCTGCACAAATGCCTGCTTCCGAAATTATGGAGTTAAATCCCGACGGCGTATTTCTCTCCAATGGCCCTGGTGATCCCGAACCCTGTGACTACGCCATTGCCGCTATTCAGGAATTGCTGAGGATGGGTGTTCCCCTGTTTGGGATTTGTCTCGGTCACCAGTTGTTGGGATTAGCCAGTGGTGCACAGACCATCAAAATGAAATTTGGCCACCACGGTGGCAACCATCCGGTTCTGGATCTCGATAGTCAACGAGTCATGATCAGTAGCCAAAATCATGGCTTTGCGGTGGATGAAGCCACTTTGCCGGCCTGTCTGCGTACAACCCACCGCTCACTGTTTGATGGTTCGCTGCAAGGCATCGCGCGCACTGATCGGCCGGCCTTCAGTTTTCAGGGTCATCCGGAAGCTAGCCCTGGCCCACATGATATGGCACCGCTATTTGACCGATTTATTGGTCTGATGGCGACTCACCGCTAATTATTCCTGCCATGCCCAAGCGTACCGATTTACAAAGCATCCTGATTATTGGCGCCGGTCCCATCGTGATCGGCCAAGCCTGCGAATTTGATTATTCGGGCGCGCAGGCTTGCAAAGCGCTGCGGGAGGAAGGCTACCGGGTGATCCTGGTCAACTCCAATCCGGCCACGATCATGACCGATCCCAATATGGCTGATGCGGTGTACATCGAGCCGATCCATTGGCAAACCGTCGCTTACATCATCGCCCGCGAACGCCCCGATGCCTTGCTGCCGACCATGGGGGGCCAGACTGCCCTGAATTGTGCGTTGGACTTAGTCCGACATGGGATCTTGGAACAGTATGGCGTGGAAATGATTGGTGCTTCTCCCAATGCCATCGACATGGCCGAGGATCGCGAGCGTTTTCGCCAAGCGATGCACGAGATTGGTTTAGCCACCCCGCGCTCGGTAGTCGCGCATACCCTGAAGGAAGCGCTGGCCCAGCATCATGAAATCGGCTTCCCAACGATTCTTCGTCCTTCTTTTACCTTGGGTGGCAGCGGTGGTGGGATCGCTTACAATCGTGAGGAACTAGTCGAAATTCTCGAGCGTGGCCTGGATTTATCGCCGACCAGCGAAGTGTTGCTGGAGGAATCGGTACTGGGCTGGAAGGAATTCGAGATGGAAGTGGTTCGCGACCGGGTTGATAATTGTATCATCGTCTGTTCCATCGAAAATCTCGATCCGATGGGGGTGCATACCGGCGATTCGATCACGGTTGCTCCAGCCCAGACTCTGACCGATAAGGAATATCAGATCTTACGTGACGCCTCTCTGGCAGTGCTGCGCAAGATCGGCGTGGATACCGGTGGCTCCAATGTCCAGTTCGCTATCAACCCTGATGATGGACGCATGGTCGTCATTGAGATGAACCCCCGGGTCTCGCGCTCCTCGGCGCTGGCGTCCAAGGCTACCGGTTTTCCCATCGCCAAGGTTGCTGCCAAGCTAGCGGTCGGTTACACCCTGGACGAATTGAAGAACGAGATCACCGGTGGCCTCATGCCAGCCTCGTTCGAGCCCAGTATCGACTATGTGGTCACCAAGGTGCCGCGCTTCAATTTCGAGAAATTTCCTCAGGCCAATCCCCGGTTGACGACCCAGATGAAATCGGTCGGTGAAGTAATGGCGATTGGTCGCACTTTCCAGGAATCGATACAGAAGGCGCTTCGTGGGTTGGAAATCGGGGTCGATGGTTTCAGTGAAATCCTCGACCCCAACCATGTCGCTCCCCATACTATTCTCAAACAAGAGTTGGGTGTCCCCGGTGCGCAACGGTTGTGGTATGTGGCTGAGGCGCTCCGACTCGGCTATTCGGTCGAGGCGCTGTACGAATTGACTCGTATCGATCCCTGGTTTTTGGTGCAGATTGAGGAGTTGGTGCAACTCGCCGGTGAGGTGCGGGCAACTGGCTTGGCAGCGTTGCATAATCGGGAACGACTGTATTTCCTCAAGCGCAAGGGTTTTGCCGACAGCCGGCTGGCGACCCTGGCTGGCACTGACGAGACTACCGTTCGCCGGTTACGGGAGCAGTTGAATGTCCATCCAGTTTATAAGCGAGTCGATTCCTGCGCTGCAGAATTCGCTACCCGCACCGCCTACCTCTACTCTACATACGAGGAAGAATGCGAGGCCGAACCCAGTAACCGTGAAAAAATTATGGTGCTGGGCGGCGGTCCCAACCGAATCGGTCAAGGTATCGAATTTGATTATTGTTGTGTCCACGCCGCCCTGGCGCTGCGCGAAGACGGCTACGAAACCATCATGGTCAATTGTAATCCGGAAACCGTATCCACCGATTTCGACACCTCGGACCGATTGTACTTCGAGCCGCTGACTCTGGAAGATGTGCTGGAAATCGTTCGCAAGGAGCGACCTAAAGGCATCATCGTCCAATATGGTGGCCAAACTCCTCTGAAACTGGCTAAGCTCCTGGAAGCCAATGGCGCGTCGATCATCGGTACCAGCCCGGATGCCATTGACCGCGCTGAAGATCGTGAGCGATTCCAGCAGATGATTGACCAACTTGGTCTGCTGCAACCGCCGAATCGTACTGCCCGCGAAGCCGAAGAAGCGGTTCGATTAGCCGGCGAGATCGGTTATCCTCTGGTCGTGCGCCCTTCTTACGTGCTAGGCGGTCGGGCTATGGAAATCGTCCATGAGGAAAGCGATTTACGTCGCTACATGGCCGAAGCAGTACAGGTGTCCAATGAATCACCAGTATTGCTGGATCGTTTCCTCAATGATGCGGTCGAGGTCGATGTCGATGCGCTCAGCGACGGTCAAGAGGTAATCATCGGCGGCATCATGGAGCATATCGAAGAAGCCGGTGTCCATTCTGGTGATTCCGCCTGTTCACTACCACCTTTTTCTCTCAGCCCGGCGATTCAAGATCGGCTGCGTGAACAGGTCCGGACGATGGCCCTGGAGCTGGGTGTGGTTGGTTTGATGAATACTCAGTTTGCTATTCAAGGCGACGCCATCTACGTGCTGGAAGTGAATCCGCGCGCCTCCCGCACCGTTCCCTATGTCTCGAAGGCGACGGGTCGTCCGTTGGCCAAGATTGCCGCCCGTTGCATGGTCGGGCGCATCCTGGCGGAGCAGGGGGTATTCGGCGAGGTAATTCCCAACTATTATTCCGTCAAGGAAGCCGTGTTTCCTTTCGTCAAGTTCCCGGGTGTCGATTCGTTGCTAGGGCCGGAAATGAAGTCGACCGGCGAAGTGATGGGGGTCGGGCGCACCTTTGGCGAGGCTTTCGCCAAGGCCCAACTCGGCGCTGGTGACCAGTTGCCGCGTGGTGGTCAGGCTTTCATTAGTGTACGTGATAGTGACAAAGCCAAAGCCGTTGAGATCGCCCGCGACCTGGATCGGCTTGGCTTTGCGCTGGTGGCGACCAAGGGAACCGCTGTGGCGTTGCGCGAACAGGGTCTCGCCTGCGAGGCCGTTCATAAGGTCGGTGAGGGTCGGCCACATATAGTTGACTTGATCAAGAACGATGAAATCGACCTAATCATCAACACTACCGAAGGCAAGCTGGCAATTGCCGATTCCTTTTCTATCCGTCGCGAAGCATTAATGCACAAGGTCAGTTATACCACGACGATTGCTGCGGCGCGGGCCACCTGCCAGGCTCTGCGCGAACTCGACAACGGGAGCGTGAACTGTCTCCAGGAACTGCACCGGGAATTGCCCGCATGACAACAACTAACAGAGTACCGATGACCGCTGGCGGCGCTATCCAGCTCCGCGCCGAACTGCAAGAGCTGAAAACAGTAGCGCGGCCGCGTATTACGGCGGCCATCGCCGAGGCCCGTGCGCACGGTGACCTCAAGGAAAACGCCGAGTATCACGCCGCCCGCGAACAGCAGAGTTTTGCCGAGGGCCGCATTGCCGAAATCGAGTCAAAGTTGGCTAATGCCCAGATCATCGATGTCACCACGTTGCCAGCTTCGGACCGAGTGGTATTCGGTTGTACGGTACGGCTGATTGAGGAAGAAAACGAAAGCGAAGGGGAAAAATGTTATCAAATCGTTGGTGAGGATGAGGCCGATATTAAGGCAGGCAAAATTTCCTTTAGTTCGCCGATTGCCCGGGCTTTGATCGGCAAGTTTGCTGGCGATGTCGTCGACGTGCAAACGCCTGGTGGCATCAAAACTTACGAAATCATTGATGTAAAATACCTCTGACTCGAAGGTCTCGTGATGCGCTTGCTGGTTGCGTTGCACTCTCAGTGTCGCTTGCTTGGTTTGCTAGCGATCGGCCTGCTGTTGATGGCTGGCCAGCCTCCGATAGTTTGCGCGGCGAGCTTGGCCGATACGGTGGAGAAGGTCAAGGCCAGTATTGTCGCCGTCGGTACGATCCAGCCTACCCGACGACCACCGGCTAAGTTCCAGGCCACCGGTTTTGTCGTCGGCCGAGGTCGGCATATCATCACTAATGCGCACGTTTTTTCAGACTTCCTCGACTCCCAGAAGAAAGAAACACTCGCGGTGTTCCTTGGTCAAGGAAAAAAGGTTGAATCGCGCTCAGCGAGAAAAATTGCGACTGATCCGGAACACGATTTGGCTCTATTGGAAATAGAGGGCCAACCACTTCCGGCCCTGTGGTTGGGTGAATCCCAGCCTCCACGTGAAGGGCAAGCCATCGCATTTACTGGATTTCCGATCGGGGTGGTCTTAGGGCTATTTCCAGTGACGCATCAGGGAATTATTTCCGCCATCAGTCCTGTCGCAATCCCTGTGCCGGCGGCTGGAAATTTGGATGCCATCACCATCCGGCGTTTGAAAAACGAGCCTTATGAAGTATTGCAACTCGACGCCATTGCTTATCCTGGCAATAGTGGTAGCCCGCTGTATGAGCCAGATACCGGTCGAGTGATTGGGATCATCAACAAGGTATTCGTTCAGGAGAGCAAGGAATCCATTCTCGAAAGGCCTAGTGGCATTACCTATGCTATTCCGGTTCGCTATGCGCAGGCACTGCTCAAAAGAGCGATGTCTCTGCAAAATTGAACAAGCTCAATTGCTTGTCAATGCTGGTTTTTGCGTTTATAATTTACCTCCCCTCTAATAGGGCGATTAGCTCAGCGGGAGAGCACTGCCTTCACACGGCAGGGGTCGCTGGTTCGATCCCAGCATCGCCCACCATATTTCTTAAGTGGCTATTTGCTGATTTACCTTCGCTGATTCAGGTATGGCTTGAAGTCGCACCAGGAAATCTCACACGCTCTAGCAGTGTGGGATTTTTTGTCGTTTTCCACGTCAACACAATAGCACAAGGCGATTTGGAGTCATTGCTTGGCCCTCTCTTGGAGGAACGGCGGAACACTCTAAATTTGATGTTTTGTTCCTGGCAGCCCTCCGGTGACGACCCTTGCAAGAAGCTTTCAAAGATCGTATCTGTATGATCAATGACGTAGTTTGGCTCTCCATGCTTTTTCTTATTCTTAACTTTATGGATTGGTATATATGAGCAAGCACATAAGAAAATAGAATGGTTTTATGGTTATTTGATCTTTTGACCAGATTTTGTTTACGGCTTTTAGATATATGAAAAGCAAGTTGTTAGCTGCTAATCTATATAAATCATAAAGAACTGCTATTGCTTGACAATATGACTATACCCACGACTATAGCTTCAGCATCTCAAGAAAAGCTTGGCAACTTGAGCGCAATCAGGCTTCGCCATTTCTTGCTTATCAGCATACAACTTGGATTGTTGTTGGTGCTTCTACGCCAATTCCAGATCGAATCTGGAGCATTTCTACGCCTCGCCGCACTTGCTTTCGGCGGATTTGCTATCTATGCATGGCTCCCACTCCGTTTCAGGCTTCTATTCTTTGTCTTGTTAAGCCTTGCTGGCATTATGGTAGTCATGGGCCTAGCGAACGGTGCTTGGTTGGTCGGTATCAGTCTATTGTTAATCGGGATATGTCATATTAAGATTTCATTTGTCTTTAGGGGGATATTGCTGGTTTTCGTCGTGGCAATACTAGCCGCACAACGCGCGACGCTTCTCCCTTTTCCTTGGTCCGAGGCAATCTGGCCGATTCTCGGTTCAATGTTCATGTTCAGGCTGATCGTCTATTTTTACGATCTACGTCACGATAAAGTGCCGGGTACAGCCACACAGGCGCTGGCGTACTTTTTTATGCTACCTAATGCTTGTTTCCCATTATTTCCTGTTGTCGACTATAAAGAATTCCGCCGCTGCTATTTCGACGACGATGCCTATCCTGTTTACCAGGTTGGTATTGACTGGATGGTCCGTGGAGTCATCCATCTGATACTATACCGGGTTATTTACTATTACTTCACAATGGCGCCGTCGGAAGTGGCTAATCCAGCCGCTCTTATAAACTATCTCGTCTCTAATTTTCTGCTTTATCTGCGGGTTTCAGGGTTGTTCCATCTCATCGTTGGTATGTTATATCTTTTTGGATTTCGCCTGCCAGAAACCCATAACCGATATCTGCTTGCAGCAAGCTTCACCGACTTTTGGCGGCGTATTAATATCTACTGGAAGGACTTCATGCAGAAGATCTTCTACTATCCGGCTGTATTCAAGCTAAGAAAATTGGGAGCGACGAAGGCTTTAGTTATTGCGACGCTCTACGTTTTTGTGATGACTTGGTTCTTGCACGCTTATCAATGGTTTTGGTTGCGTGGTTCCGTGTTGTTTGTAGCACAAGATATTTTGTTCTGGGCGATACTTGGGATTCTTGTGGTGCTGAATTCGCTTTATGAAATTAAGCATGGTCGAGCACGAACGATCACTGCAAAACAGAGAACCACTAAAGACTTTGTTATCTCCATCCTGAAGACTTATGCAACATTCTGGTTCATCTGTGTGTTGTGGTCTTTTTGGACCGCTGAGACAATCGGTGAATGGATGTCATTGTGGGGTGCGCTTGGTGGCGAGCTTAGCTGGGCGATATTGACATGGCCAGCCATTATCCTAGGAGTTGTTATCATCGGGTCGATCCCAAAGGATACTCTGCGTAATGTGAGAATTTCCGCTCAACAAGACCAGGAATGGACTCGTGCTCGCGTGTTCACCGTAATCTCAATGGTTGCCTTGATTATAATCAGTATTGAAGGGATTGCTACAAGAATAGATCCAAGTGTCGCGACTGTTGTTCATTCACTCCGGTCGGGCAAACTGAGTCGCCTAGATCAGGCGAAACTAGAAAAGGGTTATTACGAGAATTTACTGTCGGTGGATCGCTTCAACTCTCAGTTGTGGGAGGTCTACACTAAAAAACCTGCCAACTGGCTTGACGTCGATAATGCCAATCTGAAACGATTTGTTGGTGGATTCGTACAGATGGAACTTATTCCATCCTTTATCTCGGATACCAAGTACGGGGTTATCAGTATCAATCGATGGGGTATGCGAGACGCAGACTACACGATGAAGCCAGCTCCGGAAACCTTTCGAGCGGTGGTTCTCGGCGCCTCTTCAGTAATGGGCTGGGGTGTAGGCGATGGAGAAACATTTGAGGCGCTCGTGGAAGAACGACTCAATCGGGAGCAGCCAGCGGCTACATTTGCAAAGTACGAGTTCCTCAATTTTGGCGTTCCGGGTTATCAACCGCCTCAGCAATTGATGGCGTTTGAAAAAGCCATGACATTCCAGCCCCATGCAGTAATTTATGTTGCGACTGGGAGAGAGCTCTCGCGATCTGCAGCCTATATAGCCGAAGTCGTTAAAAAACGGATCGAGATACCTTTTGCTGAATTACAGGGGCTAGTTCAAAAAGCGGGAATCACAGCGGATATGGAAGAGGCGGACATGATTAAGAAACTGATGCCTTATTACAAGGAGTTACTGTCTTTCGTTTATGGTTCGATCGCACGACGCACACGGGCGATTGGCGCGACGCCAGTATGGGTTTTTCTGCCACAAGTAACCGATGGGATTTGGCGAGAGGAAACCCCGGATGTCGTGGAAATTGCAGAAACATCGGGGTTCGTCCTCATCAATCTCGATGATATTTATCAGGGGCGAGATATTAGTACTCTGCGGCTCGCGGAGTGGGATGACCATCCAAATCCTGCAGGTCATCGTCTTGTTGCCGCCCGACTCTACGACGAACTTGTTGTGCGCCGGGACCAAGTATTCAAAGCCGTAAAAATGGACTCGACGCAATGATTCACCTACCACCGACAAACAGAGGATTCACATGGGTACCGATGAACTGAAGCAGGTGATTAAAGAGTACATCATCAACGAATTTCTCCCAGGTGAGCAACCTGAGAGTGTCACCGATGATTTGCCCCTGATCAGCGGTGGGATTCTCGATTCCATAGCGACACTGAAGCTCGTTTTGTTCATCGAAAATCGCTTTGGCATCGTACTCGAAGCGCATGAGGCCGATCGGGAGAATATGGATACACTGAATCAGATAGCAGCGACAGTTGAATCAAAGATAAAGTGAGACGATCATGGGAACCCAA
This sequence comes from Gammaproteobacteria bacterium, assembly GCA_024235035.1. Classification (GTDB taxonomy): domain Bacteria; phylum Pseudomonadota; class Gammaproteobacteria; order Competibacterales; family Competibacteraceae; genus UBA2383. The sequence goes on from JACKNE010000010.1 coordinate 174,109, forward strand.
CGGCCATTACAGCAGGCTTTCATGGAAGCCGCCGAAAGGTTTTCAGGCAGGGTCGCGGTGATCGATCCAGGATATACCGATATCACGTATCGGCAATTAGCTGAATTGTCGGGCCGGTTGCGGGATCGGCTCTATGCGCTCGGGGTCGAGCCGCGTGATCGCGTGGGTTTATACATGCGTAAGTCGACAGACGCAGTCGCTGCGATCTACGGAATTCTCCGGGCGGGTGCGACCTATGTTCCCGTGGATCCAGGTGCGCCGCCGGCCCGTAATGCCTATATCATGCATAATTGCGATGTGAAAGCCGTATTGGTGGAAGCTAGGATGGCCGACAAGTTCCAGGTCGAACTCCAAGGCTTGGGAGCACTGCCACATCTGATCGTGCTGGATGATGTCGGAGGCGGACTAGCCTTGACGACATGGCTTGACAACGCTGAAGCTGCGCATCCGACGAGCCATGGAGTCGACCGGATCGCGGACCGAGATGACCTTGCATATATTCTGTATACGTCGGGGTCCACCGGAAGGCCGAAGGGCGTCATGTTGTCGCATGAGAATGCGGTCAGCTTTGTTGACTGGTGCTCTGAGGTATTCGAGCCGACGCCGGAGGATACCTTCTCGTCGCATGCACCCTTCCATTTTGATCTATCTATTCTAGACCTCCATGTCTCACTGAAGCACGGGGCGTCATTGGTGCTGATTACAGAGGATCTCGGCAAGGATCCTGTTCGGCTTGTGAAGCTTATTGCTGAGTATGGTATTTCGATCTGGTATTCAGCACCATCGATTCTCAGTCTGTTGGCGCAGTTCGGAAATCTGGGCAGTTACCAGTTCCCGGCGCTGCGCCATGTTCTTTTCGCAGGTGAAGTGTTTCCGGTGAAGCATTTGCGGATGCTGTGTAGTTTATGGCCGAAGCCAAGATACTTTAACCTATATGGTCCCACGGAAACGAATGTTTGCACCTTTTACGAGGTGGCAACTCCGATTCCCGAAGAGCGTACTGTGCCTTACCCGATTGGAAAAGTCTGTTCCCATCTGAACGGGAAGGTGGTTGACGAAATAGGCCAGACGGTCGAGATGGGCGTAGAGGGGGAATTGTGCATTGCTGGTCAAGGTGTGATGCAAGGATACTGGTCATTGCCTGAACAGACGGCGAAAAGTTTTCTGGCTGGCTCTGAAGAGATGCGGTGGTATAAGACCGGTGACATCGTCGTTGAAGAGCCGGATGGAAACTATCTCTACCGGGGACGTCGGGATCGCATGGTCAAGCGCCGAGGCTACCGGGTCGAACTCGGAGAGATCGAAGTGGGGCTGTACAAGCACCCACAAGTGAAGGAGGTGGCTGTCGTGGCTGTTCCTGACGAAGAGTCCGGCCTCAAAGTTGTCGCTCATCTGAGTTGCAAGACGGAGAGCACCCCATCACTGATTGAAATGAAGCGCTTTTGTTCTGAGCATTTGCCGCTGTATATGATCCCTGATCGCTTTGCGTGGCAGCCCGCCTTGCCAAAGACTTCCACCGATAAGATCGATTACCAGCGATTGAAGGAGTTGAGTTGATGGATTTTTCGCTCTCCGAAGAACAGCGCCTGCTGCGTGATAACATTATCCGGTTTGCGAAAGGGGCTTTGAACGATAAGATTATCGATCGTGATCGAGACCAGGAATTCTCGAAAGATCTCTGGCGCAAATGCGGCGAAATTGGTATTCAAGGACTACCCGTCCCTGAAGAATACGGTGGATCGCATGTCGATCCACTGAGTTGTGCTATCGCTCTGGAGGCTTTAGGTTACGGATGTCACGATGGTGGCTTGGTGTTTTCCCTTTCTGCTCATCTGCTCGCATGCGTCGTGCCGATCTGGCAACACGGTACCGCTGAGCAAAAGAGACGATATCTTCCCGGATTGTGCGATGGTCGTCTCATCGGCTCGCATGCGATTACGGAACCCGGGTCCGGATCGGACTCCTTCTCGATGCGCACCCGCGCCGATAAGATCGACGGTGGGTGGAGGATCAATGGAACCAAGACTTTTATCTCCAATGGACCTGCAGCAGACGTTGCGATTGTCTTCGCTGTCACTGATCCTGGGAAAGGTTTCCATGGAGGCGCTACGGCTTTCCTAGTAGAGACGAGTTGGAAAGGTGTTGCAACCAGCAAGAAATTCGAGAAGCTGGGTCTGCGAACATCGCCGATTGGGGAACTCATCTTCGAGGACCTAGACGTGCCCGATGATGCGGTGATCGGAAAAATCGGATCAGGTTCTGCTGTGTTCGGGACTGCGATGGATTGGGAGCGTACACTACTTGTCGCAGGCCATGTCGGAGTGATCGAGCGACTACTGGAGACAGCGGTGATGTATGCTCGGACGCGTAATCAATTTAATCAGGCTATCGGTAAGTTCCAGGCGATCTCGCACAAGATCGCAGACATGAAGGTCCAGCTAGAAGCGGCTCGGTTGCTCGCATATCAGGCCGCCTGGAAGCTTGGTCATGCGCGCAGCGCCTCGCTGGATGCATCCATCGGGAAGCTATTCGTGAGTGAGTCGCTTCTCAAATGCGCTCTGGAATGTGTTCAGATCCACGGTGGTTATGGTTTTATGGTCGAGTACCAAGTTGAAAGAGCGCTTCGCGATGCGATTGCTGGAACAATTTACTCTGGTACATCGGAAATGCAGCGCAATATTATCGCCCGTTGGCTCGGACTCTAATGACGAGGGGTGTCGGCGGGAGCGATTTTGAGTGATTGCCTGCTCGTCGTCACGCTTATCACCCTGCGTCGCGCTATCATCCTTCGGCTTCATTGAAGATATGCCCTGCCTGACGATCCTAGGGTGTAGACTCTCCTGAAATCGTCTATGCCGCTATGCCGCCATGAGGGCTGAAGCACAGAGTAAGAGCTTGAGTCAATGGACGGTTTGAGGTATTGGGAAGCACCCATTGAGCGCTACACTTCCACTTTCCTGGCTGCTGATTCTCGGTGCGCTGATCGCTTTCGCGCCGATGTCCATCGACATGTACCTACCCAGTCTGCCGGCGATTGCCAGCGAATTTGGGGTTGAAACTGCGGCAATCCAGTTCACTTTATCAAGTTTTTTTATCGGCTTGGCGCTGGGTCAGGCGGTTCATGGACCACTGGCCGATCGTTACGGGCGCAAGCCGCCGCTGTATGTTGGATTGATGCTTTACATCATTGCCTCGGTCGGTTGTGCGCTGGCTTCGAGTGTCGTCACCTTGACCGCATTGCGTTTCATCCAGGCGGTGGGCGGCTGCGCCGGAATCGTCATCGCTCGCGCCGTGGTGCGTGATCGTTGCGATGCCCATACCGCGGCGCGGGTGTTCTCCTTGTTGATGCTGATTATGGGGTTGGCGCCGATCCTCGCTCCGTTCATCGGTGGCTGGATTCTGTGGTTCGCTGGCTGGAGGGCGATCTTTGCCGTCTTGGCTTTGTTCGGGCTGGCCTGCCTGTTCGCGGTCTGGCGTTTTCTACCGGAAACCCGGCCGGCGGACACCATGGCCAGCGCCAGTATCGGTGCAGCGCTGCGTATCTATGGCGAATTGTTATTCGATCGGCGTTTCATCGGTTACGTCCTGAGCGGTGGATTCGCCCATGCCGGGATGTTTGCTTATATCACCGGTTCGCCACATGTGTTCATTGAGGTCTATGGCGTGTCAGCGCAAAATTTCGGCTGGCTGTTCGGACTCAACGCTCTGGGCCTGATTGCCAGCTCTCAGGTCAATCGTCGGCTGTTGCTGCATCATTCCACCGATGCGATTCTGCGGCGCGCCAACCGCTCGACCGTGTTGCTAGGCTTGGGGATGCTCGTGATTGCAATCAGCGGTTGGGGTGGTTTACCAGCATTGCTGATCCCGCTGTTCGGCTACAGCGTCAGCCTCGGGTTTACCGCGCCGAATGCCATGGCCAACGCCCTCTCTCATCAGGGAATGCGCGCAGGTAGCGCTTCGGCTTTGATCGGTACGTTACAGTTTGGCGTAGCGACCCTTTCCAGCATGCTGGTTGGGTTGATTGGCAGCAGTTCAGCGCTACCGATGGCGGCGGTCATCGCCGGTTGTGGACTTCTGGCCTACGTTGCGCACCGTACTTTAGTCGGGATGGGGCAAGCGTAGCCGCTAGGATTCGTCCCGATCCGCCAGCACCGTACAGACGACCCGGCGGTCGTTACGGGGACCATCGAATTCGCAGAAAAAGATATTCTGCCAGCGGGACAAGCCCAGTTCGCCATCAATAATCGGGATCGTTTCCGAAGGTCCCACCAAGCCAGCTTTGAGGTGGGAATCGCCATTACCGTCCTGCTCATCGTGTCGCCATATCCCACGCGGAATCAGCTTGCGCAGCAGATCGACCACATCCGTTTGCACGCTCTCGTCCCAATTTTCCTGGATCATGGTAGCTGCGGTCGCCCCCTGGGCGTAAACCGACAACACCCCTTGGCGGATACCGCTGGCTTTCAGCACCGCCGTAACCTGAGGGGTAATATCCAGTAATTCCTCTCGCTGGCGGGTGGACAAGTGAATGATCTGGCGCATGGTCTCGATCTCTTCATGACGATGGGGTGGAGCATTGTAGCGTTCAGTACTTCGCGCTGGGGTAGTTCTCCGCTTTGACCCAGACGACAGGCCATGCGCTGGGCTCCGGTTGTAGGGTCACATGGTTGATCTCGAAACGTTCATGCAGGCATGCCGTAATCATGGGCAGAATGTGCGGCCATTCACGTAGATCGTCGATGACCAAATGGGCAGAGAGGGCAATGCGCTCGGACGACAATGACCAGATATGTAAATCATGTACAGCGCGCACACCGGAGATTTCGAGGACGGCGGCGCCGACCTCGGCAGGTCGCAGATGCAACGGGGTTCCTTCCATCAGTGCGTGCAGGGCTTCGCGTAACAACCGCAGCGTCGAAACCAGGATCAGCAGGGCAATCAGCAGGGCAAGGATAGGATCAGCCGGCATCCAACCCGTCAATGCGACGATGACGCCGGCTAGTAGCGCCGCCACTGAACCGAGTAGATCACCCATTACATGCAAGAGGGCCGCGCGTAAGTTCAAGGTTCGTTCTCCGCGCGCCAGGATGATTGCGACGACGATGTTGACCGCCAGGCCAACCAGAGCAATGACGGTGACGGTTTCACCGTCCACCGCTACAGCTGCGTGTAGTCGCTGCACAGCCGATACGGTAATACCGATGATGACAGCGAGCATCAGCAGGGCGTTGAGGAATCCAGCGAGAATTTCGGCGCGAACGAAGCCATAGCTATGTCGAAGTGAGACGGGTCGTGCAGCGAGTCGAGCGGCAAAGGCGGCAATGGCCAGCGCCGCGCCATCGGTGACCATGTGCCCGGCATCGCTCAATAGGGCTAACGAGCCGCTCCAATAGCCACCAAGCGTTTCGATCGACGCATAGCCCAACGTCAGGGCCAGGGCGTAGACCAGCGGGTCGCCTGAGGCCGTATGACTATGGTGGTGATGCGCACCCTGACTGGCAGCAGCATGATTGGCGTTATGCGAGTGAAGGGTCATGATCGGTGCTTGCTCCCATTCTTTGCTCTTCGGCGTCGGGATGGCGATGGTCCCGACGCCGATAGGCCATTAGGGCACCGCCGTTATCGGCAATACCCTTTCATACCAGCCGCGACTACGATTGACAATATGCGCCACGATCAACATCACTGGCACTTCGATCAACACCCCGACCACGGTAGCTAACGCCGCGCCGGAGTTGAAGCCGAATAGCGCAAGCGCCGCTGCTACCGCCAATTCGAAGAAATTACTGGCGCCGATCAAGGCCGAAGGGCCAGCTACGCAATGTGGAGATTTCACCTGCCGGTTGAGCCAGTAAGCTAGGCCGGCATTGAAAAATACCTGGAACAGAATCGGAATCGCCAGTAGTAGGATGACCAGCGGTTGGGCCACGATTTGTTCACCCTGGAAACCAAACAGCAATACCAATGTGGTCAGCAGTGCGATCAGTGACAGTGGGCCGAGCATATCGAGCAGGCGTTGTAATCCTGCTGTGCCTTGTTGCTTGAGGATTGCACCGCGCACCCCCTGGGCGATGACCAAGGGAATCACGATGTACAGCACCACCGACAGGAACAAGGTTTCCCAGGGTACCATGATCGAGGTCAAGCCCAATAAAAACCCCACGAGGGGGCCGAAGGCGAACACCATGATCAGATCGTTCAGCGCCACTTGAGTCAATGTGAAATGCGGTTCGCCCTTGGTCAGGTTGCTCCACACGAACACCATCGCCGTGCAGGGCGCCGCTGCCAGTAGGATCAGACCGGCGATGTAGGATTCGATCTGATCGGCGGGCAGCAGTGGCGCGAACAAGCCGCCGATGAATAACCAGCCCAGCAGCGCCATCGAGAACGGCTTGATGCCCCAATTGATCAGCAGCGTCACGCCGATTCCGCGCCAATATTGACCAACTTCGCGCAGTGCAGCGAAGTCGATCTTGATCAGCATCGGGATGATCATCAGCCAGATCAGCACCGCGACCGGCAGATTGACCTGGGCGATTTCCCATCCGCCGATGGCTTGGAATAATCCGGGCAGAAAATGCCCTAGTACGATGCCGGCGACGATACAGAGCGCCACCCACAAGCTCAGGTAGCGCTCAAAAACACCGAGTTGCATACCCTCGGCTGGTCGAGCGGCGACTTCGCAGGCGGCGCTCATGAATCGAACTCCGGCAAGGTTCGACCATGCACTGCTTGAGCGAGATTGGGATTCATGGTGGGTACCTCGGTTCAGGATGCAAGCCGCGCGGCGTGCAATCCGTCGATAAATCCCTGAACGCGGGATTTAATGAGATCACGGGTGCGGTGAAAAGCGGCTTCAATCTCGGCTTCGGCGCCAGTCGCTTTGGCTGGGTCGTCGAAGGGCCAGTGCTGTTTGGCCACGCCCGGCGGCAGCAGCGGGCAATGCTCGTCGGCATGGCCACAGACGGTGACCAGCAGGTTAGACCATGCCAGCATATCCGGCGTCAGTCGGGTCGATTCCTGCTGAGAGATATCCACGCCATCGGCAGCCATCGCGGCAATCGCGCGCGGATTCTTCCCATGTGCTTCGATACCGGCGGAGCGCACTTGCATGACATCGGCGCCGAGGGTGCGGCCATAGCCCTCAGCCATCTGCGAACGGCAGGAATTACCGGTGCAAAGAAACAGAACTTTCAGTGGTTGAGTCATGTGTGGATTCCTTCAGCAGCAGTTAGTAGTCGGAGTGGAAGCAGCGGGGTGCTTGACGAAGGTCACTGGAGCGGCGGGCGGCGTACAGCAGGCCGTTGACACCGAGTCCGTCGCCGCATCGCTGCCGTAAGTGGTCGCTTCACCGCGTGTAAGGAAGGTCTCCCAGGCAATCCCCTGTGGATCGTGAATCCACGCCTTATCGGAACGAGCATAGCAACAAACGGTTTCACCTTGATCGAGGATAGGAGCGTCGGCCCGTTGAAGGTTGACAAAGGCTGCCGCTAGTTCGGTGTCATCCTCGACTTGGATGCCGAGATGATCCAGTCCTGGCCTGCGACCCCGGGCGCTGATGGCGAAATTCACCCGTGGATCGTCCAATAGCCATTTAGCGTAATCCTCTTTGGAGACCGTGGGTTCGACGCCGAACAGGGCAGAATAGAAATGAATGGAAGTTGCGATATCGTTTACCGCAACATGAACATGCAGTCGTTTCATGGTCGTCACCGTGGTATGAAGTCGTAGAAAACCATCAGGCTCCAGCTTGGCCGATGGCGTCTAATTCGCGTTGTAAACTCAATCGGTCGAGAAATTTTGGGCGGTGATCATCTTCTGTCTCGCGCTGGGTTCCGTCTGAACGAATTGACCAGCGAGCAACTATAGCAGGGAAATCTATATTTCCAATAATATAAAAATATAAAATAGAATTTATGAAACTGGGGCATAGCCCCAGGCTGACTATCGACTCCTGATAGAAAGACGCAACATCAGTCGCTCAACAGCCTCTTGATTTCTTCCACTGACAACACTCTGCCAGCGCTCTTGACCTCGCCATTCACTGCCAGCGCTGGCGTGGTCATCACTCCAGCGTCGATGATGGTGTTCAGATCCGTTACCTTCTCCAACTCGTAATCCAGACCCAGCGCCTGCGCTGCCTCCGCTGCATGTTCGCCCAGCGCCACGCACTTTGCGCAACCTTTACCGAGAATTTGCAGTTTCATAGTCTTCACTCCTCTAGGGATAAAATGCGCCGAATATCCAACCGGTGAAAGTCGCCATAATCACCACCAGCATGCAATAAACCAGGGTTTTTTGCGTACCGAGAATGCTGCGGATGACCAGCATATTCGGTAAGGACAGTGCCGGCCCAGCCAACAGCAGAGCCAGCGCGGGTCCCTTGCCCATGCCCGCGCCCAACAAGCCTTGCACGATGGGAATCTCGGTCAGGGTCGCAAAATACATGAATGCGCCGACCAACGAGGCGAGGGCGTTGGCCAGCAGCGCATTGCCGCCAACTGCTGCGCTGACCCACTCCGAGGGGATAACGCCTTCGTGACCAGGTCGACCTAGCAGAAAGCCAGCCAACAGGACGCCCGCCAAGAGCAAGGGTAAAATCAGCTTAGCGTAACTCCAGGTTTGACTAAGCCATTCCGTACCATCATCGAGTTGCAGCGCCGCAGCCAGCGTTAGACCGAGCAACCCGGCGCTAAAGGCCAATTCAGGATGTTGGGGAAGCAACCCAGCCAGGATGGCGACCCCGGCGGCGGTTACAGCCCATGGTCGCCAGGACCAACGCCAACGCCACACCAGGAGCACGGCTAAGCCGACGCTGGCTAATGCCGTCAACAGCCATTTCCAAGCGAAGACCGTTTGCCAGAGGGGGTTATCTTCGGCGCGTGCCGGCGCCCAGTTGGCAAATACCAGAACTGCTATCAGCAACGCGAAGAACAGCATGGTTTCGCCCAGTGGTCGGTTTTCTTTCCCACTGCTTAACATGAAGCCTTTCTGAGTGGTTGCGCGCACCTGTTCTTCACGGCGATAGAGCAGATGCATGATCAACCCGATCACCAGGGCGAAGCTGACCGCGCCTACAGCCCGGGCTAAACCCAATTCCATGCCAAGAATTCGAGCGGTCAGCACGATGGCTAGCACGTTAATCGCAGGACCAGAATAGAGGAACGCAATCGCCGGTCCCAAACCCGCTCCGCGTCGGTAAATGCCGCCGAACAGCGGTAGCACTGTGCAGGAACAAACCGCCAGAATCGAACCGGACATCGAAGCGACGCCATAAGCAGCAGCTTTGTGAGCGGTGGGACCCAGATACTTCATCACTGCATCTTGGCTGATGAATACAGCGATGGCTCCGGCAATAAAAAAAGCCGGCACAAGGCAAAGCATCACATGCTCGCGGGCGTACCAGTGCAGCAACGCCAGACCTTCCAGGACAGCATTATCGAAGCGCGCTATACCCGCCGGCATGAAAAAAATCGCCAGGAATACGGTGCCAATGCCGGCTAGCCATCTAAATTCAACCGGATGATCTTGCACAGCAGCACGCAAATGAGCCAATCGTCCGACAAGAGATCTTGGGTCGGTCAGGGTGGAAGTCGTAGTCATGAACTCCTCCTTCATGCCAGGTTAAACAGACCTGTGATGATCGGCTGCTTTTTAATCCTCCAATAATTTGCCGGCTTGACGATGACTCAGCGGCTCCCGCCCGGCGACTTTGCAAAATTTTTGTCCTGGCCGGACTAGCCGCTCGGTCATGCGGGCAAACAGCAAGCCGCTGGCAGCACTGCAGATCGGTGTCCGAGCCATGCCAGGCGGATCGCCAAGTGGGTCCACCAACTCCGCCACCACTTCGCCGATCGCCACTGAATCGCCCAACTGTTTACGGTAGATCAGTAAGCCGGTGGCAGGCGCAGTCAACACATCTACCCCGTCCAATGGGGTTGGTTCGCAGCGCGGTTCCGCAAGCGGTCCCGGATCGCCAGCGATGATGCCGCGCCGTTGTAGGAAACGCAGCAGCGCCGTTGCATCTGCTGTCGCCAGTTCATCGTTCACATCCGCTTGGCCGCGCAACTCCACAGTGGTTGCGAAGCAGGCTAGTGGTATGGAGTCCTGCTGTTCCGCCAGCGCCTCACGCAGTTTCCACCACGGGCCAGCACAAGCTTCGTCGAACGGTCCACCTCCTGGATTCTCCTCCAGTAACACGACCGTCGCACCTAGTTCTGCACCTAGCGCGACGGCTTCGTCACGCTGCCAGTGGGAGGCATACAAATGCAACGACGCCTCACTGTCACAATGCAAGTCAAAGACGAAATCGGCATCGATCGCTAAACGCAGCAACATCAACTTGAGCGCTTCAGTTTCCCGTACTGCCGACTGCTCAGCCAGCACGGCACGCAGCGCCTCGCGGATCAGCGCCACATTCGTGGTTGGATCAGTGCTCAGTCGTCCCTGAATTTGCGCGAGGATCGCCGACGCTAGATCGGGAAAGCCGCGATTGAAATTGCCGGTGCTCGCAAAATCAAAGCGCCCCAGCAACCGACCATTGAGATGTTGATTCAGTCCAATCGGATTCGCGATCGGAACCACGACCACTTCACCGAGGACCCGTCCTTCTGTCTGGGCCTGTTCCAACCTACATAGCAGGTGCTGCGCCACCAGTAAGCCTGGAATCTCATCGGCGTGCAGCGCGGCCTGAAAGTAGGCTTTGGGCCGGGCGCCGGGTATGCCGTAGCGATGGACGCGCAGGCTTCGTTGCGTGCCAGGTGCGGGGGCGGGCAATGCGATGTCAGTGCGTGTGGCGGACATGGTGATTTTTCTCCTGGATCGTGAAATCGAAATGGCCTGCAACAAGGTGACCGATGTTTTTACTGATCCCGTTTTGGCGGAAAATCTTGACAGATAGATAACCATTTTCACCATAATGAAACGATGAAAAAATCAGATATATTGGCCGCACTAGGCGCACTGGCCCAGGAAACGCGCCTAGATATCTTTCGTTATCTAGTGGAGGTGGGCGCTGCCGGCGTACCAGCGGGGCAGATCGGCGAGCATTTCGGTCTGCCGCTGCCGACCTTGTCCTTTCATCTCAAGACGCTGCAACATGCCGGTTTGGTGCAACGAATCCGGCAAAGCCGTTCTCTGATCTATTCCGCTGACTTCACCACCATCAATGCTGTGCTGGGGTACTTGACCGAGAATTGCTGTGCAGGTCATCCGGAGGACTGTCGAATACCGGTCGCCTGCGAAGCAAGATCACCTCATGCCCCGTCTTCTTCAATCATCCCGAACGACCTATCGGAGACGCCCACATGACCCAAGATACCTTCAAAGCCTTGGTTCTGACTCAGGAAGGTAAAAAAACCGTTGCCACGATCCAACCACTCACCGTCGGCGATCTGCCCGAGGGTGATGTATTGGTGGCGGTGGAATACTCCTCGCTCAATTACAAGGACGGTCTGGCGGTGACCGGCAAGGGTAAGATCGTGCGCCAGTTCCCGATGGTGCCGGGCATCGATCTGGCCGGCGTCGTACTCGAATCCTCTTCTCCCGATTATCGGTCCGGCGACAAGGTCATCTTGACCGGTTGGAGCGTTGGTGAACGCTACTGGGGTGGCTACACCCAGAAGGCCCGACTTCAGTCCCGCTGGCTGGTGCCGTTGCCGACGGGAATGGATACCCGAACCGCTATGGCCATCGGCACCGCCGGCTTCACCGCCATGCTGTGCGTCATGGCCCTGGAAGAGGCGGGCATGGTCCCTGGCGGCGACAAGCCTATTTTAGTGACAGGCGCCAGCGGTGGGGTCGGCAGCGTAGCGGTCGTCTTGCTGGCCAAGCTCGGTTACAGGGTGCATGCGGTCAGCGGCCGCCCGGAAACCGAAGGCTATCTGCGTGAATTGGGGGCTACAGGCTTGGTGAGCCGTGAGGAGATGAGCCAACCCCCCAAACCGTTGGAAGCGCAGCGCTGGGCCGGAGCTGTGGATACGGTTGGCAGTACGATGCTGGCGCGGGTTCTGGCTGAGGTTGACTACGGTGGCGCAGTGGCGGCCTGCGGTCTAGCGGGTGGGGCGGATCTGCCGACCACAGTCATGCCCTTTATTCTGCGTGGCGTCAGGTTGCTCGGCGTGGATTCAGTGCTGTGTCCTCTAGCCCGGCGCCGGCAGGCCTGGGCGCGGTTGGCTCAGGATCTTTCCGGCAACGCTTTGCAAAGCATCGCTCATATCGCCTCGCTGGAAGAAGTCCCCCAATTAGCCGGGGACATTATCGCTGGTCGAGTTCGTGGTCGGACGATCATCGATCCCAATGCTTAAGTCAGCCATCGGTAGCGGAGCAGGTAACAATCATGCGCCGCCGCCCTGGGGAACGCTGGCGCATGAAGAACCGATACAGCACCGGCATCACGAACAGAGTTAGGATCGTCGAGAAAGCCAATCCCCAAACGATGCTGGCTGCCACCGGCCCCCACAGCAGCGACTTCCCAGCCAACCCGAATGCCAGTGAGAACAACCCGGCGATGGTGGTGCCAGTGGTCATCAGGATAGCGATCACTCGCCGCCGCGCGGCGTAGAGCGTGGCATGCAACGCCCTCATGCCTTTGGCTCGGCGGGTGTTGGCCGCGTCGATCAGCACGATCGCCGCATTGACCGCGATTCCGGTCAGGGCGATCACGCCATACAGAGTGTATAGCGACATCGGGTTGCCGGAAATCAACAGTCCCAGCGTGACTCCAGTGAACGCCAGTGGCACGGTCACCAGAATCAGGAGCGGTTGGAAATAACTGCGAAACTGAGCGGCCAGAATCAGGTAGATCAGACCGACTCCAAGCAGGAACAGAGGCCCCATAGCATCCAGCGATTCATTGATATCGTCTAATTCGCCAGAGAAATCCAGATTGGTGTTAGGATAACGCGCCCGGATCAACTCCCACTCGGCGCGTAACGCATTGTTAGCGGATAAAGTGTCGTTAAGAGCCAAGTCGAGATCGGCTTCTACGGTGATAGCTCGGCGTAGATTCCAGTGCCGAATCAAGCCGAGACTCTCGCGCTCCTCAGCCACCAGCAAAGCACCTAGGGCCGTGATTCCTCCGCCAGGCAGCGCCACCGGATCATCCAATATTTCTCGGACCCGCGCTACGGTGCGCGGCGCAGCGCGGACCCGCAACTCCACTTTCTCGCCCTGATTGCGCAGATCGGCGACCACCTCACCATCCAGATGCAGTCGCACCAACCGGGCGACCAGTCCTGGGTCCAGTCCCGCGTTACGGGCGGCGTTGACATCGACTTGCAGATTCAACTCGCCACGGCCCGAGGTATCGTTATCCACCACGTCGCGGGCGCCGGGAAGCTTGGCGATGATCGCCTTCACAGCGTTGGCGGCAGTGCGGAGTTCCTGACGATCATCGGCGCGCACCTTGACGCTGATCGGTTTGGCAATCGGTGGGCCGCCAGATAGCTTGAGAAAGGAAATCTTCGCCCGCCCAGGGGTATGGGTCACGGCTGTACGCATGTCTTCGATAATCGCGTCCAATCCACGCATCTGCGGTGTCGCCGGATTGAGCGACACCGCAATCTGGGCATACTGGTCACCGTAGAGTACCTCGGTTTCAGTGAACTGGACGCCGGCTAGCGAGACCACCGAACGCGCCTCACCTTCGCGCAATCTAGCGCGTACCCGTTTCTCCACGGCCAAGGCTTGTCGTAAGGTCTCTGCCAGTGGGGCGTCCGCCGGCATGTCCACATTGACGTAGTACAGTCGGATTGGGTCGAAGGCGAAGAACTGGAATTTGATTAGTCCAGCGCCCATGGCGGCGCCCGCCCCGAGAAACAACGCTAGCGCCAAGCCCAGGTAGAAGATTGGATGACGCATGACATGAATCAGCATTCGGGTGTACTTGATCCGCATCCAGTGGGTCCATCGTTCCCGCAGCGCCTGGGTATGCGAGCGACTGATCGCACGGTTGCCCAGCGCCACCACATGCGCCGGCAGCATCCAGAATGCTTCGATCAAGCTGACCGTCAACCCGGTCGTGACCACGAAGGGGATGACGAACATGAATTTGCCGACGATGCCTGGCAGCAGCATCAGCGGCAGGAACGCCGCGATGGTGGTGGACACAGCCGCGAATACGGGTAAACCGACCTCACGCAATGCGTCCAATGTCGCATCGAGCGCCGCCATGCCGCGCTCCATGCGAAAATAGGTCGCTTCGACGATGACCACTGCATCGTCCACCAACATGCCTAGCACAATGACGATACCGAGCAACACCGAGACATTCAGTGTCGATCCGACTGCATCTAGCAACACGAAAGCTCCCGTGACGGAAAACACCACGCCTAGCGCGACCAGAGTCGCAATACGCGAACCCAGGAATAGCCAACATACGCCCAGTACCAGCAACAGACCGATGGCAGCGTTGTTTTGCATCACCCCCAGTGCTTGGCGAGTCGGCACCGTCTGATCATCGGTCAGGGTCAATTTCAGCCCGCTGCCGGCCAACACCGTATTCTTGCGCTCGATGTAATCGCGAATTCGGCCCACCAGCTCCAGAGTATTGATATAGCCAATCTTGGAGATGGATAGCATGACGCCGGGCTGACCATGCATGGCGGCCCGTTGCAATGGATCGTCGCGTCCTCGCCGCACCTGGGCGACAGCGTCCAGTGGGATGCGGGCGTCAGCCGTACCGGATGGTTGCAGGTAGAACCCCGCCAATGATTCGGGATCGACGGTGGTGCCGCTGACCCGCACCAACCATTTACTGTCGCCGGTTTCGATCTTGCCGGCGAACACGTCGCGAAACCACAAGCGCAAGGCATCGGCCAGATCAGCCGCCGTCAAGCCGCGCGCCGCCAGTGCGGGGGGCGCAAATTCGACTTGCAACTCCGGGTCCTGAAATCCGAGCGCCAATACCTGGTCAATGCCAGGAATCTGTTCGAGGTCATCTTTGATCACGCGCGTAGTGGAGCGCAGATGCTCATCATCGGCTTGTCCGGTCAACATCACCATGGCGGTGGGGAAACCATTGGAGGTGGTGATTTCGAGAATTTCCGGGTCCAGTGCTTCCGCCGGTAGTTCCGTGTTGGCTTGATTCTGGATTTCGCGACGCAGATCGTTGACCCGTTTATCGAATACGCGCACGGAAATATCGCGAAACCGCACCAGGATATTCGAGACGCCTTCGCGCGAGGAACTGAGCACGAATTTAGTGTCTTGCACCTTGCGAATGGCGTCTTCCAACGGGTTGGTGATGCGCTTTTCCACGTCTTCGGCGGAGGCGCTAGGCAAGACGGTGATGATGTTGACCCAGTTGAAATTGATTTCCGGATCCTGTTCACGAGGCATGCGGGAGTAGGCGATCAGACCCATCAGGATCACCACCACGAAAGCGATATTCGCCAGCGGGTGATTGGTGATCAGCGCCCGGACGAAACGCATCTCAGCGTGCCTCATCGACGGTGACGGGCTGGCCATCGTTCAAGCCCTGTTGGCCGTGGGTCACGAGCCAGGTTTCCGGTGGCAGGGCGATGGTGAAGGGTCGGCCTTCCTGAGCATCAGGGGTCGGTATGAACCGGGCGTGACCGTCCTCCACGACAAATGCACCCAGAGTCTGGTCGCGTTTGACCAATAGATCGGCGGGCAGCCGTCCGCGCGTGCCTTCCCAGTGCAAGATGCCGCTGCTACCGGGCGGCGCGGTGGGTCCAGTGAACGCCAGCCGGGCGACCTGGGTGCGGGCAGCGACCTCCACGATCGGTGACAGCCGTAGCAAGCGTGCCGGATAGCGCTGGCCCTGGCTGGCGAAGATGAGATTGACTGCTTGTGGTAGTGCATCGGTTTGAGTGGCTTGTATCTGAGCTTCGATCTCCGGTGGCGCTAAATCCACTAGCCGTAACAAAATCGTTCCTGGCCTGGCCAGCGCGCCGACCTGAGCCGATCGTTCCAGCACCACGCCGGTGAAGGGTGCGATGATCCGACATTTCTCTACATTGCGCGCGGCTATCGCTCGCTGTGCCTGAGTGACGTCGCGATCCGCCTCGGCTGCCTGCACCCCAGTTTGCAGTTCCATGACGGCATCGTCGGACACGAATTGTTTCTTGCGCAGCGACAAGGCTTGCTGTAGCCGTTGCTCGGCCAGCGCGACGCGCGCCTGCGCCGCCGAGACTTGTGCATCGGCTTGAGCCAGTGCCAGTTGATAATCGGTGGCGTCGAGCTCCAGCAACTGTTGCCCGGCCTTGACCGTACTGCCGACCTCAGCATGGATGCGCGCTACCGTGGCTGTCACTTCGGCGGCCATACGGCTGTCATTGCGGGCAATCACGCTGGCTGGCGCGGTGCCCCGATCAGGCAGTGCCACCTCGCGAAAGGGGCGGGCATGGATACTGACCGGATCGGCAATTTGCGCCAGAGAGATCGAAAAGTGGAGTAGACCGACGATAAGCAGGACCAGTCGTGACATGGAAGGGCATTTCAACGGTTACGGCGAATGAGGAAGTTTGAATGGCAAAATCGTACAACCCAGAACACTATACTCGTGGCCGTAGGTTGAGAAAACACAGCGTTACCCCATGATGACTCAGAATATTGATTTTTGCTTTGTTCGGCCTAGCGGGTACCGCTGAGGAGCGCTATCCATAGGGTCGCCTGCGATAGACTCCACGCTCAGATACAGGTGGCGGGTTTGAACGACACAGCCCGGACTCGTTGCCCGGGCTGGATTTACGAAGAAAACAGGTAGAACGGGCCGAAAGCCCGTTCGTCATCGGTTATTCGAACTCGATGATGGCCTGATCAACAGCCAGACTGTCGCCTGGCGCCGCCATGATCTTGGCCACCTTGGCGTCGTGATCGGCGCGTAGCACATTCTCCATCTTCATCGCCTCGATGACCGCCAATTCCTCACCGGCCTTGACCTCCTGGCCAATCTGGACGCTGAGTTTGGTCAGCAGGCCCGGCATAGGCGACATCAGATATTTTGACATATCTGGCGCTTCCTTGACCGGCATCATGGCCTGCAATTCGGCGACCATCGGTGACAGCACCATCACATCGGCCTGTGAACCCCAGTGGAACAGCCGGTAGACCATGTCGCGGCGCTCGACCTGAATGCAGATTTCAGTGCCGTTCAGTGTGCCTTTGAACAGTGGATAACCAAACTGCCATTCGCTGCGCACCTGATAGTCTTCACCCATGTACACCACATTGTAACCACCCTCCGCCGGGTCGATATGTACTGGGTATTGCTCGCCGCCCATCAACACGACCCAATCGTTTTTGACGACACGCTCATGACCGAGCAGTTGGCCGCTGATTTCAGCGGCGCGATCCAGATAGCGGCGATGCAGGAAGGCCGCCACCGAAATCAACAACGCCGGGTCGTCATGTGGCACGTCGGCAGCATGGAAGCCATTCGGGTATTCCTCGGCGATCATGTTAGTGCTGATCCGTCCGGTCATAAACCGGGTGTGCACCATCAACGCCGCTAGGAAGCTGATGTTGTGCGCCACTCCACGAATGAAGAATTCGTTGAGGGCATCGCGCATGTGGGTGATGGCGCGGTCGCGGGTCGCTCCGTAGGTGATCAGCTTAGCGATCATCGGATCGTAGTACATCGAGACTTCGCTGCCTTCGTAGATGCCGGTATCGACCCGCACCACCTCCGTTTCCTTGGGGGGCATGTACTTGACCAACCGCCCAATCGAGGGCAGGAAGTTGCGGAACGGGTCTTCGGCATAGACGCGGGCTTCAATCGCCCAACCCTTGAGCTTGACCTCGTCCTGGGTGAAGCTTAATTTCTCACCGGCGGCGACTCGGATCATCTGCTCGACCAGATCCAGCCCGGTGATATACTCGGTAACCGGGTGCTCGACCTGCAAGCGGGTGTTCATCTCCAAAAAGTAGAAATTGCGCTTGGAATCGACGATGAACTCGACAGTGCCCGCGGATTGATAATCCACCGCCCGAGACAGTGCGACCGCTTGTTCACCCATCGCCCGGCGGGTTTTTTCATCCAGGAACGGGGAAGGTGCTTCCTCGATGACCTTTTGATGGCGGCGTTGCAACGAGCATTCGCGCTCGCCCAGGTAGACGATATTGCCGAAACTGTCGCCGAGTACCTGGATTTCGATATGACGCGGCTCCTCGATGTACTTTTCGACGAACACCCGGTCATCGCCAAAGGAAGAGCGGGCCTCATTCGTCGCGCGCTCGAAGCCGTCGGCGCATTCGGCGTCGTTCCAGGCGATACGCATCCCCTTACCGCCACCGCCAGCGCTGGCTTTGAGCATCACCGGGTAACCGATGCTCCGCGCGATTTCCAAGGCATGCTCGGTATCTTTGATCACATCGGTGTGGCCGGGCACGGTATTGACCCCGGCTTCCTTGGCCAAGATCTTGGAGGTGATCTTGTCGCCCATGGCCTCGATGGCGCGCACCTTGGGGCCGATGAACGCGATCCCTTCCTTTTCCAGCGCCTCGCAGAAAGCTGGTCGTTCGGACAAGAATCCATAGCCCGGATGAACTGCCTCCGCGCCGGTATCCTTGCACGCTTGGATGATGCGCTCCATCACCAAATAGCTTTGCGCGGTGGGCGGCGGACCGATCAGGACGGCTTCGTCGGCCATGTCGACATGCAGCGCGTCCCGATCGGCTTCGGAGTAGACGGCCACGGTTTTGATGCCCATCTTGCGGGCGGTCTTGATGACTCGGCAGGCGATTTCGCCGCGGTTGGCAATGAGAATTTTCTTGAACATGTCTCGCTTCTCCCTTACAGCGGAATGTTGCCGTGCTTGCGCCACGGATTTTCGAGTTCCTTGTCCCGCAGCATCGCCAGCGAGCGGCAGATACGCTTGCGGGTGCCGTGCGGCATGATCACGTCGTCGATGAAACCGCGATGACCGGCGATGAAGGGGTTGGCGAATTTCTTGCGGTATTCCTCGGTGCGCGCCTCGATCTTGGCCGGATCGCCGATGTCCTGCCGGAAAATGATTTCGACCGCGCCTTTGGGACCCATGACCGCGATTTCGGCGGTCGGCCAAGCGAAGTTGACGTCGCCGCGCAGGTGCTTGGAACTCATGACGTCATAAGCGCCGCCGTAGGCCTTGCGGGTAATGATGGTGACTTTGGGTACAGTACATTCAGCGTAGGCGTAGAGTAGTTTGGCGCCGTGCTTGATGATGCCGCCATATTCCTGCGATGTGCCGGGCATGAAGCCAGGCACATCGACGAAGGTGATGATCGGAATATTGAAGGCGTCGCAGAAGCGCACGAAACGGGCGGCTTTGATCGAGGACTTGATGTCCAGGCAACCAGCTAGAACCATCGGCTGGTTGGCGACGATGCCTACCGGCCAACCGTCCATCCGCGCCAGGCCGACGATGATGTTCTTGGCGTTATCCGGCTGGATTTCGAAGAAATCCACATCGTCCACGACCTTTAGGATCAGCTCCTTCATGTCGTAGGGCTTGTTGGCGTTATCGGGAATCAGTGTATCCAGCGAGTAATCCAGCCGGTTCGCCGGATCTGGCGTGGGCCGGAAAGGCGGCTTTTCCCGGTTATTGGCCGGTAGAAAGTTGATGAAACGGCGCAACATTAATAGTGCATGGATATCGTTTTCAAAGGCTCGGTCGCACACACCTGACTTTACCGAATGCGACATAGCGCCGCCCAGCTCCTCGGCGGTGACTTCTTCGTGGGTGACGGTCTTGACGACCTCGGGACCTGTTACAAACATGTAAGAGGTATCCTTGACCATGAAGATGAAGTCGGTCATAGCGGGTGAATACACCGCGCCGCCGGCGCAGGGGCCCATGATCAGGGAAATCTGTGGAATGACCCCGGAGGCCATGACATTGCGCTGGAATACATTGGCATAACCAGCCAGCGAGTCCACGCCTTCCTGGATGCGGGCGCCGCCAGAGTCGTTCAGGCCGATGACCGGTGCGCCGACCTTGATGGCATGATCCATGATTTTGCAGATTTTTTCAGCGTGGGGTTCCGACAGGGAACCGCCGAACACGGTGAAATCCTGGCTGAACACGAAGACGATGCGACCATTGACCGTGCCATAGCCGGTTACGACTCCGTCGCCGGGAATCGAGGTGTCGCCCATACCGAAATCGGTGCAGCGATGCTCGACGAACATGTCCCATTCTTCGAAACTGCCCGGATCGAGCAGAACTTCGATGCGCTCGCGGGCACTGAGTTTGCCCCGCTTATGCTGCGCGTCAATGCGGCGCTGACCCCCACCCAGACGGGCGCCAGCGCGTTTTTGTTCTAATTGGTGAATAATGTCATGCATGAACGCTCTCTCCTTACTGATATCGGACACCGCAGTTGAACCGGCGGTGACGGGAGCTTAAAGGCCCGCCTAAATGAGGGGGCGGGCCGGGTGAAAACCGGGGGATATTCCGGGAAGGTGGGGTAGCCAAGATTTTAATATTGTTCATGGTTCTGGGATAAATGGACGGCAGGCAAGATTGCGGGCCGCTAATTTTAGCTTCGCCACTTATCATAAGGTTTTTAGGCGTTGCGCGCTATGCGTTCCGGATATTTTCGCGAAGCTAGCCTTGGCCAGCGATAACGCGCTCAGCTGACCTTTGTTATGATGATCATTGACTATTCACATTAACTATTGATCTACCTTACGCTTTTTCGGAAACCGATGAATATCCCGCAGAACAGTCTCGTGCTGTATAAGAACGCTCCCGCTCGGATTGCCGCGCTCGGTGACAAGCTGGACATTGAATTGCCAGATGGCCGGTCACTGCGGGTCCGGCCCAAGGACGTATTGCTACTCCACCCAGGCCCAGTGCATCGCTTGAACGAGCTGGATATGCCTGCTGGCGAAATCGAAGCGGCTTGTGAATTGTTGGAAGGCAGCCAGACGACTTTGTCGGAGCTGGCGGAATTGATTTATGGCGCTTATACGCCAGCGGCAGCCTGGTCGGCTTGGCGATTGCTGGACGAAGGCTTGTATTTCCGAGGAACACCAGAAGCCATCGACGTCCGGCCCTTGGCGGAAGTGGGGCAAGAGCGGGCGATCCGGGAAACGAAAACCCTTGAACGAGAAGCGTGGAATGGCTTTCTGCAGCGAGCTCGAGCCAATCACTGTGCTCCGGAGGACCTGCACTATCTGCAAGAAATCGAAGAGGTGGCCTGCGGTCAGCGTGAGCAAAGCCGGGTCTTGCAGGCCCTAGAGTGTCAACAGAATCCTAGCAGCGCCCATGCCTTGCTCTTGCGACTAAATCACTGGAGCGAGTCCGTTAATCCCTGGCCACGCCGGATCGGCGCTATTCTGGAACCACCAACCCTTTCTTTGCCTAATCTGCCTCAGGAACCACGCCTGGATTTGACCGGTCTACCGGCTTTCGCCATTGACGATGAAGGTAACCGTGATCCTGATGATGCGCTGAGCCTGGATGGCAACCGGTTGTGGGTGCATGTTGCCGACGCTGCGGCGCTGACGCCACCCGATAGCGCGATGGATGAAGAGGCGCGTTCGCGCGGTGCAACCCTGTATTTGCCGGAGATGACCATTCCCATGCTCCCGCTGGCGGCGATCGAGCAATTAGGACTAGGATTGGCTGAGGTATCGCCGGCGTTATCCTTCGGTCTGAATCTCGATGCTGATGGTAAGGTCACCGATGTGGAAATCGCACCGAGTTGGGTACGGGTGCAGCGGATCAGCTATCAGACGGTGGAAAAACGGTTGGACGAGGAGCCATTTCGCACCCTGAATGAACTGGCTCAGCAGCATCGAAATCGACGAAAGAGCAACGGGGCGATTTTCATCGACCTGCCAGAAGTAAAAATAACCGTCACTGATGGGCAGGTGCGTATCGAGCCGTTTACCCGGCTACGCAGCCGGTTGCTGGTGGCGGAAGCGATGCTCATGGCCGGCGAGGCGGCAGCCCGCTTCGCCCTGGAACGCGGATTGCCGTTTCCCTTCACCACGCAGGATATCGTAGCGGAGATATCAGAACGCGAGCCTTCCAGTCTGGCGGCGATGCATACCCTCCGTCGTCGCCTGCGTCCGCGCCAGTACAGCAGCCAACCGAGTCCGCATGGTGGTCTGGGGCTGGAAATCTACGCTCAGGTGACCAGTCCGTTGCGTCGCTATCTGGATCTGGTGGCGCATCAACAGTTGCGCGCTTTTTTACGCAATGGCGAGTGGTTGGACGCCCAAGCCATCGTGGCGCGAGTCGGCGCAGCGGAAATAGCGGCGCAGAGTGTGCGGCGAGCCGAGCGGCTGTCTCGTGAGCACTGGACGTTGGCGTATCTCCAGCAACACCCCGGTTGGCGGGGCGAGGGGGTACTCGTAGAGAAACGCATGCCGCGCAGTACGGTGTTGATTCCATGCCTGGCGATGGAAGCACGTGTGAAAGCGGGCGAGAGTATCGCGCCGGACAGTGTGCTATCGCTGCGATTGACTGGCATCGACTTACCGGAGCGCGAGGCGTATTTCCGGGTTGGCTGATTATTTTCGATTACTTCTGCGCGAAATAGTGGGCCAAGAATTCTTCGAACGACAGTTGATCTGTCATCTCGATGTTTTTTTGTTCGCGCCATGACTGTTCTGCTGTTTTCGCGAAGAACCGTATTTGTTCCTCGGTCAGTGGCCGCGACTCGAAATAGCGACGATGTTGCTCGGATAAGCGCCGGGCACAACAGAAAAAGTTTTCACCGCTGGCCTGCATTTCGGCTAGCATCCGAGCTGAAGGCGTCCGGTTGGGATCGGCTAGCGTCTCCCGCTGCTCGGCCAGCGCTGCTGTGTAGGGCCCCCTTTCCGCGCCAAGATCCAACCATTCGCTGATCGGCTGCATCTGTTCAAGAATTTCTTGCGCCCAGCCTCGTAGTGGGAGCGATGGATTGCGCCGCCGATGCAAGACCAACGCGGGATTGCGGCCGGTCAACGCCACGGCCATCTGGTTGTCGTCGATGATCCTGCGTTCTTCGGCATCCAATGGCGGTGACTCGGCCAGCAGACAGAACAGCAGAAAGATTTCCAGAAATTTCAGTTGCGAAGCATTGATTCCCAGCGGTTCCAGCGGATTGATATCCACCGAGCGCAACTCCACATAGCGTACTCCGCGTCGCAACAACGCCAAGGTCGGTTTTTCGTTACCCTGAGGCGGTTGTTTGGGCCGCATCGAAGTGTAGTACTCATTTTCGATTTGCAGAACATTGGTGTTGAGCTGGCGGTATTCGCCGTTCACCTTAATGCCAATTTGCGTGTAAGGCGGCCAAGGAGTCACGGTGGCCTGGGTCAAACTGGCGATGTATTCGGGCAAGGAGTTATAGCAGACGTTGACACCGCTCTTCTTTTCCGTGCGATTGGTATAGCCGACGTTACTCATGCGCAGTGAGGTCGCGTAGGGTCCGTAGCAGGTGTGGTCATCGAACTCCAGCAGGGTGGTTGCCTTGCCATCCAGGAACGACTTGCACACGGCGGGCGAAGCACCGAACAAGTAGAGAATCAGCCAGCCAAAGCGTTGCAAGTTGCGGATCAATCCAAAATAGGACTCGGAGCGAAAATCCTGGAGTGTATGGTGGTCGCTTTCCTGTGCCTGAAATGCCGCCCAGAACTCATCCGGTAGAGAGAAGTTGAAGTGAATGCCGGCGATCACCTGCATGATCCGCCCATAGCGCCAAGCCAATCCACGCCGATAAACATGTTTCATGAGGCCGAGGTTGGAATGACCATATTCTGCAATCGGAATACTAGCTTCGCCCGCCAGGATGCAGGGCATGCTGGCGGTCCACAGCAACTCATCGCCAATGTGAGGGTAAACGAAGCGATGCAGATCATCCAGGAAGCGTAGAGCCTCCTCGGCGCTGGACAAGGGCGGTGTAATGAATTCCAGCAGCGCCTCCGAGTAATCGGTCGTGATATGGGGGTGGGTCAATGCCGAACCGAGCGGGACAGGATGAGGGATTTGCGAGATATGGCCGTCAGGGGCGACTCGCAATGCTTCCCGTTCTAGGCCTAGCAGGCGACCATCCAGTAAAAGACGCGCGTCGGCGTTGAGCAGGCGAGTCAGACGCTGATCGAGCATTCGGTACAAGGTGCGATTCTCATGGGTTGCAAGTGAGCGGTTGGATTTTGCGCTTTTTGTCGATCAAAATCACTTTGTGACGGCTATGATGCCGTATTGACCTGACCTTCATTGAGAGAGATATCCATGAATGATGGTTTACTCCCTGATCGCCTCTCCGGGTGCATTCCGTTGATTCCTGTCGTTGAGAGTGAATTCGACGCTTGGTTGGGACAGCAGGCTGACGCGCTGCGTTCCTGGTTAACCGCGACCGGTTTCAAGGCCAAAGCTGGCCAATTTAGCCTGATTCCCAGTCAAGATGGCCGGTTACGATCCGTGGTTATCATGATCGGTAAGGCAGATGATCTGTGGGCGTTGGGCAGCCTGCCAGCGATCTTGCCAGAAGGTGATTACGTGCTTGATGCCGCGTTCGAACCCCAGCAACTGAAGCGATTGACCCTAGGTTGGGCCCTGGGCGCCTATCAGTTCATTCGCTACAAAGCGCCGAAACGGGCTATGGCGCGGCTGGCGCTGGATCCCGCCTACGATGCGGACCCTATTCGGCGGCTGGTTGATGCTGTCACCTTGGTCCGTGACCTGATCAATACCCCAGCGGAAGACTTGATGCCAGAGCATCTCGCCGAGACGATGCAAGCATTGGGGCAAAAATTTGGAGCGAGCATGGAGCAGATTGTCGCCAAGGATCTGCTGAGGCAAAATTTTCCGCTCATCCATGCTGTTGGCCGGGCCAGCGTTCATCCACCTCGATTGCTCGATCTGCGCTGGGGTGATCCAGCGCATCCTAAGGTGACGCTGGTTGGAAAAGGGGTTTGTTTCGACAGTGGAGGGCTGGATTTGAAATCGTCCAGCGCCATGCGCTTGATGAAGAAGGATATGGGCGGGGCAGCGACGGCACTAGGGTTGGCGCAACTGGTCATGAGCACTCAACTTCCGGTGCGGTTGCGGGTACTGGTGGCGGCAGTAGATAACGCCATTGCTGGCAATGCCTTCCGGCCTGGTGATGTCATTTGCTCGCGCCAAGGGTTGACGATCGAAATTCAAAATACCGACGCTGAAGGTCGATTGATCTTATGTGACATGTTGGCGGAAGCGGGAAATGAGCATCCTGAAGTCATGATCGACTTTGCAACACTGACCGGCGCCGCACGGGTGGCATTGGGAACCGAAGTGCCAGCGCTATTCTGTAATGACGAGGCGCTGGCGTCCGGTTTGCTGGCAGCAGCGGAACGCGAGCAGGATCCTTGCTGGCGGTTGCCGCTCCATGTCGCCTATCGGGAAATGCTGGATAGCAAAATCGCTGACCTTGCCAATTCTTCAGATTCCTCCTACGCTGGGGCTATCACCGCTGCCCTGTTTTTGAAGGCATTTGTCCCTGATGGTGTTCCGTGGGCGCATTTCGACTTGATGGCCTGGAATCTGAAGATACGACCGGGGCGACCAGAAGGTGGTGAGGCAATGGCGATGCGCGCGGTGTTCGATTGGCTGGAACGATGTTATGGCGATCAGTGAATATTCTCGCTTCCAGCGGTTTCCTGACCCCCCTGGCTCCTCCTCCTGGAGGAGGGGGGTATCGACATTTTCTAAGGATGAACAGAAATATCAGCGTTTCCCAAGACGGAAGGAAGTTGCCGATTTATTTATATAAGCGAAGAAAAAAGGCTAAGTTATCAGGCCATTAGGCCACCGGGTGGCGCAGAGCCGGATTTGGCATCGGCGGTTTGGCCGAGTAGTCGTAGAAGCCCTTGCCGGTCTTGCGCCCCAAGTAACCGAGTTGAACCAGTCGAGTCAGGGTGTGGGGCGACGATACATGCGGCTGATGCATATCCTGATAGATGTTGAGCGTCATCGCTTCCACTACGTCCAAGCCAATGTAATCAGCTAGTTCAAACGGCCCCATCGGATGCCCGGCGCCTGACTTCATGGCGTGATCGATATCGCCGATCGTACCGGTACCCATTTCCAGCAGACGAATAGCGCTCAGCATATAGGGGGTCAGTAAACGGTTAACGATAAAACCGGTCGTATCTTGAACGATGACGGGATCTTTGCCGACTTTCTTGCAGAATGTATTCAGGGTTTCGACGACCTTGTCCGAAGTCTCGAAGCCATGGATGATTTCGACCAGCTTCATGACTGGCGCCGGGTTGAAGAAGTGCAAGCCAGCGACCCGATCACGTTGTTTACAGACCGCCATCATCGCGGTGACCGATAGCGTGGAGGTGTTGGTGGTCAACAGCGCTTGCGGTGAGACAATCCCTTCCAGGCGTTGGAACAGTGCCTTCTTGGTTTCCAGATCCTCGATAATGGATTCGACGATCAGGTCGCATTCGGCAACATCTTCCTCTTGGGTTGTCAGTTGCAGTAGGTCAAGCGTAGCGTCTTTTTTCTCAGCAGTCATCTTGCCGCGCTCGACCATTTTTCCCAGCGATTTTTCCAGTCCTGACCGAATCTTGTCTGTTGAACCCGGCGTCGCTTTAACCGCAATCGTCGGAATGCCCGCTTGCGCGCAGACCTGCGCTACACCCAGTCCCATCGCTCCACAACCCATAACACCGACTTTTTTAATTTCCATCGTCTATCCCTTTCTAGATTTTAACGACACAAGTTCCTGGTGACTGAAATGCACCAGGCATTAACAACATCAAACATAGTGGATTTAATCGACGATCCGGTCAACAAGTTCTACAAGGTGATGTCAGCTAGATCGGCTTCTTCAATAATGTTAACGGTGCTTGAACTCGGCTGCGCGTTTGCCGGCGAACGCTTCCATGCCTTCCTTCTGATCCTCGGTCGCGAATACCGCATGGAACGTCCTGCGTTCGAATAGCAAGCCCTCGGCGAGAGTGGTTTCATAAGAACGGTTGATGCATTCCTTGGTCATCATCACCGCCGGCAACGAATAGCTCGCGATCGTTTCAGCGGTCTTGACTGCTTCCTCAATCAATTCAGCGACGGGCACGATTCGGCTGACCAGCCCGGCTCGCTCAGCTTCTACGACGTCCATCATCCGTCCAGTCAGGCAGAGTTCCATGGCCTTGGATTTGCCGATCAACCGAGTCAAGCGCTGAGTGCCGCCAGCACCAGGCAGGATGCCCAGCTTGATTTCCGGTTGACCGAATTTGGCAGTGTCAGCAGCCAAAATAAAATCGCACATCATTGCCAATTCGCAACCGCCGCCTAACGCATAGCCGGCCACTGCTGCAATCACCGGTTTGCGGCAACGACTGACTCGCTCCCAGTTGCGGGTGATGAAATTGCCTTTGTAAGCGTCCATATAGGAATAGTCCTTCATGCCCTTGATATCGGCGCCGGCGGCGAACACCTTTTCGCCGCCAGTCAGGACGATTGCCCGAATGGCTTCATCCGCTTCAGCGGCATCCAATGCGTGGGTTAGTTCATCCATCAGATCATTGGATAAGGCGTTGAATGCCTTAGGCCGGCTTAAAGTGATCAGGGCGACTGGGCCACGGGTCTCAATCCGAATATTTTCGTAATTCATATTTGTTCTCCTGACCGAACGGTCATGGGCGAGGTCATGCTCAATAATGAACGATGATAAACGAGGTTGTTTCAATTCTGACGCGAAAACGCCATGCGGGAAGCGATCTTGCCATCGATCGATGATAACACAGACCAGAACGGCTGAGCTTGGGAGACTCGGTGGAAGAATAGATTTGGAGGGAACGCAGATGTTTGTTGAGATGGGTTGGGGATGACGAGGCTCATGACAAATCGCTGAAAACCGGCCAATCCTGACCGGTTTTCAGCGAATTTCCTAGCGCTTTAAATCGTAATCAAGTTCTTTGATCAGCATCAGAGGAGCATTAGGTTTCAGCATATTGCTGTCATTGACGAAATCCCGTTGATCCATTAATTGCACTGCAGGCAATGTTTGAGCGGACTGTCTCGCTTCTGGCTGAGGCGCGGAAACCGCTTGAATAGGAGTTTGTTGTACTTGAATAATCACTGGAAACCGCCAGATCGTCGCTGGCTCGCGTGCATAGGTAATGGACTCTGTCAACGCTGACAGGTTGGTCGATTCGCGCAGCATTGATGGCGACGGATAAGGGTCGGATGACTGCGGTAAGGGAATCCAGTAGGAAGCCGCAGCCAGTGCCATGGCGAGCGCCAAAATGACAATTTGCTTGCGATGGATTTGCGTGTTCATTGAAACTGGCTCCAGTAGTTCAATCCTGAAATGATCTGCTACGTATTATGATTTGCTCTTTAAGCAACTATCATGCCTAGTTGTGATAAGTTTTGGGAACTCCATTAGATAGGCGACTTTATGCATGATTTACCTCTAACTCGTGTCATTCTGGCCTTCGCTCCTCATGCATTAAGCGCCTTTCAAACGGAGAGTGATTGACAGGGTTTATCAGCAAGTGACAGAACAGAATCTGAACGGGCCAATTTGGCCCGATGTAAGATTTTCTGGACCACTTCATTTTCTCCCATATTGCCGGATGGTTATTTGCGCCGTTTGACCCTGCCATCTTTAAATGCCATATTGCGTCGCCTGACCATTTCTGGACATTGCTCCCGTTCTGCCAACCTGCTTTATTAGCCATAGCCACATCAAAGTCGCACGATGAAAAGAGAACCGATCAGTCCCTATTTCGATATCAAAAAGGACGCCGAAGGCCGTGATTACATGGAGGTTTATCTAGAAGGAATCGCCTTGCTGCGATTGGTGTTGAGCAACAAGGGTACGGCTTTCACCGAGGATGAACGCGTTGCTCTGGGGCTGGATGGCTTGCTACCACCACAGGTCAATACACTGGAACAACAGGTCGAACGAGTTTATCGCGGCTTTCTGCGCGAGCCGGACCCAATCGCCAAGTATCAATATCTGCGGGCCTTGCAAGAGCGCGCTGAAACCCTGTTCTATGCCCTGCTGGAACAACATCTCGAGGAGATGATGCCGATCATCTACACTCCGACGGTGGGTCAGGCGGTGCAACAATTCAGCCATCTCTACCAAAATCCACGCGGACTGTCGTTTTCACCGCTCAATATCGACCGCGCCGCCAGCGTGGCTGATAATTTTCCCTGGAACGATGTGCGCATGATTGTCGCGACCGATTCGTCGGCGATCTTGGGCATCGGCGACCAGGGTTACGGTGGATTGGCTATCGCTATCGGCAAATTGGCGATCTATACCATTGGCGGTGGTGTCAATCCTTTCCATACCATGCCGGTCAAGCTGGATGTCGGTACCGACCGGCTGGAGCTGCTTAACGACGAGTTCTATCTCGGTGTCCATCAGCGACGCTTGCGCGGGGAGCGGTATTTAGCGTTTCTGGATAAATTTGTCAAGGCCATCCACGAACGCTGGCCACGAGCGATCATCCAGTGGGAGGATCTGGCTAAGGAAGTTGCATTTGCAGTTCTGGAGCGCTACCGCAAGCAGATACCATCCTTTAATGACGATATTCAAGGCACGGGCGCAGTGGCGCTGGCCGGTTTATTGTCAGCTAGCCGGCTTAAGGGTGAGTCGTTGCGCGATCAGCGCATCGTGATTCACGGTGCGGGCGCGGGCGGCGCTGGGGTGGCTTGGGCCATTACTCAGGGGCTTCTGCGCGAAGGATTAAGCCAAGAAGAAGCCCGTGATCGGGTTTGTGTGATCGATTCGCGCGGCTTGCTGGTGGAAGGACGCATAGTGGAAGCCTACAAGCACTACTACCTGCAACCACGTGAAAAAGTGGCTGGCTGGTCTATCGTCAATGAAGTGCCCACTTTGATGGAGACCATTGAACATACTAAGGCTACGGCGCTGTTGGGGCTAAGCGGTCAGGCTGGTTCGTTCAACCACCCGATCGTGCAGGCTATGGCGCGCAATACTGCCCGTCCGATCATCTTTCCATTGTCCAATCCCACCTCGGCTTGTGAAGCGTTGCCGGAAGACATTATGGAATGGAGCGAAGGCCGGGCGATCGTCGCGACGGGCAGTCCATTCCCTGACGTCGTCCGCGACGGTCAAACCCATCACATCGGCCAGGGTAACAATGCCTTTATTTTTCCCGGCTTGGGATTCGGCGCCATTCTGGCTGAATGTCGGGAGATTACGGACAGTATGGTGTTGGAAGCCGCTTATGCATTGGCTGAGTACACTGCTGCTGCCCACTTGCAAGCCGGACGGGTCTATCCACCGGTGGGCGAGTTGCGCGAAGTCAGTGTCCGGGTCGGAGTGCGCGTCATCGAACAAGCGTTGCGCGAAGGCGTCGCTGGCAAGACTGATTTGGCTGGACGTGATCTCGATACTTATTTGCGCTCGCGCTTCTGGAAACCACGCTACTTGCCGATCGTACGCGGCGATCATACCGCGATGATCGACCATCCTGGTTACTGATGTCTTGCTAAGAAGTCAGTCAAGCTACTTATTCTAAGAATAATCAGATAATTAGGCCGGTTTTGGGCCGGCTTGGCGCCTTACGTCCTCGCCGCCTCGGATTCAAGGAGGCGAGGGTCATACGAGTGATGTGCTATTCGACCGATACTCCGAAACCCGATCGTTCGATTTGGCTGCGAGTCACTAGTGGAACAGAGCTTTCGTAGGTCCGCCGCAGTCGCTGGCTGACCCGTGCATTCAATTCCGCCGATCCTGATGCTGAGTTGCGCACGACGAAATTCAGGGTAATCCCAGTCGTTCGGTAAACCTGCATTGCTCCATTCAGTAGACTGTCGCGAGTCACGGTCTGCCCGGCATAGCGGTTCAACACCCGTTGCACCTCGCTGCGATCCACGCCGGTGATCGAGCCGTCAATTTGTATCGAACCAATCCGCCAGGCGCCGGTCCGCGAAGGTGGCGCAGATGGCAGTGTCGGCGGTATCGGCAACGTCGGAGTCGCTGTGGCGATTCGTTCCAGAGTGATCGGTTCGGTCACATCGCGATCGGCAATGCGCACCGAGACCTGTTTCGGTTCATAACCTCGTCGACTGACTTCGATCGTATAGTTACCTGGAGGCAAGCGTACACCAGGACGGTACGTGAAGGAGGAGTTGACCAGCCGCACCCGGGCGCGCCGGGGATCAGTCTGCACCGTGAGCTGATACAAGGTTGCTCTTTCTGGTTCAGGTTCCTTGACCAGCGTCACCGGCAAGGTCACATCGGCATCGGCGACGCGCACGGTCAACCGTTGTGTTGTATACCCCGAGCGGGAAACCTCCACTGTATAACGATCTGGAGTCAGCTCTACACCAGGACGATAGCGGACTCTGACACCAAGCAGCCGCACTTGGGCGTCGGCCGGATCAGTGCGCACTGTGAGCCGATAGGACGGTGTCGGTTCAGGCTCAGGTTCCTTGGCCAGCGTTACAGGTACTGTTACGTCCGCGTTGGCGATGCGCACTGTGAGAGCCTGTGTTTGGTAGCCTGACCGGGAAACCTCCACCATATAACTGCCAGGCTCCAACGCCATGCCCGATTCATAGCGGGGTTTGATGTTGAGTATTCGAATTTGCGCATCAGACGGATTGGGACGAACAGTCAGCCGATAGAGCATCGGCTTTTCCGATTCAGGTAATTTGGTGAGCTTCACTGGAACTGTGACATCGCTGTCGACGATCCGGATCGTTACCTTTGTCGGTTCATAGCCATTCTCGCTGACCCCGATCGTGTATTCGCCAGGCGGCAGTTCCACCCCGGGCTGGTAAGAGGTCTTTATGTTCAACAAGCGAACCGTTGCCTGAGTAGGATCGACCTGTACGGTCAGATGATATTGCGCCGGCGGCGGAGGTAATGGCTGTTTCTCTAGGTTCACCGGTACGGTCAGATCGCTATGGGCAATCCGTATCGGCAACTTGCGCGAGACATAGCCTTCGCGTGCAACCTCGATCTCATAGTTGCCTGGCGCCAATTGCATACCCGGTTGATAAGTTCCTGGAACGCCCAACACTCGAATGGTCGCGTCCGCAGGTTCTGAACGAATCGTTAGACCATGTTTGGCTTTTTCCAATTCGATATTCATCACTACATCACGATCGTCGATTTTCACGGTTTTCCGGCTCGCGACATAGTCCGACTGACCGACTTCGATTTCGTAGCTGCCAGGTGGTAACCGAACGCCAGGTTGATAGGGGATTGGGCTATTCAGCAAGCGGATGCTGGCATCGGTAGGCTGGGTCTTGATCATCAGACTGTAGGTTTGTGGGGGCTCCGGTAGCCTCGTGATCATCGCCGCCAGTTCGTTGACCTTAATCTGGATAGTGTCGATATCCTTGCCCTGAATTTGGCCACTGCGTAACAGAGAAGCGGTCTTGGTGTCGATCAGCCGTGCGGTGACAGTGATCAGATCCCCCAGTTTATTGACCCCGCCAGTCACCACGGCGTCTACGCCATAGCGGCGGCCCAGCTCAGCCGCGGTTTTGGGATCGAGCAGTCCGGTAGAGCCCAGCTCCTGCTCCTTGGCGATCTTGGCCGCCGCCGATAGCGCCAAACGGTCCTTGAGGGTAAAGCGACCGGTGTTGGCCAAAGCCGACATCATCAGGTCAGCGATGATAGCGCCTGCTTGCTCATGTAGATCATCGCCCCGCACACTGAATTCGACGACTGTTGCTGTCATGCGAGCTTCGGGTGTTCCCGAAGCCGCCAGCGCCGGACTGACTGGAAGCCAGCCCATCAATACCCATATCAGCCATTGCAATGCGATCTTGTTCATGGCGCCTCCTTCTTCAGTTCTAGCGCCAGGCGAAATCCGATGTCGGATCGCCATTTCCCATATTCCGGTGCTGCTGGAAATCGGTAGGCGAATCGTACCAATCCTGGATAGTCAGACCAAGAACCCCCACGTAGTACTACGCGATGCCCGGTGGACGCAACACTCCCGTCGGCGCACCGGGTTTCGCCTCCTGCATAGGCGCTGTCGTATTCGGAGCAAGTCCATTCGGCGACATTACCGAGCATGTCGTGCAAACCAAGCGCGTTGGCTGTGTACTGGCCGACTGGCGCCGCTGCAGCTTGGCCGTCCTCGCAGGGATAATTGGCCCAGTTGAACGGCTTGGCTCTACGAGCGGTTTCATCGTAGATGTTAGCGTAATGGCAGGCTTGATTTGGATCATCGCCCCAGTATTGGGAACCGATTCGACCGGCCCGCGCGGCGTATTCCCACTCTGCCTCTGTCGGCAGGCGATAGCGCAGACCGGTTTTTTTCGATAACCACTCGGCATAGGCCATGGCTTCTTGCCAGCTGACCCGGACCACGGGTTGATCATTCGCATTCAAACTGTAGGATTCATAGGCGCCGCTGTCATGGCTGCTTTGGAATTGGCGGTACTGGGCATTCGTCACTTCAGTTTTGCCTATCCAGAATCGCTCCAGGCAGACTTTGTGTTGTCCTTCGTTGGCGCTGCGATCTTGCTCGGTTTCTGGGCTGCCCATATTGAAGCAATCGGGTGCGATCCAAACGAGCTGCATCTTGGTCACAGGATCAGTGTAAGCCTGGCCAGGCTGGGGTTTGGTCGATGCTCCAGGTCCATTCCCCTCTGATTTGGTGGATGACGATGTAGTCGACGATCCCGTTGACGGTCCCGGGGGCTCGGGCTGCCTGATCCAGAGTCCCACTCCAACGGCGATCAGGGCAAGCAGGGCCAATCCACCCCCGATGACGCGCCAGCGCCTATTTCCTTCCGGGGATAAAGCTGACGATGGCTGCCGGGCTGGTTCGCCGATGGCCAGTCCAGGTTTCTCGCCGCTGCGGTGCAAATCGGAACGCAACGGTAGCTCCAATTTGACCGTGCGCTCATCCTCTTGTTCTTCCGGAGGCGCTTCCAGCGCCGCCCGCATCTGGGCGATGCTCTGAAACCGTTTTTCTGGGCGAACCGCGATGGCTCGGTCGATCAAGCGCAGCAAGACCGGGCTGTATCGTCCAGCGGCCAGCTCTTCTGCCGGTTGTAGAGGGTCGTCGAGGACACGCGCTGGGGCTTCGATTGGTGACATCCCTGTCACACAATGGTATAAAACGGTGCCGAAGGCGTAGATGTCCGTCCAGGGGCCATATCCCTTGCCGTCGATCAGATACTGCTCAATAGGCGAATAGCCCGGTGAGAATACGCTAGTCACGCTTTTACTGCGACGCCCCAGCGCTTGGCGAGCTGCGCCGAAATCGAGCAAGATCGTTCGGCCATCTGAGCGGCGATAGAGATTGGCCGGTTTCAGATCGCGATGCAGGTAACCTTGAGCATGGACCGCGTCCAAAGCGGGAAGCACGTCATCGATCAATCGGCGGACCTGATCCTCCGGTAGGGTTTTGTCCCGTTGCAGAATCTGGCTGAGTGGTTCTCCGTCGACATAATCCATCACAATATAGGCGGTGCCATTTGACTGGAAGTAGTCCTGCACCCGCACCACACCCGGGTGCTCGACTCGGACCAAGGTTTGGGCCTCGCTGAGGAACCGTTCTAAGCCCCAAGTGTAGCAGGCGTCTTCACCCGCCTCGGAGGTGGGCAATCCCCCCTGGGTATTGGCCAAGACATGGTCGCCATCGCGATAGGACCACTCCACCGGAAAATATTCCTTGATGGCCACTCGTTTGAGCAGTGCTTCATGCATGGCCATGTAAGTAATTCCAAATCCACCTGCGCCTAACACCGCTTCGATACGGTATTTGTCAAGCAGGCGATAACCGGTGGTCAGCGTATTGGATTTTTTGATCATGGTCTTCTAATCATGGCGTCGGCGGACACAATCAGGCGTCATCGGTCGGGCCAAGGGTCGCCTCTGCAACACTCTCGAAAGCAGACGAATGCATTTAGATCGGTCCTCTTCTCGATTTTGGACGATTCTACCTGTCCCCACTGTAAAGGCACACTAGATTTATGTCTCATGCAGTTTGCCTCCTAGCCGTCTTACTGTGGATTTGCCTCATTTAGTCGGTATGCCAGATGAGCAACCAAGTTTGGTGGTGTAATTCAAGGACGGCTGATATTGCCTTCTCTGCAAATAATACGCCTACTCTGATAGCGCAAAGTCAATCGCTAGGCCTGATAAGTCTTCGGCCTTGTGATCTGTGGGTAATCGCTTCCTCGAAATGGAGAATAATCGGCCGACCTCGCCGGTTTGCAGGTCCAAAGTGGCCCGATTGATCAACGTCGCTTGAGAGCAACCGAGTGCTCTTCAACTACAGATGCATAGAACGAATGATGCCGCCAGGCATGCTCGCGAAATATCCACATACTCAATTCGAAAGGCACACAACATCTACCGCCAGGGTAATCCAGGATAATAGGGAATCGCTTGAACTATTCCCACTGCTCTAGCCAGGATCGTGGGTTCATCGTTCAAGCCGGATATGCAGATTCATTCTGTTTAAAACAAACCGCTCAGGGTAGTTCTCTAACTATTCGAAATCCAAGGAAATAATCTTGAAAATCGAACCGGCTGCGGTGGCGATCTGCTGAGCGTACACTACGCGGTTCGTCACTCCAAGAGCCGCCACGGACGACGAATTCCTGGTTTCCCCCAGGCTCTTGGCAGCGTTGGACCGGCGCCTGCGATTCCTTATCATAGAGCGAGCAGGTCCACTCCAACACATTGCCAGCCATGTCGTACAGGCCAAAATCATTGTTTTGGTAATTACCAACAGGCGCTGTGTAAACTTGGCCGTCATGACACTGCATTATCGTCCAGCCCACGAATACCTGTTTACCGTCCAAGTCAGCTGCGTTGGCAAAAGCACAGCCTTCATCGGGGTCATCGCCCCAGTAGCGGCTCGTGGCTGTCCCGGCCCGTGCAGCGTACTCCCATTCGGCCTCGGTCGGCAGGCGATAACGCTGGCCGGTCTGCTGGGACAGCCATTCGGTATAAGTCTTGGCATCCGTCCAGCTCACATTGATCACCGGCCGACGGCCACGTCCCCAGTTGTGATCGTCGGGTAAAGGCTTTCCCATCGCCGTCGCGAATCGTTCATATTCGTAAAACATCACTTCATATTTGCCGATAGCGAAAGCCTTATCGATGCGCACGCGGTGGGAAGGTTCATCGCTGTAACGACCCGGTTCAGAGGATGGCGATCCCATTTGAAATTCGCCGGTTGGAATCACCACCATCTCCGGACCCTGCGAACCGTCGCTTAAGCGGTCGCGTAATACCGAGTTGGTGGGAGCTAATCGGGTCAGCGCCGCTTCCGCTTCTGCACGATGTATGCAATCCGTCGCGCAACGCTCGAGATAAGTCCAGTAGGCCCGGCGAGTATCCGCGCGCTGGGCAATAGCGAAGGCCTCGGCATCGGTCTGTCTGAGGCGCTCTGCTGCCTCGGCTTGTTTCAGCGCCTGTTTCAGCGCCGCCAGTTCAGGCAATTTCGCATACACCGATTCAGCTTTCTTCAACCATTGGCGGGCTTTATTCGGGTCGGACTTGTTGAGGTGCATCAACGCCATCTTGGCCCAGCTGCGCGCCAGTCGCTGCTGTCCAGCAGTAACCACAGGATCATCAGGCGCCAACACCGTCAATGCCTCTAAACGGGACAGCGCTTCCTCACTCCGCCCTGCGTGGCCTTCCTCCAGTGCTGATGCCAGTACCTCGAAATCCCTCTTGAGGGTCTCTATTTTATTCTGGGTTTCCAGATCCTGGATCGCAGCCCGTGCTTCCTTTCCATAGCCGCAATGTGGACAGCGCTGCAGATAAAGCCGATAAGCAGCGATCGTGCCGACCCTTTGGGCGGCTTCAAAAGCCCGCAAATCAGTTTCACGTTCGGCTTCCTGCAACAACATACCTTCTTCAAGCTGTCCATTTTCTAAAGGCTCCACTCCAGAGGCGATTCCATTCGATTGGATTTTCTCTGGGGGTATAGCTCCGGGTGGAATGACTTCAGATCTCTGGAGCCAGTAAAAGCCTAAGCCAATCGCGAAGACCAATCCTACGGCGAGCCCCCATGCCCACTTCGGCAGAGGATCGCGGCTCGATGGCGCTACCATCGCTGATCGCTGTACAGCATCCAAACCTTGAATGAACTGGCCTGCGTCTATCGGACACAGTTCACTGGGATACGCCAGTCCTCGCCGCAAGACCTGCCAAGCTTCATCCGTCAATCCGGATGGTCGCGGTATTGCGCCTGGCGACTCGCCCTGGGCTTGATGGACGCTGTGTCCTGTCAGTAATTGGTAGGTTAGTAATGCCAGTGCGAAGACGTCACGGCGAAAGGTTATTTCGGCGGCAACCGATTCAACGGCCTCTCCTGCAGCTTCACGCCCTGCTCCGCTGGTACTGAACAGGACGCTACGCGGTTCTCGAATTTCTGTCGCTAGACCGAAACTCAACAGCTTGACTGCTCCCTGATCCGTGACGAACACCGTGTCAGTATCGAGGTGTTGACAGGCAAACCGATGCTCGCGGCGCGCGTAATCCAAGGCGGAAGCGATCGAATACAACCATTTGGAGATAGTCTCCCAAGGTAGGCCAGTTTGCCCCTGTTCATCGAGCCATTGTGCCAAGGTGCGACCTTGGCGCAGATCGACATAGCTCATTTCAGCGAATGGCCACCCATCAGCGCCTTGTCGCCATCCATAGGTGCGGGGAATGCAAGGATGATCGAGCTTGGTCGCTAATTCCACCCGTGCTCGGGCCTTGGCGAGATAGGAACGCAAGCCAATCAAGTCCGCCCGTGATGTTCGCTCATCGCGGACAGCATCACGCGCACCGAGCTCGTAACCGAGGGGCAGGAATATCTTGATAACCCGGAATTCATCTGTCGCTTCATCGCTGCTCGATGACGATGCAGCAACATGCGCCAGCCAGAGGTGCCCTTTGTTGCTGAGATCGTACATCAGGCGCATCTGTCGTTCGGGGGGGCCAATGAATCTCCCAACCTTCAGTGTTTCCGGAGCAGGGGACTCTGAAGAAGACGAACCTCCTGAGTCGGTTTCCTGGAGGGCGTCTATGGCTAAGCCACCGACCGATGATCGCGGTGGATAATCGCCATCCCCGGTTATCGCCTGCAAGGCTTCTTCTTGAAGGCGCGCCAATTCAGTTTCGTTGAGCCGACCGGCGGCATAAGCTTGCGCAAGTTCCTCAAGACGCGTTTCGATATCCATGACCCATGATCAAAATCATCAAATGATCCAAAAATCAAATGATCCAAAAAGATTTATTTGGATTAACAGCCGTAAGGCGCATTATGATCTAGTCTAGCAGAAGGACGAAGTGGCAGGATGCTTATTCGCCAAAGATCAAGGTTGGCATTTAGCGTTCGAGTGCTACCGACCCGGCGGTTTGGTGTTCGTTCCTTTGGATCATGACTTCCGATCACCAATACAGACCGATGACTATCAACTTCTTGAGCACGATCTGACCACAGATGCGCACTGATCATCCTCAACTTTCTGATGTAGCGCCCACATCTCATAAGATATCGCGTTGTCGCGGTCCTCGACTCGAAATCGCCATGCGTTCGTTGCGCTCGCCAACTGGTCAGGGGCGCCACGAAAATCAAGACAATTTCTTGCTCATCGATAACCGGGGGAGCGCCCGGTTTCTCTGGGGTGAACAGGAAACCCAGCTGCAGCTGCCTGGTTGGCCAGACGGACATCGGCGACTGGCTGTACTCGATGGTATGGGTGGTCACAGCCATGGCCGGGAAGCTGCTGAAAAAGCCGTCGAGGGTTTGCTCGAGCTGTCGGCTACTACCGATCTGGCACAACTATCCAGCGGATTAAACGCTCTGCATCAGCGGCTTTATCAGGAATTTCAGGCTGCTGGATTGGAGACTGGCTGTACGCTCATTCTCTTGGAGATTCCTCCTCGCTCTCCGGCGCTCATGTTTCATGTGGGCGATTCTCGCCTTTACGCCATTGATTCAGGCAACGTGCAGTGTCTGACGGTGGATCATGTGCCTGCCACTCATCTTGCCATGTTGGGCCTGTTGGACAGCACTCAGTGGTTGCAGCAGGTCCATATCCAAACCAGCTCTCAGATCAGCCAGGCCTTTATTCTGGGCAGCACTTTGGGGGCAACGAATTTCTATACCGATACCATTGATCAGGAACTTTACGAGCTGCATGATGGCAACCTACCACTGTTCTTACGTGGGTTGAACGACCGCCGCCGCCTGGATCTGGAACCTGATCAGGTTTATCTGATGGCCAGCGATGGTCTCTGGCATTTGCGGCACCCACAAATGTTCATTCGACGCTGGCCGGCGTTGCTGGTGCAACCGCATCGCTCCCTGGAAGAGCTGATCGATGAACTGCTAGACGAACTGGCGATGGCCATCCGCCAGCAACAGCGCCAGCCTGACGATAATTGTACGGTGATTCTCGTGCGCAAACCTACCCGACCCAGGCATGCCCCTGGCAGTCCCTGATCTGAGTCCGATGGAGATATCCTTGTTGAAGATCCGACATACCCTGTTGGCCTTACTGGTCTTATTGGCCATTGCTTTCATGCAACCGCTGGTTTTTTTTATGGGCGGGCTGACTCTATTATTTGGCGTCGGCGCGTTGATCTTTCGAGATCTATCGCCGACCCGCCAAGAGGCGGTGGAAAACTGGATTCTTGGCTGGCTGCGACGGGCGCGTTCCAATACCGCGTCAGAAATCGAACCCCTGACCATGCACCGTCGCTCTTCAACTATGACTGCCACATCAGGTGCTCGACAACCGGAACGAGCCCGTCGCGTTCGCAACAGAACTGCTAGCGCCATCGAGAGTGATTCCGCCCTGCACGCTATGCCAGATTCACTGGCCCGGGATGATGCGATAGTTGGCATTACATCTGGCTACAAAAGAACACCACCGGCTACCTGATGTTTATGCAAATAGCCAGTGGTAGGCTTTTCAAAAGTCGGCAAATAGCGTCAGGCATGTGCCTCGGTGCGCCGTTTTTCCCGTAGGATCGTATAGATTTCGTCCTTGAGATGCAGTCGCTGCTTTTTCAGGGTTTCCGTGT
This sequence comes from Gammaproteobacteria bacterium, assembly GCA_024235035.1. Classification (GTDB taxonomy): domain Bacteria; phylum Pseudomonadota; class Gammaproteobacteria; order Competibacterales; family Competibacteraceae; genus UBA2383. The sequence continues at coordinate 214,036 of JACKNE010000010.1, forward strand.
AAAAGTCCGAAGGGGTTTCGATCTGCAATTCGATTCGTTCCACTTCATCATTAACTGAATGATATTCATCGTACAATTGGGAAAAATGGAAGTCAGCCATTTTCAGTTCAGCAATACGGCTCTTGTATTCGGGAAACTCATGGAACAGATCGTGACTTTCTCCAAGCATGAGGGATATCCTCCTTTAGGATTTTATTGCGGACTGATGAATTTTCCATGATAGTTGAGTATAGAAGCTTCATGTGCTGTCGTCATCGTGACTTCAAACCATCAGTCGACCTTGTCGAGGTGATCTCCTAGCGGTGCTGGTCAAGCTCCTGCTATTGCCGCCTAGCGGACCCTTGTTGGTTGGCCTTCTAGGTGCGCTCCTAGGGTGCTGGCATCGACGGCTGAGTGCGAATCTGCTGCTGACTGGGGTGATCTCCGGCTATCTGTTCAGCATTCCCGTAACAGCGGGCCTACTGAGTCGTTCCTTACAGACGGAACCGCCGCTTGACGAGTATTTTTTGCCGTTATCGCAACTGGGCGCGATTGTGGTGTTGGGGGGAGGTGTGTATGAGGATGCGCCGGAATATGGTGATGGTCCAACCGTGCATGAACGCACTCTGGGCCGGGTGCGCTATGCTGCTCGGTTGGCGCGGCGGACCGGTTTGCCGGTACTGGCAACTGGTGGCCGCCTTGAGGGGAAGTATCCTGCCGAAGCGGAATTGATGAAAACGATTCTGGAGCAGGAATTCGGCATCGGCCCGGTTCTGACGGAGACCGAGAGTCGAAACACCTGGGAGAATGCTGTTTATAGCGCGGCGATTCTGCGCCGGCGCCACATCGATACGATTTTGCTGGTGACGAACGCCGTGCATCAGCCACGGGCCATGATGGCTTTCGCCGTACAAGGATTGAAGGTTATTCCCGCCCCGACTCTGTTCTTCGACGATCGACCTGATCTGCTGGATCCTGAATCCTGGTTGCCTTCGGTGCGCGCCATCGCGGAGATTCGTTACGACTGTTATGAATGGCTGGGGCGATGGTGGTATGCCGTGCAGTATTCTACTCGATTCTGGAGCCTATCCGACACGCAACCTTAAAGCGCTATAACGCCGAATTTCCCTCATGTTCGCTTACATTCTCCGTCGTCTGGCGCTGATTCCACTGACCCTGCTGGGTATTGTCGCCATTAACTTCGCGATCGTGCAGATCGCTCCCGGCGGGCCGGTAGAGCAGTTGCTGGCGCAACTTAAGGATACCGCCGTGGCGGCCACAGCTCGGGTCGGCGGCGGGGAGGGCATGGAAGCGGGACGCAGCGGTCATGCTGCATCATCGTCAACTGGCGACGGTGTCTATCGCGGCGCACAAGGACTCGATCCGGCTTTCATCGCCGAGCTAAACCGCCAGTTTGGTTTCGATCAGCCGGCTTATGTGCGCTTCGGGCGCATGATCGGCGATTATCTAACTTTCGATCTCGGTCAGAGCTATTTTCGCGATCGGGCGGTATTCGATCTGGTGTTGGACAAGTTGCCGGTTTCTGTTTCGCTGGGTGTGTGGAGTACGTTGCTGATCTACATGATTTCGATTCCATTGGGAATCGCTAAGGCGGTTCGCGACGGTTCGCGTTTCGATGTGCTGACCAGCGCGGCGGTGATTATCGGTTACGCGATTCCAGCGTTTCTGTTCGCTATCTTGCTGATCATCCTGTTCGCGGGTGGTCGTTACCTGGATTGGTTTCCGTTGCGTGGGTTGGTGTCCGACAACTGGGCGGATTTGCTCTGGCCGGCGCGGATCGCCGATTATTTCTGGCATCTGACTCTGCCAGTCACTGCTATGGTCATCGGTGGTTTTGCTTCGTTGACCATGCTCACCAAAAACACCTTTCTGGATGAAATCAACAAGCAGTATGTGGTGACCGCCCGCGCTAAAGGATTGAGCGAGCGGCGGGTACTGTACGGGCATGTATTTCGCAATGCCATGCTGCTGGTGATTGCCGGCTTTCCGGCGACCCTGGTCAGCATGTTGTTTACCGGTTCACTGCTGATCGAGGTGATCTTTTCGCTGGATGGATTGGGCTTGCTAGGTTTTGAGGCCGTTGTCAAGCGCGACTACCCAGTCATGTTCGGTACACTGTACATCTTCAGTCTGATCGGTTTGCTGCTGAATTTGATCAACGACTTGACCTATCATCTGATCGATCCGCGTATCGACTTCGCCGCGCGAGGCCGGTAAAGATACCGACAGAGGTATCGATCAAATGATGCAACAGGCCAGATCGAATGCGACATCGGCCAAACTCGGCGTTGCCCGGTGATAAGGATTGGACTGTTCCAGGAAGTGAATGGTGAAACGATGCCGCCCACCGCTGATCTCGGGAAACCGCGGATCGCCGGATGGCAGCCAGACCCGAATCAGTTGATTCGGCGCATTCGCATCCAATCCACGCTGAAAGAAGCCCCGGATAGCCGTTTCTGTTCGAGGTGTGGCGCTGTCGCGAATCAATTGCAGGATCAGGAACACCGCATCCCTCATGGGTGAGAATGGCGCCAGCCATTCTTGTAAGTCCCGATTGCGTATCTCGGGTTCTTGTTGTAACCAATGATGTAGCGCGGGCAGGTCGAACCGGCAGGTGCCGCCGGGAATCTGAATCCGATTCTGGATAGCGCCGAGAAATTCGCTTTGCCGCACGGTGTCCAGCGCCAGACTGTTCGGTCGGTGAATTTGGCCGATGACCTCGCTGATTTTCGCCAGCACGGATGATAGGGCCACCGTATCGATTCCAGGGCTTTGTCGCAGGCGACTTAGCGTGCTGGCATGGCGCTCTAATTCCTTGAGCAACTCTTTCTTGAATTCATTGCGTCCGGTGACGGTGAGAATGTTGAACAAACCCTGCAACGCCGCACGACTATTCCACGTCGATGGCCCGATCAGCGCATGATTGATTTGCTGAAACAGGAATTCCAATCGTAACAGGGCGCGGGCACGCTCATTGAGCGGTTGCTCGTAGCAAATAGACTGGGACACGGAAATGCCTCGTAGGGACGATGACCGGCAACCGGCCGCAAATCATACCAACGGGTACGGTTCACAAAAGCCGTTCGGCGGCCAAGCGTAGGTAATGCCGATGGAGGTCGGCGATCGGTAATGCAAGTTTTGCAAGGTCGCCGAAATTTTCCAATACCTCATCGGCCAACGCCAGTCGCTGAGCGCGGCTGGCTTGAGCGGCCAGAATGCGCCGGGCCTGGGTCTCATTGATCTGGTCGCGAGCGATCACTCGGCGGATTTGTTCTGCTTCCGGCGTATCCACCACCAGTACCCGATCGACCAGCTCCGTCATCCCAGTTTCCGCCAGCAATGGGATGACCAGAAGGCAATAAGGCGCTTTGAGAGCAGCGATCCGTTGTCGAGCCACTGCACGGATTCGAGGGTGCAGGATCGCTTCCAAACGCCGCCGACCAACTTGATTTACAAAAACTTGTTCGCGTAGGCGGACACGATCAAGATGACCTCGGTCATCCAAGCACTCGGCCCCGAACTCAGTAGCGATTTCCGCTAAGGCGGGTTGCCCAGGCTCGACCAGCTCACGAGCGATCAGATCGGTGTCGATGACCGGTACCCCCAGCCGGGTGGCGAAATGGTCGCTCACTACAGTCTTGCCGCTACCGATGCCGCCGGTTAGTCCAACTACCAACATGATCATCCTCCCAGCCAGCGCAGGTAGGCACCGTTGATCGCTTCACCCCACAGCAGCGCGATCCAACCGGCGGCGGCTAGGAAAGGTCCGAAAGGCATCGGCATCCGGTGATCCCGTTTCTGGAACAAGATCAGCGCCAAGCCGCAAAATGCTCCGACCAGCGACGACAAGATCACGATGGTGACCAGGTATTGCCAGCCAGTCCAGGCGCCCAAGGCCGCCAGCAGCTTGAAATCGCCAAAGCCCATCCCTTCCTTACCTGTCAGCAGGCGGAAAAGCTGGTAAACCGACCAGAGCGATAAATAGCCGGCCATGGCTCCAAGCACGGCGCTCGGCAAATCGGCGAATAGCCCGAACAGGGCAACGCCAAGTCCCAGCCAGAGCAAGGGTAGAGTCAGATCGTCAGGCAACAGTTGGTGGCGGAGGTCGATGATGCTGGCCGCCAACAGCATCCAGGTAAAGATCAAGGCGGCGGCGGTGGGCCAACCAAAGCCGAATCTCCAGGCGACGATACCGGCGAGCAGCCCGCTGGTGGCTTCCACCAACGGATACTGAATACTGATTCCTGCGTGGCAATGCGTACAGCGACCGCGTTGCCATGCATAACTCAGTAGTGGAATGTTTTCCATTGCGCTGATTAAGTGTCCGCAGTGCGGGCAGCGCGAGCGTGGCCGCCACAGGTTCAGGGTCGGTTGAGCGCTGTCTGGAGTCGGTTGTCCCAGCAGCTCCGCACATTGTCCACGCCATTCTCGCTCCATCATCAAAGGCAGGCGATGAATGACCACATTGAGAAAACTGCCGACCAACAGGCCCAGCAACACGCTCACGAACACTAACAGCGTCGGCGAACCAGCCAGCAGTTCCACGGTCGTCATGATGGCCGGGCCGCCATCAGACCGCCGCCGCCAGTTTGAAGATGGGCATGTACATGGCGATCACCAGGGTGCCGACCACGCCAGCCAGAAAGGCCATCAGCAATGGTTCGATCATGGTGGTCAAGGCATCGACCTTCTGATCCACCTCCGCTTCGTAGAAATCTGCCACTTTGGCTAGCATGTCGCCGAGCGAGCCGGCTTCCTCACCGATCGCCACCATTTGGATCACCATATCGGGGAATAGGTTGCTCTGACGCATGGCGAAGTTGAGTTGCTGACCGATGGAAACCGATTCACGCATATCCAGCACCGCTTTTTCATAAACGTAGTTGCCGGTTGCGCCCGCCACGCTCTGCATGGCGTCCACCAGCGGTACACCGCCGCTAAACAGAGTGGACAGGGTGCGAGCGAAGCGAGCGTTGGCCGAGGTCGCTACCAGATCACCGATCAGCGGCATTTGCAAGACGATGCGATCTAGCCACTGGTAGAAGGTTCGTGAGCGTTTACGGGCTTCCAGGAAGCCGACGATCGCCACCACCGGCCCACCGAGGATCAGGTACCAGTTTTCCTGGAAAACCCCGGACAACTCGATGACGAATTTAGTCAAGGCCGGTAGTTCTGCGCCGAAGCCCTTGAAGAGATCCTCGAAGGTGGGAATGACGAAGATCAGCAGGATTGCGGTGACGACAAAGGCGAATACCAGCACGATGGCCGGATAGGTCAACGCCTTCTTGACTTTGGCCTTCAACGCTTCGGATTTTTCCAGATAGGTGGCGATCTTGTCGAGCAGCACCTCGAGAACGCCGGCTTCTTCGCCCGCATGAACCAGGCTGCAATACAGGTCGTCGAAGTAGATATGGTGCTTGGCGAAGGATTTGGAGAGCGGGGTGCCGCTTTCCACTTCGGCCTTGATGTCGAGGATGAGTTCCTTGACCTTGGGTTTGCGATTGCTATGTCCGACCATGTCCAATGCTTGCACGACGGCAATACCGGACGTGAGCATAGTGCAAAGCTGACGGGTAAACAGCATGATGTCCTTCGGGACGATGGAGTCGCCAAAGGTGAAAAGTGGCTTGGCCTTTTTCTTGACGCTCAGTGGCAGGATGCCTTGTCGACGCAGCTCGGCCTTGATCAGATTCTGATTGGCGCCCCGTAGTTCGCCTTTGACCCGGACTCCCCGCTTGTCTGTACCTTCCCATTTGAAAGTCGGTTCTTCTTCTTTTTTCTTGGCCTTTTTCGCCAACGTCGGTTGTCTAGCCACGGCAGTTATTCCGTTGTTACTCGGTTGATTTCTTCAAGGCTGGTCAAACCCATGCGGACCTTGTTCAGCCCCGACTGACGCAAATCGTTGATACCTTCGCGGCGCGCCTGCTCGGCAATCTGGATCGAGTTGCCGCCTCCCATGATGATGCGACCCATGTCCTCGGAAAGCGGCATGACTTCGTAAATACCGACCCGGCCTTTGTAACCACGGTTGCATTGATCGCAACCGACCGCTTTGTAGATCGTTAGGTTTTCGAGTTCTTCTTCGCGAAAACCCTGATGGATCAGTTCTTCCGCTGGAATCTGGATCGCTTCCTTGCAGTGAGCGCATAGCCGTCGTCCCAGCCGTTGGGCAATGATCAGCGTGACGCTAGAAGCGATGTTGTAGGCGGCCACTCCCATGTTCATCAATCGGTTTAGGGTTTGGGGAGCGCTGTTGGTATGTAGGGTGGATAACACCATATGGCCGGTTTGGGCGGCCTTGATCGCGATCTCGGCGGTTTCCAGATCGCGAATTTCGCCAACCATGACGATATCCGGGTCCTGGCGCAGAAAAGCACGCAGGGCGCTGGCGAAGGTCATGCCCACCTTCGGGTTGACGTTCACCTGATTGATGCCGGGGAGATTGATTTCCACCGGATCTTCGGCGGTCGAGATATTGACTTCGGCGGTGTTGAGGATGTTGAGCGCGGTATACAGCGATACGGTCTTGCCGCTGCCGGTCGGGCCGGTGACCAGCACCATGCCTTGCGGCTTGTGAATCGCTTTCAGGAATAATTCCTTTTGTCGCTCTTCGTAACCCAGGGCATCGATACCCATCTGGGCGCTGGAAGGGTCGAGCAAACGCAACACCACTTTTTCACCATATAAGGTTGGCATGGTGTTGACGCGAAAATCGATGGCGCGTTGCTTGGTCAGGTATAGCTTGAGACGTCCATCCTGTGGCACCCGGCGCTCGGCGATGTCAAGCTGGGCCATGATCTTGAGACGGGCGGCCAAGCGCGGCGCCATGGTGACGGGCGGTTTGTAGGCTTCATCCAGCATGCCATCCTGACGAAAGCGCACCCGGTAGATTTTTTCGTAGGGTTCAAAGTGAATGTCGGAAGCGCCGCGATTGATAGCCTGCAAGATGACCTGATTGATGAAACGGACGACGGGGGCATCGTCAGCATCCGATTGCGTCAGGGTTTCAACCTTGGATGCATCGCTTTCGGCGCTGAAGTCGAGATCACCGATGTCCTGGTCGATCATCGTCGACGCCTGGGGGTCGATCGCGCTCTCAATGGCTTTGAGCCACTGGGTCTCGCTGATGATGACCGGTTCGATATCCAATCGGGTCTGAAACTTGATGTCTTCCAGCACCCGTTGATTGGTGGGGTCGCTGATGCCGACGAATAGCCGTCGGCCACGTCTGTACAGCGGCAGGGCGTGATGTTGACGAAGCAGTTTTTCATCGGCCAGTTGGACTATGGCCTTATCGACTTCCAGGGCTTCGATGTCGAATAACGGCAGATTGAAACTACGAGCGGCCAGGCGAGCGATGTCCTTGTCACGCGCCAGTTTGTTTTCCACCAGATAGGCGACGAAGGGAGCATTTTCCTTGCGTGACTGTTCGAGAGCCTTGAGCGCGGCGGCTTCATCGAGCAGGTGATTCAGTACGAGCTGCCTAGCGAGTCCGCTCAGTTGGACACCGGGCTGGGTGGTCATAACGGTATTGGGGTTGGTCGCCATGGCTTATCTGCGAGGTGATGTCGTAGGTACAACAAGTTTGTCATCTTCGTCGATTCGACGTTTCAACTTTAGACCATGTGGAGATGCTTGCAAAGGGGAGAGGTTTGGTCATCAGAAAGTCATCTCTCGGTCATTATTTGGTCGCTTATCGGCAATCCTCGCGTGTCATTCTCCTCGGATGTTGATTGCTTAGGAGAATTCGCTGATGCAAATAAAATTCTTGACGGTTGCGGTTTTGGTCGCGCTGGGAATCTCGGGTTGCGGTAGTGACGATGACGATGCGCCAAGCTCAGGTTCGCGTGTCAGGTTGCGCTCGGTTGAGTTCACCGAAACGCCTGCTCCTACCACAGTCGATGAACGCGCCCATACCTACACCCGCTCGGTCGCCCGACTGACCTATAGCGATGGAAAAGTCACGGAAGCGCCTCTGACCTACAATGTGCTGTTCAGTGTCAAGGACCCGATTGCCGAGGTGAACGGCAATCACTATCCCGTCGGCCAGCTCTACAACTATCGGATGGAGCCGTTGCTCGATCCAATGGGCAATCCAGTGGTTGCGGAAACGCCGGATGCCAATAGTCTGCTCAATGTCAATGGCCAGCTGTTCCTGGTCACCCATTATGAGTATGACTGGATTTTAAGTGATGGTTCAGTCGCCTTTACCACACCCGGCTGGTACACCCGCATGCCGATGTCGATGACCCTAAGCGAAATCAGCCAGGCCGATGATGGCCAACTGACCGCGACCAAGGTCAAACCGATTGACTTTTCCAATGTCAACGGCATTTGGATTCCTTGCTTCGGTTCCCAGACTCCTTGGAACACCCATCTGGGTTCCGAGGAGGACTATGATTTGATCTACAATCCACTGGATTCCAAGAATTACGGAACGACTGAGGCCGGCCTCAAGGCGTTGCGGGAGCTGTATTTCAAAGGTGAGCGGGAGGCCAATCCCTACCATTACGGCATCATTCCCGAAATCACCGTCAGTGCGAATGGTTCCACCAGCATAGTCAAACACTATGCGATGGGACGCGGCACCTGGGAAGTGGCCAAGGTCATGCCTGATAATCGCACCGCCTATCTGGGTGATGATGGCGCTTATGTGCAAATGACCATGTTCGTGGCCGATAAAGCTGCTGATTTGTCTGCGGGTACGCTGTACACGGCAATCTGGACTCAGACCAGTGATCAAAATGGTGGTAGTGCTAATCTGACCTGGATTCGGCTGGGTCATGGCACCGACGCTGAAATCGGGGCGCTGGCCGATCGCCTCACTTTCAGCGAAATCTTCGATGCCGTTGAACCGGTCGATGGGCAGTGCGCCGCGGGCTACACGCGCGTGCGGGCCGGTTCTTCCTCCGACGAGTGCCTCAGTCTCAAACCGGGCATGGAGCAAGCTGCTGCTTTTCTGGAGACGCGCCGTTATACCGCATTACTCGGCGGCACCACCGAATGGACCAAGATGGAAGGCATCGCGGTCAATGCCCAGGATAAGAAGTTGTACACGGCTATATCGCGTATCGAGAGCAGTATGCGTTCCGATCCGACCGAGCCGGCGGATCATATCCGCCTGCCGGAGAACAAGGCCGGCGCGACCTACACTCTGGAGCTCAATGCGGGCATCCAGGACACTCAGGGCAACGCCATCAACTCCGACTGGGTGGCGACCCGCATGTATGTAGAACCCGCGTTGCTTGGCAAGCCGATGGCCACCGACGCCTTCGGTAACACCGCCGATGTGAATTCGGTCGCCAATACCGATAATGTGTTCTTCTCCGAGAAGATGCGCACCTTGTTTATCGGTGAGGACTCAGGGATGCACGTCAACAACTTCGTCTGGGCGTACAACGTGGATACTCAAAAGCTGACCCGCATTCTGACACTGACCGCGGGCGCTGAATCTACTGGTCTGCAAGTGGTGGATAATCTGAACGATCATGCTTACATCATGAGCAACGCTCAGCATTGGGGTGATTTCACCAGCACCACGAATGCCGATCTCAAGACCCAACTCACGCCGATGATCGACAAATTCTACGCACCTGTAGGTTACATTGGAGGTATGCCCGGGTTGTAATTGCCGCCCTGTTGGTTCTCATCAATATCGAGCTGGCGATTCATGCAATCGCCAGCTTTTTGCTTTTTTTATGAGGAAAATCTCCCATGAGTCGCCGGCAATCTCTTTTGCACCTGGTCACGATTACCCTGTTTCTGAGCATGGTGCTGGCCGGGTGTAGCGACAGCCAGGGCCAAGCCAATGAGCAAGCTAGTACTCGTAATGCACTTGCGTCGGCAGCGATCAGCCATCCACAGGGCGATTTTCGTAGCCCGCTGACCTTTGGTAATCCCTACGCGCATATTCCCGCTCAATGCCATATCGAGACGGCCCGGGGTGCACAAAATGCCTGTTTGTTCTGCCATACCAACGGCGCCTATCGGGCGGGACTGGGCAACAATTTTCCGCAAGCTGGCGCCGAACCGCGCCTTGGCGACTTGCAGCAAGAATATTCCTTCACACCGATCAGTCCGTTTACCGCATCGCCAAGCCGCAATCCCTGGGAAAACACTTTGACGCCGGAGAAGTTGCGCGAAGCGGTGGCGGCGCTGGGTCTTGATCCCCAGACATGGGATATAGAAGCCTATATCCGGGAAGACAATTGGCAGGCGGCTTTTGCGCAGCGCCCCGGCGATCCTCGCGACTGGGATGGAGGCCAAGAAACGCCGTTTCGGTTGTTTCCGGGACTCGATCCGGCTGATTTGCCGGCGGACGCCGATGGTTTCGTGCGCTCTGACACCCCGCTTCATGGTCATTTCCAGGAGCATGACGGGCGTTGGATCACCGGTTGGCGGGCGATCAATTTCATGCCCTATGGCCTCTTTACGCCGATGACCGGCTCCGTGTCCGGTATTTATCTCCGCCTGCCCAAACCGTTCATGCAGCGCGAGGATGGTCGTTTCGATCTGACGATTTATATGCACAATCTCGATCTGCTGGAACGGGCGATTCAGGACCGGTTACGCGAGGAAGATGGCGAGTTTTATCAAGGCGCGGCGCGAACCGTGGCGCTTGAGCGTGGCTTGTATCCAGTCGGTACGGAAATCGCTCACCCTCTGCATTATGTGGAGGTGGCGGCGGACGGGAGTGATCCAGCCATCAGTCCCTATCCTGGGACGCGTGCCCGCCGGGTCAAGGAGGTCCGTTACATGTATAAATGGAAAACATTTGCCCCGACCGCATTTCGTCCCGGAACCAAGGAAGAGGGCGCGCCCGTGTACGGCAACGATGTGCAAGGTTGGGTGGATAATGGGGTGGGTTGGTATCTGGCCGGTTACATCGAAGATCGAAGCGGCGTGCTTCGCCCGCAGAACCGTGAAGAGCTGACCCAATGCATCGGTTGCCACAGTGGGGTCACGACCACTGAGTTTCCGCAATTCACCTCGGGGACTGGTAACACCGTGGATTCTACCTGGTCCTTGCCGCGCAAATTTCCGGGCGAACTGGGTTGGCGAGAAATGGATTATTTAGGTTATCTAGCCAAGGCCGGGGCGGAAGCGGATGAAACTCCAGGGGAGGCGCGATTGGGCGATCCGCTGAATCGAGGTCTGGCTAAGGGCGAATTCCGCCATTTTCTGGATAATGTGGTTGGAGTGAGCTTGTACGGGGAACTACCGCCCGCCATCGAGCGGTTCCTGGTCGATGTCATTCAGCCGGTCAATGGCTATACCGCAGCCTGGCCGGCGCTGGATACCAGCAGTGCCGCTGCTTTTCAGGATCGGCAGGCTCTCCGTCAGCGGCTGTTGCGCGAATTGACCGCTCGGGGAGATTATCTGACCACCGCTGGCGTCATCCGTGGCGAATGGTTATATCCGCCGCGCAAGGAGGCGTTGGCTGCGGCTCGCCGCTATCGTCAGGTAGTGGTGACGCAGCGCTATGTCAAGGGCAAGGAGGTCTTTCCGGAAACACCGGTGACTTACCGCTATTTCCGAGAAGACGGGGAAGGTTTCGCTCATCAGGATGGACGGCCTTATCAGCTTGGAGAGGTCATTACCGATCGGCCCGTCGATCGGGAAAATCCGGCGCTGATCACTTATGGGGTGGGTATTGCCCAAACCCTAGTCGATCCTGACTTGCCATTTGCGCAAGGTGGGACGTACTTCCCGAACTATTTGCCGCTGTTGGCCGAACCGCTGCGCTTTGAGTTGGAACAGTAGTGCTTGACCAAACTGAAAACGATGGGTGGGTCGCACTGAGGAATGAAGCCCAACATATTGAAAATATAAAATTTGTTGGGCTTCAGAAGCAAGGGAATCAGGTGCTTGGCATGATTACTTCAGCGCCTGTGCTGCGCAAGGCGATAAATGCGGTGCTTTCAGCAGCGCCTCACGGTCGATGCTGATGCTTTTCCATTTCGGGTGACCGGTGCGGCCTAGTTCGTCGAGATTGTCATACACCATCTTGGTGAAACGCCCGATGGCCTGACAACTTGCCTCGTCTTGATCCTTAGTGCTGGTGAACAGTACGGTACCCACCGCCAAGGTGGGGATGGCCTCCTTCTGCCAGACATAGGTTGCGGCTGGGATGGTTGCCTTCTGATAGAAGGTCTGGAACAACTCATTTTTGGCCAATGTTTCTGGAACCTCGATCGGCACCAGGTGCAGGGAGTCGGCGCTGGCCAAAGGGCCAGTGAATAGCTGCGCCGGTGCGCCGACCACGTAGATGAGCGCGTCGATTTCCCCACGATGCAAAGCGTCGAGGGCAGCCGTGGCGTCTATCTCCAATTGTTCGGCGGGCTTGATCTGAAACAAGTCCAGCAAAATGGTCGCTGTGCCGTAGGTGCCGCTGACCAGATCGCCGACGGCGATACTCTTGTCGTTCAGATCCTTCAGTTGCTTGATCTCTGGCGCCTTGGCCAAAATGTGAATTTCCTCGTAATACAGCGGCAATATCAGCTGCAACGAGTTGACCATCTGGTTCAGTTCATCGGCGTCTTCATCGTCGCCGACAGCCGCTTCGAGCGCGACCAGGCTTAAGCTGTCAAATTGGCTCAAGCCCAGTTGCAGGCTGGGGTATTCATAGACCCTGAAGATGTTTTCCAGTGAACCGGCGGAAGGCATCACCGACAAGTCGATCTGGTGGCGGCTGGCCAGCTTTTTCAGGTCTCGACCCAGTTGATAGTAGGTGCCAACCTCGCGACCGGTCATCAGGCTGAGTTCAGTGCTGGCCGGCGGCGTAGTGGGTTCATCGGCTTGCAGAGGACCTGCCAGCCATGAAAGACTCAGGCAGAGGCAAGTGTTGAGAAACAGACGTTTATTCGAAACGATTTTCATTGGAGGAGTCACCTTGGTTGAATGTTATTCTTTACTGCTTACCATCGCCATCGCTGCCGCCGTTAAAGCGTGCAGGGGATCGGTCCGATCCTGGATTAAAAATCAATTATAGTGTGGCTTTGCCCACTATCAGGGATTAGAAGTCGCGGCGGGCGAGCCGGTGGCAAATGACAGACCCGTGGAGGTGAGGAATCATGCCAAAAACAGTAATTGTCAACGTGATTGGATTTCCGGAGCGGGAGCGTCGGATGATCCGCAACATCCTATCGGTGGCTAGTAATCAGAATCTGACTTATCAGATGACCGACACTGGTGGAAAATCGACGGATGTTTTTGTCGTCAACGCTGACGATTCGGGGGCCATGCTGTTCTGGAACGAATACCAGCAGGATGCCCCGGAGGCCAACAGCATTCTCGCATCGTCGGACCCCATGCGGACATCCGAGCATGTGTGCATCAAGCGGCCATTGATCGCCAGTCAGCTACACGGGGCGTTGACGCTAGAGAGCGCTTCGGCGGCGACATCCAAGCAGCAGCAACGGCCCGATATCCTGCGCAAATGTTTCCTGTTCCGTAATTTCTCGTCGAGCCACCTGGATAAGATCGTAGCGATGTCGCGTATCGTGACCTTACCCGGTAACTATGTGGTTTTCGAGAAAGGTTCCACGGGCAACGAGATGCTGGTGGTCCTGAGTGGGCGGCTCAAGGTCCATGTGAGCGATGGGGAAGGGCGGGAAATCGTCCTCGGCACGGTTGGGCCGGGGGAGATCGTTGGTGAACTCGCCATGCTGGATGGCCGAGGGCGCTCGGCGACCGTGACGGCCTTGGTGCCCAGCGAGTTGCTGATCATTCATCGTAAGGATTTCATGCCATTTCTGGAGCAGAACCCCAAGGTGGCTACTGATCTGGTTATGGTGTTGGCGTTGCGGTTGCGGCTCAATACTGAGCAATTGGCCGATCTGCTCGACCGCTAACGGCGCATCGGGCTTATCGAACCTGATCAATCGGTCTTGGCGCGTTTGCGCGGACCACAGGAGATTCTCATGGAACTGGCTTGTCTGGACCTGGAAGGGGTCCTGATTCCGGAAATCTGGATCGATGTCGCCGAACGCACCGGCATCGAGGGATTGCGGCTGACCACCCGCGACATTCCCGATTACGATCGACTCATGCAGGGTCGATTGGCGTTGCTGGATCAGCATGGATTGAAGCTGTCGGACATCCAGCGGGTGATCGCCGGGATGGGGCCGCTGGAAGGCGCGTGCGAGTTTCTTGGCTGGCTGCGTGAACGGTTCCAGGTGGTGATTCTGTCGGATACCTATTATGAATTTGCCGCGCCATTGATGCGGCAACTGGGCTGGCCAACCTTGTTCTGTCACCGTTTGGAGGTGGTGGACGATCGGGTCGTCGGCTATGTCCTGCGGCAGCCCGATTCCAAGCGACAGGCGGTGCAAGCCTTTCACCAGCTCAAGTTTCGGGTCATTGCAGCAGGGGATTCTTATAACGATACGACGATGCTGGCGGAGGCGGAGGCGGGCATCCTGTTCCGTCCACCGCAAAATGTCATTGAGGAATTTCCACAGTTCCCGGTGGCGCGGAACTTCGAGGAAATGCGCGAGGCGTTTTGCAAGGCCAGTCTGCGATCGCTTTAAGGTATATACCTAGTTGATCTGGGTGAGTAATTTTTGTAGTTTGAGCGCATGTTTTTTCTCAGTAGAGAGTTCAGTAGAGCGGGGTAGGCGTGAGGCCGTCACCCGCCGTGGGCCAAATCCCCGTTAAGGCCACTTTAAGCACCTTGTGATCACCGTCTCTCAGAGGGAAGAAGAAAAATGAAGCGGTAGAAAGGCGCTTCGCCATATTTGCTTTGGGGGATCGAGAATGCGTGGGTATTGTCATGGGTGGCTGATCCGGTTTTGTCTTTGGCTGATGCTCGGTTTGACGCCGCTTTGCCCGGCCTTGGCGGAAAAGGCCGGTGAAGTCGTGAGTCTTTCAGGGGCTGCTGAAGTATTTCGGGAAGGGCGTTGGCAACCAGTTGCGGTCGGCGCGCCGCTGGCGGCGGGCGAGATCGTGCAAATCGGCGTGGGCAGTCGGGCTGCGATCCTGCTTGTCGGCGGGATGCAGATCAAGCTGAAAGGTTACAGCCGGTTGGAGCTAAAGCAGCTTGTTCCTCCGCCTGAAGGTTTCATACCTACCGCGACCCAAATACTCAAGAACATCCTGCGGGTGCTGGATGGCGAGATCTGGGTGCGTAGCAGCGAACCGTTGGAAGTCCAGACCAGGTCGGCGACCGCCACGATTCGCGGTACCGAATTTGGTCTCGCCGTGGGTCCCGGCGATACGGCCCGGTTGAGCGTGGTGAATGGGTTGGTGGAATTCGCCAATCCGCAGGGCCGCGTTCTGGTGGCGGCCAATGAGCAGGCGGAGGTCAAACTCGGTGAAGCGCCGCGCAAGACGGTGTTGCTCAATCCGCTGGATGCGGTGCAGTGGTCGCTGTATTACCCGAGCGTGGTGCGCGATGTCCAGGGGCATCCCGAGATTCAGGCGGCGCAAAATCATCTGCAGCGCGGCGAGGTCAATGCGGCGCGGCAGGCTATCGACCGGGCGTTGGCGCGCGATCCTCACGATGCGTTGGCCTATAGCCTGCGTTCCAACCTGGAGTTGGTGCAGAACCACCGGGCGCAGGCGCGAGCGGATGCGCAACAAGCGGTTGCGGTCAATCCGTCTTCATCCACAGCCTGGCTCAGCCTGAGCCTGGTCGAGCAAGCCGAGTTCGATCTCGATGCAGCTTTGGCCGCTGCTCGACAAGCGGTGGCGCTCGATCCAAAAAATTCCCAGGCGTTGATTCAGGAAAGCGGCCTGCTGTTGGGTATGGGGCGGTTGCAGGAAGCGGTGCAGGTCGCCGCACAGGCGCGGGAACAAGCGCCGGATGACGCGATGGTCAACACGGTTTGGGGTTTCCTGGAATTGGCGCATAACCGGGTGAGCGATGCGCGAGAGGCGTTCCAGGCGGCCATCGCGCAGGATTCGACGCTGGGTTTGCCGCATCTCGGTTTGGGGTTGGTGTGGTTTCGGGGCAATCAAACCGAGGCGGCGATTACCGAGATGCGTAAGGCGACGCTGTTGGAGCCGCAGGTCTCGCTGTATAACAGCTACCTGGGCAAGGCGTTTTATGAGAATAAACAGGATCGGCAGGCGCAGAAATATCTGGATGTAGCGAAGCAACTCGATCCGCACGATCCCACTCCGTATTTGTACGACGCCATTCGCCTGCAAAGCGTCAACCGGCCTGTGGAGGCGGTGGCGAGCCTGCAAAAGTCCATCGAGCTGAACGATGAGCGGGGCGTGTATCGGTCGCGGTTGTTGCTGGATGAAGATTTGGCGGCGCGGTCGGCGGCCTTGGGGCACACTTACAATGAAGTGGGCTTTACCCAATTAGGGTTGAAAGAGGGCTGGCAGTCGGTCAATCGCGATCCGACCAATCATTCGGCGCATCGGCTGCTAGCGGATGCCTATGCGGCGTTGCCAGGGGTAGAAGCGGCGCGCGCCAGCGAGTTGTTGCAAGCGCAGTTGTTGCAGCCGCTCAATATCACGCCGGTTTCGCCGCGAATGGCCGAAACCCGATTGGCGCTCCCGGTGGCTGGCCCGCTCACGCCTTCCTTGTATGAATTCAATCCGCTATTCGTGCGAGATCGGCCCACGCTGTCTTTCTCGGGTCTGGGCGGCAATCAAGAGACCTGGGGCAATGAATTGATCGTCTCCGGTTTGACGGATCGGTTTTCCTACAGCCTCGGCCAGTTTCATTATCAGAGCAATGGCTACCGAGATAATAACGATTTGGAGAACAATCTCTATAATCTGTTCGTGCAAACCGAAATCACTCCGGATTTCAGCCTTCAGGCGGAGTATCGTTCTTTGGAGACTTCCAGCGGCTATCTTGAATCCCGTTATGATGGTTTGTTAAGAAGTGGGCATGTCTCTATTGAACAAGAGACGGCCCGCATTGGGGCTCGCTATTCATTGTCGCCGCAAACTGATCTGATCGCTTCTCTGATCTATACGGATCGAGATTTTCTTTTAAGTTCCTCAAGAAACACTTTTGGAACAGCAGAAAAAGGTACACAAGCTGAAACCCAACTGATTTACCGGGCTGATGATTTCAATATCATCACCGGTCTGGGCGCTTATTTTATAGACTATACTTTTTCGAGGGCCCCGATGAATCCGGATGGCACTCAGAAAACTGCTTATAGCTATGCCAACATTAAAAGCCCTGACTCCGTGATTTGGACGATTGGTTTGGGCTATGAGTCGGATGACAGTCCTTATGCGCGCTTGAACGAATTCAATCCAAAATTTGGGGTGCAATGGGCGATTAACAACCAAGTCTCACTGCGAGCGGCGGCCTTTAAAACAGTGAAAAAGGAATTTGCCACGCGACAGACTCTTGAACCGACCCAGGTGGCCGGATTTAATCAGCTTATTGACTTGATTAGCTTGACGGTATCAAAGAATTATGGGATCGGTCTTGATGTCCGTTTCAATGAGCAATGGTTTGGTGGTGTAGAGGCTTTGAGACGGGATAACGACACGCCGTTTGGAAGGTTAAACACACTAGGATCTTATTTCATTGAGCTGAATCAGGAGACCTTTTATAGTGCTTATCTATACTGGATGCCTCACCATGAATGGGTGCTTTCCACACAGTGGCGTTATGAGAAGTTCGAGGATGAAGGCGCTTGCCTACCATGCCTAGCTGCGATACCTGCTCGGCTGGAAACTTTCTCCATACCTCTTAATGTCCAGTACTTTCATCCTTCCGGCTTTTTTGCTGGATGGGGTATGACTTACGTGAATCAGGATATTCAGGCCACCGATCCTCTTTTACCACCAGATTCAGTGAGTTTTTTACCCCTGCAAAACGAAGAATTTATCCTGTTTGATGTTGGACTGGGCTATCGCCTGCCAAAGCGGCAGGGACTTATCAGTCTGGAAGTGAAAAATTTGCTCGACAAACAGTTTCAATTTCAGGACTATGCTTTTCAAACAGGAGGGGTTGTTAGCCCACTCTATATTCCCGAGCGGACGTTTTTTGGTCGGTTCGTGCTTAACTTCTGATCTCAAACGAGGAGGAAATCCGATGAGTCTGACTGGTGTCGAAGTGCCTGCCGCAACCCTGGATAGTATTAAGCCCAATACGATTCTGATGGTCATCTCCGATGATCAGGGAAAAGCCAGGGTTATCCAGATCGATCCTCAATCAGCGCCCAAAGGAGAAGCTATTTTGCGGGTGGCGCCTGGTGATAGTCAGTCGCAAGGTGGATGCTGGGTGCGTACCAACGGTGGTTGGGAATGGGTAGACCCCTGCCCGTGGTGAGTTGATCGGCCATTTCTGATCGTGCTGTTGGTGCCGGCTCAGCGCATGAGCCGGTTTTTTAGTGTTATGTCATTTGGGGAGATTGTGATGAAGAAATCCATTTTTGCCTTAGCTATTGCCGGCATGCTGGCTAGTTTTAGTGCGTTTGCGGATTCTCCTAATTTTCCTTTCCAGCTTCCTTTAGTGGGCGCTGAAGTTCCTTTTGAATATCTCTCCAAGATCGAGCCGAATACGATCCTTATGATCATGTCGGATAAAGAAGGGAAAACGCAAGTGGTGAAAATTGATCGCAGCAACCTTCCCAGAGGCGTGGCTTTTTTGAGAGTGACGGCGAATGCTGCTGGTGAATCACAAGGCGGGTGCTACGTACTGATTAATGGTTTTTTGGTATGGATGGACCCCTGCCCATACGGTTGATCGGCTATTTCTGATCGTGTTTTTGGTATCGGCTCAGCGCATGAGCCGGCTTTTTGATGATGTTCATTTCAGTTGGACTCCGGTTCGGAGCCTCGGCAGCGAGGTAGGTCGGGCAAAAGCGTCGCGTTGCCCGACGGGAACGCGCCTGTCGGGCACGTCCTGTGCCCGACCTACCTCGTGAATTGATCGATCATTTCTGATCGTGTCAAAAAACCAGCTCAATCGAGCCGGTTTTTTGAGTTCGGCCACCAATCGCCGGTAACCTGTTCCACAGTGAACGGACATTGCTCCGGGAAGATCGCCAGAGGCAAACCGGGTTCACCTGCGGCATTCCGCCTTGCACTGGGATAAACCTCAGTCAGTAAACTCGACAATTGCGGGTACAAACTGGGACTGTCTTTAATCTGCCAGGCGATTTGATCCCGTCCATTGGCAATGGAGAGTCGCCAACTGGTTCCCTGCCGTTCAGGCTGATACCGCCATTTCAGTAAGTGCATGGTGACGCTCAATAGGTAGCTTCTCAGTGCGTTCCTATCCCGGCGTCCCATGCTCTCAATCTCCTCGATCAGATGCTCGGTATCCAGTGCGGATAACGCACCTTGGCGCAATAAATCAGCCTGCTGTTGGGTCCACAGATAGAAGTCGGTTTCATAGATCGTGGTGCTCATGGGGCTGTTCCTAAAAAATTAACCAAACAGTTGGCGTCAGTGCATCAATCGGATCGAGACGGTTTCAGCCGCAAGGCGTCATTGCGTTCTTGATTCTGCATCGAATACAGTCAATCGGCAACACCGGGATAAATCGTTCGATGATACAAACCGTTACAGAATGATCGGCTTAAAAGATCATATTACTGTTTGTAATTATTGTGTTTTTTGAATAGGTAGAAGGGCTGATTGGATAGCGGGTCGCTCCTGGGTCGCTGTGAGAAATTCATCCGCATGCTGATTAGAACCCGCCAAAAGTGAGAAATCCTCACTTTTAAAAACCAGTTTTTTCCAAAATGGAAAGAGTTGAGAGGGCCTGCCATTGTCCTCGCCGAACACGCTGAGAACGAAATCCGCAAAGACTTCACCCGCAGTGAGCGAGTGGCCATTGGTAAAGCCGTTGAAGCGGAGCTTGGCAAACGGCAAGGGCAGCGGACGGATTTGGCGAGCGAGAGTCAGGGCGAACTTGTGCAAAATTTTGCACAAGTTGAATCAGGACAGAAAACCATTGAAATCGCCGCTCAAAAAGCCGGTTTCGGTAACAAGGAAACCTACCGCCAAGCCAAAACCGTTGTCGATCACGCGGAACCCGATCAAGCCAGCTATCTACGCGGGAAACGGTATAACGGGGAGAAAAAAGCGGTCGGAGAGCATACCGGCAATCAGCACATGGAAAGGGATCAAAATGATCCAATTCCAACAGCCGACCGACTCGCCACTGAATTCAAAGTCAGTCCGGCGACGGTCAAGCGCGATGGTCAATATGCGGCTGCCGTAGACACCCTCGCGGATGCGGGCATTGAGCCGGTCAGTCCGGCAACAATCAAAACAACCTATGAAAGCCGAAAAACTGGCGAAGACCGGGGTTCCAATTACCCTCGGCGTTTCGCTTCCTTCCAGGGGCCCCTGGCTCTATCGCTTCGCTGAGGGTCATCGCGGCTGAGGCGTTCCGCTAGACACGGGCGCTACACTTCGTTTCGGTTTCAACGAAAGAATCTGCCAATAAAAACAACAAAAAACCCGCCGAAGCGGGTTTCCTTTGTGCGAGATGCGCGAGTTAATGAGGGTGCTGTGGACCCGATAACATCGGGATCGAAACATCGTCGTTCGGGTGATGTTGGACAATCCAGGCGGTCACCGCCAGTAGCGCGCCAATCAGGTCATCAGCGGTCGCCTTCCCGACTTTGAACTGAGCCACAGCCGCTAAGGCTGTGGTGGCGACTTCCGGCGCTGTGAGATGCTGGGCAGTCCACACTGCATCATTCTGGCGGTCGGAAATCAGACAGAGCAGATGCAGCGCCAGGCGCTTTTCCGTAGGCAGGTTTTCGGGAATTTCAGTGGTTTCGGTCATCAGGTCACCTTATGCCATTTTCACAGCGCCGGCCCAACCAATGGCGGCGCAAGCCACGTCGAATCGAACTTTGTACTTGACGACATCCCGGTCGAAGTCGAGCTCTTCCTGGACTTCGGGCACGAAAATCCCGTTGAGGTAGGCGAGGCGAAGGACAGGCGCGACGTGTGGGTCACTCAGTAGATACCAATCGTCAGCATCGACCAGATCCAAGCGGGGATCGCTGACCACCGCCAATTGGCTCACCCATTTCGGCGTGGTTTGTTCAGTGTCGCTGGCGGGTCGATAGCTGACGGAAGTAATCACAGCGTCGGCGTCCCCTTCGACCGCGACCGGACAGACAATGTACTTAGGTTGCGTCAGCACAAAGCCACCACTGGAATCTTGCTGTTTGCGCATCAAGACGCGGGCTTTGTTGAGTCCGGCAATGGCGACTGCCGCAGACGAAGTATCCAAGTTGCCGTGGTCAGCATGGAACAGGGCAGTGCTGTCGGACATGGCCGCATTGGCGGTCAAGACACCAAAGACCAAATCCCGTTCGAGACGGCTTGAGGCGTGGGCGGCGCTGTGAATCAGTGAAGCGAAGGCTTGCAAGTCATCGTTGATGATCGCTTCTCGGGAGAGCGTCAAGCCGCGTGCGTAGGTAGCCAACTTGTAGGATTCAGCGCCATCCGAGAGCGCGGCATACTTGATTTCGCCAGCTTCTCGCTTCAACTCCAAACCAGGCAGGAACGAGACATTCACGGCTTGGTGGGTTTTGAAATCGGGTAGATCAGCCCGGTCGCAAAGGGCGCGATGCTGTTGACTCAGTTCCTCGAAGCGGTCCGTCAAACTTTTGTTGGCCATGGCGCTCAAGAGGTGCGGGAAATCTGAGGTGGTCATGGCCGCTTTGACCAGCTGCGGGCGACTCATGCCAATCGGGTTTTGACCCGCAGCGTTCAGGCACAGCGCGGCCATACCGGTCAAGCTGGTGTTCTGAAAGTCGCGGGCGGCGGGGTGGGCCTTTTTCAGGTTCGCACCCATGCGGGCGGCGAGTGCATCGCTAGCGGCTTGTACGAAATCGGCATGACCACCATAAGGCGTGGTTCGGAACGCACCGATGGCGCTGTTGATCGGGGTAGCTTGGTCGCGTTCCACGTCTTTCTTCCACAGCAGATGGATAGCGCGGTCCGGGTGGATGCCGGCCAGGAGGATCGGTTCGGCTTCACCTTCAAGGTGCAGGTGAGCGGCCATATTTCGAATCTCGCGGGCTTCGAGTAGCCGGGCTTGGAGTTGCGCTTCCGTGTAAGGCCGATCCAATAGCGCCTTGGCCAAGTTCGGTTCACCCGCAGCGGTGCAGGCGTCTGCAATGGCGTTGGCGCTCATGACGGGGCTACTGGCCACCACTGGAGCAGCAGGTGGAACGGGTGGAACCGTGGAGGATGGCGCGGAGGTTTTATACATGGCGAATCTCGCAGGAAGTTGAAAGGGACCAAGACACAGCGCGGCAGAGCAGGGATGGTTCACGACTTCATCGACGATGCCGAATTCCTTGGCCTCCTTCGCGCTCAGCCAGGTATCCCCTCGTTTCATGTAGGCGGAAATTTCCTCAATCGGACGTCCGGTCTTTTGGGCGTAAATCTGGGCGTAAGCGGTGGAATACCGTTCAAGCGCCTCGACGTATTCACGAAGTTTCGCGGCGTTGCCTTCCACCAAAATGTAGGGGTCGTGAAGCGCAAAAACTGTGTTTTCGAGCGCCACGGTGTGGCCTGCACAGCAAATCAGCGTGGCGGCGCTGGCGCATAAGCCTTCAACCCGCACGGTGACTTGACCGGGATGCGCGGCCAAGGCGTTGTAGATCGCTAAACCGCTTCCAGCGTCACCGCCCCATGAGTTGACGCAAACCGTCACTGGAGCACGGGGTTTGGCGCGGAGTCCCTCAACCACGCTGCGGGCCATTTCCGCTGAGATCATGTCGTAAATAGTGAATGTTTCCATACCCTCACTTTCAACGATTTCTACTGACAAGTGAATGGGTTACTTGTCAGTATGCGGTAAAGATGTCGTTGCGAGGTCGGCAGCTTGCGTCCGGTCTGAGCCGCTTGGTAGAGCAAGGCTTTGATCGGGTCATTTTGCGCATGACCCGACCAGCGCCGAATGATCGCGGCCAGTTGCTGGGCTTTCTGCCAGGCCGTTCCCGATAGCAGATAGCCTGCCTGTCGTAGCAGATCCTCTTGCAAGGCGCGACGGTTCGCATCAGGCAGGTGTTGAATCAATGCGGCGCGTAGATCGCTCACCAGAGGCGGCGGGAAGTGACCCGTCGATGCCGCCACGTCCAAACGAATCAGCAGGTCATTCATGGCCGCTTCTCCATCCATCGCCTTGCCGATTTCAGTGCAGCGCCTAAGCGGGTCCAGCGCCAGCAGTTCAGGCAGACCCGGTGACGGGGCGGCGCATCCAGCGGTAGGCGGGCTTGGCAGACAGCACAATGGCGGTGACGTGGCGGCTGTGACGGGAACTCAAGGATCGTGCTCATGGCATCGCTACCCATCGGTCGTTGACCCGTCCTACATCGCCGGCTTTGGCCAGGTGCAGTAGCGTCATCCCCACCAGCGCCGGTGACGCGCCCTTGCCGTTGCCGCATTGGCGCGTGATTTCGTCGGTATCGAATCCTGCCGGTTGACCACGCAACAAGGTCAGGATGCGTGTAGCCAAAGGGGAGTCGCTTTGTTCGCCACGTTCGTTGTTTTCGGGTTCACGATGCGCGGGAAAATTTTCTACCTGATTATTTTTAATACCGCTAATGCCGCTAATACCGCAATTTTCGGATTTCGATAGCGGTGAAGGTGCGGTGTTAGCGGCATTAGCGGTATTAGATTTTATCGACCTAAAATTTTTTGTCGTTTCAACACGCCATAAAGCCAGCTTGCTATGGCCATCTTTTCCTTTAAGAACAAGCCGTAAGCCGTTTTCTGCACGTCCGGTATACTTTCGTAGGTAATGACTGAGCAGGCGGGTATTGATTTTGTCACCGTCCTTGCTGGCGACTTCCTGAAGCACGGCTTTCAATTCTCGGGTTTCGGTACCGGCCACTTCGCTGACCAACATGGGTTGGTTCTTGAAGGTGTCGTACCAGCACTCCAACAGCGCACCTAAACCGGTTCGAATCGGATCGCGATCACGTAGACGCTCTTGGGTCAGTACCGGGTCAGTTTCGCCCAAATACACCAGGGCATTGCGAATCAGTCGCGACCAGTCGTTGAAGCGAACAAAGGGGGTTAATCCCGGATCGGGAAAATTCATTACGACATAATGGCGTAATACCGTTATTACCGCACTGGCCAGCCGGGCGCGCTGCTGTGGAATCCATGAATACAGGTCACGATCAAAGACTTGTTGTTCAGGCCGCTCGGTGGGCGGGTTCAGGAATCCCATGATGGCGCGGTCGTTCAAGTCATCCATCAGCGTCAAGGCATTGCCGGTGGCGAACCACGTCAACCGGCAGGGGAGCTCGGGATTTTTGTTCAGCCCCAGCACGCGCCCTTTGTAGGTTTGTTGCGTCAGCACGGAACAAAGCCGGTCGCTTCCTAAAGGGCGATTGATGTTGTCGATCAGCACCAGGGGTACCGCTGAAAGCAAGATACCCATGAGGCGCTTTTCTTCCTCGGTTTCATCGGTGGCCTGACTCATGGCGGGCGCCGTGCGGCCTGTAGCAATCAACGCGGGAATGTCGGCTTGAAAGCTCTTACCGGACCCGGGCCGGGTGGCTGAGAACGCATGAAGGGGTGCCGTATTCAGCCGATGACGAACCGCAACGGTCAGAATCCCGCTCAAGGCTACAGCGCGATCTTGGGGCGCTTCGTAGGGGAAATCCTTGATCACATCGCGCAAATCATCCAGGGCGCGTTCAGCCTGGACCTTGGTGGGACGGTCAGGAATCGGGTCAAACTCCATCCCGCCACTGTCCAGGAACAACCCCGATGCTGGATCGTAACCCGGACGGATCAAGACCGTTCCATCCCGGCGCAAGGTTGGACTTTCAACGACACCCGTCAGGTAAGGGAACCGCCAGTGTCCCGCCAGATCAAGCAGCATGGCCGCTAAGGAGCGTGGAGCATCGACCCGCCGGGGGCCATCCATGGTCATCTTTTGCCATTGGATGACTTGGTTCATCCGCCACAGTAGGAAGTCAGTGGTCACCGGAATCAAGGTCAAAGATCCCGCCGGGCGGGTGAAGCCGTGTTCCTGCAGTTCTTGAGTAATGCGGGCTGTTCGGGTCAACATTCCCGCACGTTGGTATAAGTCCGGGCAATGATCGATCAAGGCTTGCTCGGCTTGTTCCAGCATGACCGCTAAAGCACCCCTTTCCACCGTGATGACAGGGGCGTTTTCACCCTCGGGTGCCTTGGGCGGTGGTTCGAGTGTCTTTTTGCGTGAACGTGAATCTGTGTCTTTCCAACCTAACGCTTTTGGCTGGACGCTAAGTTGATCGCAGAGCCAAAAAGCCGCGTTTTTTGGCATGTCTCCATGAGCGGCCATAACAAGATCGATCGGTGTTCGCTTCCCCTGCTGCGGGTCGCCTTGGTCGTGAACGCCGAAATCCTTGATGCCGTCCTGCTGAATGCTTAAATCCTCTTCGCAATCCCGGTGCAAGTTCCGGCTCTTGACCCGGTAACCATTCCGGTAGGGCTTGGCGTCCGGGTAGAGTACGGGAACCCATGCGCTCAGATTTGCCAATGCGGCTTGGTTGACGTTCCAAAAGAAGTCAGACTTTTTGGCGCTGGCAGGCGAATTTGATTGAGCGGTTCCGATCGGGCGTATTGGCACTGCTGGCGCTGGAAGCGTTGCCGCCAGTTCCTGCAATAGATCGACGGGGACGATTTCAACCGGCTCAGGTACGGTCAGCAGGCGTGAAACCCGATGCGGCCTGTCATCGGTCGGGTCGCCTTTCGCCGCTACCGTCCCGTACACCTTTGAAATCCGGGCCGCATTGAAAACCCCGGTATCGATCTTGACGGCATCATCATCAAAGCGTGAAGCCAGCGCCGCCAAGGTATTTTGAATCAGCGTCTTGCTATCGGCATCGTTTGGCAGGTCAATCCGATACAGCAAATGGCCACCGTTGCCACTGTCGGCATAAACCGGCATCGGCCAGCCTTGCTCAGTCAGCCAGGATCGAATCTGCCCGCATCGATCCAAGGCTGATTGGTGTTCATCGTGGCTTGATGAAATACCAGCGGGCCGCACCGGGTCAGCGTCAATCAACAGCCAGCGCCGGCAAAGGATGTCACTATCGGCGGTGGTCGATTCCGCGTAAGGTGCTACCCGGTTCGCCGCTCTTGCCAGCAGTGCCGGGTTAACCGGGTTGAGCGTGACATAGACACCAGGGGCTTTCTGGTTGACGGTCGCGACAGCTTTGGCGGCGACGCTCAAGTCATCAAAGTAGCCGCTGGCGGTTGATGGTCGAGCGCCGTTCAGCTTGGCTTTGGGTAGCCGGATCTCAAAGATGCTATCCGGCGCGTTGAACAATGAAAGGGTTTGCAGGATTTCAGCTTCATGCACGTTCATCTAAAAGTCTCCTTGTTGCATCCGGGAGACTGACGAATCACCCACATTCCGGTAGAATCGACACTTGCTGAGGGTGTCGATTTTTTTTGAATGTGGGCGAGGCCAGTCTCCTAAGTTTGTTAGGAACTGGCCTTTTCGTTTGGCGCTTCAGCATCCTGTCGCAATGACTCCACGAACAGGGCGCGCTGAACCGGATCGGGCAACACCTCTTCAAGTACGGATCGAAAATCCGGTTCTTCATCCAACAGGTAAAGGATGCACCTCGCTCTGGAAGCTCGGGGCATGGCGTTGAAGCGATCCAAAAAGGCTTGCACCTCGGGGGAAGTGTCAGCAGGGGAAGTCATCGTCAAGCTCATCGCGGTATCCCTCTTAGTGACGTCCCAAATCCGGCATCAAGTACCGGGCGGTCAGTTGGGCGACTTTCAGATATTCCATGACGCCATATTGGATCGTTGGATTTGGATGAGTCTTCAACCAAGTCGCCAACAATGCCAGGTCGCATTGAACGGCGTAGACATCTTGGATCAGCCGCTCACGATTGACCTCTAGGGGTGTTTCAATCCGGGGCTTTGGGGGATAAGGCGGACGGTAGTTTGAGGATGAGTCGGGCATGTGAGCCTCCACGAATTTCAGAGAGAACCGCCCAGATTGAGGGGCGGGGGACTCACTCTCGGCATTCGTGACGCCGGGACCGGTATTGGTTATTTCCGGTTCCTCATCCCCCATTGCGGGGCAAGGCGCAACTCGCCCGTTCCGGGCATAAAAAAACCACGGCTGACGGGCGCGGGGATAGGCCGCACGAATTTCAGAGAGGATTTCAGTATAGTCCGCAATTGACGAGTTGCAAGGGGGCATAGTCAAGCCGCCTTTTTGCCAAGTGTCGGCAAGGCCGCATAGAACCCTTGCTTATCGATCAGGGTTCGATGACCAACCTTGATGACGCAATCGGCCAGCGCCGCCTTGTGCTTGACCAACATGTTTCGGATAGCACCTTCACTGAAAACGCCGTCCGATTCGCGGGCCAGGTTCTTGACGGTTGTGAGTTGAGATTGCATGTAATTTCCTCGCGTTGCTGAATGAACGTGAGGAAGTGTGCAGCGAAAAAACCGCGTTGTGCGGTATTACCGCGAACTTTCGCGGTAACAAATTTTGTTACCGCGCCTTGAAGGCAGCGGCGAGGTGTTTGGATAGTGTTTTTTCGTTGCTAGGGGCTGTAATCCCTTTGCGAGATAGTTCAGCTAGAAGTACCTCGGCTTCCTTGCGGTAAGCACCGCTGTTCGGTTTGATGCCGTGCAATTCCGCCAAGGCGCGAATGATGTCCAATAGGGTTTGCCGCTCAGTGGCGTGCAAGGGCTTTTCGACAGGTGGCGGTCCAGAAAACAGCAACTCCGGGTAAATACCTCGTTGTTCACACCAGGCTTTAAGCTCATCACGAGTGATGCGGATCATCGTTTCTGTGTACGGGTGCCTAACGACTGGGCGGTCATCAGTATTGCTATCCATTTTGATGCGGCGCATCCCTATCCGCTCCTCCCGAACTTTCTCGACCTGGGTCACGGTCGCCGGGAGCTTCCCGGAATCAATATCACGCTGGATCTGTCTTTGAATCATGTTCACGTGGGCTGTTTCTTCCTTGGTCGTGATGACTAACAGGCCAGCGACAGCAAGGGCCGCTTCACGGTCGGTGAACACATCCATCAACGCATAGGGACTCGTCATGTCGCACCTTTGCACCTTGGAGGAAAGAGCCGCGCCAGGGCCGGGAAAGGTGCGAACCCGGCCTTTTCACGGGCCAGGCTAGGCGCGGCGGTTCGATGATTGCGGGAAGGGGATCACCTCGGCGGCGGAAGGTTGGCATAGGTTCATCAGCCGAATGGCGACGGTTTCAGCCGCCAGGCGTAATTGCTCCCGGTTAGGGCGTGCGTAGTGGTTCAAAGTGACATCCCCCCCTGTGGAATGATTGAGCAACGCCTTTACCTGGGGGTAGGGAATCCAGTCTTGCGCCAGGGTGGCCCATGTGCGCCGTAGATCGTGAGAACTGAAGGTAATGCCGGTGGTTTCGATGATTTGATCAATGGCGCTTTGAACGCTGGTGAATTCGGCCTTGTCGCCAGGAAACACGAAGTCGTTACCTTCGATGCGGAGTGCTTGACGTTCCTGCAAGAGAGCGGCCACAGGGGGGGTGATTGGAAGCGTTAACGGCTTGCCATTCTTGGTGTCGGTCACGGTCAGTACGCCATCCTCCCAATGGACACAGGGCCAGCGCAACCGGGCCGCTTCGGTACGGCGTAGTCCGGTGAACAGCAGGAATCGTAGGTAATCTCTTGCGATCGGGTTGCTGACTTGGTTGGTTGCGTTCCACCAGGGGCGCAATTCGCTGGGAGAAAGGCAGCGGGTCCTGGGCGCTTGGCGATGCCAGACCTTGGCGCGCGATAGCACCTTGACCGGGGAATCGCCGCTCAATCCTTGAGTAGCCAAGGTGAAGTTGATGATGGCGTTCGTCATTCGGAAGGTCAGATTGGCGCACACCGGGCCGGACTGTTCAGAGAGTGCCTGGAAACGCTGCAATACATCGCGTTCGGTGATGCTCAGTAGCGGGCGATCCAGCCAGGTGCTCAGGTGTCCAGCGATGAATCGTTGGTAGTTTGCCTGGGTTCCCGATTTGAGGGGTCGCAGCTTGAGGTATTCGGCCAAGGCATCACGCAAGGTGATGGACTGGGCGCGGGCTTGACGGCGGGCCTGAATGGGATCGATACCGCTGGCTAGTTGCCCTAGTAGACTTTTGGCCTGCTGGCGGGCTTCTTCCAGGGTCAGGGTGGTAAAGTCACCGATCTTGATGCGTCGGCCTCGGCTCCCGACGCCTTTGACCACACAGTAGGATTTGTGACCACTCGGAGAGACGCGCAACGCCAAGCCAGGTTGCCCGGTATCGCGGACTTCATACCGCTGGGTCGCCGGCTCCAGCGCCGCCAGGCGCTTCATGGTGAAGCGTAGCGTTTTGTCACCGTCCAACCGGGTCGCTCCTGGGTCGCTGTAAGGCGGCAATTTCTAGCCATACCTAGAAACAAGCAAATGCGTTAGGATACTGATTCTGCATCGAATGCAATCATTCAGCAATACCTGGAAATACCGTTTAATGATACAAACCGATACAAAAATCCCCTCCTGGCAAAACCCCGGTTACAAAAAAGGCGTCTAATACGCCCATGTTCAACGAGCAACCGAGGAGTTCAACCATGAAAGCATTATCCAAGAGTTTGTTAGCCGTCGCCGTGGCGGCGGGTTTAGGTCTCTCCGCTCTCGTCATCGCCAGTCCTTGGGGCGGACATGGTCCGATGATGGGCGGTGGCGGCGGCGATTGCCCAATGATGGGGGGTGGTCGTCACGGTGGTCATTCAGGTCAGCGCCAGGCGATGATGCAGCAATACCACGCGGAACGCATGGAACTGCTGGAAGCGCGCCTCAAACTGAAGCCGGAACAGGAAGCGGTTTGGAAGGGCTTTCTCGCCGCTCAGGATGCCCATCACGCGATGATGTTCAAAGCCAAACAGGAAATGCGTGACCGAGACGAAACCGCATTGGCCCACTTCGAAGAACGGGCGCAGATCATGGAGCAGAACCTGGCCAGCATGAAAGACATGGCCAAAGCCGCTGGCGATTTGTACGCGGCTCTCGATGCGAACCAAAAATCGGTGATGGACAAATTCTTTACCGATCGGCCCATGGGGCGTGGACAGAAGCCTGGCTGCAAATTCGCTGCGGCTCCAGCGCAACCGGCTAACGTCCCCGCCGAGCCGGTTGACGACAACGAATAAACCGGGTCGGGTGGGCGTGGCCCACCTTGAGGATCGAAAGGGTGGGCTATGCCCACCCTTTCATCATGCGCCGAAATGGGTTTCCACCACGATCAAGATTTTCCCGCCACTCTGTTCAGCACACCTATTTTTCATCATATCGCCGGCTTTACCGCATATCAGCAGTCCAAATAAATCCGCAAATTTGTTATGTTAATCGGATTGGCGGCCCAGGCGGCGCACCAGGTATCGGATCTTTCACCGTGAACCCTGGAGTGTTGCGCCTCGAACCTGACGCTCGCTTCCTCTCATGAGAAGGTAAGGACGATGCTGGAAGAAAATATCCGGAAAATCATAGAATTGCGACATGATGCGCCTTATGCGGTTCTAGGAGTCTGTCGGACTAATGAATCAATAAAAGGCATTCGACTCAAAATTTGACAACAGGAGGGCAACAAATCGGCTTTATGCGGTCACAATCCGGCGAATTAGGCCGATTCTCCCCCTTTTTGGGCCATCAAGACGCACTCACCCCCGGACTCAGTACGCACAGCCGCTTGAGGTTGTACGCCAGGCACACCAACCGCCATTCCCCCTTGACTTTCTCCAAGCCTCGTAAGCCGAATCGCCGAAAGCCCATCACTTCCTTGATGATGCCAAACACCGGTTCCGAGGTGGTTTTCCGTTGGGCATAGCGCGCTTTACCCTCTGGCGTTTTCAGCCGGTGTTGCATCGCTTGCAGGGGGGTGGGGTTTTCGGGTGGCGCCGGGACCGGCGCCAGGCGGGCTTCCAGGGCTTCATAGTGCAATTGACGACCCTGTGCGATCAGCGGTTCGATCCCCGCATCCACGACCCGATTGACATTGCTCTCGCTCAGATAGCCGTTATCCGCATTCAGACCGACGACGCTTCCCAAGCATGTCGGCAATGTGGCCAACTCCGCCAACGCGGGTTCCATCTCTTTTTTATCATTAGGGTTTTGGGTGAGGTGAGCACCCACAATCAGTCGGCTGCTGACGGTCACGGTCGCCTGGGCGTTGTAAGCTTGAGCAAAGCCCCCGCCGGAGACCGGCATGATCCGCGACTCCCCATCCGTGAAATTGACCTGATCCGTCGCCCGGGGTCCTGGGACCGGCGCCTGCGGTGGTTTACCCCCCAGCTTCCGACCTCGCGCCACTTCCTTGGCCGCGCGTTCCGCCAGGTTCGCTTCGTAGGCCGCCTGTTCGTCGGCATCCCGTATCGCCGCCCGTCGGCTGATCTCGGCCTTCACTTCGGCAATCTTGGTCAGCCGGTCCTCTCGCCGTTGCAGTTCCTCCGGCAGATCCACCCGCTCGTCCTCGGCTCCATCTCCCGCCGTCGCCCGCGCCAGCAAGGTCTGCACTTCCGCCCGTAATTGTTGCTCCAACTGTTCCGCATAGCCCCAACTCATTGCATGATGTTTGCTCGCGTTGGCCATGATCTTGGTGCCGTCCAAGCTCACGTCTCCCAACTTCAACACCCCCAGCCCTTCCGCCAGCACCAGAATTTGCAGAAACAAGCCTTCCATTTGCGGTAAAAACCGCCGCCGAAACGTGTTGATGCTATCGTGATCCGGATGCGTTCCGCCGGTGATGTACAACACCGGGATGAGTTCATAGGTCGCCCGCTCGATCTTGCGGCTGGAGAAAATCCCTTTGACATAGCAGTAAAACAATAGCGCCAGCAGCATCTTCGGCAGGTAGGGCGCACTCCCACCACCCCGGTACACTGCTTCGATCTCCCCGGTATCCAGCGTCTCCACCACTTCCACGATAAACCGCGCTAAGTCGTTCCCCGTTAGCCAGCCCTCCATCTCCCCCGGTAGGGTGATTGGTTCACTACGGTCAATCTCCAGAAATTGGTTACTCATGAGGGGTCACCTTCGTTCCAGGGTCCAGCGCGCTTGAGTTATTCTAATCCACCTCAGCACTATGTCCGACAGACTCCTAGGACCCCACTACGACAGCCGAGAGCGGACGCTGACCATTCGCGCTTTTCTACCGCAGGCCGAACGCGCTTACGTATTACCAACCGAGGGACCCGGTAAGCGCGAAATGCAACGGCTGCATCCGGACGGTTTGTTCGCCATCCACCTGCCGGGCGTGATGAACCTGGATTATCAATTGATGGCGGTCGAAGCCGACGGCCATACCTTCACCTTTCATGATCCCTACGCCATTCGCAGCACCTCCTTCACCGAAACCGAGAATCAGGCGCTGCAACAAGGCACGCTCAGCGCCCTCTACAACCGACTGGGCGCGCATCCCACCACTAAGGGCGGAGTCGTCGGGGTGAATTTCGCCTTGTGGGCGCCCCATGCCAGCCGGGTCAGCGTGGTAGGCACCTTCAATCAGTGGGACGGACGCCGGCATCTCATGGAACGCCATACCTGCGGCGTCTGGGAAGTCTTCGTGCCGGGCATCGGCCCCGGCGATCTATACAAATTCGAGATTCGCAACGCTGAAGGCGCGGCGTTCCTCAAGACCGACCCATTGGCATGGCAAGCCGAGGTCTATCCTAGCACTGCCGCATTCGTCTGCGACCTTCAGCATCTCCACGCCTGGGCCGATGCCGCCTGGATGGCGCGAGCCGCGGAAACGCCCGCTTGGACGCTGCCCGTCGCCATACATCGAGTCACACTCGACGAGAACACCAGCTACCGTCAGTTGCAAGATCACCTTTTGCCGCAATTGTCGGCATGGCGGTGTACGCACGTCGAACTGGCCTTCTGGGCGCCCGGCGAAACCGTCGCCAGCTACTTTGCGCCCAATCCACGCCATGGCCGACCGGAGGAATTCATGGCGTTCATCGACGCCTGTCACCAACACCAAATCGGGGTGATTCTCGACTGGATTCCGCCTCTGATCCCGCGTGAGGGTCAGGAATTGACCTGGTTCGATGGGACCCGGATTTACGATGTGGACGTGCCGGGTCAGCCCGAAAGCCTGGCCTTCAATCTGGAACGGCCCGAAATTCGCAATTTTCTGGCGGCCAACGCGCAATTCTGGCGGCAGGTCTATCATGTGGACGCACTGCGCACCGATGCGCGTACCTTTGCCGCTCGGCTGGAAAGACAGCCAAGCGTCGCAACGTTGCCATGCCTGTTGACGGAACCATCGCCGCAACCCACCCTGAGCGCGCCCGAGCGTGACGCTTTGGTGCAAGGGCGGCATGCCCATCCCCATGCACTGCTGGGGCCGCATCCACTCGACGAGCCGGGTCTGCAGGTCGTGCGCGCCTTCCTGCCGGATGCGGAATCGCCTTACCTATTGCCTGATGATCATCCGCAACGGCTGTATCCTCTGCCGCCGCTGTATGCCGGCGGGCTGTTTGAAACGATCGTGGTCGCCGGCTCGGAACCGTTCCGTTACCAACTCGGCGCCACGGAGCATGGCCAGTTTCATACTTTCGCTGATCCTTACGCGACCACCTTCTCGATGCTCAGCGACCAGGACTGCCATCTGTTCGCTGAGGGGAACCATTACCAGATTTACCAGAATCTAGGCGCGCACCCTAGCGAAGTCGATGGCCGGCGCGGCGTCAACTTCGCAGTCTGGGCGCCTAACGCCCAGCGGGTCAGCGTCGTCGGCGGCTTCAACCATTGGGATGGGCGTCGCCATCCGATGCGCTTGCGGCCCGGCTCGGGGATTTGGGAGCTGTTCGTGCCCGGCTTGGCCGAAGGCGATTTGTACAAGTTCGAAATCCTGGCCCGCAACGGCAATATTTTCCTGAAAACCGATCCGGTGGCTTTCCATACCGAGACGCCGCCCGGCACCGCCAGCGTGGTCTACGATCAGGCCGGCAAACATGCCTGGCGCGATGGCGAGTGGATGCAGCGGC
This sequence comes from Gammaproteobacteria bacterium, assembly GCA_024235035.1. GTDB lineage: Bacteria > Pseudomonadota > Gammaproteobacteria > Competibacterales > Competibacteraceae > UBA2383. The sequence goes on from JACKNE010000010.1 coordinate 247,963, forward strand.
GGGCGCGCACCAGTGCTTGGGCGCAGCCAGTGGCGATTTACGAGGTGCATGCCGGTTCCTGGCGACGCCAGCCGGATGGAACCTTCCTCTCTTACCGGGAATTGGCCGATCAGTTGATTCCCTATGTGCTGGAGATGGGCTTCACCCATATCGAATTTCTGCCGCTGGCCGAGCATCCCTACGGTCCCTCCTGGGGTTATCAGATCTCCAACTTCTACGCGCCGACCGCCCGTTTCGGTCGCCCGGACGATCTGATGGAGTTGATCGACCGCTGCCACCAGAACGGGATCGGCGTCATTCTCGATTGGGTGCCGGCGCATTTCCCGAAAGACGCCCACGCCATGGCTTGGTTCGATGGCACCTGCGTTTACGAGCACGCCGACCCGCGCCAAGGCGAACATCCCGACTGGGGGACATTGATCTTCAACTATGGCCGCCACGAGGTGGAGAATTTCCTGATCGCCAACGCTTTGTACTGGCTGGACACCTTCCACTTCGACGGGCTGCGGGTCGATGCGGTGGCCTCCATGCTGTACCTGGATTATTCCAAGAAAGATTGGATTCCCAACAAGTACGGCGGCAACGAGAATCTGGAGGCGATCGAGTTCATCAAGCACACCAACGCAGTCGTGCACGCTCGCTTCCCTGGCGTGATGATGATCGCCGAAGAGTCTACCGCCTGGCCGAATGTGTCGCGACCGACCGATGTCGGCGGGCTGGGCTTTGGCTTCAAATGGAACATGGGCTGGATGCATGATGTGCTGTCCTATCTGAAGAATGAGCCGGTGCATCGCCGCTACCATCACGACAAGCTGACTTTCAGCATCGTTTACGCCTTCAATGAAAACTTCATCCTGTCGCTATCGCACGATGAGGTCGTGCATCTGAAGAAATCGCTGCTGGGCAAGATGCCTGGTAACGAGCGGCAGCAATTCGCCAACTTGCGCTTGTTGTATGCTTTCATGTACGGGCACCCCGGCAAGAAGTTGCTGTTCATGGGGGGGGAATTCGGCCAGCCGGGCGAGTGGAATCACGATGGGGAGTTGGATTGGAAACAATCGCGCTTGCCGCCACACCAGGCCTTACAGCGTTTCGTCGCGGCGTTGAACAAACTGTATGCGCGGGAGCCAGCCTTGCATCAGATGGATTTTCACGGCGCCGGTTTTGGCTGGTTGGATGCCAATGGGGCAGAGACCAACGTGCTGGCTTTCCAGCGCAAGGCCCGCGATCCGCGCGATGTGCTGCTATGCGTGCTGAATTTCTCCGATATGCCGCGTCCGCATTATCGGATCGGTGTGCCGTATCCGGTGGAGTATCGGCAGTTGTTGCACAGCGATGCTCGGGAGTATGGCGGTTCCGGCTTGACGCTGCCGGGCGGCGCGGCCCAGGCCGAGGAATTTTCCAGCCATGGTTTTCCCTTCTCGCTGGTGCTCGATTTGCCGCCGCTCAGCGCCGTGGTGCTGAAACCAGCGCCGCTGTTAGTTGAGTAGGTTGGGCTGAGAAACGAAGCCCAACCGATTGAAATTGAGAAATTTGTTGGGCTTCGCTGCACTCAGCACCAACCTACCTGGAGAGGCGACCCTTACCGGTGACCCAACGGCTGAATCCCTACCGCCCGCCGCAATTCCTGCAAGAACGGCGCGCTGTATTCTCGCGCCCGCGCCGCGCCGCGCTTGAGAATCTGCTCGATGTGATCTGGTGTTTGGATCAGTTCCTGATAGCGTTGACGAGGTTCACTCAATCGGGTGTTCAAATACTCGAACAACAGTTGCTTCATCTCGCCCCAGGCGATGCCCTGCGCGTAGCGTTCGCGCAGCGCCGCCGCTTCTTCCAGCGTCGCGAACGCTTGATAAATCTGAAACAGGGTGCAGGTGTCGGGGTCCTTGGGGGCTTCCGGCGGCAATGAGTTGGTCTTGATCCGCATCACCAGCTTGCGCAGCGCTTTTTCCGGCTCGAACAGCGGGATGGTGTTGCCATAGCTCTTGCTCATCTTGCGCCCGTCCAGCCCAACCAGCACCGCCGCTCTTTCTTCTACCACTGCCTCGGGTAGGACGAAATGTTCGCCGTACAGGTGGTTGAAACGGGCGGCGATGTCACGGGCCATTTCCAGATGCTGAATCTGGTCCTTGCCGACCGGTATCTTGCTCGCCTTGAACATGAGAATGTCCGCCGCCATCAGGATCGGGTAGCAAAACAGGCCCATGCTGACACCCTTGTCCGGGTCCTTGTCCGGATCGGCCATGTTCTCGGCGACCGCCGCCTTGTAGGCATGGGCGCGATTCATCAGTCCCTTGGCGGTCACGCAGGTGATGATCCAGGTCAGCTCCAGGATTTCCGGGATGTCGGTTTGGGCGTAGAAGATGACGTTTTCGACATCCAAGCCGAGGGCCAGCCAGGTCGCGGCGACTTCCAGACGGGAGCGGTGGACCAGCGCCGGGTCCTGGCATTTGACCAGAGCGTGATAGTCCGCCAGGAAGTAGAACGATTGCACGTCCTGGCGGCGGCTGGCTTCGATGGCCGGCAGGATCGCACCGACATAGTTGCCCAGGTGTGGGGTTCCGGTAGTCGTGATACCGGTCAGCGTGATTTCCATGGGATAACGGCCATAAGCTCGAATGAGATCAGAAGAAGAACAAGGTCAGGATGAAATGGCGGATGCCGTTGACGATCGGCATCAGGGCGTTGAACAGGCCGAGCGCCAGCAGCGCCACCAGGATGATCAACCCATAAGGCTCCATTCGCGCCATCATCTCGCCCGCGCGATTCGGCAGGATACCGGCCAGCACCCGCGAGCCATCCAGCGGTGGGACCGGCACCAGGTTAAGAACGCCCAACATGACGTTCACGTCGATACCGGCTGCGCCCATCATCAGCAAGGGGTTGCCCAGCCAGGGCAGCTCGGCTTGCAAGTGGTAGCCGATGGTCATCATCAGCGCCCAGCCCAGCGCCATGATCAAATTGGCGCTGGGACCGGCCAGCGCCACCAGCGCCATGTCGCGTTTGGGCTGGCGCAAACGATGGTAATTGACCGGCACCGGCTTGGCCCAACCGAAGATGAAGCCACCGAAAATAGCTAACAGGGCCGGCACTAGCACTGTGCCAATCGGGTCGATGTGGCGCAATGGGTTGAGGCTGAGTCGGCCTTGGGATTGGGCGGTGGCGTCGCCACAGCGCAACGCCACCCAGCCGTGGGCCACTTCATGCAGGGTGATCGCCAGCAGCAGTGGCGGCGCCAGCACGATCAGGAGTTGAATCGTCGTGAGTTCTTGCATCGGGCAATTATACGCAGCCTACCCGGTCGCGGACTATAGCCGATTCAGTGTCCGACGTTGGGATGCGACATGGCTTGGATGACCGAGCGCAGTTCCAGCCACCACTGTTTCAATGGCCGCCGGTTGACGACATCGACCATGTCCGTCATCTGCTTGATGGGGAAAGTGGCCAACTTGCCTTCGGTCAAACCGATAAACGCGCCTCCCGCCGAACTGCGCTCCAATTCCCCAGTGAGAAAGTCGATGCCATAGGCCGCCAGTCGGGTGGCGAGAATCCGGTCGAACGGCGAGGGATTGTCGCCTTGCTGAATATGGCCTAGCACCGCTTGGCGCACATCGAACAGGTGATTGCCTTCCTCTTCGAACAAGCGGGCCAGAAAATCCGTCGTGTATTGCGCATTGGCATATTCGTTCCGGATCGTCAAATAGAAGCGCCGCCCACCCTGGAAGCTGTCGATCATCTGCTCCACATCGGTCTGCAAATCCTTGAGGGTGATGCCCTCCTCGGGCAGGTAAATACGTTCGGCGCCACCCGCCAAGCCGCTCATCATGGCCAGATAACCGCAATGCCGACCCATGACCTCGACCACGAAGCAGCGTCGCGCCGCCATCGCCGATCGCTTGATGCGATCGAGCGCTTCGACGATGACGTTGAGGGCGGTGTCGGCGCCGATGCTCAAATCCGATCCTGGCAGGTTGTTGTCGATGGTGGCCGGTAGGCAGACCATCGGAATCTTGAAGGCCGGATAGCGTTCCCGCTCACTGTCTAGCCGATGCAATGCCTGGTAAGCCTTCCAGCCGCCGATGACCATCAAGGCATCGACCCCGTGGGTTTCCAGCGAGCGGGCCACGGCGTAAAGCTGTTCGGTCGTGGGAGTTTGCCGGCTGGCGCCCAGTTCAGCCCCACCCAGCGCAGTCCAACCCTCGACGTCGCCCCAGGTGAGTTCCTCGATGCGCCCATCGACCAGTCCGGCAAAGCTGCCACGGACTCCCAGCATGACATGCCCGCGATCACGACCCAGACGCACGGCAGCCCGCGCAGCGGTATTCATGCCCGGCGCCAAGCCGCCGCCATGCAATACGGCGATCCGGCGCGGACGAACCGGCGGCGTCACGCTGGGCAGCGCTTCGGCCATGGCCCTGAAAGTTTTGGTCATCTCGGTAAAGCTGCCGCCGCGCAGCTCTACGGCCTTGACGTAATCCTGTTCGGCGATGGTCCGGGCTATTGCCCGGGTCTGTTCGACGCATTGCATCAAGGGTAACCGTCGCACCCGGTTATAGCGGACGCCGATGAGTTGTGGCTCGCTGTCCGGCGTGGCCGCCAACAGCTCCTGAACCGCTGCGTGGCCAACCAGGGTGCTCATCCAGCGATCATAGGCGCTGGGCGTGCCGCCACGCTGGACATGACCGAGAATGGTCACGCGCGTATCTTCGCCCAGCCGTTCTTCCAGAACCTGGCGGATATAGTCACCGCTGATGCGATGGCCGGCCCGATCGGTCGCGCCTTCAGCCACCACGACGATACTGTCGCGGCGACCGGCGGCCCGGCCATGACGCAACAACTCGCACATGCGGCCTTCCCAACCTTCCATCGGAGGATATTCGGGGATAAGCACATAGTCAGCGCCGCCGGCGATGGCGCTGGTCAGCGCCAGGTAGCCACAATGCCGACCCATCACCTCGACCACGAAGCTGCGCTGATGGCTGGCGGCGGTGCTGGTCAGCGCATCGATGGCTTCGGTGATTCGGTGCAAGGCGGAATCGGCGCCGATGGTCATGTCGGTGCCGACCATGTCGTTGTCGATAGACCCCACCAGACCGACGATCATCAACGCTGGATGCGCCTGAGCGGTCGCTACATCGATCTCTCCAGCCTCGACCAGTTCGCTCAGCAATTCCGGCCATTCCTGACGAAACAAGTTGGCGCCGGTCAGGCTACCATCGCCGCCGATGATCACCAACCGGTCGATGCCGCACTGGAGGAGGTTACGCGCGGCGCGTCGGCGACCTTCCCGTTCGCGAAACGCCGGGCAGCGGGCCGTACCGATGACCGTACCACCTCGGTGCAGAACGCTGCCCATGTCGTCCCAGGACAGAGGTCGAACGCGGTCACCGCCGTCCACCATGCCTTGATAGCCTTCGTAGATGGCATGGACGGCAGCGCCTTCCTGGAGTGCAGTGCGAACGACAGCGCGGACGGCGGCATTCATGCCTTGGGCGTCGCCGCCGCTGGTCAGAACACCGATACTGATGGTGGGATGCTGAGACATGGGTCGAGATTTCCTTAAACGGATAGATGGAAGAGATCCAGTTTAATCTGGCTTTTTAACCGATGGATTAACGTGGCCGATCTTGCGACGAAGTCGCCCAGGCAAGGAATCCGAGTTTGCAATCAGAAATCGCTATGATGTTGAAAATCAACATGAACAGGCGAGATGTCCATTCTATGCCGGTCATTTGGGTGGCTCGATCGTGACGCGGAAGATGCGCATCACGTCCCCTTCGATCACCGTGCACTGCGTGGTCACCGGTGCGGTGAAAAAGGAAGCAATGGCCATCGAAGCTGGTTCGGGTTCAGCGCTGGGGGCTGGAAGCACCGGCGTGCTGTCCGGGGGCGTCGTCGTTTCTGGGGTGGGATCTTCCAAAATCGCTGGGGCCGGAACGAGCAGCGTTTCGCTATCCGCGCTTTCCTGGGCATCCAGTGATGGGCCGGTTTCGAAGTGGCCGGTCAACCAGCGCATACCTGCATTCAATTGCTCATTCTCGCCAGGCGCGATGCTCGAAGCCACCAGGAACAGGTTTTCATCGGTCAACGGCAACCCCTGCTCGCGCAGCATGGCTTCGGCAGCGGCGAGATGATCCGGCGCTTGCTCCAGCGGATCGCCGGCGCAAGGATTGAGTTCGAGTTGCTCGGCGGCGATCTTGACCACCTCCGGGTTCGAGGCTTGCGGTGGGCGGCCAAGATAACCCAGTATCGAATGGCCGTAACCCGCGTCGATTCGTTGCCAGCGGCCATGCAGCACATTATTCACCGCCTGCGACCAGTAATGCTGACTACCGGGGGCGGCGCTGGTCCAGACGCCGCCGGCCCGCATCACCTCGGGACCCTCAGCGAGCACCTCGTGGTAACGTTGCATGAGGCCGGCTTTGACCATGCTTTGGAGATGAGGGCCGATGGCGTCGCCTGATATCGGGAAGTTGACTACTCGCGCATCAGGCGCAGTGGTCACCGGATCGAGTGCAGAATCTTGGAGTCCTGCATCGAGCAGTTTCTCCAATTCGTCCATGTTGCGCATATCCATATCGAGCGAGTAACCGGTGCTCTGAAGGGCGCGGGCCATCGAGCGCACATCCGGTTGCATGACGCCGGCAGCCAACGGTCGAACCGACAGATCGATGCTGTCCACGCCGCCGGCAATGCCCGCCATGTAGCAGGCCACCGCCATCGACGCCGTATCGCAAGTGTGCATGGATAGCGGAATCTCGGGCGGCAGGATTCTCTTGATGCCTTTGGCGGTTTCGTAACAGTTATGGGGGCTGGTGGTCCCGGAGGCGTCTTGCATGCAGACTGAATCAAAATGCAGGCCGGACTCCAGGAGTTTCTGAACGACCTGAACATAGGACTCAGGCGTGTGAGTTGATTGGGTGGAGTAGGGCAGGCCCATCATCGCGACGCAGACCTGATGATGCATCCCAGCATCGACGATCGGTTTGCCTGTTTTTGATAAGTTGCTTATATCATTCATGAAATCGATATTGCGGGCGACCGTGGCGCCGTGCTTTTTCAGCAACCGGGCCTGCTTCTCCAACATCGTCAGCCGCTGTGGATGCAGAGTCACACCGCAGATTGAGCGGGTGAGAACTTGCAGGTCGATCTCGGGGCCGACCGCTTCGCGCATCCGGTCCATACCGAGGAACGGATCTTCGCCGGCTTGGAAACAGGCTGTTTGGTAGCGAGCGCCGCCGAATTCGAAATGATGGACACCCATCATCGCGGCGGCCTGCATGGCGGGAAGCCAATCGTTGACGCGGAATGGACTACCGTGTGCGTCGCCACAAAACGCGGTCAGGATAACGCGAATATTTTTCGGAGTAGGGGCAAAAATCATGATAGCTCCATGAATTTAGAATTCTTTTTCGATTCGAGTGACCCGTGCGCCGGGAGTGGTGGCATTGACTGCGGCAGCGATGGCGACGGCAATCGCTGCGTCGATCGTGGGGAAAGTCTTCGGCGCAGCGGCCGCTGCGTCCATCATCGGTGGCTGGTCCGGCAACGGTCTTGCCGACATACGCCGCCTACCCGCCAGCACCGCGAGTAACACGATCGCCACGAGGGCGCTGAAGCCGATTAACCAAAAACTGGAATCTTCCATACCAAGGTTCTCTGAGATTGAGCGAAACAATCAAGCGGGAGGATATTTCAGAGCATTATTGTAGGAAAATTGTCATCGACCTGCTGGTCGACTTGCGATTATGAGCAGACCATAGCAAAGAAAGAGGTCGCCGAGGGAGGTCAGGAATGGACGAAGACCGCGGACCAACTATGTGAAATCCTTCAAAGCGCCGTGACCTGAACTTCGACTTGCAGAGTTGGAATCAGCCCTTTTGGTCCAATGAAACTGCCAGCGACGGGTGGAGCCATTTCCGGGTGACGGGCGACAGCGACAGGGATATGTCGGTTGCCGGTCAACTCGCCCGCCGTTGGATCGAAGCCTTTCCAGCCCGGACCCGGCAAATACACTTCCGCCCAAGCGTGGGTCGCCGCGCCGCCCGCTCCAAGTCCAGGGACATGCGAATAACCGCTGACAAATCGACTCGCCAAGCCAAGGAAGCGGCAGCTTTCAATGAGCAGCGTGGCGTAGTCACGGCAGGAACCGCTGCGGATGTTCAAGGTCTCTATTGGCGATTGCACCCCTGGTTCCTCGCGGACTCGATACTGAAACTCTCCGGTGATGATTCGGTTCAAGCGATCCAGCAGCACATAGGTTTCTACCTTGCCCTGCGTCAGATTCAGACCTCCCAGCCAGTCGCGCAACGCTGATTGCTGATGGGGATAAACCGGTTGCTGGAAGGGCGCCAGATCGACTTGCTCTTCCTTACGGTACTCGAATGGATAATCGACGGCGTAATCGTCGACGATGAAATCGAGTGGCGCTTCCTCGTAATGCTGGATGACGACTTCGCTGTCGATCGCCAGCCGTTGTGCGATTTCTGGAAAACTGACCACAGCGACTGAATTGTCGAAGACATCCCGATGCCACTTGACGCGATGGGCGGGTGAAATCTTCAGCGTCGAAGATTCGATGCGGACATCATGTCCTTCGCGTGGCCGGATCAGCAAGCGGTGCGATTGAAGCGTCACCGGGCTGGAGAATTCATAAATGGTCAGGTGGCGGATCTGCAAACGCTGCATAGTTTGACGCCTCGCGGGTTCTTTGACTGGACTCCAGCCTAACACTATAACCAATAGCGGACGTGCTCAAGGTACGCTCGCTAATGGAGAAGAGCTTCTAAACCGTATCCACCTCGAATCCGATCACATTACGGCTGGTGCGGCTGAATTCCACCCCGATGAGGTGAATGGGCTGACCTAACGCCCGATATTTCTCGGCATAGCCTTTGTCTTTCAATTGCTGCAAGGCCCGCCCTTCTGGGGTCAGTTCCACCACTTTGAACTCGAACAGATAAATCCGCCCCGGAAATTTCACCGTCATGTCGATGCGCCCGTGATTCGTGGCGTCTTCCAGGAGGATATCCAGTCCCAGGGCGGCGAAGTAGCTGTAGAACACGCTGGCGTAATAGCCTTCGTAGCGGCTGATTGGATTGTTGTCGTACCACTGGTGCGGGATGGTCGCGAAAAACGCTTGAAATAGAGCTTGAAGAGCCGGGAGGTCATGGTTTTGCAGCAACCGGTACAGATTGCGCCGATTTTGCACCTCGGCCTGGGCATTCCCGGTCCAGGCGCGCAACAGGCTATTGTAAGTGCTTTGATAGACCTCGTGATTGGGAAAGCGCAGACGATAGAAATACGTGCCTCCCAGGCATTCTTCCTCGGCAATGGTGAGATAGCCTGCTTGAAACAGCAGCGCTTCGCTGGGCAGGTCGTCCACATCGAAGGTGGCTAATAATTCGGCGTCTGAGGTCAGTGCGCCTAGTGTGGGCAACCAGGTCTGACGCTCAGTCAGCAGACGGATTAAAAACGTCGGCGTACCGGTCTCAAACCACCAGGGACGGAATTGGCGCTTATCGAACAACAGCAGCACATCAAAGGGGTTGTAGACGGCCTCGCCCAGCCAGCGATAACCGTTGTACCAACGCCGAATCTCCTCTCGATCCAGTCCGGGCA